>CAVOYV010000004.1:0-159922 GCA_963700855.1 uncultured Actinomycetes bacterium
GTTCCCAAGCTACTCCCTGCATCCGTCGAACTGGTGCCCTCGGGCTCGCGTTGGCGGCCTTCAAGTAGTTGACGGCCACCCACGACAGGAACTCGTCAGAGAGCCCCCGACGGCCCGGACGGGCGCCGGGTTGTGGGATGTCGGCGGGCGTCTGACTCGGGTCGGGCTCCGTCACGCGCTCGCCCGCCCGAAGGCCCTCGAGAACCTCACCGAGCTTGAGGGAGTGGAGAGCACGGGCGGTGATCCTCCAGGCGGTAGCTCGTTCATCGACTTCATGAACAGCACACCGCTGGGGCGGATATCGAGGCCGAACAGGTACAGCCTCCCATCGGCTTGTGGGATGAAGTGCAGGTACAGGTCCCCATCGGTGGCCGGCGCCAACCGACATCGCTCCCGCCATGACTTCCCTGCTCTTGTCCCAGGGTGGTGCGGCGTCGGACAAGCGCCGGAACGGTCGCTGCTTGTCGCGTCCCTCGGTCATCTGTCGCTCCTTCTCGTGTACGGATGAGCATACAGTGTTTACGCCCCAGCGTCATCTACTAGGTTCTATTATGGGCGCGCACAAGAGGGGAGGTGAAAGGACCAGATGATCTTGCAGATGCACCTCGACGGACCGATGACCGACGACGAGTTCAAGGTCTTCCAGCAACAGCTGGCGCACATGAGTGATGACGACGTCGCCGACTGGCTCAGCTTCTTCGAGCTCGTTTCGCTCGAGGGAGCGATGTTCAGCGGCGGCTGCGTTGGTTGCGTGTTCCAGGCCGAGAACGGCTCGCGAGCCGCGGAGCTGGCTCGCGACGAGCTGCGCCGTCGAGCGTGACTCGACTCGCTGCCCGGTTCCCACCGCGTGTGGGAGCCGGGTGGATCAACGGCAACGGAACCGTTCGCGGTTCGAGACGGTTCCTCGACACGATCAAGGAGGAGGAGATGAACGATCGAAGCACGCGCAGCAAGCTCCTGGGCCTCGCCCGCGACTACGTGGATGCCCACGCACAGGAATTCGACCCAACGAACCCGGGCCTGTTCTGGGGGGACGCCTTGTGCGATGTCCTGGGCGGCGCCGACTACTTGGAGTTCAGGCAGGTGGCGACAGGCACCGGCGAGGTGATCTCGTGCGTTGCCGGTGTTCGGCGAGACCGTTCTGGCGCTCATCTTCACGGGCGACCAGCTCGGCTCGGTGCTCGCGGCGGCCGGCGAGAATCCAGGACGCTGCCCCGAGTTCATGCGGAGGTGTGGTCCCCGGATCGGAGGACTGGGTAATCCCTCAGCGTCGCCGTGCAGACCGCGGCTGCCCAGGCTCCTGGCGTACGTGCCCTCCGAGGGACTCCGCCGATCCTGGCGGAGGCCCTGTCCATCGCGGCGTTCTGGCTCTTGAACACGAGGGGCGGTCTGCTCGATCTCACGGGGGTCGTGCGCCCGCCTCGCTTGAGCCCCATCCCGACCGGCGCCGCTGAAGCTGGCGTCGACCCCGACGACGACCTCATGGTGTAGGAGCGCTCTCGACTCGCTATCTGTGTTGAGCGCAACACGATCGGAACTGGAGGCAGATGATGAACAACGACAGCACGTCCACGAGGGCGCTCAGTCCGGTGCAGCTGCGGGCGATCGCCCTGCGCGTCCAGGGCAACGACGTCACCAAGATCGCCGCCGTGGTGGGCCGCGATCGAACGACCGTTTCGAGGTGGTTCTCCAACGATCCGCTGGTCTACGAGGAGCTCGCCCGACGTGTCGAACTGACCAGATCAAGTGGAGTCTGCCACTACGCGAACCTTCGTGAGAAGGCGCTGGGTGTCGTCGCAGCCGCCGTGGATGGTGGAGACGTCAAGGCGGCCTGGGCGACTTCCGCTTGGCCAGAAGCAGGGGAGCCGCCAACCGGCCGACGACGGTCATGCCGTCTCGGAGACCGGCGCCATCGGCACGTTGCAGCCTCCCGTCGGACAGCAGGACACGGAGCAACTGCTTCGCGAGCTCGAGGTCACGAGTCCGTGGCAGATCCACGCGCGACGCGCGGCTGGACTACTTCGAGCGTCGACGCCTGTGACGGATGTGGAGGGCATCTTCCAGATGATGCTTCTCGCTAGACGACGTGGCAGGCACCGTGGTGAGGGTCCTCGAGGAGGCGCGCGGCGAAGGTCTCGCCGGCTACTCCTCGATGGACGGACACCGCCAAGGCGTGCTCGTCGGCGACGCGGGGAGAGCGATCGAGGAAGCGTGGGCGATTCGTTGGCGGGGACGATGACGACGACTACGCCGACGATCCGAAGTGGCCGGGCGAGGAAGCCGCCGATCGGGCCATCAAGCTGGTCGGCCAGGCGCTCGTTGCGATCCTCGGATCGCTCGAGGGAGCGCCGGAGGTGCTTGCAGCCGGCGCCGGCGCGGACGAAAACGCGCTTGTCCGCGCGGCTCCTCGCTGCGCGCGACGCCGCCGGCGTCGTCGTGGACGGCGACGAGCTACTCACGGTCCAGTCGCTCGCGGACGCCGTCACCACCTTGACGACCGCGTTCAGTGACCTGGTCGAGGCGCTGGTCGAGGGTGCGGCCATCGTCGTCGACGCGGCCTGGGCGGAGGCCTCTGGCGGCGGCGGGGGAGGGGCCAACGTGTAGATCTGTGGCGATCTGTGGCGTTCTGTAGCGCCGCGACGTCTGCGGGGTCGCTGCGTAGCTAAGCCGTTTCCAGACTGGCCGAATCCGTTACCACGGCGGCACGGGTAGCGCGCTGACCTGCCAGGTCCGGGAATCCTGACCGCCCCGACCTGCGACGGTCCGGCCTTCGCATCGACCCTGGCCACGATCGCGACCCCGAGCCCGGTGATGGCGTCACCGTCGAACGCGACCTCGCCGGTATGCAGGCCCGCGCGGATCTCAATCCCGAGCGGCTCGGTGCCCTCGACGATCGCCCGAGCACAGCGCACGCCCCTGGCCGGCCCTTCCCCGAATACCTGGTAGGCGATGTGGACGCCGTCGTCCGTCTTCCCATAGCGGGTCTCCGGGATCTCCATCGCAGCAGGCTAGACCGACCGGCGGCGGTCGCCCCATCCGATGGTGCCGGAGGCACCCGCGGGTGTGCGTCCTCGCCCTGAAGACACACGCTCCTACGACGACGTGGTGGATCGCCTACGACACACGGTCGGGGAGACGTGCGTGTCGTACGAGACGCACGCACCGCCGCGACCGATGCGGAGTGCCAAGTGCCATCGACGGTCTCGCCTGTCGGACCTCACGCCCTTAGTCCCACCGCTCGCGGGTCGTTGGACCCTGCGCTCCCGTTCCGTGAGGCGCAACCATCCCTCTGGAGACTCAAGGGCCGCCCCCCGGCGCGATCGAGGGAGTTCGGGAGGCCCCTCACCGACCACGCGCAGCGGCCCGAGGGAGGGAGAAGCGCATGAAGAAGTTGCTCTCTGTGCCGCTCGCGCTTGGGCTCATCGCACTCATGGCGTTGCCGGCTGCCGCATACACGTTCCCGAGCACGAACGCCCTCAACATGGCGAAGCTCACCCCAGGCTACGAGGGGAAGCTCACGCCCTACGTCCACCAGGTGGCCGTAGGCCCCGGGACGGTCACGCTGGAGTTCGTCGGCGGGTACGTCGGTGGGGCGTGGTTCGAGTACCGGCTCGACGGTCAGGTGAAGACATCGGGCAACCCCCACCCCGTGGTGCTCGGCGACGTCATCTACCCGAACATCGGCGCGGCGGCCAACGCCACGGTCTCGCAAACGTTCACGGCGCAAGACAAGGTCGAGATCAGGCTGGCGCTGGGTGGCGAGCGCGACTGGGACTTCGATTGGACGCCGTTCCTCGTAGGGCCGAACCCGACGGTGAGCTGCGAGGCGGGCTCGTCGTTCGTGCCCTCGACAGGAGGAACGGTCAACCTCGCGGTGGTGCCGGGTCACGAGTACCGGATCGACGTGTCCGGCACGTACTACGCGGGCGGGGTCAGCACGTACGACATCCGGGCCGACGCCCAGTACTCGCAGGACACGTACCAGCGCATCAACAGCCTGCCGTGGACCGACTCCGTGCGCAACTACGAGGGCTACGGGGACATCCTGCTCGACCTGATGGTCGACGGTCAGAACGTCGACTGGGGTCCGTACGCCGCGGATCACGAGTACAGCCTCACGAGGGTTGCGACTGACGGTGTCCTCTCGTTCGCGTTCGCGATCAACGACATCTACCCGTCCAACAACACCGGCGGGCTCTGTGTGTCGGTGGACGACCTCGGGTCGGTCGCGACGGTCGAGGGGTTCTTCGCGCCCGTCAACATGGACGAGGTGAACCTCGCCAAGGCCGGGCAGACGATCCCTCTGAAGTGGCGGGCGTTCGACCACAACGGACAGCCGATCAGCGATCCTGATCACTTCCTGGGTGTCTCGTCCCAGACCGGCGCCGGCGCGTGCGTGGGCGAACCGACCGACGCGATCGAGACGTACGCGGGAACCTCGGGCCTGCAGTACCTCGGCGACGGCTACTGGCAGTTCAACTGGAAGACGCCGAAGAGCTACGCCGGTCAGTGCCGCACGGTGACGCTGGAACTGTTCGACGCGACCCTGACGGCCGATCTCCAGTTCAAGGGCTAGGCGCACCTCGGGGGAGGATCTCCCGCCTCCCCCGGAGCCATCCCGTCATCGAGTGTCCGATCTTCCCTCGACACACGGTCATACGCATCCGAGAGTCGGCGAGCCACCTCTGGGAAGAGACGGCGGGCAGCTAGGTAGATCGGGCAACCACGCCGCAGCCGGGGTGAACGACGACGTGGCAACCCGTCTTCCCGGGAGGAGCGCCGGTTCTCATCGCCGCGGGACGTTCCGCAAGCGCTGGCCGACAGTGCTGGCGGCTGATGCCCTCCGATACCGGAGCTCGGGAGCCACCAGTTCCGGAACTAAAGCCCCTCCAGTTACGGACGCTGTGTCGCCGCCGTACCGGCCGCGCCGGCGAGCACACCTCGAGCGAGCCAGGGTCCCCTCACGACCGCAACCTACGCCCGACGGGGCACCGCGGGTGTTGGGCGATGCACGGGTACCCACCTGCGAGGGGACCACCGGCCTGCACCTGAACACGAGACACCTGGTTCGATGTGAAGGTCGAACCCACGGGAGGGAGGCCCCGATGGCCGAGTCGGTGAACGACGTCCAGAAGACGATCGAGCAGGCGAAGGACGCTCTGACCGTGAAGCGCGTGTTCGGCGATCCGATCGAGAAGAACGGCGTGACGATCATCCCGGCGGCGCGAGTGCAAGGGGGCGGCGGGGGCGGGACCGGCGAGGGTCCGGGCGGCGAGGGCAAGGGAAGTGGCAGTGGCTTCGGCGTGAACGCGAAGCCGGCCGGCGCCTACGTCATGCCGCGGCGACGAGGTCGTGTGGCGTCCGGCCGTCGACCCGAGCAAGGTGATCGTCGCTGTGGCGATCATGGTGGTCGCGGCGCTCCTGGTCGCCCGCACCGCGATCAAGGCCCGCGCGTCCTGACCACCGGTGGGCGCGGGCCCAGCAGCAGGTACGAAGTCGATGGCACTCCGATGCAACGGCCGTCGATCTCCAGCGGTTCCGGTTCCGTGATGGAGAGGGTCAATCACTCGACCACAGAGGGCATGAGGCTCTAGAGCGTCTTGTACTGACTGTCCGCCTTCCAGGCGGTTGCTGCGAGACTGGAAGGCGTGCGTCCAACCCCGTCATCGGCGACGACTCCGACGGCCACGTCCTCATTCACCTCGACCGAGGCAGCAGGGGTGACGGTCACCACGCGAGGCTTGCGGCATGCCTTTGCAGGCACCGATGGAGACTCGTTGTCCTACACGGCATCGACCTCGACGTGCCCGAGGGGGGCTATGCCGCGCTCACGGGTGCGTCGGGCGCCGGGAAGAGCACCCTGCTCTCGCTGCTCGGAGGCCTCGAGCCGGTGCAGGAAGGGGTCGCCGAGGTCGGTGGGCGCTCGCTCTGCTCGCTGCGAGGTGACGACCTGGCCGCTTATCGCCGCGAGACGGTCGGGTTCGTGTTCCAGCACTACGGTCTCGTCCCGGTGCTGGCGGCGCTCGAGAACGTCGAGCTCTCGCTGGCGCTTCGGGGACGTCGCGCGATGGCGGCGGCGCCCGGGCCGACAGCTGCTCGACTCCGTCGGGCTCGCCGATCGCGCGCAGCCATCGCCCCGCGGCGCTCTCGGGCGGCGAGCGGCAGCGGGTCGCGATCGCGCGAGCGATGGCAAACGGTCCCCGGCTCCTGCTCGCCGACGAGCCGACCGGCAACCTCGACGAGCAGGCGCGGCGTCCCAGGTGCTCGGCTTGCTGGAGTCGATGCGGCCGACAGCGGCTGCACGCTGATCGTCGTGACGCACAACCCATCGGTCGCCGAGCGGGCAACGCTGCGACTGCGGCTGGACGACGGGCGGTGGGCCGCGTGAGGTGGTCCGACGCGCTTCGCCTGGCATTCGAGAGCGCGACGCGCCGGTTCGGTCGCACCGTGCTGACCGTGCTGGCCGTCACGCTCGCCAGCGCTCTGCTGGTCGCCCTCGCCACGATCGTCGTCACGGCGAACTCGCAGGGTGATCAACCAGGTGAGCAAGGGCGGACCGGTCACGGCGATCAGGGTCGCGGCGGCTCGCGCCGAGCCCGGGCAGCTCGAGAGC
The DNA here is from genome assembly GCA_963700855.1 of uncultured Actinomycetes bacterium. Taxonomy (GTDB): domain Bacteria; phylum Actinomycetota; class UBA4738; order UBA4738; family HRBIN12; genus AC-51. The sequence continues at coordinate 6,614 of CAVOYV010000004.1, forward strand.
GACGACTTCCGGCTGGGTCCCCGCTGCGGCTCGACGAGGTGCAGCTCGCGCGGATCGAGCGAACTCGGCGGCATCGACGCGGTCGCGCCCGTGCTCGACCTCGACGTGCTGGCGGTGCCGCCGCACGTGCCGGGTGCACCCCATCGCATCTTCGACCGCGCCGTCGGGGTCGACCTCCGCCACCCAGAACGGCTGCCGGTCACGCTGCTCGCGGGCCGGCTTCCGGCGGCCGGGCTCTCGAACGAGACCGCCGTGACGCTCGGCTACCTCGATCGACTCGGGCTCGATGCCAGTGACCCCGCGCAGGTGATCGGGGACCGGGTCGCGATGGCGCACGCGCAGGTCACCCGGTCGGTCACCGGTGAGCTCGACTACCGGGGCCGGTGGGTCGCCGCCGAGGTGGTGGGCGTCGTCGCGCAGGAAGCCGCCCCGGGCATGTTCCTCGTGCCGATCGAGCAGACGGCAGCCAACCGCGCGTGGGCTCTCGGGGAGATGGGCGACGGTGATCGCCAACCGCTACCCCGCTCCCCCTACTCGGGGTTGATCGTGGTGGCGGACACCCTCGGCGACGTGCGCGACGTGCGCGAGGCGATCGACGAACTCGGCTACTCGACGAGCGCGCCCGAGCAGCTGATCGCCAACGTGCAGCGGTACCTGCGGGTCGTCGACATCGTGCTGGGCTCGATCGGGCTCATCGCCCTCGTGATCGCTGCCCTCGGCATCACGAACGCGATGCTCGCGCAGGTGCGGGAACGCCGGCGTGAGATCGGGGTGCTGAAGGCGATCGGAGCCCGCGACCGCGACGTGCAGCGGGTGTTCCTGCTCGAGGCGGCGTTCGTGGGGGCGGTGGGAGGCGCCGCGGGCACCGCGCTCGGCATCGCCACGGCCGGCGCCGTCGGGGCGGTCGTCAACGGGTACCTCGCGCAGCAGGGACTGCAAGGCGTGGAGCTGTCGGTGCCGTTGACGATCGTGATCGGCGGCATCGGGGGTGCGACGGCGCTCGCGCTCGTCGCCGGCACGGTGCCCGCTCGCCGGGCGGCGAGGCTGCCCGCACGCGAAGCGGTGGGCGGGGCATGACCGGGCCGAGGACGATCTCGATCGTCGCGCTGTGCGCCGGCCTCGTGCTCGGCGCCTGCGTGGGGGGCGAGGGCCCGGCGATCGTCGCCCCGGCGGCGCCGGTGACCGACGATCCGGTGGTCTACGTCGCGATCGGCGCCAGCGAGACGTCGGGGGTCGGCACCGACGACCCGTTCACCGAGGCCTGGCCCAAGGTGCTGTGGCGGGAGTCGCTGCCCGAGGCGGTGCTCTACGACCTCGGCCGACCGGGCAGCACGCTCGCGGAAGCGCTCGTCGAGCAGCCCCGGAGGCGGTCGCGCTGCGACCCCGACGTGGTGACCGTCTGGTTCAACGTGAACGACCTCGTGGCGCAGGTGCCGGTCGAGTCCTTCGAGCGCGATCTCCGGCTCGATGGTCTCGAGCGCTGACGGATGCGGGCGCCGTCGTGCTCGTGGCCACCACGCCACGCATCGACTCGCTCCCATCTACCTCGCGTGCCGGCCCGACCCACCGTCGAGCGGCCCCCGCCTGCCCGGCGCCCGGACTCTCGCTGCCGACCCCCAGCGAGGTTCGGACGATCGTCGCCCGCTACAACGACGCGATCGAGCGGGTCGCCGCCGAGACCGGAGCCATCGTGGTCGATCTGCAGCACGTACGGCGACGCTCCGTCGAGCATCCCGAGTGGATCGCCCATGACGGCTTCCATCCGAGCGCGGAGGGCGCGCGGGCGATCGCCGAGGCGTTCGCGGATGCGCTGCCGCTCCGAGGTCGTCGAGGCCGCCTCGGCGCCTCGATGACGCCGGGCACTGTCGGCGTGCGTGCCCCCACCGCCGTCGCGACGACGCTGCGCACCGGCGGTAGGTCTCAGGCGAGAACGCAACAGAGTCCGAGGTCGAAACACGGTCGGGGAGAGTCGGTGAGTCACGCCATCCAGTGGGCAGCCGGTCGTCCGAGGAACTCCTCGAGCGGCAGTCCTTGGCCGCCGACCAGCAGCGTCCTGGCCTTCGGATACGCCCCGAGGAACGCGCGGAGACCGGGGAGCGCGTCCTTGCGCCGCCCGCTCGTCACCTCGATCGCGGTGAGCGACCGACCGGTCCGCACCACGAAGTCCACCTCACGGTTGCGGTCGCGCCAGTAGGTCACCTCCAGATCGAGGATCGGCGAGCAGGTGCGCACCGACCGTCGACTCGACCAGACGGCCCCACAGCTGGGAGTATCACGCCGCGCCTCGCGGAAGGTCACTCCCAGCTGCGAGGAGACGAGAGCGTCGTTCAGCGCGATGAGCTTCGGGCTGGAGCCGCGCAGGCGCACACGGCTCCCGCTGTACTTCTGCAGACCCGTCACCAGGCCTGCGCCGCCCAGGAGCTCGAGGTAATGCGCGAGTGTCGTGGTGTTCCCTGCGTCCTGGAGCTGCCCGAGCATCCGTTGGTACGACACGATCTGACCCGAGTAGTCGCAGGCGAGCCGGAAGAGCTGACGCAGCAGAGCCGGCTTGTCGATCCGGGTCAGCAGGAGGATGTCGCGGGAGAGGGTCGTCTCGACGAGGGAGTCTTGGACGTAGCGCGCCCACCGCGCGAGGTCGCCGACGAGCGAGGCCGCGCCCGGGTATCCGCCGAAGAACAGGTAGCGGTCGAGGTCCCAGTCGAAGGCCTCGCGCATCTCCGAGTAGGTCCAGTGAGGAACCCTGATCAGCTCGAACCGTCCGGCGAGGCTCTCGCCGAGCCCGCGCTGCACGAGCAACGGAGACGAGCCGAGGATCACCACGCGGAGCCTGGCCCCCTCAGCGGAGTCCTCATCCCACAGCCGCTTCACCACGTCCGCCCAGCCGGGACTTGCTGGACCTCGTCGAGGACGAGGATCGCCCCGCGACGGCCGCCCTCACGCGCATCCAGCCTCGCGAGGTCCCACGTCGATCGCAGCCACGCGAGGTCCCGCCCCGCCGGGTCGTCGGCCGAGGCGTAGCGGCTCGAGGTCGTGACCTCTTCGAGGACCTGCCTGGCGATCGTCGTCTTGCCGACCTGACGGGGGCCGGCGAGGACCTGGATGAACCGACGGGGTTCCTTCAAGCGTCGGGCGAGGTCCGCGACCTGACGGCGGCGATACGACATGACGACAGTTTACTCAACGCCCTGAGTAATTCCACTCAGTGAGCAGTGCTTCGTGCGCCAGCCGGTCTCGGTCCAGGTATCGAGGAGAGACCGCGAATCGAGGCGGGCCCGGACTCCCGTGCCCGTCGCGGGAGGAACTAGCATCGGGCCTTCGTTACCGTTGGAGGTCGCATGGTCAGCCGCTTCTCCGAGATCGTCGTCGATTGCGAACAGCCGCGGAGGCTCGCCGAGTTCTGGTGCGCGGTCCTCGGCTACCGCGTGCTCGACGAGGAGGAGGGTGCGATCGAGATCGGGCCCCCGGACGTCTCGACCGAGGACGACTGGGCCGAGTGGCAGGCTCGGCTCCGGCGCGAGCCGACGCCGCCGACGATCGTGTTCGTCGTCGTGCCCGAGGGCAAGACCGTGAAGAACCGGCTGCACATCGACGTGAGCCCGGTCGAGACGTCCCAGCCTGAGGAGGTCGAGCGGTTGATCGCCCTCGGCGCGACGAAGGCCGACATCGGCCAGGGGGACGTGTCGTGGACCGTGCTGCGCGACCCCGAGGGCAACGAGTTCTGCGTCCTTCGGAGCCTGGCATCCTGACGACGAGCCTCCCGGCGAACGGACACACCTTCTAGTTGATGATCTCCCCGCGTTCGTCGGCACGGATCGCCGCGATCCGGTCGCGCCAGGTCTGCAGCTCCTCGGGAGTGAGTCGTGGCCAGTCGGTCACCTCGTCGACGATCCTGAGGGGGTCTCGGCTGCGGTAGGACCTCGTCGGGTTGCCGGGGAACTTCTTGTCGGTCACGTTGGGGTCGTCCTCGAACTCCCCCGTCGGCTCCACGACGTAGACGCGCGGAGCACCGTCTCCTCCGGCGAGTTCCGCGGCGAGCCCGGCACCCTCACGGAGCGCGGTGAAGTAGATGTGGTTCATCGTCACCTCGGGGCGGTAGTTCGACCGGAAGCCCGCCGTGAGGAGATCGCCCACGCGCAGGTCGGCTTTCGTCCCATGGAAGAACGGCCCCGGGTCCAGCACCTCAGCTCATCACGCGACGACGTTCAGAGGTCGGCGCGGCCCGTCGCCTCGCGGGTGTCGCCGCGGATCGGACGGGCCCGCCTGCCGCTCGTGCTCTGCGACCAGCTGCTGCACCCGCTGGTGTGAAAGCCCGATCAGCTCCGCCGCGTCTCGCATCGACAATCCCTCGCGTTGGGTGAGCCCGTACGCGAGGGATGCGGCGGCTTCCTGGGCCGCACGCTCGGCATCGATGGCACGCGCCCGCGCTCCGAGGTACGAGCGGATCTCGTCCCTCCACGTCCGCGGGAGGTGGACCCTGAGATCCAGCTCGGCGTCCCCCGCGTCGTCCACCCACAGCGCGAGGGCCTCACGGATCCGGTCCCGGGCCTGCTGCAGGCTCCGGCCGTAGGTGTGGCATCCGGGGATCTCACGACAGCTCGCCACCCACGCTCCGCTCTCGTCGCGCTCCAGGTCGATCCGGTAGGTCGTCATGTCGACCCATCCTCGCGCCCTCTCCCGAGTTCCGTCTAGTGTCCTAGACACTCTCCACCGTGCTGCGCGATCCCGAGGGCAACGAGTTCTGCGTCGTCCGGAGCCTGGCACCCTGACGCCTCGCACGCGCGAGCGCTGACGAGCCCGCCGGGACCCACGGGGGACCCGCGCGGGGGGTGGCAGCACCCCGGCCACGGGTGACGCCCTCCCCCTGGCCCCCGCGGCGGGAGGGTGCGACGATCGGCGCCGTGAGCGATCCCCCAGCCGTGACGATCACCGAGCCGGCGCAGCGCGCCCGGCTCCCGTGGGTGCTCGTCGCCCTCCTGCTGGTGATGCTCGCGGCCACGTTCTGGATCTCCGCCCAGAACCGCTCGCTCGGTGGGGACGGCGTCTTCATCGTCTTCGCGGCGGTCGCGATCGTCGGGTACGAGGTCGTCGGCGCCGTGATCGCCTCGCGGGCGCCGCGGAACCCGATCGGCTGGCTCCTGCTGACGGTGGGCTTCACGTTCCAGGTCGGGGCGCTGACGGACGAGCTGCTCACGTACGCGTTCGATCGGCACGGCGCGGACTCGGTCCTGCTCGCGGTGGCGGTCTGGTTCCAGACGTGGGCCTTCGCAGGGATCGCGGCGCTGCCCCTGATCCTCCTGCTGTTCCCGGATGGTCGACCGGCGAGCCCCCGCTGGCGCGTCGTCGTCCGCCTCGCCGTGATCGCGGGCGTCGCGACCGCGGTGCTCTCGATGTTCGCGCCCGGGCCGGTCGACACGTCGCTCCCGGTCGCGACGGACAACCCGCTCGGCCTCGAGATCCTCGAGCCGATCAGCTCGGCGCTCGAAGCGATCGTCGCCTGGGGGATGATCGCCGTCGCGCTCGCCTCGGTCGTGGGCATCGTCGTTCGCTGGCGGCGGGCCGACGGCGTCGAACGGCAGCAGATCCGGATCCTCGCGCTGACCGTGCTCTCGGCGGGCCTCTCGTTCGGGCTCACCGTGGCGGCGGCCGAGCTGGGGGGGGAGGACCTCGGCAGCGTGCTGTTCCTCCTGTCCTTCCTGATCTTGGGGATCGGCATCCCGGCGGCGCTCGGGTTCACGATCCTGCGGTACCGCATGTACGACCTCGAGGTCGTGATCCGCAAGACCGTTCGCTTCGGGGTCGTGGCCGTGCTGATCGCGGTGGCCACCGGTGCCGCGCTCGTGGTCGGCTCCAGCACGCTGATCGGCGGGCGCCCCTCGATCGACGACCCTCGGCTCGTGCTGGGGGTCGTCCTCGGGCTCCTGATCGTGCCGCTGTGGCGCGTCTCGCGACGGATCGCCGACCGGCTGGTGTTCGGCGGCCGGGCGACGCCGTACGAGGTCCTGACCGAGTTCACCGAGCGCATGGGCGAGTCCTACGCGACCGACGACGTCCTCCCGAGGATGGCGGCGGTCCTGGGCAACGCGGTAGGTGCGGCGCGCGCCGACGTGTGGCTCGGCGTCGGCGCGGCGCGGCGCCACGCCGCCGGATGGCCTGAAGAGGACGCCCCCACCGAGCCGGGCCCGGACGCCGCCGGCGTCGCCTACCAGGGGGAAGAGCTGGGATCGGTCTCGGTGGTCATGCCCGCGAACGACCCGATGGACGACGCGAAGCGGTCGCTGATCGCCGACCTCGCGGCGCAGGCCGGACCGGTGCTGCACAACGTCCGGCTGCTCGAGGACCTGCGCGAGTCCCGCCGCCGGATCGTGAGCGCGCAGGACGACCGGGCACGCAAGCTCGAACGCGACATCCACGACGGCGTCCAGCAGGAGCTCGTCGCGCTCGCCGTGAAGCTGCGGATGGCCGACCAGCTCGTCGACCGGGACCCGGCGCGGGCGCACGAGGCGCTCACCGGCATCCAGGGCGACGCCGGTCAGGCGCTCGAGAACCTGCGCGATCTGGCCCGCGGGATCTACCCGCCGCTGCTCGCCGACCAGGGGCTGGGGGCGGCCCTCACCGCCCAGGCCCGCAAGGGCGTCGTGCCGACGACCGTCGAGTCCGACGGCGTGGGTCGATACCCGCGCGAGGTCGAGTCGACGGTCTACTTCTGCACGCTCGAGGCGCTCAACAACGCCGCGAAGTACGCCGACGCCTCGTCGATCCGGGTCACGGTCGCGCAGGCGGACGGCCACCTGACGTTCTCGATCGCCGACGATGGGAGGGGCTTCGACCCGGATCGGACCGCCGGCGGCACCGGTCTGCAGGGCATGCGGGACCGCCTCGATGCCGTCGGCGGGAGGTTGCAGATCGAGACCACGCTCGGCGAGGGGGTCCGGCTCGTCGGCCGCCTCCCGGTCGCGCCGGGCCCGTAGCGGAGCCACTCGCGTCGAGGCGCGAGACGCGCCTCTTTCCCCGATCCAGGCTGAGCGCCTGCTCGCCCGGTAAGGCCGTCAACCCCTGCTGGTCGCCTCCTGGATCCGACGCAGGACCGGAAGGACGAGGCGATCCTTGTCGCGACCGGCGGCCTCCTTCGACCGGATCACGTCGGCGAGCGATGCGACGTCGACCTCGGTCCCGAGGATCGTGAGGTGCACCGCGTCGCGCGCGACGTCGGCGTAGCCCTGCGTGCCGGAGGGCTCGAACGCGATGTCGAGCCGCCCGAGGTCGGTTACCAGGTTCCACATCCGGCCCGCCGCGAGCGAGGCGGCATCGACATCGAACGGCGGAAGCGCTATGCCGTTACCGCGTGTACGCGATCTTCCCCCCGAGGATGGTGTGCGCCACCTGCGCCTCGAGGATCTCTTCGTCCGGGACGGTCATGATGTCGCGCGTCAGCACCGCCAGGTCGGCGAGCTTGCCCGGGGAGATCGAGCCCTTGCGGTCTTCCTCGAACGCTGCGTAGGCGCCGTCGAGGGTGTAGGCGCGCAGGGACTCCTCGAGCGACAGGCGTTCCTCGGGCCACAGGGTCGTGCCGTCGGCCAGCCGGCAGGTCGCCGTCGCATGGAAGCCCACGAGGGGGTCCACGTCGTCCACCGGCGTGTCGGAGCCGTTGGCGATGATCGCGCCGGAGCGCTTCAGGCTCCGGAAGACGAACGCGCGCCGCCGAGCCCTCGCCTCTGCTGCGCCGACGAGTCGGCCGAGGTCCGTCGTCCGGTGGCCTCACGAAGCTAAGGGGGATGACCCGATCAGGCCCGGCGTCGGGATCACCCACAGTTCATCGAGTTGCTCGCCCCAGGGCGTCGTCCAACGCTCGACCCACATCTGCTCCTCCGCGCCCGCCCTGACCGTGAACACGACGGTCCACGTGTCGTCGCTCCACGTCTCGTTGCCGCCTCCGCTCCGCGCGACGACCGTGATCGGGCTCGTCCGCTCGACGTCTCGGGTTCCCACGAGCGGGAGGACGTGGTGGACGCGGACCATCCTGCCCGTCGCCTCATCGAACCTCAGGTACCGAGCGTCGCCCCAGGCCCCGGTACCGCTGTAGCCCGAGCGGAAGTGCGCCATCTCTCCACGACGGAACGCCGTCATCGACTCGTCCACGTGCCTCACGATCCGCGGTCCGGCGACCGCGATCGTTGCGAGATCCTGCCCGGCGGACGCCGCCGATACCGCCCCGCCTGTCGGCTCTACCTCGGGTGTCCCGGTGGACCGCGCCGGCGTCGGTCCTTCCGTGCCCGACCGAACGACGATCGACGCGCCGAGCGTGACCACGGCGACGCTCAGGACCGCGATCACCCCAGTGAGCCACCGATCCCGCCTCGCCGTGCCCGGCCCCGAACGGGTCGCGGACGACGCAGCGTCCGCCGGCGCGATCCCATCGCGTGCCGCGGACCCCACCGTGGCCCTGGTGTCCATACGGTCGCCTCCTTGGGTCGGCCCCGCCGTACGTTCCTGGTCCTCGTGCTCCCTGTATGAGAGACGCTCCAGGGCTCCGCAACCTCTCGCGAGCCGGGGCTCAGACGCCCGTCGTGGGAGATCGGGCACCTCCTGGGACCCACCGGCACACGGCCCCCGTCAGCACCTCGCCCCGATCCCCGGTCTTCCTGAGCGACGACCCACGGAAGGCGGTGATGGCTCGGGTTTCACGGATCCACGATCATCCGCTCTCGACCCAGCCGATCATCCACTGGTGCGCGATCGTGCCCTGGTCGTCGATCTCGAACACGAGGATGCCCTCGCCGTAGCCGGACCCGCCCTCCTGGAGGAACCTCGTCGGCTCGGCCACGAGGTTGCCCAGCTGGACGGGCTCGCCGACGGCCTCCAGACGCAACCCAGCCTCCTCGGCCAGCCCCTGGAGCCGTTCCTCGATCTCGGCACGTCCGACGAAGGTGTAGGTCGCCGTCGACGACGGATAGGGCTCACCTTCGATCTCGTCGAGCACCGCGTCCTCCGCGTAGAGCGCCGCAGCGGCGGCGCCATCGACCCGGTTGATCGCGGCGATCCGTTCATCGAGCAGCGCCACCACCTCGGCGCTCGGCGTCGTCGGGGATGCCTCGTCCCGGTCGGCGACGAGCGCGAGCGCCAGACCGAGCACCGCGGCGAGGGCGAGGACGAGGCATCCTGCCAGCCACCGGACCAACGTGGATCTGCCGCGCTCGGTCGGTGTCGCCGCTCGTTCCACCTGTTCGCGAAGATCGTTCATCGCCAACCCTCCATCTCGATCCTGCTGCCGTGCTGCTACTCATACGACGCGCGAGGGCATCGATCCCTCGCGTTCTCGATGGGACCGTTGGTCGCCGGCGATCCGTCGGCACCTGGGCGCCGCTGCCCACCTGCCGTGGCTCACGGAGATAGCGGCACCTCAGGTGCAGGCCCGCCGAACACGAACACACGCCCGCACTACCGGGTCCGCGCCTCCACCGACCGGAGCCACCGGTGGGCCCATCGCACCGCCCTCGCTGGTACGGCCGCGGCGACGCGCGAACCGCTCGCTTCCGCGAGGACCGCCTCGGCCGGCGGCTTCTCGGTCGCGAACAGCCAGGTCTGGAAGAACGCGTCGAGCTGGCGCCCGGAGATCTCCTCGGCCAACGCCATGAACTCCGCCGTGCTCCCGGTCGACCAGGCGTTGCGATCGAGCCAGGCCGACACGATCTGCCAGAACGCGGCGTCACCGACCTCCACGCGGAGCGCCTGGACCGTCATCGCGCCCCGCGTGTACACGGCACCGCTGAACATGTCCGCCGCACCCGGATCGGCCACGACGATCTGCCAGAACGGGTCGTCGGCGGGGATCGCGTCCCAGGTCGCCTCCAGGATCTGCTGGGGCGTCGCCTCGCCCTGGTGCTCGGCCCACAGCCACTGCGCGTAGGAGGCGAACCCCTCGTTGAGCCAGATGTCCCTCCACAGGTCGACGCTCACCATGTCGCCGAACCACATGTGTGCCAGCTCGTGGAGGACCAGCGGCAGCGCCCAGCTCCTCTGTCCCCACACGAAGTAGGACGACGGGTAGACGGGGCGGGTCTGCATCTCCATCGCGAACTCGTATCCCGGGTGGTCGTCGACGATCGCGCCGGCGGTCTCCATCGGGTAGGTGCCGAACGTGTCCTCGAGGAAGGCCAGGACCTCCTCCTGGTGCACCAGGACCCTCTCGACGAGCTCGCGGCGGCTCGGGTCGATCGCGTCGATCACGGGCAGCCCGCGCTCGGTCTCGTAGGAGTGGATCACCCACTTGCCGATGTCGATCGTGGCCAGGTAGGCGGCCATCGGATCGGACGCGCGCCACACGTGCGTCGCCCAGCCGGCGCGCCCGCGGACGCCGATCGGCAGGCCGTTGGCCACCACGTCGTACCGATCGGGGACGGTGACGCGGAAGGTGTACGTGGCGCGGTCGCGCGGATGGTCGTTGCACGGGTACCAGAACGCGGCCACGTCCGGTTCACCGGACACGATCGCCCCGTCGGTCGTGTGCATGAACCCGATCTGCAGGTCGGGCGCGAACGGGTCGTAGGCCGTGATCGGCACGCCGTCGTAGCGGACCTGAACCGTGAAGGCCGACCCGTCGGGGATCGGCGTCGCCGGCTCGATCGTGAGCTCGTGCTCGGTCCGCGACCACGTGGCCGTGACGCCGTCGACCTCGACGCCTCGGACGGTGAGCCCGATCAGGTCGAGGTTGAAGCTCGACAGGCCCTGGGTCGCCTCGACCGAGAGCGTGGCCACCCCCCACAGCTGGTCGGTCTTCGGCAGGTACGTGACGGCCAGGTCGTAATCGTGCACGTCGTACCCGCCGTTGCCGTAGTCCGGATAGTAGGGATCGCCGAGCCCCGGAGAGCCCGGCCCGTAGGGACCGTCCGTCGCCGAGACGCCGGCGGCCGGCCCCATGACGAGGGCGAGCCCGAGGACGAGCGCACCCGTGAGGAACCTCCGCATCGATGCCACCTCCCCGCGGACGGCGCCGCCCTCCCCGGCGACGTCGCGCCGTCCATCGAACGGATCGACGGTACGCATCGGCGCGGGCATCCCGCCAGGGCCGGACGACCTGGGCCAACCTAGGAGCCGCACGGCGGTCCGTTCTGGGATCGCGAGGGGCGGACCCCCGCTGTTGCATCGCGTCCAGCACGGCGAGGGGGGTAGCGAAGTCGTGGGTCCGGCAGATCGGGAACGTCCACGAGCGTTCGTCGTCGCGCGTGACCTCGACCCGGGAGCGCTCGTCTGCTCGATCTCGGCGGTTCCCCTCGCGGAGCGCTACCGACCCGGCTCCCACAGTCGGATCGGGGTTCCCTCGGGGTCCACCAGGTCGGCGAACCTCCCGGATGCTGTGGGCACGTCGCGCCGCCTGCGGTTCAACCGCGGCGCCGTTCGAGCTCCGCCACGATCGCCGGCACGACCTGGTGGAGGTCGCCGATCACCGCGTAGTCCGACCGTGCCAGGATCGGGGCGTCCTCGTCGTCGTTGATCGCGAGCAACCGGTCCGCGCCGCGGCACCCCACCATGTGCTGGCTCGCTCCGCTGATCCCGCAGGCGATGTACAGGTCGGGCGCGATCCGCTCCCCCGTCTGACCGATCTGCTCGGCGTGGGGGCGCCACCCGGCGCTCGTGACCGCGCGCGAGACACCGACGACGCCACCGAGCGCCGCCGCCAGCGCGTCGAGGCTCGCGAACCCGTCGGCGCTGCCGACGCCCCGGCCGCCACCGACGACGAGCTTCGCGTCGCCCAGGGACACGGAAGCCCCCTGCCGCCTCCTCCACGCGTGTGACCCGCGCGCGCAGATCATCGTCGCTCGGCTCCGGCTCGACCGAGATCACCTCGACCGTCGACGGCGCACCGCCGGGGTCGTCCGCGACGGCGTACGGCGCCACCGACAGCGAGGACGGGCGTGCCGGTGACGCGCGCATCCTCCAGGAGGCTCCCGCCCCAGCGCTGGCGCGAGACCCGCCAGCCCTCGCCGTCGGCTTCGGCCGAGACGCAGTTCGCGACGAACGGGGCATCGATCTTCGCACCGAGATGCGCCAGGAGCTCGTTGCCGCGGTCCGTGCCCGCGGCAACGACCGCCGAGCCTCCCGACGTCGACACGACCTCGGCGAGCACCTGGGCCCAGGCCGCCGGCGCGTACGCGCCGGCGGCATGGACGTCCGTGCCGGTGACGGCTCCGTACGCACCCGCCGCCGCGATGGCCTGCGGTGCCCCCTCGCCGAAGGCGACGGCGTGGAGGGACTCGCCCACACCCCGCGCGAAGGTGAGCGCCTGCCGCGACACGTCGGCGAGCGCCCCCGCATCGTGCTCCACGACGACGATCATCGGGACACCACCCCCAGCCGCTCGAGGAGGTCGACGACGGCCGGAGCGGCGTCCGGGCCTCGTCCGAGGACCTGCGACCTCGCTCCGCTGCTCCGGGGGGACGCGCAGCCTCAACGTCTCGACGGCCGGCGTGGGCCGGATCACCGGCCGCCGGTCGAGCACCTTCTTCTTCGCCCGGATCCTCCCGGGGACCGAGGCGAACCGGGGCAGGTTGATGCCCTCCTTCACCGTGACCACGGCCGGAAGCGGCGCCTCGAACACCTCGGCGCCGACCGGACCCTCCCGCCGCGCCGCGATACCGCCGTCCACGACCTCGATCGACTTCACCCCGCTCACGCACGGCAGACCGAGCGCGTACGCGACGTGGATCCCCACCTGATGGTCGCCGGAGTCCGCGGCCTCGTTGCCGAACAGCAGCAGATCGAAGGGCGTGCCGGCTTCGGCCTCGGCACGAGCGGCCTCGGCGATCGCCTGGGCCGTGCCCCTCGCGTCCCACCCGTCCTCGGCGGTCTCGAGCAGGGTCGCCCGGTCGACCCCGATCGCGAGGGCGTCGCGCAGCTGCTCCTCGGCCTCCGGCGGCCCGAGCGAGAGCACGACCGACGTGCCGCCGTGCGCCTCGACCAGGCGGACCGCCTCCTCGACCGCGCACTCCTCGTGCGGGCTCACCGTGAAGCCGAGGTGCTTCGTGTCGACGTGCCGCTCGTCGTCGGTCAACGAGATGCGCGACCCCGTCGCGGGAACGCGCTTGACGCACACCAGGACGTTCACCCGCTCACCCCTTCATCCGGGCGTCGTCCGGATCGAACAGGGGCCTGCTCCCGACCATCGCGACCGTCACCGGGTAGCGCTCGCCGAAGTACTCCACCTGGAGCTTCGTCCCGACGACGGCGCTCGCCGGCGGGAGGTAGCTCATCATCAGGTGGGTGCCGACCGAGGGCCCCGACCCCGCGCTCGTCACGTACGAGCGACGGTCGCGCGCGTCGACGAGCGGCGCCCCGTCGGGGGCGAGCACGGGCTCGCGACCCATCATGTAGCGCTTCACCCCGCTCGAGGACGTCGCGTCGTCCAGGGTCAGCGTGCAGAGCACGCGCGAGGGCTCGGCCTCTCGTTGGCGGAGGTAGGCATCGCGCCCGATGAAGTCGGCGTCCTTGACCGTCGCGCGTGCCATCCCGGACTCGACCAGATCGTGCTCCAGGTCGAGCTCGGCGCCGTGGGCCCGGTAGCTCTTCTCGAGCCGGGCGGTCCCCGCGTAGGCCCCGATCCCGACCGGGACGAGCCCGTGCGGCTGCCCGGCGTCCCAGACCAGGTCCCACAGGCGGGCGCCCTGCTCCATCGGCAGGTACAGCTCCCACCCGAGCTCGCCCATGTACGAGATCCGTGACGCGAGCACGCGGAGCGGTCCCATCTCGATCGTGCGGCACGTCGCGAACCCGAACGCCTCGTTCGACACGTCGTCGGCCGTGATCGAACCGACGACGTCGCGGGCCCGCGGGCCCCACACGCCGAGCGTGCACACGGCCGAGGTCGCGTCGAACAGCTGCGCCGAGCCGTCGGACGGGAGGTGGTCCGTGAACCACTTCCTGTCCGCCATGCCCGAGTGCCCGCCCGTCACGATCCGGAACCACGACGGACCGAGACGCATGACCGTGATGTCGGCCTTGATCCCGCCTGCGGTGTTCAGCACCGGTGTGTAGACGACGCGCCCGACCGGGACGTCCATCTGCGCGACCACCATCCGCTGCACGAAGTCGAGCGCCCCGGGACCGGTGACGTCGAAGATCGCGAACGCGGTGAGGTCGACGACGCCGACCCGGTCCCGCAAGGCCAGGTGCTCGGCGTTCACGATCGGGGACCACCAGCGCGACTCCCACTCCCCCTGCCGCGGCATCACCGCATCGCCGTAGTCACCGAGCAGGCCCCCGTTCGCCCCGTACCAGTACGGGCGCTCCCACCCGACGGCCTCGTAGAAGACCGCGCCGAGCGCCCGCTCGCGCTCGTTGAACGGGCTCAGACGGACGTCCCGGTTCGAGCTCCACTGCTCGAGCGGATGCACGATCCCGTAGGTCTTGTTGAAGCCCTCGGCGCTCCGGGACCAGATGTGGTGCTGGGTCGTGTGGTGCTCGTAGAAACGAGCGATGTCGGCCCCGTGGGGGTCGATCTCGGGGGTGCCGTCGGTCATCCACTCGGCGACCGCGCGCGCGATCCCCGGTGCCTCCTTGATCCAGATCGCCGCGGCCGACCACAGCCCGGCCACCTCGGGCGTCTCCCCGAGGATCGGCATCCCGTCCGGCGTGAGCGACAGCAGCCCGTTGATCGCGTAGCGGATCTGGACACGCTCGTCTGACAGGACGCTCGGGATCAGCTCGAGCGCCTGCTCCATCTGCGGATCGAAATCCTCCTGCGTGAACGGCAGCTCGGTCGGCGACAGCGCCGACTCCTCGATCGACGGGATGTCGTCGGCCGGCATCAGGATCGGACGGTGGGCGTACGACCCGATCTCCAGGTCCCCGCCGTGCTGGCGCTCGTACATGTTCGTGTCGACGTCACGCACGATCGGGTAGGTGATCTCCCCGACCGTGTCCGCGAACAGCGGGACCGGGCCCACGCTGATCATCTGGTGGACCGCCGGGACGAGCGGGATCGACGCGCCGGCCATCGCCGCGATCCTCGGGCTCCAGATCCCGCACGCGACCACGACGGTCTCCGCCTGGATGTCCCCTCCGGTGGTCCGCACGCCGCGCACGTGACCGCCTTCGACGTCCACGCCGGTGATCTCGACGCCCGAGACCACCGTCAGCGCGTCGAGCTCCATCGCCTTCTCGCGCATCAGCGTGCCCGCCCGCAGCGAGTCGACGACGCCGACCCCGGGCGTGTGGAACCCGCCGAGGATCACGTCCGGGTCCACGTAGGGCACCAGCTCGGTCACCTGCGCCGGCGTCAGCAGCTCGGACTCGATCCCCCACGACGCGCTGGAGGCCATCCGCCGCTTCAGCTCCTCGACGCGCTCGGGCGTGCGGGCGACCTCGATCCCCCCGCTGCGCGTGAACACCCCGAGCTCCTGGTACTGACGGACGCTGTCGGCGGTGAAGTCGGTCATCTCCTTGGAGTGATCCACCAGGAAGATGAAGTTCGACGCGTGCCCGGTGGACCCACCGGGGTTCGGCAGCGGGCCCTTGTCCAGCAGCACGATGTCCTTCCACCCGTGCAGGGCGAGCTGGTACACGAGGCTGTTGCCGACGATCCCCGCGCCGATCACGACCACGCGTGCGTGCGACGGAACTGCGGTCATGCCAGGCTCCTTCCGTGACGTGTGGCCGGAGTCTGACATCCGGGCTCGACGCGTGCGTCGCGACCCCAGCGTCTCGTCGTGGTGCGGCACCCCGAGCGCCCCGCTGAGGCGGGCGCTCGGGGATCACCGTCGCGTCGGACGATCGGCTCAGGCGAAGCTGGGCATCGTGCCGAGCAGCTCCGAGTACGGGGAGCGGAACGACTCGATGCCCCAGATCTTCCCGGCCAGAGCCATCATCTCCGGCTCCATGTACATGGCCTCGGTCTCCTGCTGGTAGGTGGCGAGGTCGCGGTAGTCGAACTCGACGATCATCTCGCTCTCACCCGCCACCGGTGACCAGAAGGTCCCCTGGGCCCAGCCCTTGTCGGCGGCGAACTTGTTGTACTGCTCCCCCAGGCTCACCAGCTCCATCATCGCGGCCTGCGAGTTCGGGCAGAAGTGCATGCGCTGTCGGTACATGGCTCCTCCGATCCACGGACGGTCCGATCAGGCACCAAGATCCGAGCTCTCGGAGGAGCGCGAGCCACCGCCTCGGTCCCCCACCGCCGGCGGCTGTGGGTCCGGCCTCGCATCGTGCTCAACCTCTCGAGTCAGGAGGCGACCGCCCTCCCCGTTGGGGGCCCGCACCTCCCGATGCGACCATGAGTCTCGCCCCGATGCGCGGTCCCGGGACAGGGCCGAACGACCTCCCCGTCGTCGGTCGCCGCGTAGCTGACCCGACGTGGCCAGACGGACGCTTCCCCCTACCCCTCCCGCACGATCGCCAGCACGCGCTCGCCGCGGGACAGCGCCCGATCGGCGGCCGGGTTCACGTCGACCGTGCCGTCCGTCCCGACGACAGCCACGGCGATCGCCGCCCTCGTCTCCTTCAGCTCGACGAGGGCATCGAGGAACCGGGCGCCCTCGAGCGACTCCGGGACGTCGATGGAACTCAGGTTGTCGGGTCCTCGCCCGGCGTCGTGCGTCAGCAGGTCGCCGACGATCCGGCTGACGCCGTGGTCGGTCGCCGCGCTCGCGAGCAGGAAGCTCGAGACCTCGCCGCTCACGATCATCTCGTCCGCCTTGACCTGGCGGAAGTGCTCGACGTTCTCGGCCAGCAGCACCTCGACGCACGTGTAGCACGTGGGCTTCGTGCTCTCGATCGCGAGCGCGGTCAGCAGGGTCTTGCCGTCGATGTCGTGCGGGGTCGCGGACGGCCGGGTGTCGTCCGCCAGGACGATCGCGGTCGCCGCGCGGTCCAGGCCGGCGCGCGCCAGGTCCTCGCGACGCGCGGGGTCGCCGCGGATGAAGACCGTATCCGGGGCGTCCACGGGTGAGGTGGCGACATCGGCGAGGATCACGATCGGTCGACGGTCCCCGTCGCCGGCCGCGCGCAGCTCCTCCACGATCGTCCGGGCGTGCGAGTTCCACCCGCAGATGAGGACGTGTTCGGACACGCGTGTCTCATGCATCCCGGCCTGCCTCCTTAGGAGAAGATCCACCAACCTCGAGACGATCGCCGCGGTCCCCGTGGCCACGAGACCGACACCGACGATCACCACGAGGTACGACACGAGCCACCCGCCGGCGGTCTGGAACTCGATCGGCGAGCCCTGCTCCATGAGGGTCCGCCACATCCAGAAGTAGGCGTTCGCCACGGTCTCGATCTCCGGGTTCGCGTGCCGCTCGAAGAGCAGCAGGAGCGCGGGGCACGCGATCAGCAGGACGAGCAGCACGACGAACGCGCGGGTCAGGAACGGGGTGACGCCGGTCCGCTCGAAGAGCATCGCCCGGCGGTTCGCGCGGCGTGTCGTGCCCGTCGTCATGTTGCGCGGATGCTACGCGGTGCCCATCGCCCGGGTCTACGAGTGACGCGGGGTTGCGCGAGAGCACGATGGTGCACGACGATGCGCCGCATGGAACGCGACGACCCCGCGTACAAGGGCCAGTCCGGCTACAACAGGTTCATGCTCGCGATCTACGACCCCTGGGTGCTCGGGTTCATGACCCGCGCGGTCTGGCACGTCCCGGTCCCTCCGGTCGTCGAGCAGTACCGGGCGAACCTGCGGCGCCGGCATCTCGACGTCGGTCCCGGCACGGGGTACTTCATCGAGAAGGCCGCGCCGCCCGAAGGTACCGAGATCACGCTCCTCGACCCGAACCGCCACGTGCTCCGCCGCGCAGGCACGCGGCTGGCCGCACGGAACCCTCGGATCGTCGAGGCCGACGTCATGAAGCCGCTGCCGGTCGAGGGTCCGTTCGATTCGGCCGCGCTGAGCTTCGTGATGCACTGCCTGCGCGGTCCGGACGACAACAAGGCGGTCGCGATCAGGAACATCGCCGACGTCCTGACCCCGGACGGCGTCCTCTTCGGAGGCACGGTGCTCGGCCTCCAAGAGCGGCACACGAAGCCCGCTCGCGCGTTCCTCCGTGCTGCCAACAAGCAGGGCGGTTTCGACAACCTCGGCGACACCGCCGACGGCCTCCGAGCGATCCTGTCGGCGTCCTTCCGGGAGGTCGAGGTCGAGACGGTCGGCTCCGCGGCGCTGTTCACCGCGAGCGAACCGGAACCGCGCCCGGGCAACAGCTAGGCGCAGGTGACGACGGCCACCTTCGGCGGGCTGGGCATACGATCGTGAGCATGGACATGTGGCGGTACTACGCGATCACCCATGCGGACCACGTCGTCTGCAACCCCACCCACCTGAGCCGGATCGACGAGCTGATCGAGCTCCTGGACCTCGCTCCGGGAGCGGCCGTCTGGGAAGCGGCGTGCGGCAAGGGCGAGCTCCTGGTGCGTCTGGCGGAGCGCTACACGGTCCGCGGGATCGGCGTCGACATCTCGCCGTTCGAGGTCCCGGTCGCGCGCGACCGCGCCGCGACCCGGGTGCCCGATGCCGACCTCCGGTTCATCGAGTCGGACGCGGCGAAGGTCGCGACGGGCGACGCCAGCGCGGACCTCGCGATCTGCCTCGGCGCCAGCTGGATCTGGGACGGGCATCGCGGCACGCTCCGCGAGCTGCGGCGAATCACCAGGCCCGGCGGGCTCGTGCTCGTCGGCGAGCCGTACTGGATCCGCGACCCGGACCCGGCCTATCTCTCCGCATCGGGGATGACCGCCGACCTGTTCTCGACGCTGGAGGGCAACCTCGCCGTCGGGCGCGACGAGGGACTCACACCCCTGTACATCATCCCCAGCCCGATCGAGGACTGGGACCGCTACGAGTTCCTGCAGCTCCGGGCGGCAGAACGCTTCGCGGCCTCGAACCCCGACGACCCGGATGTGCCGACGCTCCTGGAGCAAGCACGTCGCGAGCGGGACGAGTACCTGCGCTGGGGCCGCGACACCGTCGGATGGGCGATCATGCTGTTCCGGCGCCCGGTTCGATCGTGACGATGACGTCACCCGACGCCCCCTCGACCGCGCGCCCGCCGCGCCGGAGGGCAGCGGTTCGGACCGCGCAGTCGTTCTCGACCTGGATCAGGAGATCATGCGTACAGTGGCGGGTATCTCGAGGTGGGAGGGAACCATGGGACGTCGTCTGATGGTGGCCATCGTGACGGTCGCGTTCGCCGTGGGCCTGCCGGCGACGGCCACGGGCGCCGACACGACGCTGCGGTGGTCCGACCGGGCGGGCACCGAGCTCGTCGGGACCGCCGTCGGGCCCGACGGGTCCGTCGTCGCGGTCGGTCGCAAGATCGTGAAGTCCAAGACGAAGATGCTGGTGAGCTCCTGGGCACCGGACGGGACCCGCTCATGGACCGCCTCGTGGGCGCCGGAGGGACGAGCGTTCTCGGATGCCGTCGCCGTCGCCGTCGGCGCCGACGGCACGATCGCGGTCGTCGGCAGGGTCCGCAGCGTCCACTGCGAAGGAGGTGGGTGGTTCCTCGAGGTACGCCAGCCGGACGGTTCGCTCGTGCAGCGCTACCTCACCCCGGGATGGCAGTGCGAGATCGCAGAGTCCGCCGCGGACGTCGCGGTGGGTTCTGACCAGATCGTCGTCGCGGGCTACGACTACGGCTGCTGTGACGACCCCCACCATGACGGCTGGCTGCGCGCGTTCACGCTCGACGCGACGCCGACCTGGTCGACCGACTTCGAACCGCCCGAGGGAACCCCGTACGAGTACTTCGACCGCGCGACGGGTCTCGCGATCGCGGGCAACGGGGAGATCTACGCGGCGGGATGGGCCGCCTCGCAGGCGGTAGAGCCGGGCAAGTACACGTGGCAGGGCTCACTGATCGTGCAGAAGATGACGTCGGGCGGCGGGGTGCTCTGGCGCGAAGAGGCGTTCGCCGGCCGATACTCGTTCGACACGACCGCCAAGGTCGCGGTGCGCGAGCAGATCGTCATGGTGCTCGGCGCCACGCGCCCGGGACCGGTGTCGTGGGGGGCGAAGGGCCCGGCCGACTCGTGGCTCGCCCGCATGACGACGGAGGGCTCGATCAACTGGACGAGGTCATGGGGCAAGGACTGGAGCACCGCCACGCAGGCGGAGGATCTGTCGATCGACGGTCAGATGAACACCTGGATAGTGGGGACGGGTCGCGACCCGAGCGACCGCGGGTACGACCTCGTGGTGCGGAGGATCGGACCCGCCGGTGGCCTCAACTGGATCCTCAGAGGGCTCGAGATGCCTCGCTTCCTGCACGGGACCGGCGTCGCGGCGATCGGCAAGTCCGGCGTGGCGGTGACCGGATCCGAGACGGAGGACCGGCGGGGAGAAGGCATCGCCGGGCACGTCTGGACGTTCGGACCGGGACCCGCATGACGGCGGGTCGAGAGCCGACCCGCCGACACGCGTGAGGGAGCACGAGCGATGCACGCCGACGAGATCCGCTTCCTGTTCGCCTACGATCGTTCGGTGACCCGCCGGCTGCTGAGCGTCCTCGACGGCCTGGACCCCGACGTGGACCTGATCGACAACGCCGAGAGGGAGGCCGCAGGCAGCGGCACAGACGCATGAGCCAGGCGGATCGAGCACGCGCTCGCGTGCCCGTCGTCACGGGCTGACGGCTGCCGGGCACAGGTCACGCGAGCGAGCCGGCCGGGACCTCCTTCCTGGGATCGACGAACGGGATCGCGGCGGTCGTGCCGGTGATCGGGCCGTTCTCCGACTCGACGTCGAGCTGGTTCCCTGGGTGGGCGAGCTCGATCGGTACCCATACGTGGCGACGGGTGAACCGTCCGAGATCGCGGGGGCTGCGCCCTCCTACCGGACGATGAGGAGCGTGTCGTCGTCGAGCCACGCGGGCTTCTCGCCCGTGCCCACCACCGTCACGTCGCCGGTCGAGACATCAACGACGGAGATCGGGATCGAGCTATCCATCGTGCCGATGGAGGGGTCGCCGCCCTGGAAGGCGATCATCGTCCCGTCCGGCGACCACCGCGGGAATTCCATCGTGCCACCCTCGACCTCGAGCAGGACCGTCGTCCCGCCGTCGGCATCCCGGGCCATGAGGCGGGAAGACGACCAGGAGCCCCGGGGTTCGTCCAGGTACGCGAGCCGGCCGTCCGGTGCGTAGGTCGGCATGCTCGCGTCCGCGACCTCGAGCGACGCCTCGCCTCCGCTCACGGGGACCGACCAGAGGTCCCATCGGGTGCGTTGCCCATCGTCGGGTCCACGCGGCAGCTGGAAGACGATCCGCGCCCCATCGGGGCTGAAGCTCGGGTTCAGGAACCAGGCGCCGTAGGACATGGGCTCGAGGTCCGTGACCTGGGTCTCGTCCCCGGTCGCCAGGTCGACGACGACGAGGTTGCCGATGCCCTGCCCGTACCCGTTCGCGCTGCTGATACACGAGCATCGAACCGTCGGGCGACAACGCGGCACCGGAGCCGTCGACCCCCTCCCGGGTGATCCGCCGGAACCCGGAGCCGTCGACGTTCGCGACGTACACGGGGTTGGGCGACGAGCAGCACTGGCTGTACGCGAGCAACGTGCCGCCGGCCGTCGAGTAGATCGACCCGTCGTCGATCGCATCGGGCAACTGGGCCGCGTCCCCGCTCGCGAGGTCAAGCAGGAATGCGCCCGTGATCGGCGGGGTCGTCGACGATGGGGTCGACACGACCACCTTCTCGTCCGGGTTCGGGTCGCCCTGGTTCGCCAGGACGAACACCACGGCACCGAGCCCGATCGCGGCGGCCACGGCGAACGCACCGAGCTTCTTGTTCCTGGACGATCGACGCTGGAGCTTCTCCTGTTCTCTCCAGGCGTCGAGGTCCGGTTCCATCTGCTTCGTGGTCATCTCGAAGACCTCCCTCAGGTCAGGCATGCGGGCCTCCCGACGTTCTGAGCACGGCTCGGCCCTGGGTCGCGAGCGCCCGGACGGTCGAGGGACGGATCCCCATCATCCGGGCGGCCTCCTCGGAGCCGTAGCCGTACAGATCGAGCAGGACGAGGGCGGCGCGCTGGCGCGGCGTGAGTTCGAGCAGCAGCCGGCGGACGTCCTCCCTGAGGTCCACCTCGTCGAACGGGTCGAACGACGAGGCGACCGGCACCAGCCTCCGCGTGGCCCGGCGTGCGGCGCGCGCCCGCATCCGGAACCCGTTGAGCGCCACGCGGAACAGGTAGGCCTTGGGATCGTCGATCCGATCGATCCGGTCCCACCGCTCCCAGAGCTTGAGGAACGCCTCCTGCGTCAGCTCGGCGGCGTCGGCCCGGTTCCCGGTGACGAAGTACAGCGCCTTGAAGAGCCCGTGGTGCTCCTCGGCGAAGAACGTCGAGAAGTCCGCGGGCTCTTCCCCCGCGGGGAACCTGATGACGTCGCCCTCTGCCTGCATCACCCTCCTCGATGCCGCCGACACCCTGAGCGCTTAGGGAGGGGCAAGGATCCCCCTCCTCGGGCGGGAACGCCATCGAGGGGACGACGGGGGGCCCGGAACGGCTGAGCTTCGTCGGTCACAGATCGATCTCGGGGGCGACCTCCTGCAGGCCCTCGATCGAGACCGCGAGGAACTCCTCCAAGGGAAGGCCGAGGCTCGCCTCCACGCCGGTGACTTCGTCGCGGTTCACCCCCGGGGCGAACGAACGCTCCTTGAGCTTCTTCTTCACGCTCGAGACCTTCATCCCGGCGGATCGCTCGGGGCGGACGAGCGCCGCCGCGACCAGCAGGCCGGCGACCGCGTCCGCGTGGACGACCGACCGGGACATCAGGTCGGTCCGGTACTCCTCGTACGCGTGGGCGAGGACACCGTTCACGACGCGCTCGTCGACGCCGGCCTCACGGAGCCAGCCGGCGGCGAGCAGCGCATGCTGCGCTCCGTCGTCGCCCGTGTGGTCCTGATCGAGGTCGTGGAACAGGCCGGTCAGGCCCCACAGGTCCTGGTCGTCGTCGAACCGACGCGCGAGCGAGCGCATCACGCCCTCGACCGAGACCAGGTGTCGGTAGGTGGTCTCCTTCAGGCAGCGTTCGCGCGCGAACGCATGAGCGGCCTCTCGGTCCATCACGCCCCCCGTGCTCGCCGCACGATACGCCGGCCCGGGGGAAGGGCACAACCGGCGAAGAGACCGGACCCCTTCGATGGCCGGTGGGTCGCCTCGTCCGACCGACCCTAGACTGCGATGAAGACATCCGGCTCGAGGAGGAGCGGTGGCCGAGAACGTCACGATCGACGGGCAGACCTACCTGCGACGGAACCCCCTGGGGGTGGTCGGCCTGACGCTGATCACGCTCGGGATCTACGCCTTCTATTGGTGGTGGAAGATCAACGACGAGCTCCGCCTGGTCCAGAAGGACGACTCGATCAGCCCCACCCGCTCGCTGATGGCGGTGACATTCGGGTGGATCATCATCGTCCCGCCGTTCATCGCCTCGTGGAACACCGCGAAGCACATCGCCGCGTTCGAGCAACGGGTCGGTGTCCAGCAGACCGTGGAGCCGGTGCTCGTGCTCGTCATCATGGTCGTGTTCTCGATCGCGAACGGCGCCTATATGCAGGACCACCTGAACCGCGGGTGGGACGCCGCCACGGCGGGCGGGGCGGGAACGGGCCCGTCCTCGCTGCCGCCCCCTCCGCCGTTCGAGGGATAGGAGCCTGTGACCCCACCTCGGTCGATCGAACGTTCGCCGAGACCGATCAGGTCGGATGACATCGCCGACGGCGATCCCGTCCTCAGGCCTGGCTCGCCAGGCCCCCCGCGATCTCGCCGCCGTCCACGACGAAGGTCGAGCCCGTGATGAAGGCGGCGTCGTCCGAGCCCAGGAACGCGAACATCGCGGCGATGTCCTCGGGCTCGCCGAGGCGACCGATCGGCATCTTCGCCTCGTAGCGCGCGATCATCTCGTCGGTGTATTCGGCCCGCTGCATCGGGGTCATGATGAAGCCCGGGCACACGGCGTTCACGCGGACGGCCGGCGCCAGCTCGAGCGCCATCGAGCGCGTGAGCGACAGGACCCCGGCCTTCCCTGCGTTGTAGTCGGCGTAGTGGTGGTAGCCGGCGAGCGCGTTCGTCGAGCCCATGTTCACGATCACGCCCCCGCCGCGCGCGACCATCCCGCGGGCGGCGCGCTGGGCCACGTAGAAGACCCCGTGGAGCACGACGTCGACCACCCGGTGCCACTCCTCGAGCGTGATGTCGAGGAAGTCGTGGCGGATCGAGATGCCGGCGTTGTTGATCACGACGTCGATGCCGCCCCAGCGCCCCTCGACCTCCGTGAAGGCGCGGTCCACGTCCGCCGCGTCGGTGACGTCGGCCATGGCCGTCTCGACCCCTGGGAGCTCGCCCGCCAGGCGCTCGAGCCCCTCGGCGTCGCGGTCGAGCGCGACGACGCGCGAGCCCTCCTCCAGGAACCGCCGGCACGTCGCCGAGCCGATCCCCCCGGCGCCGCCGGTCACCAGCACCCGCTTGCCGTCCAACCCTCGCATCGTCGCTCCCCTTCTCTCTGGCTTCTCTGTGGGCCCTACGCCAGTCCGCCGCCGTCGACCACGAGCACCGAGCCCGTGACGAAGGCAGCATCGTCGCTCGCCAGGTACACGATCGCGCGCGCGATGTCCTCGGGCGTCCCGACCCGCTGCAGGGGACGTGACGCTGCGTCGGCCAGGAACGCCGTCTCCGCCTCGCCGAGCTGCTCGGCCTCCGAGCGCAGCATCGCGGTGTCGGTGTCGCCCGGACACACGCAGTTCACGCGGACGCCGTCGGGGCCGTGGTCGATCGCCATCGCGCGGGTGAGGTTCACGACCGCCCCCTTCGAGGCGCAGTAGCTCGCGGCCTTCGCGCCGCCCTTCAGCCCCCAGCCCGAGCCGGTGTTCACGATCGCCCCGCCGCCCCCGGCGACCATCACCGGGATCGCGAACCGGCTCATCAGGAAGACCGAGCGCACGTTCACGGCCATCACGCGGTCCCACTCCTCCTCGGTGGTCTCCACGACGTCGGCGCGGCGGATCATCCCGCGTTGTTCACGAGCACGTCGAGCCCGCCGAACGCCTCTGCGGCGCGCTCGACGGCGCGCCGGCACTCCTCCGCCACCGCGACGTCGAGGCCGAGCGCGATCGCGTCCGGTCCACACGCCCCCGCGACCGCGCGCGCTCCCGCCTCGTCGAGGTCCGCGACGGCGACGCGCGCTCCCTCGGCGGCCAGGAGCTCGGCGGTGGCCCGTCCGATCCCCGAGGCGCCTCCCGTCACGATCGCCCGCCTGCCCGTCATCGATCCCATCCGCCCTCTCCCGT
Source organism: uncultured Actinomycetes bacterium (assembly GCA_963700855.1). Taxonomy (GTDB): domain Bacteria; phylum Actinomycetota; class UBA4738; order UBA4738; family HRBIN12; genus AC-51. The sequence continues at coordinate 31,880 of CAVOYV010000004.1, forward strand.
TCACGCCTCGACCCGGACCACGGCACGTTCGCCGTACCCGGTGATCACCTGCAGGTGCCCCGCGAGCATCGAGTCGACCTCATGGTCGCCCGTGTCGACCCGCAGCGGCGCGCCACCGAGCGACGCGAGCTTCCACCCCGTGGCGACGACGACCAGATGCTCGCGCCCGACCCGCGACACGACCGCCGGGCCGATCTGCTGGTTCCCGCGCCCGAACACGAACCCCTGCCCGCCGATCGGCGTGACGACGATCGCGGCGGGTCCCTCCTCGACGATCGCGAGGAGCTCGCGCTCGGTCGCGTCGGCCGCGACGAGGCCGCCGCCCCGCACCACGTCGACGCCGACGAGCGTCTTCGGCACGCCGAGACGCTCCGCGACCATCCGCACGGTCGTGCCGGGCCCGAGCACGTAGGCGCGCTCCGGCTCCATGTTCGCGACGACGTCGGCCGCGATCGCCTCGGCCGCGACCCGCTCGCTCGCAGGGCTCGGGGCCTTGCGCGACTGGACGAGCCGGGGCTCGCGCGGCACCCGCAGGTACCCGACGAGACGCGGCGCGATCTGGCCGCGCCGGTAGGCGTCCTCGTCGAGGTCGAGCACCTCGGCCTCGGCGAGGTCCAGGCGGACGCCACGCGCGAGCCCGGCGGCGATCCGGCCCGCCGCCTCCGGCGAGACCGCGTAGGCGCCCGAGTGGATCTTCACCCCCGCGGGGATCCCGAGCACCGCGACCGATCCTCCGACGGCCTCGAGCACGTCGGCCGCGGTCCCGTCCCCACCGGCGAACAGCAGCAGGTCGACGTCCATCGCGCGGGCGATCCGCCGCGTGTCCTCGGCGGTCGTCGCCTCCCCGACCTCGCCGATCACCGTCGAGGGTTCGAGCCCCGCGACCCGGGCCGGCTCCTCGCCCATCGCCCCCGGCGCGACGACGAGCGCGACCGATCCCTCGGGCGCCTCGGCCTGCAGCCGCGCCAGCGCGCGCGCCGCGCGGATGCCGGCGGCCGGCACCGCCCCGAGCGCGAGGGCGCGCGCGACGACCTCGGCCCCATCGGTTCCCTTGAGGCCGACGCGACCGCCGAGCCCCGCGATCGGGTTCACGAGCAGCCCGATCCGCACGGGGCCGGTCGCCATCAGCCGTGCTTGCGCCGGTACGCGCGCCAGGTGACGGCCCAGCGCTCGGGGTCGTCGAGCGGCTCGTGGTCCGCCCGGTGCACCGTGCTGCGGTGCGGTGCCGTGCGAACGGTCTCCGGGTCCTCGTAGGCCTCGCGCGCGACCTCGCGGAGGATCGCGGCGTACTCGTCGAGGTCGGCCTTCGAGTAGGCCTCGGTCGGCTCGAGCGTCATCGGTTCTGGCACGACGAACGGATGGTGGCTCGTCCAGTAGTGCGTGCCGAAGTCGGCCGCGCGGATCCCGAGGTCCTCCGACGGCACGCCGGTGTCGCGGGTGAGCTCCTCCCACGAGTAGCGGACCTGCTCGATCCGTCGCCGCCCGCTCGCGTACGGCGCGGAGACGCCGCGGATCTTCAGCACCTCGTGCATCAGGTAGTTGTTGTTGAGCACCGCGGTCTCGGCGACCTCGCGCAGGCCCTCGGGACCCATGCTCATCACCCACGAGTAGGCGCGGACGAGGTTCGGCACGACCCCGTACCAGGGCCGGATCGAGCCGACCGACATCGGCCGGTCGTGGTTCAGGCGGTACGTGTCGCCCTCGCGCTCGATCACCGGTGAGGGCAGGAACGGGGCGAGCGCCTCGGTCACGCCGCACGCGCCCGCGCCGGGGCCGCCGCAGGCGTGCGGCGTCGAGAACGTCTTGTGCAGGTTGAAGTGGCACAGGTCGAACCCGGCCTCGCGGGCGCGCGTGATCCCCAGGATCCCGTTCGCGTTCGCCTGGTCGTAGGCGCACAGCCCGCCGGCGTCGTGCACGACACGGACGAACTCGGCGATCCGCGGGTTGAAGATGCCGGTGTCCTCGGGGTTCGTGATCAGGAGCGCCGCCGTGCGCTCGGAGACCGCGGCCTTCAGCGCGTCGAGATCCGGGTACCCGTCGGCGTCGGGGTACAGGGTGATGACCTCGTAGCCGGCGGTCTTCGCGCACGCCGCGTTCGAGGGGTGCGAGAAGATCGTCGTGATCACCTGGTCCCGCGCGGTGTCGCCGCGCGACGCGTGGTAGGCGCGGATCATCGCGATGTTCGTGTAGATCGCGGCCGAGCCCGCGCCAGGCTGGAGCGTCACCCGGTCGAGCCCGCAGATCTCGGCGAGGAACCGCTCGAGGCGCCACAGCAGCTCGAGGATGCCCTGGACGGTCGAGGGGTCCTGCAACGGGTGGAGCTCGGTGACCTTCGGGCTGCGGATCAGCTGATCGTTCACCTTCGGCGAGTACTTCATCGTGCAGGTGCCCTGCCCGACGTCGATGTTCAGGTCGACGCCGAGGTTCTCCTGGGACAGCCGGGCGTAGTGGCGCACGACGTGCAGCTGCGAGAGCTCGGGCAGTGCGGGAGCGCTCGCGCGCCGCACCCCGGCGGGCAGCGCCTCGGCCGGGTTCCCGACCGCCTCGGCGATCTGCGCCTCGACCGGCGGGGGCAGCACCCCGCGAGCGCCGGGCGTCGAGAGCTCGAAGATCACCGGCTCGTCCCAGCTCGCCTGGTGGAACCGCCGCGGCATCGGCTTCGGGCCGACCGGCAGCGTGCCGCCACTCATGCGAGCACCTCCTCGAGCGCCGACGCGAGCCGATCGATGTCGCCCGCCGTGTGGACCTCGGTCACGCACACGAGCAGGCTCTGCCCGAGATCGGGGAAGGCGGCGGACAGATCGGCACCGCCGAAGATCCCGCGCTCGAGGAGCCCAGCGTGTGCCTCGCCGACCGTCCGTGCGGTCGCGTCGAGGTTCACGACGAACTCCTTCACGTGGTGCGAGCCGGCGAACGGCACCCGCACGCCCTCGATCGCGCCCAGGCGCTCGATCGCGTAGCGGGTGCGCGCCATCATGCCCTCGCCGAGCTCGGTCATCCCCTGCGGCCCCATCAGCGCGAGGTACACACCGGCCGTGATGCCCCACAGCGCGGCGGCCGTGCCGACCCACTCCTTGCCCTCTTCGCGGATCGCGAACGAGGTCCGCTCGTAGGCGACGTCGCCGAACCCGTACTCGCCGTCGACCGAGGTCGACGTGACCCCGAACAGCCGCGAGGGGTACTCCATCACGAACCGCGGGTCGTCGTGGGTCGCGATGTAGCCGCCGTTCGCGCCGCCGTAGTACTGGTGCAGGCCGAGCGGCTGGATATCGCCGCACGCGATGTCGGCGCCCCACGCGGCCGGCGGGGCGAGGACGCCGAGCGTGCTCGGGTCTGCCGAGACCACGAGCAGGGCCCCGGCCTCGTGCGCGAGCCGTGCGATCTCCTCGCCGCGCGGTCTCGACGACGCCCAGGTACGTGGGTTGCTTCACGAGCACGGCCGCGACGCCGGGCCCGAGCATCGTCGTCAGCGCCCCCAGGTCCAGCTCGCCGGTCGCGGCGTCGAACGGCGCGAGCTCGACCGCGAGGTCCGGCGCGAGGTAGTCGCGGATCTTCGAGAGCTCGCCCACCCCGATCGCCGCGGTCACGAGCACGCGGTCGCGGCCCGTGATGCGGGCGGCCATCCGAAGCGAGGTCGCCGAGGCCTGGAACCCGTCGTAGGTCGGGACGTTCACGACGTCCATCTCGAGCAGCTCGCCCATCATGCTCGCGTACTCGAACAACGCCTGGAACCGGCCGTGGTCCTCGTACGGCTCGCCCGCGTACGCGGTGAGGAACTCGGCCCGCGAGTTCACCTCGTCGCACACGGCCGGGACGTGGTGCGGGTAGCAGCCGGCCCCGAGGAAGCTCAGGAACTCGCGGGTGCTCGTGTTGCGTCCGAGCAGGCCCTCGACGTGGCGGACCAGCTCGGCCTCGGAGCGCAGGGCCGGCGGCAGGTCGAGCGGACGGTCGAGGCGGAGCTCGGCCGGGATGTCGGCGTACAGCTCCTCGATGTCCGCGGCGCCGATCGCTTCGAGCATCGCGTCGCGCACCGCCGGCACCGAGTTCGGGATGTACGGATGCACGGAGCTCTGTTCCACGGGCGGGCCTCCTCGATCGCTCGATCTCAGGCTATCGGGCCTGGCGTCGGTCATCCGCGGCTCAGATCCCGTGCAGCGCCCGCACGTTGCCCGCCAGGACGCCTCGGCCGATCGACTCCGCATCCCGCCTGGACAGGTAGTCGCGATCGACGAACGTCCCGAGCACGCGCTCCAGCGCGTCGCGCACGAGCCACGCCGACAGCGGGAACATCTCGGGCTCGGACGACTCGTCCGACCCATGGAGGATCTTCGCGCCAGGGACCGACCCCAGCAGCATCTCGAGCGACCAGTCCGTCTGTCCCCATCCCCAGGGCACGAGCTCGGAGATGTCCAGCCAGATGTTCGGCAGGACGGTCCCCACGTAGCTCGCCTCGGCCACCCACGGCCATCCCGCGTGGATCATCACGATCCGCAGGTCCTGGTGCTCGACGAACAGGGAGAACGCGTCAGAGGGCTTCGCGTGGGTGAGGTTCACGTCGGGATCGCCCGCGCCGACGTGCACGTGGAAGACCCGGTCGTGCTCCTTCGCCAGGGCGAACGCGCGACGCAACAGGAAGTCGCGGACGGGCTTCGCGTGCTCGCGCGACTCCCGCCAGTCGTCGGCGCGCCACCGATCGTACGCGGCCGTCGCGTCGGCGGTCGAAGGATCGGTGACGTCCAGCCCTGTTCGGTAGGCGATGATCGTCTTGTACGCGATCAGCCGGGGGTCCTCCGCGGCCTCGTGCACCCGTGCCTCGAACGCGCCGACGGTCCCGTCGAACGTGCCCTCCTCACGGGCGTCGACGATCCACGGTTCGATGCGCCCCACCCGGTGCACCGGCACGCCGCCGAGCGCCTCCTCGAACTCGTCGCGACGGATCGTCGGCTGCGGGTAGCCCTCGTCGGCGACGACCGCGACGACGTTCTCGGCCTCGAGCAGCCCGCGCACGTACCCGGGTGGATCGGCGCGGAGCGCCGCGTCGCGCGCCGCGACCACCGCCTCCTTCGTGGGCTCGACGCCGAGGTGCGTGGCCATCCACCGCCGGAGCGCGAGCCCGAACATCGTGGTCTCCGTCATCTCCTCGACGAGGGCCGCCGCCTCGTGGTGCGCGTGGTTCGACGACAAGAGCGCGGTGCCCAGGAACATGCACCGCGTCTCGAACGTGCGCGGCTCGCGCCCCAGGAGGTCCTCGCTGCGGAACGGATGGCAGTGCGCGTCGACGACGTCGGCGCCGCTCAGATCGATCCTCGCCATGGTCGTTCCCCTCTCTCCTGGGACCGGGAGGTCCCGTTCAGTACCGCCAGCGGAGGCGGCCGATCAGCTGGTCGTCGGCGAGCCCTTCGTACTGCTCGACCTCGCCGCGCCGGGTCGCGAGGTACGTCTCGAACAAGAAGTCGCCCATCGCCTCGCGGAGCACGCCGGATGCCGCCAGCCTCTCCGTCGCCTCCGGGAGCGACGCGGGCAGCTGGCGGACGCCGCGCGCGGCCTTCACGTCGTCGGCGAGCCCCTCGGGGTCCTCTTCGGTCGATGGGGGCAGCCGGAGGCCCGTGTCCACGCCGTGCAGACCCCCCGCCAGCAACGCCCCGATCGCCAGGTACGGGTTCGCGGTGCCGTCGACCGGCTTGACTTCGACGTTGGCGGCCCCGGCGGTCGCTTCGGTCTGGCCGGCGACGAACCGCAGCGACGCCTCGCGGTTGTCCAGGCCCCAGCACTGCATCGCCCCCGACCAGTGGTGCGGCTGCAGACGCAGGTAGCCCAGGCTCGTCGGGACCGTCACCCCGACGATCGCCGGCAGCTCCTGCAGGAGACCGGCCACGAACGCCTCGCCCTCGTCCTGCATGCCGGCAGGTCCGTCGCCGCCCGCGAGCACCGGGACGTCGCCGCGCCACAGGCTCAGGTGCACGTGCAGGCCGTTGCCGGTGTCCGGTCCGACCTGGGGCGCGAACGACGCGACGAGCCCGTGGCGGCGCGCGACGGCGCGCACGGTCTGACGCACGACCATCGCCGCGTCGGCCGAGCCGATCGGATCGCTCGGCGCGATCGACATCTCGAACTGACCGTCCGCGTACTCCGGATGGAGCTGCTGGACGCCGAGCCCCTGGGCCTCGGCCGTCGTGAGCAGGTCGAGCGCGAAGTCGTGGTTGCGAACGAGGGCGATGTCGCTGTAGCCGGGACCCTCGTGGGCGGGCACGAAGCTCCCGTCCTCGGCCTTCGTCCCCACCGAGAACTCGAACTCGAACACGGCTCGCACGGACAGACCGCGCTGCGCATACGCGTCGGCCATACGTCTCGCGAACGCACGCGGACACCCCGGGTACGGCTCGCCGGCCTGCGTGTACTGCTCCACGGGAGCCCAGGCCCACCCCGGCATCGCGGCCAGCGGCACCGTCGCGGCCGGGTCGGGCAGCAGCCGCAGGTCCCCGCTCGGACCGTCGATGTAGCCGGGGAGCAGGGCGAACTGATCGTTCGACATCGCGACGTTGAACAGCGTCGACAGTCCCACCCCGGTAGTGGCGACCGAGGCGAACCGCCCCACCGGGATCGTCTTGGTCCGCACGATCATCGATGGATCGACGAACCCGAGTGCGACGGCGGCCACGCCCTGTTCCTCGAGCCACACCTGGACGTCGTCGGCTGCGGTCGGTCTCACGCTCCGGTCCTTCCTGCGCCGGGATCGGACCCGGCGGTCGCGATCTCGTGGGCATCCTCCAGTTCCGCCACCCGCCTGCGCCCGGTCTCGCCCAGGGCGGCGACCGCCTTCGCCGTGATCAGCTCCGTCAGCGCGAACGCCCCCAGCAGCGAATCGAACGGCGACGCGGAGTCCGCATGCGAGTACCAGGACGTGCCGGGCGTGCTCGACGGCCGGCGAGAGCCAGGGGTCGGTGAAGACCACCAACGTCGCCCCTCGCTCGGCAGCCATCCTCCCGGCCGCGATCGTGTCCGACTGGTAGCGCCGGTAGTCGAACAGGCACAGCACGTCCCTGCGGGTGACCTCCAGGCTGTCGAGCATCCGGCGGTCGGGCGCCTCACCGATCATGGCGCAGCCCGAACGGAGCATCCGCAGCTGCATGCACAGGTAGCTCGCCGCCAGCTGGCTGAACCGTCCGCCGACGAACCAGATCCTGCGCTTCGGGTCGGTCAGGAACGTGACGACCGGGGCGAGCTCCTCCTCGAGAGCCGTCGGAGGTCAGGGTCGCGTCGAGGGCCCGGACGAACGCCTCCTGGCTCTGGCGCAGGACGTCGTCGTCCTGCGTCGCGCCCTTCGTCGCGTAGAGCGAGGGCAGCCCCTCCGTACGGGCCTGTACCTCGCGACGGAGTGAGCGCTGGAACGCCGGGTATCCATCGAAGCCGATCTTCCGGACGAAGCGCAGCACGGTGGGGCCCGTCACGCCCGCACCCCCGGCGAGCTGTGGGAGGCTCTCGAGACCCGCCGTCGGGTAGGTCGCCAGCAGCGCGCGCGCCACCTTGCGCTCGGCCGGGGTCATGTCCCCGAGCCGCGAGCGGACCTCTTCCCCGATCGTCTCACTCGTGTGCGTGGCTCCTCCCTCCCCTCCTCCGGAGGCAGGATTCTTGCGCATCTGCTGCGATCGGGGAAAGCCGGTAACGAGCTTGACAGCTCCGCCGACCGAGCGTACGAATGCCCACCTACCTACGAGGGGGAGGTTGGGGATGCTTCGCAGGACGTTGGCCCTCGCGTTCGTGCTGACACTTGTCGGCGCGGCGTGCAGCACCTCGGACAGCACGAGCGACGCAGGTGATGACGACGGGGCCGCCTCCGGCGACCCGATCGTGATCGGGTTCCCCGCCGACCTGTCGACCGACTGGGCCTACTACGACGCCCCGATGCAGGAGGGCGCGCAGTTCGCCGTCGACCAGATCAACGAGAACGGAGGCGTCGACGGACGCCCGCTCGAGCTCACGACGGTCGACATGCGCAACGACTTGGCCGAGGCGGCGAAGGTCACCCAGCAGCTGATCGACGACGGCGCCGTCTACCTGATGGGCACGGTCGGCGATGGCATCCTCGCCGAGGGGCAGGTCGCGTGCGGTGCCGGGATCCCGATCTCCACAGGGCTCGGCACGGCGCCGACGCTGGTGGGCGACATGGGCGAGTGCGCCTTCCAGCTCGTGATGAGCGACAACATCCAGGCCGCGGTCCTGGCGGAGTACGCGATCGCGGAGGGGTACGGGAACGCCTACGTCTTGGGCTCGAGCGAGATCCCCTACACCCGCGACCTCCCGATCTTCTTCTCCGATGCGTTCGAGAACGGCGGCGGCACCGTGGTGGCGACCGACGAGTACAAGATCGGCGCGGGAGACTACTCCGCCGTGGTCACGAAGATCGCGAACGCCGACCCTGCCCCCGACGTGATCTTCACCCCGATGTTCCTGCCCGACAGCGCCGTGTTCCTGCGGCAGCTCCGACAGGCGGGGCTGACCATCCCGGTGCTCTCGACCGACGGGAACGCCGACGCCGCGCTCCTCGACGCCGGCGAGAACGCGATCGACGGGCTCACGTTCTCGAACTCCGTGTGCACGCGTGAGGGCGACCCGGAGGTGGACGCCTTCTACAGCGACTACGAGGAACGGTACGGCTCCGAGCCCAGCTCGTACGTCGCGGTCGTGGGCTACGACGAGGTCAACGCGGTCGCCGGCGCGATCGAGGCTGCCGGGAGCACCGACCCCGACGCGCTGAAGGAGGCGCTCACGCAGCTCGACCACACGGGGATCTCCGGTCACATCGTCATGGACCCGGAGACCCGGCGGGCGAACAAGCCGGCCGCCTTGATCCAGATGGACGGCACGAACTTCACCTGCCTCGAGCAGCCGGACTTCCCGGACTACGTGCCGGCGATCTGAACGTGACCGACGACCGCGCGGGGGTGCGGGCCGAGGCCGTGGCGGCCTCCCCTGCTCCCCTGCTGGTCGTCGATCGACTGACGGTCGCCTACGGGGCCGTCGTCGCGCTCCACGAGGTCTCGCTCGAGGTCGGCGCCGGCGAGATCGTCGCCGCGCTCGGTCCGAACGGGGCGGGCAAGACCACCCTGCTCCGCACCTTGGCGGGCGCGCTGAAGCCCCAACACGGCTCGGTGACGTTCGACGGAAGCCGCCTGAGCGGGATGGTGCCCGAGGCCGTGCTCCGCCGCGGTATCGCCATGGTCCCCGAGGGACGTCACGTGTTCCCGAACCTCACCGTCGAGGAGAACCTCACGATCGGGGGGGTCGCCCGCAAGGACCACGACCTGCTGCGCCAGGACGCGCTGCGGTGGCTCGAGCGGTTCCCGATCCTCGGCGAGCGCGCGAACCAGCTGGCCGGGACGCTGTCAGGCGGGGAGCAGCAGCAGCTCGCGATCGCGAGGGCGCTGATGTCGCGGCCCCGGATGCTGCTGCTCGACGAGCCGTCGCTCGGACTGGCCCCCATCTACGTCGACCGGATCTTCGAGCTGATCGGGGAGCTCCACCGCGAAGGCGTCACGGTGCTCCTCGTCGAGCAGAACGTGCACCGTGCACTCGCGATCGCCGACCGCGCCTACGTCCTGTCGGTGGGTCGGGTCGTAGCCTCCGGTCCGACCGACCAGCTGCTCGAGGGTGAGCTGGAGCGGTCGTACCTGGGGATCAGTCAGCCCGACGAGGAGGCCCGATGACGCCGTCCGAATTCGTCCAGCAGCTCGTCAACGCGCTGTCGCTCGGCAGCATCTACGCGCTGCTCGCGCTCGGGCTGTCGATGGTCTACGGCGTCCTCGGGATGCTGAACTTCGCGTACGGCGAGCTGGTCACGATCGCCGGGTACGCGATGCTCGCGGCGACCTACATGGGTGCGCCGTTCATCGTGGTCGGGCTCGTCGGCGTGCTGGCCGCCGGGATCGCGTCGGTCCTGATGGAGCTCGTGGCGTTCAGGCCGCTCCGCAACGCGAGCTTCGTGTCGCTGCTGTTCACATCGTTCGCGGTGGCCCAGCTGATCCAGGGGGCCTTCCGCCAGGCGGTGTCGGTCCGCTCGCGCGGCATCCCGGTCCCGCCGATCTTCGACGAAGCGGTCCAGATCGGGGCGATCCGGATCAGCGTGCTGAGCATCCTGACCGCGGCGATCGGGGCCATCTCGCTCGTGACGCTCACGGTGTTCATGAAGCGCTCCCGCGCAGGGCTCGCGATGCGGGCGGCGGCAACCGACTTCACGACGGCCCGGCTGATGGGCGTGCGGGCGAATCGGGTCATCTCGCTCGCGTTCCTGATCTCAGGGTTGCTGGCCGGGATCGCCGGGGTCCTGTGGATCGCACGGACCACCTCGGTCAACCCGACCACGGGGTTCGTCCCGGTGATCCAGGCGTTCATCGCCTCGGTCATCGGCGGACTCGGGAACCTCCGCGGCGCGGTGATCGGGGGGTTCTTCCTCGGGACCCTCGAGGTGTTCCTCCAGGCCCTGCTGCCCGGCTCGATGCTCCCCTACGCGCAGGCGACCTCGCTGCTGATCGTGGTCGCGATCCTCTACGTCCGGCCGCAGGGCCTGTTCGGGCAGAAGGTCGAGGCGAGCTGGTGATCCCGGCGCACCGACTCAGGCCCGCGCTGCTCGGCTCGGGGGTGGTCGCCGCATGCGTGGTGGGCGGGATGCTCCTGACCGAGGCGTTGGGCTCGACCGCCTCGACCCGCACCTACATCGTCTTCCTCGTGAACGTGACGCTCGTCGTGTCGCTGCAGTCCTTCATCGGGAACAGCGGGATCGTCTCGTTCGGGCACGTGGCGTTCATGGGGATCGGCGCCTACACGACGGCGCTGGTGTCGATCACGCCGGCGGTCAAGGCGGCGCAGCTGCCCGAGCTCCCCGGGTTCCTCGCCGACGCGAGCGTCGGGCTCCCCATGGCGGTGCTGCTGTCGGCGCTCGTGGCGCTGGTCGTGGCGGCGGTCTTCGGCGGCGCGATCATCCGGATGACGGAGTCGACGATGGCGATGGCCACGCTCGCGCTGCTGGTGATGACCCACACGACCTTCCAGAACGCCACCGAGTACACCCGCGGCTCCGTGGGGCTCGCTGGGATCCCGTCGCGGACCACGGTGGGCATCGCGACGCTCGCGGCGGTCGCCTACGTGGTGATCGGGCGCCTGTACAAGGAGTCGGGTCCGGGGCTGCGGCTGCGCGCGACCCGCGAGGACCCGTTGTCTGCCGCGGCCCTCGGCACGAACGTCGTTCGGACCCGCTACGGCGCCTGGCTCCTGAGCGCGGCGCTGACCGGCGCCGCGGGGTCACTGTGGGCCCAGAACGTGATCGCGTTCAACGCGAACCAGTTCTACTTCGCGATCACCTTCTCGTTGCTCGCGATGATCGTGATCGGCGGCAAGACCTCCGTGACCGGGGCGGTGGCCGGCGCGGCGATCATCACGTTCCTGACCGACACGCTCGCCCGGGTCGAGCAGGGGGTCCGGATCGGGCCCCTGGAACTCCCGAAGATCACCGGGACGGTCCAGTTCGTGATCGCGTTGCTGATCATCGTGACGCTGATCCTGCGGCCCGAGGGCATCTTCGATCGATGGGAGATCGACGACCTGCTCCGACGCTTGAGCCCGTCGGCGCGACGGGCCCGCAAGGCGGGGGCCGTGACGACCCAGGCCTTCGCACCCGTCGACGACCTCCCCGGCGTCGTGCCCGCCGCGCCCGGCACCGAGCCGCCGGCGCTTCGCGGCACCGGGGTCGAGAAGCGGTTCGCGGGCGTCGCAGCGCTCCAAGGGGTGGACATCGAGGTCCGTCACCGGGAGATCCTGGGGCTGATCGGTCCCAACGGCTCCGGCAAGACCACGCTGCTCAACGTCGTCTCGGGCGTCTACGTCCCGACCGCCGGCGAGATCGTGTTCGAGGGCACCGCGGTCGGTGGGCCAGCGCGCGCACCGGATCGCGGCCGCCGGACTCTCGCGCACGTTCCAGAACATCCGCCTGTTCGACCAGCTGACGGTGCGCGAGAACGTGGAGGCTGCGGCCACGCCCGGGACGCCGGAGCGCGTGGTGGACGAGACGCTCGCGTGGTTCGGGCTGCACGGGGTCGAACGCGAGAAGGCGGTGAACCTCGCGTACGGGATGCAGCGTCGACTGGAGATCGCGCGCGCCGTCGTGCGGCGGCCGTCGTTGATCCTGCTCGACGAGCCCGCGGCGGGGATGAACGAGGCCGAGTCCGACGAGCTCCTCGCGAACATCCGGCGGATCCGTGCCGTCCTCGGGTGCTCGGTCGTCGTCGTCGACCACGACCTCCGGTTGATCATGAAGCTCTGCGACCGGATCCAGGTCCTCGATCAGGGACGGACGATCGCGCTCGGCCTCCCGAGCGAGATCGCCGAGGATCCGGCCGTGATCGAGGCGTACCTGGGCGGCCCGACGACCCGATCGGCCTGATCAACCAAGGGGGCTTCCTCGCGAGCACCCGGAGGCCTCGGGCCGTTCGACCCTGGCGCAACACCCAGCCTCGCAGCAGGATCGGCCCGATCGGGGGGGTCCCGCGTCCACCGAGGAGGCACCCTCTCGCGGGAGGTGGCGAAGATGCGCAGAGCCGTGTCTCCATGGGTCGTCGCGGTGAGCTCGCTCGTCGTCGTGCTCGGCCTGACGGTGCCGGTCGCCGCGGCGGCACCGCCGAACGACGGGCGTACCGGCGCGATCGAGGTGGGCCCTCTGCCGTTCAGCACCACGCAGGACACCGAGGAGGCGACCGCGAGCGGCCCGCGCAGGTGCGGGAACAACGGTTCGGTCTTCTTCCGGTTCGCCCCGAAGGTGACGGATCGGGTGCAGGTGGACACGGTCGGCAGCAGCTACGACACGATCCTCACGGTGTTCACGAGCACCGACGGAGAGCGGAACCTGATCGGCTGTAGCGACGACTGGATCGGGTACGCGGCGGCCGTGCGTTTCAGGGCGCTCGCGGGGGTCGAGTACTTCCTCATGGCCGGGCGTTGTTGCGGTTCGGGTGAGTCGGGAGGTGGCACGCTCGTCCTGAACGTGAGCGAGGTGACGGCCGACGCCTTCGATGCGTCCCTGACGATCGACGGCGGGACCACCGATCCCGCGACCGGGATCGCCACCCTCACGGGGACGGTCGTCTGCAACAAGCCCTCGGTCCTTTACCTAGGGTTCCAGCTGCGACAACTGCGCGGGGGGATCTTCGTGGCACGCGCATACGTGGACCGCTACGTCCCCTGTGCACCAGGCGCGTCGAGCGACTTCGCGCTCCAGGTCGACACCGACACCGGCGTGGCGTTCGGGGCAGGTCAAGCCCGGATCTTCTGGTGGTACCTCTCCGCGTACGACGGCTACAGCGATGAGCTCGTACTCGCGCCCCTCGACCCGGTGCAGGTCGTGACCTTGACGTAGCGACGCCGACGTCAGGGTCACTGGAGGTTGCGAGGAGTGACCTTCTCCCGCGTCGCTCGCGCAACCGGAAGTGGGAACGAGAGTGACCCCAGGCAACCTCACGACCGGCTTGGTTTCCTCGCGGTACCTCGGCTTTGGGGATCCCCAGATACCCCGCAGGCACAGGCAGTTGGCTTTCCCACCCGTACCCGCAGGTACTCCGAGTCGCCTTACGGCTCTAGCCCACTCGGTTCCCTGCTTCGATCCACTTGGCCGCCTGGGGCCACTCCCGACGCTACGCCGGAGCGGGGGGTCGGTCAATCCGGCTGCGACCTGCGCATATACCGGCTGACCTGCGGATCCACGCGGGTCAGAAAGAGTGACAAACCTCGGACTCGGTCAGTTGATGAGACGACGATCCAGCTCGGCGACACGATCGGCCATCGTGGCCAGCATCAGAAGGGCGATCTGCGGGTTCTCGAGGATCACGGAACGAAGATGCGCGGCGGACAGCGTCACGCATCCCATCGACGTCTCGGCGAACACGCTCGCGGAGCGAGGCATCGTGGTGAGCAGCGCCATCTCCCCGAAGAAGTCGCCCGGCCCCAGCCGCTTCACCGTCCGCCCTCCCCTGACGACCTTCGCGGTGCCCTCGAGGATCAGGTAGAAGACCCGGCCGGTCGCGCCCTCCTTCACGAGCTCCTTCCCTTCCGAGCACCGAAGGGAGCCACTCACCTTCGCGATCTCCCTGAGGTGTCGCTTCGACAGGCCCTGGAACAGCGACGCCGTGCTGAGCAGCTCGGTCTGCTCGTCGAGCCGTCGGCGAAGTGCGGCGCGGTCGACGCGCGGGGCCGGTTGGTGCGTCCACCTGCTCTGGCTGCTGGTCATCGAGTCCCCTTTTCCGTTCGTGTTCCGCTTCGATACCCCGGACATCCCGCACGTGGTAAGAACCGCGTATCGCGACTGCGTACGCTACGCCGAAATCGTCCCCGTCGGACCGGACCGGCCCGCCCGCACGGACGAGGACGCCCTCGTCCGTGCGGCAGGCGAGCGGATGAACGATCCCGAGCTGATCCTCGACGCGGGCGCCGAGCTCGGCGAGGGCCCGGTCTGGCAGGCGCCCGACCGCGTCGTGTTCTGGGTCGACATCACGGCGGGTCTGGTCCACCGGTTCGACCCCACGACGGGGCGCGACGAGACGTTCGACGTCGGGGCTCCCGTGGGGGCAGTCGTCCCCACGACCTCGGGCCGCTGGGCGCTCACCGGCCCCGACGGCTTCGCGCTCTACGATCCCGCCACCGGGGGACGCGAGACCCTCGCCGACGTCGAGGCGGACGATCCTCGCACCCGGATGAACGACGGCGCGTGCGACCCTGCGGGGCGCTTCTGGGCAGGCACGATGGACATCGAGGGGCGTCGGCCGATCGGGTCGCTCTATCGGCTGGGATCCGATCGCGTCCCGGCGCGGGTCCTGGACGGCGTGACGATCTCGAACGGCCTCGCGTGGAGCCCCGACGCCTCGACGATGTACTACATCGACAGCGTGACGCACGCGGTCGATGCGCTCGACTTCGAGACCGAGACGGGCGCCATCGCCGCGCGGCGGCACCTGGTGGAGTTCCCCGAGGCGTGGGGCCTTCCCGACGGGATGACCGTCGACGAGGAAGGCTTCCTCTGGGTGGCGTTCTGGCGCGGTTCGGCGCTCCGGCGGATCGCGCCGGACGGCCGCGTCGTCGCGACGGTCCGTTTCCCCGTGAGCCTGGTCACCAGCTGCGCGTTCGGCGGCGACGACCTCTCCGATCTGTACGTCACGTCGGCGAGGATCGAGCTCACCGAGGTCGAGCGCGGTGAGCAGCCCACCGCCGGAGGTCTGTTCCTCCTGCGACCGGGCGTCCGCGGCCTCCCCGCCGATCCGTACGTCGAAGCAGCGACGCCATGACAACCGCCGACATGCCGGCCGTGCTTCTCCTCCGGGCCCTCCTCGAGCGGCATCGATCGGTCTAGGCGAGCTCGGTCAGCCGGTGCATGTCCTCGCGGAGGGTTCCGTAGAGCGAGCGGTACACCTCGTACGTCTCCGCGTAGGCCTCCACGCGCGTCGCGTCGGGCTCCGTCGCCTCGTCGAGGGTGCGCACGACCGACGTGGCTTCGGCGACGTCGGAGAACGTGCCGGCCGCGACGTGACCGAGCAGTGCCGCCCCGTAGGCAGCGCCCTCCTCGATCGCGAGGCGCTCGACCGCTGCGCCGTACACGTCGGCCTGCAGACGCAGCCACAGCTCGGCGGAGGCGCCGCCGCCGATCGCGAGGATCCGGGTCGGCCGCACGTCGAGACCCCGCATCACCTCGAGCCCGTCACGGAGGCCGAACAGCACCCCTTCCATGACGGCCCGGGTCATGTGGCCCCTGGTGTGGCGAGCCGTGAGGCCCACGAACCCACCGCGCGCGTCAGGATCGAGGTGCGGAGTGCGCTCGCCTGTCAGGTACGGCAGGAAGACGAGGCCCTCGCTCCCCGCAGGGACGGCGTCCGCTTCCGCGACCAGCTCGTCGTAGGAACGGCCCGTCAGGTCGCGCCACCACCGGAGCGAGCCGCCGGCCGACAACGTGACCGCGAGCAGGCAGTAGCGTCCCGGCACGGAATGCGCGAAGGCATGGATCCTTCCCGACGGGTCGACCGCGCACACGTCGGCGTGGGCGAACAGCACACCGCTCGTACCGATCGAGCTCGACATCACGCCCGCGGTCGTGACCGCGCTCCCGATCGCCGCCGCCGCGTTGTCGCCCCCGCCCGCCGCGACGGGGATCCCCGGGGGCAACCCGAGCTCCTCGGCGACGTCCGCGGCGACCACCCCGGTCGCCTCGGTGCTCTCCACGACCGGCGGGAGCCACCCGGCGGGCACGTCGAGGGCGTCGAGAACCTCGGCGGACCAGTCGCGCGTCCGCAGATCGAGGAACAGGGTCCCCGCCGCGTCGGAGGCGTCCGTCGCCAGCTCCCCCGCGAGCCGGAAGCGCACGAAGTCCTTCGGCAGCAGCACGTGGGCGACGCGCTCGTAGCTCGCCGGCTCCTCGTCGCGCAGCCACAGCACCTTGGGGGCCTGGAACCCGGTGAGCGCGGGGTTCCCCGTGATCTCGACGATCCGCTCGGGCCCGACCCGCGCTGCGATCTCCTCGCACTGACGTCCCGTGCGCTGGTCGTTCCACAGCAGCGCCGGCCGGATCACGTCGCCGCTGCGGTCGAGGAACACCGAGCCGTGCATCTGACCGGTGAGCCCGACCCCGATGACCTCCGCCGACGCATCGCGACACGCCGCGGCGACCGTCCCGATCGCCTCGCGCGTCGCGCGCCACCACTCGTCCGGGATCTGCTCGGTCCACTGCGCTTGCGGGGTGAGGAGCGGATACCCGACGCTGTGGGACGCCACCACCGCGCCGTCGGCGTCGACGGCGACCGCACGCGCACCTGTGGTGCCGACGTCGACGCCGATCGCGACGTTCATCTCGAGTCGCGCGCCCCGTCCATGTAGGCGTCCCAGTCCTCCATCGGGACCTCGGGGGCCCACGTGGACGGACCGCCCGGACGGATCGAGAAGTGACACATCGACGACGCCGGCGTGGCCCCGTGCCAGTGCCACTCGTCGGCCGGGATGAACGCCGATCCGCCAGCGCGGAAGATCTGACGCTCACCCCGCGTCCCCACGACTCCCTCACCCTCCACGAACACGAGCAACTGGTCGGTCGAGTGCGTGTGCGGCATCGTGCGCGCGCCCGCGTCGAAGAACACCGCGAGGATCTCGAGCTCCGGGGCCTCGGACCCCCCGTTCAGCTCCTGGACGAACACCTGCCCGCTGAACCACTCGGGTCTCGGATGGGGATGGGCGAGTTCCCGTGACGCTTCCATCGATCGCATCGTGACCTCCTCGGTCTGCATGCTCACGTTCCCACATCCTCGAGGACCGGGAAGCCTCCCGAAGGGGACGCGGGGGCCTCGATCCCCGTCCGGGTCACCGGCCGACGCCGAGCGCGACGGTCCCGGGACATGCGGGTCGGGCGTCCACATCCGCTCGGCGTCCCGCACATAGCGTGGCCTCACCCCGTTCAGCCAGGGAGTGCCGATGGACGAGCCCTCCGTTCCCCTCGAGGACCGACCGAAGCCCCGGTGGCGCCGCGCGCTCCCGTGGATCCTGTCGGTCGGCCTCGGGATGCTCCTGGGCTCGTCGGTGTTCGTCCTGGCCTACGCCGAGGGCCTCTCCTACTTCAGCAACGACCCCGCCGCGTGCGCGAACTGCCACATCATGCAGCCGCTCTACGACGCCTGGCAGCGCTCGCCGCACGTGAACGTGGCGGGCTGCAACGACTGCCACACCCCACACGCGCTCGCACGCAAGTACCTGTCGAAGGCGCGCAACGGCTGGAACCATTCGGCCGCCTTCACCCTCCAGAACTTCGACGAGCCGATCCAGATCAAGCCCTTCAACGCGGAGGTCCTGGAGGAGAACTGCCGCGACTGCCATGAAGACCTCGTGAACCAGATCACGGGCCACTACGGCTCGGACGAAGCACCCGAGTGCGTCCGGTGCCATCGAGACGTCGGACATGCCTCTCACGATGACAAGGAGCGAACGATGAAACGCACGGGCCTCTACGTCGGCACGATCGTGGTCGTCGCGCTCGTGACCGCCGGCGTGATGCTGCTCGGTCAGAACGTGATGGAGCGCCGTGCGGAGGGCGAGCGTGCGGTCTTCAACGTCGTCGACCTCGACGAGACCGTCGTCGACCCGGAGGTCTGGGGTCAGAACTTCCCGCGTCAGTTCGACGGGTACCAGCGCACCGTCGACATGGAGCGCACGCGGTTCGGCGGCAGCGAGGCCTTCGACAAGCTCGAGGACCGACCCGAACCTGCAGACGCTCTTCGCCGGCTACGGGTTCGGCATCGAGTTCAACGAGGAGCGCGGCCACATCTACACGCTGTTCGACCAGGAGGAGTCGGCGCGGGTGACCGAGCTCGACCAGCCGGGCTCGTGCCTGCAGTGCCACGCCTCGAACACGGTCGCGTACTACGAGGCGGGCGTCGAGGCCGGCGCCGAGCCGGTGCCCGCCGACGTGGGCCTTCGACGACCCACGTCGCGTCGAGGCCGTCCTGCAAGGGCTTCGCGGTCGTGAACGCCCTGCCCTACGCGGAGGCGAACGAGCTCGTCGAGCACCCCGTGTCGTGCATCGACTGCCACGACCCGCAGACGATGGACCTGCGGGTCACGAAGCCGGGGTTCCTCGATCGGGATCCAGGAGCTCGCCGGCTCCGAGGACCCGCTCCCGCACCTGCCGAGCATCGAGCGAGTGGCGCGAGGGCGACCGCGCCGAGCCCTACGACCCGAACACCCTGGCGTCCCGCCAGGAGATGCGCAGCGATGGTCTGCGGCCAGTGCCACGTCGAGTACTACTTCAAGGGCGAGGACAAGCAGCTCACCTACCCCTGGGACAACGGGCATCCGCGTCGACGAGATCGTCGGCTACTACGACGAGGTCGGCCAGGTCGACTGGACCCACGCGATCAGCGGCGCCGGCGTCCTGAAGGCCCAGCACCCCGAGTTCGAGCTGTGGAACACGGGCGTGCACGCACGTTCGGGGGTTGCGTGCGCCGACTGCCACATGCCGTACAGGCGCGAGGGCGCGCTGAAGATCAGCGACCACCAGGTGCGAAGCCCGCTGCTCGATGCCTCGGCATCCTGCGGCGTGTGCCACCCGTACGAGGAGGCCGAGCTCGTCGCGCGAGCCGAAGCCGAGCAGGTGAGCACACGACAGATGCTCGACCTGGCGGAGAACGCCACGGTCGACCTGATCGACGCGGATCGCCGCCGCACAGGAGGCCGGCGCCACGGACGCGCAGCTCGAGGAGGCCCGCGCGTTCCAGCGGACCGCGCAGTGGTACACGGACTTCGTGAACGCCGAGAACTCGATGGGGTTCCACTCGCCGCAGGAGGCGGGGCGGCTCCTCGCCCTCGCTCTCGACGCCGCGCGCCAGGGCTCCGTCTCGATCGCCGAGGTGACGGCGAAGCTCTGAGCGGAGGGTTCAGCTCATGCCGCCCCGGTCCTTCACGCCACGTGCCGCGCGTCGGGGGTGAGCGGGCGCCACGACTAGTGCACGAGCACGCGGTTCAGGCCCACGCCGACGACCACGAACGGCAGCACGAACAGGGCGATCCTGTCGCCGGCTCCGATGAGCGCCTTCAGGCTCATGCGCCGGCGATCGCGGGGATCCGGGCCGCGAAGGCGTCTACCTTCTGCTGCCACCCGTCCTCCAGTGGCCCCTTGATGTCGGTGACGTAGACCTTGTCCTCGGCCACTTCGACCAGACCCTTGCCCTGGAGCAGCTCGTTCATGATCGGGCGGACCTTCTGGTACCGACAGATCTCCTCCTCTGTCGGCATCCGACCGGTCTTCTTGTCCGGCTGCGGCCCCATCTCGGTGGTGAGGATCGCGTACCTCGTGCCCGCGGGCAGCCGGACGCTCTTCAAGAACCGACGCATGTCCTTGATCGGCTTGCCCATCCGACCTGGCGAGCTGAACAGGTACAGGTCAGCCGGCGACAGCTCCTTCGGATCCACCTCCCGGATGTGGTGGACGTCGACCTCGACACCCCGGGCCGCCATGTCCTTGCGGAACTCCTCGGCGACCATGGCGCCGTTGCCGTACTTCGACGCGTGGACGTACTCGATCTTCACGTCCGTCCCCCTTCCTCTCCGAACGAGACGTTCCAGGCTCCAGCCTGCCTCGGGGAGCCGGCCTCCACCTGGGTCCTTCGGACCCCCGAAGGCCGGACGCGCTACGCTCCGAACGAGGAGGGGACGATGGGTCTCACGCTCGAGAGCACGAGCTTCACCGACGGGCAGCCGATCGCCGAGGTCCACGCGCTCGCGGTCGCGACGCCCGAGGGACGCGCCGCGATGACCGGTGGCAACCGGAGTCCGCACCTTCGGTGGTCCGGCGAACCCGGCGGCACACGGTCGTTCGCGATCTCGGTGGTCGACCCGGACGTGCCGGCCGACCGGACACGCATGGGGGTCGAAGGGCTCCTCCTCGGCGACGACGAACCACGGGTCCGCTTCGCGCATTGGCTGGTCGCCGACATCCCGGCCGACGTCCACGAGGTGCCGGAGGGTGCCGACGGCGACGGGTTCGTCGCGCGCGGGAAGCCGCCGGGACCCATCGCGGTCGGGGGTCTCAGCGGCGCGAACGGGTACGGCGGCCTGTTCGAAGGGAACCCGGACCTCGAAGGGACCTACGGCGGGTGGGACGGCCCGTTCCCGCCGTGGAACGACGAGCACGTGCATCGCTACGTGACCACGGTCTACGCGCTCGACGTCGAGCGCATCGGCCTCGACGCCGGGTTCACGCTCGACGGGTTCGAGGCGGCGATCGAGGGGCACGTGCTCGACCGCGCCCAGATGATCCCGACCTACACGCTGAACCCGTCGCTCCGCGAGTAGGGGGCGTGACGCGGTCCCGACCGACAACGATCACCCCGATCGGGCGATATGTCACACGCTGTTCACACACGGGCGCCCTCATCGGGCCACCCGCCCCGTACGCTCGAAGAGGCACCGACGACACGACCACGGAAGGGGGGACGATGAGCAACGATCACATCAGCCGGCACATCAGCCGGCAGGATCTCGAGCGGACGCGTTCGCTCGAGGCGCTCGACCTCGTCCAGCGGAGCGCGCCCTTCTGCTCGACGTGCGGCGCACCGACGGTTCCCGTCGCGAGGGGCGCCATCTTGCGCCTCGAGTGCCCGGCCGTCGCGTCGGGCGCACCGACGTTCATGGAGCGGTTGCGCAACGCCCTCGGCCCCGCGCACACACGCCGGACCGTCCTCGACGCCGCCGCGTAGTCAGACGCCGCGGGTAGGGTGGCGTCGTGATCACGCGCGAGGATCTCGAGACGATGGCCTCACGCGATCTGCACGACCGAGCGATCGGCTCGGCGAAGGCGCAGGGCGACCTCGAGTGGCTCTGGCACCTCTTGCGCTCGATCCCCGCTGCCGAGGGCGAGGTCGGCGACCTCGAGGACTCGGGCATGGACATGGCGAGCACGGTGTCCGCCCTCAACGGCTACGCACGGGCCGACCGCGACCTCCCGGACGTCCTGCGGCCGCAGTACGTCGACTACCTGCTGGAACACCTCTAGCGCCCGGCCGAGTCCCTCACCTACACGCGATCGGCGATCTCTCCGGTCGTCGCGACCCACACGTCGTCGTGCCCGAGCACCCAGCGAACGAAGTCCTCGAAGAACCCGAGCCGGCCGGGACGCCCGATGATCTGCGGGTGGCAGGTCACGACGGCCACACCGCTCAACTCGCGGATACCACGCACCTCGTGCTCCCAGATCGAACGGACCTCCTCGACGGTCGAGATCTTCTTCGACCACGTCTCGGCATCGAAGGAGAAGTGCGGCGCGTCGTCCAAGATCCACTGGACCGGAACCTCGACGACGCGCGAGCCCTCGTGCCGGTACGGGCGGATGTCGTCCATCAGGTTCGACGAGTACGCGAAGCCGTGGCGTTCCAGCAGGCCGAGCGTCGCCGCGCTGAGGTCCCATGACGGGGACCGGTAGCCGCGGACCTCGACGCCGAACGACTCCAGAGCCGCGCGGCCGATCCAGCAGCTCGCGCTCCTCTTCCTGCGGGCCCAGGCTCGTCGGCGACGTGTGCGTGTAGCCATGGTGTCCGATCTCGTGGCCCCTCGCCACGATCTCGCCGACCCGGCCCGGGTGCCGCTCGGCCACCCGGCCGGGGATGAAGAAGGTCGCCCGCACGCCCACGCGCTCGAGGAGGTCCAGCACGAGCGGCACCGCGACCTTCGCGCCGTACGTCCCCTGAGACAGCGGCCCGGGACGCTCGGCGTTGGCGGGATCGTCGGCGATCCAGACCTCCTCGGCGTCGAAGTCGAACGTGAAGGCCACGGCCGCCCTGTACCCGTCGGGCCACAGCTCGGAGCGTGGCGTCATGTCCACCTGCGCACGGCGCCTTTCAGGAGGGCCAGTCCGGCTTGGGTTCCGGGTCTCCGGCGAACAGGTCGTCCAACGAAGGCTTCGGTCCCCGTTCGGCCGAGGCGAGGCGTTCGTCGAGGTCGTCGGCGCCCGGCTCCTCCGCGGCCGCGAGCATCTCTTCGAGCGACGTGCCCGCGCTCCCCTTCAGCCGGATCCGGAGCGCAGCGAGCACCGCTTCATGGTGCTCCGACAACCCGTGCGCGACCTTGATCTCGGTCAGGGCCTGCTCGGCGCGCGTCAGGAGTTCATCATCGTCCACGGGGCTAGTCTCGCACGACGCTCGGGCGCGACGCGCCCCTAGCCGCGCGGCGGGTTCCACGGCCCGACCCCGCCCAGACGCTCGGGCGTGATCCTCGTCACGAACCCCTGCGGC
This sequence comes from uncultured Actinomycetes bacterium, assembly GCA_963700855.1. Classification (GTDB taxonomy): domain Bacteria; phylum Actinomycetota; class UBA4738; order UBA4738; family HRBIN12; genus AC-51. Next base: position 54,673 of record CAVOYV010000004.1, read on the forward strand.
GGATCGGGCATGGTGGGGAACATCACGTCGGGTCCGAGGTACGTGTGGGCCAGCCGTTGGAGCAACTCGGGGGCGCCGCCCTCGGTGACCCGGGCCGTTCCGTAGACCACGAGGTGCTCGAGCAACCCGCACTCGTTCTGCGTGGTCGACGGCACCGAGAGCACGACGCGCGGATCGCGGCGCGTCCCATCGGACGAGGGACCTCCGGCCGTTCGTCGCGCCGCCTCAGCGAGGCACCCTCAGGGGGTCCGGCCTCGGGAGGGCGGCATGCAGCGACGTCACGACCTCGACTGGCTCCGCGTGGGCGCGGTGCTCCTGCTCCTGCCGTTCCACTCGGCGCGGGTGTTCGATCCGTTCGAGGACTTCTACGTCAGCAGCGCCGCAACGAGCGAACCGCTGTTCTGGTCGGTGATCGCGCTGATCGGCACGTGGCAGATGGAGCTGCTGTTCGTGCTCGCCGGCGCGGCCTCCTGGTTCGCGTTCGGGCGCCGGACCGCGGACGAGTACCGCGCCGAACGCGTCAAGCGCCTGCTCGTGCCGCTGCTGTTCGGGATCATCGTGATCGTGCCGATCCAGTCGTACCTGGCGATCGCCTGGCGCGGCGGCGGGCTGTCGATCCCGGCGTTCACCGCCGACTACTGGACGTTCCAGCGCGAGTTCGGGGGCTACGACGGCGGGTTCACCTTCGGCCACCTGTGGTTCATCCTGTACCTGTTCCTCTATTCGATGGCGGCCGCCCCGCTGTTCGCGCGTTGGCACGCGCGGACGGGACCGCTCCCGTGGGCTCGCTGGTACCTGCTCCTGATGCCGCTCGTGCTCTTCGTCGCCCAGGCGATCCCGTACCCCGAGGACGGCCCGCAGCACTTCATCTACTCGTTCGCCTTGTTCGTGGGCGGGTTCCTGCTCGTCTCCGAGCCGCAGGTGGAAGACGCGATCGACGGAGCCTGGCGGTGGCTCGCACCGCTGGGTGGCGTACTGGTCGCGATGCAGGTGTGGCTCTGGAGCTCTGGGACCCAGGATCGATGGGAGGACGACGGCGTCGTGTCGGTCCTGCTCGATCTCTTCGAGGTCACGGTGACGTGGGTCGCCGTGCTCGCGCTGCTCGCGCTCGGGCGTCGTTTCCTGTCGTTCGAGACCCCCTTCCTCCGCTGGGCGAACGAGGGCGCCTACCCGATCTACCTGCTGCACCAGAGCGTGATCATCGTGGTGGCGTACGCGGTGCTGACGCGGTGGGACGCGCCGGCGCTCCCCGGGTTCGCGGTCGTGATCGCGCTGTCGCTCGCGGCCACGGTCGGGGTCTACGAGTGGTTCGTCAGGCCGTGGAGCGCGACCCGGTTCCTGTTCGGGATGAAGCCGGTCCCGGCCCGCGAGCGACGCTCAGACGTGCCCATGCTCCGCTGACGCGTCGGTCAGCCTCGATCCACGCCGAGGGCCGCGCGGCCCTCGAGCACCCAGGCGGCGGCGTCGGGGGCGAGCGCGTGGAGGCGCTCCTCGAAGTGGGCGACGTCGCCGGGGGTGAGCAGGGACGCCCAGTCGCGGGTGCCACCGGCGCGGAAGAACCCTTCGGGCGAATGCCAGATCCCCAGGTGCGCGTCGGGCGCCGTGAGGGCAGCGCGCGATCGCATCGAGTCGAGCGTCGCGGCCTCGACGAACGCCGGCCACCGACCCTCGTCGACCTCCACCCCGAGCGCCGCAGCGACGCGGCGCATCTCCCCGTCCAGGTCGGCCCACAGGTCGCCGTAGTGGAACAGGTGGACGTTCCCGGCCGTGCGCGCGTCCCAATAGGTACGGATCTGCTGGCAGAAGTCCGCAAGCCCGTGGGGGCCACTGCCGGTTGGCGGGAGGTCGTTGTCCACGAACCAGCGGAGGTAGTCAGCAGGGTTCTCGGGCGGCCGCTGCGTGACGGGGAGATCGGGTTCCCCCGAGGCCGCGACCCGTAGCTCGGTGGTCCGGTCGGTGCGCTGGTTGTCGCCGTGGTCGCGGTCCGACAGCGCCACGTCGAGCGGATGCCTGATCACCGCGAGATAGGTCACCGTCTCGTGCCGCGGCACGCCGTCGAGCGGCGTGTGCGTCTTGATGAATCGCCGGTGCGTCTGCCGCTCGAGCAGGCCGAAGACCTCGTCGTCGCTGCGGATCAGCATGTCGAGCCAGGGTGAGATCGTGGCGATCGGGGCGCCCAGGTCGGTCCGATCGAGCAGGAGCATCCCGACGATCGTCTGCATCCAGGTCGTTCCGCACTTCGACGGGGTCGAGATCACGACGTCGTCGGGGCGGAACGTGAACCGCTCCCACCGCCCGCTGTCCGCCATGAAGCCTCGGTACCGTCGCACGGGGCACAACGTAATCCCCCACACCCGCCGAGGTGTGCCAGCAGTGGGTCCTCAACCGGGAGGGGGAAGACCATGGCCAGCAAGGACAAGGGCGGCGGCAAGGGATCGAAGACCGCGGCGAGCAAGACCCTGAAGGAGAAGCGGGCGGCCAAGAAGGCGAAGGGCCAGGCGGCTCGAGCCATCGGACTGGAGCGGCGGGAACAAGTAGCCAACCGGACCGAACGCGGATCGTGCCAGGGTCCACACCACGCACCCGACACGCGAAGGAGCTCTTCGCCGGGTTGGGTCACGACTACGAGCGCATGGGCGCGCTCCTGTCGTTCGGGGAAGATCTCCGGTGGCGTCGGTACCTCGTGTCCCGGGTACCGCGGGTCCCTCGCGTGCTCGACGTCGCGACCGGCACCGGGCTCGTTGCGAGGGAGCTCGTGGGGTCCGGCCGAGCCGCGACCGTCGTCGGGCTCGATCCGAGCGAGGGCATGCTCGGCCAGGGCGTTCAGGGGGCCAAGGGCCGATCGATCGTCCACGTCCTGGGTCGCGCCGAGGAGCTGCCGTTCGCCGACGCGACCTTCGACGCGCTCACCGTCACGTACCTCCTGCGCTACGTGGACGATCCAGCGGCGACGCTCCGCGAGCTCGCCCGCGTCGTCCGTCCCGGTGGGGTGATCGCGAGCTTGGAGTTCGGCGTGCCCCCGAACCCCCTGTGGCGAGCGAGCTGGTGGGCGTACACGCGGCTCCTGATGCCGGCGATCGGGTTGGCCGTGTCCCGGGACTGGTACCGCGTGGGTCGGTTCCTCGGGCCGAGCATCGAGGCGTTCTGGGACCGGCATCCCCTCGAGGGGCAGCTCGCGATGTGGCGCGAGGCCGGCATCGGGCCAGTGCGGTGGCACCGGCTGAGCCTCGGCGGCGGGATCGTCATGTGGGGGGTGCGCCGCGCGTGAGCAGACCCGCGTTCTACGCACTGACGCCGGGTGGTGCGCGCGACTACTGGACGCTCCTGCATCCGCCGTACACGCTGTGGCATCTGTCGTTCGTGGCGCTCGGGGCATGCGTCGCCGACACGCTGCAACCGCGGTACCTCGTGATGGCGCTGGTCGCGTTCTTCCTCGCGGTGGGGGTCGCGGCCCACGCGCTCGACGAGCTCCACGGCCGGCCGCTTCGAACCGATATCCCGCGCGGGGTGCTGATCGCCCTCGCGGCGGTCGGCCTGCTCGGCGCGCTCGCGATCGGGATCTACGGGTCGTCGCTCGTGTCCTGGTGGGGACTGGCGTTCATCGCGATCGGCGGGTTCCTCGTGCCCGCGTACAACCTCGAGTGGTTCGGCGGACGGTTCCACACCGACCTGGCGTTCGCCGTGATGTGGGGCGGGTTCCCGGCGCTCGCCGGCGGCTTCTCGCAGACCGGGTGGATCGACGTCCCTGTCCTGTTCGTGGCGGTGGGCTGCGGGTACGTCGCTGCGGCACAGCGTCGTCTGTCCACGCCCGTGCGGCGGCTGCGGCGTCACGCGACCGGCGTCGAGGGGTCCGTCACCTACGACGACGACACGGAAGAGCGGATCGACGTGGCCGTCATGACCGCCGCGCCCGAGGGGGCGCTCCGTCTGCTCTGGGTCGCGATGGTCGCGCTGGCCGTGGGCCTCACGATCGCTCGCTGGCCGCCCCCTCCATAGGACGGCGTTGCCGAGGTTCGGTAGTGACGGTCCACCGGCTGTGACGTGCGACACATGCCCCTGTGACGTGCGTCACCCCAGAACGCGTGACCAAGAGCACCCTCCCAAGGTGACCCGCGATACTGCGCCCTGAGCGGGACTCGGGCAGGATGTAGCCACGAGGTCGGGCCGAAGGGGCCCGCCAGATCCGAAGGGGTAGGACATGGCGGACAAGAAGATCCAGCCGGAGGCTCCCGACAAGGCCGCCGCGGCGGCCGGCACCCGTGAGAGCGCAGAGCGCGAGACGCTCCGCAAGCAGAAGCGGAAGTCCGTGAAGCGCAAGGCCAAGCGGGTCACCAAGAAGTAGCCCTCCTGGGCGAGACATCGGAAAGGGCCCCGGGCGAAGCCCGGGGCCCTTCCGCGTGAGCTTCCGCTACCCCGTCGTCGCCTCTGCCGCGCTCAGCCGAGCCAGCAAGGCGCCCGCGCGGAGCTCCTCGAGGTAGGAACGCGCGGTCTCGACCGCACCCTCGGGCACGAGGTCCTCGGGCAGCACCGCGACCGCGTCGAGCGTCACGAGCGCGTGGGAGAAGGGGTCACCCGCCGCCAGGCGGCTGGCCAGCACGCTGTCGTAGGTGGTGGCCGCCTCGCGCGTTCGTCCTTCGAGGGCGTCGATCCCGGCTTCGAGCGCGCGTCGGGCCGACGCGTACCACCGTCCCTCCTGCATCGGCATCCGCTCGATCGCCGTGCGTGCCTTCGCCGCATCGCCGAGCCACACCGCCGCACGGCCCGCGACCCAGGCGGCGATGAACGCGTTCGGGCCGAGGGGTTCCTCGTCGACCGCGCCGACGGCCTCGTCGCAGGCCCCGGACACGTCGCCGCTCATCATCGCCATCACCGCGAGGACGCGCCGGTACCAGGCGCGGGGCGAGGGATCGGCCGAGGCCCTCGTGTCGTCGCTCACCGAGGCGATCGCGGCATCCGCACCGGCCCGGTCGCCGCGGTACGCGGCGAGGAGCGCCGAGTCCATCCAGACGGCGTCGAGGAGGTTGCGGGGCAGATCGGGGCGGGCGTGGAGGTCCGCCAGTACCTCGTCGGCGGTCTCCCACGCGCCCGTCTCCACCGCGAGCTCCACACCGTTGGCGAGCGCGAGCATCTCGGGCCCACCGTAGCCGCCGCGGCGGGCGACCGACGCCGCCTCCAGCGACAGCGCGAGCGCCTCCGGCGGCTCATCGGCCTCGAGCGAGAGCCCTACCAGCACGACCGACATCACGCGAAGGTCGTTCTCCTCCGTGGCGGTCGCGAGCATCCCCCGTCGCACCGTGGTCGCCTCCCGATACCGTCCCAGACCCATCAGGGTGTTCGAGCGGTCGATCAGCGCCTTCTGGACGCGATCCCACACCCGCGAACGCTCGAAGCCGGGCAGCGCCCGGTCGATCGAGGCGAGGCATGCCTCGAGGTCCCCGTCGAAGAACTGGACGTACGCGGTCGCGTGATCGAGCTCGGCGCGGGCCCGCTCGTCCCCGCGGTCGCCCATGCGGCGTCGCAGCTCCGACACCGCGTCACGGATCTCCTCGACCCGGCCCGGGACGGCGAGCGCCTGGACGAGGTCGCCGGTCGCAGCCGCCTCGGCATCCAGATCGCCCAGAGCGCGTGCAGCTCCTCGATCGCCTCACGGACGTACGTGACCTGCTCGTCGCGTCGCAGGGCGTCACCCGCGGCACGTCCCGCCCGAACGCAGCAGCTCGGCACGTTCGGCGCCCGGGCGGTGTGATCTGCGAGGGCCTGCTCGGCGAAGACGAGGGCCTGGTCCGGCGAGCCGAGCGAGGTGGCCCGCTCCGGCCGCCTGACCGAGCCAGTCGCGCGCCCGCGCGGCCAGCGCATCGGCGTCGGGACCGCTCGGGCGTGGCGTGGAGCGCCTCGACGTAGTGAGCGGCGACGACGCCCGCGAGCTCGTCGTCGCCGGATGCCTCGAAGTGGTGCGCGGCCGCGAGGTGCCGGCTCCGCCGATCGGCCTTCGACAGCATCCCGTAGGCGACCTCGCGGATGATGCTCTGCACGAACGCGTACTGGCCCCGCTCCGGCGATCGCGTGTCGGCCTCGAACACCAGGAACTCCTTGCGCGACAGGTCGAGCAGCCGCGGTTCCAGTGCCGTCGGGATCGGCTCCAGCGACGACCGCGAGCGCGTCGATCGTGAAGCTCTTGCCGAGGACGGCCGCCTCCTGCAGCAGCCCACGATCCTCGGCTCCGAGCGCGTCGAGCCGCGAGGCGATCAGGGCGTGCAGCGTCTCGGGCACCTGGATCTCGCCCGAGGTCGCCCACGAGCTCGAAGGCACGCTCGCCCGGGCGCAGCACACCTCGATCGGCGAGCATCCGGATCATCTCCACCGCGTACAGCGGCATGCCCTCGGCCCGCTCGACGATGCGGTTCACGGCCGTGTCGTCGGCGCCCGGCACCATGCCTCGCACGAGCTCCGCCATCGTCTCGTCGGCGAGCTGATCGAGATGGAGGGCGAGGAAGTTCCGTTGGCCCGCGCCCCAGTTCGGCCGGCGGTCCGCGAGCTCGGGACGGGACAGGGTGACGATGAAGATCGGCGTGTTCCGGGACCACTCGAGCATCGACTCGATGAAGTCGAGCAGGCCGGCGTCGGCCCACTGCAGGTCCTCGAACACCATCGCGACGGTGCCCGCCGACGCTGATCCGTTCGAAGAAGGTCCGCCACGCGGCGAACAGCTCCTCGCGACCGCCCGCGGGTCGTTCGTCGAGCCCCAGCAGGAACGCGAGCCGCGGCTCGAGCCAGTGCCGCTCATCCTCGTCGGGCACGTGCTCGGCGACCGACGCCGCGAGCTTCGAGCGCGACACCCCCGGCGGATCGGTCTCGGCGATCCCGGCGCGCATCCGGACCATCTCGCCCAGCGCCCAGAACGTGATGCCCTCGCCGTAGGAGGGGCAGCGGCCATGGTGCCACCAGATCGTCTCGGCGAGGCCGTCCACGTACTTCAGGAGCTCCCAGGCCAGGCGGGACTTCCCGATCCCGCCGATGCCCGTCACCGAGACGACGCGCGACTTCCCCTCGCGACCGGTCGCGTGGAGCATGTCCTTCAGCAGCCGGAGCTCCTCGGCGCGGCCCACGAACGGCGGTTCGATCGCCATCCGGTTGTGACCCTGACGCTCCGCGACCACGCGGAGCGCGCGCCACGCGCGGACCGGCTCGTCCTTGCCCTTCAGCGTGAGCGCGCCCACCTCTTCGAACGCGACGGCCCTCGAGGCCGCCCGGAACGTCGCCTCGCCGACGAACACCTGGCCTGGCTCGGCCGCGGACTGCAGCCGGGACGCGGTGTTCACCATGTCGCCGGTGACCATGCCCTGGTTGCCGGAGTCCTGGGAGGTCGCCGCCTCCCCGGTGAGCACGCCCCCGCGAGCCTGCAGCGGGAGGTCCATCGAGGCGCCGAGCGCGGCGACCGCATCGACGAGCTCGAGCCCCGCCCGCACGGCGCGCTCGGCATCGTCCTCGTGCGTCACCGGCGTCCCCCACACCGCCATCACCGCGTCGCCGATGAACTTCTCGACCACGCCGCCGTGCCGTTCGATCACGGTGCGCGCGGTCTCGAAGTAGGCATCCATCAGCGACCGCATGTCCTCTGCGTCGCGCCGCTCGGACAGGGTCGTGAACGACACGAGGTCGAGGAACAGCACGGAGACGAGGCGGCGCTCGGTGGACCGCGGGCCGGCCTCGGCGGCCGGCGGAGCCGTGACGGCGGCGATCGTGAGCGCCGACCCACACTCCCCGCAGAACTTGCTCTGCGGTGGGTTCGGACTCCCGCACGACGGGCAGGCGGCCACGAGGGGGGAGCCACACTCCATGCAGAACTTCCGATCGGGGTCGTTCGGAGTGCCGCACGCTGCGCAGTTCAACCGCGTTCCCTTCCTCGGGGAACCGCAGCGTACCCGGCAGGAACACGCTCGCGCCATGCGTTCGCCGGCCTTCGTGGAGGACGTGACGCGCCTCGCCGGTAGGGTGGCCGTCGTGACCGACGCCGCGCTCACCCACCTCCGGCAGATGCTCGGGCCCGACGCCCACTTCCGGCCCGGCCAGGCCGAGGCGATCGAGGCGGTGGCGGGCGACCGGGGGCGCGTCCTGCTCGTGCAGCGCACCGGGTGGGGCAAGTCCGCGGTCTACTTCATCGCGACGAAGCTGCTCCGCGAGCAGGGCGCCGGCCCGACGCTGCTCGTCTCCCCCCTGCTGGCGCTGATGCGCAACCAGATCGACATGGCGACGCGCCTCGGGGTGCGCGCCGAGTCGATCAACAGCACGAACCCCGACGAGTTCGAGCCGATCGTGCAGCGCCTGATCGACGACGAGATCGACCTGTTGCTCGTGTCACCCGAGCGGTTCGCGAACGCTCGCTTCCGCGACGGGATGCTCTCGGTGATCGCGCGTACGGTCGGGCTGCTCGTGGTCGACGAGGCGCACTGCATCAGCGACTGGGGCCACGACTTCCGCCCGGACTACCGGCGGATCGTGCGCGTGCTCGAGGCGCTTCCTAGCGACGTGCCGGTGCTGTGCACCACCGCCACTGCGAACGACCGCGTCGATCGCCGACATCACCGACCAGCTCGGCGACGAGCTGCGCACCTATCGCGGCTCGCTCGACCGCGAGAGCCTCGCGCTCGCCGTCGCCGAGGTGCCGAGCCAGGCCGAGCGGATGGCGTGGCTCGCGCAGACGCTCCCCGAGCTGGAGGGCTCGGGCATCGTCTACGTGCTCACGATCGCCGACGGCGAGCGGGTCGCGGCGTTCCTTCGCCGCCAGGGCATCGAGGCCGAGGCCTACAGCGGCGCCACGGACCACGACGACCGCGTGCGCCTGGAGCAGGCCCTGCTCGCGAACGAGCTGAAGGCGATGGTCGCGACCTCGGCGCTCGGGATGGGCTTCGACAAGCCGGACCTCGGCTTCGTGATCCACTTCCAGTCTCCCGGCTCGCCGATCGCCTACTACCAGCAGGTCGGGCGCGCGGGGCGGGCGCTCGACCACGCGCCCGTCGTGCTGCTGTGTGGCGTCGAGGACCGGGAGATCCAGGACTACTTCATCGAGACGGCGTTCCCGCCGAAGCGGCAGGCCGAGGAGATCGTGTCCCTGCTGGCATCGGCGCCGGCGCCGATGTCGCTGAACGAACTGATGGCGGCGGTGAACGTCCGACGCGCTCGGCTGGAGTCGATGCTGAAGGTCCTCGAGGTGGAGGGCGGGGTCTCGCGTGAGCGCGGCGGGTACGTGGGCACCGCCGCAGGATGGGAGTACCCGACCGAGCGGGTCGAGCACATCACCTCGCTCCGCCGGCACGAACAGGAGGCGATGCGGGCCTACGCGACGCACGACGGATGCCTGATGGAGTTCCTCCGCCGCGAGCTGGACGACCCCGGCGCCGAGCCGTGCGGCCGGTGCATGAACTGTTCAGGGTCGCCGCTGCGCGTGGAGGTCGACGAGCGCCTCCGCGTGGCCGCGCGCGAGCACCTGCGCAGGTTCGACCTGGTCGTCGAGCCGCGCAAGCAGTGGCCCTCGGGGATGGGTCCGGCGATGCCGAGGGGAAGGATCGGGGCCGAGGAGCGCGCCGAGCTCGGCCGCGCCCTGTCGGTCGTCGGGGACGGCGGGTGGGGACGGCTCGTGGCGGCCGGTCGCGGCGAGGACGAGCGCTTCGCCGACGACCTCGTGGTCGCGTCGGCGGAGCTGATCCGCGATCGCTGGCGGCCCGACCCGGCGCCCACCTGGGTGACGTGCGTGCCGTCGATGACGCATCCGGACCTCGTGCCCGACCTCGCCCGCAGGCTCGCCGATGCGCTTGGGCTACCGCTGCGGGAGGTCGTCCGCAAGGTGGGCGAGAACCAGCCGCAGGCCGCGATGCACAACAGCGCCCAGCAGGTGCGCAACGTCTGGGGCGCGTTCGAGGTGCCCGACGTCCCCGACGGCCCCGTCCTGCTCATCGACGACATCGCCGACTCGAAGTGGACGCTCACCGTGGTGGCGCGCGCCCTCCGTCAGGCGGGCAGCGGCCCGGTCCACCCGTTCGTGCTCGCGACGGCGATCGCCGGCTGACGATCGCGACACCGCCACCTCGAACGGGGCGCCGCCGTCCGGATACCGATCGCGCACTCAGCGCGCGTACGATCGCCGCTCACGCCCTGCACGCCGACGAGAGGAGAGGGCATCGATGGACGTACCCACGAGCACGACGCTCAACTTCGGACCGTGGTACCGACGGTCGCCATTCTTCGAGGCGACCCTCCGCGCGGGATGCAGCGCCTACGACGTCTATCAGCACATGTACCACCCGAACACCTACGGCGATCCGATCGAGGAGTACTGGGCGCTCGTGAACGACGTCACCCTGTGGGATGTCAGCGTCGAGCGGATCGTGGAGATCACCGGGCCCGACGCGACCGCCTTCACGAACCTCCTGACGTGCCGCGACCTCACGAACTGCGCCGTGAAGCAGGGCAAGTACATGCTTGTGACCGCCCCCGACGGCGGGATCGTGAACGACCCGGTGCTCCTGCGCGTCGAGGAGGACCGATGGTGGCTCGCGCTCGCCGATTCCGACGCAGGCCTCTACGCGATGGGCGTCGCCGTCAACTCGGGGATGGACGTCCACGTCGGCCATCCCGAGGTCTACCCCGTGCAGGTGCAGGGCCCGAAGGCGAAGGACACGATGCGCGATCTGTTCGGCGACTGGGTCCTGGACATGAGGTACTACTGGTGCGACGAGGCCGACCTCGACGGGATCCCCGTGGTGATCAGCCGCACCGGGTGGACCGCGGTGGTGGGCTACGAGATCTACCTGCGCGACCCCGGCCGCGGCGACGACCTCTGGGAGCGGATCCTCGACGCCGGGAGGCCGTACGGGATCCGGGTCACGCCGTCCTCGGACATCCGGCGCATCGAGGCCGGCATCTTCGACTGGGGCTCGGACTTCGGTCTGGAGACCAACCCGTTCGAGGTGACCGGTCTCGAGCGGCTCGTGGAAGCGCAGGATGCCGACTACGTCGGCAAGGACGCGCTCGAACGGATCCGACGTGAGGGCGTCTCGCGCAAGCTCGTCGGGATCGAGCTCGAGGGCGGTCCGGTCGAGCAACCCGCGCAGCACTGGCCGGTCACCGTCGCCGGCGATCGGGTCGGCCACGTCACCGACGCCTGCTGGTCGCCGCGGTTGGAGAAGAACATCGGGTACGTGTGGGTGCCGATCGGGCTGACAGCGCCCGGCACGCGGCTCGACGTCGACACCGACGACGGCGCGCGCGTGGGCACCACGGTCACGCTCCCGTTCATCGACCCGCAGAAGAAGATCCCGGCCGCGTAGCCAGGGGGGCACCCAGGGGGGCGGAGCCTATCCTTGCGGTATGCCCACCTCCGTGCTCGTCCTCGGTGCCGGCTTCGGCGGCCTGGAACTGTCCACCCGACTGGCCGAGGAGCTCGGCGACCAGGTCGAGGTCACCCTGGTCGATCGCTCGGACGCCTTCGTGTTCGGCTTCTCGAAGCTGGACGTCATGTTCGGGACGGAGACGGTCGACGCGGTCCGCCTTCGCTACGCGGACATCACCACGCCGCACCGTGCGCTTCCGGCAGGAGACCGTCACCTCGATCGACCCCGAGACGCGCCGGGTCGAGACCGACCTCGACGCCTACGAGGCCGACGTCCTGGTGGTGGCCCTCGGCGCCGACTACGACCTGGCGGCGACGCCGGGGCTCGTGGAGGCCGGCAACGAGTTCTACTCGGTCGCCGGGGCCGAGGCCGTGCGCGACATCCTCCCGACCTTCCGGTCGGGCACCGTGATCGTCGGCGTGTGCGGCGCGCCGTTCAAGTGCCCGCCGGCGCCGAGCGAGGCCGCCATGCTGCTGGACGAGTACCTGCGCGAACGCGGTGTTCGCGACGACGTCCGGATCCGGGTCGTGATCCCGTTCGGCGTCCCGGTCCCCCCGTCGCCGGCCACGTCGGACGCGATCTTGGCGCGGTTCGCGAGGCCGCGGCATCGAGTTCGTCCCGAACCGGCAGGTGGCGGCGCTGGACCCGATCGCGAACGAGGCCGTGCTCGACGACGGCACGCGCCTGCCCTACGACCTCTTCCTCGGCATCCCGGTGCACCGGGCTCCCGCGGTGGTGGCCGCCTCAGGGTTGACCGAGGACGGGTGGATCCCGGTGAACCAGTCAACGCTCGCCACCCGCTTCCCGGGCGTCTACGCGGTGGGCGACGTGACGAGCGTGGGCACCCCGAAGGCGGGCGTGTTCGCCGAGGGAGCCGCTCGCGTGGTGGCCGATCAGCTGGTCGCGCGGATCCGCGGGGAGGCCGAGCCACCCGGTTTCGACGGCACCGGCGCGTGCTGGATCGAGTTCGGCGACCACGAGGTCGCCCGTATCGACGTGGACTTCTTCTCCACCCCGGGACACCCGACCGGCACGTTCACGCCGCCGTCGGACGCGATGGCCGCTCGAGAAGGCCGAGTTCGGCGCCAGCCGGCGCGCGCGCTGGTTCGCCTCGCCGTCGTGATGGGCGCCCCGGACCGAGGCGCCTACTCGGCGGCGAGGCCCATCCGGTAGATTCTCGGCGCCGTTCCCCGTGTCCCGCAGCGCGACGTGAGTCGTGCCTGTCGCGGCCAGCGGCTCCCAGTTCACGCCGAACCACGCTTCAGCGTCTTCCTGGGTGACGAACACCTCCGAGGTCCCCGACTCTTCGCCCTGCGCGTCGAGGTAGACCCACTCCACCATGTCGTGCCTCCTCGTCATCGGCGGACGGCGCGAGGCCGACCGGTGTTGGCGGCGCTGATCGCCGCACCCCATCGTCGCATCCGCTCGACGTAGGCGCGGCCGGCTTCCACGGACGCGTCCGGCAGCACGATCCCGAGCTCGCGGAAACGCTGCTGGGTCCACACCTCGGCTTCGGCCTCGAGCTGCCAGCGGGGGCGGCGGCGCGTTCCCGTGTGACCGAGCGCCACGTGGGCGACCTCGTGCATGCCCCGGTACAGGGTCCGACGGGTGCCGATCGCGGCGTCGAGGTGCACCGCGCCGGGCGTCGCGAAGCCGCGCCGGTGGCTGCCGCGGTACCGACACCCCCCGGCGCACCACGAGATCTCGTGCCGGCGCAGCTCGGCTTCGAACGTGACACGGAGGGACGCCATCGACAGAAGGGTCTCACGGACGTGAAGGGTTGCTGCCACGCGGTACAGGACCGGTCGTGCCGCGCCGATGACATCGAGGTGGAACGGTGGGCCTCGACCGCGTACGTGGCCTGCGCGGGAGCCTGGGTGGTGGCGTCGCTCCTGCTCGGGCAAGGATCGATGCTGTTCGTCACGCTCGGGGTGTCCTCGGTCGTCGCGATCGTGATCGGGATCGAGCTGCACCGCCCTGCATTCCCTGGTCCGTGGAGGCTGTTCGCTGGCGGGATCGCCTTGTACGTCGCAGGCGTCATGGTGGCCTCGGAGTACGCGGCGCGTTTCGACAGTCCCCTTCCCTTCCCCGGGGTCGACGACCTGTTCCGGCTCGCCGCCTACGCGTGCGTGGCGATCGGACTCCTCCAGCTCGTCCGACATCGGTCCCCTGGCAAGGACTGGCCCGCCTTCATCGACTCGCTGATCGTCGCCGTTGGCGTGGGCACCTTGTCGTGGGTCGTGCTGATGTCGCCCCACTTCCGCGCCGTCCGAGGGGGGGCCCTCGCGAACCTCGTCTCCGTGACCTACCCCGCGATGGGGTTGATCCTCCTGACGATCGCCGTGGCCCTGCGTCTGAACGACGGGAACCGCACGTTCCCACGCGCGCTGACACTGATCCTGACGGCGGTCGCGCTCCTGTTGGCATGGGATGCCGTCGCCGCGTGGAGCCGCCTCTACTCGCCGCGGCTGATCGAGGAGAGCGTGCCAGGACTCGGATGGATCGTGTTCTGCGCCCTGTGGGGGGCGGCGGCCCTCCACGGATCGATGCGCACGCTCACGGAGCCCAGCGAGACGCCCTCGGAGGACTTCGCGTGGTGGCGCCTCGTGGTCCTTTCGGGCGCGGCGCTCCTGCCGGCGACGCTTCAAGCGGTGCAGATCGCGACCGGCCAGATCCACGACACGCACGTGATCGTGGGCGCCACCTTCGTCCTGTTCGGGCTCGTGATCGCTCGCATGGTGGGACTCGCGAACATGCAGGCGCGGTCGGCCGCGCGCGAGCTGGCTCTGCGGGAGGCCGCTGCGAGCCTGTCCACCGCCACGAACCGTCCCTCGATCCACGCGGCCGCGATGGAGGCGGTCCGCACGCTGGTCGGGCCGCACGCGCAGATCCAGATCTGCACGCAGATCGGTGACTCGGGACGGGGGACCGTCATCGTCGCCGCCGGCGGCTCCCGCGACGTCACCGGAACCGAGGTGACCCTCGCGACGACGTCCACACCCCCCGATGTGCCGGACACCGACCGCTCGACGCGGACCGCTCGACCGGATGCTGCGACCGGGGGGTCGCGAGTCGTATCGACCCCGACCGGCAGCGTCTTCGTGGCCCCACTGACCAAGCGCCGCGAGGGGGAGAACGAGTTCTTGCTGGTCTCGACCCGCCACGAGCTGAGCGAACGATCGGTCGCATCCCTGTCGGCTCTCGCCGCCCAGGTCACGCTCGCCCTCGAGAGCGCCACGCTCACCGAGCGCCTCCTCCTCGAGCGGAGCGAGGCTCGCTTCGCCGCGCTGGTGCGCAACAGCACCGATCTGGTGACGGTGATCGACCCCGAGACCAACATCCGGTGGGCGAGCCCATCGACGATCGGGTTCCTCGGATACGAGCCCGCGGACCTGGAGCGCACGGCTCTGACCTCGATGATCCACCCAGAGGACATCCTGCAGGTCCTGTCCACCGTCGCGGCCGTCGCGGCCGGCCGTTCGGCCGGTGATCTGATCGAGTTCCGGCTCCGCCACCGCGACGGTCGCTACGTGCACGTCGAGTCACTGGCTACCGATCTCACCCATGAGCCCGGGATCGAAGGGATCGTGCTCAACTCCCGCGACGTCACCGAGCGCAGGGGCTACGAGGAGGAACTGACCCGGCGGGCCTTCCTCGACACCGTCACGGGCCTCCCCAACCGTGCGCTCTTCCGAGATCGGGTCCGCCACGCGCTCGCCCGCGCGTCGCGCGAGTCCTCACTGATCGCCGTCTTGTTCATGGACCTCGATGACTTCAAGACGATCAACGACTCCCTCGGTCACGCGGCGGGGGACAAGGTCTTGCACGGGGTCGGCGACCGGCTCCGTGGCGTCGTGCGCGAGATGGACACGGCCGCTCGTTTCGGTGGCGACGAGTTCGCCGTGCTCCTCGAGGAGGTGGACGGTCCCCACGCGGCGCTCGATGTCGCCGAGCGCCTGCGCGAGGTGCTCATAGCTCCCCTCGTGGTCGAAGGGACGGAGGTGTTCCTGCGTGCGTCGATCGGTGTCGCGGTGTCGAATGGGGCGGGCGTGAGCGAGGACACCCTGCTCCGGGATGCCGACGTGGCGATGTACGTCGCGAAGGAAGACGGGAAGGGACAGTGCAGGTTGTTCGAGCCGTCGATGCAGGACGTCTCGTTCCACCGCTTGGCTCTCAAGGGGGATCTGCAGCGCGCCGTCGAGCGCGCCGAATTCGAGCTGCACTACCAACCGATCGTGGACCTGATCGACGGCAGGATCGTGGCCGCCGAGGCGCTCTTGCGCTGGGAACATCCCCAGCAGGGGTTGCTGCCTCCGACCCACTTCATCCCGCTCGCGGAGGAGACGGGTCTGATCGTGCCGATCGGGGCGTGGGCGCTCGGGGAAGCGTGTCTGCGGGCCGCGGAGCTGCAGCGGGCCTGCCCGCAGTCGCCGCCGCTCCGCGTCGCCGTGAACCTGTCGGCGCGTCAGCTCCAGAGCTCGGAGATCCTCGACGAGGTCCGTGAGGCGCTCGACGAGGCGGGACTGGACCCCTCGTCGCTCACGATCGAGATCACGGAGACCGTGATGATGGCCGATATGGAGCTGTCGGTCGCGAGGCTCCGTTCGCTCAAAGAGCTGGGCGTCGTCCTCGCGATCGATGACTTCGGCACCGGGTACTCCTCGCTGAACTACCTCCGGCAGTTCCCGGTCGACGTGCTGAAGATCGACAAGTCCTTCATCGACGGGCTGATCGAGGGAGGGGAGGCCGCCGCGCTCACCGCGGCGGTCATCGATCTCGCGCGGATCTTGGGTCTGCGCACCGTGGCCGAGGGAGTGCGCCGCGCGGATCAGGCGATGCGTCTGCGCGAGCTCGGGTGCGACCTGGCGCAGGGGGAGCTGTTCTCGATGCCGATGCCACCGGAGGCGTTCGCGTCGATGCTCGCGGAGCGTGACGCGATGTGGGCGGACGCTGAGGCCATGGTCGCTGAGGAGATCGTGCTCGGAGGGGGCGGCGCCGATGCCGCGCCCGGCCGGTGACGGGGACCCTCGACACCGTCTCGGACGAAGGAATACTGATCAGGAACCCGCCAACCTGTTGGCGTTGTGAGCCCTCAGCTCTGGAAGCCGAGACCGACCCGCTCGAGCAGGCGGAGCCACGGACCCGTCCGCCCGGTGAGGTCCTGACGGTCGTAGGCACGGATCGTCGCCTGGATCCCAAGCCATCGCGCGGGCTCAGGCGGGAACGGCAGCGGCGTCTCACGGACCATCCGCAGCGCCGTGCGCTCGGTCTCGAGCCCATCGACGAGGTCCAGGCAGGTTCGCGCCCCGAACCTGGTCGCTCCCACGCCCAACCCCGTGTAGCCGACCGAGGCCGCGACGCGCCCGCCGAGCCCTGTAGCGAACATGACCGAGAAGCGGCCGCACGAGTCGATCACACCGCCCCACCGATGGGTGAACCGCACGCCCTCCAGCTGCGGGAAGAACCCGAAGAAGTTGACGGCGAGACGCCGGTGGACGCGGTCGTCCTGTTCGAAGGCGGGCGTCGTCCGGCTGCCGAAGTGGTAGGTCGCGTCGTAGCCGCCCCACAAGATCCGATCGTCGGCCGACAGCCGGAAGTAGTGGAAGCGGTTCGCGGCGTCGCCGAGCCCTTCGCGGCCGGTCCATCCGATCGCCTCTCGCTGCGCGGGCGTCAGCGGTTCGGTCATCAGCACGTGGTCGTAGACCGGGACGATCCTGGAGCGCACCCCGCCGATCAGCGGCGGGAAGGCGTTCGTCGCCAGGACCACGCGGCGGGCGCGTACCGACCCAGCGTCGGTCCGCAACACCAGGTCCGCGCCGCTCTCATCGAGGCCGCGCACCGGCGTACGTTCGCAGACCCGTGCCCCGAGACCGATCACCGCGTCGCGGAGTCCCCACGCGAGCTTCGCGGGGTGGATCAGCGCGCTCCCGCCGGTCATCTTCAACCCGCCGATCACGACCGGCGAGCGCACGATCGCCTGCGCCTGGCCGCGATCGAGGAGCCGCGCCTCGACGCCCCCGGCACCGTCGAACCCCTCGGCGGCACGGGCGAGCCCCTCGAGTTGGTGCGGTCGGCGGGCGAGCGACGTGTAGCCCGTCTCCTCCCACTCGGCGTCGATCCCGTGGCGCCCGATCGCCTCGCGGATCCCGCGGAAGTTGGCGAGGCCCTGGCGTTCGATCTCGTCGATCTCCTCCGGGAACCGCGACGCGCCATTCTCGTGACCGTGCGTCAGCGTCGCGGCGCAGAATCCTCCGTTGCGGCCCGACGCGCCGATCCCCACGACGCCGCCCTCGAGCAGCACGACGTCACGGCCGGGGTCGCGCTCCAAGGCCTCGAGCGCCGCCCAGAGCCCGGCGAACCCGCCACCGACGATCGCGAGGTCGGCGCGCGCGTCGCCCTGCAACGCCGGCGTCGGGTCGGGTCGGAGGGGGTCGTCGAGCCAGAACGGAACGGGCCGTGCGGCGGCGAGGGCGAGGCCGACAGGAAGGGCCGGCGACATGGGCGCCAGCCTACCCGCCGGTACGGTCCACGAGCTCGACCCGGAGACCGGCGCCTCCCGTCAGCACGACGGGTCTGCGACCGAGCGGCTCGCCGTCCAGCGTGGCACCTGCTCGGGACGGCACGACCCGGAGCGACGTGAGGCCCGAGGCGACCTCCACGTCGATCACCCCGGGCTCCGGGAACCGCTGCGGACGCAGGCCTCCGTAGTAGGAGGCCATGATCTCGGCGGCCGAGAGCCCGCGGCTCGCCTTCCCGTACGCGCCCCACTGCACCATCCCGACACCATGTCCCCATCCGCGGCCGTCCAGCACGAGCGCATCGGGTCCCGCCGAGGCCGTGAACCACTGGCTGGGGATCGTGACGGGAAGGGGTGACCCCAGGTAGCTGTCCGAGGGGTACCGACCGGGCATCAGGCATGGCGCCCACGTGTTCACGGCGCTCCGGAACTCCCAGACGTCCACCATCCGAGTCGTGCCGCCACCGACCACCCGGACGATCGACCCGTCGAGCCAGACCCGATGGATCGGGGTCCCTCCCGGCCACAGATCGGCGGCCACGAGGAACGACCCGACGTCGCGGAACGGAAGCGTCACGCGCCACCGCGAGGTCGGCGAGGCATGATCGTCGCGTTCGACCACGGGCCGAAGGTAGGGGAGCGGGTCGCTGCCGAAGACCTCGTCGTTGCCATAGGTGCGCCCGTTCGAGGTCGAGAAGTAGACGGTCTGCGCGGGACGGCCCCCGTCGACGAGCATCATGCTCGCGGTTCGACGGACCGCCGCCACCCATCGTCCGAACGTCGGCTCCGCCGGTACGGGGATCCCTCGATAGACCTGGCACGACGTCGTCGAGCAGATCGGCGACGAGAGCCCCCTGCCCTCACCGGTCCACCCCGTCGTGGCGAGCGCGTAGCTGCGTGCCGCGATCGCCTGCGCCTCCAGGGCGGCTGCCGGCCACGAGCTCGGGACCTCTGCGATCCCCTCGAGGTACCGCTCGAACGGCACCGTGACGAGGACGCTTAGCGTGCCGTCGTCGATGCGCCGCACGCTCAGCATCCCCGGATACCGGGCGCGGAGGATCGGCTGCCGGGTGCGTCGGCATCGCGACTCGATCCGCGGGTACTCGCCGCGCACGAGGAAGGAGCCGCGGGCCGGCGGCGAGAGCGACGCCAGGTCGTCCGCCACGCGGGTCGCGGAGGGCGTCGCGGGGGTGGCGTCGACGCTCGGGGAGGACCCCGAACCGGCAGGCATGCTCGTCGGCGTCACGGACGCCGATGGGGACGGATCGCCGGTGCACGACGTGAGGACCACGGCGACGGCCATCACGAGGACTGCCGGACGGGACGAGCGGCGGTGGACCGACACCCCTCCGACGCTAGCAGCCTCCCGGACTTCCCCCCGAGACAGGCGCCGCGCGATACTGGACACGCGACCTCGGGAGGGCAACGGTGGACGTCGCGCGCATGCGGCGATCGCGCTCGATCGGCATCCTGGTGGTCCTTGCCGTGCTCGGCGCGGCGTCGCCCGGTCTCGCGGTGACGCCGCGGATCGCGTTCTCTCGCGGTGGCGACCTGTTCACGATCGTGCCCGACGGCAGCGGCCTGCGGCGCATCACCGATGGGGCGGCTCGGGAACATTCGCCGGCGTGGTCGCCGGATCGGCAACGGATCGCGTTCATCTCGTGGGATCGCGCGATCGTGGTGGTGGACGCCGACGGCGAAGGGCGTCGAACCCTGTTCCGGGTCCCCTCCCGCTACGACTCGGTCGACTCGCTCGCGTGGTCGCCGGACGGGCGGCGTATCGCCTTCTCCACCACCCGCACCTCCGGGCCGCGGCTCGAGACGCAAGACTGCGGACAGATCTGGTGGATGTGGGCGGATGGGCGGAACCCGCATCGGATCGTCTGGCACGAGCCCCACATCACGGGCATCTCGTGGAGCCCAAGAGGCCACCGGCTGGCGGTGGGCTTCGAGCATCAGAACATGACCGTGGCGTGCGGCGACGACCGCCCGCTCGGGATCGCGGTCGTCCGCTCGGACGGGACGCGGTTGCATGCCCCGGGCCCGACCTCGGCCACGGACCCGGATTGGTCGCCGGACGGCCGCTGGATCGCCTACCGGGACTGGCGGCGGACGTGCCACATCTGCGGCGAGCTGTGGGTGATCCGACCCGACGGCTCGGGGAACCGGGTGCTGGTGCCGGTCCCGGCCGCCGAGGGGGGTCTGCGCTCGCCGCGCTACTCCCCCGCGGGGAGGAGGATCGCCGCCCTCGGGCGAGGGATCGAACTGTTCCGCGCAGCGGACGGCGGCCGGCTCAGGACCGTGGTCCGCGGCGATGTGACCTCGCTCGACTGGTAGCCGGACCCGCCGACCGACCTCACGGTCGATCGACGAGCGCGAAGGCGCCGTAGCCGACGACCCGGTCGGGGTCGCCGACGGTGTCCCCGGAGGTCCGCAGGTCCAGCTCGACGATCGAGCGCTCCGTCATGCGAGCAGCCGTCAGCGCACCGCGCAGCGCGTACACGCCGCATGCATCGTCGGGACCGACCGCCTCGGCGTCACGTCGCACGATCGCGTCAGCGGTGCGGCGATCGGCCGCCCTCGCGGCATGGATGTCGAGGTAGTGGCTCAGGTCGGTGCTCACCACGACGAGGTCCACGGACGCATGCGCGAGGAGCCCGGCCACCGAGCTATCCGAGCCGGGCCCGACGGCGACCGGCACGACGCGGAGGCGGTCGCCCACGAGGCGCTGCAGGAACGGGAGCTGAACCTCGAGCGAGTGCTCGGGTTCGTGGGGCCCCTCGTCGACCGAACATCCGGCACCGGCCAGCGCGTCCCGCACCACGTCGTCGATGGGTACCTCGCCCAGCGGCGTGTGCCAGGCTCGGGCCGCGGTCGCCGCGCACCCGCGGAGGGGGACGAAGTGCGCCGGCCCCACGAGCAGGACTGTGCGGATCCGGTCGGCCCAGGGACGGAGCGCGCCGTAGGCGGATGCGGCGACGGGACCGGAGTATCGGTACCCGGCGTGCGGGACCACGATCCCCCACGGGCGAGCCTCGAGTCGACCGTTCGACCCCCCCAGCAGTCGGTCGACCAGGTCACGGAGCGCGCCGGGATCCGCCGGATAGAACGAACCGGCAACGACGGGTTCACGCATCGTGCGCCCCGATCCGCACCGGCATCCGTCGCGACCCCCATCGCCCCGGGACCGGGTCGAACACCCCGGCGCAGGACGTGCCGCAGACCGCGCAGCGACCCTCGGCGTCGAGCCCCCACGCGATCAGGTCGTAGCCGTCGCGTCCGATCAGCACGGCGCCGCACCAGTGGCACCGGGTCGCCTGTCCCTCAGGGTCGACGACGTTGCCCGTGTACGCGTGCCGGACGCCGTTCGCCAGGGCGATCCGTCGCGCCCGCGCGAGTGTCGACGGCGGGGTCGACGGTCGATCGCGCATCTTCCAGTCGGGATGGAACGCGGTGAAGTGCATCGGTACGTCGGGACCGAGGCGCTCGACGACCCACCGCGTCATCGCGTCGAGCTCCCCCTCGCCGTCGTTGAGGCCGGGGATGAGCAAGGTCGTCAGCTCGAGCCAGACGGGCGTGTCCAGCGCGACCATCTCGAGCGTGTCGAGGACCGGCTGCAGATGTCCCGCGCACACGTCGTGGTAGAAGGCCTCACCGAACGACTTCAGGTCGATGTTCGCCGCGTCCATGCGGGCGAACAGCTCGCGGGCCGGACCGGGCTCGACGTAGCCGGCGGTGACGGCGACGGTGCGGATCCCACGCGCATGGCAGGCGTCGGCGACGTCGATCGCGTATTCGAGGAAGATCACCGGGTCGTTGTAGGTGAACGCGACCGAGCGGCACCCGAGCCGCTCTGCGGTCTCCGCGATCGCCTCCGGAGAGGCGTCGTCGGCCAGCGTATCGACCTCGCGCGACTTCGAGATGTCCCAGTTCTGACAGAAGCGACAGGCGAGGTTGCAGCCGGCGGTCCCGAACGACAGGACGGCCGTACCGGGTAGGAAGTGCGCGAGCGGCTTCTTCTCGATCGGATCGACGCAGAACCCAGAGGAGCGGCCGTACGTGGTCAGGACGATCGCGTCGTCGGCTCGTCCGCGGACGAAGCACAGGCCTCGCTGGCCCTCGTGGAGCGCGCATCCGCGCGGGCACACGTCGCAGCGGATCCGCCCGTCGTCCAGGCGATGCCACCAGGTGGTCGGATGCCTCGACCCGTCGACCTGCACAGCCAACGCCTCCCCACCCATCATGCGACGAACGCGGATCGTCGCCACTACCCCTTCACGACGCCGACCGGGCGCAGACGCGCCACCGTCCGGGTGAGCCCCGCACCCTCGCACGCGCGCACGACCTCGCTCACGTCCTTGTAGGCGAACGGTGCTTCCTCGGCGAGCAGCTTCCACGATGCCGGCGCGAGGACGATCCCCTGCTCCTCCAGCTGCCGCGCCAGCTCGTGCCCGTCGATCCGCCTCTTCGCCTGGGTGCGCGACAGCGACCGCCCCGCTCCGTGACATGTCGAGGCGAACGACCGTGCGGCCGCACCCGCCGCGCCCACGAGCACGTACGACGCGGTCCCCATGCTCCCGGGGATCAGGACCGGCTGCCCGATCGACCGGTAGTCCTCAGGCAGCGACGGCTCACCCGGCCCGAAGGCCCGCGTCGCCCCTTTGCGGTGCACGCACAGCATCCGCCGACGGCCCTCGACCTCGTGCTCCTCCATCTTCGCGAGGTTGTGTGCCACGTCGTAGACGAGCCGGATCCCGATGTCCCGTGCCGACCGACCGAACACCTCCTCGAACGCGACCCGGACGCCGTCGCCCAGCACGTGACGGTTCGCGCGAGCGAAGTTCGCGGCCGCGTTCATCGCGCCCAGGTATCGGCGCGCGGCCTCGTGCCCGAGCGGGACGCACGCGAGCTGCCGGTCGGGCACCTCGATCCCGAGCGGGCGCATCACGCGGTCCATCGACGCGACGTGATCGGTGCACACCTGGTGACCGAGCCCGCGCGATCCGCAGTGGATCATCACGACGACCTGCCCCGCGAACAGCCCCATCACGTTCGCCGCGACCGGCTCCAGCACCTCGTCGACCACCTGGACCTCGCAGAAGTGGTTCCCTGCCCCGAGCGACCCCAGCTGTCCGGCGCCACGGATCAGCGCGCGCTCGCTGACCTCCTCGGGCGCTGCGTCGGCGAGCACACCTTCGTCTTCGCACAAGCGCATGTCGGTGTCCTCGCCGATCCCGCGCCCCAGCAAGGACCGGACCCCGTCGCGGAGCACCCGCAGCAGCGCCGGGCGCGAGAGCCGGAGCCGCCCCCCGGTACCGGTCCCCCGCGGTGTCTCGCGCCCGAGCACGGCGACCAGCTCGTGGATCTTCGGCCGGACCTCCGTCTCCCATGCCAGGTCGGTGCGGATCAGCCGCACCCCGCACGCGATGTCGAACCCCACCCCGCCGGGCGAGATCACACCTCCCGCCGCCGCATCGAAAGCGGCGACCCCGCCGATCGGGAACCCGTAGCCCCAGTGGATGTCGGGCATCGCCATCGAGGCGCCGACGATCCCGGGGAGCGTCGCGACGTTCGCGACCTGGAGCACCGCACGATCGTCGACCGCCTGACGGATCAAGGCCTCGGTCCCGAACACGATGCCGGGCACCCGCATCCCGTCGACCGTCCCCACGGGCACACGCCACGAGAACGCATCGATCCGCTCGACGTCCATCGCGTCACACGTCCAGGAACACGCGTACCTCGGCGGAGCCGTCCTCGTGCTCCACCACGTGGAGCCGGTGATAGGTCGCGGCCTTGACCGCGAGCCCGTCCGCAGCCGGGACGGCCTGCGCCAGATGGACGACCGCCTCGAGCCACCGGGGCTCCAGGTGCGTCACCCGCAGGGCCGCCACCCCGACCCCGTCGGCGGTCTCGCAGACGAACACCAACTCGTTGAGGAAGGCAACCAGGAGCCCGCCGAGGTCGGGGCCCTCCGTGCGGATCACGTGCGGCCGGCCCGACGCCGCCGGTGACGTCGCCCCCATCAGCGTGGCGAGCGCCAGGCCCGCCTGCTCGAAGGTCTCGCCGACCGAGGTCCCCCAGGCATGCACCCCGATGTCCGCCGTGTGATCGACGAATGCGAAGCCGGCGCCGTGCTGGACCACGCTCGGTCCTCCCTCGAGGAAGGGTACGTCGCGAGACCGTGGCGTGGCGTTCGGCGCATGTCGGCGTCGGCGGCTATCGTCCGTTCGTGGCCAAGCTCTCCGCACGTGAGCGGGCGGCCCTGCCCGACCGGGCCTTCGCCTACATCGACGCGACGGGCCGTCGGAGGCTCCCCATCCACGACGAAGCCCACGTCCGCAACGCCCTCGCCCGGTTCGACCGGGTCAGGTTCGAGGACGACGCCGCGCGTGACCGGGCGCGCACACGCCTCCTGAGCGCTGCGAAGAGGTACGGCATCGTCCCGGTGGGGTTCATCACCGGTCAGCTCCGCTCGGAGCGCAGCGCCCGCGCCCCGGACTTCTCGGCGCTGCCGACCGGGACGGTCACGTTCCTGCTCCTGGACATCGAGGGGTCCACGACGCATCTCCGCCGGCTGGGCGACGGGTACGCCGCGGTCCTGCGCGATGTCCGCGCGGTGATCCGGACCGCGGTCCGTCGAGCAGGGGGCCACAAGGTGGATGCTCACGGTGACGAGTACCTCGCGGTGTTCGAGACGCCGGCCGCCGCGGTGCGCGCGGCGTGCGAGATCCAGGTCGCGATGGCCGACCACCCCTGGCCCGGGGGCGAGCGCGTCCGGGTCCGCGCCGGGATCCACACGGGCCGCCCGACGCTCACCGACGCGGGCTACGTCGGGCTCTCGGTCCATACCGTGGCGCGGATCTGCTCGGTGGGGCACGGCGGCCAGATCCTCGTGTCCACCCGGACGAGGACCTTGGCCAAGGACCTCGCGGGGGTGCGGTTCAGGAGCCTGGGGAGCCACCACCTCGCGGGACTAGGGAAGCCCGAAGCCCTCCATCAGGTCATCGCCAAGGGGCTTCCGACGCGGTTCCCACCCCTCCGCACGGTGTGACGGGGTCAGGCCGGCTCTGCGGGCAAGAGGACGACGCCGTCGTCGTCGACGGCGACCGTGTCCCCCTGGCGGAACGTCACGCCGCCGAACGAGACCGGAACGCCCACGTCGCCGTCACCCGCCTTCGCGCTGGGGCGTGGGTTCGTACCGAGCGCCACGACGCCGAGGTCGACACCGGCGAGCCCGGCGCTGTCGCGGACGGCACCGTGGACGACCACGCCTTCCCAGCCGTGCTCGGCAGCCACGCTCGCGACCACATCACCCAGCAGGGCGACCCGCAGCGACCCGCCGCCGTCGACCACCAGGACGCGGCCGCGCCCGGGCTCCTGGACCCGCCGCTTCACCAGCACGTTGTCCTCGTGGCACCGGACCGTGTCGACGGTCCCCGAGAAGGCACGTCGGCCGCCGAACGAGCGCCACGCGAGCAGGCACACGTGGGCGCGGTCGCCGTGCTGGTCGAGGAGGTCGGCCGTCGAGGTCACGATCGCTCAGCCTACGCGGCGACGTTGCGGTCGTGTGACGGTGCCGTGGCAAGCCCGTCGCGATGGCCGGCCGGCCGCATGGCGCGCGGTACAAGGGGAGCATGGATCGCACCCGACTGCTGGAGCTCGTGTCTCATGCCGCCTCGCTGAACCAGATCTCTTCTGCGATGGCCGGGGTGCGGCTGTGGCTCGCCGCTCACCCGGACGACGAGGAGATACGGCGGGCGTTCCTGCAGCTCACCCGGATGGAGCGCGAACAGGTCACCTACGGCCGCGGCTGAGCCCCGAGACGGGCGGCGAGCGCCTGTCTGATCGGGGGCCGCGATCCGAACACGAGCAGGAACATCGCCTCGCGCGCGAGCCGTTGGGCGTCCTGGTCGCGCACGATCGAGCGGGCGCCGGTCCCCACGATCAGCGCTCCGGCGGCCCTCCAGGTGAGCTCGGCCGCCCGTGCACGAGCGTCCGGGAGGGCCTCGGGTCCGGCGACGTCGAGAGCGTTCCGCGTCGCCGCGAGCTCGTCGTCCAACGGACCCGGCCCGAGCAGCTCCAGGCACCGTGCGGCCACGCCGAGGGCGAGCGACCCGTTCGTGCGGAGCCCCGTCGGGTCGCGCGCGACCGCGTTCGCGTGCGTCTCGACCCCGACGACACGCTCCGGTGGGACCCGATGCCCGCGGAAGCGGACGGTGACCGTCCCGCTCGCGTCGGTCGCCACGAGGCGGAGCGGCTCGGCACGCACGGTCTCCCCGGGCACGGCATCCACCAGGACCCGCACGACATCGTCACCCCACCTCGCGGCGACCATGACCACGTCGATCCGGTTCCACCCCGTGATCCACGGCGCCTCGCCCTCCAGCGAGAACCCGCCGTCCGGCGTCTCGGTCGCCCACAGCATCGGCGGCCCCGGACGCTCCCCGGCCAGGGCGATCCCCGCCCGTGTCTCCCCACGTGCCAGCGGCCCCAGCCAGGTCTCACGGAGCCCCGGGGTCGCCGAGGCGGCGACCGCCCGGACGGGGTTGTGATGCTGTATCCACACGAACGTCGTGGTCAGGCATCCGCCGGCGAGCGCCTCGACCACCGGCTGGACCTCGGCCGACGACAGATCCCACCCCCCGACGTCGGCGGGAGCGGCCATCCCGTAGAAGCCCTCCGAGGCGAGGCGGTCGAGCAGGTCGACGGGAACGAGTCCCGCAGCCTCCGTCTCGAGCGCCCGGGGGAACAGCACCCCATCGGCGAGCCTCCGCGCGCGACCTGCAGGGTCCATGCCCGGACCGTAGCAGCGGCGCGGACGGACCCGCTGCGTCCCTCAGCCGCTCGAGACCGAACCGCCCGTGGTCTTGCCGGCCTTGGCCTTCTTGATCGCTCGCTTCTCCTTCAAGCTCTTGCCTGCGACCTTCTTGACCTTCGTGCCGCCGCGGTCCTTGTTCGCCATCGCGTCCTCCTGAGGATCATCGCGGTCCCTGCCACCGGAGCGTACGCCCGTGAGGGCTCCCGCGCGAACCGCCCTTCGGCCCCTCGTGCGACCGCGCCCATGTCCTGGTGGGGTTCCCCGCCGCGCCCGCAGGGAACCCGGCCGGCGATGACGGCGCCCTCGCCCGGTGAGGCGCGGACCTCGAGCGAGCCGCCGAGCGCCTCGATGCGCTCCTCGAGGCTTCGGAGTCCCACGCCCCGGCGGACCGTGGACGGGTCGAACCCTGCGCCGTCGTCCGCCACGGTGAAGGCCAGCTCACCCCCGGTACGGCGGAGCGAGATGACCACCCGCGCCGCCCCCGCGTGCTTCGCGGCGTTCTGCAGCGCCTCGAGACAGCAGTAGTACACGGCGGTCTCGACGTGCAGCGGGAACCGACCGATGTGCTCCGCCCGCACCTCGACCTGCACCGGCGCCTTCGCGGCGTGCTGAGTCAAGGCGATGGCGAGGCCGCCGTCGGCGAGTGCCGGCGGGCACGCGCCACGCGTCATCTCCCGGAGCGACTCGAGGGTCTCCTTCGCCTCGTCCTGGAGCGTCTCGAGCAGAGCGGCCGCCCTGACGGGGTCCTTCTCCACCAATCCCTTCGCGAGCCCGAGCTTCACCGAGATCGCCACGAGTTGCTGCTGGGCGCCGTCGTGGAGGTTGCGTTCGATCCGGCGGCGCTCATGCTCGGCGGCGTCGATCAACCGCTGCCGGCGTTCCCGCCCGTCGCGCTCGAGGCGCTCGTGACGCGCTGCGAGCACGCCCGCGGATCCGACCGCCACGACGAAGAACCCGAGCTGCCCCGGGCCGCCGAACGCCGTGGCCGCGACATCGCTCCGGACCTCGGCCGCGACGACGACGAGCAGCCACCCCCCTGTGACGATCGCGGCAGCCACGTGGGTCGCGACGACCGTCGACAGGGCCAGCGTCGCGGTCGTGAGCGCGAGGGCAGGCAGGAGCCAGGCGACCGCAGGGAGATCGGCCGACGGGAGCAGCGCGACCGCGACGCCCACCCCGAGCGCCGTGGTGGCCAGGACCGCGGTGGCTCGCAGCAGCAGCAAGCGCACGCTGGACATCGGGGCAGCGCGCGTGAGCTCGTCCATCGGATCGGCCCACGGTCCGTAGGCGATCGCCACACCTCCGAGGGGGAGCAGCGGCGCGGCGACCAGGAACGGGAGCGTGGCCCGTTCGCCGATCGCGGCGGCTCCCACGCAGAAGCCGACGGCGGCAGCTGCCGCCCCGAGCCATGACCATCGCATCGTCGGCGTCGCCGCCAGCACGCGGGCGACGTGGTCGGGGACGCGGGCCCGCCGGAGCGCTCGCTCGAGCGCCGTCACCCGTTCGACCCCTGCGACGGCGGTCTCGCTCACCCCGCCCCCACACGTGTGGGACGCACGAGCGTCGATCGCCGGGGAACGAGCGCCCCGCGGGTCGCAGGACCGCTCGACGCGAGCGCCATCGAGAGCAGACCCAAGGCTCCCACCACCAGCCACCGTCCGTACAGGTGTCCCCACGTCTGCGACGTCGGCGTCAGCGCGAGCGAGACGTCGAACGCGAAGGGAACCACGACGAACACCAGCACCAGGCCGAACGCAGAGACGAGTCCGGCGCGGGAACGCCCCACCACCAGGGTCGCCGCGGCGGCGATCCCCAGAGCCACCGTGCACTGCGCCACGAAGCCCACCGTGAGGTACACGCTCACCCGTCCGAGTCCCGCGTGGACGACCGCCGCCGCCCAGCACGCGAGAGCGAGCGGGAGCGCGACGGCGATCCGCACCACCCGCGTCACGAGGAGGGGCGTCGGGGTCGATGCGATCGTGTCCTCCGCGGGATCGTCCAGGACGAACCCCGTGGAGGCGGCGAGCAGCAGCGCCATCGCCGGAAGGTTCGCCATCGGCGCAGGTGTGTCCGCGGCCCGGCCGACGACCATGACGAGCGCGCCGAGCGGCACGACGGCCAGGAACGGAGACCACCGGATGGCGCGGATCGTCGGGCGCACGAGCAGCCGCGCCTGCGTTCCCCCCTGGCCCCTCACGTCACCACCCCCCGTCGGGGACCCGCTGGATGGCCGTCAGCACCGCGGCGCTCAGTCCAACCGCGAGCGTGATCATCGGGAGGGTGCGGGTCCGGTCCCGCAGGAACGCCACGCTCGACAACACGACGATGGCACTCATCAGGTACCCCAGGTGCCACAGGTTGAGCGACAGGTCCGTCTCGGACACCGCC
Source organism: uncultured Actinomycetes bacterium (assembly GCA_963700855.1). Classification (GTDB taxonomy): domain Bacteria; phylum Actinomycetota; class UBA4738; order UBA4738; family HRBIN12; genus AC-51. The sequence continues at coordinate 83,786 of CAVOYV010000004.1, forward strand.
CAGGGGAGCGCCCAGATCAGGCCCGTGAACATGTGGAGCGCCAGCACGATGGGTCCGCCGACGACGTGTGGGATCACGCGCGCGGTCGCGACGCCGAGCGTCCCGATCGCCGCGACGATGAGCGGCGCCTGGACGAGCATGATGGGACGGAGCTCGTCGGGGAAGTCGCCCACACCGGCGTCGCTCATGACCCCGACCGCGATCGCCCACGCGCAGGTCACCGGCACCGGACCGAGGGCGACGGCCGCGAGCTGCCCTGCCGTCCGTGCGGCGAGCGGCGCGGGCGCGCTCCCGAACAGCTCGTCGGTCCCGTCGCGCCGCGACCGCAGCGCCCCGAGGTTCGCCGCGAACAGCGTGCCGATCACGAGCGACAGACCCATGCCGAGCATCAGGAACTCGATCCTGATCGAACCCCCTTGCGGGACACCGACCAACACCATCGCGACGCCGAGACCGAGCAGGTAGGCGGGGTGACGGAGCATCTTCCGCGCATCGACCCACGCGAGGGCGAGCACGACGCTCGGGGACGGCGTCTCGACCGTGTGCGGGATCGCCCGGCTCCGCATCTCGCGCGCCGCGGCGCGCGCGCCCTGGGTGGCGGTCGCCATCAGGCCGCTTCCCCGTCCTCGTCGAGGGCCCGGTCCCCCACCAGCAGCAGGTACCCGTCCTCGAGCGAGGGCTCGACGAGGTCGGCGCCGATCGGGGCGTCATCGCCGATGTGGCGATGGCGCCCGTCCCCCGTCCGCCACGACAGCTGCGCGGCGGACGACCGCTCGCCCGCCATCCAGACCCGGCCGCGCGCGACGTCGATCAACTCGGCGGGGGTCCCGTCGAAGAGCGCACGACCGTCGAGCATCACCACGACCCGTGGACACAGCGCCGCCACGTCCTCGGTCTGGTGGGTCGACAACACGACCGTGCGGTCCTCCGCGCGCTCCGAGACGATCTCGCGGAACCGCAGCCGCTGCTCCGGATCGAGCCCCGCCGTGGGCTCGTCGAGGATCACGAGGTCGGGGTCCCCGAGCAGCGCCTGCGCGAGCGCGACCCGGCGTCGCATCCCTCCCGACAGCGCTTTGATCTTCGTCCCCGACTTCGACTCGAGCGCGACGAGGGCGAGCACCCGGCGGACCTCGTCGTGACGGGTCCGCGTGTCAGTCATCTCCTTGAGGATCGCGACGTAGTCGACGAACTCGAACGCCGTGAAGGAGCGGTGGAAGCCGGGCTCCTGCGGCATGTATCCGAGTCGCCGTCGGATCGACAGGCGTTCGTCGGCCTTCCCCGGGTCCCACCCCAGGAGACGCAGGTCCCCGGCGTCGGGAGCGAGCACGGTCGCGAGCATCCGCAGCAGCGTGGTCTTGCCGGCGCCGTTCGGCCCCAGCAACCCGGTGATCCCCGCTCCCGCGTCGAACGTGAGACCGTTCAACGCACGCGTACGCAGGAACGACTTCTCGACCCCGGTCACCTGGACGGTCGGCATGCTCATCGGAACGCTCCTTCCTCGAAGGTCTCCCGGCGGCGGGCGAGCACCCACACCGAGATGCAGATCAAAACGACGAACGCCACCTGAGCGCCGGGACGGAACACGGCGAACCGGTCCCCCGAGCTCCACTGGAGCACCGCTGCGACGCTCACCCACGCGCCGATCACCAGCGCGACCGCGACCCGATGACGGACCACGGTGGACAGCGCCAGGGCGGTGAGGGTGAGGCCGAGCGACGGAAGGAGCCACGCGAGCGCCTCCATGCCACGCCAGGGCAGCGCGAGCGCACCGACCGCCGCGATCAGGACGGACGCGGTGAGCACGGCCGTCGCCCGGATCATCAACAGGCGTCCGCTGCGCATCGGCGCGGCCATCCCGATCTCGTACGTCGGGTCGACGCCCGGTCCGTAGGCGAACGCGACGCCGAGGACCGGCACGAAGGCGGCGAGCACCAGGAACCCCCACATCGCCAGATCCTCACGCGGGTCGCCGTGAGCGAGGTTCGTCATGAGGACGGCCTGGCCGAGCGCCACGGCCTCGGCGAGCAACCAGGACGCCCGTAGCGACGGGGTCGCGGCGAGCAGCCTCGCCACGTGGCCGGCAACGCCCAGCCCGCGGAGACCCCGCTCGACCACGCCGGGCTTCGGCGCGTCCACCACCTCGGAGACCTCCGTCCACATCCGCTCGAGCGCGGCGGAGTCGGCACGGGCCGCCAACGCGACCCGGCACGGGTCGCAGGCGAGCAGGTGCGCCTCGAGCGAGTACGCGCGCGCGTCGTCGATCGTGCCGCCGGCGTACCCGGCCAGCAGGTCGTCGTCGGCGTGCCAGGTGGTCGTCATGCGAGCGCTCCTCTCAGCTCCGCGCGGGCGCGCATCATCCGCGTCTTGACCGTGCCCTGCGGGATGCCCAGCAACGTTGCCGCCTCCTTCGTGGACAGGCCGTCGAGCACGGTCGCCTGCATCACGGCGCGCAGCTCCGGTGACAGTCGGTTCAGGGCCGCACCCAGATCGCCGTGCTCGACACCGAGCAGGACCTCGTCCTCGGCCGAGGCGACTAGAGAGCCGCGCCCGAGCGGCGACGGCACCGGGTTCGGGCGGGCTCGCAGACGATCGACGAGACGCCGGATCCCGATCCCCCAGATCCACGCGGCGACCTCGCCGGTGCCGCGGTATCGCCGCGCGCCCGTCCACACGGCCACGAAGGTGTCCTGCACGACCTCCTCGACCAGCCCGCGGTCCGCGCTCCGACGGGCGAGCCGCAGGCTCAGCCAGGGCGCGTGCCGTTCGAACAGGACGCGCAGCGCATCGCGGTCCCCCTCGGCGACGGCGGCCAGCACGGCGTCGTCGCTCTCGCCCGCACGATCCGCGTCCATGACCCCCCTGTCGTGCGCGGGCACGAGAACGGTTCACGCCACCCCGGACGCTGGTGACTCAACCGGTCGTCGCGGTGACGACGTAGTCCTCGGCGTCGGCGTCCCACTCGAGACCGATCACGCCGTGGGTCTCGGCCGCCTTGCAGAACTGCAGGAACCCCCCGTAGCCGAACTTCTTCTCGCTGAACCCCGGCTCGACCTTGCGGACCTTGTCCTTCAGCCCCGACAGCACCGGGGGGCTGCCCGTGGCCTGGAGATCGGCGATGACCCCCTGCAGCAGGGCGAAGGCTTCGGTCTCACCGCCGTGCGACGGCAGTGACACCTCGGGATCGCCCTTCGCGGAGCCCTCCGTCAACTCGATCACGTTGCGCTCGGCCAGATGCAGCAGCAACTCGCGGAACCCACGGAACCCGACCTCGGCCTCGCTGAACGTGGGGTCCTTGCGCAGGAGGGCACGCTTCACCGACGACGCGAGGACGGCTCCGTTCGACGTCCGCTGGAGCCCAGCGACCGTCTGTGCGATCTGGACGGCGAGTGAGTCGAGGTCGCGCGCGGGCGTCTCCTCGTCGTCCTCGTCGGGCTCCTCGGGCAGCTCCTCGACGGCCTTCGCCGCCTTCGAGGGGCGGGCGGTCTTCGTCGTGGTCGCCCGCTTGCTGCGACGGCGGCCCGTCGGCACGTCGACCCCCTCGAGGGTGTCGTAGAACAGGAACTCGTCGCAGGCCGGTGGCAGCATCCCGGAGGTCGAGCCCTTGATGCCGACGCCGATCACGCGCTTGTTCAGCTCACGGAGCTTGTGCACGAGCGGCGTGAGGTCGCTGTCCCCGGTGCAGATCACGAACGTCGTGACGTACTCGCGCTCGAATGCCAGCTCGAGAGCGTCGACCGCCATCTTGATGTCGGCCGCGTTCTTGCGCGAGGCCCCCATCCGTTGCGGGATCTCGATCAGCTCCACGTGGTGACGCGTGAGCATCCGGCGGTCCTCGTCGAACGACGACCAGTCCGCGTAGGCCTTGCGCGCGATCACCCGGCCCCGTTCGGCGAGCGCGTCGAGCACCGGCCGCAGGTCGAACTGCATGCCGCGCAGGTTGTCCCTGGCGCCGATGGCCAGGTTCTCGTAGTCCAGGAACAGGGCGATGCGTTCTTCGTCGGTGTCCACACCCGCAGCGTAGTCCCCGGCAGGGGCCCGTGCGGCCGGTAGCCTGTCGGACCGGATGGACGCGCCCAACGAGATCCCGACCGAACGCCTCCGGCTCCGCCGTTCTCGCCCCGAGGACGCCGAGGAGATCTCGATCTACCGGAGCCATCCCGAGGTGCACATCCATCAAGGGTGGGACCGGACCGACCCCGACGGGATCCGCGCCGAGATCGAGGAGATGCTGGGGCGAGCCCCCGGTGAGCCGGGGGGGTGGGTCCAGTTCACCGTCTTCGAGCGCGAGAGCGGCCGGCTCGTCGGCGACGTCGGGATCAGTCCGGCCGACGGGGAACCGAGCGTGTTCAAGATCGGCTACACGATCGCCCCCGCGTTCCAGGGCAAGGGGTACGCGACGGAGGCGGGCGGGGCGCTCGTGGACCTGGCGTTCGATGGCCTCGGCGCCGAGATCGTGCGCGCCTACGCCGACGCCGAGAACACGCCATCGATCCGCGTGATGGAGAAGCTCGGCCTCGAGCTGATCGAGCGCTTCGAGGGCGACGACGAGGACGGGCACTGGACGGGCGTCCGGTACGAGCGCCGCCGGCCGGCCGAGCGATGACGACGACACCCGACCTGACGATCGACATCGAGCGGCTCCGCACCGAGCGGCTCGACCGTCTCCAGGCGGCGATGCGCGCGCACGACTTGGAGGCCTGCCTGCTGTTCAGCGAGCCGAACGCCCGCTACGCGACCGGGGTCACCGCGATGCCGATCTGGTCGATGAGCACCTTCACCCGGTGCGCGGTCGTGCCCGCAGAAGGGAACCCGATCCTGTTCGAGCACGGGAACTCGGTCCACCGGTCGGCGCTGCGCGCGGTGGACGTCCGCCCGATGCACATGTGGGAGTTCTACGACGACGCGGCGCACGAGGCGGGGATCTTCGCGCGCGAGGTGGTCGCCGCCCTGCGCGAGCGCGGCGTCCGGGGGGACCGCGTGGGGATCGACCGCATCGGCACGCCCGCCCTCCTCGCGCTCCAGCACGAGGGGCTCACCCTCGTGGACTCCTCGCCGGCGACCCAGGCCGCCCGCGAGATCAAGACCCCCCAGGAGATCGGCGGCGTTCCGCGCCACCGGACGACTGGTCGTGGACGCCCTCGGGGAGTTCGAAGCCGCCCTCGCCCCGGGCATCAGCGAGCGTGAGCTGTTCGCCGTGTACGCGGGCGCGGTGCTCCGGCGCGGCGCGGAGTATCTCGCGACGAACACGGTCTGCTCGGGCCCGAACACGAACCCGTGGCGCGCGGAGGCCACCGACCGCGTGATCGGGGAGGGCGATCTCGTCTACCTGGATACCGACACGGTCGGCCTGGAGGGCTGCTTCTTCTGCGTCTCCCGCGCGTTCGTGTGCGGCGACACCGCGCCCACCTCGGACCAGCGTGACGCCTACCGGGTCGCACACGACTGGGTGAAGGAGATGACCGAGCGGGTCCGGCCCGGGGTGACGTGCGGCGAGCTGGCGGCGAGCGCCCCGACGATCCCCGAGCGGTTCGTCCCGCAGCGCTACGAGGTGATGCTCCACGGCGTGGGGCTCGAGGAGGAGAACCCCAGCGTCTGCCACCCGCAGGACCGGCAGTCGAACCCCGACACGGTGATCCGCGAGGGCATGGCGCTGGTCGTGGAGATCTACTGCGGCGAGGTCGGTGGATCGGTCGGGGTGAAGTTCGGCGACGAGATCCTGGTCACCGCGGGTGGCGCCGAGGTGCTGGCCCCGTACCCGTCCGACGACGAGCTCCTGATCAGCTGAGCGCCGGCCACAGGCCCACGTGCGCCTCGACGTAGCGATCGACGAGCTGGCTCGCCAGGTCGGCACGAGCCACGAGCGGGTGCTGGGCCAAGGCGCCGCGGGCGGCGGCGGCCGAGCCGGTGACCGCCGCCTCCACCGTCAGGCGCTCGTAGGCCTTCACCCGCTCGAGGAGGTCGGTGGCGTGTGCAGGCAGCTCACCCTGGGCGAGCGCGTGGGCGCCGTGCCGGTCGGAGACCGACGTGACCTCGACGACGTCGCCGTCGCCGAGCGTCGCGATCGCGCCGCGGTTCACCGTGTCGAGGATCAGCGTGGCGGGACGGTCGTGGACCGCTGCCGTCATCACCGCCCCGGCGACCCCCTGGTAGCCCTCGTCGTCGAAGACGTCGTCCGTGTCCGCGCCGCGGCCCTCGCCGAGCTCACGAGCGAAGTACGTGGCGCCGCGCTCGGCGACCGCACGCTCCCACGCCGCGACCGCCCCCGGCATGTCGCCCGCCTCGATCCGCTCGCGGAGCGCCCGCCAGAGCGCGTCGTTCAGCGCCTGAAGCTGGGTGGCCCGAGACCCGCTCGAGGCGCGGATGTTCGCCACCGCTCGCTCGGGCTCATAGAAGAAGGAGAGGTACTCCATCGGGAGCATCCCGATCCGCCGCACGAGCGCGGGGTCGAACAGGCGCCACTGGTGATCGGCGCTCGCGAGCTCCTCGTAGCGGTCGAGCAGCTCGGGCAGGCGGTCGCGCCCGTCGACGAGCACCCGGTGGATCCACCCGCAGTGGTTGAGCCCCGCGTAGTCGACGTGGACCTGTTCGCGCGGGAGCCCGAGGAACGCGGCGACGCTTCGGTGCATCGACGACGGTCCGTCGCAGATCCCGACGACCCGGACCGACGTATGGTCGCGGACCGCCTGGGTCACGATCCCGACCGGGTTCGTGAAGCAGATCAGCAGCGCGTCGGGGGCGACCTCCTCGATCGCCCGGGCGTGCGCGAGCATCGCCGGGACCGTCCGCATCGCCATCGCGAACCCCCCGGGGCCGGTCGTCTCCTGCCCGAGCACGCCGAGCGCCAGCGGGACCTCCTCGTCGACGACCCGCGCCGCCTCCTGGCCGGGACGGATCGCCGAGTAGACGAACGAGGCACCGGCGATCGCCGCGCGCAGATCGGGGTCGGCGCGCACGTCGTAGGGGGCTCCCCACGTGGTGGTCAGGTGCGCGCCGAGCGCCCCCATGAGCTCCAGACGGTCCTGGTCGACGTCGTGCAGGACCACCTCGGTGAGCCCGAGGTCCCCACGCCCCGCGAGGCCCTTCAGCACGAACGGGACCCTGACGCCGGCGCCCAGCAGGGTGAGCTTCACCCGTCGAGGTCCTCGATCCGCGAGGTCGAGGGTGGCCGCTCGGCCTGCAGCCTCGCCGCGACCCGCTCGGCTGCTCGCATCACGCGGAGCACGTTGCGCCCCGCGATCTTCGCCAGGTCCTCGTCCGCATAGCCGCGGTCGACGAGCTCAGCGAACAGCGCCGGGTAGCGGGAGACGTCCTCGAGCCCCTCGGGCATCGTCGGCGCGCCGTCGAAGTCGCTGCCGACCCCGATCGCGTCGACCCCCGCGACCTCGCGGACGTGGTCGATGTGATCGGCGACGTCGCCGATCGTCGCCGGCACCTCGCCCTGCGCCTCGAACCAGGCATCCATCGCCTCCTTCACCGCGGTGGGGTCGTCGGGGTGCAACGCCCTGACCCGGTCGGCCTCGGCCCAGGCCGCCCGGTTCGCGGCACCGCCTTCGCGTGCCACGAACGACGGGACGAACGCGACCATCACGACCCCGGCGGTGCGGCCCGTCAGCTCGAGGACGTCGTCGGGGACGTTGCGGGTCACGTCGCAGCGTGCCCGCGCCGAGGAGTGCGAGAAGACCACCGGCGCGTCGCTCACCTCGATCGCCTGGCGCATCGTGTCGTCGGACACGTGGCTGCAATCGACGAGCACGCCGCACCGGTTCAGCTCGCGGACGACCTCCTCGCCGAACCGGGTCAGGCCGCCATGCGGGCGCGCGCCGGTGGCCGAGTCCGCCCACGGCGTGTCGTCGTTGTGGGTGAGGGTCAGGTAGCCGGCGCCGAGCACCGCGAGGGCACGGAGCGTCCCGAGCGACGAGCCGATGCAGTGCCCGCCCTCGACCCCGATCATCGAGGCCACGCGTCCTGAGGCCGCTGCCGCCTCGACCTCGTCGGCCGTGCGGGCGTGCGCGAGGCGCTCGGGGTTCGCCGCGACCAGGCGCCGGAGCGCGTCGATCTGCTCGAGGGTCTGCGCGACCGCGGTCGGCTCGGGCAGGTCCGACGGCACGTAGACGGACCAGAACTGCCCGCGCAGACCTCCGGCCTCGGCGCGCGGCAGGTCGGTCTGCAGCTGCGGGCACGGGCCTGCGGGGTCGGGAACCGGCTCGCCGGCGACCCAGCGCTCGCGCAGTTCCCACAGCAGGTCGTTGTGCCCGTCGATCAGCGGCGCGCTGCGCAGCAGCTCCACGACGCGGGGGGTCGCCTCGGTCATCGTCGCGAGCCTACCCGCACCGCTCGAGGGTCGATCAGCGGTCTGCGGGTCAGCCCGCGAGATGGCGCCCGCAGCCCCCGGCGTGTCACGCTGCCCCCGATGCGTCGGCCGCTCGTGCTGCTCCTGTTCGCCGCGATCTTCGTGGCCGAGATGGGATGGTCCGGCATCGCGCCACTGATCCCCGGGTTCCAGGATCGCTTCGGCCTCACCGAGTCGCAGGCCGGGTTGGTCTTCACGCTCGCGAGCGCCGGGATCTTGGTCGCGTCGCTCCCCGCCGGTGCGCTCAGCCGCCGCTTCGCCGTGCGGACGATGACGCTGTGGGCGATGGTCTCGCTCACCGCCGCGAACGCGACCCTCGCGGTCGCGGACTCGTTCCCCGTCGTGCTGACGGGACGCGTCCTGTTCGGGCTCGGGCTCGGGACGATGTGGGTCGCCGGGACGGCGTGGATCCACGACGCCGCCGGGGAGGAGGCGCAGCGGGCGCTCGCGATGACCACCGCGGTCGTCGGGATCAGCGCCCTGCTCAGCCCCGCGTTCACCGGCCTCGTCGCGGAGCGGTACTCGGAGGGGACCCCGTTCGTCGCCCTCAGCGTCGTGTCGCTCGCGATGACGGTGGCGCTGTTCGTCGCGCCGTCGACGGTCGGCCGGGTGGCCCAGCCGAGCCCCCCGCTCGCCGACATGCTGCGTGCCGTCGGCGCCGATCACCTGATGCTGACGAGCATCGTCCTCACGCTCGCCGTGTCGATGATGTGGATGACGACGGACCTCCTCGTGCCGCTGCGGCTCGACGACCACGGCTACTCCGCGGGAGGGATCGGGCTCGCGCTCTCGCTCGCGTCGATCATGTTCGTCGGGGCGAGCGCCCTCACGGCTCGACACGCGGAACGCTACGCCACGATCCGTGTGTCCGCCGTCTGGACGCTCGCCATGTCCGCAGGGATCGCGCTCGCTGCGCTCAGCACGTCGACCCCCGCGACCCTCGCGTTCCTCGCGATCGGAGGTGCGACGTCCGGCGTGCTGATCGCGCTCACGTACCCGCTCGGGGCGACGGGAGCCCGGCGCGGCCGCTTCTCGGTCGCGGTCGTCGGGGCGCTGCTGAACATGGTGTGGGCGGGCGCCGGCCTGATCGGCCCCGCGGCGGGCGGCGCCGTCGCCCAGACCCTCGGCGACCAGGCCGCGTTCCTCGTCCTGGCCGTGATCGCGGTCGCGAGCGCGACGTGGATGTGGCTCCGGCGCGACCGGGGCACGATCGACCCGTCTGAGGCCGAGGCCGCGTCGACGCCCGTCCTCGAGCACCCGATCTAGGCCAGCGCCTTGGGCTTCCCCTTGTCCCGCAGGATCTCGCGCACGCAGTGATGGCCGGGCAGACCGGTCACCCCACCGCCGGCGTGCGTGGCGCTCGACGCCTGGTACAGCCCGCGGATCGGCGTGCGGTAGTCCGCGTACTCGGGCGCCGGCCGCATGTGGAACAGCTGATCGACGGCCAGCTCCCCGTGGAAGATGTTCCCGCCGATCAAGCTCCACTCGTCCTGCATCTGCTTCGGTCCGATCACCTGGCGGTGGAGCACCGAGCCCTTGAACCCCGGCGCCACCGCGTCGATCCGATCCACGAGCCGGTCCGCGTAGGCTTCGAGGTCGTCCTCGTGGCCGTCTTCGTCGGTCCATGCCGCCGGCACCCACTGAGAGAAGCACGACATCACGTGGATCCCCTCGGGCGCGAGCGTTCGGTCGAACACGGTGGGGAGCGCCGTGTCGCTGAACGGCAGGGTCGCCGCCTTCCCCGATCGGGCGTCCTGGAACGCCGTCTCGAGGTACTCGAGGTCGTCGAGCACCTGGATCGCGCCGCCGTGGATCTGCGGGTCGTACTCGGGGTCGGCCGCGAACGTAGGCAAGGCCGACAGCGCCATGTTCACCTTCACGGTGCCGCTGCGCGTGCGCCAGTTCTCGATGTCGCGCACGAAGGTGTCGGGCAGCTCGCTCGGCGACAGGTGCTGGAGGAAGCCGATCTTCGGATGCACCGTGGTGACGACGATCGGCGCGAGGAGCTCCTCACCGCCGTCCAGCACGACACCACGGGCCCGGCCCCCGACCGTGAGAACCCTCTCGACGCGGGCGTTGAGTCGCAGCTCCGCCCCGTGGAACACGGCCGAGTCCGCGCAGGCCTTGCCGACCGCCCCCATCCCGCCCTCCGGGTAGCCCCACGACGAGACCTGCCCGTCGCCGACGTCGCCCACGGAGTGGTGCATCAGCACGTAGGCGGTTCCCGGCTCCTCGGGCCCCGCCCAGGTCCCGATGATGCCGTTCACCGCGAGGAACCCCTTCAGCACCGGCGACTCGAACCACCGGTCGAGCAGGTCGGCCGCGCTCATCGTGAACAGCCGGGTGATGTCGCCCACGGTCTGAGCGTCGATCTCCTTGCGGAGCATCCATCCCAGCTGCGCGACGTCGCGGATCGCCTTCGGGTCGCGCGAGCCGATCGTCGGCGGCGTCTGCCACAGCATCGGCGAGAGGATGCCGCCGATCCGTCCGATCCACTCCTCGTACGCGAAGTACGTATCTGCGTCGCGCTTCGAGAACCGCCCGATCGACTCGCGGGTCTTGTCCTCGTCCTCGTGGCGCACGATCGAGCCGTCGGGCAGCGGCAGGTAGCCGAGGCCCTGGGGGAAGATCTTGTAGCCGAACCGCTCCAACTGCAGGTCGCTCTGGATCCTCGGCGGCATCAGGCTCATCACGTAGGAGAGCGTCGTGACCTTGATATCCGGCGCCTCCGGCCACGGCGACATCGTGTCGGCCGCGCCGCCCGGCTTGTCGCGGGCCTCCAGCACCACCACCCGGGCGCCGAACTTCGCTAGATAGGCGGCCGCGATGCACCCGTTGTGGCCGCCTCCGATCACGATCGCGTCGTACACGTTCGCTGCCATCGCTCTTCCCCTCCGACGTCGGACAGCCACGACGCTACCGCGAGTGGGTCCCGTTGGGGGAACCGGCCGGTGGCCCTGCTCCGGCGGGACGTCCGACCTGCGGACGCGATCTCAGCCGAGGAAGCTACGGAGCATCCAGGCGGTCTTCTCGTGGATCGTGATCCGCTGGGTGACCAGGTCCGCGGTCGACACGTCGCCGGCCTCGTCCGCCTTCTCGACCAGCGGCCGCGCGCCGCGTACGAGCGTCTCGTGTCCCTCCACGAGGGTCCGCACCATCTCCTCGGCCGCCGGGACACCCTCCGGATCAGGCACGGAGGAGAGCCGCACGAACTCGGCGTACGAACCCGGCGCGAACGACCCCAGCGCCCGGATCCGCTCCGCGATCACGTCGACCGCGTCTCGCAGCTCCAGGTACTGCACCTCGAACATCGTGTGCAGCGAATGGAACGACGGCCCCGTCACGTTCCAGTGGTGGATGTGCGTCTTCAGGTACAACGCGTAGGTATCGGCCAGCAGCGCCGACAGTCCCTCCGCGATCTCCTTGCGTGCGTCCTGCTCGATCCCGATCTCGACGTCCATCCCACGACCCTCCTTCGGTGGTCCACCTCGATGCTAGCCCGTCCTCGGACCGACAGCCGTCGGGGAGTACGGTCCGCACCGGGTCGCTCGACCCCGGTTCGAGCCTTGAGTCGCGGACCGGCGCCGCGTGGATGGAGGGTGCCCGGCGGCCCGTTCGGGCCGCCGGGCATGTCCCAGCTCAGCTCGACGAGCCCTCGAAGAAGGCCTCGGACCTGTCGTTCCCGTAGAGCGCCCACAACACGAAGACCCCTACCAGGAGCGTGAAGAACCCGCGGTACAGGTAGGCGCCTGCGTGGTGGGTCACCATCGTGTACAGGGCGATCCCCATCACGATCGCCTCGACGATCGCGACGAACAAGCGCATGCCCTTGCTCCCGGACATGATCCCGGCGGCGACGATCAGCAGCAGGATCGCCGCGATCGCCTCACCGATCACCGTGCCCGTGACCGAGCCGTCCGACAGCGCGCTGCCGTTGTCTGCCAGGAAGTCCTGGATGTCGTCGCGGAACGCGAGCAGCACGACGGCCGAGACGGCCGCCAGGAACGCCTGGATGTACAAGATCACCCCGATGAAGGTGACGACTCCAGGTCTGCGGGGCTGCATCGACATCTTCTCTCCTTCACTCACGCGGTGCGGGTGCACCGCTCGATCGTCAGCCGAGACTCGCGAGGAGGCCCGGGAAGGCGACATCTGCGATGAGCATGGCCGTCCCCAGCGAGCCGGTCTCGTTCACGAGGAGCACGAACGCGGCTCCCGTGTCGGTGTTCGAGAGCACGAACGACTCCCACCCGATCAGCTGGCCGGAGTGTCCGATCCAGCCGTCCTCGAACACGAAGATCCCCAGCCCGTAGTTCCCCTCGGGGATCGGCTGGGCCTCGAGCCTCGCGGCCGCCGTCTCGGGCGACAGCAGCGAGTTCCCCAGTCCGCTCGCCGCCCACGCGCCCATGTCGGCGATCGTCGAGTACATGCCGCCACCGGCCTGTCCCCACGAGACCGTCCAGTCGGTGACGTCCTGCCCCGGTTCGGCGGTGATGCCGGCCTCGGCCAGACTCGCGACGCCGGGCTCGTTGAGGTACCCGTGCGAGGAGGGGTCCGGCATCTCGGTCTCGGCGGGCTGCTGGAGGGCGCTCTGCGACAGGCCGACCTCGGTCGCGACGGCGTTGATGACGTCCTCGACCGGTTCACCGGTCGCGGCCGTGAGCATCTCCCCGAGGATCAGGTAGTTCGTGGTCGAGTACCCAGGCGTCCCCGGCTCCTGGAGCGGCTCCTCCTCCAGCGTCGTTGCGATGATCTCGTCGACCGTCCAGACCTTGGTCGGGTCCTCGACGACGGGGCCCGTCACGGCGCCGGTGTTCGCGTAGTCGGGGATACCGCTGCGCATCGCCAGCAGCTGCTCGACCGTGATCTCGGCGAGGTCGGGATAGGTCTCGGCCATGTCTGGCAGGACGTCGGCGATCGTGTCGCCCAGGCTCAGTTCGCCTGCGTCGATCTGCCGCAGCACGGCGACCGCGGTGAAGGTCTTCGTCACGCTGCCGATCCGGTTGTGATCGTCGACCGAGGCAGGGGTGCTTCCGTCGACCGCGTCCCCGTACGCCGCCAGGTAGGTCCCCTTCTCCGGGTCCCAGACCCCGACCCACATGCCGGGCAGCTCGGGGTGCGCCGCGAGGATCCCGTTCGCCGCGTCGTCGATCGCCTTCGAGTCCTTGGCCGACATCGCCTCGGTCGGGGAGGCGCTCGTGCTGGCGCTCGTCGTGGCCGCGTCGGACGCATCCTCGCTCGAGCAGCCCGCTGCCACGGCGGTGAGCGCCACGATCAGGACGACCCACCGATGGGGTCGGACCCGACCGTTCGCGTTCTTCGGGTTCCACATGGGGCGACATGCTACCGGGTCGCTTCCTCCGGCAGTCACTTCCTGTGGGAGCGAACCTATGCAGTCACGGCTCCACGAGCGCGCGGATCTCGCCGACGATCGCCTTCGTCTGCGGGAGGTGCGCGGCGAGCTCCTCGGTGATCGCCCGCATCAGCTCGTGTCCGTGATCGGTGAGCCCGACCACCACGGCCCGCTTGTCATCTCGGACCGACCCCCGCTCCCGGTGAACGACGCCGAGGTCCTCCATCCGATCGAGGAGCTTGCTGAGGCCCCCGCTCGTCATCCCGGTCGTCGCCACGAGGTCGTTCGGCCGCTGAGGACCGTGGAGCTCGATGTGACTCAGCACGAGCAGCGGGGCGTTGCCGACCAGCTCGGGCTCGGGGACCACCGCGGCCATCGCCCTGCTGACGGTGGAGCCGAACTCGGCGAGGAGCATCAGCAGACGTGCCGTGTCCTGGGTCGAGTGCCCGCCGCTCATCACGACGGAGCATACCGACGGGTCGGTCGCGCTCAGCCCTCGCAGGGGTCGGCGCCGGCGCCGCAGAGGGTGACGCCGTACCGCTCGTCGAGCTCCCTCGCGATCGCCTCACGGCTCGCGAAACCGAGCGTGGATCGCGCCTGATCGAGGAGCTCGGGGTCGGCATCGGGCGGCAGGAAGATCCGTTCGACGATGCATCCTCCGTCGAAGACGAAGCTCCGGGTCTCCTCCGTGCTCGACGTCGTGACGTACGCCTCGGCCCCGGTCGCCCGGACGTCGGTGAACGGCTCGCCCCGCGGCTCGCACGACGGCACAAGCTGCACCTCGATGGCACGGGAACCAGCGCCCACGACCGCCGAGGTCAGCCAGTAGGTCGACGAGTCCCGGCGGACGTCCTTGTCCAGGAAGCTCCAGCCGGCCGGGTAGCCCGCGATGCACGGCAGACGCGTGGCCGTCTGGACGGACTGCGCGATCAGGACGGTCGACTCGTTCGGCTCCGAGCACAACGGTTCCTTGCCGTGCGCGAACGGGTTGTTGCCGTCGTCGGGCGGGGCACAGGCCGACAGGAGCGTCGTCGCGGCCAGGATCGCGAAGGCGAGGCGACGGGTCACAGGCCCGCTCCCAGGCTCGACCAGATGAACGACACCGCGATCAAGGCGCCGAACGCCGCTGCTGCGGTGAGCCCGACGCGACGGAGGCTCCACCGTTGGATCGAGATGTCCGGGTGCGGCGGCGCCAGCTGGCGGAACCGCTCCACGAGGCCGCGACCGTCCGCCTTGACCGCGCGCTGCAGCTCGGTCGGGACCGCGAGCCCCTTGATCGCCGCGAACGCCTCGGCGATCTCCTCCGGCGTGAAGTACGCGAGCGCCCGCTCGTAGACGCTCTCGGCGTCGGTGCGAAGCGCCAGGGTGAGCATCATGTTCGCCAGGTCGACCGCCTGCCGCCAGGGGGTCGGACGGACCTCCAAGAAGAAGACGTCGATGTACTTCAGGTGCCCACGCTGCACGAGCAGGTTGGACGGCTTGATGTCGCGCGCCGCCAACCCCTCGTCCCAGAGCTTGCGCACCATCGCGAGGCCCTCGTCGATGATCTCGTCGGTCACCTCGGCGTCGCCAAGCTCCTTCGCGTCCTCGAAGAAGCCGGTCACGAGCATGTACTCACGTTCGGGGGTGAGCTCGACCACTCCGAAGTTCGTCGCCACCGGGAACCCGACGTCGTCGAGCAAGCGGAGCGCGTAGTCCTCGTACTGCACCAAACGCCGCACCGTGCCGAACGGCACCTCGTCCTCGAGCCGGCCGTACATGATCGTGCGGATCACCTTGTACGAGCGGTCCGAGCGGACGTGACGCATCGTGTAGAGCTTCGCGAACAGGTGCTCGTCGACCTCCGTCACCTTGATCCGCATCGGGGTCGAGGCGCCCGACCCCTCCTCGCCGAACGGCTTGACGTCCTCCACCGTGTACCCCAGCTGATCCTGGATCGCCGTGCGGATCGCTTCGCCGCGGGCGCCGCCCAGGTCGACGTGGGCGGCGTTGCCCCCCCGGTAGCTGATCGGCTCGACCTCGTCGGAGGCGAAGAACCGGAACGCCGGGATCGCGAAGCTCGCGGCGAGCAGCACGCCGAACGCCACGTCGAGCGGGTGGCTCGCCCCCAGGTACACCCGCGAAAGGCACAGCGCCCCGATCGCCACGCCGGCCGCCCACGCCGCCCTCCGGCGCGTCCCGCCCGCGGGCGCGAAGCAGTAGACGGCGGAGATCGCCGTCAGGGCGAAGGTGGTGACCGCGATCGACGGGAGCGAGGGGCCGCGCCAGTCCCCGATGATCTCCACCCCCATCGGGCGCGGCCGCCCGATCGCGTCGATCAACGCGACCGTCAAACCGTCGACGACCACCAGCAGACCCACGAACGTGAACAGGTGTCGCCACCGCTTGAACACGAGCAATCCGACCAGGATCGCGATCCGCAGGACCCAGACGACCTCGGGCTGGCCGAGCCGGTCGACGGTCTGCATCACCGACGTGAGCCACGGCGTTCGGATGCTCGCGAACCACGCCACGAGCGGCGCCTCGAGCTGCTCGATCGCGGGGTCGACGTCGCCCACGAGGATGAACAGTCCGGCGACCAGGATCAGGAGCGCGAACCCGGCGAGGACCCAGCCGGAACGCCCGATCTCACGCGGGAGCGGCGGCGGCTCTCCGGATGGTCGTCGCCGGCTCTGTGCGGCGGAACCCTGCGTGGTGGCGCCGATGGTCGGTCTCCTCCTCGTTACGTCGCGGCGAAGGCTACGGGGCGGAACGGTCGCAGACAACCGAGAGAGGCTAGACGCGGGAGATCGCGGCCAGCCGATCGTCGTCGATCGCCTGCACCAGGTGCGCATGATCGGCCTCGTTCACCTTCGCGTACGTGACCGCGAACGCCGCCACGGCACGGTCGAACGAGTCCTTCTCGCCCAGGTAGGCGGCCATCGCGATCCGGTCGCCCGAGCGCGCGTGCCCGCGGGCGAGCGTCCAGCCGCACGCCTCCCCGTACGCGCGGAGTCCCGCCGGGCTGAGCTTGGCCACGTCGATCGACGACTTCCCGTCCCAGAGCTGGCGGACGTAGAAGTCGTGCTCCTGGCCATCCCAGGCCTGCAGGTGATACCAGCCCAGCAGGTGGTCGCTCGCCGCCTGCATGAACCGCTGCCCCTCGACGACCCGGCGCCCCTGGCTCTCGTACACGGTGGGCGTGGTGTAGGGCTCCAAGACGGAACGCTTCGCCTCCTTGAGCTGGAGGATCAGCGGATCGGACATATCCCGACCGGTCATGAGCACGACCCAGGCGCGCGTTCCGACGCTGCCGACCCCCACCACCTTGCGGGCGATGTGCACGAACCGATACCGCTCGAGGAGCGCCCGGATGTGCGGCGTCAGGCTCTCGCGGTACTGGGTCAGGAAGGCGTGGATCACCTCGACGTAGCGGGCGCGCTGCTCCTCGTCGAGGAGCTCCTCGACCGGCACCAGCAGCGGCGGTTCGCTGACGAACCGGACCTCGCCGTCGACCTCGTGAAGCAACCGACCGAACGCTCGGAGGTGGTCGCGATGCAGCGACCGCTGGACCTCCCGCTTCACCTCCTTGCCCGCGTCCGCGGCGCGGGCCTTCAGCTTCGTTCGCAGCTCTTTCGCGGGCAGGCGCGCGTACCAAACGTCAAGGTCGCGCTGCACCGCGAAGTCGCGCATCGCCTCGCGGTACGAGCGGAGCGTCGCGAGGACCGTGATGGACCGGTCCACATCGGTGAAGCCGAGTTCACGGCCGGCGATCTCGATGCTCGCCGCCAGCCGCTTCACGTCCCACTCGAACGGACCCGGCAGGGTCTCGTCGAAGTCGTTGAGGCCGAAGATCAGCGACCGCTCCGGGGTCTCGAACAGGCCGAAGTTCATCAGGTGCGCGTCGCCGCACAGCTGCGCTTGCAGCCCGGAGGTCGGCGTACCGGCGAGATCGGCAGCCATCACCGCGGCACCACCACGGTAGAAGGCGAAGGCCGAGGCGGCCATGCGTCCGTAGCGGATCGGGACGAGCTCGAGGATCCGCTCGGCGGACTGACGTTCCAGGAGCGCGATCGGATCGGCCCTTCCCTCGGGCGGGGACCACGCGGCGTGGCGCTCGTGCGGAACCTCGCGCCGCAGCGCCTTCCCTCGCGCGGCGCGTTCCGCCGGGGTCACCTTCGGCAGGTACTCGGCGTCGGGGAGCGGATGGGTTGCGGGCATGGCCGCGGAGTATAGGGACCTCTCGGTCACGGATGCGCGTCGCGCAGAGGCGCACCGCGCCGCCGGTATGCTCTCGCCGCCCGCAAGCCCAAGGAGACGCGTGTCCAGCTCAGGCCCCCGCCCTCGTCGAGACGACCGGCTCCTGCACCATCACCGTCTCGCCGCCCTGTACGCCCTGATCCTCGCGGGGGGTCTCCTGTTCATGCTCTTCGGCGTCGGGAGGCATCCGACCGGACTCGCACCCCTCACCACGATCCCGCGATCGGCGAGATCGACGAGAGCGTCTACGACGCGATCGTGCCGCGCCGCAACGACGTGTTCACGGCGGTCTTCAAGCTCTTCGACCTGACCGGCAAGGGGATCGTGACGATCCCGCTGCGGATCGTGCTGGTCGCCGTCCTCCTGGCTCGGCGGAAGTGGGCGGCCGCGGTGGCGTTCGCGATCGCGTGGGCGACGTCTGAGATCGCGATCGAGGTCCTGAAGGGGTACTTCCAGCGGGGCCGTCCGTCGCTCCCGTTGGTCGAGACGGTCGGGTTCTCGTTCCCGTCGGGACACGCGACGGCCGGTGCGGCGATCGCCGTGGCCGTCGTGCTGGCGTTCCTGAAGCCCGGCCACCGCCGCCGAGTGTGGATCGGCCTCGCGCTTGCCTTCGCCTTCACGATGGCGTCCTCACGCGTGTACCTCGGCGCGCACTGGCTATCCGACGTCGTGACCGGCGTCCTGCTCGGCTCCGTCTGCGCGATCGGCGGGTTCGCCCTGGTCGACGAGGTCCAGCACCGGCGCCATCGGCCGGACACGACGGAACCGATCGAGACGAGCGATCAGCCGGCGACCGGCTGAGCCTGCGAGTCCTCGAGCTCGGCCGCGATGGACCCGGGCGGAGGCGTGTCGCGCAGCCAGCCCTTCTTCCCGCGCCAGATGAAGTACGTGACGGCTCCGAGCGGGATCTGCAGGCCATAGGTCAGGACACGGAAGATCAGGACGCCGGCCACGATCTCGGCGTGCTCGCCGTTGTCGATCGCGGTGAGCCCGCCGATGTAGCCGAGGTCGATCACGCCGGCGCCCCCCGGCGTGATCGGGATCGCAGAGAGCAACCGGCTGAACGTGTAGATCGCGAAGATCTCGACCGTGGCGACGTCCTGCTCGGACACGCCCATGTGACGAAGCGAGAGCACGAGCACGAAGAACAGCGCCACCTGACTGAGGATCGTGGTCCAGGTCAAGCGGATCCACCGTCGGCTGACGAGGATGATCGTCTCCCTGCGGAACTTCACGGTCTTGTCGCCCATCCCCTCGATCGGGGGCTTGCGCACGACCTTCAACACCGCGGAGGCGAGCCGGCCCAGCAGCTCTCCGACCTTGCGCGCCATCTGCTCGCTCCGGAAGACCAGGACGAGCAGCACGACCGCACCGACCAAGATCGCGGCCCCGACGAGCGCGGCGGTGACCAAGGCCGGGTTCGTGTTCCCGGTGATCACGAGCAGCACCAGCGCGACCATCGGCAGGCCGAGCTTCGCGAAGATGTTCCAGATCCCCGTCACCCCGACGTAGAGGGTGATCTCCGCCGGCGTGAACCCCCACGAGGTCAGCATCGCGGCGCTCACGCCGATCGCGAGGGCGCCGCCTGCCGGCAGCGTGTTCGCGACCGTCGTACTGGTCTGGGTGACGACCGCCGACTGCCCGAGCGTCATCCCCATCAACGCGGCCTGGTTCGCCAACCAGTAGGTGAACAGGTTGAAGACCATCGCCGCCATCAGGGTCCAGAACTCGATGGGCGTCAGGGTCTTCATCGCGTCCCAGACGTCGCCGTAGTCGGCGAATCGCGGGATCGCGACGGTGAAGATCAAGACGACGAGCGCGATGCCGACCACGAACGCCACGATCTGGCCAGGCGTGATCTTCTTCTTCGGGGTCGTCGTCTCGGGTGCGCTCATCGTTCGATCACCGGGCCTGGGCTCTGAGGACCGGCGGCGGACGCTACCACACGGTGCCCCGGTTCGCTTCCATCGGAAGCGGTCGAGGGGTCGTTCAGGCCGAGGCTGGTTCGGTCGCCGCCTTCCGCTTCGGGCCGAAGAACGACCGCGCGAACAGCCCGACGATCGTCAGGATCACCGCCACGTAGCCGACGAAGGCCTGGGTGGCCTGGGCGTCGACGGTGCGGTCCCCGGCCTCGACGAACGTCGAGAAGTCCCACAGCGCGTGGAGCACGATGCCGGTGAGCAACAGCCCGGTCGAGCGCCGGCACGCGTACAGGACGCTCCCGTAGAAGAAGGCGAAGACGATCTGCTGGATCGTGGGACCGACGTCCTGACCGAGGAGGATGTTCGCGCCGTGCAGGAGACCGAACAGGGCCGAGGACCAGAACCACGCCCCGACCTCGCTCATCCCGCCGCGCAGACCCGTCAGCAGGATGCCTCGGGCGAGCGTCTCCTCGGCGATCCCCACCCCCAGGGTGCCGACGGCGAGCCACAGGTAGAACGAGGTCTCGTGCTCGCTCCAGTCGGCCTGCGCGAGCCCCACCGCGATCGCCGCCGCCAACACGACCGGGATCGCGAGCGTCCACCGGGAGGACCGGTCCTCGTCGCGGTACACGGGGCGCCACCAGCGGAGGTAGCCGACGATCCCGAGCAGCACGATCGCGCCGACCCATACGGGGATCACCACCGCGCGGATCACGTTGTCCGTGCTCTCCGCGACGTCGTCGTAGTCGACCCCGCCGATCAGGAACAACACGGTGAAGATCACGACGTACAGGACGAAGACCGCGATCCCGATCTTCGCGCTCGGTTGCACGCGCATCTGTCGCACTTCGGTTGCCATCGAGAACCCCTCTCCGATGATGATCCGCCGCGCACGATCGCTCATCACGGCGCGTGTCTGGCAGCACGGTGTCGTCGGGGGTGGACTATACGGTGCGAGGACCCGGTCGCTTCCTAGAGAGGCTGTGCGTTCACCGGACGGACGCGCAGCGGCGGGAGACGAAGGCGAAGCCAGTCTCCGCGCTCCCAGGTACGCGCGGTGGCCCCGTGACGACCTTGACCACCAGGAGCGCAGAGCCCGGGCCAGCCCGCCACCTTGCGCGTCGCCTGACATCGCACGATCTCGGCCGCCTGCTCCTGGGCCCTCGATGAGGGGTCACCAGCTCTGGGCCGTGGCCATGGTCGCTACGGACACGATCAACAGCGAGAGCGCGACCCGTCCCATGATCTTGAGCTTCGCCTGACGGGCCGCGATCTCGGCGCCCTGCTCCGGCGTGGGCGACCTCTCGCTCTCCGCGACCTGACGTTGCAGCGCCATGAGGGCCCGCACGTTGGGCCGCGTCACGAACGCCCCGATCGATGCGGCCGCGATCGCGGCGAGCATCCCGATCGTGAGGGCAAGGCCGTACCCCGTCGACGCCCAGTCCCCGAACGAGGCGGCGTCGGCGCCCAGTCTCACGTAGAGGATCACACCGGCGCTGATCGTGATGCCCGCCATGAGCAGGAACCGGTCGACGAGCTTCCGCGCGCCCAGCAACTGCCCCATCATCGGCCCGGCGGCCGGGCCGATCGCCGCGGCGCTCGGCTGCACGAACACGACGAACATGAACACCCCTCCGACCCAGGCGACGCCGGCGAGGATGTGGATCAAGCGGAACACGAACGAGAACGCCTCAAGACCGAGCACGCTGCCCCCCTTCCGGTCACGACCGCGTGAGTATGCGCCCGAACATGGGATGGACGCGAGCGCGTGCCACTAGGTGGGCATCCGCCAGAGGGTCGCCCCGCCGGTCACGTAGAGCGACGCCGCCCGGGCCGGCCGCAACGTGCGAGGCGGTGAGCCCGTCGAGCCGGCGTTCGGAGACGAGCCGTCCGTCGAGCGCGTACCGGCGCAGGAACATCGCGCCCCTGACCTTGCCGACCGCGTACACGGGACCCCACGGGGAAACGTCGAGGCCCGTCACCCGAGCGCCCGCCGGCGGCTCCGGCCCGAAGACCCTGGACCACCGGACCGCGCCGGTCGGCTCGATCCGCGCGAGCCACGCGCGGCCCGGATACCCGTCGCGACGCCCGCCGACCACGATCGCGTCGCCCCGGCCGCCACCGACAGCGCTCGGTCGTCGTCCACCGCATCGCCGTCCGCCCACACGGCGTCCATGCGACCTGACCCGTCGCCGACCGCCGCTGGATCACACGTCGACGTCCGGCGTCGGCTCGGTGAGGTCGCACGACGTCGCGGACCGAGGTCCTTGCGATCCCACCGCGTAGATCCCGCCCCCCGCGTCGATCGCGAGCGCGTAGAGGGCATCGCCGAACGCCGGGCGGGCGGCCGGCTCGAACGGGTCCTGCCACCGTCGCTCGCCGCGCGGCTCCACGCGCGCGATCATGCCGTTCGTCGGTCCGCACTCCCCGAAGGTGAACCCTCCGACGACCACACCTCCTCGGCGTGCGG
This sequence comes from uncultured Actinomycetes bacterium, assembly GCA_963700855.1. GTDB lineage: Bacteria > Actinomycetota > UBA4738 > UBA4738 > HRBIN12 > AC-51. The sequence continues at coordinate 106,120 of CAVOYV010000004.1, forward strand.
CGACGGCCCGACCCATCGCGCTCGCTCCGCCGCCCCACGCGACGTGGATCCACCGGAGTCAGCCTGTCGCCCCGTACGCCCAGCATCACGCGGGACGCCATCCTCGGTGCTGTCGTTGAACTGCGTCCCCACCACGTAGACGGTGCGGCCGTCCGGCGCAACGGCCACGTCGAACCCGACGGCGAATCGGTGGTGCCCCGGTGCCGGTGTCCATGCGCGCCGCCATAGCGGACGACCCGCAGGTCCGTACTTCGCGAGCGTCATGGACGACGACGACGCGGGGGACCCCCAAGAGCCGTTCGCCCGGAAGCCGGTCACGTACGCGTTGCCGTGGTCGTCGGTGGCGACGGCGGCCACGGGCGGCACGAAGACGAGCCGATGTCCTCCCGCACGCTGCGTTCCCAGATCGGATCCCACGGCTCCACCGCACGTGCCCCGGGGACGACCGTGGCCAGCGCCAAGAAGCCGCTGAGGAACAGGAAGAAGGAGGAACGCAGGCACGACACGACAACCACCGCCCACGCCGCGGGAGGCACCTGCACGGTAGGGCTGGTGGCCCCCACCGCGGAACGGTCGAAGGGCCCACCTCCCCCGGGAGGGCCCGGTTTCATCGGTTGCTGATTTGACTACATGCTGAACCGTCACTAGCGTCCGGCCCGTGACGGTCGTGCCCGAGGCGGTCTTGGATGAGGCGGCGCACCGGTTCGCGCTGCTCGGCGACCCGACCCGTCTCCGCCTGGTGAGCATCCTTCACGACCGGGGACCCTGCACCGTCGGCGAGCTCGCCGAGGCGGCCGGCGGCTCGATGCCCAACGTCTCTCAGCACCTCGCCCGCTTGGCGGCCGGGGGTATCGTGAAGCGGAAGCGCGAGGGACGGTCCGTCCGGTACTGGATCGCCGACCCCACGATCGAGGATCTGTGCACGATCGTGTGCGCCAGCGTTCAGGCCCGGGCCGAGGTCCTGTCGAGGTGACGTGGTGAGCGAGGGCTACGGCGGCGTGCTCGGCGCGGTCGTCGACGCGCCCGGCGACGTCGACCTGCTCGAGATGGCTCCGTCGGACGGCCACGCGCCCGGATGGTCAAGGTCATCGACCAGACGCCGCTGCATCGGGTGCCACGCCTGCACGACCGCCTGCAAGTCGGAGAACGAGGTCCCGCTCGCCGTCACGCGCACCTACGTGAAGTACGTCGACGTCGGCGTGTTCCCGCAGGCGCGCCGTGCGTTCCAGGTGACGCGCTGCAACCAGTGCGAGGACGCGCCGTGCGTCGCCGCGTGCCCGACCGCCGCGATGTACTCAGCGCGCCGACGGCATCGTCGACTTCGACAAGGCGTCTGCATCGGGTGCAAGGCGTGCATCGCCGCGTGCCCGTACGACGCGATCTTCATCAACCCCGAGGATCACTCGGCGGAGAAGTGCAACTTCTGCGCGCATCGGCTCGACGTCGGGCTCGAGCCCGCGTGCGTCGTGGTCTGTCCGACCGAGGCGATCCTGGTCGGCGACATGAACGACCCATCGTCGAAGGTGGCGGAGATCGTCGACCGCGAGCCCGTCGCGGTGCGCCGGCCCGAGAAGGAGACGCGGCCGAAGCTCTTCTACAAGGGCGCCACCAGGCGACGCTCGACCCGCTCGCGGCGCGGCGGCCGGAGGGCGGCATCTTCATGTGGAGCGAGCAACCGAGTGGGCCGCACACGCTGACGTCGGGCCACCCGGGGAGTCCGGCGAACTCGTCGGCGGCCGCCGTGCTCTCCTACGACGTGCCGCACTCCGCGCCGTGGGACTGGCGGGTCAGCCTCTACACCTGGACCAAGGGGATCGCGGCCGGCGCGTACCTGGTGCCGCTTCTGCTGCTCGTCGCTCGGCGCGCTGTCGTGGTCGTCGTGGCTGTGGACCTGGGCGGCCCCCGTGGTGGGCCTTCTGTTCCTGGCGATCACCGGCGCCCTGCTCGTCTGGGACCTCGAGCACCCCGAGCGCTTCTACATGATCTTCACGCGGCCGCAGTGGCGCAGCTGGCTGGTCCGGGGCGGCTTCATCATCACCGGGTACGGCGCGGTGCTGTCCGCGCACCTGCTGGCCACGATCGCCGGCGTCGACGACGCGCGCGGCTGCTCGCATGGCCGGGCTGCCCCTGGCGCGTCCTGGCCGCCGTCTACACGGCCTACCTCTTCGCGCAGGCCAAGGCGCGCGACCTCTGGCAGAGCCCGCTGCTGCCGCCGCACATCGCGGTGCAGGCCGGGCTCGCCGGTGGCGCGGCGATGCTGCTGCTCGCGGTGGTCGCCGATCAGGGAGCGGACGCGGTCGGCGCGCTGGAGTGGCTGGTCGCGATCGCCGCAGGCTCCACCTGCTGCTCGTCGCGGGCGAGGTGACGCTCGCGCACCCGACCGCACACGCGCACCTGGCGACGTGGGAGATGACCACCGGCCGCTACGCCACGTTCTTCTGCGCGGGCGCGGCGCTCGTCGCCGCCGGGCTCCTCGCCCCCGTCGTCGGCGGTGGGCCGCCGCCCCTCGCGCTCGTGGGCCTCCTCGCCTACGAGCACGCCTACGTCCAGGCCGGCCAGTCCGTACCCCTGGCATGAGGAACGCAGATGACCGAGCCCACCGACGCGACATCGACCGGCTCGCCGAACGGGTGAGCGCCGCGAAGGAGGCGACCGTGGCGCGCGGCGAGACCTTCTATCCGGGCCCGAGCCGCGTCCACCTGGCCGCGTTCCCGCCGAAGGAGCGCTGGGACGACTGGGTCGAGCTCGACTCCCGGGCGTGGCCGGAGCGGGTCGAGAAGCGCGTCGATGCTGGTGCCGACCACCTGCTTCAACTGCGAGTCGGCCTGCGGTCTGCTCGCCTACGTCGACCGGGACACGCTGCAGGTCCGGAAGTTCGAGGGGAACCCCGAGCACCCGGGCTCGCGCGGCCGCAACTGCGCCAAGGGCCCGGCCACGCTCAACCAGGTCACCGACCCCGACCGCATCCTCTACCCGCTCAAGCGGGCGGGCGAACGCGGCGGAGCGGGTGGGAGCGGGTGAGCTGGGACGAGGCGCTCGACGACATCGCCGGGCGGATCCGCACGGCGATCGTCGAGGAGCGCCACAACGAGGTCATGTACCACGTCGGCCGGCCGGGCGAGGACGGCTTCACCGAGCGGGTGCTCGCGGCCTGGGGCGTCGACGGCCACAACTCCCACACCAACGTCTGCTCGTCCGGCGGCGCGGGCCGGCTACCACTTCTGGATGGGGATCGACCGGCCGAGCCCCGACCACGCGAACGCCGACGTGATCCTGCTGATCAGCGCGCACCTCGAGGCCGGGCCACTACTTCAACCCGCACGCGCAGCGCATCATGGAGGCGAAGAAGAGCGGCGCGAAGCTGATCGTGTTCGACACGCGGCTCTCGAACACCGCGACCCACGCCGACCACTGGCTCGCGCCGTAGCCCGGCTCCGAGGCCGCGATCCTGCTGGCGATCGCGAACCACCTGATCTGCAGACCGGCAGCGCTACGACCGCGACTTCGTGCGGCGCTGGTGGAACTGGCAGGAGTACCTGCGCCGAGGAGCACCCCGACGCGGCCGCAGACGTTCGAGCGCTTCGAGGCGATCCTGCGAGGCGCTCTACGCGGCGTACACGTTCGAGTTCGCGGCGAGCGCGAGTCGGGCGTCGACGCCGCGCAGATCGATGCGCGAGGTCGCCGAGATCGTCGCGACGGCCGGCACGCCGTCTGTCGACCCACAACTGGCGCAGCGCCGCCGCCGGGAACCTCGGGCGGCTGGCAGGTCGCGCGCACGCTCTTCTTGCTGAACGCGCTGCTCGGCGCGGTCGCCACCGAGGGCGGCACGTACCCCAACGCCTGGAACAAGTTCGTGCCGAGGCCGATCCACATGCCGCCGCACCCGCACATGTGGAACGAGCTGACCTGGCCGCTCGAGTACCCGCTGGCCCTCAACGAGATGTCGTTCCTGCTGCCGCACCTCCTGAAGGAGGGCCGCGGGCAGGCTCGACGTCTACTTCACGCGGGTCTACAACCCGGTGTGGACGAACCCCGACGGCTTCTCGTGGATCGAGATGCTCACCGACGACCAGAAGGTCGGACTGCACGTCGCGCTCACGCCGACCTGGAACGAGACCGCGTTCTTCGCCGACTACGTCTTGCCGATGGGGCTCGGCTCGGAGCGCCACGACCTGCACTCGTACGAGCAGTACGACGGGCAGTGGATCGGCTTCCGCCAGCCGGTGCTGCCGTGCCGCCCGCGAGCGGATGGGCGAGACGGTCGACGACACGCGCAAGGTCAACCCGGGCGAGGTCTGGGAGGAGAACGAGTTCTGGATCGAGCTGACCTGGCGGATCGACCCCGACGGGTCGCTCGGCATCCGTCAGCACTTCGAGTCGAAGGCCGAACCGGGCGCGAAGCTGACGGTCGACGAGTACTACGGCTGGATCTTCGAGAACTCGGTGCCCGGACTGCCCGAGGCGGCCGCCGCCGAGGGCCTGCACGCCGCTCGAGTACATGCGCCGCTACGGCGCCTTCGAGGTCGCGCGACGACGTCGGCCGCGGTCTACACGCGCGAGGTGCCCGCGCGAGGAGCTCGACGACGTCCACGTCGACGACGCTCGGCCGCGTCTACACCGCGCGCCCAAGCCCGGCGACCCGAACGTCGTCCCGATGCCGGCCCGCCGAGCCCGACGCCGACGGGCCGCCGCCCGGTCGGCGTCGGGTCGACGGGCAGGTGCTCCGGCGGGTTCCCGACGCCGAGCGGCAAGCTCGAGTTCTGGTCGCGCGACGCTCGCCGACTGGGGCTGGCCCGAGCACGCGCTCCCCGCTACATCAAGAGCCACGTCCACCCGGAGAACCTCGACGACGGGCAGATGCCGCTGATCTCGACGTTCCGCCTGCCGGTGCAGATCCACACGCGCAGCGCCAACGCGAAGTGGCTCGACGAGATCGCCCACACGAACCCGCTCTGGATCCACCCGACGCGACGCCGCGCGGATCGGGGTCACGACCGGCGACCTGGTCCGCGTCGAGACCCAGATCGGCCACTTCGTGGTGAAGGCCTGGGTCACCGAGGGCATCCGCCCGGGCGTCGTCGCCTGCAGCCACCACATGGGCCGCTGGAAGCTCCGACGACGACGCGGGCAGCGCCAGATGATGGCGACGGTCGCGCTCGACCACGAGCCCGGCCGTTGGGCGATGTCGCGGAAGACCGGCGCCCGGCCGTTCGCGTCGGACGATCCCGACACCTCGCGGATCTGGTGGACCGACGTCGGCGTGCACCAGAACCTGACCTTCGCCGGTGCACCCCGACCCGATCTCGGGACATGCACTGCTGGCATCAGGCGGTGCGGGTCCGCCCCGCCGAGCCGGGCGACCGCCTACGGCGACATCTCGGTCGACATCGACCGCGCCCACGAGCGTCTACCGGGAGTGGCTCGCGCTCGCGCGTGCCGCCCGCCAGCGTCTCGCCCGACGGCACGCGACGCCCCTACTGGCTGATCCGTCCGCTCAAGCCCGGCAAGGACGTGTTCCGGCTGGACGCGGAGGCACCGGCCCGATGACCGTCGCTCGCGCGGACCTGCTACGGGCGCTCGGCACGCTCTGCGAGGCGCCCGACCCCGGTCACGTCGGGGTCGCGGAGGCGCTGGGGCTGCCCGCCGACGATCCGAACCCGGGGACGTTCCTGTTCCAGGTGTACCCGTACGCGTCGGTGTACGTCGGGGCCGAGGGGATGCTCGGCGGCGAGGCGCGCGACCGGGTCGCCGGGTTCTGGCGGGCGCTCGGCCTGACGCCGCCGCCGGAGCCCGACCACCTCGCGGCCCTGCTCGGGCTGGCCGCCGCCCTCCTCGAGGACGAAGCCGCGGAGACCGACCCTGCGCGACGCGCGATCCGTCGCCAAGCCCGCGCCGCCCTGCTGTGGGAGCACGTCTGGTCCTGGGCTCTGCCGTTCCTGCGCGCGACCGCAGCGGCGGGCGGCCCCCTCCACACGGCATGGGCCGCGCTCACCGAGCGGACCCTGCTCGACGAGCTCCGCTCGCTCGGCGACCGACCAGCCAACCTCCCCGCGTGCCTGCGCGACGCGCCCGGGTTCCCCGGCGACGACGCCGGGCTCGACGATCTGCTCGTCGCCGTCCTCGCGCCCGTACGCAGCGGCATCGTGCTCACCCGCGACGACCTGACGCGCGCCGGGCGGGAGCTCGGCGTCGGCGTGCGGATCGGTGAGCGACGGTTCATCCTGAGGTCGATGCTCGAACACGATCCCGCGGGCACGCTCGCGTGGCTGGCCGGCGAGGCCGTCGGATGGGCCGACGTGCACGCCGGCACGCACGGAGAACTCGGCGTGATCGCGACGTTCTGGGAGGAGAGGGCTCGAGCCGCCGGAGCCCGCCTCCTCCGACTGTCCACGGCGGCCGAGGAGGTGATGGTCGGTGCAGCAGATCGGTGAGACCCCCACGACCCAGATGTCGGAGGACGACCTCCGCCGGATCGTCCGTGAGGAGATCCAGGCCGCGCTGGGCGCCAGCAAGGACCCCGGCACGCAGCGTGCGGCGATCATCGCCTCGAAGGGCACGCTCGACTGGTCGTACCCGCCGCTGATCCTGGCGACCACGGCGGCGGCGACCGGGATGGAGACGTCCGTGTTCTTCACGTTCTACGGGCTGAACATCCTGCTCAAGGATTTCGACAAGGAACTGAAGATCGGACCGACCGGCAACCCTGCGATGCCGATGCCGATGCCGATGCCGCAGCTCGCCACGATCATCCCCGGCATGGTGCCGATGGCCACGAAGATGATGAAGTCGAAGTTCGCGGGCAAGGGCGTCGCCTCGATCGGCGAGCTGCTCGACCTGGCGATCGAGCTCGGCGTCCGGCTGATCGCCTGCCGGATGACGATGGACGTCTTCGGCTACGAGGAGGCCGACTTCCGCGACGGCGTCGAGTACGCGGGCGCGGCGTCGTTCATCTCGGAGGCGCGCAAGGCGAACGTGACCCTGTTCATCTGAGCGATCACGGAAGGGGGAACGATGTCCGAGGTGACCGAGGACCGGGTCCTCGACATGCGGGGGTTCCAGTGCCCCATCCCGGTGGTGAAGACGAACCTCGCGATCAAGGAGATGGCCGACGGCGAGGTCCTGAAGGTGCTCGCGACCGACAAGGGCGCGCTCTCGGACTTCCCGGCGTGGGCCGAGGACACGGGCAACCGGCTGCTGTCGTCCGGCGAACAGGGCGATGCCCTCGTGTTCTACATCCGCAAGGGCGAGGACTGATCGCGGCGGCCCTCCACCGCGAGGAGCGCCGATGAAGCGGATCGTCGCGCCGACGTGGGGCGACGTCGTCGCCGGCATCAGCGTCGCGCTGGTCCTGATCCCGCAGGCGCTCGCGTACTCGGGGCTCGCGGGCCTGCCCCCCCAGACGGGTATCTACGCCTCCGCGCTCCCGGTGATCGTCGCAGCACTACTCGCATCGTCGCCGTACCTGCAGACGGGCCCCACGGCCGCGACGGCCCTGCTGACCCTCGGGGCCCTCACCGCGCTCGCGGAACCGAGCGCCCCTTCGTACGTCGAGCTCGCGGCCCTCCTGGCGATCGTGGTCGGCGCCATCCGACTGGTCGTCGGGCTCGTCCGCATGGGCGCGATCGCGTACCTGATGTCCCAGCCCGTCGTCGTGGCGTTCATGGCGGCGGCCGGCGTCCTGATCGTCCTGTCCCAGGTCCCGGCCGTGCTCGGCGTCGTCGCGAGCGACGCCGACCCCATCGTGGCCGCGTGGGACGCGCTGCGCGACCCCGACGCCTGGGACCCAGGCTCCATCGCGTTCGCCTTCGCGGGCGCCCTCGTCGTGATCGGTGGTCGCCGGCTCCACCCGCTGTTCCCCGGTGCGGTGATCACGGTCATCGGCAGCATCGTCGTCAGCCGGGCGATCGGCTTCGGGGGCCTCACGCTGGGGGCGATCGAGACGGCGCTGCCGGTCCTGTCGTTGGACCTGCCGTGGTCCGACGTCCCCGGGCTGTTGATCGGTGGGCTCGTGATCGCGCTGATCGGATTCGCCGAGCCCGCGGCGATCGCCAGGCACTACGCGACCGCCGAGCGCAAGCGCTGGGACCCGAGCCGCGAGCTCGTGAGCCAAGGCGCCGCGAACGTCATGTCCGGGCTCGTCGGCGGATTCCCGATCGGCGGCTCCTTCTCGCGCACCGCCCTCGCGAAGCTCGCCGGGGCGAAGACCCGCTGGAACGGCGTGATCGTCGGCATCGTGATGCTCGCGACGATCCCGCTGCTGGGCTTCATGTCGGCCCTGCCCCGCGCGACCCTCGGGGCGGTCGTGATCACGGCGGTCCTGCCGTTGGTCAACCTCCGTCCGCTGCTCGAGTTCTGGCGAGCCGCCCGGCTGCAGTTCTACGTCGCCGGCATCACGTTCGTCGCCACGCTGATCGCCGCGCCGCACGTGGAGCGGGGTGTCGTCATCGGGGTGCTCCTCGCCGCCGCTGCCCACCTCTACCGGGAGGTCCGGCTGAGCGTTCCGACCTCGGTGGAGGACGGCACGATCCACGTCCAGCCGCGCGGGGTCCTGTACTACGCGTCCGCGGCCGCGCTCGAGGAGACGGTGGGTGACGTCATCACCCAGCACCCCGGCGCACAGGCGCTCGTCTTCCATCTCGACGGCCTCGGCCGGGTCGACCTGACCGGCGCACTCACCCTGCGACGTCTCGCTGAAGACGCGAGGGCCGCGGGCATGTCGGTGACGTTCGTCGACGTCCCCCCGCAGTCCAGCAAGATCGCCGAGCGCGTCCTGAGCGAGCGCGTTCCCGTCTCGCTCCTGGTCGAGGACGGGCACGCCGCCGACGCCGATCGGCAACGACGCGCCCCTCAGCCCTAGGAGGGCGCGTCCGCGGCCGAGTACGTCGACACGAAGTCGAGCAGCCCCAAGATCCCGCTGCGCGCCACGAGCCGCACCGGGATGCCCTCGCGGTCGAGCATGCTCGCGGCGATCGACGCCCTGTGCCCGTTCGTGCACAGCGCCCACAGCTCACGGTCGCGAGGGATGCTCGACAGCCGTTCCGGCAGGTCGCCGACGAAGACCAGGACGCTCCCGGGCACGATGCCCTCGCTGTTCCACTCCCCCGGCTGGCGCACGTCCAGGACGGTCGGTGGATCGCCGGCCACGATCCGTTCCCGGAGCTCCTTCGTCGTGGCCACGTGGTAGGAGCGGACGTCGTGTCCCTCGGCCCGCCACGCGTCGATCCCGCCGGCCAGGTACCCCACCGTCCCGTCGTAGCCGACCCGGATCAACTGCGCGATCGCCTCGGGCAGCGACCCGTCGATCGGGTCGGGCAACACCAGCACGTGCGGCACGTCGAAGGCCGTGACCCACCCGACGTAGGTGCCGAACCCGTCGTTCAGCTCCACGTTGAGCGAACCCGGCAGATGGGCCTCGGCGAACTCGGTCCGGTCGCGAGCGTCGATCACCGTCATGCCGGCGGTCAGGAGCCCCGCGACCTCGCCGGGCGTGAGCGCGGCGACCGTCGGGAGCTCGCCGAATACCTCGGGGCCGCGTCGGTTCAGCGGCGCCATGTGCGGGTAGTACCGCGGGTACTCCATCAGCCCGGTCAGCTGCTGGCGGGCGAACGACCCTTGGTCGGAGGCGAGGAGCGCCCCGTTGTGCCCGAGCTCCAGCTCGATCGTCGACATCCGGTCGGCGTTCGGCAGGGTCGAGACGCAGAAACTCCCCGCGCCGTGCGTCGGCATCAGCTGCACGTGGCCCGGGAGCGACCGGAAGCGCTGGACGGTCTCGAACTGCAGGCGCGTCAGCTCGTCGACGTGGGCCGGACCGAGGAGATCGGTCCGCCCCGCGCTGCCGACCAGCAGGCTCCCTCCCGAGAACACCGCCTCGGGCGTGTCGGGGTCGGTCCCGTGCGCTGCCCAGGCCAGGTGCTCGAACGTGTGCCCCGGCGTCGCCCACGCCCGGAACGTCAGGTCACCGATCGTCACCTCCTCCCCTTCGTCTGCGGGGCGGTGATCGAACGTGTACTCACCCTTCGCGGGAGCGACGACCTCGGCGCCGGTCGCCTGGACGATCTCGCGTGCCCCCGAGATGTAGTCGTTGTGGACGTGCGTCTCGAGGACGGCGCGGATCCGCACCCCCTTGCCCGCGGCCGCGTCGACGAACCGCCAGGCGTCGCGCTGCGGGTCGACCACGACCGCCTCGTCGCCCGACGACACCAGGAACGAGCTGTCGCCGAGCCCCAACGTGACGAAGACCTGCACGTCCATACCGCTCACCCCCGTGTCACCCGATGCTGAGGAACATCCGCTCGAGCTCGTCCGCGTCGACGCCCGCGGCGGCGTCGCCCTCGCTCACGCAGCGCTTGAGCCCGCTCGCGACCAGCCGGAAACCCACACGCTCGAGGGCGTGGCTCGCCGCCGATGTCTGCCGCACCACCTCCCGGCAGTCCCGACCTTGCTCGATCATGCGGATCACCCCCGCCACCTGCCCCTGCACCTTCCGCAGGTTCACGAGGGCATCGTCCATCGTCCGGTCGTCCAGCTGCACGTTGCCTCCCTCGGTCCCGATCGAGATCGCAGGAGGGTACCCCTACCGGTAGGGGAAGGGAAATCGACCCGACGCACGGGTGGGCGTACGCTGGGCACAGGCGAACCCGAAGGGGGTAGGTGAGCGTGAAGCCGACCGACGGCCGTCGCGTGTTCCTCGACCCGGGGCCTCATCTCGAGTCCCAGACGATGGCGTTGCCCGTGCACGCGCGCATGGGGCACCTGCCGACCAGGGTCCATCTCCGACGGGGGTTCCGCCTGCGGGGCCGACTCGTCCGGTTCGCCTCCCACCGACGCAGGAGCTCGGCAGGTTACGGCTGATCGAGCTTCCCCTATCGTGGGCGGATGCCGCCGGTCAAAGAGATCCTCGACGTCGCGGGCCGTGAGGTCGCGGTCTCGAACCCCGACAAGATCTTCTTCCCGTCGCTCGGGCTGACGAAGCTCGACCTGGTCCGCTACTACCTCGCGGTGGCCGACGGGGCGCTGCGTGGCGTGGGCGGGCGTCCGATGGCCCTGAAGCGCTTCGTGCACGGCGCCGAGGGTGACTTCTTCTTCCAGAAGCGCGCGCCGTCGTCGCGACCGGGGTGGATCGAGGTCGTGACCCTCGCGTTCCCCTCAGGGCGGACGGCGCACGAGATCGTCGTGAACGACGCCGCCCAGCTCGCGTGGGTCGTGAACCTCGGGTGCATCGACCTGAACCCCCATCCCGTGCGGGCCGACGACCTCGAGCATCCGGACGAGCTCCGCGTGGACCTCGACCCGGTCGCGGGAGTGGGCTGGGAGCAGATCGTCGAGGTCGCGATGGTCGTGCGCGAGGTCCTGACCGAACACGGCCTCACCGGGTGGCCCAAGACCTCGGGGTCGCGCGGGATCCACATCTACTCCCGGATCGAGCGGCGCTGGCCGTTCGGGGAGGTCCGCCGCGCCGCGGTGGCCCTCGCACGGGAGGTCGAGCGGCGAGCGCCCGATCTGGCCACCAGCGCGTGGTGGAAGGAGGAGCGGCACGGGGTCTTCATCGACTACAACCAGAACGCGAAGGACCGGACGGTCGCGTCCGCGTACTCGGTGCGCCCGACCTCTGACGCGCGGGTCTCGGCGCCGATGACGTGGGACGAGGTCCCGAGCTCGGACCCCGCTGCGTTCACCCTCACGACGGTGCCCGATCGGTTCGCACGACTCGGCGACCCGTGGGACGGGATCGACGGAGCCGTCGGGTCGCTCGACGGGCTCCTGGCGCTCGCCTCCGGGCAGGAGGCCGCCGGCATGGGTGATGCGCCCTGGCCGCCGCACTACGCGAAGGGAGACGACGAGCCGCCCCGGGTGCAGCCATCGAAGCGCCGCCGCGGCCAGATCCCGGTCGTCGAGATCGCCCGGGCGAAGACGAAGGATGAGGCGCTCGCGGGCCTCGAGCGCTGGAAGGCGCGACACCCCGAGGTCGTCGCGCATCTGGAGCCGGCCGACGTGCTCATCGACGCGATGCGTGGCCGATTCACGACCTGGACCCGGATCCGTGTTCGGTTGTCGAACGTGCCCGAGGACGACCGACCAGCGCAGGAGCCGCTCGAGGTCGACTACGACCCGGCGGTGGGATGGCAGGCGCCGTGAGCGGCTACCGCGGACGGCGCACGATCAAGGGCCAGGGCCCGATGCTCGCGAGGCTCGAACCCGAGATGCCGATCGGCGAGGGCTGGACCTACGAGCCCAAGTGGGACGGGTTCCGCACGATCGTGACGGTCCGCGGCGACGAGGTCGCGCTGGCGAGCCGCGACGACCGCCCGATGGTCCGGTTCTTCCCCGAGATCGTCGAGATGCTCGAGGCCCTCCCGACCGGCGACGTCGTCGCCGACGGCGAACTCGTGTTGATCCGCGAGGGCCGGTTCGTGTTCGAGGAGCTCCAGCTTCGGCTCCACCCGGCCGAGTCGCGGGTGCGGAAGCTCGCCGCCGAGATCCCGGCGACCCTGATCCTGTTCGACCTGCTGAGCGACGGCGACGAGGACCTGCGTGCACGACCGCTCGCCGAGCGGCGACCGAGGCTCGAAACGGTCGCGGGCAGGATCGGCGCCCCCCGCGTCCCCGAGTCCTCGGCCGGTCTGTCCGGCGGCCCCGAGGTCCTGCTCACGCCGTGGACCGAGGACCCCGAGGTTGCCGCCCGATGGTTCGCCGACGAGGAGGGGCTCGGCCAGGACGGGATCGTCGCGAAGCGCCTGGATCAGCCGTACCAGCACGGTGTCCGCGGCTGGACCAAGGTGAAGCATCGGCGAACCGCCGACTGCGTGGTCGGCGGCTACCGCGTCGCGAAGTCCGGCGACGGCGTCGGCTCGCTCCTGCTGGGTCTGTACGACGGCGAGGGACGGTTGCACTACGTCGGACACACGTCGTCGTTCAAGGCCGCTGAGCGAAGAGCGATCCGCGAAGCGCTCGCATCGCTCGAGGGCGGGTCCGGGTTCGGCGACATGGCCCGGTCGCCGGGAGGCCCCAGCCGGTGGTCGGGCGGGCGCGACACCGACTGGGTGCCGCTGGACCCGGTGGTGGTCTGCGAGGTGTCGTTCGACCGACTCCAGGGAGGCCGGTTCCGCCACGCCGCCACGTTCGTGCGCTGGCGCGACGACCGGACGCCCGCGTCGTGCACCTTCGAGCAGATGGGCGCCGAACCACCTGCCTGGGCCGACTTGACGTAGCGTCGCTTCCTGGTGAGGAGGATCAGATGCAGAAGATCAGACCGTGCCTTTGGTTCGATGGCCAGGCGGAGGACGCCGCCACCTTCTACGTCACGCTGTTCGAGGACTCGAAGATCACCGGCGTGATGCGCGGCCCCGATGGCGCCGCGATCGGCGTGGACTTCCGGCTCGCCGGCCAGGAGGTCCAGGCCCTGAACGGCGGGCCGCAGCACACGCTCTCACCCGCCTTCTCGATGTCGGTCCGGTGCGAGGACCAAGCCGAGGTCGACCGGCTGTGGGCCGTACTGACCGATGGCGGCGAGGAGCAGCCGTGCGCGTGGCTCGTCGACCGCTTCGGGCTGTCCTGGCAGATCGTCCCTGACCGTCTGATCGAACTGTTGAACGATCCCGACCCAGGCCGCGCCCAGCGCGCGATGCAGGCGATGCTGCAGATGACGAAGATCGACATCCGATCCCTGGAGGCCGCGGCCGACGGCGGGTGACAGGTCTCCTACGATGGGGGGACACCGACCCGGGAGGAACACGCGATGGCCGACGATGCGAAGCAGGCATGGAGCGAGGTCGGAGAGAAGTTCTCCTCATGGGGCCACAGGGTCGCCGAACGCTACCGCGAGACCGACGCCGAGGAGCACACGACCGACGAGCGGGAGCGCGAGCTGGAGCGTGCGGCGAAAGAGCTTGTCGATGAACTCGGCCGCGGGGTCTCGGCCTTCGCCGACACGGTCCGCGACGACGAGGCGAAGAAGGAGCTGACCGACGCGTTCAAGGCGATGGGTGAGGCGATCACCGCGACGTTCGACGAGGTCCGCGAGGGGCTCCGCTCGAGCAAGGGCTCGGACGAGCCACCCGCACCGCCGTCACCCCCAGCGCCGACGAACGGCTGAAGGGTCCCGCCCAGGCCCGGGACATCCGGCACTGTGCCCCCGGCTCCCTCCGGAGCAACGCTCTCCCTCGAGAGGGGCGGAGACAACCGCGGGAGGATCTCGAGGCTCCGCTCCGAGGAGGTGGGCGATGAGGAAGCTCGCACCCGTGGTGGCGTTCGCGCTTGCCGCAAGCGTGCTCAGCCTGGCGATCGTGGGTTCGTCCGGCGCGATCGAGCAGGAGACCACCCTGACGTTCGTTTGGGAGAAGGTCAACGAGACGGGCTACGACATCGACGGCGACCACAACCTCACGCCTGGTGATGGGTGGGTCTCGAACAGCGTGCTGAAGAACGACGGCGAGGTCGTCGGCAAGGTGATCGAGAACTGCCAGTACGTCAAGGTCCGACCTGACGGCATGGGCGGGACGCTCCAGTGCGTGGGGACCGCGAAGCTCCAGGGAGGACACATCGCGTACCAGCTGCGGCTCGGGCTCGAGGAGGGCACGATCCCGCACATGACGGCCGCGGTGACCGGCGGCACCGGGGACTTCGCGAACGCCCGCGGCGTCGTGAAGGCCGAGGTGAACCAGGAGACGGGGACCGCCCTGGTGACGTTCCACCTGCTGCCGTAGGCGGCTCCCAAGCGAGCGGCGCAGCGTCATAGGCTCTGGCCGTGACGATGACACCCCGCGAGCGCGTATTGTCGACGCTCCGCCACCAGGAGCCCGACCGGGTACCGATCGTGCTCGGGGTGAGCAACGCGACCGGTCTCAAGATGACGCCGACCCGGGAGCTGAAGCGGCGGCTCGGGATCGACTCCCCCGACCGCTGGCTGTACCGATGGCCCGAGCTGGGGACCGCGGAGCTCGACGAAGGAGTCCTGGAGCGGCTGGGGACCGACGTCCGCGGCGTCCTCGACGTCGAGCCGGCCTGGGTCCTGGAGCGCAACGCGACGCGTCCCCCGCACGCCGACTACATCAACTCGTGGGGCTCCGGCGCCGTCGAGGTCGGCCCGCAGGATTGGTTCCCGGCGGTCTGCCCGATGGCAGAGGCGACCACGATCGCCGAGATCGAGGACTACCCGTGGCCCGACATGGACGACCCGACGCGCGTGGCCCACGTCGCCACCGAGGCCGCCGCACTCGCCGCCGAAGGTCACTACGCGATCATGTCGACACCCTGGCTGCTGTTCCCGCTCGAGCGCGCGTTCGCGATGCAGGGCATGGACGTGTTCCTGGCCAACCTCGTCTTCCACCCGGACTTCGCCGAAGCCCTCCTGTGGAAGATCGAGGACCTCTGCAAGACGCTGATGGGCCACTTCCTCGAGGCGCTCGGTCCCAACGTCGACATCATCAAGATCGGTGACGATCTGGGCACGCAGGACAGCCTGATGATGTCGCCCGACATGTACCGGAAGGTGCTGAAACCCGTCCACGCCGACTACATCGCGTTCATCCGCGAACGGACCGACGCGAAGGTCTTCTTCCACACCGACGGCGACGTGTTCCCGCTGATCGACGACTTCGTCGAGATGGGCGTCGACATCCTCAACCCGATCCAGACCTCGGCCGGGAAGATGGCGAACCTCGCCGAGCTGAAGGCGCGCTGGGGCGAGCAACTGACGTTCTGCGGCGCGATCGACAC
Source organism: uncultured Actinomycetes bacterium (assembly GCA_963700855.1). GTDB lineage: Bacteria > Actinomycetota > UBA4738 > UBA4738 > HRBIN12 > AC-51. The sequence goes on from CAVOYV010000004.1 coordinate 121,834, forward strand.
GCAGCGGATCTTGCCCCGCGGTACCCCGCAGCGAGGTCCGCGACGAGGTCCGGCGGGTGATCGACGTGCTGGCCCCCGGTGGCGGCTACATGGTCAGCTCGGTGCACTCGGTGATGAACGACGTGCCCGCCGAGAACATCCTCGCGATGGTCGACGCCGTGATGGAGTGACTCAGATCGACGCGGCTCACGCGTCGACGGCGACAACCTCATCGCTCAGACGGACGGGATCGAGCAGCTCGATGCCTTCAGGCGATCTCGTGATGAGGCCCTCGTCCCTCAGCTGATGCAGCGTCCTGCCCACGACCTCACGGACCGAGCCCACCGCGTCGGCCAGCTCCTGTTGGCTCAGCCGCACGACGAGGTGCCGGCCCCGCCCCGTGGACGCGAGGGCGAGGAGCTGACGCGCGACCCGCTGACGCACCGAGAGGAACGCCTGCTGTGAGATGTCGTCGAGCGCCTGGTGCAGCTGACGGCTCAGCTCCTCGGCGCACACCTGGGCGACGGCACGATCGGACGCGATCAGCGAGCGGAGCGTCTCGACACTGAGGGCGACCACCGAGGCGGTCGTCATCGCTTGGACGCTGGTGGGCGCGAGACCGTCCAGCACCATGATCAGGCCCGCCACGTCGCCGCTGTGCGCGTAGCGCACGGTGACCTGGCGTCCATCCACGGAGCTCAGGAACACCCTGAGCAGACCGCTGACGACGACCAGGACGCGGGGCGTCTCCCCATCCCGGTAGAGCAGCGCCCCCGCCGGCAGCTCGGATGCGGATCGCCTCCGCCAGGAGATGCTCGGCCGCGTCGCGCGGGATCGACAGGAGGAACCCTCCCCGCAAGCCGTCGACGACGAGTTCGTCGAGCACGTGCGCCGCCTCCCGGGCCGGACCGTAGCCGCGCGGTCCACCTCGAGCGTACGCCCGGCCATCGCTCTCGGCCCCCTCCACACGCCAGGTCCGCGATGGGACTTCGGTCACGCCGTACCTGGACCCAGGTCACTGACCGCCACGGGCAGGGGCGCCATGGTGGAGATGCGGTGACTCACGAGGAAGGAGATGGCCATGAAGACCATCGAGTACCGCGTCGAGACCCTGCCGTTCGCCGAGCACTACGAGGTGCATCTCAAGGAGCTCGTCGAACGACTCAGTGACCTGGGCAAGGACGGATGGGAGGTCGCGAGCGTCGACCTCACCCACCACCCGTCGTACTCCCCCGCGGCCCAGCCGCAGGCGGACCTGCCCGTGCTGCTGCAGCGCGAGGTGGTCGTCGCGTAGCGACGCAGGGACACCGAGCACGTTGGCGGAGCGGTTGAGCGACACGGATGCGGGCGGTCGACTCCCCTCATCACCTACGGCCCCGCTTCCGGGGATCGGGGTGTCGGGAGCCGTAGCGTCGTGAAGCCGCCGTCCACCCGCAGGATCGTCCCCGTCGTGGACGCCGCGGCCGGCGAGGCCAACGAGCAGATCGCGTGGGCCACCTCGTCGGCGGTGACGAGCCGTCCGATGGGCTGCCTCGATCTCAACGCCGCCGCTGCCCCCTCGGGATCGGGCGCCGCGTCGAGGAGCCGAGCCACCCACGGTGTGTCGGCGGTTCCGGGGGCGACCGCGTTCACGCGGATGCCGTCGGCCAGGTGATCGGCAGCCATCGCGAGGGTCAGCGCGGCCACGGCGCCCTTGCTCGCGGCGTAGAGCGCCCGCGACGGCACGCCCGTGAACGCGACCGCCGAGCACGTGTTGACGATGGCCGCATGCGCCGAGCGGCGGAGGTGAGGGAGCGCGGCCTTGGTCACCCGGGCCATGCCGACGACGTTCACGTCGAACACACGGTGCCACTCGTCCTCGGGGTTCTCGGTCACGTCACCGGACGCGCCGATCCCCGCGTTGTTGATCACGATGTCGAGCGAGCCGAACCGCTCGACGACGGCCTCGATCGCCCCGCCGACACCCGCGGCGTCGGACACGTCACAGGTGACGCCGAACATCTCCACGGGGACACCATCCGTGTCGACGTCGAGGATCGCGACCTCTGCACCTCGCTCGCGCAGGAGAGCCGCGGTGGCCGCCCCGATCCCGCTCCCTCCGCCCGTGACGAGGGCCACCAGTCCATCGAACTCGGCCATGTCCATCTCCCCTACCTTCCCCCTACCGGCGCGGATCCACGTGCACCTTCGGACCTCGGCCCGACCCGGGCAACCGGTCACCCGCCAGCACCGACGCTGCCTCGTCGAGCCCGACGGTGGCGGCCACGAGCGGTCGCGGGTCGACGGCCCCGCTCGCGTAGTGCTCGATCGCACCTGCGAGACCCGGCGAGGCGCTCAAGATCCCGACCGCGGTCACGTCCTTCAGGGCGAGCGACCGCGTATCGATCAGGCTCGGCGTACCGGCGAGGCCGATGTAGACGACCCGCTTGCCCGGCTCGACCAGCTCGAGCGCCCTCGCCGGCAGGTGGGCGGCGTTCGACGCATCGACGACCGCATCGAAGGGGAGCTCCGGGAGCTCCTCCTCGGTCCACGCGTGCTCGAACCCCAGTCCTCGGGCGAAGTCGAGCGATCCGTCGGGAAGCCCCATCAGGTGGACCTCGGCACCTGCCGCCCGCGCGAACATCCCGACGAGGAGCCCCACCGTGCCAGGGCCGAGCACGAGCAGGCGGTCGCCGGGGTGCAGGTCCGCTCCCCAGACCGCCCGCAGGGCGTTCCCCCCTGGCTCCACCATCGCGCCGGCGACCGGGTCCAGGGTGTCCGGAAGGGCGTGCACGGCGCGGGCCGGGACCGCGACCCGTTCGCCGAGGGCGCCGGGGCGGCCGTAGAAGCCGAGCTCCTCGCGCGCGTCGCAGACGTGCTGGCGGCCGTCCAGACACCGAGCGCACCTGCCGCATCCGAGCATCGTGTCGCCCGTGACCCGGCGACCGATCCACTCGCCGTCGACCGCCTCCCCCACCGAGACGACGGTGCCCGTCCATTCGTGACCGATCCGCAGCGGGTAGCGCGCCCTGCCGTCGTGGAGGTACTGCATCTCGCCGGTGAACAGCTCGACGTCCGTCCCGCACAGACCGACCCGTTCGACGTCGACGACCAGGTCCCCCGGCCCGGCGACCGGCGCCTCGACCTCCTGCACGGTGGCTTCCCGCGGGCCCGTGATCACGAGGGCGCGCATCGTGCTCACCGAAGAGACCGACTGATGGACGCCATCGCGTCGCGGATGATAGACCCTCGTTCGGAGATGGGGCGGTGATGACGACGGGGCTCCGCAGCGGTCAGTGGTACGGGGGCGATGACCGCAACGCCTACATCCACCGTGCGTGGATGCGCCGCGGACTTCCTGCCGACGCGTTCTCCGGTCGCCCGCACATCGCGATCGCGAACACGGCGTCGGACCTCACCCCGTGCAACGTGCACCTCGACGACGTGGCCGCTTCGGTGCGCGACGGGATCCACGAGGCCGGCGGGGTGGCGCTCAACCTCCCCGTCGTTTCGCTCGGGGAGACGCAGGTCCGGCCCACCGCGATGCTCTGGCGGAACATGGCCGCGATGGCGATCGAGGAGATGCTCCGCGCGAACCCGATCGACGGGGTCGTCCTGCTCGGCGGCTGCGACAAGACGATCCCGGCGCTGCTGATGGCGGCGGCGTCGGTCGACATCCCGGCCGTCGTCGTCCCCGGCGGCCCGATGCTCACCGGCACGTTCAGGGGGCAGCCGCTCGGCTGCGGCACGGACGTCTGGCGGCTGAGCGAGGAGGTTCGCGCCGGAACGCTGTCCGAAGACGACTTCGTCCGCTCCGAGTCGTCGATGATCCGCAGCCTCGGGCACTGCAACACGATGGGCACCGCGTCCACGATGGGCCTGCTGGCCGAGGCGCTCGGCACCGTCCTGCCGGGTCTGGCGGGGACGCCGGCGCCGGACAGCCGGCTGCTCGAGGGCGCCCGTTCGACGGGTCGCCTCGCGGTCGACCTCGTGGCGAGCGACCGGCGTCCCAGCACGTTCCTCACGGAGGCGTCGTTCCGCAACGCGATCGTCGCGTTGGCAGCCATCGGCGGGTCGACGAACGCCGTCGTCCATCTGCTCGCGATCGCCGGACGGCTGGGCGTGGATCTGACGATCGACGACTTCGACCGCATCGGGGCCACGGTGCCGCTGCTCGTGAACCTCCAGCCCGCGGGCGAGTACCTGATGGAGGACCTCCATCGAGCCGGCGGTCTGCTCGCCGTGCTTCGTGAGGTCCGCGATCTCCTCGATCCGTCCGCGCTCACGGTCACCGGTCGGCCCCTCGTCGACACCCTCGACGACGCGCGGATCTGGGACGAGGACGTGATCCACCCGCGCAGCGCGCCGGTGATGACCGACGCGGGGATCGCCGTGCTGCGAGGGAACCTCGCGCCCGGCGGCGCGATCATCAAGCCGGCCGCGGCCTCACCGCACCTGCTCGCCCATCGGGGCAGGGCCGTGGTCTTCGACAGCGTCGAGGACCTGCACGAGCGGATCGACGACCCCGGCTTGGACGTGGATGCAGACTCCGTACTGGTCCTCCGTGGCTGCGGGCCGAAGGGGTATCCGGGGATGCCGGAGGTGGCGAACCTGCCGCTCCCGAGGAAGCTGCTGACCCAGGGCGTCCGCGACATGGTTCGGATCTGCGACGGGCGGATGAGCGGCACCGCGTACGGAACGGTGGTGCTGCACGTCGTTCCCGAGGCCGCGGCGAACGGCCCGCTCGCGCTCGTGCAGGACGGTGATGTGATCGCGCTCGACGTGCCGGTCCGACGCCTCGAACTCGAGGTGCCCGACGACGAGCTCGCTCGGCGCACGCCGAGCCGACGCACCACAGAGGCGTTCGCGCGACCGACACGAGGCTGGGAGCGGCTCTACATCGACCACGTGCAGCAGGCCGACACCGGGGCCGATCTCGACTTCCTCACCGGGTCGAGCGGGTCCGCGGTCTCGCGCGAGTCACACTGAGCGTCGAGAAGCGCCCAGGTCACGCGAGCAGTCGCTCGAGGCTGTCGAGCACAAGGTCCAGCCCGACCTCGAACTCGTCGACGTCTTCGCCGGCGCTGCCGGAGGCGAACTCCATGGCCAGGTCGGCGAGGTTCGGGTACGTGTCGGGATCGAGCTGCTCCAGGAACACCTCGACCATCAGGGGAGCATCGTCGGCGTCCATCGGCAACGCGGCCTCCTGCACGGCGAACCCGTACGTGTAGCTGTCGAGGAGCGAGTACGCGTGCCCGACCATCTCGATCGAGAAGCCACCTCGCCGGAGCGTCGCGATCACCGCCTCGTGATGCCGCAGCGTGGCCGGACCGGGGCTCCGCCGCGAGTCCATCAAGGCGATCGCCCAGGGGTGCCGCCGAAGGACCTGACGGGCCGAGAGCGCGCGCTCGCGGATCGCTGACCGCCATCCGGCGTCCGGGGGCGGGAGCGCGATCTCGCCGAAGACGGCGTCGATCATCCCGTCGAGGATCTCCTCCTTGTTGGCAACGTGGTGATAGAGGGTCATCGGCTTCACGCCGAGCTCCTCGGCGAGCGAGCGGATCGTGAGCGCCCCGAGGCCCCCGGCGTCCGCGACGGCGATCGCACCCGAGAGGAGGCGTTCTCGGGTGAGCGGCACCCGCGTCGTCGGTCCTTCGCTGGGGTTCGATCCCATCCGCGTTCCTTCGGTCCCACCACCGGGCTCACGGCGAACCCGGTTGACGGAAGGCATCCTACACCGCTACCGTACTAAGTACGACGTACTTAGTACGAGTACGCGGGGAGGACGAGATGCCGATGCCGAGGTGGCTCGCCAGGATCAACCGACGGGTCTTCAACCCGATCGAGATCCGCCGGGGTGTCCGGCCGGTGTTGATCCACGTGGGGAGGTCGTCCGGGAACATCTACCGGACCCCCCTCGACGCCCATCAGGTCCCGGGTGGATACGTGTTCATCCCGAACTACGGACCGGACTCGGACTGGGTCCGCAACATCCTCGTCGCGGGGAACGCGCGGCTCCGGCTGGAGGGAGAGGAGCTGGAGCTGACGTCGCCTCGGATGGTGCGGAAGGCCGACGTGTGGGGCTCGCTGCCGGCCGGCACGAAGACCCCGCCGGGTATCAAGGACGATTCGGAGCTCCTACGGATGGATCGCCCTCCAGCAGAGCCGGACACGATCGAGGTGCCCCCGGGAAGAATCGAACTTCCGCACACGGTTTAGGAAACCGATGCTCTATCCACTGAGCTACGGGGGCGGGGGCCGGGGGCGGGCACGAGGGCCGAGGGCCGGGGCCCGGTCTACTTCTTGACGTATACCGTCATCGTGGATGGAATCATCCCGGCCCGTTCCGCCGCCACCGCCAGTTCCGAAGAGAAGGAGCTCTGGGCTGCCTGGAAGGCCTCCATGTCAGGTACGTCCCATGTGCTGGCGACCTGGTTACTGCCATCGAGAGCGACGTAGCTGGCCCCGTCAGATGCGACCGCCGACATCGCGGGGACCAGGTCTGCCTTGAACTTCAACCACTCCTCGACATCGTTGACCGCCGCGGTGACGATGATCTGGGGCAAGACAAGCCTCCTTCGGGACGCCGACCGGTTCAGGCGGGAAGCATACGAGACCCTGGGAACCGTACGGTGCGTTCCCCTTTCCCCATGGAAGGCGAGAGGCCTGTCCCGCTAGGAGGCCGAAGCGTTCCGAGATCGGCGAGATCCGTTCCGAGATGCTGTCCGCGGCCCCCGATCGCCCGTTCGGCTGGGGTTCTGCCGGCCCCACAGGGGCGGGGGATGCAGGGAACGTGGCAGGAAGCCCCGGCCGCGATCCCTACGCCCGTCAACATGAAGTGAAACGAGGTGATCGAGGCGGGCTTCCGAGCCCGTCGCCGGCATCACACCGCAGTGGCGCGAGCTCGACGCGTGCGCAACCGCCGTAGGGATGCTGGTGGGGTCAGCGTGCCGTCGAGGGGCGGGCAGCAAAGGACGCTCGCGGGCCGGATCGAGCTGACCTAGTGTTGAACGATGGACTCTGCGCAGGCGGGTGCGTGATCCCTCGGGCGGGCAAGACGTCGGCCCCCCCGAACGTCCTCGCGCCATGACGCTGAAGACCTGCTTCCGTTGTGATTGGGAGGGCGAAACGAAGGAGTCGGGGTGTCCGAACTGCGCGACACGACCGCTCTACGTCGTCGAAGCGTCTACACCCAAGGTCGAGGTTGTGCCGGTAAGGAACCATCCCGACGAGCGCAGCCGAGGGACGCCGAGCGCCGCAACCACCCCCCCGTCCGAGACCACGGCTCCCTCGTCGCCTCCGAAGGGCGACGAGATTCGAAACGAACGGCCGGTCTACCCGTTCAACCATCGCATACGTCCTGGCGGCGCTCGTGTTGATCGTCGTCGTCGGAGCCTGGCTCAACCGGCGGGGGGAATCCTCGCTCGGACCGGCGGCCGCGACGAGCGATCCACCGATCTCGCCCGCGGCTCCCTCGAGCAGTCAGTCTGCCGCATCGGGAGAGACCAGTGTCCTTCGACGCGATGGCGAGGTTCTCACGACCCTCGGTCCCGATCTCGTCGCGGTGGATCCAGGCACGGGCGAGAGCCGGATCCTCCTGGACCTCGGAGCAGGCACCGACCCGCCGCCCACCGCCGTAGGCGGTGAGGTGATCCACGGGAGGATCACGTACGCGGCATGGTCACCGGATGGGCGGTGGCTCGTGTTCGACGGCCCTGATCGTGCGCGGTGGGTCATGAACGCGAACGAGGAGATCCGCAGGGTGACGAGCGCTCTGTATGGGGAGTCGGTGTGGTCACCGAGCGAGGCGCAGCTCGCGATGATCCGCAACTCGAACCTCATCGTCGTCGACGCCTCGACCGGCGGGAAGATCAACCTCGGGGGGGTGAGCGGCGATGTCACCTCCCCTCCCGTGTGGTCCCCAGACGGGACGCAGATAATCTACGGAGCCCGAGGTGGCTCCCTCTATTCGGTGGACGTTCAGAGCGGAGAGGCTTCCTTGGTCGTGAGTCTGCCGGGCGAGAACCTCGACTCGATCGATGAGATCGAATGGTCGCCGGACGGCGCGCACGTCGCCATCATGAACGACCTCGCACCGGGGGGCGGACGCCTCTACGTCATGAACGCCGATGGCTCTCGCGTCCGAGTCCTCCTCGACGACTACGAGCCGGGGGGACTCGCATGGTCTCCCGATGGGAAGTCGATCGCCTACGCCGGTAGTGAAGACGGTGCTGCAGCCCGCCTCTGGACGCTCTCACAGATCCATGGCCCGCCGCTCAGCGTCGCGACGAGCGATTCCATCGGAGACCCGGTGTGGTCACCGGACGGCAGCCGCATCGCGTTCGTGGAATCAGCGGGGTGGTTCGCGGTCGACGCCGATGGCGTGCACCAGCGGCTCGAGATCGACGAGCTCACGTACCTTAGCTGGGGCGGCGGTTCCTTCCAGGGACCAGCCCTCTTCGGTTGACGGGTCCGCAAGGCGGATCGGCGACGCCGGCCGCGACCGATGCGTCTTACGCCATCAGCCGACACCCCGCCGAAAACACCGCGGCCCGAGATCAGCGAGATCCGTTCCGAGACGCAGCGCCGCACCCGTCTGACCAGGGTCCGATGGGGTTTCCGCCGGCCCCACGGGGGCGTCCGACCACAGCCTGTCGGCGGCAGGTTGGGGAACGCGAGAGCTGGATGCGCGGGCTCGGAGGGGTGGCGGTCGCGGAAGCGCCGCCCTGTCTGGGGAGGTGGAGGGAGGCGCCCTACGCGGCGACTGCCTTCGGAGGCGGGGGGTCATCGCTGACGCCGCCGCGCTCTTCGCGAGGTACAGCGTGAGGGAGCTGACGGTGGTGGCATGAGGAATCCAGCTACCGACTCCACGGAACCGGGGGAAGACCAGAGCCTCCGGATCACCCGGTGGGCTTCAGCCCTCACCTCTTGAACAACATGTTGAGGACCTACGACTAGTCGCCGAATCTGAACGACTCAGCCATCGAAGCCACCGTTCGGTAGTCGGCGGCGAAGGAATCATCCGGGCCGTTGAGGGTGAGCATGTACGCGTACCCCCCGTTGATCGTGAAGAACTGAGCGATCCTCGAGAGAACCATCCCGTTCATCTTCGTGCGCTCGATCACCAGGGCGGGCTGTCCGCCCATCGTCGCCTGGTGAGTCGTGTCGACGACGAAGCCCCACTTGGTCGCCTGCCTCCGTGAGACTCGTTCGTAGGTGTCGAGCGTGGTGCCGGGATGGACCTCGTCCAACGTGAGTTCCACCCAGTTGGGGCCGAGATCGGGGGATAGCGTGACCGGGTGGCTGGGCTTCCCCTCCACCTTCTTCCAGGAGGACGGATAGTCGAACGAGTAGGCGGGACCGGCGCTGGTGAAGGTGGCCATGTCGCCAGTCATCGAGGGCGCCGCCGATGCGACGGTGGAAGCCCCGGAGCTCGACGCCGTGGGGCTCGCGATGGTGCTCGATGTCGACGCGCTCACATCGGGAACGAGCGCGCCGAGGAGACTCTCCATGCCCTCGTCGCCCAACTTCCAATGCGTGGAGTCTGTGAGGGTGACGTAGGTCACGGTATCGCCGTCTGCACGTAGTCGCTCGGCGAACAGCTTCATGCCGGCCCCGTTGAGGTAGGTGCCGACCTCGAAGGCCCCGAGGAGCTCCAGTCCCCGACGCAGCTCCCCGGAGGGGTCACGCACGGCCAGCCAGGAGCCCTCGACCCAGACGTCGGAGGCGTCCCGGCCCAGCTCCGGCGTGACGGAATCGAGCATCGTGACCGGGAAGTCCACCTGCCGACCGAGGTAGTCCCATGGGGTGAACACGTGCATGAGGCCGGGGTCGCTGGCCAAGAAGTCGTCGCTGAACGAGGCGAGCAGGTAGTCGGGGTCGAACACCACGAGCGACTCGGGGATCGTCGAGCCCGCGCCCTCGAGACCGCTCGTCGAGGCGGGGGCGCCGCTGAACGCTTCCATCGTCGCCCCCATGGCGCCGAACGAATGGCCGAAGAGCGTGAGGTGCTCTGGGTCGCCACCGTAGCTCGTGGCGGTGCCCCGTGCGAACCGCACGGCGGCGGCGATGTCGCTGATCGCGGTGACCAGGCTCGCCCGAACCTCCCGAGGGGTAAGGGTCGCGGCGACGTCGTTGTTCATGCGAGACCAGGTCGGCACGAACACGACAGCGCCGCGCTTCGCTGCCTTGGTCGCCCATCCTTCGTACCCGTCCTTGGTCTCCCCGCCCCCGTGCAGCATGACCACCACCGGCCACGGCCCCGCCTCCGTCGGGGCGTAGACGTCGAGCAGCGAGCTGCCCTTGCCACCCTCGGGCTCGCTCAGGTAGTTGACGTCGCGGAAGACCTCGATCGCGCGTGCCACATGACGCGTCGGGCTCGGCGAGGCCGACGGCTCGGGGCTGGTCGCGGGCCCGCTGGTCCGTGTATCTCCCGTGCACGCTGCGAGCACCAAGGCGACACTCAACGCGAAGATCATCCTTCGCATCTTCCCCACCTCCTCCAAGGTGAGGGTGCACCCCTCCGTCGGAGATCGTGGCCTACGCTAGGGGCGATCTCGGTGGAGCGTTAGGGGCGAGAGACCCTCAGGAGCGCGGGCCCTTGCTCAGCCTGAACGTGTTCGTGCTGACGTCCTACTTCCCGCTCCCGATCCTGATACTGCAAGTGACCGTCGATCGCGCGTTTCCGAGAGGCGACCTCCGCGTTCCGAAGAGGCGCCCCACAAGAGCTGTGACCCGGGACGGGTGGGCTTCCTGCCGGCCCCACGGGGGCACGGGGCCGGTACGATCTCCACGGCCTCAGGCGTGTTCACCGCGACCGGCCCTCATGGGACTCGGTCGCTGCCCTCCAGGCGGATGACCACCTTGCCTTCGTGCTTGCCTTCGGCGAAGTACCGCATCGCCGCAGGCACCTCGGCGAGTCCGTACGGTCCGTCGATCACGGGCCTGAGCTTTCCGGACGCATGCAACTCACAGATGTGGTCCAGGTCCTTGTTCGGCTTCAGGAACACGAGTGCCACCTTCTTCGTGCCGACGAGAGCCACGAGAGGTTTGGACAACATGACCCGGACGAGTGACCCGGTCGCACCCCCCACCGTGACGTAGGTCCCCCCGGGGTTGAGTACGCGGAGGTAGTCGCGAAGCGGCCGATCCGTCTTGACATCCAGGATGAGGTCGTAGCGCACCCCTCGACGGGTGAAGTCCTCCTGGGTGTAGTCGACGACGTGGTCGAACCCGAGCGAGCGGAGCATGTCCAGCTTCCCCGTGCTGTCGACCCCGGTCACCTCGGCCTCGGAGAGCTTGGCGAGTTGGACCGCGAACGTACCCACCCCGCCGCCCGCCCCGTTGATGAGGATCCTCTGCCCCCGTTGGATCCGACCTACGTCGCGAAGACCCTGCAACGCGAGTGTCGCGGCCTGCGGTATCGCGGCTGCCTCGACGAAGGTCATCCCGGTCGGGATCCTCACGACGGCGTCTTCGCGAGCGCAGACGTACTCGGCGAAACCGCCCCAGCTGCCGCTGAGATCCCCGAAGACCCCGTCCCCCGGTCGGAGTCCCTCCACCTTCCTTCCGACCACCTCCACCCGGCCGGCCACATCCGACCCGAGGATGTGTCTCCTCGGTCGGCGCACCCCGAACGTCATCCGGTTCGAGAACGGGATGCCCTGCAGTATCTGCCAGTCCCAATCGTTGATCGAGACGGCGTGCACCTTGATGAGGACCTCGTCATCGGTGGGAGCCGGCTGCGCCACGTCCCGTAGCTGAAGGTCGTCGGCGGTTCCGTACCTCGCGAACACGATCGCCTTCATCGGTCTCGTCCGGGGAACACGGTTAAGCGTCCCCTTGAAGCTCAGGCGCCACGGTTCGGGGGTTCGCTTGCGCTACGTCGATCACGACGATCCCTGTCTTCTGGCCAGCCTCGACGTAGCGATAGGCGTCGACGATCGCCTCCAGCGGGTACCTCCGGTCGATGACCGCGTGGAGATCGCCGGCCTGCAAGCGCCGAGACACCGTGGTCGCGTGCACCTTGACCAGTACTTCGCCCGCCCGAGGCTCCGGCGTCGGGACCTCGCGGACCTCGATCACATCCGGCGATCCGTAGAGCGGATTCACAGCCGCCTTCACCGAGGCAACGTAGCAGCGAGCCGAGGATCATCTGTGGCCCGCGCCTGGGACGAGCGTGGCAACATCGTGGCATGAGCATCGCTCGAACCGGCGGTCGCGCCCTGGTCGGCATCGCGGGAGCCGTCGCGCTCTACGCCGCCGTCGGGCGCCCACGCCAGCTGACGTGGGGCTCGACACCCGATGAGGTCGCCGCAACGCTGCCGGGCGACGAGCTGCTGGGGTCGGCCGACCTGGTGGCGACTCGTTCGATCACCGTGCGCGCCGCGGCCTCCGACGTCTGGCCCTGGCTGGCGCAGATGGGCCAGGGCCGCGGTGGGCTCTACAGCTACGATCGCGTGGAGAACCTCATCGGCTGCGACATCCGAAGCGCCGATCGGGTCGTGCCGGAGTGGCAGTCGGTCGCGGTGGGCGACCCCTTCCGTATCCATCCCCAGGTCGCGCTGCGGGTGGCCCGCGTCGATCCCGGTGAGGTGCTCGTGGTGGAGGGTGGGGTGAGCCCGACGGGTCAGGCGACCACCGGCTCGGAGGCCCCGTACGACTTCACCTGGGCGTTCGTCCTCGTCCCCGCAGGAGGCGACACGACACGGCTGATCATCCGCGAGCGGTACCGGTACCGAGCGCCGTGGGTGTGGCTGATGGTCGAGCCGGTCGCTGCGGTCAGCTTCGTCATGACCGAGCGGATGCTGCGGGGCATCCGTGACCGTGCCGAACGCTGAGGTCCGGACGCACCCGGATCCGGGTCAGTCCCGGGCACGCCCCTCGACCGATCAGGACGGGCTACCCGCGTCCCGCACGGGGACACGCCGGAGTCCCTGCCGGGACCCTTCGATGCGTGACGACAGGGGGAAGGTGCACACTGCATCCGCCACCGATCAGGAAGGAGGCTCCCGATGAGCCTGGCAGAGGAGAACGTCGCCGTCGTTCGGCGTGGGTACGAGGCCTTCAACACGGCCGACATGGCGGCGCTGACCGAGATCTTCGACGAGAACGCCTCCTGGCACACGCCCGGACGCGCGACCGGCGGCGACTACGTCGGCCGCGACGCCGTCTTCGGTCAGTTCGGCCGGTACGGCGGCGAGACCGGCGGCACGTTCAAGGCCGCGCTGCAGGACGTATTCGCGACCACCGACGGTCGCGTGATCGGCCTGCACCACAACAGCGCCGAGCGGGGCGGCAAGCAGTTGGACGTCGACTGCTGCATCGTCTTCGAGGTCAAGGACGGCCGCCTGGTCGACGGCCGCGAGTTCTTCGGCGACCTGTACGCCTGGGACGAGTTCTGGTCGTAGCCGCACCGGGCACACCACGCGCTTCGGCGTCCCGACCGGGGTCGTCCTCGTCGGGATGCCGAGGGCCCCATCCAAGTCCAGGAGCGGTACCGGCCCCGATCTCCGGTCAGGCTCCCGCCCTTCGCGTGTCCGGACCCAACGGGCGCGGAGCCGCTGGATCGCCCCCTCCGGTGCTGCCGCTGGCGCCCGGGACCCGATGCGCGTAGGGTCAGCCGACGACGTCGGGCAGCCGGAGCGGGGGGGACGTGTCCGAGAAAGGTCGAAGCGCTCGCTGGCCCACCGTGGTCGTGATCGGCGCCGCGATCGGCGTCGTCGAGTCGCTGCTCGCGGTCGCGTTCGCGTCGATCGTGTTCGGCGGGCGGATCGACTACTTCACCGCTGAGGGCGTGGGCCTGTACCTCGGTGCGGCGTTCGTGACCCTCGCCTTCATCGCGTGGCGCGCCGGCTCCCGGGAAGTGGTCGGCGGCCTGCAAGCGACCACCGTGGCGCTGCTCTCGATCGTCGCCGCCACGACCAGCCTCAGAGCGAGAGGGAGCCTCAAGGAGGGGTTCATCGCCGTCGTGGCGGCGACGGTGATCGTGACGGTCTCGATCGGGGTGACGTTCCTGGTCCTCGGGACGCGGCGACGCGGCGACCTGATCCGGTACGTCCCCGTTCCGGTCGTGGGGGGCTTCGTCGCCGGGGCCGGGTGGCTGCTGCTGCAGGGCGGGATCCACCTGGCGATCGACGAACCGCTCTTCTACACAGGCCTCGAGGAACTCGCCGACGGGCGCGCCCTGCGTCTGTGGCTCCCCACCGTCGCCTTCGGCGTGGTCCTGCTGCTCGCGGCGCGGATCACGAAGTCGCCCCTCGCGATCCCGGTGACGATCGGCATCGCGATGGTGGGGTTCGCGGTCGTCGCGCTCGCGACGGGGGCATCGATCGACGACGTCCGTGCGGGTGGATGGCTGCTGGGACCGTTCAAGGGGGACATGGCCTGGAAGACCTGGAGCACGCTCGCGCTCACCGACGCCGACTGGCTCGCCGTCGCACGATCGTGGGCGCCGATCGCCGTCGCGGTGGGGGTCGCTGCCGTCGTGCTGCTCAGTGATCTCGATGGGATCGAGGCCGATCTCGACCGGGACCTCGACACGAACGAGGCGTTCCGTGTCGCGGGGCTGCTGAACCTCGTCTCGGGCGCCCTCGGTGGGATCCCCGGCTTCCACGAGCGTCGCCTCACGACCGCGGCGGCCCGCTCGGGCGTCGACACCCGGCGCGCGGGCCTGGTCGCCGCGATCGTCCCTGCGGCGGCGCTGCTGTTCGGTGCGACGGTCATCGAGTCGATCCCCAAGATGATCGTGGGCGGGATGCTCGTGTTCCTCGGCCTGTCGCTGATGGTCGAGTGGGCCTGGGACCGACGGCGGTCGCTGCCCCGGGTCGAGCACGTCGTCGTCCTGGTGATCCTCGCGGTCGTCGTGGCCAGGGGGTACATGCCGGGGATCGTCGTCGGGCTCGTGCTCGCGGTGGTGCTGATCGCGGTCAGCTACGGCCGCATCGACCTGGTGCACGAGGTCACCTTCGGTGACGTCTACCGCAGCAGCGTCGACCGTCCGCTGGCCGAGCGCGAGCTCCTCCACGCCCGCGCCGACAGGGTGCAGCTCCTGCGCGTGAGCGGACACATGTTCTTCGGTTCCGCCAACCGCCTGCTCGAGCGGATCCGGGCGCGCGTCGAAGGCGACGAACCTCCCCTCTTCGTCGTGATCGACCTCCAGCGCGTGACCGGCGTCGATGCCTCGGTGGCGGCCACCTTGGTGAAGGCTGAACGACTTGTCTCCGCCCAGGGCTCCGAGATCGTGCTCTCCGGAGCCTCCGCCCGGGTCCGCAGACGTCTCGAGCGCGGCGGCGTGCTCGGCACCCAGGGCCTCGTCTCGTTCGAGCCCGATCTGGACGACGCCCTGCAGCGGTGCGAAGAGGCAGTACTGGAAGGGATCGTGACCGGGGGCGACGACGTCGCGAGCCTCGGCGGTGTGCCTTCGGGCCTGGTGCCCTACCTCGAGCGCGTGTCGGTGGCGGAGGGAACCGTCCTGCTGCATCAGGGTGAGCCGCCGGGCGACATCTACGTGCTGGCGGAGGGTCGCCTCGTGGTGGAGACCACCACGCCGGAGGGCAGGCGCGTCCGCGTGCGGACGCTCCGCCCCGGGGTGGTCGTCGGGGAGATCGCGCTGTACTCGGGGGTCCCACGCACCGCGGACGTCGTCGCGCAGACCCCGTGCGTGGTGCTCCGGTGCTCCGGCGAACGGATCGCGAGGATGGAGGCCGACGATCCCGACGTGGCAGCCGGTCTGCACCGCTGGCTCGCCGGCACGTTGGCCGACCGACTGGGCGACACGATGCGCACGTTCGATGCGCTGATGGACTGAGGAGGGAACGTGTCGACGCCGCGACGATCCGAGAGGTGGCCGACCACGATCGCCGCCGGCGTCATCACCGGCGCGGTCGAGACGGTGCTCGCCGTGGCGTTCGCGGCCTTCGTGTTCGGCGGGCTGCTCTCCCAGAGCCTGCCCGACGGCATCGGGCTGTACCTGGCTGCGGCCGCGCTGACGCTCGCGATGCTCGCGTGGCGGGCGGGCCGCCGCGGCGTCGTCGGCAGCGTGCAGGACGCCGCCGCGGCCGTGCTCGCGCTCGCGGCCGCGACCACCGCGGCGCGGGCCACGCAGCTCCAACAGGTCGCGTCGATCTCCGGGCTGAAGGACTACGAGGCCCCGGACGTCTTCCTCACCGTGATCGCGGCGACGCTGGTGGTCACGGTGCTGTGCGGGGTCGTCTTCCTCGCGCTCGGCAGGCGACGGTTGGGCAACCTGATCCGGTTCGTCCCCTACCCGGTCGTGGGCGGGTTCCTGGCCGGAACGGGGTGGCTCCTGCTCACCGGAGGGATCTACGTCACGTCGAGCGTGCCGGTCGAGTTCGACAGGCTCGGCGATCTGGCACGCCCGTACACCCTGACGCGCTGGCTCCCGGCCTTCGCCTTCGGGGTGGTGCTGTTGCTCGCCGTGCGGGTCGTCCGCAAGCCCCTGGTGATCCCGGTGACGATCGGCATCGGGCTGGTGGGGTTCGCCGTGGTCGCCTTGGCGACCGGCTCGGGGCTCGACGAGGTCCGCGACGGCGGGTGGCTGCTGGGGCCGTTCGAGACGACCAGGCTCTGGGAGCCCTGGACGCTGCGTGCACTGACCGGCGCGGACTGGGGGACCGTGCTCGGATCGTGGCCGGCGATCGCCACCGCCGTGTTCGTCGCCGCCCTGGCGCTGCTGTTCAACGTCGGTGGGACCGAGCTCGTGCTGGACAGAGACCTGGACACCAACGAGGAGCTGCGCGATGCGGGCGTGCTGAACGTCGTGTCGGGGGCGCTCGGCGGCATCCCCGGGTACCACGCGCTCAGCCTCACCGCGCTCGTGGCGCGCATGGACGTGGACGCGCGCCGCGCGGGGTTGATCGCCGCGCTCATCCCCTTGGCGGCGGTGGTGGCCGGCGCCCCGGTCGTCGAGCTGATCCCGCGGACGATCGTAAGCGGCGTGCTCGTGTTCCTGGGGCTCGCCTTCATCGTCGAGTGGGTCTGGGACAAGCGCAGGAGCCTCCCCCGGCTCGAGTACCTGGTGGTCATCGTGATCCTCGCGGTGATCATCATCGAGGGGTACCTCCCCGGCATCGTGGTGGGCCTGGTGCTCGCGGCGGTGCTGTTCGCGTTCAGCTACGGACGGGTCGACCTGGTCCGCGAGGTCCCGTTCGGCGACACGTACCGGAGCAGCGTCGACCGCCCGGCGGCCGAGCGCGCGACCCTGCGTGCGCTGCGTGACCGCGTGCGGATCCTGCGCGTGAGCGGGTTCGTCTTCTTCGGCTCGACCGCTCGTCTGCTCGCACGGGTCCGGGCCTTGGTCGAGAGCTCACCGCCGCGGATCCTGGTGATCGACCTCCGGCGCGTGACCGGCATCGACGCCTCTGCCGTCGTGGCCTTCCTCAAGGCGATGCGCCTGGCCCGCGCTCACGGGTCGGAGATGATCCTCACGGGCGCGTCCGAGCCGGTGCGTACCCAACTCGAGCAGGGCGGGATGACGGAGCGGGATCGGATCCTCCGGTTCGAGCCCGACCTCGACCGAGGTCTCGAGCGCTGCGAGGAGCTGCTGCTCGAGGAGGGGGTGCCGGCTGCCGACGAGGACGTGACACGGGGCCCCGCCGGGCTTCCCCCCGGCCTCGCCCCCTACGTCGACCGGGTCGCGATGGACGAGGGCGCGGTCGTGCTGCGTCAAGACGAGCCACCCGGCGATGTCTACGTCCTGATGGAGGGTCGACTGGCGGTCGAGACCGTCACCCCGGAGGGCAGGCGCGTGCGCCTCAGGATCCTCCGCCCGGGGGTCGTCGTCGGCGAGGTCGCGCTCTACACGGGTGCGCCGCGCACCGCCGATGTCGTGGCCGACACGCCCTGCGTGCTCCTGCGATGCCCTGGCGAGCGGATCGCGCGGATCGAGGCGGAGGACCCCGTGGTCGCCATCACCCTGCATCGCTGGTTCGCGCAGACGCTCGCGGGGCGGCTCAGCGAGACGATGGACTCGTTCGACGCGTTGCTCGACTGAACGAGGTCGGTCCGAGATCCACGGGCCCTTCGAGCATGTGGTGGGATCTCCGGATCGGGGCCCCGGTGTGGAACATCACGCTCGACGCATCTCCGTCTCCGGCGGATGGTCGAGCTCCTCGCACCGGGCGCCAACCTCGCCTCGCGTAGCCGTGTGACGTCGGTACCACACCTCCCACGGCGGTGGAGCTCGGCGGGCGACGACCTCCTTACGGGCAGGGGGGGGCGAGCGCGCCGCACAGCACTCGGTCGTCGGCGGCGGCGACCGCGTCGATGAGGTCGGTACGGGCCATGAACGCGAGACCGCCGTCGGGCCCGAAGGACGGCACGGCCGTGTCGTCGATGGCCGTGCGATAGGTCACGCAGCCACCGCCGATCGGTATCTGGTCGGTACCCTCGACCGGATCGGGGCACGATTCGGTGAGGATCACGGTGACCGCCGGGGTGCCGGTGATCCCGACCGAGAAGCTCGCGTGGCCCTGGATCACCTCGGCGGTGCCGATCCCCCAGCCGTAGGGAAGGTTCGAGACGCAAGGGATCCGGGTGGCGGAAGGAACCGCCTGCGCCATCAGCTGCATCGTCTGACCGGTGCCGCACACCGGCGCGGCCACGGTCCCCCGCGTGGGGAAGAACAACCCGATGCTGGTCATCACCGCCAGCAGGAGGAGCACGAGCGAGACGAGGATCAGCCCGACCCGGCGGAAGCTCCAGCGCTGCACGGCGATCGGCCGACGCGCCGGCGCCATCGACCGGAACTCCGCGAGCAGGTCACGTCCGTCCTGCTTCATGTGCTGGCGAAGCTGCGAGGGGCTCGCGACGCCCCTGGTCGCCGCGAACGCCTCAGCGAGTTCGTCGGGCGTGAAGTACCTGAGCGCTGCCTCGTACACGGTCCGCGCATCCGAGCGCAACGCCAACACCAGCATCATGTTCCCGAGGTCGACGGCCTGCCGCCACGGGGACGGCCGGACCTGGACGAAGAAGACATCGATCAGCTTCAGTTCCCCGTGCCGAACCATCAGGTTGGCCGGTTTGATGTCCCGGTGGGCGAGGCCGACGTCCCACATCCGTCGGATCATCGAGAGCCCCTCGTCGATCACCTGCGCATCGATCTCGGCCTCGCCGATCTCGACGGCGTCGTCGAAGAAGTCCATCGTGATCAGGTACTCGCGCTCCGGCGTGATCTCGACGACGCCGAGCGCCGCGGGCGTCGGGAACCCGTACTCGCCGAGCATCCGGAGGGTGTAGTCCTCGTACTCCACGAACCGGCGGACCGTCTTGAACGGCGTCTCGTCTTCGAGGCTCCCGTAGAGCATCGTGCGGCCGAGCTTGTACCAGCGATCGGCACGCACGTGGCTCCTCGCGTAGAGCTTCGCGAAGATCGTCCGGCGACGGCCGCCCTCGTCGGTCACGACGAGCTTCAGTGGGGTCGAGCCGCCGGAGCCCTCCAGTCCGACCGGCTTCACGTCGTGCACCGTGAACCCGAGCTGTTCCTCCAGTGCCGTGCGGATCGCTTCGCCCCGGCGACCGCCGACGTCGAGGTGCGCCGCCTTGCCGCGCGCGCCGTAGCCGACGGGGAACAGGTGGTTCGGGGCGAAGGCACGGAACGCGGCGAGCGGGATCGCGACGCCGACGATCGCGCCGAACAAGACGTCGGTGAAGCCGTCGACGCCGAGGTAGATCCGTAGCAGACCGGTGAGCGCGATCGCGCCCGCGGCGGCCAGCTTCGCCCAGTACCGGGGCCGACCGGGGACGACCAGCATGTAGACGACGCCGATGCTCAAGATCGCGATGGCCCCGGCGGGGATCGACGGCGCCGCGTACCCCTCCCAGCTCGCCAGCTGCCGCACGCCGAAGGGCCGTGGCCGGAGCGATACGAGCTCGAGCCCCTGCAGGAGGGCTCCGGCGATGCCGAGCGAGATCATCCAGATCACCAGGTGTCGCCAGCGACGGAACCAAGCCGTCGCGAGCACGAGCAGCACGCCGAGGCCAGCGAACCCGACCCGGGACCCGGTCGTGTGCGCTTGGCGAGCGAGCGCGTCGAGCCACCCGGTCCGGAGCCGGATGACGGCATCGGTGATCCATCCGTCGAGCCGGTCGAGCGGCGCGGGATCCACGCGCAGCCACAGGCAGCCGGTGACGACCACGGTCAGGAGCAGGATCAGCCAGATCCAGCCCGTGGAGCCGATCTGCTTGGGCAGCGGTGGGGCCGCGCCCGTCGGCCGACGCCGCCGCGTGCCGACCCCCGCTTCGCCCGACGGCTCCACCTGACCACGCTGTTCCACCGCAACCCCCTGCGCGGATCCTCCCACGATCCCACTCGGTGACGCTGCCATAGGCTGGTCGGCATGGCCAGATACGTCGCGCTGCTGCGTGGGATCAACGTCGGCGGGAAGAACCTGATCAAGATGTCCGACCTGCAGGCGTGCTTCGAGCGCCACGGCTTCGAGGACCCGATCACCTTCATCCAGAGCGGCAACGTGGTGTTCGGCTCGTCGGGCGCGACCCTCGCGGAGCTGACGATACGGATCGAGAAGATGCTCGCGACGAACTTCCACTACGAGGCGAGCGTGGTCCTGCGGACGCAGCGGCAGATGCGGGGGACCGTGGAGAACGCACCCGAGGGCTTCGGCGCAGAGCAGGATCGGTACCGGTACGACGTGATCTTCCTCATGCCGCCGCTCAGCGCGCCGACCGCGATGCAGAGCGTGCGCACGAAGGACGGCGTGGACCGCGCGTGGAGCGGGCGCGGGGTCCTCTACTTCTCTCGGCTCACCGCCAAGGCGTCCCAGAGCCAGCTCAGCCGCATCGTGTCGATGCCCGTCTACCAGCAGATGACGATCCGCAACTGGAACACGACGACGAAGCTGCTGCGGCTGATGGGCTGAACCCCACCTCGGGCGGCGACGCCGAAGCCGTGTACCCTTTCCCCGAGGGTTCAGCATCACTTCGCGACCGTGTTCCACATCATGAGCAGTTCCCTCTCGGTCCACGGACCGATCGCCCCCGAGCAGCGGTCAGGCTCGTACGGGCAGAGGAAGGAGGGAACGAACATGAGCACTGGAACCGTGAAGTGGTTCAACGGCGAGAAGGGCTTCGGCTTCATCACGCAGGACGACGGTGGTCCCGACGTCTTCGTGCACTTCAGCGCGATCTCGGGTGACGGCTACCGGAACCTCGAGGACAACCAGAAGGTGGAGTACGACGTGACGCAGGGCCAGAAGGGCCCGCAAGCGAACAACGTCCGAGTCATCGCCTGAGCACCGACGGCGTTCGGAGGCCGCCGCGCATCTGTGCGGCGGCCTCCACGCTTCCGGATATCATCCTCAGTCCTGGTGGCGATCGACCGGGGGGACGAGATGGGGAGCGGGAGGTCCACGCGACGGCGCATCCTGGTTGCCTGTCTCGCCGTGTGCGCGCTCCTGCCATCCGTGCTCGCCACCGCGCAGATCGAAGAGGGCCGCCGGCGCATCTGGGAACCCGCGACCGGTGTCACGCTCACGCGGATCCGCTACGAGACCCCGAACCAGGTCCGCGTCCTCCGCGTGAACACATCGCTGGGAGCAGGCCTGGATATCCGCGTGCCGGGCTCTGCCTTCCCCACGCGCGCGCAGACGAGCGCGATGGGGGCCGCCCAGAAGGTCGCGATCGCCAGTGTCAACGGCGACTACGAGAGGGACCCCGGAGTCCCCGTGCATCCCCTGCTGGTCGACGGCGAGCTGTGGACCAGCGGGATACAGAAGCAAGCCGCGGTCGGTTGGAGCGCCGACGGGACCCGCGCGTACGCGGGTCCGCCCGTGCTCCAGATCCAGCTCCACGGCCCCGACGGGGTGCCGCTGTTCGACATCGGGAAGTGGAACGACACGCTCGTGCCGTGGAGGGTGAACGGCTACTCGCGCCGTGGCGGATACCCGATCTCGCCTCCGGGCGTGCCGGAGCCCGGCCCGAACGACCCCCTGTGGTGCGCGGCTCGCCTGGTGCCAGCCGGAGACATCGGGTGGAGCGACGCCGAGCAGACCGGCATCGCGCGGTCGTTCACCGTGCAGACGCAGCCCGAGAGGTGCCGCGCGGAACCGCTCGGGTTCGGCGCCGACCCCGGCGCGATCGTGCTCGCGGCGCGAGCGGGGAGCCTCGCGGGTGAGGCTGTCCACGCCCTCACCCCGGGTCAGACGCTCTCGCTGCGCTGGTCGTTCGTGGGATGGCCCGGGGTCACGGACGTGATCGGCGGGGCTCAACAGATCGTGGACGACGGGAAGAACGTCACGGCCTCGTTCGACCGCGAGGTCCACCCGCGGACGTCTCTGGGCGTGTCAGCGGGTTGCTCCGACGCCGACCCGGCCACGGTCTGCGAGTTCGTCGTGCTCACGGTGGACGGCCGACAGAGGGATTGGTCGCTCGGGATGACACTGTCGCGGCTCGCCGAGGAACATCTCCCGCAGGGTAGCTGGGACGCGGTCAACCTCGATGGGGGCGGCTCGACCACGATGTGGCTGCGCAAACGCGATCCGCGCTTCTGCCGCATCCTCCCTGAGGTCCGCGGATGCCTCGTGAACCAACCGTCGGATGGCCGGGAGCGCTTCATCACGACGGGTATCACAGTGATACGACAGCTCGATCCGGAGACACCCGCCACGCTCGGTGGGGTCGCTCCGGCGCCGACCCCGAGCCCAACGCCGAGCCCGACCCCCTCTCCGCCACCGACCCCCTGACCGATCGGGTTCGCCCCCGTATCGAGCCCGTCACCTCGTCCGTCAGCCACGGGCGCGTGGACGAACGGAAGGCTCCGTCGACCGGTCCTCGTCGGATCAGCCTTGGGTGGTCCGCGCTTCGATGATCCGGACGAGCTCGCGGTCGACGTCCTCTGGCAGCGGCTCAGGCACGTGCTCCGCCCGCAGGCGACGCGCCTCCTCGCGCGCGGGGCCCCGCGGATCGGGTGGGAACCCGGCGTCGGCGGTGAGCTCCACGAGCGTCTCGGGAGCGAACGTCTCTTCGGTCACATCGACCCGCTCGCAGATCTGGCAGATCGTCCGGAACAGCTCGGCGTCCAGGATGACGTTCACGTCGTCGTAGACCGACGCACCGTGCAGGGTGCCGGTGCCGGTGATCATCTCGGCGCGCCCCGCCGCGGCCACGGCCATCAGCGACACCGCGTGCTGGACGCCCGCCTGCCAGTCCTGCGTCTTCGAGCCCGTGTCGAGCGACAGGATGTTGATCGGCACCCGGTACCGGTGAGCGAGCTGCGCGAACGCGAGCTTGAGCAGCGTGTCCTCGGGACCCCAGTCCTGGCGGTAGCTGCCGGCTCGAAGGTCCATGAAGGTCGGGTACGGCCCGCAGAACGTCACGGCCCCGGGAACGAGCGCCTCCACGATCGTCATCCCTCCGACCATCTCGGCGTTCATCGACACGAGGGTGCCTGCGAGGGTGGACGGCGCCGTCGCGCACGGGATCCCCATCGAGATGAAGCCCGACGGCAACCCGCCACGGGCGAACTCGATCGCCGCTTCGATCGGGCCCTCGTCGTACATCAGCGGGCTGATGCAGCACTGGTAGGTGGACACGATCGGGCGCTCGCGGAGCTCGCGGTCCCCGCCTGCCACCACGCGGGCCATCTCGAGGACCGCCTGCGCGTCGCGGCGGCTGTAGGTTTCGTTGTGCTGCGCGTGCTTCGTGGAGTTCCCGAGCATCGCCCGGGTGATGTGCACGGCCTGGGTGTGGGGTGGCACGTCGGCCGGTGCGACCGTGGGCCACAGGTAGCCCACCTCGGGCACGGCGTCGACCACGCGCGTCGTGTCGATCAGATCTTGCAGGGTCGAGGCGCGGCGCCGGCCGGTCTCGTCGTCCACGATCAGCGCCGCGGTGCCGTCGCCCGAGAGCCAGCCGGCACTCCCGTCGATCGGGAGGTCGAGCGCGGGATCGCGGGCGGCCATCAGGAAGCTCGGCGGCACGAGCGCCATGCACTCCTCGACCATCGCCGGCGGGAAGCGCACGCGCATATCCGCCTCGTCCACGCGCGCGCCCACCCCGGCGAGCTCACTCATGACGGCGGGGGAACGGACCTGCAGCCCCGTCTCCTCGAGCACACGGAGGGTGGCGCCGTGGACACGCTCGAGCTGATCCTCGGTGAGGACGTCGAGGCTCCACGGGTGGCGGAGGCCCCGGATCGTCCTGGGCGCCGCCTCAGCGGTCGCGCTCATAGCCCGCGATCACCTCCTCGATCCGATCCACGATGCGGGGGGCGAGCGGCAGGGGCTCGTGGGCAGTGAGGATCTCGCGAGCGCGTTCGGCGGCATGGTCGGTCGCCTCGGGACGCCCGGCCTCCTCCCACGCCTCCCAGGTGCTCGTGTCCATGAATCGCGACATCCACGTCTCGCGGAAGTGCTGCAGGGTGTGCTGCTCTCCCAGGAAGTGCTCGGCGGGGCCGACGTCGGCGATCACCTGAACGGCGAGCGTGTCCTCGTCGACGTCGAAGCCGAGAGGGATCTGCCGCACCAGATCGAACAGCTCCGCATCGAGCAGCATCGCGACCGGGGACGACACCTGGCCGTGGGCGCGCAGGCCCGCTCCACCGAACAGGTCCGGGGGCGACATCCAGCCGGCGGTGGCGGCGAGCCCCCCCTGCATCCCGGCGCGCCAGTCCGAGCGCGCCGAGCCGGTGGGGAAGGCCGAGACGAGCGAACGCACGCCGAGGCTCCGCGCGAGTTGAACCCACGCGAGGTGCCACCGCGCATCGCCGGGCGGGACGCAGCCGACGAACGACGGTGCGTCGGGGACGAGGAGCTGGAGGCACACGACACCGCCGATCGCCCCGGCGGCCGCGTGGGCGATCGACCCTGCGGACGCGTCGGTGGCGGGCACCGTCCGCACCCCGACCGGGATGCCCTGAAGAGCGAGGACCGCCGCGGCCTCGAGCCGATCGAGCGAGAGGGAACCGTCCACGTCCAGGACGCCCGACAGCAACGGTCGATCACGGAGCGAGGCTGCGTCGCCGGCGACGAGGCGGGCGACGTCGGCCAACGCCTCGGCAGCGGCGACGTCGGACGCCATCTCGACCTGCACGTGCTTCGAGGTCCCGACCATCGACGTGGCCACGGACCGCGGACCACCAGCTGCGAGCCCGATGAACGCGAGCTGCGGCACGGCGTCGACCAGACGAGCGACGTCGGCGATGTCGGACGCGGTCGACGCCCGTCGCGCCCCCGAGGTCAGGTCGGCGACGGTCGCTGCGGGCCCCGCGGCGCCGAGCCACGCGAGGGTCCCATCCACGGGGAGATCGGCGTTCGGGTCCCGCCCCCCGAGCCGGAGCGTGCGGGGTACGCGCGCCAGCGCGGCGGTGACGAGGGACGGTGAGAACCGAACGATGCCGGCCTCGTCGTCGACGTTCGCGCCCGCGGTGCGCAGCCGTCCGCGCACCTCGCGGGACGGAACCTTGACGCCCGTCTCGGCGAGGACCCGGTCGACGGCGTCTCGCAGCCGCGACAGATCGCCTTCGGAGAGCACGTCCACGGACCATCCACGCCCCGGTCCGCGCCACAGGGGGAGCGCCCGTGCCTCCGTCCGCTCGTCCGGGATCTGGTCCCGCACGGCATTGATCGCGACCACGTCGTCTCCCTGAGGTCCGCCCGTCGGGCCCATCGTAGGGACGGCGATCCATCGGAGCCCCGGTCCAACCCTCCCGAAGCTCCCGGGACCTGTTGGCGGGGGTAGGCTGCTCGCCGATGAACGCATCCGTCCGCGACCTGTTGCGCGCCCTACCCGATGGCGGACCGATCCTCGCCGGTATCCCGACCCGGGGACACCCAGGCGTCGGGGACAAGGACGAGGCGCGGGCCGAGGTCGAGGTGACCGCCACCCGTCTGGCCGCACTCCAGGAGCGGCTGTGGGCGGCCCAGAGCGCATCGGTGCTGGTGGTCCTCCAGGGTATGGACTCGAGCGGGAAGGGAGGCACCGTCGAGCACGTCTTCCGGGGCGTCAACCCGCTCGGGCTGGACGTCGCGGCGTTCAAGAAGCCCACCGAGGAGGAGCTCTCCCATCATTTCCTGTGGCGGATCGACCTGCAGCTGCCCTCCCCTGGTGAGATCGTGATCTTCGACCGATCGCACTACGAGGACGTACTGGTCGCCCGTGTCCGTGAACTCGTCCCACCCGAGACCTGGCGGGCACGCTACGACGAGATCGTGGAGTGGGAGCGGAAGGTCGCGGCCGCCGGGACGACGATCGTGAAGGTCTACCTGCACATCTCCTACGAGGAACAGCGGGAGCGCCTGCTGGCGCGTCTCGACGACGCTGACAAGCACTGGAAGTTCCGTGAGGCCGACATCGACGAACGCGCCCGCTGGGCCGACTACATGGCCGCCTACGAAGACGCGATCGCCCGATGCTCGATCGACGAAGCCACCTGGTACGTCGTGCCGGCCGACCGCAAGTGGTACCGCAACTGGGCCGTATCCCGGCTCGTCGTCGAGACGCTCGAGGAGCTCGATCCGCGGTTCCCTGACCCGGGCCTCGACGTCCCGCGGCTCAAGGATCGACTCCGCCCGCCGAACTAGCCCGACGTCCGGTCGCCCCAGACCGCCCTCGACCGGGCCGTGTCGACCGGTACGTGTCCCAGCAACGGGAACAGCCACGCCTTCGCGAGTGCGGCGATCCCCCCGACCGCGGTGAGCACGACGCCGACGTCGCCGACGACCGGTCCTGCCATGCCGGCCCCCCGGAGCGCGAGCAGGATCAGCCCCGCGTTCAGCACGATGACCTGGAGGGGGGCCGCGAGCTCGATCGCGGCGAGCGAACGGCGCCGCTCGTCGGGATGGCCAGGGCGCGCCATCGGCAGCAGGTACGACCAGGCGCCCAGCAACACCTGGATCAGCCACCCCCCGACGAACGCCACCAGGAAGGTGGAGCGGAACGAGTCGGACCCCGACGGCCCACGGGCGAGCGCCGCCGCGAACAGGACCGACCCGGTCACGAACCAGCCCACCCCCGCCACCATGTGCCACGCCACGGCCGGCGGTCGGAAGTTGCGCTCGATCCGCAGCGTCGCCACCAGCAGCGTCACGACGCCGAGCGCCCCTGTCGCGTACACGGCACCACCCAACGCGAGCGGCGGCGTCGTCGCCGTGTCCCACCCGACCATCTGCAGCACGATCCCCGCGACGAGCAGGACGAGCACCGCCCGGCCCCGCC
The DNA here is from genome assembly GCA_963700855.1 of uncultured Actinomycetes bacterium. GTDB lineage: Bacteria > Actinomycetota > UBA4738 > UBA4738 > HRBIN12 > AC-51. The sequence goes on from CAVOYV010000004.1 coordinate 148,981, forward strand.
ACGGCGCCATCTGTACGCGGAGCACGGTCGGCAGCAGCGTGATCAGTGTCCCGACGACGGTGAGCGAGGCGAACCCGAGGACGTTCATCGTCATGTGGCCGCTGCGCAGATGCAGGTACATCTCGCCCGAGACCAGACGCGCGCCGATCGTCGCTCCCAGCGAGGCACCGACCAGCACGAACGCGAGCGCCGCCGCGTAGAACGCCATCGGCAGCGCGTGGCGCTTCACGATCGCCCGGCGCCACGATCGCCACAGCATCCATGCCAGGAACCCCATCCCCACCACGAAGCTCGCGCCGCCGACGCCGGTCAGCCATGGGGTCGAAGTCGGCATCCCGACCGCGATCGCGGCGGCCCCGGCCGTGACCAGGCCGAACTGCGTCCAGGTCGTCCACGCGGGCGGGGCGGGGGTGGCGGTGAGCGCGAGCATGAAGTTCTGCATCGCTCCCGAGATCGCCGTCGCGACCGCTCCGGCGAGCGCGAGGTGCAGCGGGAGCCAGAGCCCTAGGCGACGCTCGGCCGGCAGGAAGAGCGCGAGCCCGGCGAGGGTGAGCCAGATCCGCGCTGCGGTCTGGTACACGGCGGTGACCGAGCGGGGCTTCATCGGTCGATCGAGCCTCTCATGGTGGTCGGCGCGGAGATCCCCGGCGCTGGCCACGTCCGCATGACCTGAAGTGTAGGAGCGCTTCCCTCCGAAGGAGACGAGACACATCCCCCCCAGCCACAGCGCCTCAGCACCGATATGTCTCGTTCTAGGGCCGACAACGCAGCGAACCGTTGACGCCCTCCCTCACCAGGCGTCCAATGATCCCGTCAGGGTGGACGAGGGAGCCCGCGTGCAGATCGACCCGCTCGACCGAGCGATCCTAGGTGTCCTCCAAGACGACGGACGCATCTCGATCCAGCAGCTCGCCGACCGGGTCGGGCTTTCACGTGCCGCGGCGTACGCACGCGTCCGGCGACTCGAGTCCTCCGGCGTGATCGCCAGCTACACGGCGGTCGTCGACCCACAGGCGGCCGGCTTCGACCTGCTCTGCTTCATCGGGGTCCGCGTCGCGGTCCACTCGCACGAGGTCGTCGAGCGGACCCGCACGGCGCTGGCCGCCCTGCCGCAGGTGCTCGAGTGCCACCACGTCACCGGCCAGTTCGACTACCTGCTGAAGGTGGCCCTGCGCGACCGAGCCGAGCTCGAGCGGTTCATCGTCGAGCGCCTCACCGCCGTCCCCGGGATCGAGCGGATCAACACATCGCTCGTCCTGCACGTGGCGAAGTCGACGACCGCGTACCCACTCACCAGCGACACAGCCCAGGAGGGCGAACGATGAGCGCGACCCTGCACGATGACCCTATGTCCCCACCGGCCGCGGACGGGGTCCGCCGTTGGATCGCCGAGGGTGCGCGCGCCCAGCAGGCGCTCGACGCCCGCCGGGCCGAGATGCGCACGATGCGGTTCGACACGATAGCCACCCACGGGCTGTACGGGTTGGAGGAGTCGCTCGCCGCCCAGGGGAGCCTGAACGAACCGCTCTTCCTGTCCCCCGCGCAGGTGTTCGCCGACGCCGACCACATGGAGGCCGCGCTGGGGTACCTGATGCCCTCGTGGACCTACTCGCGGATCGCGAACCCGACGCTCACCGCGCTGGAGGGCACGCTCGCCCTGCTGGAGACCTACGGATCGGACGTCGACGCCACCGCCGTGGTGACGGCGTCGGGGATGGCCGCGATCCACATGGCCACGAACCCGCTCCTGGCCCATGACCCGGCGCTCCCACCGCCGAACATCGTCGCGTCGGCGCGTTGCTACGGAGGGACGTTCATGCTGTTCTCGGCCAGGTACGCGGCGGAGCGCGGGGTAGAGGTGCGATGGATCGCCGAACCCCGCAACCTCGACGCCTGGGCGTCCGCGATCGACGAGGGGACGCGGTTCGTCTACGGGGAGGCGCCGTCGAACCCGTCGCTCGCGCTGGTCGACGTGCCCGCCATCGCCGCGCTGGCGCACGCGCACGGCGTGCCGTTCATCGTCGACCCGACCGTCGCCACGCCTGCGCTGATGCGGCCGCTCACGATGGGGGCCGACGTCGTGGTCCAGTCGCTCAGCAAGGCGATCGGCGGCAGCGGGCTGTCGATCGGCGGTGCCGTGATCGCGCGCCGTGACCTTCCATGCACGGTCGGCCCCTGCGAGCTCCGCGAGGATCTCGCCACGTACGTGAAGCTGCTGCCGTTCCGCGACCACGGCCCGGCGATGTCGCCGTTCAACGCCGCGATGACCCTCACCGACCTCCGGACGCTCCGTGGCCGGATCGACCGGTGGAGCCGCGGTGCCGAGCGGGTCGCCGCCTTCCTGCGGGCCCACCCGAACGTGGAGGCGGTCCACTACCCAGGGCTAGCCAGCCACCCCGACCATGACCTCGCGCGGCGCGACCTCTGGCTCGTCGACGGGGACGACGACGGTCGACGCGCGAACCGCTTCGGGTCGCTGCTCTCGTTCGACGTGGCCGGAGGCGCCGCGCAGGCTCGCGAGGTCTTCGACGGCCTCCGGCTGATCCGGCGGGCCACCGACCTCGGACGCGCGAAGAGCATCGCCACGATCCCGGCGATCTCGACGCACCAGCAACAGGGTGAAGATGGGAGGGCGCTCGCCGGGATCCCCGACCACCAGATCCGCCTGTCGGTCGGCGGCGAGGACCCCGCCGACGTGATCGCCGACCTCGAGCGGGCCCTCGAGCGGACGTGAGTCCGGCATGCCCCGCGCTACCCCCCGAGGAGTTCGAGCAGTTCCCCCACGCGGTGGTTGCGGTCCATCGGATGCCGCAACCGTCGCATCGGATGCACGCGGTAGTGGTTCCGGCGGCCGCGTCGCTCGTGCGACAGGTAGGCGCCGGCCTCGAGCTCCGTCACGATCCGTTGGACCGCCCGCTCGGTGATCCCGACGATCGTCGCGACCTCGCGCGTCGTTGAGTCGGGGTTGCGCGCGATCGCGAGCAGGACGTGCGCATGGTTGGTCAGGAAGGTCCACGTGGGCGGATCGGGGGCGCTCATGAGCCCCACCAGCCCTCGACGATCGCCGCGTAGAGAGGGATCCCCGCGATCAGATTGAAGGGGAACGTCACCCCGAGCGCCAGGGTGAAGTAGCGGCTCGGTCGTGCCTCCGGGATCGCCGAGCGGACCACCGCCGGAACGACGATGTACGAAGCGCTCGCTGCGAGCACCGCGAGCATCGTCGCGTTCCCCGTGGTCGTGCCGATCACGCGTGCGACCGAGATCGCGAGCAGGGCGTTCACGACGGGCGCCAGCACCCCGAAGAGCACGAGCCCACGGTCGAGGTCCCGCGCCTCGCGCAGCTGCCGGGCCACGAGCAGCCCCATGTCCAGCAGGAAGAACGACAGGAGACCGTTGAAGAGGCTGTCGACGAACGGCGCCATCGCGGCGGAGCCCCGGTCGCCGGAGATCGCCCCGATCACGAGGCTCCCGATCAGGAGGAGCTGAGCCCCGTCGGTGAGTGCCTCGTGGAGCACGGCTCGTACCGACGTGTTCGGCGCGGCGGCGTCGTCGGCGATCGCGGCACCCGGTCCAAGCTCGCCTCCAACGGCTGTAGCCACCGTCGCACCCTCACGCGCGCGGACCCAGCTCGCGAGGACCACCGCCATCACGATCGCAGGGGACTCCATCAGCACGAGCGCGACCGTCATCACACCGCTGACGGCGTCACCGCGATCGGCGAGGAACCGCGTGGCAGCGATGAAAGTGACGGCGCTGACGGACCCGTAGGTCGCGGCGATCGCGGCGGCATCCAGCGGGGGGACCCGGCGCCGGAGCAGGAGGAAGGACCACGAGGGGATCGCGATCGCGAGCCCGATGGCGGCGACCACGAGGGCGAAGCCCTCGGCGTCGAGTCCACCGTCTGCGAGCGCGAGACCCCCCTTGAAGCCGATCGCCATCAGCAGGTACAGCGACAGGAATCGCGTCACCGGCGCCGGGATCTGCAGGTTCGACCTCACCGCCCCCGCGACGAGCCCCAGCGCGAAGAACAGCACGGCGGGCTCGAGCAGGTTGGACAGCAACGAGCCGTTCACTGGCGATCAGTTACCCGGTCCACGGGTCCTCAAGATATCCGGCTCTCGATCCGCCTGTTCATCGTCGTTCGTCCCCTTGAGGTATCCCCCAGGAACGGGACCCGCCGTCTCGAGCCCCCCGGCGGGCGCGGATCCACTTCTCGAGCGCCACCACGGGGATCACGCTGGCGCCGACCACGATCGCGAGTCCGAGCTGGCCCACGGTGATCGGGGCCGTGTCGAAGATCGCCTGCATGAACGGCGCGTAGATGAACGCGAGCTGGAGCGCGACCACCGCACCGATCCCGACGAAGACCACCCGGTTCGAGAACAGACCCACCTCGCGGGCCGAGCCGCGGAGCGACCGACTCTGGAGCAGGTAGAAGACCTGGAACGCGATCACGGTCGTCACGGCCATCGTTTGCGCGTCGGCGATCGCGGTGGCGTGCGAGACCCCGGCCGTGAGCTGCGTGCGGTACTCCCACCAGGACAGGGCGATCGCGCCGGCGGCCATCAGCACCGCCACCAGCGCCGTGCGCCCGACGACGAACGGCGACAGCGGGGAGGCGCCGGGCTCGCGGGGCGGACGGCCCATCACGTCGGGCTCGGCCACCTCGAAGGCGAGCGGCACCGCCAAGGCCACCGAGGCGACGAGGTTGATCCACAGGAGCTGGGTGGGGAGCACGGGCAGCAGCAGCTCACCGGTCACCGAGTCGAAGGGGAAGAACGCCACCGCGAACGTGAGGATCAGCGCCAAGCCGAGGTTCGTGGGCAGCACGAACGCGAGCGCCTTCACGAGGTTGTCGTAGACGCGGCGCCCCTCCTCGACCGCTGCTCGGATCGTCGCGAAGTTGTCGTCGACCAGCACCACGTCGGCGGCGCTCTTCGTCACGGAGGTGCCCGTGATCCCCATCGCGACGCCGATGTCGGCCTGCTTGAGGGCCGGGGCGTCGTTCGTGCCGTCCCCGGTCATCGCGGCCACCTCGCCGCGGCGCTGGAGCGCCCGGACCAGCCGGAGCTTGTGCTCGGGCGCGACGCGGGCGAACACGTCGGTCGACACCACGACCCGGTCGAGCTCGGCGTCGTCCATCGCGGCGAGCTCGGCGCCGGTCACCGCCTCGCCGCGCAACCCGAGCTGCCCGCCGATCGCGGCCGCCGTGGTCCGGTGGTCGCCGGTGATCATCGCGACGCGGATCCCCGCGTCGTGGCAGGCGGCCACCGCCTCGATCGCCTCTTGCCGAGGGGGATCGATCATCGCGATGAATCCCTCGAGCTGCAGGCCGCGGAGATCGTCGACGGTCAGCTCGGCGTCGTCGAGGGACCAGGGCCGGGAGGCCACGCCCAGGACCCGGAGCCCCTCGGCCGCCAGGCGTTCGACCTCGGCCTCGTAGGCATCGCGGTCCAGCGCCTCACCGCCGACCCACCCCTGCGCCATCCCGGCGACGACCTCGGGCGCCCCCTTCACGATCAGTCGAGGCCCGTCCAGGTCGGACACGACGACGGCCATCGCCTGCAGGTCGGGGTCGAAGGGGATCTCGTGGATGCGGGGCGCGCTCGCCGCCGCGCCGGCCGCGTCGAACCCCGCCTTGGCAGCGGCGACGAGCAGGGCCCCCTCGGTCGGATCGCCGTCGACCGTCCACCGCCCGTCTCGGTGGGCGAGTGACGCGTCGTTGCACAAGATCGAGTCGCGCAGCAGCATCGTCGGGCGCTCCCCGAGCGCCCCGGCGGGGTTGCCGGAGGGGGTCGTGAACGCTCCTGCGGGCTCGTACCCGACCCCGTGGACGACGATCTCGCCATCCGGGGTGACGAGCCGGCGAACGGTCATCTCGTTCTTCGTCAGCGTCCCGGTCTTGTCCGAACAGATCACCGTCGTGCTGCCGAGGGTCTCGATCGCGGGCAGGCTCCGGACGATCGCCCGGCGGGCGGCCATCCGCCGCACACCGATCGCGAGGCCGATCGTCACGATCGCGGGCAGGCCCTCGGGGATCGCGCCCACCGCGAGCGAGATCGCGAACACGGCGGAGTCGGTGAGGGCCTCGCCGAGCGGGGTCCCTCGACCCGTGGCGCGGAGCGTCCCGACGGCGAGCATCACCGCCGACAGCACGAGCACGCCGAGCGTGAGGACCTTGCCGATCTTCGCGAGACCGCGGGTGAGCGGGGTGTCGAGTTCGACCACCTCGTCGAGCATCGCGGACATCCGGCCGAGCTCCGAGGTCGCGCCCGTCGCTACGACGACGCCGGTGGCCGAGCCCGAGGTGACGAGCGTCCCCCCGAACACCATCGAGGTCCGGTCGCCGAGCACGGCGTCCTCGGCCACCTCGGCCACGGTCTTGACCGCGGGGACCGATTCGCCGGTGAGGGCGGCCTCGTCGACCTGCAGCGCCGCGGCGGCCAGCAGCCTCACGTCCGCCGGGCCCATGTCGCCGGCGGCCAGTCGGACGACGTCGCCCGGGACCAGCTCCGCCACGTCGACGCGCGCCGGGATACCGTCGCGCAGGACGGTCGCGGACTCGGGCACCATCTCGGCGAGCGCCTCGATCTCGCGGCCCGCCCGGAACTCCTGCACGAACCCGACGATCGTGTTCAGCACGACGACCGCGGCCACGACGAGGCCGTCGTCGACCTTGCCGAGCGCGATCGCGAGCGCGGCCGCGCCGATCAGCACCCAGATCAGCGGTTCGTCGATCTGCTTCCACATGACCTGCATCGCCGTGCCGCGGCGACGGCGCTCGAGCGCGTTGGGACCGTGCTCGTCGAGACGGCGGGCGGCCTCGGCGGCCGACAACCCCTCGGGTCCGCTGGCCAGGCGCTCCAGCACCTCCTGGGGAGGCTGGGCGTGCCAGACGGATGGGCCGACTCCGGTCGGCGCGTCATCGATCGTGGTCAACGTGGTCACGGGAATCCTCGTCGGCGGTGTCCGACCTATCCTGGGCGCCACGACGCCCCATGGCGCAGCGCAGGAACGGACGATAGCGGAGGCTCAGGGTTTCCGGGACCCGGAAAGGAGTCGTCGGCCTCGCACGGCGAGTTCGAGCACGAACCGGTCCTCGGGGTCGGTGAGGTCTCGCCCCGTGAGCTTGCGGATCGTCGCGATCCGGTACGTGACCGCCCGCGGCGTCAGGAACAGGCGCCGGGCCGTGGCCGTGATGTTCCCGGACTCCGCGACGTAGGCCTCGATCGTGTCCAGGAGTGGACCGTCGCCCCCGCGTGCGCCCGCGAGACCGCCCAACACGTCGTCGACGACCTCTCCCAGGGCGTGTGGGTCGCGGGCGAGCAGGTGGAACGGGCGGAGATCCTCGTACCGGAGCACCGTCGACTCGACGCCGAGTCGGTCGCCGAGCACCAACGAGTCGACCGCCCGACGGTAGGAGCGCGCCGGCCCGGTGGGGCCGGACTCGGCGGTCCCCGCGGCCACCCGCCAGGAGCGCTGGGCGACCTCCTCGAGGAACGACCCGAGCCGCTCGGGTGCGTCCGTGGCGGAGGCCGGGAACATGCACACGAGCAGCCCGTCCTTCGTCGCCACCACCACGTCCTGACGACCGAACCGCGAGAAGACCTGCGACTCCACCCAGCCGTGGACCGGTCCGGCATCGTGGAGCGGCCGCCCGGCGCGGGCCACGACGACCAGATGACCGCCGGCGAGGTCGACCCCGAAGGTCGTGGCGGCCTCGGCGAGACGCTCGACGTCGGCCGTGCCGGACAGCAGGTCGTCGACGAATTCGCGGCGCGCCGCCTCCTCGCGGCGGATCCGTTGCCGCTGCTGCTCCACGTAGCCGCGGGACATCGCGGCGACGGCGTCGTCGGCGGCGCGCAGCACGAGCTCACCCATCTGCGCGAGGGCGGGGACGGAGGCATCCTGGCCCGCGGCCGCCAGCCGCCACAGCCGCCACGCCGTGCTCAGGTAGAGATCGATCGCCGCCGGCAGGGGGATCTGCTCGCTGGCCGCCCATTCACCGGCGGCATGGAACCGATCGAGCTCGCGTCGCGTCGGCTCGCGGCCGGCCCCAGCGGCGCGCAGGACCGCCCGCGGGAACTCCCCCAGGAGCCCGGCGTCGATCCCGGCGTCGGCGGCAGCCTCTCCGACGATCCGATCCACCTCGGCGTCGTCGACCTCGGCCAGGCGGGAGAGCCTGCCGGCGATCGTGGGATCGAGCCGTTCCTTCGCCTCCTTCGACCGTGGCATGCGCCCAGTGTGCCGCACCAGCGGGCGAACGACCCTCTCCCCCATGTCCGGGGCCCGGAAAGGACCGGCCTGGCGACTCGTCCGGCTTCACCCGTGGAGGGAGCGTCGCCGGCAGGCGAGCCTTGGAGGCGTACACGACCGGCAACCGATCCGAAGGAGGAACCGATGCCGACCGCAACCCGACCACGTCTCGACCTGACGGAGGACCGGATCCCGACTCACCCCGATCGGCCGAGCCCGGCTCGAGGCCCGTCTGGAGCGGCTCGAGAGCGAGGTCCTGCCGGAGATCCGTGACGCCCTGCAGGTCCGACGCGAGGACCCGACGATCCGCGAGGAGTTCGCGCGCGCGATCGAGGAGATCGAGCGACTCGGCTCCGCGCTGCGCAGGGCGGTGATCACCGACCAACTGCCCGACGACCCGAAGGTCGTGGAGCTGGGCGACCTGGTCACGGTCCGGTTCGGCGACCGGGACGACCGACAGCCTCCTGATCGTGCATCCCATCGAGGCGCCGCTCGACGACGTCCGCATCTCGTTCACGTCGCCCTTCGCCCGTGCGCTGCTGGGGGCGACGGTCGGCGATCGCATCGAGTTCGAACGCCCCGACGGAACCGTCCAGGGCGCCACGATCGCGCGGGCCGTCCGCGTCTGACCGGAAGGGGATCCTCATGAAGTGCCCCGACTGCGACACCACCCTCGCGATGTCCGAGCGGCTCGGCGTCGAGATCGACTACTGCCCGCAGTGCCGCGGGGTGTGGCTCGATCGAGGCGAGATCGACCGGCTGCTCGAGGCGGAGCGGGCCCACGTGCCCGTGTCGGTCGCCGCGGCCCAGGCCCCGGCGCCTCCGCCCCCTGCGTACCCCCGGGGGTACGACGAGCGGCGGGGACACTACGAGCGGCGGGGACACGACGAGCAGCGCCGGAAGCGCTCGTGGTCAGACCTGCTGGACTTCGGCTGAGCCGGCGTCCAGCCGGACCAGCGGCACCGGGCGAGGGATGCCCTTGAGCGCGACGTCGCCGATCGGGAGCCAGATCCGAGCGGGGGTCCGGTCGGCGACCTCGCGGGCGGCGGTCACGGTACCGCCGCCCGCCGCGTCACAGATCCTCGCGGCGAGGTTCACGGTATGGCCGAGAAGTCCCCGTCGCGGCGGATCAGCGAACCCACCGCGATCCCCGCGCGCGCCGCGGGCAGGGCCAGGTCCGCGGTCCCTGCCGTGACGTCGGCGGCGGCCGCGACCGCGTCGTCGGCCCGCTCGAACTGCAGCATCGCCCCGTCGCCCAGCAGCTTCACGACGTGACCACCTCGTCGGGCCGCGGCCGATCGCACGAGACCGGCCAGGCGGGACCCGCGTTCGGCCGCCCCTTCGTCTCCTTCCTCCTGGGTCAGTCGCGTGAACCCGGTGAGGTCCACGAAGACGATCGCCGCCGGCTCGGATCGGGCGCGGCTTCGGCACCGCCTCCTGCAGGAGCAGTTCGATCTGTTCGGCGGTGTTCTCGAACTGCTGGCGCTCGAGCAGCCGCCGGTGGATCAGGTTGGACACGCGGAACCCGAGCCCACGCCAGCGGCTGCGGATCGCCGCGCTCGCCTCGAGCATCTCGGCGCGCGGCATCCCGGATGCGAGCAGGCGATCCTGGACGTTGACGATGAACAGGGCCCGCTGATGCTCGGCCATCCGGTCCAGGTGTTCGGCGAACACCCGCAGCGTGCGGAACAGCGTCTCCGGCGGCAGGCCGGTCTCGAGCGCAGCCGCCGCGAGGCCGAGCAGCTCGGCGTCGTCGGCCCTGATCGGCGCGTCCAGGTCGACGTCGGGCAGCCCGAGGCCGGCGAGCATCTCGCGGACCTGGTCGTCGCCAAGCCCGAGCTCGGACGCGACGTCCCGGTGCGACCGCGGCAACAGGCGCCGCCCTGGTCCTGCAGGAGCGCCCCCACGTCCGGCAGCGCCGCCCTCGATCGCCGCCGCCACGTCGGCGAGGGCGATCCCCAGGCCTCGAACGCGAAGGCGAGCCGAGCGGTGTTGATCTGCGCGTCCTCGAGCGCTCCGTCGGGTCCCGGGCGCAGGATGCCGAGCCCGATCAGCTCCTCGATCCTCGTCGGGTCGGCCCCGGTCCTGGCCGCGAACGTCCCGACGTCCATCCGGGTCCAGCTCCGCAGCCGCTCGCCGGCGGGGTCGTACGGGATCTCGGGCAGGATCCGCGCGGCGCGGCTTCCTCATCACGAAACAACCGCGAGTCGGGGAGCCTCATCGGCGACGTCACGCTCCAGGTACGCAGGCGCCAGGCTTGTCCCCACCGTGTGCCCGAGGTGCCCGACGTGACCTCGCCGACCCGCGGTCCCCGACCCAGATCCCCTCGTCGCGGCGAGCGTCCGCGTCGACAGCGTCGACCTCGAGCAGGACGAGCCGCCGACGTCGGGCCCGCGTCCCACGCTTGACGGCGTGCAGCCTCAGCGCCCACGAAGTCCCTCTCGTCGAACGCCACGAACCGATCCAAGCCGGTCATCCCCGGGGTGCAGTCCTACGGAACTCCGCCGACCAGATCCCAAGCCCTTCTCGACGGGAGGCTGTCGATCGCGCGGTCGCCGAACCGGCTGCATCCCCAGCATCCTCGCCGGCCTCGCGCAGCTCGCGCCAGAGCGTGCGGTGCTGCACGGTCGGCACGACGATCTCGTAGCCGAGCTCTCCCGTGAGCGAGATGCGCCCGACCACCGCC
>CAVOYV010000005.1:0-355318 GCA_963700855.1 uncultured Actinomycetes bacterium
TCGGAGAGGCGATCACCCCCATCACGAGCGAGAAGAACAGCACCGGGGTGATCAGAGGGAACGTCACGTAGCGGAACTTCTGCCAGGCCCGCGCACCCTCGATCTCGGCCGCCTCGTAGAGCTGGCGAGGCACGTCGAGCATCCCGGCCAGGAAGATGATCATCGCGTCGCCCACGCCCCACAGTGCGAGCAACAGGAGCGCCGGCTTCGACCATTCGGCCGAGCGGAACCACAGCGGGGGGTCGTCGACGCCCAGCCCCCCGAGCATCACGTTGATCGGGCCGACGGCTGGGTTGAAGAGGTAGACGAAGGCGAGCGCGGCTGCGACCGCCGGCACCATCGTGGGCAGGAAGAACAGGGTCCTGTACGTGCGCCAGCCGCGTGTCGCCCGGGTGAGCATGTACGCGGTGAACATCGCGAACGCGATCCGGATCGGGAGCGCGAAGACGATGATCCACAGCGTGTTGCGCACGGACAGCCAGAACAGAGGGTCCTTCGTGAACATGAACCGGTAGTTGGCCAGTCCCACCCACTCGGGCGTGCCCAGCAGGTCGTAGCTGGTGAACGAGAAGTAGAAGCTCGACAGGACCGGGTACAGCGTGAAGACGCAGAACCCGATGATCCACGGCGACATGAACAGGAGGACCCGCGCGTACTTCCGACGGGTCTGCCGCCGGCGCTCAGGCGTGGAACGTCTGACCTGAGCGCCAGCGACGACCCCCGGTCGTCCCGTCGAGATCTCGGTGGTGGCGATCTCGACCTCCTAGATCTGCGCCTGCTCCAGGGCGACGTCGGTCTGCTCGGCGGCCCCCTGCAGCCCGCCGGTGAGATCCGTCTGGCTCCCCGACTGCCACTGCGACGAGAAGTTGCCGATGTAGTCCTGCAGCTCCCCGCCGATGATCGTGGTCGGCACGTACGCCGAGTTCTCGTTCTCGAAGATGTCCATGAACACCCGGAACTGCTCGGAGACATCCAGGTCGGGGGAGTTGATCGCTTCGTTCGTGGTGGGAACGTTGCCGACCAGCTCGGTCATGAAGATCATTGTCTCGAGGTCGGTCGCCATCCACCGGACCAGCAACCAGGCCTCCGCGGGGTGCGCCGACCCGTCCGGGACCCCGATCACCGTGCCGCCGGCGATCCCCGAGCCATAGGCCGCTTCGTTGCCCGTCGACACCGGGAACGGGGCGGTCATGTAGTTCAGCTCCGGAGCGGCGTCGGCGATGAAGGCGGTGCGCCACTCGCCGTCGACGAACGAGGCGATCTTGCCGCTGTAGAAGTCGTGCTTCGCGCCCCACTCATCGCCGAGCGACGCCACGAACCGATCGATGTTGTCCCAGCCGTAGAAGTCGATCAGCTCCTTCGTGCCACTCGTACATCTCGCCCCAGGCGGGGTCGGACGCGAATGCGGCGTTCCCCTCCCCGTCGAGCCAGTCCGCGCCGAACGCGTGCCCGAAGACCAGCGGCGGAGGCACCATCCGCAGTACGAGTTGTTCGTGGGCAGGAACCCGAGGGTCTTGATCGAGCCGTCGGCGTTGAACTCGGTCATCGCCTTCGCCCACTCGACCAGCTCGTCGGTGGTCTGCGGCGGGGCGGCGGGATCGAGCCCTGCCGCCTCGACCAGGTCGGTGTTGTAGTACAGGCCGTACGTGTCGGTCATGAACGGCAGCGAGCACTGGATGCCCTCGAAGCTCGTGTACTCGAGCGCCCCAGCCGGGAACGTCGCCGCCATGTCGATCCCGACGTTCGGGTCTTCGTTCTGGATGTAGGGGTTCAGGTCCTGCCACGCGCCGGACTCGCACCACTTCCCGACGTTGTCCACGCCGAAGGACAGCACGGCGTCGGGCGGATTGCCTGCGTTGATCGAGGCCGTGATCTTGTTGTCGCCGATCCCGCCCTTCGGCTCGACGGTGATCCACGGGTACTGCTCGGTGAACCGATCGAAGATCGTGATCCACTGGTCGTACTCACGACCCGTCCACGCACCCCAGATCGTGATCGTCACCGGCTCCTGGGACTCGCTCGGGTTGATGGTCGCGGGGGCGCTGCTCGTGTCCTCGCCCGCGGTACACGCCGAACCCACGAGGGCGAGCGCCGCGAGCGCCGCCACGATGATGGTCCATCTCCTCATCTGGTTCCCCTCCTCCTTCGATCAGGCTCCGCCGCTTCCTCGTCTCACCGGTCCATACGTTCCGTGGCTCATACCGCGATCCCTCCCCGGACCTCGCCGCGCGCGAACAAGCGCTCGCGCGCCGCCTCCAGTGCGAACGCCACCGCGCCGATCAGCTCGGCCTCCTCACCGAGCGGCGAGGCCTCGATCCGGGGACGGAAGGGCGAGACGGCCTCCAACTCCCGGCGGATCGACGGCAACAACAGGTCGGCGCTGCGACCGATCCCGCCGCCGAGGATCACCAGCGACGGATCGAGCACGGGCACGATCGCGGAGATCGCCAGCCCGATCCGGGCGCCGATCGCGTCCACGACGCCCTGAGCGGCAGCGTCACCGTCCCGCGCCGCATCGAAGACAGCCAGGGCGGTCATCGCCCGCCGGACCTTGGCACGACGCGCCGCCTCCACGACCGCCTTCGCCCCGATCGCTCCTTCGAGCGCACCGCGGCGGCGGTTCGCCGGATCCTTCGGATCGGGGGCCGCGAGCGGGAGGAACCCCACCTCGCCCGCGGCGCCGCTCGCGCCCCGATACAGCTCGCCCCGAAGGACGATCCCCATCCCCACGCCGGTCCCGACGTGGAGGTAGACGAAGTCGTCCACGCCGCGCCCCAGACCGCGCCACCGTTCTCCGAGCGCGGCCACGTTCACGTCGTTCTCGAACGCGACCTCGGTACGGAGTTCGGCACGGACCGCCTCGAGGAGCCCCTGGCGCTCCCACCCGGGGAGGTTGTGCGCCAGCAGGGGGTGGTCGTCCCCGCCGAAGACCCCGGGGCTGCCGACCCCGACGACCGTGATCTGGCGCCACCGGAGCCCCGCATCAGCAGCGACGTCGCGGCCGATCGAGCCTATCTGGGCGATCAGCGTGGCGTTGCTCTTCGCTCGCGTTCGCTCGTCGCGGCGGGCCACGATCTCCCCCGTCAGGTCCGCCACCGCCGCCCGTACGTGCTCGCGACCGACGTCCACCCCGATCACCCATCCGGCGGAGGGGTTCAGCTCGTAGAGGACGGCGGTCGGGCCCTTACCACCCGAGGTCCGGCCCGCCTCTCGGACGAGCCGCGCCCGCGAGAGCGCCGCGAGCGCCAGGGACACCGTGGGTTTCGACAGACCCGACTCGCGCGCGATCTGCGCCCGCGAGACGGGGCCGGTCCGGCGGATCGATTCCAGGACGGTGCGCTCGTTGATCTGCCGCAGGAGGCTCGGCGTCCCCGCCGTGAACGTGGGTGCTCCGGCCGTCGCTTCCTCCCTGCGTCCGGGGCCTGCGCGGGTCGCTCGCGCATGCCGTCCAGTCAGTCAGGAAACTTTCCTAACGATCGATGCCGATGCTACCCTCGGGGTTCGGGAGGGGTCAAGGCAGCGCGGTCGATCGGCGGACCCGATCGCCGGCGGAGACCGAGGAGTGGCACGGAAGGAGCTGACATGATGACCGAGCTCGCGATCAACGGTGGCACCCCCGTCCGACAGGCCCCCTACCCGTCGTGGCCCCAGACCGACGACGACGGCTACGTGGCCGTCGTCGAGGAGGTCGTCCGCAGCGGCGAGTGGGGCGGGTTCCCCCGAGCCGGGTCTCAACGCCACGGCCTTCGAGGAGGCGTTCGCCGCCTACCAGGGCGCCCGCCACGGCGTGCTGATGATGAACGGCACCGTCACGATGGAGGTGGCCTGCAAGGCGCTCGAGATCGGCTGGGGTGACGAGGTCATCATCCCGGCGCTCGACGTTCGCCGCGACGGCATACGCGCCGATGGCCGCGGGTGCGCTCCCCGTGATCGTCGACGTCGAGGAGCGCACGTGGTGCATCGACCCCCACCAGGTCGAGGCCGCGATCACCGAGCGGACGAAGGCGATCATCCCCGTCCACCTCGGCCACCAGATGGCCGACATGGACGCGATCGTGTCCATCGCGGAGCGCCACGGCCTCGCGGTGATCGAGGACTGCGCACATGCCCACGGCCAGCGCTGGCGTGACCGAGGCGCCGGGTGCATCGGCGACTTCGGCTCGTTCAGTCACCAGTCCTCGAAGATCCTCACCTCGGGCGAGGGCGGGTCGCTCCTGACGAACGACGACCGCCTCGCCCGCCGCGCCCACTCGATCATCGACTGCGGCCGCGCGAAGGATCCCGACGAGAAGGAGTACACGTTCGGCGCGAACTACCGGCTGGGCGAGGTGCACGCCGCTCTGCTCGTCGAGGCGATGCGCCGCTTCCCGGAGCAGCAGGCCCAACGGGCTGAGACCGGCAAGGCGTTCGAGGCGATGGTCGCGGACATCCCCGGCGTCACGGTGATGCCCGCCGACGACCGCATCACGCGGTGGAGCTTCTACAACTACCTCCTGAGGATCGACCCCGACGCGTTCGCCGGTCGCACGAACCACGTGGTGTGCGCGGCGATGGAGGCGGAGGGCATCCCGGCGGAGGTCCAGTACCCGCCGATGAGCCGCTACGAGCTCTTCCAGCCGTCGCTCAGCCGCCTACCGGTGGCCGTCGAGTACGCCGATCGCCTCGACCCGGCGACGATGTCCTTCCCCGTCGCGGAGGCCGCGGGCGAGCGCGAGTCGATCTACTTCATGGAGAACGTGTTCCGCGACGGCACGAAGGGCGTGCAGGACGCCGCCGAGGCCCTCGCGAAGATCCAGACGGGGGCCGACCGCCTCCCGGCCGTCTAGCTCTCCGGGAAGAAGCGCGGCAGGTACGCACGGTTCTCCTCGAGGAGCGCGTCGAGCAAGGGAGCCGCCGTGTCCCAGTCGGGGACCAAGGGGTTCGTCATCAGCGCCATCAACGCGTCGGCGCGTGATCCGCTCGTCGCCGCCGCGATCGTGAGGCGCTCGTACGCCTTCGCGTGCTGCACGAGCCCGAGCATCTCCGGCGGGAGCGGATCGACCGGCAGCGGGCGGGCGCCGTCCGTGTCCACCGTGCACGACACCTCGACGACGTCGTCGTCCTCGAGGTTGGGGATCGCGCCACCGTTGCGGACGTTCACGACCTGGACGTCGCCGGTTCCCGCGTGGAGGGAGGCGACGAGCGCCGCCGCGGCATCCGAATAGAACGCTCCGCCGCGCTCCTCGAGCAACGCCGGTTTCGTGTCCAGCGATGGGTCCCGGTACAGCTCGAGCAGCCCCGCCTCGATCTCCATCACCTCTTCGGCCCGGGTCCGGTGGGTCCGTTGGTGCTCGAGGACCTGGCCGGTCCGGTAGTAGAAGTGCAGGTAGTAGCTCGGGATCGCGCCGAGCTCACGGATGAACCCGATCGGCATCCCCTCGAACTCGTCGGCTCCGGCCTCGAGCGGTGGGTCGGCCATCAGCTCGGGCAACCGGTCGATCCCGTCGACGAGTACCTTCCGCTCCCAGGTCAGGTGGTTCAGCCCCACGTGCTCGAGCTGCACCCGTTCAGGCTCGACCCCGAGGTGTGCTGCGAACTCCCGCTGGAACCCGATGGCGACGTTGCACAGCCCCAAGGCCCGGTGACCCTCGTCGAGCAGCGCCTGCGTGACGAGGCCCGTCGGGTTCGTGAAGTCGACGAACCACGCTCCCGGCGCGCCGACCTGGGCGGTCAGCTCGGCGAGCTCGAGCACGACGGGCACGGTCCGCAGCGCCTTCGCGAACCCACCCGGACCGGTGGTCTCCTGTCCGATGCACCCGAACCGGAGCGGGATCGTCTCGTCGGTGAACCGCGCCTGGTTCCCCCCGATCCGCAGCTGCACGATCACGAAGTCGACGCCCTCGAGCGCCTCACGTCGGTCGGCCGTCAGCCTCAGCCTTCCGCCCCACCCGACCCGTCGGAGCTGACGCTCGGCGAGGCTCCCGACCACGGCGAGGCGCTCGGCATCGATGTCCAGGAGGACCAACTCGTCGACCGGCAGGCGGTCCCCACGGGTCACGAAGCCTTCCACGAGTTCGGGGGTGTAGGTGCTTCCGCCACCGACGACCGCAACCTTCACACCCATCGCCCCGGCATCGTACACTCGCCCCGATGAGTTCGTTAGGAAACTTTCCTGACTCATCTGGGCGCCCCCGGGTCGCGCTCACGTTCGACGCCGAGCACCCCGATCGCCCCTGGTGTCCGGCGGGAAACGCGGAGCGGATCCTCGACGCGCTGAAGGGCGCGGGCGTGCGGGCGACCTTCTTCATCCAGGGACGCTGGGCGCAGTCATCCCCGACGACCGCCGCTCGGGTCGCCGTCGACGGGCACCTCGTGGGGATGCACTCGCACTACCACGCACGGATGCCCCTGCTCCTCGGCGAGGGGTTCGCGTCCGACATCGACGACGGGACGGCCGCGGTCGCCGGGACGACCGGGGTCGACCCACGGCCGTGGTTCCGGTGCCCCTTCGGCGCCGGGCACGACGATCCACGCGTCCTCGCCGGACTCGAGGCGCTCGGGTACCGGAACGTCCACTGGCACGTCGAGCTCGAGGACTGGGAACCGTGGCGGACGGGGGCGGCGATCGCGGCCGACGCGATCGAGGGCGTGCGCGCCCACGGCGACGGCGCGGTCGTGCTGCTGCACACGTGGCCCGGGGGGACCGGCGATGCGATCGAGCCGATGCTCGACGGGCTCGCCGATCTGGGCTCGACCTTCGTCACGGTGGACGAGCTGGAGATCCTTCCGTGACCCCGGCCGTGAGCCGGCGGCCCGCGCTGTTGGGCGTCGATGGGGGCGGCTCGAAGACCGATGCGGTGCTGCTCGGCCGCGACGGCCGCGTCCTCGCGGCTCGACGCGTCGCATCGGGCGGCTACGACGAGACGGGGGACGACGCGTTCCTCGACCAGATCGCGACGGCCGTCGCCGCGGTGTGTGCCGAGGCCGGGCGCGGTCTCGGCCGGTTGCCCGTGGCGGATCTCGGCGTGTTCTGTCTGGCGGGCGCCGACCTACCTGTGGACGACCGTCGGATCCTGCGGGGTCTCCGGCGGCGCGGATGGACGAGCGAGCCTCGTCCTGCGCAACGACACCTTCGCGGTCCTGCGCGCCGGGACCGACCGCAGCTGGGGCGTGGGCGTCGTGTGCGGAACCGGCACGAACTGCACAGGCGTCGCCCCGGACGGTCGGATCTTCCGGTTCCCCGCGGTCGGCGGGATCTCCGGGGACTGGGGCGGTGGATGGGATCTTGGCGAGGCCGCGCTATGGCATGCGATCCGGGCACAAGACGGGCGTGGTGAGGCGACCACGCTGCGTCAGGCGGTGCCGGCCCACTTCGGGATGCGGCGGCCGAGCCAGGTGATGGAGGCCCTGTACCTGGGGAGGCTGCCCGAGGAGCGACTGCCGGGCCTCGCCCCGATCGTGTTCGAGGAAGCGCGCGCGGGTGACGACGTCGCGCGGGCGCTCGTGGAACGACAGGCCGACGAGATCGCGACGATGGCCTCGGTCGCGATCCGCCGCCTACGGATGACCGGCCTCGACCCCCACGTCGTGTTGGGGGGCGGGATCTTCCGCAACGGGTGGGAGCCGTTCTTCCGGCGGATCGAGGACGGCATCCGTGCAACCGCCCCGGCGGCGCGCGTCGTCCGGCTCACCGCGCCGCCCGTGCTCGGGGCCGCGATGCTTGGGCTCGACGTGCTGGGCGGCGGGCGCGCCGCCCACACGCGCGCCCGAGCCGCCTTGACCCACGATCGACTCACCGCCGACACTGCACGACGGCCTGCGAGCACCCCCGCGACCACGCCCGCGAGATGAAGGAGCGCTGATGGCCAAGATCGTCCTCGACCACGTGACGAAGGTCTTCGGCAGCGACGTGGTCGCCGTGAACGACGTGTCGCTGGAGATCCGCGACGGCGAGTTCCTCGTGCTGGTCGGTCCTTCGGGGTGCGGCAAGTCCACGATCCTGCGGATCGTCGCCGGGCTCGAGGAGGTCACCGGTGGGGAGGTCTCGATCGGGGATCGCCAGGTCACCGACCTGCCATCGAAGGACCGCGACATCGCGATGGTCTTCCAGAACTATGCCCTCTACCCGCACATGACCGTGGAGCAGAACCTCTCCTTCGGCTTGCGGCTACGGAAGACGCCGAAGGCCGAGCGCACCGAGCGGGTCCGCGAGGCCGCCCGGATCTTGGGGCTCGAGCCGCTGATGGCGCGCAAGCCCGGCGAGCTGTCGGGCGGGCAGCGCCAGCGCGTCGCGATGGGCCGCGCGATGGTCCGTGAGCCTGCGGCGTTCCTGATGGACGAGCCCCTGTCGAACCTCGACGCGAAGCTGCGCGTCCAGATGCGGGCCGAGCTCTCGCGCCTGCACGAGCGCCTCGGCACGACGACCCTGTACGTCACCCACGACCAGGTCGAGGCGATGACGCTGGGACACCGCGTCGCCGTCCTCCGCGACGGCGTGCTGCAGCAGGTCGACACGCCCCAGCGCCTGTACGGCCAGCCCGACAACCTGTTCGTGGCGGCGTTCATCGGATCGCCGCCGATGAACCTCGTCGAGGCGACGGTCGGAGGTGGGCGCGTCCGGTTCGCCGGGTTCGACCTCCCGACCGGCGGCGTCGACCTCAGCGCCTACGAGGGTCGGACCGTGATCCTCGGGATCCGCCCCTCCGACCTGGAGGATCGCGGTGTCTGGCGGTCCGACGACCTCCCGACGATCGAGGTCACCGCGGACGTCACCGAGGAGCTGGGGTCGGAGGTGAACGTCCTGTTCCGGGTGGATGCGCCCCCGGTGGCGACCGAGGAGACGCTGGCGGCCGCCGAGGACGAGACCGGCGATGTGCTCCTGATGGCCGAGGAACCCCGGTGCGTGTTCTGCGCGCGGGTGGACGCGCGCACGAAGTGTCGTCCGGGCTCCACGATCACGCTGTCGCTCGACCCCTCACGCTTCTACTACTTCGATCGCGAGACCGGACGGGCGATCGCCCGGCCCGTCGACTGACGCCTCACGCGCCCGCCAGCCCCCGGTCGCCGGTCGCGTCCAGGGGGAGCCAGCACTCCACCACCGTGCCGTCGCCCGGGGAGCTGTCGACCCGGGCCCATCCACCGGCGAGTTCCGCCCGCTCGACCATCGTGGTGAGCCCTAGGTGCCCGGGCTCAGGGATCGCCCCGAGATCGGGGGTGAACCCGATGCCATCGTCGCGCACGCGCACCGACACCCCCTCGGCCGCCGACGTGACGTCGACCTCCACATGCGTGGCATCCGCGTGCTTGCGCGCGTTGACCACCGCCTCCTGCACGATCCGGTAGAGCAGCGCCCGTAGGTCGGCGTCGGGCTCCACCGTGAGCGCGTCGTTGACCTCGGTCACCCATCCCGTGGTCTTCGCGGACCGCTCCAGGTACAGGCGCAGCGCCGGGACGAGCCCCTCGCGGTCGAGCGCCGCCGGCCGGAGCTCGAAGAGCATCGAACGCAGCCGTTCGATCGCCGCCTGGACGTCGCGCTCGATGTCCGCGATCTCCTCGATCGTGACCATCCGGGGGAAGCTCGTCAGCATCTGCAGGCGCATGTCGACCGCGCTCATCACCTGGATCGGGTCGTCGTGGAGGTCGGCCGCGATCCGCCGGCGCTCCGCCTCCTGCGCGTGCTGGAGCCGCTGGGCCAACTCTCGACGCTGCTGGAGGGTCTCGCGCAACGCGTCGAGGCTCCAGCGCAACCGGTCCTCTGCCTCCTTGCGTTCGGTGATGTCGAAGATGAACCCTTGCCAGAATCCCTCGCCGTCATCGCTGGGGACGAACACGGCCTCGTCATGGACCCACCTCCACGAGCCATCGTGCACCCGGAACCGGTACTCCGAGACGTAGCGGTCCCGGGTGATGTCGCTCTCCTCGTCCTCCTCCTCCACGACGTCACGATCGTCGGGATGGAGCCGGTCGAGCCAGAAGCCAGGGGTCCAGGTCCATTCCTCGACCGTGTAGCCGAACATCCGCTGGACGGCCTCGCTCAGGTAGAACCTGCGCGGGTCGGCCTCGGGTGACTCGATGTACACGACGGCAGGGATGTGGTCGATCATCGCCTGCAGGCGTTCCTGCGCGCGTCCGAGCTCCTCCTCGACCTGCTTGCGCTCGGTGATGTCGAGGATCACACCCCGCCAGAACAGCAGGGTGCCGTCCGCGTCACGGACCGGCACCGCGTCGTCACGGAGCCATACGGTGTGCCCGTCCTTCGCGATGACCCGGTACTCCTCCAGGAACCGCTCCCCGACCAGGTTCGACGCGAGGTTGGCCTCGGTCACACGCTCACGGTCGTCGGGGTGCAGCTGGCGGATCCACAGCTCACGGTCGGACGTCCACTCGTCGACGCTGAACCCGAGGAGCTCCTCGACCTGCGGACTCGTGTAGAGGTTCGCCGAGGTCTCGTCGGGTCGGTCGATGTACAGGATCGCCGGGACGCCCTCGACGAGCATCCGGAAGGCCTCCGGGTGGAGCTCATCGAAGGCCCAGTCCTGCGTGTCGCCGTTCACAGGTTCGCGATCAGTCCGGCGAGCAGCGCCGTCCGCGGGACGACGCTCGTGAGGTCGAGCCACTCGGCGGGCGCATGATCGTCGCCGCCGACCGGACCGAGCCCGTCGATCGTCGGGGTTCCCGCCGCCGAGGTCGTGTTCGCATCGGACGCGCCGCCGGTGGCGGCGTCCCTCACCTCGAAGCCCAGCTCGTCGGCGAGCCGGACGGCGAGGTCCACCAGACGCTGGGCCTCCTCCCCCTTCTCCATGGGTCGGTGCCACCCATGGCCGACCACGTCGACCGACACGTCGGGCACGGTGACCACCTCCGCGATCGCCTCGATCGCCCTCTCGGCCTCCTGGAGGCTCTCGAGCGCCGGCGATCGGAGATCGACCAGGACGGAGCAGCGCTCGGGCACGACGTTCGTCCGGGTGCCCCCTCGGATCACACCCGCGTTCACGGTCACGCCGGGCCACCGCCCGTTGAGCGCCTGGAGCGCGACCACCGCCTGCGCGGCGGCGAGCACCGCGTGACGGCCCTTCTCGGGCTCGACCCCTGCGTGGGCGGCGCGGCCGGTGAACGTCATCGTGTAGTCGGTGGTCCCCTTGCGCGCGCTCACGATGTCGCCGTTGGCACGCGCGCCCTCCAAGACGAACGCGACGTCGTGCTGAGGTGCGAGCTCTCGGATCGTCGCGGCGCTGAACGGGGAGCCGATCTCCTCGTCCGGGTTACAGACGTAGGTGATCCGTTCGAACCCGTCCACCCCGGCGTCTTGGAGCGCGTGCGTCGCGAAGAACCCGGTGAGCAGACCGCCCTTCATGTCGGAGACCCCGGGTCCCCGCGCGATGTCGCCGTCGATGCGGAACGGCCGCTCCGCGACGGTGCCTTCGTCGAACACCGTGTCCATGTGACCGACCAGCAGCACGCGAGGCCCGCCCGAGCCTCGTAGGGTGCCGATCAGCAGGTCACCGAGCTGCGGCGCGTCGTCGGCCGGCACGTGGGAGCGACGCTCGACCTCCCACCCGTGGTCCCGGAATCGCGCTTCGCACATGTCGGCGATCCGGTTGACGCCGGCCGGCGTGTACGACCCGCAGTCGACGTCGACCATCGCCTCGAGCGCCGCGAGATACTCGGGGTACCGCGCGGAGACGTGATCCCGGAGGCTCTGCACGTCCATGGCGGGGACGCTAGCACGGGCCGCACGCGCGGGCGACGGGAGGCCTGCCGAGGTGCAACGCCGAGACGGAGAGGGTGGACTCAGGTGGCGCCGGCCCGTCCTCCGCTCCCTCGACGGGTACCGGCGCTCGTGGATCCGACGCGACCTCACCGCCGGGGTGCTGATCGTCGCGATCGCGATCCCCCTGTCGATGGGCATGGCCGAGGTCGCCGGGATGCCTCCGGTCGCGGGTCTCTACTCGTGCGTCGTGCCCCTGATCGCGTACGCGGTGTTCGGATCGTCTCGCCAGCTGGTGATCGCGCTCGACGCGTCGACGGCCGCCCTGCTGGGCGCCTCGGTCGCATCCCTCGCCGGAGGGGACCCCGTGCGCTACGCGACCCTCGCCGCCGCGATGAGCGTGCTGACAGGGTTGATCCTCCTCGTCGCGGGCCTGCTCCGGTTCGGGTTCGTGGCCAACTTCCTGTCCGAACCCGTCCTCCTCGGCTACCAGGCAGGGTTGGCCGTCGTGGTGATCGCGAGCCAGTTGCCGAAGATGACCGGCATCACGGTCGAGGCGACCTCGACGCTGGGCATCTACCTCGACGTCGTGCGACACGTGGGTGAGGCGAACCTCGCGACGGTGCTCGTCGCACTCGGCACGATGGGGGTCTGGATCGGCGTGCGCCGGTGGCGTCCCACCCTGCCCGGTGCACTGATCGCGCTCGTCGCCGCCACCACGGTCGTGGCCGTGTTCGAGCTCACGTCGCGTGGGGTCGCCGTCCTCGGCGAGATCCCGAGCGGGTTCCCTCCGTTCGCCGTTCCCGACGTCGCATGGTCCGACGTGCGGCAGCTGCTCGGCCCGGCCGCTGCGATCGCGCTGCTCGCAGCCGCGGACACGTTGGTCAGCTCCAGGGCGTTCGCTGCGCGTGGCGGGTACGCGGTCGACGGGAACGCGGACCTGATCGGACTGGGCGTCGCGAACGCGGGCGCCGGGCTCACCGGAGGCATCACGGTGAGCGCGAGCGCCGCGAGGACCGCGGTCGCCGAATCGGTGGGCTCCCGCTCGCAGGTGGCCGGCCTGTCCGCCGCGGTCTTGATGCTGATCGTGCTCGTCGCCCTCACCTCCCTGTTGACGAACGTCCCGAACGCGACCCTGGGCGCCGTCGTCACCGTCGCGGTGGCCAGACTGATCGAGGTCGAGAACCTCCGGCACCTGTGGCGCGTGCGCAGGACCGAGTTCCTGATCGCGGCGATCGCCCTGCTGGGGGTCGTCCTGATCGGGGTGCTCGAGGGCGTCCTCGTCGCGACGGGGCTGTCCCTGATCGACTTCCTGCGACGCGCGAGCACGCCGCATGACGCGGTGCTCGGCCGCGTCCCCGGACGCGATGGCTACCACGACGTCGCCCGGAACCCCACGGCGCTCACGGACGAGGGCGTGATGGTGTACCGGTTCGACGCGCCACTGTTCTACGCGAACGCGGAACGGTTCCGCTCGCGGGTCCGCCGGCTCGCGCGCCGCCGGGGCGCGTCGTGGGTCGTGATCGATGCTGCCAGCATGCCCGACATCGACGCGTCCGCGGCGAGGATGCTCTCCGAGCTCGAGCAGGAGCTCCACGAGCAGAGCGTCACCTTGGTGTTCGCCGACCCCGTGGGGGCGGTGCGGGACCTGTTCGAGCGTGCGGGACTCACGGCGCAGCTCGGTGACGGGCGTATCTTCGACACGATCCAGGCGGCCGTCGACGGACGGCCGGAACCTCGAGCCGACTGGGGGGATGCATGACACGCGAAGCGCTGGGCGCGGTCGTCGAGAGGCTCGGCGGGCCGATCCGCGTCGAGCCGATCGAGGTCGACGACCCCGGTCCAGGCGAGGTGCTCGTGCGGGTCGTGGCCAACGGGGTGTGCCATTCGGATCACTGGGCGATCCATCACGGCAACTGGGGTGAGCCGTTCCCGATGCTACTCGGCCACGAGGGCGCCGGATACGTGGAGATCGTCGGGGACGGCGTGGAACGCGTGGGTGTCGGCGATCCGGTCGTCTTGGCCTGGGCGGTGCCGTGCGGGACGTGCCACGCGTGTGTGCGCGGGCAGCCCCGGCGATGCGGTCACGGCTGGACCCAGCCGCCGCGGATGCGCGTCGCGCGCACGGGCGCTCCCCTGATCGGCACGCTGGGCCTGGGCACGCTCGCCACCCACGTGGTGGTCGCCGCCGAGCTCGCGATCCCGGTGTCCGTCCAGGCGGACCTGTCGCGTATCTGCCTGTTGGGGTGCGGCGTCTCGACCGGGATCGGCGCCGCGGTGAACACCGCCGAGATCTTGCCCGGCGCGTCGGTCGCCGTGATCGGGCTCGGAGGGATCGGGCTGGCGGCGCTCCAGGGCGCGCGGATCGCGGGCGCCACCCGGCTGATCGCCGTCGACCTCGTCGCGTCGAAGCTCGACACCGCCCGCGCCCTCGGCGCCACCGACGTGGTCGATGCGTCGACCGGGGACGCGGTCGCGCAGGTTCGCGGCCTGACCGGTGGCGAGGGCGTGGACCATGCGTTCGAAGCCACCGGGAACGCGAACGTGGTCGAGCAGGCAGTCGCGATGCTCGGCCGCTCGGGAGAAGCGGTGGCGATCGGCGTGCCCGCGCCCGACAGCCACCTCACCCTCGCCTGGGGCGACGGGCCCGACGGGGCCGCCTACCCGAACAAGGCGACGCTGCTGGTCACCGACGGCGGCGACCCGATCCCCGACGAGGACTTCCCGACCTGGGTCGGCTGGTACCTCGACGGCCGGCTCGACCTGGACACGATGGTCACCCGCGAGGCCATCCTCACCGAGGAAGACCTCGGCGAGGCGTTCCAGGCGATGCTCGCCGGCGAGGTCGTCCGCACGGTGATCCGCCCGACGCCGGACTGAGCGCGGCGGGGGCTCCCGGCGCGTAGCATCTCGACCTGTGCGCGGCGACGAGTTCAACCTATGGTGGCGCGTCACGATCCCGCTCCTCCTGCCCCTGGTTCGGATCCTGTTCCGGGTCCGATCCGACGGCTGGGAGCACGTGCCGAGCACAGGCCCGGTGATCATCGTCTTCAACCACGTGAGCGTGCTCGACGGTCCGGCGCTCGGCCTGGAGACCGTCTGGCACGTCCGCCGCCGGATGCGCTTCCTGGTCGCGGGTGAGCTGTTCCGCAAGCGGGTCGTCGGCTTCATCCTGCGCAGGTACGACCAGATCCCGATCCACCGAGGCACGGGCGACCACGGCGCCCTCGACGAGGCCGTCGCGACGATCAAGGGCGGTGCGGTCGCGGCGCTCGCACCGGAAGGTCGCGTCGACGAGCACGGCGGCGCCGAGGGCCTGCAGCGGATCCGCCGGGGCATCGCGCGGATCGCCTTGCCGACGGGCGCCCCGATCGTCCCGATCGGGATCTGGGGGACGCAGGTCCGCTGGCCCCGCAAGGGTCCGAACTTCGGACGGCCGCTGCGCCCCCGGCTGGGGCTCGCGGTCGGGCCTCCGCTCCTGCCGATGGGCGACCCCGGTGCCGACGAGGACGTGGGGGCGCTCCTCGAGCGGGTACGGGCGGCGCTGGACGAGCAGGCCGTCCGGGCGCGGCGGCTGGCGGGGGCGACCACGTGACCACGTCACCCGCCGCGCCCGGCGAGGCCGCGCGCGACGAGCGGTACCTGAGGAAGCTCCTGTTCCTGCTGTCGAGCGCCACGTTCTTCGAGGGCTACGACAACTTCGTGCTCGCGTTCGTGCTCGCGCTGGTCCTGGGTGATCTCGGCGGGAGCGAGACGGACGCCGGATGGATCCGCGCCGTGACGTCGCTCGGCGCCGTCGTCGCCTTCTGGCTCGCGGCCCAGGCCGACCGGATCGGCCGCAGACGCCTGCTGCTGATCACGATCGCCGGCTACACGATCGCGGGGGCGCTGACGGCCCTGTCCCCCGGCCTCCTGTGGCTCACGGTCGCCCAGTTCGGCGCGCAGGTGTTCATCGGCGCCGAGTGGGCCGTCGCGATCACGATCGTCGTCGAGGAGTTCCCCAGGCGCCGGCGTGGACGCGCGCTCGGCATCGTGACCTCCATGAACACCCTGGGCGGGATCTTCGTTGGGGTGCTCGCCTTCGCCGGACTCACCGAGACACCGCTCGGCTGGCGAGCCTTCTACGTCGTCGGACTGATCCCTCTGATCCTGATCTTCATCGGGCGGCGCGGGATGCGCGAGACCGAGCGCTACGAGTCGGTCCGTGCCGACGACCGCGGCTCGCACCTCGACCACACGTCGCTCCTCGAGGCCTGGCGTCCCGCGTACCGGCGTACGGTCGTCGCGGTCGGCCTCGTCACGTTCTTCCGGTACTTCGTGGTGTCCTCCGCCGCGTTCTGGTGGGCCTACTTCGCGCAGCAGGAGGTCGGCCTGTCGGTATCGACCTCCGGCCTGTATCTGGCCGTCGCGGGTCTCGTCGGAGCCCTCGGGTTCGTGGTCGCCGGGCGGTTGATGGACCGGATCGGACGCAAGCTCGCGTTCGAGGTCTACATGGCCGGCGCGCTCGTGTTCGGCACGGCGATGTTCCAGATCACCGATCCCGTCGTGATGCTCCCCGTCCTGTGCGTCGGGATCTTCTTCGCGCTCGGCTCGGTCGCGATGACCTCGGCGTTCTCGACCGAGCCGTTCCCCACGTACGTCCGCAGCCGCGCGTCGGCCTGGTGCCGCAACGCCTTCGAGATCCCGGGCGGGGTCCTCGGCGCGCTCGTCGTCGGGCTGCTCGGTGACCACGTGAGCGGCTCGGTGGGTTCGATCGGCGACGCGGTCTCGCTCGTGACCGTCGCGATGCTGCCTCCCGCGATGGTCGTCGCCTGGCTGTTCGTCCCCGAGACGAACGCGGAGGACATGGTCGCGATGGACGAGGCGGTCCTCGCATGAGGCGCAACGTTCGTGTCACGCTCGCGATCGTCCTCGGTGCGATCCTCGCCGGGAGCTGCGCCGCCCAGGCGCAACGCCCCGAGGGCATCGTCGAGCGATGGCTCGTCTCGCTCAACCAGGGTGCTGCCGGCCGGCCGGATCTCTACGCGCCGGACGAGGTCTCCGAGCAGGTGCTCCCCGGCTGGCGCGACCTCGAGCCCGGTGAACTCGACGAGATCGAGATCGGCGCCGATCGTGGTGCGCAGATGTGCGAGGAGCACTGTGCCGACGTCCCGTTCCGGATCATCGACCTCGACGGTGAGGTGACGGAGGGGATCGCCCACGTCGACAGCATCTCGGGAACCGACTGGCGGGTGGCATCGGTCGATCTCGGAAGCGCAGGACTCGCGGCGAACGACGGAGCGTGGTCGACCACTGGCGCATCGACCACGGCGTGGTCCCTGGCGGTCGCGGCTGCCGCGATCCTCGCCCTCCTCGCCGTGATGGGTGTCCGCCTGATCCGCCCTCCCGAGCGGGAGCCGGCGTGACGCGCGTCGGGCCGTGGGAGCGCCGCTCGCGGCGCACGGTCTACGAGAACGACTGGATCGAGATCTGGCACGACGAGGTCGATCCGACCGGACGGAGAACACGGGATCTACGGCGTCGTGCACCCGACGTCGCACGCGGTCGGGATCGTGGCGATCGACGACGACGGTCGCGTCGCACTCGTGTCCCAGCACCGCTACCCGCTCGATGAGCGAACCTGGGAGCTCCCCGAGGGCGGCGTTCCGTTCGACGAGGACCCGCTCGCCGGCGCCCAGCGTGAACTCGCCGAGGAGACCGGCGCCGCGGCGAGCACGTGGCGGGTCCTGTGCCGGTTCGTCCTCCAGGACTCGTTCAGCGACGAACGTGGGACCCTCTACCTCGCGACCGGCCTCACCCACGGAGGCGCGGATCCCGACGGCACCGAAGACATCGAGCTGCGTTGGGTGCCGTTCGACGACGCACTCGCGATGGTCGACGACGGGACGATCGAGGACGCGATGAGTCAGCTCGGCCTGCTCCGAGCCGCCCGCGATCTGGATCGCTAGGCCGCCGGGCCCATCTGCGCCAGGAACCACCCCGCCGCCAGGTCCGCGACGCGCTCGAGCGCCCCCGGCTCTTCGAACAGGTGCGTTGCGCCGGCGACGACCTCCAGGTCGTTCGCGCAGCGCAGCCGTCGCTGGGCATCGCGGTTCAGCTGCAGCACCACGTCGTCTCGGCCGCCCACGATCAGCAGCGTCGGCGCCTTCACGTTCACGAGGTGCGACCCCGCCAGGTCCGGGCGGCCGCCCCGTGACACGACCGCCTCGATCCTCGGTCCGAGGTCCGCAGCGGCCCACAGCGCCGCCCCACCACCGGTGCTCGCGCCGAAGTAGCCCACGGGCGCCCACCCGTCGAGCAGGGCCGGCACGTTGTGCGTCGCATCCTCCAGCCGCGCCGCGAGGAACGGGATGTCGAACACCGCGGAGCGATCGTTGGCCTCCCGCTCGTCCAGCAGATCGAACAGCAACGTCGCGAACCCGGCCTCCACCAGCCGTTCGGCCACCATCCGGTTCCGGCCGCTGAAACGGCTCGAGCCGCTCCCGTGGGCGAACAGCACCACGCCGAGCGGCTCTTCGGGGACGGATAGGATGCCGGGTAGGGTCGCGTCGCGCGCCGCGATCTCGACGTCGCGAGGGACCACCCCCATCGTCGACACCAAGCGCATCACCTCCACCTCCTAGGGTGCGCCGTGGAGGCGGATCCGACACGGCCGATGGACCCGACGGCGGTGTGACCGACTCGAACGAGAAGAGCCGGCCCGGAGGCCGGCTCTTCCGTCGCTCAGGTGCCGCGGGCGACTATCCGCCGAGCGCCACCGCGTTGATCAGGTTCGAGTCGCGCAGCTTGCGCAGCGCCTCGCGCTCGATCAGGCGGACCCGCTCGCCCGACAGACCGAGCACCTTGCCGGTCTCGCGCAGGCTGAGCGGCTGGCCGTTCTCGAGCCCGTAGCGCAGGGCCACCACGTGGCGCTCGCGCTCGTCGAGCACCTTGTCGACCGCGTCGCCGATCTCCTCGCGCAGCAGCTGGTCCTCGACCTCGTTGAACCCGGCCTCGGAGTCGATCTCCTCGATCAGGTCGCCGAGCTCGGTGTCCTCGCCCACGGGCGACTGGAGCGACAGCGGCTCGCGACGGCCCATCTCGGTGAGGTCGTCGATCTCCTCGACCGTGGTGTCGAGGGCCTTCGCCAGCTCCTCGCGGGAGGGCTCGCGACCCATCGACTGCGCGAACTGGAACCGGGTGCGGTTCAGCTTGCGCAGACGGTCATGGATGTGGACGGGCAGACGGATCGAACGCGAACGGTCGGCGATCGCGCGGGTGATGCCCTGGCGGATCCACCACGTGGCGTACGTGGAGAACTTGAACCCACGGCGCCAGTCGAACAGCTCGACGGCGCGCATCAGACCGATATTGCCCTCCTGGATCAGGTCGAGCAGGGGAAGGCCCTGGCCCTGGTACTTGCGGGCCACGGACACGACCAGACGGAGGTTCGCCATGATGAACCGCTGGCGGGCGGCCTCGGCCTTGCGGACATCGGCCCTCGCCTTCGCGATGGACTTCTCCGAGCGCAGGCGGCCGGCGCGCAGGCGCTCCTCGGCCTCCTTGCCGCCCTCGATGGTCATGGCGAGCTCAACCTCTTCCTCCTTGGTGAGCAGCGGCTCGCGAGCCGCCGCCTCCAGGTAGAGGCGAAGATCGTCTGCGTCGTCGGTCCCTAGGGGACGCGCCGGCTCCGGCACGGATATCACTCTCCTCCTCGAGGCCGTCAGGTCGCGCGGACGCGTCGAGACAGTCCTCGGGAACTCGGGGTCGTTCCTCGTTCGTCACGAGCGGCTGCCGGGTTCAGGGCGTGCGAGAGCCCAAACGCTTCGGCCGCTCGTGGCCATCGTAGGCGGTGACCTGTGCGTTTGTAAAGCTGAGCACGTGTGACGGTCTCGTGAAGACCTTCACGAGCGATCCAGTGAACGGGCGGCACGCACATCCTCCCTTCGCTCAGGTCAACCGGCGCCGCCCGCGCGGCATTCCCACGGCTACGCTTGCCGGGTGGACACGGACCTCCCTGCGCTGCAGACGATCGACCTCGACGGTCCCGTCGCCTATCGATGCTGGGAGGGCCCGAGCGAGACGACCTTCATCCTGATCCACGGTCTCGGCGGCCTCCACCTGAACTGGGTGCGCGTGGCCCCTGGACTCCAGGGCCTCGGGCGAGTCTTCGCGCTGGATCTGCCGGGGTTCGGGGCGTCGCCGCTCGCCGACCGGAGCGCCCGGATCATGGACCTGCGGCGCATCGTGGACCGGTTCGTGTCGGGGCTCGGAACGGGCACCACGATCCTGGCCGGAAACTCGATGGGCGGCGCGATCGCGATCTTGCAGGCGGCGGTGACCCCGCAGAGCGTCCACGGCCTCGTGCTCACGAGCCCCGCGCTGCCGAAGGTCGGGCGGGCCTGGCAGCACCCCTCGCTCGCCGCGGCGCTCGCCCTGTACGACGTCCCGTTCCTCGGCACGGCGCTCGCGACCACCCGGGTTCGCCGCCTGGACGCCGAGCGGCTCGTCCGGCTCGGCTTCCGGATGACCACCACGCACCCGGACGCGATCCCCGAAGACGTGGTGCGGGTCCACGTCGATGCCGTCCGTGATCACCAGGACGACATCGGTGCCGTCACCGCGTTCGAGCAGGCGACGCGCTCGATGCTCCTGATGGGCCGGCGCCCCGATCTCACCGCTCGCGCATTGGACAACGTGCGATGCCCGGTCCTCCTGCTCCACGGCCGGCGCGACCGGCTCGTGCCGGCGAGCTTCGCGGAGGCCGTCCTCGAGCGCCACCCGGCCTGGCGCGGTCGGATCTTCCCCGACCTGGGCCACGTGGCGCAGATCGAGGCGCCCGGACGCTGGCTCTCCGAGGTCGCCGACTGGTACGCGGAGGAGTTCGGGTGACGGATCAGCGGGCGGCGCGGGCCTTCGCGGCCGCCTCCAACGTGTCGACCCCATGCTCGATCCCCCGGGCGAGGACCTCGATGTCGGGGATCGCATCCCAGTCGGCCGTCAGCCCGAACGCCATCGTGCCCCCGAGGGATGTGCACGCGACCGACAGCCCGGACGTCTCTCCCAGCGGCATCGCGGGGTAGTTCGCCTCGAGCTTCGCCCCGGCGATGTAGAGCGGAACCTGCGGCGCCGGCACGTTCGACACGACGAGGTTGAACCACCGCCCACGTGAGATCAGCCGCGCCGCCATCGCATGAAGAGCGGGCGGCGCGTACGCGCCCAGCCCGATGATCGAGTCCGCCGAGACCGCCATCGACGACGACTTCAGCGTCTCGGTCGCCCTGCGGATCTTCGCGAGGCGAACCCCCGGCTTCATCCGCCCGACCGGCACGTCGACGATCGCGGGCGCGACGCGGTTCCCCACGTCGCCGCGCTCGGCCTTCGAACGGACCGACACCGGCACCATCACGCGGAGCTCGCGCCCCTTGGTCGGCTCCCCGCGAGCCGTCAGAAGCTCGTGGAGACCGTCGGCGACCGCGGTGAGCACGACGTCGTTGATCGTGCCGCCGAGCGTCGACTTGATCTCGCGGAACCGCTCGAACGGCGTCTCGGCCGTCGCGTACCGCCGGGCAGGGCCGATCTGCCCATCGAACGGCCCCGGCGGGGTCGCACCCATCCCCGCGACCGAGCCCACCCCGGACATCGTCTGCCTGATCGCGGCAGCCGCTCGTGCAGGCGCCTGCACCGCGTACCCGATCGCCTCCGCCGGATGGAGCACCATCTCGCGGGCGGCATCGCGGATCAGGTCGTCCCGCGACGGTGGCGCCTGCGGCCGCCACGGTTCCTTCGGCGGCGGCCCGAGCGGCGCATCCGGCTCCAGGTCGAAGAGCGTGGAGCCGATCAGCATCCCGCCGATCCCGTCGGCCAGGGCATGGTGCATCTTCAACAGGACAGCCGTGCGACCGCCCTCGAGCCCCTCGAACACGTAGAGCTCCCACAGCGGCTTCGACCGGTCGAGCGGCCGCGAGAGCACACGTCCCACCGCCCGCTCGAGCTGGAGCCGTCCGCCCGGCGACGGATCGCCGCCCGCCGCAGGTGGAAGTCCAGGTCGAACCGCTCGTCGTCGGCCCACAGCGGTCGCGCAAGGTTCCCCGGCACCGGCAGCACGCGCTGGCGCAGCCGCGGCGCCAGATGCATCCGCGCCTCGACGACCCGTTGCACGTCCTCGTAGGTGAGTGGTCCGTCGGCCCGGGGCGCCACGACGGAGACCCCCGCCACGTGCATGTGCATCACGGGGGTCTCGAGGTACAGGAAACTCGCGTCGAGGCTCGTCAGCCGTTCAGGGGCCATGCGGGCCACTATCCCACCAGCGAGGCCAGGCACAGGTCCGGTCACCAGATCGCGACGAGCCGCGCATGCCTGTGCGAGCGGATCCGACGATCCTTCGTCACGAGATGCAGGCCGTGCTCCATCGCCGTCGGTGTGAACTCAACACAAGGCCTTCTGCCTGTCGGTGGCCGAGCGCGGCTGCTGCTAGCGTCCGCGCCGATGAGACGAGGGGTGACCCCGGCGGCGTTGCTGTTCACAGGCATGCTCCTCGCGCTTCCCGCATCCCCCGCCTCCGCGCAGGACTACGAGGCCTCCGTGCGGGCGATCGACAACGTGTTCGACCCCGAGGTCCTGCGGATCGAACCCGGGCAGTCGGTCGAATGGGTGAACGACGGACGGAGTCAGCACGACGTCGTCGCCGACGACGGGAGCTGGCGCTCGGAGACCCTCGAACCCGGTGACGGGTTCATCCGCACCTTCGAGGAGCCCGGCGTCTTCACCTACTTCTGCTCGTTCCACGGGAAGCCCGGGGTCGGGATGGTCGGGACCATCGTGGTGGGAGACGTGCCGCTCCCCGGACCGACCGGCGGGGTCGGACCAGGACGCGAACCGGTCCCCGGCGGGTTCGGCGCGGTGGTCCGCGTGCCCGACGACGCGCCGACGATCCAGGAGGCCGTGGACAGGGCCGAGCCCGGTGGGATGGTCCTGGTCGAACCCGGTGTCTACCGGGAGTCCGTCACGGTCACGGTCCCCTACGTGACGATCCGAGGGCTCGACCGCGACGAGACGATCCTCGACGGCGGGTTCGAGCTCGCGAACGGGATCCAGGTGATCGAGGCCGACGGGGTGGTCGTCGAGAACCTGACGACGCGCAACTACCTGTTGAACGGCGTCTTCTGGACCGGCGTGTTCGGCTATCGGGCCTCGTACGTGACCGCGCACACCAACGGGGCCCACGGGATCTCCGCGTTCGCGTCGCGGTACGGCCGCATCGAGCACTCGTACGCGAGCGGGTCGCCGGACTCAGGGTTCTCCATCGGCGGGTGCTCCCCGTGCGATGCCGTGATCGACGACGTCCTGGCCGAGCACAACCTGCTCGGGTACTCGGGGACGAACGCCGGGGGGAACCTCGCGATCGTGAACAGCGAGTGGCGCGACAACGCCGCCGGGATCGTGCCGAACACGCTCGACTCGGAGCCGGCCGCGCCGCAACGCGACATGCTGATCGCGGGCAACCACGTCCACGACAACGCGTACGAGGACGCGCCGATGAAGTCCACGGAGTGGGCGCCGGCGTTCGGCAACGGGATCATCGTGGCGGGCGGCCTCGAGAACCGGATCACGGGCAACCTGGTCGAGGACCACCCCACGTACGGCATCGTGTTGATCCCGATGCCCGACGAGAGCTTCTGGCCGACCGGCGACAACGAGGTCCGCGAGAACACGGTGCGCCGCAGCGGCATCGCGGACCTCGCGATGGCGGCGCCGACGGCAGGTGGCGACTGCTTCGAGGCGAACGACGCGACCACGAGCAGCCCGCCGGCGATCGAGGCGCTGTTCGGGTGCGAGGGGTTCCGGCCGAACCCGGCCGGCGGTGGGGCGGTGGCACCGTGGACGGTCCTCGGTCCGCGGTTGCTGGCCGACGCGCCGCTCCCGGACTACCGGGACCAGCCGACCCCCGGGCTACAGCCACAGATGCCGGACCCGGAGGGGGCGCCGCCGCAGCCCGCGATCCCCGAGGAGGCCGTTCCCGGCACGTACGACATCCGCCCCGTCGGTGCGATCGCGTCCGCGCCGGGGCCTGAGGGTGCGAAGGAGCCGACGCTGATGGGCATGCCGATCTCGACCTCGTGGGGGTCGATGCTGCTGGGCACGTACGGGTACCTGCTGCCCTTCGTGATCTACGTCTCGTGGGTCGCCGTGGCGATGTGGGACCTGATGCGACAGGAGAGCGTGCCGATCCCGTTCCGGGCACGCTGGATGCTGGTCGTGCTCGTGGTGCCGTTCGTCGGGCCGCTGCTCTACTTCGGGTTCGGGCGTTCGCCGATCCCACGGCCGCTGCGGCTGGTCTTCACCCTGGGGGCGGTCGTGGTGTGCCTGGCGTTCGTCGCGCTCGGCGCCCTGATCAGCTGAGCGGGATCTGCTGCGTGATGCAGTGCGGTCCGCCGCCGCCCTCGTGGAGGGCGCGGGCGGGGACCTGCACGATCTCTCGGTCGGGGAACGCCCTCGCGACCTGCTCCCTCGCGACCTCGTCGGCGGACGTGCCGGCGGGGACGATCACGACGCCGTTCGCCAGGTAGACGTTCGCGTAGGGGATGTCGACGACCTGACCGGGATCGTGGCGGACCACCTCGATCGTGCGACCTCTCGCGTCGGGGGTCGCGGCGAGCACCTCGCGGTTCGCCCGTGAGAGCGCGTGGTCGGGATCGGCGGGGTCCGCGGGGCTGAGCAGGAAGAGCCGTCCCGGTCCGGTGAACAGGGCGATCCCGTCGATGTGACCGTCGGTGTCGCGTGACTGGGACCACCCCTGCGCGAACCACAGGACGGTGTCGCCACCGAGGTAGTCACGGAGGATCCGGTCGATCTCATCCTGTGAACGGCCGGGGTTCCGGTTCGCGTTCTGGAGGCACGAGGCGGTCGTGAGGAGCGTCCCCTCGCCGTCGACCGTGATCGCCCCTCCCTCCAGGACGAGCGGCGCCACGTACCGGGGCATCCCGAAGTGAGCGGCCAGCGCCGCGGGAAGAGCGTCGTCCTTGTCGCACGGCAGGTACCGGCCGCCCCAGCCGTTGAAGGAGAAGTCGACCATCGCCCGGCGACCCTGCCCGTCGGTGACGACGATCGGACCGCTGTCGCGGACCCACGAGTCGTCGATCTGGATCGGGAGCGTTTCGACGTTCGATGAGAGGAACGGGCGAGCCTCCGCGACCTGCGTCGGGTCGACGATCATCACGACCGGCTCGAAGTCGGCCACGGCGTTCGCGACGGTCGCGTACTCGTGGACGGCATCGTCGAACAGGTCGCCCCACAGGTCGTCGCGGGAGTGGGTCGGCCAGGCGATCAGGGTGGCCTCGTGCGGCGCCCACTCAGGCGGCATCGCAAGACCGTCGTCGCGCGGCGCGCGGTCGGTGATCGGCTCGCTCATCGCTTCTCGGTGATCCTGCGGATCAGCACGCCGACCGCGATCAGGACCACGATGATGACGACCAGCTCCCGGAAGCTGACGTTGATCACGGGTCGACCAGCTCGATCCGCATCCGCTTGTTCGCCTTGCCCTTCGACTCGGTCTTCACGACGCTGACCCGGCCGACCTCGGCGGTCGAGCGGACGTGGGTGCCGCCATCCGCCTGCTTGTCGATCCCCTCGATGTCGATGACGCGGATCGGATCGACCGACTCCGGGATCAGGTTCGCCTTCGTACGGATCAGGTCGGGGTCGGTGAGGGCCTCCGCTCGCGGCACGAAGCTCACGTGCACCGGGTGATCCTCGGCGAGCGCGGCGTTCAGCTTCTCCTCGACCTCGCGACCGAACTCCTGGCTGATCGAGTCGAGCTCGAAGTCCATCCGGGCGACGCCGCCAGGCTCCATGTTGCCGCCGGTCACCTTGGCGCCGTAGTCGGTGTAGACGATCCCCGACAGGGAGTGGAGCGCGGTATGGGTCCGCATGATCGTGTGCCGGCGATCCCAGTCGATCTCGACGGTGACGGTGGTGCCGGGCGCGGGCGAGGTCGCGCCCTCGTCGAGGAGGTGGATCAGCTGACCCGTCTCGCGGGACCTGAACGTGTCGGCGACGCGAGCCTCGCCGCCGTCCCAGCGCAGGACGCCCGTGTCGCCGGGCTGTCCGCCTCCGCGGGCGTAGGAGACGGTCCGGTCGAGCACGACGCCTTCGTCCGTGACCTCCGTCACGATGGCGTCGCACGTCGTGAGGTAGGCATCGGTCGAGTACAGGTCCTCGGTCATGGCGGCAACCTACCGCAGTCCTCAGACGTCCGGCTCGACGATGCGCTCGCCGCGGGCGAGCGTCGCGATCGCCCCAGCGGTCAGGATGAACACGCCGCCGACGGCGATCCAGACGGTGACCGCCTCGTCGAGCACGACCGCACCGAGGATCGCGACCGCGAGGGGTTCGGAGACCGCGATGATCGAGGTGCGCACGGCGCCGATCCGCTTGATCGCGCCCAGCACGCAGACGAACGCCGTCGCCGTCGCGAGCGCCATGATCGCGATCGGACGCCACCCGTCCCACCCGGCCGGGAACTCGAACGAGCCGCTGACGATCGCGAGCGTGAGGTTCAGCGCCGAGGCCCCGGACGCCAGGAAGACCGCGCCGGTGATCGGGTGCGACCGCTGCAGCACGCGGTCGGTCACCGTCATGTAGAGCGTGTACCCGAGCGCACACGTGAGAGCCAGCACGACCCCGACCCGGTCGAGCGCGAGCGACCCACCGCCGGCGACCAAGATCGTCACGCCGACCATCGCCGAGGCGAGCGCGAGCCAGAGCGACCGGTTCGACGGCATGCGCTTCGTCGCGAGCGCCACGAGCATCGTGTAGACGGGGTACGTGTAGAACAGCAGCGCCACCGCAGCGGCGGTTCCGTGGTTCAGCGCACTGAAGAACAGCGCCGATTCGACCCCGTAGCCGAAGAACCCCGCGGCAAGCATCCCCCAGCCTTCGCCGGGTGCCGGGCGCAGCCCCTGGCCCATCACGAACGCCGCCGCGGTCAAGATGAGCGCCGTCCCGGCGAACCGGAACGCCAACAGCGTGAACGGGAACTCCCCACCCAGCGCCGGCTTGCCGGTGATCACGACGATCGCGAGCAGGACGCCGGCCGACGCGGCCAGCGCCGGTCCGATGAGCTCTCGCCGCGGGGTCGTCACGCCAGGAACCGCGCCACGCGCTCCACCAGGACCGGGATCGACGCGAACAGGTCCTCCTCGGAGGCGAGCATCACCAGCTCGGCGTTCGGCATCAGCTCGACCATGGCGTGTGCGATCCACGCGGGGTGCAGTGAGTCGCCCTCCCGCGCGATCACGAGGGCGGGCGCCTCGACGGCGCGCAACCTGTTCCGGTCGTCGACGGCGACCTCCCCGACGATCCCGCGGATCGCCCGAGAGACCCCCACCGGGTCGAGCTCCTGCCACAGCAGCAGGTCGTACTCACGCAGGCCTGGCGCGCGCGCGTAGGCGGCCTCGCGGCCGGAGTCCTCGAGCGCGCGACGGATCGCCTCGTCCTTCGGGAAGGTCTCGAGCAGGTCGGCGGTGTGCTGCGACAGCGGGTGCCCCTCCAACGGCTCGTCGAGGGCCGCCGGCAGCAGGAACACGAGCCGGTCGAACCGGCCCGGATCATCGGCGATCACCCGGGTGAGCGCCCCCGCCCCCAGCGACGTCCCGACGGCCCGGGTCGCGCCGACCTCGTCGGCGACCGTCCGGAGGTCCCCCGCGTAGTCCGAGAAGCCGTACCTCCCTGCCTCCGGGGTCTCCGAGTGCCCGTGTCCTCGGAAGCAGAAGCGCACCTTCGTCCCCGGAGCGAACGGCGTGAAGGGTGCGAGCTCCATGCAGGAGTTCGTGAGACCGTGCGCGAACACGGTGATCGGCTCGCCGGAACCGTCCATATCGATGTGGAGGCGGATCCCGTCGGGGCTGCGCACGTCGGCCATCGCGTCCGACGATACCCAGGTGGGGGACCCCGGCGACGGCGGGTAGGCTCCGAGCATGGACCCCCTCGCGGACCGGCAGCCGCAGGCGCCCAAGGGGCTCGCCGTCGCCTTGGCCGTCGTACTCGTCGCGGTCACGATCTTCCTGCTGACCCGCGGCGGCTCCGACGACGCGGCCCCGGCAGACCCCGGCACGCAGGAGCCCGCCGTGGTCACCGTCGCCGACGTGTGCGCGAACATCCCGGCCGACCTCGCCATGCGGACCGACGCCTTCCAGCGGACCGCCGACCAGGTGCGCGCCGACGCGGAGGCGTTGGCGGCCGCCGGCGACACGGAGAACGCCGCGCTGGCCACGGAGCTCGCGGACACGCTGGACGCGCTCGCGGAGGCGAACGAGGCGCAGGAGGACACCGCCGAGCTGCTGGGGCAACTCACCGCGGACCTCGACGCGCTCGGCTGCTGAGGGTTAGTCGGACATGTCGGCCAACTCGGCCGCCTCTTCACCGACCAGGTCGTCCTGCGGCGCGAACTGATCGCGGATCCGTCTGGCCCACGTCGACACGAAGAACGTCAGGACCATGAACACCACGCCGGACACGAGCAGGATCGTCCGCGTCGTCGACGGGCTGTCTTCGACCCAGACCAGGTAGAGGATCAGCGCCGGCACGATGTAGCCGAGGTTGTACGCGATATCGAACAGCGCGAAGGCCCGCCCGCGGAAGTCGTCGGGCATCGACTGCTGCATGATCGTATCCGCCGAGATCTTCCCGACGAAGAACGAGAAGAACCCGATGAACAGCATGATCGCGAACCCCGCCACGGACAGCAGCAGCCCGCCGATCAAGGTCCCGATGCCGAGCAGCACCATCGAGGTCAGCAGCAGCCGCACCGGCGGGATCTTGTCCTTGAACACCTGTGCGACGAACATGCCGAGCACGCCGCCCATCAACCCACCGATCCCCGACAGGACGAGCGACAGCGTGTCGGAGTCCCCACCCTGCACCAGGTTCTTCGCGTAGAGGCCGAACGTGAACAGCCCGAAACCCCAGAACTGATAGCGGAGCATCTGGAACGACGAGAGGCCGAGTGCCGCAGGAGCGCGGCTCGCGACCTCCTTCACGCCCGCCCACACGTTGCGCAGCACCTGGGACGCCTCTTGCCCGAAGGTCGTCGTGTGCGCGTGCGCCTCGGCGTGCTTCAGCTGCGTCGCGACGATGCCGGCCAGGATGAACACCCCCGCGCCCACCACGACGGGCACCCACGGCGGGAGGATCCCCGCAGCGACGGTGCCGAACGCGATCCCCACCACCTGCAGGAACGCACCGCCGGCCTGCGATAGTCCGTTGCCCTGCAGCAGGTCCTTCCCGGCGAGCACGTCGGGGAGCGCGGCGGACTTCACCGCGAGCGCGATCCGCACGCACGCCTGCACCGCGAGGAGCCCGAAGATCAGGGCGCCCGTCGCGAACGCGTCGCCCTCGGTCTTGTCGGTGCCAAGAGGCAGGAGGACGAAGGCGGCGACCATGACGACGAGCGCGGCGGTGGTGATGTCCGCCCACCAGACCACGCGCCGACGCGGGAACCGGTCGATGAACACGCCGACGAACGGCGAGATGATCGTGTACGGCAGATAGAGGGCCAGTACCACGGTTAGCAGGTAGTCGGCCGAGGGCAGGTTCTGCACGTCGAAGCCCTGTTGCCCGCCGAAGGCGAGCGATTTCGCGATCGCGCCCTGGACGACGCCCTGCCCCGCCTGGGCGAGGAACTGCACCCCCATCAGGACCGAGAAGTCGCGGTTCGAGAAGGCCGAGAACATCGCGTTGAAGAATCCGGCGACCTTCTCGAGCGGGTTGCGGAGCCAGGCGTCGGCCACCCGCAGGGCCGCGCCGAGCACGATCGCGCCGGCCACGATCACCCAGCCCTTCGTCGACGTGAGCGAGCCGCGCCAGACCGCCAGCACCGCGATCCCCGACAGCATCAGGAAGATCACCGACATGCCGGGGATCAGCGCGATCTTGTCCGGGACGCTGCGGATCCCGAGCCAACTCGACGCGAGCCAGCCCGGCACGATCAGCAGCAGCGCGAGGATCGCAACGACCAGGAGGTTCTGCCCCAGGTTGTCGAACGCACCTGGATGGTTCTGGAACTTGTCGACCTCGAGCGCGGCGGCGGCCTGCGCCCGCTCGACCACGTCGGCTGGCGGTGTCCACAGCCCCTCGCCCTGGATCACGACGACGTCGGGCCCGACCTCGACGCCCTGGGCGAGCGCCGCGTCGAGCTTCTGCTGCTGGACGTCGTCGGAGCAGTCGGTCTCGCCGTTGCACAGACCACCGTAGTACTGGCCGATCATGAACACGACGGGATCGTCGGGGAACTCCTCGAACCTGGGTACGAAGCCCTCGGGCTTCTTGTCGTCGGGGTCACAGACCTCGTCGGGGCCGCCGAAGGCCTCGCACCAGTGGTTCCGAGACGTGTCGTCGTAGCCCTCGCTCCCCGCGCTGGAGAGGGTCCGCTCGCCGGCGAGGAAGTTCTCCAGGGTGCCGAAGTACGTGACCGACCGCTCGATCGTCTCGCCAGGCAGGCCCGTCCGGAAGACGTTCGAGTACGTCTTGGCCCAGCCGTAGCCCGTGTTCGTCTGTGTCTCGGGGTCGTCCTGGTCGTTGTAGTTCACGACCAGGACGTTGGGCCGCTCACCGGCGGCGGCCACGACCTCGTTCACCGCGGCGAGCGAGGTCCGTACGTCCTGGTTCGCCCACTGGTTCGTCTCGGACACCCACCGGTTCTCGAGCCCGTCCCACAGCACGAAGGCGAGCGAGGCAACGGTCACGGCGGTGACGCCCACGCCGACCACCCTCATGGCCCCGGGCTGACGCAGGCCCCAGCGGATCGCGACGTAGGCGCCGAGACCGACGAGCGCCATCGGCGCGGCCGACGCGTTCATGAACCGGTAGTAGGGGATCTCGGCGCCGGTGACCACGGTCACGATCCCCGCGAACGCGAGGAGCCACCAGATCGAGACCTGGTCCTCGGTGCGAGCCGGTTCGCGCGTCCGGCGCGACAGCACGATCGTCGAGACGATCGCGATCACGATGAACGGCACGATCACGACGGGCTGGAGCGACACGATCCACTCGACGAGCCGGTCGGTGAAGAACTTCGCCGTGTACGGGGGCGGCAGGGCCGCCTCGGCCAGGCTCGCGGGCTTGCCCCAGATGCCGACGACCCAACTCGCGAGCCCGGCGATCATGCCGAACGCGACCGACATCAACATCGGTGCGTCGGCCTTGAGCGCGGCCCCCAGCGAGAACCGGCTCGTGAGGAAGTGGAACCCGAACACAGCCATCAGCACCACCCCGAACACCACGCAGGTGGTCGGATGCGTGAACGCCGCGGCGATCCCGATCAGGAACAGCGCGGTCCGGGCGCCCCATGAGGTCCTCGCCTCGTGCACGAACGGGATCATCAGCGACAGCAGGAACAGCACCGTGATGTTGTCGAGGTAGCCGACGTACGGGGTGGTCAGGAACAGCGCGACCGTCGCGAGCAGCGTCGTCAGGACCACGAGGGGGTCCTTGCGGCTCCGGAACAGCGCCGCGCCGAGCGCGAGGCCGGTCAGGACCGGCATCCCGATCATCAGGAAGGCGCTGAACGTGTACCGGTCGATCCCCACGACCTGCTGGAGGAGCGCGCCAGCCAGCGGGACGGTGATCCGGTACCCACCGGCGAACAGCCCGTTCGGGCCCCATTCCTGCGCCACCCGAACGGGGTCGGACTCCAAGATCACCTGGGCGCGCCACGTGTACCAGGCGGGGTCACGCGTCGGAGCCGACAGGCTCGGGTCAGCGATGAACTTCCAGCCGAGCACGAGCAGCATCAGCAGCGTGAAGCCGCCGATCACCCACCACGATCCCAGCAGATTGGTCCGCTCGTCGCGGCCCCCGGCCGGGGTGGGTGCGCCGTTCGTCACGGTGTCGGTGGCAGCCATCGTCCGCGGATCTCCCCTCCAGGCACGCCGGACCAACGCTCGACGGTCCGCGATGGCGGGAGCTTACCCGACCGGCGAGGCACCTCGAGGCTGCCTCAGACGGCGCTCGACCGGTAGCGGGAACCCTCCGGCAGGCACGGCAGGTCGAACAACATGTCGCTCGGGAAGACCGCCTGGAACGCAGGGTCCTGCTCGGTCCCCGGGGCGGGGGTCACGCCTCCGCCGGCGGTGTCGGCCTTCGTCAGGCTCGCGACGTATCGCGCCACGTCGGCCACGGTGAACCCGTTGTCCTCGAGCTCGGCGACGTTCAGGAACACCTGCGCCGGCTGGACGAGCGACACGACCTTCACGTCGTCGTCGTCGGTGTCGAACCGCGCCTGGATCGCGACCTCGATCGGCCCGGTGGAGATCTGGTAGCCACCGGAGACATCGGGGTTCGGCATCGAGGCGTGGTCCGCGGTGACGACCATCGCCCACTCGCCCTCGCCGACCTCGCGGTTCAGGTAGTCGACGAACGCTTCCATCGCCTCGTCCTGGACCTTCACCGAGTCGGCCATCTCGGGAGAGTTCATCGACCAGACGTGGCTCACGTAGTCGATCTGCTTGAAGTTCACGTAGGCGAGATCGGGAACATCGTCCTGGCCGAAGTCGAAGTCGGTGAGGACCCGTTCGACGACGCGCTGCTGATACGGGGTGCGGGCGGGCGTGTCGAACCCGTCCAGGAGCTCCTTGATGCTGTTCTCCCGCCACAGGCCGTCGAGCTTCCCGTCGGCGCGATCGAGCTCCTCCTTGTCCTGCTCGAAGCCGCTGACCTCGTTCGCCGACCCGGCGAGCGTGTAGTAGGGCGCCAGCTCCTTCGGCAGGTTCCAGGCATCGCCTTCGTCGGTGAGGGTCCGTTTGCTCGCCGCCGACCGGGTGATCGCGACGTCGCGGTCGCCCCCGTTCCAGAATGCGCCGTGGCTCATCATCCCCAGGTGGATGTCGGCGGTCGCGATCGTCCCGACCACCGGTTCGTTGTCCATCGCCTGGTCGTAGATGTCGGCGAACGTCGGCTCCACCAGGTAGTTCGGCCCCAGTTCCCACGGCGTCGCGTCCACACCGCCGATCTTGAAGTGATGCCCGACGACCCCGTGGTGGATCGGGAAGGCCCCGGTGCCGATCGTCGCGTGCATCTGCGCGGTGGAGGTGGGCGAAGACCCCACGTACGCGTCCGTGTACCAGGTGCCATCCTCGATCAGGGACGCCGTGTACGGCCACATCTCTCGATGCTCCTCGAGCACGTTGATGCCGCCCGCGTCCCAGACCATCACGACGATCAGCTTCGGGGGGTCGGCGCCGGCCGTCGGCTCGAGCGCCTCCGTCATCACCTTCCCGTCGGGGGCAGCGAACCCGTCGAACCCGAGCAGCTCGGCCTGGGTCGGCGCGATGTCCGCGAGGGTCACCGTCCGGTCGACCTCGCCCTGGGCCGCGATGTGCCCGGGGCCGTACCAGAACATCGGCACGTGCTGGATGTAGTCCCACGGCCCGACGTGCGGGAGCCCGGAGCCGACGAAGTCCGGCTCTTCCGGTATCCACGAGAGCTCGGCACCGCGATCGGGGCTCCATCCCACCAGGGTCCGCTGCAGGAGCGGCTTCGGGACGTCGCAGGCCGC
The DNA here is from genome assembly GCA_963700855.1 of uncultured Actinomycetes bacterium. Classification (GTDB taxonomy): domain Bacteria; phylum Actinomycetota; class UBA4738; order UBA4738; family HRBIN12; genus AC-51. The sequence goes on from CAVOYV010000005.1 coordinate 33,219, forward strand.
CTGTGCGAGGTCCTGGTCACTCGTCTGAGCCGGTGCCGGCGTAGGCACGAGCAGCGGCACGGCGAGAGCGACGAGGGCGAGCACAGGCAGGAGGAACCGACGGAGGGGAGGCATCACGCCGTCCATGGAACCCGACGAGGCGGCCTTGCGACAACCGTCCCCCGCCCCCGGCGGTAGCGTGGGGAGGTGACGGTGGAACGCCGGTTGACCACGTTGCTGCTGGTCCTGGGACTGATCGCCGTGCCTGCGGCGGCCCTACGAGCATTCTGCGTGGGCAACAGCTGCGGCACGGGCGAAGAACGGACGGGCTCGGTCCCGTTCTGCTCGCTCCCACCGGACGTCCGCGACCTGGTCACCGCCGGCTTCTACGAAGGACGCTCCCCCGACGTCCTCGGCGTGACGGGTGGAACCGCCGTGACGACCGACCTCCGCGACCTCGACGTCGCCTGGCCCTCGATCGGCACGGTCGACGACCGTGTGCCGCTCGTGTTCCTCGGAGACGGGATCAAGGCAGCGACCCTCCCGGACGACGCCGTGCTCGACCAGGTCGCGCCGACGATCGAGCCGCTGCTCGGGATCGAGCGCCCGTTCCCGGAGGTCCGCAGCGGATCGGCGCTCCCGGGGGTGGGATCGGAGGGCCCCGTACCGCTGGTGGTGCTCGTCGTGTGGAAGGGCGTCGGGATCCCCGAGCTCGAGGCCGAACCAACGGCGTGGCCGTTCCTCGAGATGGCATCGGCCGATGGGGTCGGCGGCGACGCGCGTCCGGGATCGTGGCCCCTCGACCCGGCGGCGATCCTCACGACGATCGGCACCGGCGGACTCCCCTCGCAGCACGGCATCGTGGGCACGACGCTTCGAGGGGAACGAGGTCCCGTCGACGCCTTCCGGCCCGGGTCGCCCGGGACCGTGATCGCGACGCTCGGCGACGACCTCGACGAAGCGACAGCGGGCGAGGCCCTCGTGGGCCTGGTCGCGGCGGACCCCTCCGATCGGGGGCTGATCGGAGGGACCTGGTACGGCGCGGACGACGACGACCTCGTCGTGATCGAACACCGGCAGGCCCGCCCGGCAGGTCCGCGCGTTCCTCGAACGAGGATGGGGCGCGGACGGGCCCTCGGACCTGCTGGGGCTCACCGTGAGAGGCTCGGTGGCGGACATGGATCGACAGACACGCGCCGTCGTCGAGCTGGTCACGACCGCGGTCCCCGATGCCGTGGTCGTCGTGACCGGCACCGGAAGCCTCGCCACGCCCGGCGACGCCCTCGACGCGGTGACGGTGGCCGAACGGATCGACGAGACGCTCACCGCGGACGAGCCGGTGATCGCGGCCCCCGGGTCCGGCGGGTTCTTCCTGGACGACGACGCCGCACTCGACCAAGGGGTCACCACCCAGCAGGTGGCCGACGCGATGGCCGCCCAGGTGACGGACGATCTCACCACGCCATTGTTCGACGACGCGTTCCCCTCGTTCACGGTCCGGTTCGGCCGGTACTGCTGATGGAGAGGTCCTGCTGATGGCTCAGGCGGTGCGCACGGCGCGCGACCGGACGTGGCTCCTGGTCGGCGGCATGCTGCTGCTCGTCGCCGTCGCCGCCCGCACGTTCGATGCCCAGCAACTCCCGTGGCTCCGGAACCTAGTCATCATCTTCGGCTCGCTTCTGGTCGAGGCGATGCCGTTCATCGCGCTCGGAGCGCTGGTGTCGGCCGCGATCGAGGTCTTCGTGCCGGCGTCGGCGTTCGCGAAGATCGCCCTGCTCCCGCGAAGCCTCCAGCTGCCGGCGGCCGCCATCTCCGGCATGGCGTTCCCGGTCTGCGAATGCGGGTCGGTGCCGGTCGCCCGGCGCCTGGCCCGCAAGGGGCTGGCGCCCAGCGCCGCGGTCACGTTCATGCTGGCCGCTCCGATCGTGAATCCCGTCGTGATCGCCTCCACCGCGGTGGCGTACCGGGGCCGCGACACGTTCTGGGTGATGGTCCTCGGCCGGTTCACCCTTGGATTGGTCGTCGCGATGGTCGTCGGCTGGGTGATCGGCGCGATGCGGCCGCAGGATCTGCTGCGCCCCCGCGGCGACCTGGAGGCGCACGAGGTGGAGGACGACGAGCCCAGGTGGCGGCGGTTCTTCGGGCACCTCACCGGCGACCTCGTGTTCATGGCGCGCTTCCTGATCTTGGGGGCGCTGCTCGCGGCCGCGATCCAGACGTTCGTCCCGCAATCGATCGTCGACCGTGTGGCGAACCTCCCGATCCTCAGCCTCGTCGCGATGATGGCGCTCGCCTATCTGATGTCGTTGTGTTCGGAGTCCGACGCGTTCGTGGCGGCCTCGTTCGTGGCGTTCGGCCCGTCGGCGCAGCTCGCCTTCCTCGTGTTCGGACCGATGGTCGATATGAAGCTCTCGGCCCTGTACGTGGGCACGTACTCGAGCGGGTTCCTGCGCACGACGGTGATCGCCGTGGGCGCGACGACGCTCGTCGCGACGATGTGGGTCCAGGTGATCTGGGGATGAAGACGACGCTCGCACCGCCAGCGATCGAGGCGTCCGCGGCGCCGCGCTGGAGCCCCGTCCGCGTCGCGGCGGGCGGCGTGCTGACACTGTGGGCCGGGCTCTTCTGGTTCCTGCTGCTCACCGGACGGTCGTCGCTCTACCTGTCCTCGAGGACCGACTGGCTCGTGCCGATGGGCGCCGCGATCCTCACGGTGGCCGCGGTCGGGCGGATCGCGTCCGCGCGCACGACCCACCCGGAGGCCCCGTCGCGGCGCGAGACCTGGATCCTCGGGGCGATCGCCGTGCCGGCGGTGCTCCTGCTGGCCCTGCCGCCGATCACCCTCGGGACGTACTCCGTCGACCGGCGGTCGTCGTTCGCCGGCAGCGGGATCGGGGCGACCGCGCGCGCGGTGACCGGCGAGCTCGACTTCGTCGACGTCGGCGCGGCGCAGAGCTTCGACGCCGCCCTTCAGCAGCTCACGGCGCGCGGGGGCGAACCGATCACGCTCGAGGGCATCGTGGCCGAGGATGCGGGACTTCCGGCCGACGAGCTCCTGCTGGCCAGGTACATCGTCACGTGCTGCGTGGCCGATGCAACGGTGGCCCGCGTCCGGGTGGTCGGCGTGCCTCCCGGCGCGTTCGCAGCGGAGGACTGGGTCCGCGTCGAGGGCCGCGTCTACCCGGTCGGCCGGGAGGTGCTGGTCGCCGCCGAGACCGTCGAGGCGATCCCGGTCCCCGACCGCCCCTACCTCACGCCGTAGCGCTCGGTGGGACGCGTTCGGCGTCCGCGCACTCGCCGCACAGACCGATCAGGTCGAGCCGATGCGACACGCGTGCGAACCCGGCCCTGCGCCCGAGCCGATCGAGCGATCGTTGCAGGGTCGTCTCGAGCGACCCGGGGACCTCGACGTCGCGGATCGTGCCGCACCGCGAGCACATCAGGTGGTGGTGATGGCCGGTCAGGTCCTCCGCCAGCTCGTAGCGACCGTGCTCCTCCTCGGTCGCCACCCGTCGGACCACGCCCGCCGCTTCGAGGTCCGCGAGGTTGCGATAGACCGAGCTCTGCTTCAGGTCGCCCCGGCCCGCCAGGATCTGCGGGATCGACATCGGCGACCCGGCGGCGGCCAGGAGGTCGACGAGCTCCCGCCGCCGGTCGGTGTACCGCCGGCCAGACCCGCGCAGGCGGTCGGACGCGGTCGCGTGGAGGTCGACGGTCATCCGTGCTCCTCCTGTCGGAGCGCGCGCGGCGCTCGGCGGGTCACGACGGCGAGGACGGCGAACAGGCTCGCCGCGACCAGGACGATCATGCCGCCGGCGGCCACATCCCACGTGTAGGACAACGTCAGGCCGACGACGACCGACCCGATGCCGATCGCGACCGCCCACCGCATCGTCCCGGCGAACGAACGAGCCACCAGCTGGGCGCTCGCCACCGGCAGGACCATCAGCGCGGCCACCAGGAGGATGCCGACGATCCTCATCGCGGCGACGACCGCGCACGCCGTGAGCACGGCGAGCGCCGCGTTCAGCGCACCGACCGGAAGCCCCGCGGTCCGCGACCAGTCCTCGTCGGTCACCACCGAGAACAGGGCGCGGCGGCCGGCAAGGATGACGGCCACGATCGACGCGCCGAGGCCGGCGATCGTCCAGATCTCCTGATCGGTCACCGTGAGCGGCTGGCCGAACAGGATCCCGAGCAGGCTCGCGTCGTAGCCATCGGCCGCGGACAGGAGCACCACGCCGAGCGCGATGCCCGAGTAGAAGAGCAGCGCGAGCGCCACGTCGCCGGACGCGCGCCGCCTCGACCGCAACCACTCGAGCCCGAGCGCCCCGACGATCGCGAAGACGAGGGCCGCCCAGGTCTCGGAGACGACGCCCGCGACCGCACCCGCGCCCACGCCGGCGAACGCCACGTGGCCGATCCCGTCCCCGAACAGCGCCATCCGCTTCTGCACCAGGAAGATCCCGATCAGCGGCGCGAACACCCCGACGGCGAGGCTCGCCATGAGCGCGCGCTGCATGAACGGCAGATCGAAGGGGTGCGGAAGGCTCAGGGCGAGTCGCACGATCACGCGAGGCCCTCCAGCCACAGCGGCAGGTCCTCGCGGTGCACGCCGAGCGACACGCCCGCGGCTGACAGCTCCGCCGGCGGCCCGTCGAACACCACGGTCCGCTTCAAGACGATCACGCGGTCGACGACGTCGGCCACCGCGGCCAGCTCGTGCGACACGAGCAGCACCCCGCCGCCGTGCTCGCGGATCAGGTGGACGATCGAGTCCCGGAACCGCACCTGCGACTCGGCGTCGACCCCCGCGGTCGGCTCATCCAAGATCAGCAGGTCCGGCTCACTCGCGAACGCACGCGCGATGAACGCGCGCTGCTGCTGTCCGCCCGACAGCTCGGTCACCGGGCGCTCCGCCAGGTCCTCGAGCCCGACCGAGGTGAGCGCGTGGGTGATCGCGCGACGGTCGTCGCGGGTGAGCGGTCGCCACCATCCACGTCGGGCGAGCCGACCCGCGGCCACGATCTCGTGGACCGTCGCCGGCGTCTCCGAGGCCATCACCGGACGTTGCGGGACGAACCCGAGCCGGCCGCGATCGACGACGTCGTTCGGTGGCACGCCGAACAGTCGGACCGTTCCCGCCTCGGGTCGCAGCGACCCCAGCAGCAGGCGAAGCAGGGTCGACTTCCCCGAGCCGTTCGGACCGACGAGGGCGACGAACTCCCCCGGGTGGACCGCGACGCTGACCTGGGACAGCACGGGATCGTCCGTGTAGCCGAAGCGGAGACCCTGCGCCTCGACCAGCGGCGCCCCGGTGACGACACGCACGTCAGCCACAGCCGAGCCCCTCCTCGAGCGCCGCGAGGTTCTCCCGCATCAGCTCCTCGTAGCCGATCCCGGCGTCGCGCTGCTCCTCGGTGCGGGTCTCGATCGTGTGGAGCACCGCCACGTGCGCACCGGTCTCGGACGCGATCGTCTCGGCGGCGTCGCTCGGCAGCAGCTCCTCGGCGAAGACGGTCGTCACGCCCTCCTCTTCGACGAGCTGCCGGATCTCGGCGAGGCGCGCGGGGCCCGGCTCCGCCTCGGGCGATACCCCGGCGATGCCGACCTGACGCAGACCGTGATCGGCGGCCAGGTACCCGAACGCTTCATGCCCGGTGACGAGCAGATCGCGCTCGCACGCGCGGAGCACCTCGAAGTCGTTCGCGAGCGTCGTCAGCTGCTCCGACCAGGTCCCCGATCGGGCCCGGAACGCGCCGGCATCCGACGGGGCCAGGTCCGAGAGGGCTTCCTCGACCGCCGCGACGAGCTCGAGGTATCGAGGCGGCGACAGCCAGACGTGAGGATCGCCCTCCAGCTCACCCTCGGGATCGTCCAGCAGCGGCGTCCTCGCGCCGACGGCGGCCAGGACGTCGACGCTCACGCCGGTGGCGGCGGCCGCGATCGCGTCCTCGACCGCCGGCTGGAACCCGCCGCCCAGGTAGAGGATCAGGTCGGCCTCGCCGATCGTCTCGAGGTCGCCAGGGGTGAGCTCGAGGTCGTGCGGCTCCACGCCGGGAGGGGTGAGCGTCTCGACGGAGACCAGGTCGCCCCCCACGCGTGCGGCGGCCTCCTCGATCGGATAGACGGCGGCGACCACCTGGATCCGATCCGATCCGTCGCCCCCGACGTCTGCGTTCCCGCACGCCGTCGCGACCACGGTGAACGCAGCGAGGGTGCCCGCCGCTATGAGAATGATTCTCATTCGCATATGGGGACGCTACCCTGGCTCTCACCGTCGCGTCAACACGGCGTATCGTCGCGGCCATGAGCGTTCGCGTGGGGATCGGGTTGTTCACGGGGCAGGTGCCGGCGGGGTCGTCACGGACCTTCGCCGCCGAGTACCGGGAGATGATCGACCTGGTGAAGCTGGCCGAAGACGTCGGCTTCACCTCGGCGTGGGTCAGCGAGCACCACGGGGCGTCCGACGGGTACCTGCCGTCGCTCCTCGTGATGCTCGGCGCGTTCGCCGCCGCGACCTCGACGATCGAGCTGGGGACCGGGGTGATCCTGACGCCGCTGCACGACCCGGTGCGTCTGGCCGAGGACGCCGCCGTGGTCGACCAGCTCTCGGACGGTCGGCTCCTGCTCGGTCTCGGCCTTGGGTGGCGCGAGGAGGAGTTCCGGATGCTGCGGATCCCGATCGCCGAACGCCTCGCCCGCCACGCGGAGACCGTGGAGATCCTGCGGAAGGCATGGCGCGGGGAACGGTTCTCGCACGACGGGGACGCGTTCCGGTTCGACCGGATCCGGATCTCCCCTCCCCCCGCCCGTCCGGGCGGTCCGCCGATCCTGTTGGGCGGTTACGTCGACGCGGCGCTCCGGCGCGCGGGCGAGCTCGGCGACGGTCACCTGACCGACGGCGACGACCTGGACTTCCTGGACCACGCCCTGCCCCTGGTGGACGAGGGCGCCCGCGCCGCGGGGAAGGACCCGGCGGGACAGCGGTTCGTGCTCTTCAAGAACGCGTTCGTCGCCGACGACGGTGACGTCTGGTCGAAGATCCACGCCGGCGTCGTCCAGGCCTGGGGATGCTACGAGGCCTGGGGTCAGGGTCACGACACCCCGGAGCACGACGGATACGAGCCCTCGCTGCCGGACGAGGAGGCCGCGCGCGGCTCGCTGGTGGGCGGGACGGCCGACGATGTCGCCGCCGCGCTCGAGCCGCTCGCCGAGCGCTTCGCCGAGCGCGACACCGACATCGTGCTGAGGCTGCACTACCCCGGGATGACCTACGACGAGGTAGCCCCGGCCGTGGAGCGGGTGGGTCGCGAGGTGATCCCACGCCTGGTGCGCTGAGCGATCACCTCGGCAAACGGTAGGTCCCGCGCGGGCCGGCCTCGACGACGCCGTCGCGCGTCAACCCGTCGAGCGCCTCGCGGACCCGGTCGTCGGCGAAGCCGCTATCGCGGACCAGCCGGGCGACGGTCGCCCCTTCCTCCCGTCGAAGCACGGTGAGCACGGCGCCACGGACCTGGCGGAGCGACCCCTCGAAGGCCGGCTGCCGCCGTGACGACGGCCGGCCGACGCGACCTGCGGCGCGGAACGCACACAGGCCCTCCAACGGACACACGTCGCACCGCGGGATCGTGCGGCAGACCTCCCGCCCGAGGTCCATCAGCGCTTGGTTCCACCCACCCGGGTCGGCCGGATCACATGACGCCTGGGCCTCGGCGGCGAGCTCCGCCGGCGGCACCTCATCGGGCTCGAGCCCGAACCGCGACCGCGCCACGATCCGACGGACGTTCGTGTCGATCGCGGCCAGGTGAGCCCCGAAAGCGATCGACGCGACCGCTGAGGCCGTGTACGGGCCGACGCCGGGAAGCGCACGGAGCGCGACCGCGTCGCGGGGCACCTTCCCGCCTTGGTCGGCCACGATCGTGCGCGCGGCCTCGTGCAGCGCGACCGCCCGGCGGTGGTAGCCGAGACCCTCCCACGCCCGGACCACGTCGGCCCTCGGCGCCTCGGCGAGTGCCCGAACGGTCGGGAACCGTTGCACGAACGCCTCGAAGATCGGCTCGACCCGCACGGCTTGGGTCTGCTGGAGCATGACCTCGGACACGAGGATCGTGTACGGGTCACGGGAGCGCCGCCACGCGTACGCGTGGCGGCGCGGGCGGTACCAGCGGCGGAGGGCACGGCCGGCGGCTGCGACCCCGTCGCGGCCGCCCGCCCCACTCATCGCCTCAGAAGCCCGCCTTCTGGTTCGCACCCTCCATCGCGTCGGCCACCTCGCGCAGGGCGCGGTGGACCTCGCGGAAGACGTCACCCACGTACGACGGCGCGACGCCCTGGTTCTGGGCGGCGCCCTTCACCGCCATCGCGGTGATATCGCAGGCCTTGTCGAACACGTGCCAGTCGGACTCGCGGGACATCGGACGGACCTCCTTGCGGGACGAGGGTGTCTGGGTCGGGTCGTGCGGACCCCAGGCTAGCCGACTTCTTCGAGCGCGGATGTCGAGGGCCCGCGTCCCCGTTCGTCGGTAGGGTGACGGACGTCGAAGGAACGTCCGCGGAAGGGGGTCCGAGGTGCAGTACCTGCTGTTGATCTACGGCGACGAGCACGCGATGGACGAGGCGATGGGCACGGCCTCCGAGGCCGAGCAGGCCACCGCCATGAAGGCGTGGTTCGACTACACCGACTGGCTCGTCGAGAAGGGGTGGATGCGTGCCGGCGAGGCGCTCGAGCCCACGTCGACCGCCACGTCGATCCGCGCCGTCACCGGAGAGCCGGTCGTCACCGACGGGCCGTTCGCGGAGACGAAGGAGCAGCTCGGCGGCTTCTACCTGATCGAGACGGCGAACCTCGACGACGCGATCGAGGCTGCCGGACGGTGCCCCGGCGCCCGCTACGGGACGATCGAGGTGCGTCCGATCGCCGTGCTCCCGGAGCGCCCCGACGCCGGCTGAGCGGACCGCCGCGACCCGCGACGTCGTCGACCGCGCGTTCCGGCACGGGTCCGGACGCGCGGTCGCGGCCCTGATCCGGGCGACCGGGAGCTTCGACGTGGCCGAGGAGGCCGTGCAGGACGCGTTCGAGGCGGCGCTGCGGACGTGGCCCGAGCGTGGGGTCCCCGAGAACCCGGAGGCGTGGATCGTGACCACCGCCCGGAACCGCGCGATCGATCGGCTCCGCCGGGCGTCCGTCGGCGTGGACAAGACCGCGCAGGCCGAGGATCTTCGGGCTCTCGACGCCCTGGGAGAGAGCGCCGGCGACATCCCAGACGAGCGGTTGCGGTTGATCTTCACCTGCTGCCACCCGGCGCTGCCGATGGAGGCGCGCGTCGCGCTGACGTTGCGGACCGTCGGCGGCCTGTCGACGGCCGAGATCGCGCGTGCCTTCTTGGCGGGCGAAGCGACGGTCGCGCAACGGCTCGTGCGGGCGAAACGGAAGATCCGCGACGCCGGCATCCCCTACCGCGTACCGCCGCGTGAGCTGCTCGACGAGCGGCTCGGCGGCGTGCTCGCGGTGGTCTACCTGATCTTCAACGAGGGGTACGCCGCCACCCGGGGCGGTCTGCTGCGCGCCGAGCTGTGCGAGGAGGCGATCTGGCTCGCCCGGGTCCTCGACCGGCTCCAGCCGGGTGAGCCGGAGGTGCGCGGACTGCTCGCGCTGATGCTGCTGCAGCACTCGCGGCGAGAGGCACGGACCGACGGGGCCGGCGATCTCGTCCTGCTGGAGGACCAGGACCGCGGCCGATGGGACCACGACATGATCGACGAGGGGCTGGCCGTGCTCGACGATGCGCTCGCCCGGCACCGTCTTGGGCCTTACCAGCTCCAGGCGGCGGTCGCGGCGCTCCACGCGCGGGCGCCGCGGCCCGAGGACACGGACTGGCCACAGATCGCCGCCCTGTACGGGACGCTCGCGGCGCTCCAGCCCGGACCGGTGGTCGAGCTGAACCGTGCCGTGGCGGTCGCGATGGCTGACGGGCCGGCGGCCGGGCTCGCGTTGATCGAACCGCTGGCGCCGGCGCTCGACGGGTACCACCTGTTCCACGCCTCCCGGGCCGACCTCCTTCGCCGACTCGATCGCCTCGACGACGCCGCGGATGCGTACCGGCGCGCCCTCGCGCTCGCCTCGAACGACGCGGAGCGACGGTTCCTCGAGCGACGACGTGCGGAGCTTCGTTGAGGAACCTCGTCAGGGGGTTCGGCTAGCATCGCCCGGGCATGCTCTTCCCCACGATCGACTTCGCGATCTTCTTCAGCCTGGTCTTCCTGGGCCACTGGCTGTTGAACCCGGACCGCCGTGCGTGGACCGTGTTCATGCTGGTCGCGAGCTACGTCTTCTACGCCTGGTGGGACTGGCACTACGTGCTCTTGCTCGCGGGCGTCAGCGCGATCAGCCAGATCGCCGCGCTCGCCGTCGCGCGGCAGACCGACGAGCGGCGCCGCACCTGGGCCGTCGGGCTCGGCGTCGCGGCCACGATCGCGCCCCTGTTGTACTTCAAGTACTACGGCTTCTTCACGGTGAACGTGACGAACGCGAGCGGCGCGCTCGGGCTCGGGTGGAACCCTCCCCTGATCCAGGTGGTGCTCCCGGTCGGCATCTCCTTCTACACGTTCATGGCGATCAGCTACGTCGTCGACGTCTACCGCCGCGATGTCGAGACCACGGGATGGGGCGATCTGTTCCTGTACCTCGCGTTCTTCCCGCACCTGGTCGCGGGGCCGATCGTGCGGCCGAACGAGCTGATCCCGCAGTTGGACGTGCGTCGCGACCCGCGCAACGTCGACGTCGCCGGCGCCGCGTGGCTGATCTTCGGGGGGCTGTTCAAGAAGGTCGTGATCGCGGACCTCCTCGCGACCTCGATCGTCGACCCGCTGTTCGGCGACCCGTCGCGGCACGGGGCGCTCGACGCGATCGTGGGGCTCGCCGCGTACGCGGTCCAGATCTACTGCGACTTCAGCGGATACACCGACATCGCGATCGGCCTCGCGAAGCTGCTCGGATTCCGGTTCCCGCAGAACTTCGACCGCCCGTACAGCGCCGCGTCCATCCAGGACTTCTGGCGTCGCTGGCACATGACGCTGTCGCGGTGGCTCCGCGATTACCTCTACATCCCCCTGGGCGGGAGTCGACGTGGGAAGGCCCGCACCTACGTGAACCTGATGGTCACGATGCTCCTCGGCGGTCTGTGGCACGGAGCCGCCTGGCACTTCGTGGTGTGGGGCGGGCTGCACGGCGCGTACCTCGCCGTGGGACAGTGGAAGCGTGGGCGCCGGGCCGCGGGCGTGCTCGCCGAGCCACCGGATACCTCGGCGGTCCGGTGGGCACAGCGGCTGATGGCCTTCACCCTCGTCTGCGTCGCGTGGGCCTTCTTCCGCGCCGACTCGGTCGGCACGGCGCTGCAGCTGCTCGGACGCACCCTCAACGGGTGGGCGACCCCCTCCACGCTCGTCACGCCGACGGTGCTCCTGTGGACCGCGGTCGGCCTCGCGACGCAGTTCGCTCCCCGTCGTCCCGCGGTGCTGATCCAGGCCAGGATGGCGCGGATGCAGCCGTGGGCCCTCGGACTGGCGGGAGCTGTCATGCTGTTCGTGATCACGACCCTCGGACCGCGCGGGGTCGCTCCTTTCATCTACTTCCAGTTCTGAGACCGAGATGGCGACCGAGACCCGATCCGCACCGACGGAGGCCCGCGCGAGCGAGCACCTCCCGTCGCCCGTCGACGCGCCGCCGAGCGGCCGTCGCGGCATGCCGGCTGGACGGGTGTTCGTGGCGATGCTCGTGTGCCTGCTCGCGTGGGGCGTGCTCTACGCACCCGAGCTCCACCGTGCATCCGAGGCGCAGCCGGAGGGCCTTCGACGCACGATCTCGCTCTCGATCCTCGGTCCGGTGGTCTGGATCTCGGACCGGGTCTTCCTGAGCGACGTGACCGACCAGGCGGCGCGAGCGCTCGGACGCGACCCCGACGAGGCCGTCGGGGGCGGCGTCGGCGACATCCCGATCGAGGTCGACGACCTGCCGACGTTCACGCCGCCGGTCGACGGGCCGGGGGGATCGCCCGGTGACGGCGGCAAGAGGCAGAAGGACGACACCGACATCAGGGTGCCCACGGGCAAGGAACGGCTGAGGATCGCCGTCGTGGGCGACTCGCTCGCCGGCGGGATCGGGTACTACGCGGAGCGGGTGTTCAAGCCATTCTTCACCGACGTCGTGAAGCGCGGACAGATCTCGACGGGCCTCGCACGCTCCGACTACTTCGACTGGCCCGGCGAGATGCGGTACGTCGCGGACAAGTTCCGCCCGGACCTCACGATCGTGATGCTCGGCGAGAACGACAACCAATCGCTCCTGACCCCCGACGGGACGACCGAGGCCACGATCGGAACGGCGGCGTGGCCCGCCGCCTACGAGGATCGGGTGGCACGGTTCGCGCGGATCGCGACCTCGAGGGGCGGGCACGTGGTGTGGGTCGGGCTGCCGATCTCACGCGACGAGAAGGGCTGGCCGTTCATCCAGCGCATCAACGAGATCTACGAGCGCGTCGCCGCTCGCCTGCCCAACGTCGCCTTCTTCGACACGTGGGACGAGTTCGCGAAGCCCGACGGCAGCTACACGGCCTACTACCGCGACGGGAACGACGTGAAGCTGATCCGTGCCGACGACGGGATCCACTTCAACGGCGACGGCTACACGATCGTGATGGAGAAGGTCGCGCGGTTCACCACCGACGAGTTCGGCCTCGACCCGAAGACCTACGAAACCTGACGCGATCGTTCAGGCGATCGCCGGCACGTCGGGCAGCGACGCGAGCGCCGCATCCTCGTCCGCCGCGTCGAACTCGAAGTCCGGCAGCCGGTCGTTGAGGTAGTCGTCGTAGGCCTGCATGTCGAAGTGGCCGTGGCCGCAGAGGTTGAACAGGATCACGCGCTCCTGCCCCGCCTCCTTCGCGGCGAGCGCTTCCTCGATCGTGGCGGCGATCGCGTGACCGGGCTCGGGCGCCGGCACGATCCCCTGGGTCTTCGCGAACCGCACGGCCGCGTCGAACACCTGGTTCTGCGTGAAGGCGCGGGCCTCCATGTGCCCCTCCTTCACCAGCAGCGACAGCGACGGCGCGTCGCCGTGGTACCGCAGGCCGCCCGCGTGCACCGGCGCCGGCACGAAGTCGTGGCCGAGCGTGTACATCGGCAACAGCGGCGTCATCCCCGCCGTGTCGCCGAAGTCGTACGCGAACCTCCCCTTCGTGAGCGTCGGGCAGGCGGCCGGCTCGCAGGCGACGAACCGCATGTCCGGCGTGGCGCCGGAGAGCTTGTCCGCCATGAACGGGTAGGCGATGCCGGCGTAGTTCGAGCCGCCACCGACGCATCCGATCACGACGTCGGGGCGTTCGCCCGCGAGTTCCATCTGCTGCTTCGCCTCGAGGCCGATCACCGTCTGATGGAGCAACACGTGGTTCAGCAACGACCCCAACGCGTAGTTCGTGTCCGAGTTCGTGGCCGCGACCTCGACGGCCTCGCTGATCGCGATGCCGAGCGAGCCGGTGGAGTCGGGGTGCGCCTCGAGGAACCCGCGCCCGGCGTTCGTGGTGTCCGAGGGCGACGCGTGCACCGTCGCTCCGAAGGTCTCCATGAAGATCCGCCGATACGGCTTCTGCGCGTACGAGGCCTTCACCATGTAGACGAGGGCCTCCATCCCGAACAGCTGGCACGCCAGGGCCAGCGCCGACCCCCACTGCCCGGCCCCGGTCTCCGTCGAGATCCGCCGCACACCGGCCTGCTTGTTGTAGAAGGCCTGCGGGACGGCGGTGTTCGGCTTGTGGGACCCGGCCGGCGACCCTCCCTCGTACTTGAAGTAGATCCGCGCCGGGGTGTCGAGCGCCTGCTCCAAGCGGGTCGCGCGGTGAAGAGGCGTGGTTCGCCAGAGCTTGTAGACGTCGATCACCTCGCCGGGGATGTCGATCCACTCGTCGGTGGAGACCTCCTGCATGATCAGCGCCTCGGGGAACAGCGGCGCGAGCAGATCCGGGGTGAGCGGCTCCTTCGTCCCGGGGTGGAGTGGCGGGAGGGGATGCATCCCCGCCTTCACGATCGACGGCATGATGTTGAACCACGCGGTGGGGATGTCGTCCGGCGAGAGATCGAAACGGGTTCGGGTGGTATCGCTCATGTAGGAGACCTCCTAGGACCGTGGGAGCGCGACTCTAGCCGCGGGGTCGCCTCGAGGTCCACCTCACCCGAGCGTCAGGACACGGGCTCGGGCCAGACCTCGACCCATCCGTCGACCACGCGGGCAGCGAAGACGCGGAGCGGATCTTGGGCGGGCCCACTCACCGGCTCGCCGGTCTCGGCGTCGAACACGCTGTCGTCGGTCGCGCACGCAACCTGGGCGGTGCGGTCGTCGAAGGTGCCTTCCGACAGGGCACACCCGGCGTAGGTGCAGGCATCGTCGAACGCGAAGAGCCGATACTCGACGTGGGCGACCGCCACCCTCCCGCCCGGCAGGTCGTACGCGCGCATCTCCCCTTCGGGGATCTCGGCCAGCGCGCCGACGCGGATCGGGTCGCCCATCCTCACGCCCCCCGCACGGCCGCGGCGCCGCGCTGCAGCATCGTGACGGTGCCGAGCGTGGCGAGCAGGACGAGCACCGGCAGCATCGCCCCCGGGATCAGCAGACCCACCATCATCGCGAGCATCCGCTCGAGGCGCTGGAACATCCCCTCGGTGAGGCTCACGCCGGCCGCCTCCGCCTCGGCGCGCACGTGACTCACCGACAGGCTCACGATGAGGGTCACCAGGGCGAGCGCGGCCTCGAGCGTCTCCCCCTTCGTCGCGAGATCCCAGAACAGGCAGGAGAACAAGATCATGTCCGCCACCCGGTCCAGCACCGAGTCCATGAACGCGCCGGAACGACGGACCTCGCCACGGTGTCGCGCCACCGAGCCGTCGAACACGTCGCAGAGCGAGGCGACGATCAGGGTGAAACCGGCGGCAAGCCACTCGTCGAGCACGATCAGTGCCCCGACCGCGGCGGTGAGTCCGACCGACAGCAGCGTCAGCTGGTACGGGCGGATCCGGGTCCAGATCAGGAACGACAGGATCGCCCGGTAGGGGAGGTCGAAGATCCGCTGCATGACGCCGCCGGCCGCGCTCTCGTTGCGGCGAGGCGGAGGGAGGTCGCGGACCTTCGGCGCTTCGCGGGCCTCGACGTGACGATCTCGCGCAGGCACCCGAACCTCAGCCCGCGAAGGGCTCGAACGAGACCACGGTGTAGCGGAAGGTGCCGCCGGGCGCCTCGTTCGCAACCTCGTCGCCTTCGGCCGCGCCCAGCAGGGCCGTTCCGAACGGAGACGACGTGGTCACCGTTCGGACGCCGGGCGCACGCTCCTCGGCGTGCTCGGCGAGCAGGTACGTCTCGTCATCGGGATCGTCCTCGTCGAGTGGACGGACGGTCACGAGCATGCCGGGCCCGACCGCGTCGGAGTGCGCCGGCGCCTCGACGATGTCCGGGTCCCGCAGCATCGCCTGGATCTTGCGGATCCGGGCTTCCATCAACCCCTGCTCGTTCTTCGCGGCGTCGTATTCGGCGTTCTCACGGATGTCGCCGTGCTCGCGCGCGACCTTGATCCGCTCGGCGATGTGCTCGCGCCCGGTGGTCGTGAGCTCGCCGAGCTCTGTCTTGAGCCGGTCGTACGCATCGAGCGTGAGGGTCGCCGAGGGCTCCTGGCCCGCCTTGCGCGGATGACGGTTGCGGAGCTCTTCTGGGAGTTCGGCCATGGGGGGCAGTCTACCGAGGGTCAGCCGACGGCTGCTCTCAGCACGCGACAGACGCGCAGGGTGACCCACTTGCTCGCGGCCCCCGGGGTATCCACGTCGACCCAGAGCTTGCCGCGGTACGGATACTCGTTGCGCCACCGGCCGTCGGCATCCTGCTTCGCGAGCACCAGGTCGAGGGCGTTCGCGAGGCGGGGGTCGCGGCCGTACCCGAGCTCGGCGAGCGCCTCGAGCGTCTGCAGGACGTCCGCGACGTACCCCGACGGGAAGCCGAGCTTGAACCACGACGAGCTGACGTTCGAGCCGGTGGGGTACGCGGCGGTCGCGGGGTCGACCGACAGCAGGAACCCCACGCCATCGTCGATCGCCCCCTTCACGACCCGGGTCCGACGCCGCGGCGGGATCCGGGCGAGCGCGAGCATCGCCTTGACCGCGCCCCAGCCGCACGGGAGCGTCCAGTTGGCGGCACAGCCGAACCCGGGACCGCTCGTCCCCGACGCGTAGTACCTGAACCCGGCGTCGGCGAACCCCTCTCCCGTGATCGACCGCACCTCCCACTCGATCGCCCGTCGGACCCGCTCGTCGTCCAGGTATCCGAACCCGATCAGCGTGCGCAGGAGGTTCCCGTTGAGGCAGTGGATCACCCCGGAGGGCGGCGGCGCACGGTCCACGTGCGAGCCGCTCGCCGCGAAGCCACCGGTCGTCGCGGCGCTGTGTTCCAGCACGTAGTCACAGGCACGGCGCACACGCCGGTCCTGCGGGTCGGCCCCCATCTGGTCGAGGAACATCAGCGACCAGACCGTGCCCGTGTACTTCTTCGCGTACCCGGGGCCGGGCTTCTGCCAGTAGCCCTCGGGCGCCTGGGCGACCAGGATCGAGGCGATCGGGTCGGCGCGCATCGCGGCCCGGCGAGCCTTCGCGACGGCCGGCGCGTCGTCCGGCTCGTCCAGCAGATCGCGGAGCGTCAGGTGCCGGACCGCCGGATCCGACGGCTCCAGCAGCCAGTCGGTGGGGTCGGCGCGCAGGGCGCCGCGCCAGTCGCCCATCGGGGCATCGTACGCCGGTGTGCGAGCATCCGCGGATGCGGATCGGCCTGGAGGACCTCGACGACTTCGCGCAGGGGTGCGCGATCCTCGGCACCGGCGGTGGCGGGGACGTGGAGCCGGCCGTTGCCCAGGTCGCCGCCGCGGTCGCGGCGCACGGCGCCGTCGAGGTCGTCGACCTCGACGACCTCCCCGACGACCTGTTGGTGATGCCGATCGCCGGATGGGGCGCCCCTACGGTCGCGATCGAGAAGCTCGGGTCCGGACGCGAAGCCCAGGCGCTCCGCCGCGTGGCCGAGCGATGGCACGGCGGCGAGGTCGGTGCGCTGATGGCCGGTGAGATCGGCGGGGGGAACGGCGTCGCCCCGGTCGCCTTCGCAGCCTCGATGGGGCTGCCCCTCGTCGACGCGGACGGGATGGGGCGGGCGTTCCCCGAGGGCCCGCAGGTGGCGATGCACGTCGCGGGGCTCCCCGCGGCGCCGGCGTTCCTCGCCGACGAGCACGGCAACGTCGTGACCATCGAGCCGGTCGACGGCGACTGGTACGAACGGCTCGCCCGGACGATCACGGTGGCCTTCGGTGGATCGGCCTGGGGGGCGGATTTCGTCATGACGGCGGCCGTCGCGCGGCACGCCACGATCCGCGGCTCCGTCTCGAAGACCATCGCGATCGGCCGCGCTCGTCGCGAGGCGGGGGTCGACGGCATCCTCGCGGCGACCGGCGGCGTCCGACTGATCGACGGGAAGGTCGTCGAGGTCGAGCGGCGCACGACCGAGGGCTTCGCACGGGGACACGTGCTCGTCGCCGGGACCGGCGCCGACGCAGGGCGAGAGATCCGGCTCCACGTCCAGAACGAGAACCTGCGGGCGACCGACGGCGACCGCACGCTGGTGGTCGTCCCCGATCTGCTGACGATCTGCGACGAGGCGACGGGCACGGCGATCCCCACGGAGCGGGTGCGGTACGGCCAGCGCGTCACGGTCGTCGCGATGCCGTGCGACCCGCTGTGGCGGACCCCCGCCGGACTCGCCGTCGCCGGCCCGGCCGCCTTCGGCTTCCCCGACGCGTACCGCCCGATCGAGGAGCTGGCCGGTGACTGAGCGCCGGATCGGGATCGACGTCGGTGGGACGAACACCGACGCGGTCCTCGTCGAGCCGGACGGCACGTTGCTCGCCCGGGTGAAGGTCCCCACGACCGACGATCCGTCGGAGGGGATCGCGGCCGCGCTCGCGGCGGTCTCGCCCGCCGACGGTGGCGTCGCGCTGATCGCGCTCGGGACGACCCACGGGCTCAACGCGATCCTCCAGCGGCGCGGCCTGCGCCGGGTCCTCGTCCTGCGACTGGGGGCGCCCGGGACGCTCGCGGTCCCGCCGCTCGCAGGCTGGCCGGCCGACCTGGTCGCGGCGATCGCGGCAGGGGTCGCCGTCGTCCGCGGCGGGATCGAGGTGGATGGACGCTCGACCCCGCTCGATCCCGACGGGATCCGCCGAGCCGTGGAGCGCAGCCCGGACGCCGAGGCCGTCGCGATCACCGGGACCTTCTCCCCGCTCGACCCCTCGCAGGAGCGAGACGCGGCAGAGATCGTGGCGACGCTGACCGATCTGCCCTGCACCCTCGGCCATGAGGTAGGCGGTCTCGGGCTGCGGGAGCGGGAGCACGCCACCGTGCTCGACGCGGCGATCGGCGGTGTCCTCGACGACGTGATCGCCGGTCTCGAAGCGGCGGCGTCCCGGCTGGGCGCCCGTGCCTTCCTGACCCAGAACGACGGGAGCCTGATGGTGCCTGCGCTCGCCCGCCGGCTCCCCGTGCTCACCCTCGGGTCCGGCCCCGCCAACAGCCTCCGAGGGGCCGCCGCCCTCACCGGCATGGACGACGTGCTGGTCGCCGACATCGGCGGGACCAGCACGGACGTCGGCGCGCTCGTGCACGGCTTCCCGCGCGAGTCGTCCGCCGGCGTCACGATCGGCGGCGTCGTCACGAACTTCCGGATGCCAGACGTCGCCTCCGTCGCTGCGGGCGGCGGCACCCTCGTCGGCGCCGACGGATCGCTCGGCCTCGAGAGCGTCGGACGGCGGTTGACCTCGGAGGCGCTCGTCTTCGGCGGCCTGACGCCGACCTTGACCGACGCGGGCGTCGCCGCGGGACGGGCACGGATCGGCGACCCCTCGAAGGTGGCCGGACGCGACGACCTGGCCGCGGCCCTCGCCGACGCGGACTCGCGGGTTGCCGAGGCCGTCGACCGGATGCTCCTCGCCGCCGGCGAGGCGGACCTGATCTTGGTGGGCGGCGGCGCTCCCCTGATCGGCGACGACCTCCCGGGAGTGCGGCGGGTCCACCGGCCCGAGCACGCCGACGTCGCGAACGCGATCGGTGCGGCGCTCGCGCCCGTCGCCGGTGAGGCAGATGTGGTCGCCGAGGTCGGCGGCGACGGGCGTGCCGCGGCGGTGGAGGCGTGCCTGAGCCGTGCGAGACAGCGTGCCGTCGACGCCGGAGCCGATCCGGTACGACTCGAGACGATCTGGATCGACGAGGTGCCGCTCGCCTACCTCGACCGCCCGATGTCGCGTCTGCGGGCCAAGGTCGCCGGGCCGTCCGTCTGACCGGAGTCGACCCGGCCGCGTACCCTACGGCCGGCCACGCGACCCGGAGGACGGACCCGGTGCCTGACGACGAGAAGGACCTGACCGAACTCGTATCCGGTTCGATGCTGGGGTACTTCCGGGTCCTCTCGATGTACCTCGGGCTCCGCCTCGGCCTGTACGACGAGCTCCGCGACGCGGGCGACACGGGGTTGACCGCGGTGAACCTGGCCGCGCGCGCAGGGATCGCCGACCGGTACGCGCGTGAGTGGCTCGAGCAGCAGACCACGAACGGCGTGCTCGAGGCCGACACCGCCCTCGAGCCGCACGTGTTCCGTCTCCCGTCCCGCCACGCCGAGGTTCTCCTCGACCAGGACTCGTTGTCCTACCTGGGGTCGACGATCCGTCAGGTGGCGAGCCTGCGTGGGGTCGTCGACCACGTGGCCGACGCGTTCCGCCACGGGGGCGGCGTGCCGGCGGACGCGTACGGGGACGAGAGCGTCGATGGACAGGGCGGCGCGAACCGGCCGCTGTTCCTCACCATCCTTCCCGACGAGTGGCTCCCGGCGATCGAGCCCTTCCACGACCGGCTGCGCGCTGGCCCGGCCCGGGTGCTCGACGTCGGGTGCGGCCACGGCTGGTCCTCGATCGCGGTCGCGCGCGCGTACCCCCAGGCACACGTCGACGGCTTCGACCCGGACCTCACGTCGGTCGAGCGGGCGCGGGCGCACGCGGCGCACCACGGTGTGGACGACCGCGTGCGCTTCCACGCCGTCGACGCCGCGGCGATCGAGGGGCCCGCCGACCTCGCGATGGCGTTCGAGTGCGTCCACGACATGAGCGACCCCGTGGCCGTGCTCGCGGCGGTCCGTCGCGCGCTCCCCGACGACGGCCACATGCTCGTCGTCGACGAGCGTACGCGCGACCGGTTCGACGGCACCCCCGACGACCTCGAGTCCCTCCTCTACGGGTGGAGCATCTTCGACTGCCTCCCCGCGGGACTCGCCTCGACGCCGTCGGCCGGCACGGGCACGGTGATGCGCCCGGACACGCTGAGGAGCTATGCGGAGGCGGCCGGGTTCTCGGGGTTCGACGTCCTCCCGATCGAGCACGACGCCTTCCGCCTGTACCTGCTCCGCACCTGAGCCCTGGGGCGGTCGTGGGTCCCGGACGACGGGGGTCCTCCGGCCCGACAGCCGTCGGCGCGGCGTCCCGACCACCCGGGAGAAGCCCACGGTCAGGTGGGCGGGACAAGGAGGTCTCCCGATGCGTACCCGTGTCCTGCGGACGGTGGCCGCGCTGGCCCTGTGCCTCGTCGTGGCCGGCCTCGGCCCCCCGGCGGTGGCCCAGACCGCCGAGGTCTCGAACGGCACCCCCGAGGAGCGAGCGGCGGCGATCGCGCGCCCCGCGGTCGTGTACCTGGAACAGGAGTGGACCGCGTGGGTCCGCGTCCCGCGAAGCTCGGCCCTGTACTTCGAAGGCTGGGTCAACGACGGCAACGCGTTCCAGTGGACGACCCGGTGCAGCGGCTTCGTCGTGAACCCCGACGGCTACGTCGTCACCGCCGGGCACTGCGTGGATCCCGGTGAGGAGGGAGCACGCGGCACGGCGCTCGAGTACGCGGCGGCGTGGCTGATCCAGCAGGGATGGGCTCGGCGCTCGGATGCCGCCTACATCCTGCAGGAGGGCCACGGCTACTGGACCGTCGAAGGCAACGAGAAGGGATCCGATGCCGACCTCGCGATCCACGTGCAGTGGGGGGTCGCGGCCGGGGGGCTGAAGGCGGGGAAGGCCGAGCCGGCGCGCGTCGTGGAAGCGCAGTCGTGGAGCGACGGAGACGTCGCGTTGCTGAAGGTCGAGGAGTCCGACCTCGCGTCGATCCTGATGGCACCGACCGACGACATCGACGTCGGTACGCCCGTGCTGTCGGTTGGGTATCCGGGATCCACCGACCAGGTCACCGACCAGTCGCTCGAGCCCACCTACAAGGACGGTCAGATCAACAGCGAGAAGACCCGCTCGGGTGGGCTGCTCCCCGTCTACGAGATGAGCGCCGCGCTCTCCGGCGGCATGAGCGGCGGGCCCACGGTCGACCTCGATGGCCGTGTGATCGGCATCAACAGCTTCAACATCCGTGGGGAGACCGAGGCGTTCAACTACATCACGCCGGTGTCGCTCGTGAGCGAGATGCTCGCCCGCAACGGCGTGACGAACGAGCTGGGCCCGATCGACGAGGCGTATCAGGCCGGCGTCGAAGCCTTCTTCGCCGGCGAACTGCAGGCTGCGGTCGACTCGTTCGACGAGGTACTGGCGCTCGCGCCCACGCACCAACAGGCGCAGGAGATGAAGGTCGAAGCCACGAAGCTGCTCGCCGAGCAGCCTCCGGCCGTCGAGCCCACCTCCGACGAGGGCGGCGGCGCGCCCGTGTGGCTGTTCGTCGTCGGGGCCCTCGTCCTGGTGGGGATCGGCGTCGGCGTGGTCGTGCTCCGCCGCCGTCCGTCGACCCCCGTGGTGCCGGCGCCGGCCGAGGGGACGACCGTCGTGCCGATGTCCGCTCCGACGATGACGTCCGCACGTCAGCCCGCCGGGTTCCAGGCGCCGGCAGGCCCTCAAGCCTCCGCCGCGCCCGCCGTCCCGCCCGCGCCCGCCGTGACACGGGGGACGACCGAGGGCCCGCACTTCTGCGCGAACTGCGGGCACGGCCTCGAACCGAACGCGCACTTCTGCCCGGAGTGCGGGCAGAACATCGGGTGACCGAACGCATCGGGAACCCTGTGGGGGGCGGCCGCTCCGCGGCCGCCCCCCACCGCGTCACAGCGCCAGCGTCAGGTCCACCCGGTCGCGCGACCCTCGATCGGTCCTCGAGCCCGATCTCCTAGGTCCAGCCCTCGCGGGGGAACATCGAACGCGCCACGATCAGGCGCTGGATGTCGCTCGTGCCCTCGTAGATCTCCTCGAGCTTCGCGTCGCGGAGCCACTTCTCGACCGGATACTCCCGGGAGTATCCGTAGGAGCCGAGGGTCATCACCGCGGCGTTCGTCGCGAACCACGCGGCCTCGCTCGCGGCGAGCTTCGCCATCGAGGCCTCGGTCCCGAACGGCTCCCCGCGATCGGCGAGGTCGGCGGCGTACAGGGTCATCAGCCGCGCCTGGTCGAGCTTCATCTTCGCGTCGACGAGCCGGAACGAGACGGCCTGGAACTCGTGGATCCGCTTCCCGAACGCCGTGCGCTCCTTCGCGTAGTCGACCGCGACCTCGAGCGCCGCGCGGCCGATCCCGATCGAGTTCGACGCGAGCGTCACCCGTGACTGCTCGAACCAGCGCATCACGCCGTAGAAGCCCTGACCCTCGTCGCCGATCCGGCGGTCCGCGGGGATCCGGCAGTCGTCGAAGAACAGCTCGGCCGTCGGGTAGCAGCGCGAGCCCAGCTTCGGGAGCTTCCTGCCGATCGTGAACCCGGGGTCGCCCTTCTCGACGAGGAACGAGGTGATGCCCCTCGAGCGGGTGCCCGGCGCGACGGTCGCGTAGACCAGGTAGAGGTCGGCGTTCGGGGCGCCGCTCACCCAGGTCTTCGAGCCGTTCACCACGTAGGCGTCGCCGTCGCGGACCGCCGTCGTCGTGATCGCGGCCGCGTCGGAGCCGGCGCCGGGCTCGGTGATCGCGAGGGCGCTCATCGTGGGCTCGGGCGCGCACAGCGGCGGGACCCACCGCTGCCGCTGCTCCTCGGTCCCCATCTCCAGGATCGGGCCGGCGAAGAACGAGGCGCTCGCCACCAGCGAGCCGATCGGGGCGTCTCCCCACGCGAGCTCCTCGCCGATCAGGCACTGGGTGCGGATCGACTCCACCCCCCCGCCGCCGTACGCCTCGGGCAGGTCGTACGCGGTGAGGCCCACCGTCGCCGCCTTGCGGATCACCTCGGTCGGGTACTCCTCGGTCTCGTCGTGGTGCGGCGCGACGGGGCGGATCTCGTTCGCGGCGAACTCGTGGGCGAGCGCGACGAGCTCGCGCTCCAACTGCGGATCGGTCGTGGTCATCGGGCTCCTTCGGCAGCCTGGGCGAGCGAACGGATCGTCGCGGCGTCCTTCGTCATCGCGAGCACGGTGGTTGCGCCGGCCTCGGCGTAGGCGGCCAGGCGGTCCCGGACGCGCTCGACGGGGCCGACCAGCGCGACGGCGTCGACCAGCGCGTCCGGGACCGCGCCCACCGCGTCGGTCATGCGCCCGTCCAGCGCCGCGTCCTGGATCGTCCGCGTCTCCGCCTCGAACCCGAGCCGCGCCACGAGGTCCTTGTAGAAGTTGCGCTCGCGCGAGCCGAACGCGCCGACGTACAGGGCGATGTGCGGTCGGACGGCGTCGCGCGCCGCCGCGAGGTCCTCACCGATCGCGACGGGCACCATCGGTGCGACGTCGAACCCGTCGGGCAGGGCCGGAAGGTCGAACGCGCCGACGTGCTCGGGGGCGAAGAACAGCGGCAGCCACCCGTCGGCGATCTCCACGGCGAGCGCGACGTTGCGCGGCCCCATCGCTGCTAGGTACACGGGAACGTCGGGGCGCAGCGGCCGGACGTTCATCTTCAGCGGCTTGCCTTGACCGCCCGGGAGCGGAAGCGGATAGACGTCACCGTCGTGCATGAGCGGACCCTCGCGCCGCAGGGCGGCGCGCACGATCTCCACGTACTCGCGGGTGCGTTCCAGGGGTTTCCCGTAGGGCACGCCGTGCCACCCCTCCACGACCTGAGGCCCGCTGACGCCCAGCCCGAGCCGGAACCGGCCGCCGCTCAGGTGGTCGAGGGTGAGGGCGCTCATCGCCGTGGTCGCGGGGGTCCGAGCCGGCATCTGGAGCACGGCGGTCCCGACGCCGATCCGCGTCGTCGAGGTCGCGACCGCCGTCGCCAGCACGACGGCGTCCGATCCCCAGGTCTCCGAGACCCACACGGAGTCGAGACCAGCGGCCTCGGCCTCGCGCGCGAGCGTGGCGACGTCGTGGGGGCGCCCCTCCCAATGCCCGACGTGGACCCCGACCCGCATCGTCACGCGTAGGCGCGGTGGCCGGTGAGGGCCTCGCCGATCACGAGGGTGTGGACCTCCTCGGTCCCCTCGTAGGTGATCACCGACTCGAGGTTCGTCATGTGCCGCATGATCGGGTACTCCAGCGTGATGCCGTTCGCGCCGTGGATCCCGCGAGCCGTCCGCGCGATCTTCAGTGCCTCGCGCGTGTTGTTCAGCTTCCCCACGCTCACCTGCTGGAACCGCAGGGTGCCCGCTTCCTTCATCCGGCCCAGGTGGTAGGCGAGCAGCGTGCCCTTGTTCAGCTCGAGCGCCATGTCGGCGAGCTTCTTCTGGGTCAGCTGGAACGCGGCGATCGGCTTGCCGAACTGCACCCGTTCCTTCGCGTAGTCGATCGCCGACTCGAAGCATGCGCGCGCGGCGCCCATCACGCCCCAGACGATCCCGTACCGGGCCTCGTTCAGGCACGAGAGCGGGCCCTTGAGCCCGACGATGCCCGGCAGAACCGCGCCCGCGGGCAGCCGGATCTCGTCGAGCACCAGCTCCGAGGTGACGCTCGCCCGCAGCGAGAGCTTCTTGTGGATGTCGGGGGCGCTGAACCCGGGCGAGTCGCTCGGCACGACGAAGCCCCGGATCCCCTCGTCGGTCTGGGCCCACACGACGGCGACGTCGCTCACGCTGCCGTTCGTGATCCAGAACTTCGTCCCGTTCAAGATCCAGTCCTCGCCGTCGCGACGGGCGGAAGTGCGCATCGACCCCGGATCGCTGCCGCTGTCGGCCTCGGTGAGACCGAAGCACCCGATCGCGTCGCCCGAGGACAGACGCGGGAGCCACTCGGCCTTCTGCTCGTCGCTCCCGTACGCGTGGATCGCGAACATCGTCAGCGCGCTCTGCACCGACACGAACGATCGCAGGCCGCTGTCACCCGCCTCGAGCTCGAGCTCGACCAGCCCGTAGGCGACCCCGCCGAGGTAGCCCTCGCCGGGCAGCTGCATCCCGAAGAAGCCCATCCCGCCCAGCTCCTTCGCCAACTCGCGCGCGGGTATCTCGGCCCGCTCGTACCAGTCGTCGACCTCCGGGAGGATCCGGTCGCGGATCCACTCGCGGGCGAGATCTCGGATCTGCCGCTCCTCGTCGGTGAGCAGCGCGTCGACGCCGATCAGGTCGAGCGGGTCCAGGCGGGGTCGGTCGATCATCGGTCCTCCTCCAGGGTCGAACGGAGGCCGTCGATCGCGTGGTCACGATGCTCTTCGAGCGCGGCGATCAGCACCGCCTCGTCGCGGGCCACGCAGGCCTCCACGATGCGCCGGTGGTCCGCGTGGACCTCCCGGCGGTGGGCGTCGTCCAGGTAGTACACGGAGCGGTAGTGGTCCGAGGCGTTCCACAGCAGCCGCACGTGGTGCAGCAGGTGCGGCATGCCGGACGCCTCGAGCAGGATCATGTGGAAGCGGCGGTTCGCGACAGCCATCGGGGCGACGTCGTCGCCGAGCGCCTCCATGTCGTCGATCAGGTCCCGCATCGCGTCGAGGTCCTCGTCGGTCAGACGAGGGAGCGCGACCCGTGCGGCCTCGTCCTCCAGGAGCCTGCGGATCCGGTAGATCTCGCGCAGGTCGTCCAGGTCGAGCTCGGTGAGCGTGTAGCCGTGGTGGGGCCGGTACGCGACCTGCCCCTCGCCCTCGAGGATCTTCAGTGCCTCGCGCACGGGTACGCGCGAGACGTCCAGCTCGGCCGCGATCTGCTCGGCGCGGATCGGCTCGCCCGGCCGCACCTCGCCGGTCAAGATCCGGCGACGGAGCTCCACCAGGACGTGCTCCTGCGTCGTGAGCGGGCGCCCGGGCACGGTGGTGACCATCAGCCGCCCACCTCCCGGCGGACCTGGTCGGTGTGCTCACCCAGCCGCGGAGGCGCGAGCCGGTACGACGCGGGTGTCGCCGAGAGGCCGATCGGGTTCGCCGCCGTCGGGACCGTCGTCCCGTCCGGACGGGTCAGGTCGACGACGGGGTCCAGCCCGACCTCACGCGCGTACGCGAACGCCTGGGCGACGTCGGCGACGAGGCCGCACGGGATGCCGCTCGCGGTGAGCCTCTCGACCCACGTCGCGGCGGGCGCGGTGGTCAGGCGCGCCTCGAGCGCCCCGGCGAGCGCGTCACGGTTCGCGACCCGCGCGGCGTTCG
The DNA here is from genome assembly GCA_963700855.1 of uncultured Actinomycetes bacterium. Taxonomy (GTDB): domain Bacteria; phylum Actinomycetota; class UBA4738; order UBA4738; family HRBIN12; genus AC-51. The sequence continues at coordinate 59,761 of CAVOYV010000005.1, forward strand.
TGGCGAACCGCTCGTCGTCTGCGAGGGCTGCGATCTCGAGACGCTCGCAGAGGGTCCGGAACTGCCCGTCGTTGCCGATCGCGACCACGAGCGGACCGTCGGCGGTGCGGAGCGTCTCGTAGGGCGCGATGCTCGGGTGGCGGTTCCCGAGCCTCCCGGGCACGATCCCTGCGGTGAGGTAACCGCTCGCCTGGTTCGCCAGGGCGAACAACGTCGTGGAGAGCAGGTCGACCTCGACGAGCTGTCCCTCGCCGGTGCGGTCGCGGTGCCGGAGCGCCGAGAGGATCCCGATCGTGGCGTGGAGCCCGGCCATCACGTCGACGAGCGCGACGCCGACCTTCAGCGGACCGCTCTCGTCGTCGCCGGTGATCGACATCAGCCCGCCGACCGCCTGCGCCAGGAAGTCGTAGCCGGCGACGTCGCCCTTGCCCAACCCGGCGATCCGGCAGTAGACGAGGCCGGGTCGCTCGGCGCGGAGCGTCGGCTCGTCGAGGCCGTAGCGGGCCATCACCCCCGGACGGAAGTTCTCGACCACCACGTCGGCGCGCAGCGCCAACGCCCGCGCCGTCGCGAGGTCGCCGTCGTCACGGAGGTCGAGCGCGATGCTCCGCTTGTTCCGGTTCGCGCCCAGGTAGTAGCTCGCTTCGCCGTCGGGAGCCCACGGCGGTCCCCACGCCCGGGTGTCGTCGCCGACCCCGGGGCGCTCGACCTTCACGATCTCGGCACCCAGGTCGGCGAGGAGCATCGTCGCGAGCGGCCCCGCGAGCACCCGGGAGAAGTCGGCGACGCGGACCCCCTCGAGCGCACCCGATCCGATGGCCGCCATGGGCGGAGACTGTATACGATATCCGACCTGCCCGCACCCCGGGTCACCGGGGTGCCCGACGAGGAGGCTGACAGGATGACCGCTCCCGCCGGTAGTCTGCGCGCATGAACATCGTGGTCTTCGCCAAATACGTCCCGAACCCGCAGGGGACGCCCGAGCTCGGTCCGGACAACCTGATCGTCCGGACCGGTGGCGACGGCGCCCTCGACCCAGGCGACGAGTACAGCCTCGAACTCGCCCTCCAACTGGTGGAGGCCGGCGGCGGCGAGGTCACCGTCGTGACGATGGGGCCCGACGACGCCGCCACCGCCGTGCAGCGCGCCCTCGCGATGGGCGCCCACAAGGCGGTGCACATCAGCGACCCGTCGCTGCGCGGCGCCGACGCGCTCGCGACCGCGCGGGTGCTGGCGGCCGCCGCTGCCCGCGCACCATGGGACCTCGTGATCGCAGGGGTCGAGTCGACCGACGGCTACACGGGCACGGTGCCGATCACCGTCGCCGAGCTGCTCGACGCGGCCAGCGTCTCGGCCGTCCGCAAGCTCGAGCCGTCCGACGGATCGGTGCGCGTCGAGCGGCAGACCGAGACCGGATACGACGTCGTGGAATGCCCCCTCCCGGCGGTCGTGACCGTCACGGCGGGGGCGACCGAGCCTCGCTACCCCAGCCTGAAGGGGATCATGCAGGCCAAGCAGAAGCCGGTCGACCGCCTCACGCTCGCCGACCTGGGGCTGGACGCGGGCGCGGTCGCCGCATCCCAGTCCGTCGCGACGGTCACCGACGCCCCGGCGAAGGCCGGCGGCGAGGTCGTGCCCGCCGGTGACGAGGCGATCGCGCGGATCGCCGATCTGCTGACCGAGGCGGGGGTGATCTGAGTGGCGACGATCTGGGTCTACGCGCCGGTCTCGGCCGAGGGACCTCACCCATCGGCGCTCGAGCTCCTCACGAAGGCGCGCGACCTCGGTGACGACGTCGCCGCGGTCGCGCTCGGCCCCGGCGCGACCGCCGCGGCCGGCGATCTGGGCGCTCACGGCGCCGCGCGCGTCTACGCGAGCGACGACCAGGTGTTCGCCGACCACCCGGGCCGCCCCGCCGCCCACGTCCTGTCCGCGTTGATCGAGGAGCACCGCCCCTCGCTCGTGCTGTTCCCCGGCACGTACGACGCCCGCGACGTGGCGGGACGGGTCCAGGCCCGCACCGGCTCGACCCTGATGTCGAACGCCACCGACGTGCTCGCCGTCGATACCGCGCGTACGGAGATCTTCGGCGGCACGAAGATCGTGGACGTCGCGCTGCAGGGCCCCGAGCCCCGGCTCGTGCTCGTGCGCCCGCGTGCGCTGCTCGCGGAGCCGAGCGGCGGCACCGCGGAGGTCGTGCCGGTCGCCGTCGACGTGTCCGAGGCCGCGAAGGGCGCTCGCGTCGTCGAGCGCCACGAGGAGGCGGCCTCCGGCCCGAAGCTCGAGGAGGCGAAGGTCGTCCTGGCGGGCGGCCGCGGCCTCGGTGGAGCCGAGGGGTTCGGCTTGCTCGACGAGCTGTCGGCCGCGGTCGGTGGGGCGGCGGTCGGTGCGAGCCGCGCCGCCGTGGACGCGGGCTGGGTGCCGTACGCGTATCAGATCGGCCAGACGGGCAAGACCGTGAAGCCCGACGTCTACATCGGCGTCGGGATCAGCGGCGCGCTCCAGCACGTGGTCGGGATGAAGGGCGCCAAGGTGATCGTGGCGATCAACAAGGACGAGGACGCCCCGATCCTGAGGATGGCCGACCTCGGCGTCGTGGGCGACCTGTTCGACGTCGTGCCGAAGCTCGCCGCGGAGATCAGGCGCCGCACCGGCGGCTGAACGACGGGCGCGCCGGCCCTACACTCGGTCGTCATGCGACCGCTCCTGTTCGTGCGCGCCGAGCCCGCCGAGACGTTCGGCGTGGGGCCGTCCGCGGTCCGCGCCGCGGGCGGCGACATCGAGGTCTGGGACGCGATCGGCGGCGTCCCGCGGCCCGACCCGGCCGCGCACGCCGGCGTCGTCCTGTTCGGCAGCTCGTTCAACGTCGAGCACGCCGACGAGCAACCGTTCATCCACGAGATCGGCGAGCTGATCCGAGCGACGATCGACGCCCAGGTCCCGTTCCTCGGGATCTGCTTCGGTGCGCAGGCGCTCGCGTGGTCACTCGGGGCCGCGGTCACGAAGGCGCCGATCCGAGAGTTCGGGTTCGAGCCGATCGTGCCGACGCCCGCCGCGGCCGACGACCCGCTCTTGTCGCATTACGAGCCAGGGGACCGCGTGTTCCAGTGGCACATGGACACGTTCGCGCTGCCGGACGGAGCCGTGCTGCTCGCCACCGGCGACCCGGTCGTGAACCAGGCGATCCGCCTGAACGAGACGACCTGGGCCACGCAGTTCCACCTGGAGATCGACCGAGCGGAGCTGGAGTCGTGGCTCGCGGCCGAGCCCGCGGTCGAGGCGGAGTGGGGCAAGTCCCCCGCGACGGTGCTGGCCGAGTCCGACGCGGTCCACGCCGCGCACGAGGCGAAGGGCCGCGAGGTGTTCGCCCGGTTCACCCGGATCGCCGCGGTGGGTACCGCCCGCTGATCGGGGTGATCGCGTACCACCTGGCGCCGGGACGCGCGCACGTACCGGGCCCGACGGCCCTGGACGGTGGCCCTCGATCGCGGCATGATCCGCAGACCCCGCCAGCCCGCGACCACGGAGGTTCATCGATGGATGCCCGCGTCCAAGCCACGTGCTTCGGGCGCGCCCTCCCGCCCGGCGGCACGATCGGCGTGTGCGCCCCCTCCGGTCCCTACTACAACGCATCGGACGTGCTGCGCCCCAAGGAGTGGTGGGAGTCGAAGGGCTTCCGGGTGAGGCTGACCGACGGCGTGTGGGCCCAGGACGACTACGAGGCAGGAAGCCCGCAGCAGCGCGCCGACGATCTGCACGCGCTGTTCTCGGACCCCGAGGTCGACGTGATCCAGGTCCTGTGGGGCGGGACCGGAGCGGTCCGGGTGATCGAGCATCTCGACTACGACCTGATCGCCCAGCACCCGAAGGCCCTGATGGGCTACTCGGACATCACGAACCTGCACGTGGCGCTGCTGCAGAGATCCGGCCTCGCGACCCTCCACGGGCCCGGCCTGGGGTCGATGGGGATCCCCGAGCGCACGGCCTTCACGTGGGACTCGGCCCTCAGGGGGTTCACCGAGGGCGGCGTCGGTCCCGTCCCCGACGACCCTGACGACCCGTGGCGCCGGACGATCACGCCCGGCCGCGTGACCGCGCCGATCGTCGGCGGCAACCTCTTCACGTTCGTCCACCTGATCGGGACCCGGTTCGATCCGGTGTTCGACGGCGCGATCTTGTTCTTCGAGGAGGTTCACGAGCCCGCGTACGTGATCGAGGTCCATCTCACCCAGCTCAAGCTCGCTGGCAAGCTGGACGGGGTCGTGGGCGTGGTCGTGGGCGAGCTGAAGGATTGCGACTGGAGCGAGGACCGCCCCGAGGCGCCCCGGAACCGGTCGATCGAGGACGTTCTGGAACGGGCGCTGGCGCCGCTGGGGGTCCCGGTGCTATACAGGGCCCCTCTCGGGCATGGGAAGCACCTCGCGACGATCCCGCTGGGCGTCACCGCGACGCTCGACGCCGACGCGAGGACGCTCACGATCGAGCAACCGGGCGTCGTCCGAGATTCGTAGAACGAGGAAGGAAGCACCGGGGATGACCATCCGGATGGAAGGAGCGTCGAGATGAGGAGAGCCCGTCGCATTGCGGCCCTGGCGGTCGCGTTCGGCGTGGTCGCGGGGGTGGCCCTCACGAACACGGCGGCGTTCGCCCAGAGCGCCACGCCGTCGGCCGACGAGAAGGTGTCGTTCGTATCGGGCACCACGAACGACATGCGCACCGTGAACCCCTTCAAGGCGATCGAAGCGCCCGAGTACGAGGTCCTGAGCCTCAACTACGACATGCTGATCAACTTCGCGAAGGACGATCTCGGCCCCGCGCCCGGCCTCGCGACGGAGTGGTCGCAGTCCGAGGACGGCCTGACATGGACCTTCACGATCCGCGACGACGCCTTCTGGCAGGACGGCGAGCAGGTCAACGCGGACGACATCGCCTTCACCTTCTCGCGGATCGTCGAGTTCAAGCTCGGCTCCTCGCTCGACTACCTCCCCTACTCGACGCCCGAGTCGTTCACGGCGCCCGACGACCGGACCTTCGTGTGGACCACCGAGGTGCCCACGATCGCGCCGACGATCCCGCCGTGGATCTACATCGTGCCCGAGCACCTGTGGGCCGATCGCGACAAGGACGCGATGAAGAAGTGGAACTTCGAACCCGGCACGGAGCCCTCGATCGGGAGCGGGCCCTTCGAGCTCACCGAGTGGACCAAGGGCGACTCCTGGACGATGACCGCCAACCCGGACTACTGGGACGGCGCGCCGAAGATCGACGAGTACGTCGTGCGACGCTTCAACAACGAAGAGGCGATGGTCACGGCGCTCAAGAACGGCGAGATCGACTACCTCTCGGGCATCGGACCGGACCTGTTCGACTCCCTCGAGGGCCAGTCGGGCATCACGACGTGGGTCGGTCCCGCGACCGGGTTCGTCCAGATGAGCATGAACGCGTGCGACCCGGAGAACACGGTCGCCGACTACTGCGCCGAGACGGGGAGCACCGGGCACCCGGCGCTGTTCGACCCAGTCGTGCGGACCGCGATCGCGCACGCGATCGACAAGCAGACCCTCGTCGACCGGATCATGGGTGGCTACGGTGAGGTTGGCTCCACGATCGTCCCGCCGTTCGCCTCCCAATGGCACTACGCGCCGACCGAGGAGGAGGCGATCACCTTCGACCTCGCGGCCGCGAACGCGATGCTCGACGAGGCAGGCTACGCCGATACCGACGGCGACGGCGTCCGCGAGATGCCGGGCGGCGGCGAGGAACTGGAGTTCCGGTTCATCCTGCGATCGGAGGACGAGCAGGCGCCCGACATGGGACGGTTCATCTCGGGGTGGTTGACGGAGATCGGGATCGCCACGAAGTCGGAGGTCCTGACCGACGGCAAGCTGATCAACGCCTGGTACGACAACGACTACGACCTCTACATCTGGGGTTGGGGTCCCGACCCGGACCCCGACTTCATCCTGTCGACGTTCACGTCGAACCAGTGCGGAAGCTGGAGCGACACCTGCTACTCGAACGCCGAGTACGACCAGCTCTACGTCGACCAGAAGACCGCCTCGGAAACGACGGAACGCCAGGCGATCATCGACGAGATGCAGCAGATCATCTACCGGGACATCCCCGAGGTCGTGCTGTTCTACGACAAGGCGCTCGAGGCGTACCGCAGCGACGAGTGGACCGGGCTCGAGGACAACATCTCCCCGACGCCCGAGGGCTTCCTGTGGGGCCAGTACACGGCCTACACCGCCCTCACGGTCCAGCCGATCGGCGCGGGCGGGACGACGAGCGGAGGCTCGGGCGGTGGCGTCTCGCCGGTCGTGTGGCTCGGGATCCTCGGCGCGATCGTGATCGTGGTCGCCGTGGTGCTGCTGTCGCGACGCGGCAGGTCGGACGAGGACGCTGCCTAGGCGGCCGGGACGCAACCAGGGGGATCGGTAGAGCAGGGTGGGGACACAACGCTACTTGCTCGGCAAGATCGCGCAGGTGCTCTTCACCCTGTTCTTCATCCTCACGTTCAACTTCTTCCTGTTCCGCATCATGCCGGGTGACCCGGTCACCCTGCTGGTCCGCTCGGCGGGAGCGGAGCTCACCCCGGCGCAGCAGGACGAGCTCCGCGCCGACCTCGGACTGGACAAGCCCATCTTCCCCGACCAGTACGTCGACTACATGCGGGACACCCTCACCGGGAACTTCGGGGTCTCGACGATCATCGATCCCGGCCGTCCGGTCTCGGAGATCTTCTGGGAGCGGATGGGGCGTTCGTTCATCCTGCTGTTCACGAGCACCGTCGCGTCGATCGCGATCGGGACCCTGATGGGGATCTACGGCGGGTGGCGGCGGGGCGGCCGGGTCGACAACGGCTCGATGGTCGGGTCGATGATCCTGTACTCGATGCCCGAGTACGTGCTCGGGATCTTGCTCCTGTTGCTGTTCGCCAACGTCTTCCAGATCTTCCCCACGGCCGGCTACATCGACCCGGTGGCCGACTACACGGGGCTGGCGTACGTCGCGGACTACCTGAACCACATGGCGTTGCCGTTCCTGACGCTGACGCTGGCCTACCTGGGCGAGTACTACCTGTTGATGCGGTCATCGCTGCTCGACGTGATGGGCGAGGAGTTCATCACGCTCGCACGGGCGAAGGGTGTGCGGGAGAAGTACGTGCTCCGGCGTCACGCCGTCCGCAACGCGCTGCTCCCGACCGTCACGCTGATCGCCCTGTCGTTCGCGTTCGTGCTCGGTGGTGCGATCACCGTCGAGCTCGTGTTCACCTATCCGGGCGTCGGGTTGCTCTCCTACGACGCCCTCGTGAACCGGGACTTCCCGGTGCTCCAGGGCACGTTCCTGTTCTTCAGCGTCGCCGTGCTGTTGGCGAACCTGATCGCCGACCTCACCTACGGCTACCTCGACCCACGGGTGCGGACGGCATGACGACGACCGAACCCACCCTCGCCGAGGCGCCGATCGTCCCCCCCGAGAAGCTGACCCCCCGACGGGTGAAGTGGCTGCGTCGTCGGCGGGCACTCGCCAGGTTCTGGTCGTCGTACCGGTCGAGCACGATGGGCATGGTGGGACTGTTCATCCTCGTGTTCTTCGTGCTGATGGCGATCTACTCGGCCCTCGGGTTCGGGGGGACGACCAACCCGATCGATACCCTGGACAACCCGACGAAGGCACCTCCCAGCCTTGAGTTCCCGATGGGCACGGATACGAACGGCGTGTCCGTCCTGAACCTCGTGATCGCAGGGTCGAAGACGTCGCTCCTGGTCGGGCTGGTCGCGTCCGTGATCTCGATGGTCGTGGGCACCCTGATCGGCATGGCGGCCGGATACCGGGGTGGATGGATCGACGCCGGCCTGATGCGGTTCACCGATGCGTTCATCGTGATCCCGTGGTTGGCGCTCGCGATCGTGCTCGCCGCGCTCCTCGGCCAGAACCTGTGGATCATCATCATGATCATCGGCTTCACGTCCTGGCCGGGCACCGCCCGTCTGGTGCGGGCACAGGTGCTCTCGGTGAAGGAACGGATGTTCGTCGAACGATCACGCGCGCTGGGTGGGCCGAACAACCACGTCGTGATGAAACACGTCCTGCCCAACGTGATGCCGGTCATCTTCGCGAACACGATCCTCACGATCGCGATCGCGATCCTGTCCGAGTCGGCCCTGTCCTTCCTGGGTCTGGGCGATCCGCTCAACATCACGTGGGGCACCATCATCGAGCAGGCCTTCTCGAAGGGCGCGATCACGATCGGTGCGTGGTGGTGGCTGATCTTCCCGAGCGCGTGCATCGTGCTCGTGGTGCTGGCCGCCACGATGATCGGGTTCGCCTTCGACGAGATCGTGAACCCGAGGATCAGAGAGCGATGAGCGTCCTTTCCGTCAGAGACCTGAACGTCACGTACCGCACGAAGGGCGGCGACGTCCCCGCCGTCCGAGGCGTGTCCTTCGACATCGAGAAGGGCCGGGTGCTCGGGCTCGCCGGCGAGTCCGGCTGCGGCAAGTCCACGATCGCGGGTGCGATCTTGCGGCTGCACTCGGCGCAGACCAAGATCGAGGGTCAGATCCTTCTGGACGGCCAAGACGTCCTGGCGCTGTCGCCCGGGAAGCTCCGGGCGGCGCGCTGGACCGGGGCCTCGATCGTGTTCCAGGGGGCGCTGCACGCGCTCAACCCCGTCCAGAGGATCGGTCAGCAGATCGCCGAGGCGATCCAGGTGCACGGCATGGCCGGCGAGCGCGAGGCCTACGTCCGCGCCGGCAACCTGATCGAGCAGGTCGGCCTGCCGGGACGACGGATCGACGACTACCCGCACGAGCTGTCCGGCGGGCAGAAGCAGCGGGTGATGATCGCGATGGCCCTCGCCTGCAACCCGTCGATGGTGATCGCCGACGAGCCGACCACCGCGCTCGACGTGATGGTGCAGGCGCAGGTGCTCAAGCTGCTCCGGTCGCTCCAGCACGACCTCGGGCTCGCGATGCTGTTCATCACCCACGACCTCTCGGTCCTGGTCGAGGTCTCGGACGATCTGGCGATCATGTACGCGGGCAAGATCGTGGAGGAAGGTCCCGTCGGAGCACGTCTTCCACTCCCCGGTGCACCCCTACACGAAGGCGCTCGCCGCCGCGTTCCCCGAGATCGGCGACATGCGGTTCCGCGGCCAGCCGAGCGGTCTCGGCGGCGACCCGCCCGACCCGCAGCACGTCCCGTCGGGGTGTCCGTTCCACCCTCGGTGCGCCGAGGTGACCGACGCGTGTCCCACGATCGATCCCCAGCTCTGGCGTGCCGGTGAGGCCCGGCTGGCCGCCTGCGTGCACGCCCAGGGCGCGCCGACGATCGAGGGGGTGGGCACATGAGCGATGCCGTCGACGAGACGCCGCTCGTCAACTACGACGTCCCCGTCGTGGAGATCGACGACCTCGAGGTCAACTTCGCCGGGCGCGTCGGATTGATCGCGGGCCTGCGGGGCAAGAAGGCCGCCGATGCGAAGGCCGTCGACGGCGTGACCCTCACGCTGCACGAGGGCGAGGTCCTCGCCCTCGCCGGGGAGTCCGGTTGCGGGAAGACGACCGCCGCGCGGGCGATGATGGGGCTGCTGGTGCCCGACCGAGGGCAGGTCAGGTTCCGAGGGGAGCCGCTCGCCTCGTCGGCCAAGGGGCTCCAGCCCTACCGGCGGCAGGTCCAGATGGTCTTCCAGGACCCGACGGCGTCGCTGAATCCGCGGCAGACGATCTACGAGATCGTGGCCGAGGGACTGCGCATCCACGGCATCCACGAGGGGCCGGACGGCGAGTCCGAGGAGCAGTTGGTCGCCCGGGCCCTCTCGAGAGCGGGTCTGCGGCCGCCGGAGCGCTTCTACCTGCTGTATCCGCACGAGCTGTCGGGAGGCCAGCGGCAGCGGGTCGTGATCGCGGGCGCGCTCGCGCTCGACCCCACGGTGATCGTCGCCGACGAGCCCGTCTCGAACCTGGACGCCTCGGTGCGCGGCGAGATCCTGTCGCTGCTGATGAAGCTTCGCCGCGAGCTGAAGATCTCGATCCTGATCGTCACCCACGACCTCGGTCTGGCCTGGACCGTCGCCGACCGGGTCGCGGTGATGTACCTGGGACGGATCGTCGAGATCGGACCCGCCGAAGAGGTCCTCCAGCGCCCCCGGCACCCCTACACGAAGGCGCTCCTCAACGTGGTCCCCGAGGCAGGAGGCGTGGAGCGACCGATCCTCGCGGGCGAGCCGCCCGACCCCACGAGGATCCCGCCGGGGTGCCGCTTCCACCCGCGCTGCCCCGTCGTCAGCTCGGGTCGGGCCGCCGAGCTCGGGATCGAGGCGAAGTGCAAGGGCGAGGACCTCCCCTTGATGCCCGGCGCCGAGGGCCACGACGCCGCCTGCTGGCTCGTGCCGCAGGAACAGGCACCGTAGCGAACGTCAGGCGTCGGGCGCGAGCGCCGCGCCGGGTGTGGTGGCGGCCTCCGTCTCCTCGTCGCCCTTGAGGACCCCGAGGATCGCAGCCATCTCGACGTCACCGACCGGGGCATCCGGGCGGACGTCGCGCCCTCGCGCCGAGGCGAGCAAGGCTCGCAGGTTGCCCTCGGCCATCTCCGCCCTGGCTTCGAGCTCCTTCGTCCGCTCGCGAGCGACCTCGCGCGTCGCTCGGCCTCGTCACGCGTCGCTCGGGCTTCCCGAAGCTCTTCCCGCGCCTGACGGAGCTCGGTCCTCATGTCGGCGTTCTCGCGACCCAGATCGATCAGCTTCTCGGCGACGGCACGGCCCAGATCCGAGTAGGCGAGATCGCTCCGTCCGCGGCCTCGGTCGATCGCTCGGTGCGACGTCGCCTCCCCTCGATGGAGCGGGGACGGCGGCCGAGTGCCTCGCGCTCCTCGGGCTCCACCGGGCGAGCGTCCAGCAGCCGGTACGAGCCGTTCGCCGGCTCGAGGCGCCGCCGGGCGATCAACGCCCGCACCGCCCTCGCGGTCGCGAGCGGATCGGGGTGACCCAGCTCCCGGCCGATCTCGGCGGGTGTCTCGCGGAGCACCTCGCCCACCTCGACCCGCGACGACACCGCCTCCAGGAAGGCGTTGGCGCGCTGCAGGCTCTCGTCGTTCATCCGGGGATGATGCCTGACGGGAGGCCTTGCGCGCCAGTCCCGCCGAGGGCAACGACCTCAGTCGCAGCCCGAGCGACAGCTCGCCAGGAACCCGTACGCGGCCACGTACTCGCCCTGATTCCCGTCCGAGAGGTTGAGCTCACGGTCGTCCCCGTAGGAGTCCAGGTCGACGATGGGCTCGAGCTCGGGTCGCACCGATCCGATCGTGGCGAGGAACCCACCCACGTCGAGGGAGCCGACCGGATCGAGCTGGCCCGCACGGAACCGGAGGCGGAGCAGGTACCGCTGGCCTTCCTGCTCCCAGGTCCCTCCGACCGAGAGCTCGGCGGTGGCGGCCTGGAGCTGTCCCTGATCGAAGTCGCATCGAGCGCTGCCGGGATCGAGCGCGGCGATGCCGCTGACCCCGTCGATCGACCCGTCCTCGAGCAGCCGGACCCGATACGTGCCCCGCCAATCGCTCCGGCAGGTCCCCCCGACATGGAGACGATGCTCGGTGTCCGCCCTGAACGACCCCGTCCAGATCGGGCGAGCCCCCTCGCTCGGTGTCTCGGTCGGCTCGGCCGGGCGCGCGCCGGGATCCTCGACGCCGGGCGGGAAGGGATCGGTCCGCGACGCGAACCATGCCCCCGCGGCGGCGCAGAGCGCGAAGACGACGGCCCAGATCACGACCTTCGCCCACCGCGGCATGGCGGCGAGACTACCGCGAGGACCCGGAGCGCCGGCGCACGTAGTCGCGCAAGACGAAGTCGCCCACGCGGTCGTCGTCCATCAGGAACACCCGCCCGCCGGTCAGCTGGGCGAGGCGTTCCATGAACCGCGCGAGCCCTTCCGACTCCTCGAGCATGAAGATGTTGAGGGTGACCCCGGTCCGGCTCAGTCGGACGGCCTCGGCGAGGGTGCGCCGGATCGTCTCGGGCTCTGGGGGCCACGCGAAGTACGCCTCCTCGCCCTCGAGGTGCGCGGTCGGTTCGCCGTCGGTGACCATGATCACCTGCCGCTGCGCCCGAGGATGCTGCGGACAGGAGCCTCCCGGCCAGCAGGAACGCGTGCTGCATGTTCGTCCCGTACGTCCGCTCGAACCCGGGCGCCGCCAGGTCCATCGGCGTGAGCCGCCGCGCGTAGTCGCTGAACCCGATCAGGTAGAGCGTGTCGTGCGGGTACCGGCCCTCGATCAGCGCGTGCAGCGCGAGCGCCATCTTCTTCGCGTGGACCAGGTGCCCGCGCAGCGGCATCGAGAACGACAGGTCCAACAGGAGCGCGGTCGCGGTCTCGGTCCGCTGCTCGGCCTCCGCGAGCTCGAAGTCCTCGGCGTCGAGACGCACCGCCCCCTCGTCGTCGCGCCCACCACGGACGACGGCGTTGAACACGCTGCGCTGAACCGCGATCGTTCCCTGGTCCCCGAACCGCCACGGCCGCGTCTGCCCGGTCGGCTCGGCGAGCCCGCCCGGGATCGCGCGCCTCGTGGGCCCCCTCCCGGTCGCGGGCGAGCCGCTCGAACACCTTCGTGAGGGCGCGTTCTCCCATCGTGCGGGCGCCGCGTGGGGTCACCTCCAGTCGCCCGCCCCGACGCTGAACCAGACCGGCGTCCTCCAAGGCTCGCTCGATCTGCTTGAGGCGGCGGAGGTCGCGCACCGCCGGCTCTCCCAACGCACGCCGGAGCGCGTCTTCGTCGACGTCCGCGAGGGCGGCACCCGGGATAGCTCCCCTTCGAGCGCGCGGTCGAGCTCTTCCAGGTCGTGCTGCCGCTCGAGCGCGTCGACGGTCGCGGCCATCGGCAGGGTGTCGTCGCCCGTCGACCACGACGGGTCGTCCCACGGCATCGACGGGAAGGCGCCGCGGAGGTTCGACCCGAGCCGGTCCATCTCGAACGCGAGGTCCATGTCCTGCATCGTCTCGTCGACCAGGTCCTGGAGCTCCGCACGCTGGGACGGGCTGAGCGAGGCCATCAAGCGCGACATCGCGGCCATCCGACGCGCCATGTCCTCCAGCAGCTCATCCAGGGTCCTCGGGTTCCCCGGGAACAGGTCCCGGTAGCGCGACATGAAGTCCTCGAAGGCGGGCTGCGTGTCCTCGCCCCGGTTCCGCATCTCGAGCAGGCCGTTGAGCTCCGCGAGCATGTCCTTCATCCGCTCCAGCTGCTCGGGGGTCACGTCGCGCAGACCCTGCGCCATCGACCGGACGTACGACCCCAGGACCTGTTCCTGGAGGTGCGCCATCAGCTCGTCGAACGCCTGCTGCGCCACGGGATCGGTGAACCGGTAGTCGCGAAGCTCGCCGATGCGCCCCGCCACGTCGGGAGGCAGGGCGTCGAGGAACGCCTCACGCATCCTCGCGTCGTCACCGGCGTCGAACGACAACCGGGTGCGCTCGAGCTCGAGCAGCTCGTCCAGCCTTTCGCGGATCTCCTCGAGAGGCCCGGCGAGATCGACCGCGTCCTCCTCCTCCTCACGCCGCTCCCGGACCTGTCGGCGGAGGGCGTCGAGACCCGAGAAGCGGCCGCGCATCCCGCGCCGGAGCAGGTTCCGCAGGGCGGCATCGGTCGGCTCACCCATCAGCACGTCGTCGGCCAGCTCCTCGAGCACCTCCGCCGTCGGGATGTCGGGCTCGAACGGCTCCTGGGTGCCGTCCCACCGCGAGTAACGAGCGCGCGCCATCTGGACCAGGGTAGGGCAGGTCCGTCGGTACGAGGCGCCGCCCGTGTCAGCTGATGCCGAGGCCGGTCATGAGCGCCCTGGTCGAAAGGCCGAACGAGATGAACCCCGCCGCCGCGAAGACCACCCAGGGCGCGATCGGGGGCTTCTCTCCCTCGGCCTGCCGTTGCAGCTCCCGCGCCATGGCGTGCCCGATCCCGAAGATCACGAGCGGACCGAACCCGTACACGAGGTGGAGCCAGTCGGACGGTCGAAGGCCCATCAGGAGCAGCACGATCCCGATCAGCGCTTGGACCACCGCGACGACCTGCGCGACCGTGAGCCAGACCCAGAACCGCTCTCCGGGGCCGCGCCGGACGATCGCGGCGCCGAGCCCCCAGACCCACCCGACCGTGAACACCGCCACGACGGCGAACCCGACGTACCGGTGGATCAGCTCCATGTCAGGGCGGAGTCTACGAGCCGCCCGGCGCCGCGTAGCGCGCCACGCCGCCGTGCTCGTCCTTGTTCAGACGGCGCGACAGGTGCAGTCCCTCGAGCGCGAACTCGAGCGCGCTCGCCGCGACCCCGGGGCTCTCCTCCTCGACGCCCAGCCGCTGGAGCAGCTTCGCCAACCCGGGGACGTCACCGAACGCATCCAGCAACATCGAGGCCGGCATCAGGTCGCTCGTCTCGACGTCGAGCCCTCGGTCGAACCGCTCGAGGAGCGGTCCGAGGTCCACCCCGGACACGCGGTGGCGGAAGACGTCGAGGAGCGCCTGCCGAAGCGCTCGCGACACGATCTCGTCCTCGCGGCCCTCCTCGATCGTGTCGAACTCGATCCGGCCCTGGGACGACGCGATGACCCCCTTGAGGTCGATCACGCGCGGGACCGCCTCGGGCTCGCCCGACCGGGCCGCCCGGCGGATCGCCGCCGCCTGGAGCGTCTCGAGGTTCCCGATCGAGTACCGAACGCTGATCCCGCTGCGATGGTTCACGTGCGGGGATCGGCGGAGCTCCTGCGTGAGCGAGGCGACGATCTCCTTCATGAAGCGCGGCACGCGCACCGGCACGTCCCCCCCGGGGACCCCCGCCTCCTGATCCATGATCCGGATCTCCTCGTCGGGGGTCTGCGGGTAGTGGGTGCGCACCTGGGTCCCGAACCGGTCCTTGAGCGGCGACACGATCCGCCCCCGGTGCGTGTAGTCGTCCGGGTTCGCGGTCGCGACCAGGAGCAGGTCGAGCGGCAGACGGATCCGGTAGCCGCGGATCTGGACGTCGCGCTCCTCGAGGATGTTGAACAACGACACCTGGATCCGCTCGGGGAGATCCGGCAGCTCGTTGATCGCGACGATCCCTCGATGGGTGCGGGGGATCATCCCGTAGTGGATCGTCAGCTCGTCCGTCAGGTACCGCCCCTCCGCGACCCGGATCGGGTCGACGTCGCCGATCAGGTCGGCGACCGACGTGTCCGGCGTGGCCAGCTTCTCGCCGTACCGGTCGTCGCGGTGGATCCACGCGATCCGCGTCGCGTCCCCGTGCTCGTCCACGAGCGCCCGCCCGTGGGCGGAGATCGGATGGTACGGGTGGTCGTTCGTCTCCGTGCCGGCGACGACCGGCAGCCACTCGTCGAGCAGGTCGACGATCGCCCGGACCAGCCGGGTCTTCGCTTGACCTCGCTCGCCCAGGAGGATCAGGTCGTGCCCGGCCACGATGCCGCGTTCGAGGGCGGGGAGCACGGAGTCGTCGAAACCGAGGATCCCCGGGAACAGCTCGCCGCCGGAGGCCAGGCGGGCGAGCAGGTTCGCACGGAGCTCCTGCTTCACCGACCGGTCCGGATAGCCCGAGGCCCGCAGCTCGCCGAGGGTGGCGGGTCGAGGGTCCATGGGGTCCAGGCTAGACCGGCTCCCGAGATACGACTCCCGGCGAGCACCCGTCCGAGACGTCGGCCTCGACCGGTAGGCTCGCCGGGTGGGGCCTGACCGCATCCTCGATCCGCTCAACCCGGCGCAGCGACAGGCGGCGAGCACCGTCCGGGGTCCGGTCGCGATCCTCGCCGGCGCCGGGACCGGCAAGACCACCACGATCACCCACCGGATCGCGTACCAGGTGGCGACCGGTGCGTTCGACGCGCGCACGATCCTCGCGGTGACCTTCACCGAGAAGGCAGCCAACGAGCTCAAGGCCCGCCTGTCGCGCCTCGGGGTCGACGGTGTCGAGGCGCGGACGTTCCACGCGGCCGCACTGTCCCAGCTGTCTCGCCTGTGGACGGCCCACGCCGGCTCCCCGCTCCCGGAACTGCTCGACACGAAGGCCCCGCTGATCGCGTCCCTCGCGAACGCCCTGCCCCCGCCCCACCGCTTCCTGCCGCGCAGCGAGCTCGCCGGCGAGATCGAGTGGGCGAAGAACCGGATGGTCACCCCGTCGGCCTACCTCGAGGTCCTCCGGGTCGAGGGTCATGAGCCGCCGATGCCCGCGGAGCTTATGCACCGGGTGTTCGACGGGTACGAGCGCCGCAAGTCGCGGATCGGCAAGATCGACTTCGAGGATCTCCTCGGGCACGCCGTCCGGCTCTTCGACGAGCATCCCGACGCGGCCGCCGAGGTGCGCGCCCGGTTCCACGCCTTCACCGTGGACGAGTACCAGGACGTGAACCCGCTGCAGCAGGCGTTGCTCGACCGATGGCTCGGCGACCGGGACGAGATCTGCGTCGTCGGCGACGACTACCAGACGATCTACGGGTTCACGGGCGCATCCCCGGAGCACCTGCTGGGCTTCCCGACGCGCTACCCCGACGCCACGATCGTGCGACTCGAGGAGAACTACCGCTCGTCGCCCCAGATCCTCGCCGTGGCGAACGCGTTGACCCCGAAGCTCGGTGGCTTCGAGAAGTCCCTGCGCCCGACCCGTCCGGATGGACCGAGCCCGACGGCCCGGGCCTTGCCGGATACCGCGGCCGAGGTCACGGCGGTGATCGAGGGCTGTCGGTCGCTGCATCGCGAAGGCATCGCCTGGGACGCCCTCGCGATCTTGGTCCGGATCAATGCCCGCACCGAGCCCTACGAAGAGGCGCTCGCGGCCGTCGGCATCCCGTACCAGGTGCGTGACGGCTCATTCCTGCGCCGTCCCGGTCCCCGAGCGACGCTGTCCCGGCTGCGACGCGCGCAGGCCGCGGGCTCGGTCGCCGACGCGGTACGAGCGGTGACCGACGCGCTCGGCTACGACCCGGACAACGCGCCTGACATCGACGAGGAGATCACGCGCCAGGCGGACCTCGGCCGCCTCCGCCAGCTCGCGGTGGAGCACGACGATGCCCACGGCGATGGCGCCACGGTCGGCGGCTTCGTCGAGGAGCTCACGCATCGCTTCGCCACCGACCGCCAGGGGCGCGGCGTCCAGCTGATGACCTATCACCGAGCGAAGGGGCTCGAGTTCGACGGCGTCTTCCTCCCGCGGCTCCTCGACGGAGAGCTCCCCTACCGTTCGCGCCGGTCCGAGGCCGACCCCGATGAGGAGCGGCGCCTGCTGTACGTGGGGATCACGCGAGCACGAACGCACCTGAGCCTGTCGTGGCCGCGAGAGCCTCGGACGCAGCCGAGCCTATTCCTCGAGGAGCTCGGGGTGCGGCGTGAGGCACCCGCGCCCTCCGCCTCGAGGCCGCGGGTGGCCGCGCCGGGCGGCGGTCCGACGTTCGAGCGCCTGAAGGCCTGGCGGAGGGACCGCGCTCGAGCGGACGGCGTGCCCGCCTACGTCGTGTTCCACGACGCCACGCTCGCGGCGATCGCCGAGCTCGCCCCCGGCGACCTGGCCGGCCTCGCGACGGTCTCCGGGGTGGGACCTACGAAGCTCGAGCGCTACGGCGATGAGGTCCTCGCCGTCGTCCGGAAGGGCCCCTAGCCGGCGGCGATCCAGTCGGGGACGTCGCCGAGTCGATCGAGCACGACGTCTGGGGCACCCCGTCGCTCGTCGCCCTCCCGGTACTTCCCGGTACGGACCAGCACGCCGGAGCATCCCACGGCCTTCGCGCCCATCACGTCGCTGAGGACGTCGTCGCCGATCATCGCCGCGCGCGCGGCGGGCACCCCCAACAGGCGAAGGCCCGTCTCGAAGAACGCCGGCGCCGGCTTGCCGCAGATGGCCGCGCGTACCCCGGCCGCTTCCTCGAGTCCCGCGACGTAGGCGCCACCGTCGAGCTCCCACCCACGCTCGGTCCGCCACGAGAGGTTCCGGTGCATCCCGATCAGCGTGGCGCCCTCCATGATCCGCCGGAACATGCCGTTCACGATGTCGTACGCGAAGGCGTCCGAGGCACCACCGATCACGAACACGTCCGCGTCCTCCGGCTCCTCCACCCTCGTGACGCCGTCGAGGTCCTCGCCCGGGTCGCCGTCCGTGAGCACGAACACCGGCGCGCCGGGATGGTGATCGCGGAGGTAGGCGGCGGTGGCGGTGACCGCGGTCACGATCTCGTCGGCGCGGACGTCGAAGCCCGCTCCGCCGAGCGTCCGGGAGAGATCGCGGCGCGTGTGGGTCGTGGTGTTCGTGATCAACCGGAACGGAACCCCATCACGGCGGAACCGCTCGATGGCTGCGATCGACCCCTCGATCGGCTCCCAAGACACGGTGAGCACGCCGTCGATGTCGAGCAGGAGACCGTCAACCCGTGCCACGGCGGGCACACTAGCGTCTAGGAACCGAGCCGGATCCCGAGAGACCGACGGACCTGCTCGACGTCGGAGTCCACGTCGACACCTCGGCTCCGGAGCAGCCACTCCTGGTACGGGGCGATGTAGCGGAGCTTCGGCGGCAGCAGCGGACGGGCGACACGGATCCCGGCGAAGGTCGCCGTCATCGCCGCCTTCTTCGCCGGCGACATCGGGACCCCGTACATCTGCCTCAGGAGCGGGGAGAGCGTCCCGAAGGCCAGCCGCGAGACGCCGCGAAGGACCGGACGCCATTCGGCCTCCTCCGGTGGATCCAGGAACAGCTCGTAGACGCGGCGTGCCCCCTCCGTGACCATCAGCTCCCCGCGGTCCTCGAAGTCCGCGAGCCACGCACGCAGGGCGGGGATCGTCGACGGGATCATGTCGCGCGGGATCAGCATCATCTCGGCCGCGAGCATCTGCTCCTGATGGAACCGTTCCCTTCCGGCGTCGTCGAGCGCCCCGACCGTGAGCTCCTCGAACAGCAGCGCCGAGTCGACCAGGCACGCATGCACGTAGAGCAGCAGCACCGGGTCGAGCGCGTCGTAGCGCTTGCCCGTCACCGGGTCGATCCCGTTGATCCGCGTGTGGACGAGGTTGATCTTCTCGGCGGCCGCGTCGGCCTGAGCCTTGGAGCCGAACGTGACGGTGTAGGTGAGGACCAACGTGCGCTGCAGGCGCTTCCACGGGTCACGTTCGTACATCCCCGTTTGGTTCGCACCGGCCACCACAAGCGGGTGCGCCGCCTGCATCAGGAGGGCCCGCGCCCCACCGAACAGCACGGTCACCTCTCGATGCACCCGCCAGGAGACGCTGTCGGGTCCGAAGTAGCCGAGGTCGGACGTCATGCTTCGAGGCTACCTGGGCCGAACCTATGCGAGACGCCTTGAACCTATGCGAGACCTGGATCCGCCACATGAGGGGCCCGGCGACGGATGTCGGCGGCGACGGACCGGGTCGCCAGCACGATCAAGTGGTTGCGAGCACGAGAGCTCCCGACGCGCAGGTAGCGCCCGACGTCCTCTCGGTGTCGATCGCCGAGTTCGGCCAGGATCACCACGGGTCGCTCGAGACCCTTGAACCCGTGCACGGTCGACCACAGGACGGTGCCGTCCTCGACCACGTCGGACAAGACGTAGGGGCCGATCGCACGCCGACGCCACAGGAGGCTCTTCTCGCGCCCCGGCGGCGTCAGGACCACGATGTCGTCGAGCGCGAGCCCCTCCGAGTCGATCAGGTTCTTCAAGACGACCTCGAGCGTTCGCACCAGCCCGTCCTCTCCGTCGTAGTCGAGGACGTCGACGTCCCGGCCGGCAGGACCCTTCGCGATCCCCGCGCGTGATCCGGACTCGAAGAACACCGAGACGAACTCCGCGATCGCGCGCGTGTTCCGCAGGTTGTGCGGGAGCGGCGGCAGGACATCGGTGGGGTCGAGGGGGAGCTCCCCGCCCTCGTAGAGGACCTGGGAGTCATCGGAGAACAGGTAGAGCAGGCCCCGGTCCGGCTCACGATGGAGCGCGAGCAGGGCGGGCCACCACCAGGCGCGGAAGTCTTGCGCCTCGTCGACCACGATCGCGCCGTACCGAGGACCGAGCGTCCGCGCCGCCCGCTCCAGGAGCTCGGGAAGGCGCTCCTCGTAGTACGTGCGGTCGTCCGATCCCGTCGGCGCGGGCACGACGAGACCGGCCTCACGAGCCAGATCGGCACAGAGCTCGTGGAAGTGGGCGACGTGGAGGTTCTCGACCCCGTCGACGCTGGCTCGCAGGTGCGCGGCAAGCCTGACGTTGAAGCAGGTCAGCAAGGTGGGTCGACCAGCCTCGGCCAAGGTGCGCGCGATCGAGGTCGCGAGCAGCGTCTTTCCCGACCCCGGCGGCCCCGTCACCACCGCGCGTGTGCGGTTCAGCACGAAGGCCTTCGTCCAGGCCTGCTCGTCGGTGAGCTCGACGATCGTGCGGTCCTCTTCGCGGAACAGGAGTTTGAGCGGGTCCGCACCTCGACGGCTGCGCCGAGCGCCTGCTCGACCGCGAGCATGCCCGACTCGCCGAAGCGCCGGCCCTCGTGGCGCCAGGTGCGCATCACCTCGCGCACCCGGGCTTGCAGGTGATCGAGGTCGTCACGGTCGATCACGACCGCAGCCGGGGCGCCCGGGTGCGCGTCGCGCCCGTAGATCGCATGCGGCATCGCCACCGAATACCCGAACGAAGGACGCCACCTCGACCAGCCCGCCCGCGCCTCCAAGATCCGCACGAGGGAATGCATCTCGTCGCGGGCTTGATGGAACGGATCCTCGTCGAGCTCGTGTCGGCCGCTGCGACCCCCCTGGGTCCAGCGCCGAGTCTGGGGGTCGTACGTGAGCTCTCCCCCCTTCGCCTCGATCACCAGGAGCCCGTCGACGGGGTGGATCACGACGAAGTCCGCCTCGCCTTGCTCCAGGCGTCCGTTACGACCGGCGAGCGCCCAATCGACCGAGTGGAAGATCACGTACTCATCGTCGAGTTGCTCCATGAATGCCTCGTAGAGGAGACGCTCCGCGGAGCTCTCGGTGTGGAGCATGGGGAACGGCACCATCCGCGCCACCCCCGGATGCTAGCCCCCGGGGCATGGACCCCGACCACAAAGCAGTAGAGGATTAGGGGCCATGGCGCAACGTTCCCCAGTTCTCGTCGTGCTGTTGATCGCAATCCTGGTCGGATACGTGGCGGGTGGGCGGCTTCGGCGATTCGACCAGATACACATCCACTGGTGGGCCCTGGCCTTCAGCGGTGTGGCGCTTCAGATGCTCCCCGCTCCGAACATCGCAGGCATCGATTCCGGCACCACAGGAGCAGCCCAGCTGACCTTGTCCTACAGCCTGCTCCTGGTCTTTCTCATCGTGAACAGGTGGATTCCCGGTTCTCGCGTGATGGCCCTGGGGCTGCTGCTCAATCTCGCTGTCGTCTCCCTGAATGGAGGGATGCCAGTGAGCGCTGAGGCTATCCAGCGGGCAAGCGGATCGAGCCAACGCCCAACAACCGAGACGAGCGCGAAGCACCATCTCCTTACAGAGGAGGACCTACTATCACCGCTTGGTGACGTGATTCCCGTGCCGCCACCGGCAGGAGTCGTTCTATCCGTCGGTGACCTCTTGTTGTACGGAGGGATGGCGTGGTTCGTGATTCAGGTCATGCGGGGACGGAGTCGCGTGAACCCTCGGCCGTTGGCGGTGTGGTTCCCGAAGTACCGGGGGAAGCACGCTCCGGATCACTGGAGGATGCCTGCCCGCTATCGAGTGTCTGCTCACGCTGAAGCAGGGCAGTCGGGAACCTGACGGTGACGGTGGTTCCCTCTCCCGGAGCTGATTGCACGTCGAGGGAGCCTCCGCCCACTTTCGCCCGCTCCCGCATCATTGCCATACCGTAGTGTCCTTCAGGGCCTGGCGCGGAGGTGTCGAAGCCGATCCCGTTGTCTCGCAATCGCAGGACGATTTCGTCTGCTTCCTCAGCCACGCTGATCCACATATCGGTCGCTTGGGCATGCTTGAGGGCGTTCATGACACCCTCCCTCGCGACGTGGTAGACAAGCAATGCAATCGGCGCGGGAAGTGGGACCTCCTCCACGTCGCGGTGAAACACTACGCCGGAGTCGCGGCCAACTTCGTCAGTGAAGGACTCCAAGGCCTCCGACAACCCCTTCGCGCCAAGCGGTGAGCGGTGGAGATCACGGATAAGCGCCCGGATCCTGTCGGAGGTGTCCTGCTTGGACTCCCTAATCTTCTCCAGCTGGGCCTCGAGTTCCCGCAGGTCGCCCTTCTCAAGCATCTTTCGCGCGATGTCAACCTGGAGACTCAGCCTGAAGAGAACCTGGGCAAGATCGTCGTGCAGATAGCCAGCGATCTTCAGTCGCTCGTCGGCCCTCTCTTCCGCCATCGTGTTGGAGAGCTCACGCAGGATCTCCTCTCGCTCTTGAAGCTCCTTGTGGGCCGCTTCTAGAGCGTGGGTGCGCCGGAACATTTGGCGTGCAAACAGCAGCGGGGCCAGCACCACAAAGACCGAGAGGAAGCCCAATTGTCCAACTTCGAACAACTTCGCCATCGCCGCACCGAGCACCCCAAGGCCCATGTAGCTGACCAGGAACTCCTGGCCCTTGGACAGCTGCCGAACGACGGCCAGCGGCGAGAGGCGGTAGATGAGACTGACGAGCACCGCCACGAGGCTGATATTGATTGCGTAGTCAACAGCCGAGGCGAGTAGAGAGGCCACTGTCAACCAGCCGATGGCCAACTCGACTGGTTCTTGCGGCGTAGCGAGCGAATGAAGAACTGAACTCCCGGCCCATACTGCGAGCGCCACCTGACATCTGTTGAACACCGCCGTGAGCGGAGCTATCTCTCGCCGATACTCCCGAGGATCCGAGGATCCGAGGAGTGCGGCCAGGGCCGCTGCGACCGGCGCGTAGAGAATCGCAACGGAAATGAGCAGTGGGAACCCGAGGCCCACTTGGACACCTCGCCACGCGGGCGCGGGCAGCAGTTCCACGACGGCCACGAGGAGAATCCAAATCGGTAGCTCAGCGATGAGGACGCTGGGATCTCGGGCAATCTCAAACGCCAAGCCACCCAAGGTCGGCACGATCACAGCCAGCGCGAAGAGAGAGGCTGCGTTCGGAGCCAGCAGCCGCATGGGGCGTTGCGATGGCTGCGCTTGTGCCATTCCTCCCGATTTGACCACGCGAATGGGGACAACAGCATCAGCCATTCCCGGGATATGGGCCGATACTCCATACGGCGTAGCGCGAAGGAGGACCTTGTCCCCCAGATAGGGGTCCCCCGATACTTCGCCCGTGTCCCCTAACCGGGGAGCCGCCGGGGTCATGACCCCGGCGCACTACAACGAATAGGACGAAAGGGGCCAGACAATGAAGCTCCTCAAGCGGCTCGCAATCGCCGTTGGATCGCTGACCGCCCTCGTATTGGCTGGTGGCGCGCACTTCAAAGCCGGCTGAACGGACCAACCGCAGAGCTGAGGCGGCCCGGCGCTCTGGTCGGGCCGTTTCGCTTGTCTGGATCACTCGCCCAGTCAGTTGCGTAGTCGCTCGCTAGCCGGATAGCTTCCGAGTCCTCTCCAGGGCACCCTCCGACACGCCCTTGCGCGCGAAGAGTTCACGCGAAAGACCGAGTTCCTTGTCGGCGGCCTCTTGGTCACCCACATCCGAGAGCAGCCTCGCGGCATCTAGGTGAACCGAAGCTGCCATGGCTAGGAAGTCCGTCCTATCCGCGATTGCAGCCGCCTCCAGAATCAATGAGATGGCGGCTTCCGAATCTCCACGCCCTGCATGAAGATTCGCCTGTACCTGGCGCCAAAGAAGTTGAGACGCCCAGTCGTCGTCTGCGGCGAGGCTGCGGCTCTTGTCGGCGGCCGCAGCGGCGAGTTCGTAGTCGCCCACGCGAAACCATGCCTCCCCGAGGAATCCCTCAACAGTGGACCGGAGGTTGCTTTCCCCCATTTGCGTGAGACGAGTGGCAGATCTCGTGAGGAGTGCGGCTGCGGCAGCGGGCTCTCGGAGCGCAAGGTGAGTAAGGCCCGCGTAGAGTTCGGCATCCGCCACGCGGAAGGCGCCGCCCACCTCTCGTGCAAGGCCAAGCCCTTCCTCAAGTCGGCCTCGTGCCCCCGCCTCATCGCCCAGAAGCGCCAGGGCGTATGCCAGCCTCATCACCACCTCGGGGCGGGGTCGACGGGTGGGGTTGGACAGCAACTGCTGGCACTGAGCAATGAAGACCGGCAGTGGAGTGGTCCCGTGTAACGCCATGAGTTGCTGCGGGAGATCTACCTCGCGTTCGTCACCCGCCTCTAACGCGAGCCGCGCACCGTGTTCGAATGCCTCGATTCCTTCATCGAGGCGACCCTGAAGCGTCTGAGCCTCTCCGAGAAGCCGGTACGCACGCGCGAGACCCGCAAGATCGCCGAGCGAGGACAAGGCCGACACAGCGGCTTCAGCGAATGCCTGGGTCTCAGCAGCCCCGCGCTCCTCCGGGCGCGTGTAGACGTCGAGCTCCATCAGCTCAATCTCCAGCCTCCACCGGAGCGCTTCATCTCCTGATTCCCTTGACGCGGCAAGTCCGGTGGTAAGTACCTCTCGCGCCTCATCGAATCGTCCGAGGTCGAAGAGTGCAGCGCCGCGAAGACGTGCAAGATCGCCTCGAAGGTGTTGATCTGATGTCGCACATGCCAGCGCGCGCTCGAAGAGACTGGCAGCCGCCGTTGCGTCATCGAGCGCGAAGGCCCGTCGACCTGCCGCAGCGAGATGTCCTGCGGCGGCCAAGCCGATCGCGACTCCATGGCTCCCGTCAGAAGTACCAAGGTGGTACGCCGATTCGAGGTGGAAGCCGATTGTCTCTTCGACCTCGGTGAGTCTGTCCCCAGCCCGATCCGCCAGCGAAGTCCCTAGCCGCTCATGATCACGAGCTCGCCGATCCCTAGGAATGGCGCTGTAAGCCACGTCACGGATCAGGAGGTGCCTGAATGCGTAGGCACTGCTTCCCCGGCTTGTGAACCTCCGAAGATCAAGAAGACCCCGCCTACACAGAGAATCAAGAGCTCCGACAAGATCGTCCATCGCGAGATCGGGTCGAACATCTCCCAGATCATCCAGGTCGAACTCCCGCCCGACGACGGCAGCGGCTTCAAGGGTATCCCGCTCAGCTCGTGGCAGGAGGTCAACTCGGGCATCAAGCAAAGCCTTCACGGTCGGCGGAATTGGAACCACACTCAGGTCCTTGGTCGCCTCCCACCGGCCTTCCCGCTGGTGAAGGTGCCCATCGTCGATCAGGACCGAAAGCACTTCCTCGAGGAATAGCGGATTCCCTTCTGTTGCGCTGGTTATCCGCTCTCTCACAGCCAGGCTCAGGTCACTCGGGCCAAGGAGGCCGCTGAGCAGCTCGTCCATTTCGGCAGACGTAAGGGGCTCAAGTCGCACGGTCACCGCGTCGGATCCGGCCCCACCCCACGACGGCCTGCGTTCGTCAAGTTCTGGACGGGCGCTGCAGACCAGGACGAGGGGTTCACCCACTACGGTGGACGCGACGTACCCGACAAGATCGAGTAGAGGCTTTTCAGCCCACTGAAGATCCTCCAGAACCGCAACAAGTGGTTGGCGGCGAGCCCC
Organism: uncultured Actinomycetes bacterium; assembly: GCA_963700855.1. Lineage (GTDB taxonomy): Bacteria > Actinomycetota > UBA4738 > UBA4738 > HRBIN12 > AC-51. The sequence continues at coordinate 85,336 of CAVOYV010000005.1, forward strand.
AATTGCAAGGCAGCGCCGTATGGCCCAGAACGTTTCGTCTCGCGTCGAGGACCCATCCGCTACCCCGATGAAGGCCCCAAGAAGGTCAACCAGCATCTCCCGATCCAGCTCGTTGGCGCTGAACTCCTCGAGTCGACGACGCGCCTCCGAAGCCGCTCGCCCTTCTTCTATTCCCACGACACCTCGAACAACGTCGGCGAACGGAGACAGACCCACGTCGCGACCGTATGGAACGCACCGCCCTGCCACGACGTCGACGCGATCGCCAAGCCCTGCCGTGAACGCCTCGATCAAGCGGGACTTCCCGATGCCGGCAGGACCAAGGACGGCAAGCATTGTCGGGCGCCGGTCTACTATCGCTCGCTGGGCGGCGTCCCGCAGTCTGACCAGATCACTCTCGCGCCCGATCAGCGGGGCCGAGAGCCGTGGAGCGGCGCGTGTGTCGGCAACATCTCGAAGTCGATAAGCCACGAGGGGAGCCTCGTCGTCGTCAATCACAAGAAGCTGCGTCGAATCAACCGCAGCGACAGCACCGGCGAGTCTCAGGGTGGCTACGCCGAGCAGCACCTCACCGGGACGGGCCTTTCTGGCCAGGAGGTCGGCAACTTCAACCGGATCATGCGTCAGAAGCCGAACGTCGCTGCCTATCTCAACTAGGACCTCGCCTGTCGACACGCCCAGACGTACCTCAAGGCCGAGCGCGGCCGCTGCTCGCTTGAGGGCATCGGCCGTTCGAACCGCCCGCTCTGCGTCGTCCTCGTGAACCGCAGGCAATCCGAATACGCCAAGAAGGCGGCCCGAGCGAGCTGTAGGACACCAACCGTCGAGGTTGGAGACGGCACCCCCGAACAAGTCCGAGATGGCGGTCGTAGCTGCCAGGACGTCTTCTGGATCCCCCTTGGGCAGTCGGAGGGCCACGACGGTGACAGTCTTCCGGACCTCACGAGGCTCCACCGCAGGAGGGGCCGCCTGCATCAGATCCGGGTCCCCCGCGAGTATCCTCCGCTCCAACTCCCCAATAGCCAGACCCGGCTCCATCCCGAGCTGCTCTGACAAATCCCGACGAAGCGAAGCGAGTTCGGCAAGCGCGTCTGCCTGCCGACCGCTGCGATACAGCGCAAGAGCAGAGAGCTCGCAGATGCGTTCGTCCAGTGGCAGTTCAGCGCGGAGACGTAGCAAGTTGGGCAAGGCCTCGGCGTGTTGGCCGAGCGCAAGTTCAGCCTCGCAACTGAGAACAAGCGTCAGGTCGCGCAGGTCTTCCAGCTCACGTAGGGAACCGGGAGCTAGGCCTGGGAGATCCAGGCCGGCAAGCGGGGCTCCCCGCCACATGGCGCTGGCCTGGCGGAATGCCTCGAGCGCTCGCTCCGTCGAGCCCTGGGCGAGTAGTTCGCGTCCTTCCTCGACGAGATCTCGGAAGGCAGATGCATCCACTTGATCACGGTCAACAACGAGGGAGTACGCGGAGCCATTTGTTGCCAGCGCGTCGGAGAATCCCGCGCCTTTGAGGACTGAGCGAATCTTGGAGATATGGACCTGAAGCGAGGTCCTGACTGTGGGAGGCGGGTTGTCACCCCAGACGATGTCGATGAGGGTCTCGGCGGCGATCTCCCTGCCCTCCTGCATCACCAGTACAGCGAGAACCGCCTGGACTCGAGGACCACCTACCGCGAGTTGCCTCCCGTTCACTCGCAGCTCGAGAGGGCCCAGGATGCCGTAATGGACTGACTGATCCACGTGCCCTCCCTGTGGGGCGTCGGCGCCATCAAGTGGCCGACGGGCCGCACTATCAACGACCCAGGACACCGTAGCCCGAAATGCAGAGTCTGTTTAGACCCCTTTAGGTCCCCTTTTAGGGGCGCAAAGCAGAATCGCCTCACAAGCCCCAAGAGACCGGGGCCGACAAGAGGAGGAGGCGGACATGCTCAAGACCATCCGGCGGATCGCTCTCGCCCTTGGCTCCCTGGCAACCCTGGCTCTGGCGGGCGGCGCGCACTTCAAGGCTGGCTAAGCTACGAGGCAATCTGCCGCGCCAGGGCATCCCTTCGTCGGGAAGCAATCCATATCTGGCGGGGACACGTGAGAAGGGCCGGTCGCGGCGTCTGCAGTTGGAGATGCCGAGACCGGCCCTGACTACGCAGACGAGAGCTCTCGGGTCAGAGGCGTGGCTTGAACCACGCTTCGACGTGAGTGCCACCTCCTGGGCTCGTTCGAACTTCTATTGATCCGCCAGTTGCTTCGGCTCTTTCTCCCATGAGATCGAGTCCGAAGTGCCGAACATCCCGATCGCGCTCTGGGTCAAATCCCTTGCCATTGTCGGAAACGGTTAGTGAAACCAAGCCGTCCGTACTCCTCAAATCTACCCATGCCTTGTCCGCGCCAGAGTGGCGCGCCACATTCGTGAGGGCCTCTCGCAGAACCTGATAGATGAGTAGCTCTACTGCTGGGTCGGCTCGCACCGAAGAATCGATGTCGGACGATATGTCGATCCCGGTCTCGTCATGTACATGAGCTACGAACAGAGATGCGGTTTCCACAAGGCCAGCGTGCCCAACCGGTGACTGCCGGAGACCGAAGATAACCTCACGAAGGAGAGCCGCGGCCTTCTCTGCCGTCTCGACGACAGCAGGCACGTCCTTCTCGAGATCCAGCAGACGGCCACTTCGGTAGTCCTGGCGAATGACATGGGCGTGGAGAGTCACTGTGTAGAGAGCCTGCAGCACGTCGTCGTGTAGAGCCTCGGAAATCCGATTCCTCTCGTCTCGCCGCTCATCGGCGATGCGTTCGTCAACGCGCATGAGCGCGGCTCCCCTCCGCCGCAACTGCAAGCTGATCCGTTCAAGTCGGTGCGAGTTCAAGAAGACCTGCCTGGCCAAGGCCACAGGGGCCACAGCTGCGACCAGCGAAACTGGGCCTACGGCCGCGTAGGCTTCAGCAATGAGCAGCCCCGTCAGGGCGAAGCACAAGTAGTGCGCGGCGAACGCGCCAGGGGAACCGATGTACATCTCCTTGACGACGTCTCGGAGAGCCCGCCGATTGGACACCGACGAGAAGAGAGCAACGCTTGCGTAGTTGACTGCCGTGTCAGCCACGATAGCTGCGATGGCGGCAGCCAAGGAGACGGGCCACTGCCCAACCTCACCCCCAAGCCAGACGAAGGTGAAGCCAGCGGCTAGAACGCTAAGGCTCGTCTGTGAGTGATTCCACACTGCCTTTGACAATGCGATCCTCCCCCGCAACTCCGCCTGCGTCGTCGCAGCGACAAGCGCCACTGCTCCCGCCGGGATCGGGCCGAGAACGAAGGAACACGCGAGCAGAACGGGCAGATCCATCGACAGCGCGGGTCTCGTGCTTCCAAGCGAGACAGTCGCGAATGCGGCCGCGGCAGTAGCCACCATCCAGATAGCCAGCTCCCCACCCGCGGCAGGACGCAGGCCCGGATTCAAGTAGACGCCAAGGAGGACGAGGGAAACCGCTAGAACCGCACCGACCACGGCCATCAGTCGCACGGTCCAACTCTCCGGTGAGGGCGTTGGCTGTCCCTTGACTCTCGCGTGATCGGTCGTCGCCGACATGTTCTCCCCCCTCGGTCGGCCCTGTGTGAGCAGCGCCTCGCCAGATGCGTTCTTGTAAAGCACGCGGTCGCTCACAGACAAGACCTCGGGGAGCAGAAAGAGCGACAAGTTCGGGCAGTACCATCGGCGGCATGAAGCCCCGCGTGCTGCTCGTCGAGGACGAGGAGGCGATCTCCGAACCGCTCGCCGAACTCCTCGCTCGCGAGGGGTTCGATCCCGAGGTCGCGCCTACGCTCGACGCCGCCGGGCGAGCGCTCCACGCGAACCCACCGGACCTCGTGCTCCTCGACGTGATGCTGCCCGACGGCGACGGTCGCGAATTCGCCCGCGATATCCGCAAGACCTCGGACGTGCCGATCGTGATGCTCACCGCTCGGGGGGAGGAGATCGACCGGATCGTCGGCCTCGAGCTCGGCGCGGACGACTACGTCGTGAAGCCGTTCAGTGCCCGCGAGCTGATCGCGAGGATCCACGCGATCCAACGGCGCGGGCGGGGCACGGCGCGCCGAGGCACGATCGAGATCGGCGATCTCCAGCTCGACCCGGCCGCCCGCACGTGCACCAAGGGAGGCCAACCGCTCGAGCTTGCCGCGAAGGAGTTCGATCTGCTCCACATGCTGATGACCGCAGCCGGCACGGTCCTGACCCGAGAGCAGATCATGGACGAGGTGTGGGACCCGCACTGGTTCGGACCGACGAAGACCCTCGATGTCCACGTCTCGTGGCTCCGGAAGAAGATCGAGGACGATCCCACGGCGCCTCGCTACATCACGACCGTGCGGGGTGTGGGGTTCCGGTTCGCAACCGTCGAGGACCTCTGAGCGGGCTGGCTGGGCAGGAAGGAGACGGGACCCGATGCGTCCGATGCGGCTCCGATCCCGGCTCGTGCTCGCCTTCGCCTACATCCTGCTCGCGGTGCTCGTCGCGCTCACCGTGCCCCTCGCCGTCAACCTCGCACGCCGCGATCAGGCCCGCCTCGAGACCGACACCCTCCTGACGGCGCAGACGCTCGCCGCCTACGTGGGCGCCGAGAACCTCACGGACCTCGATCGCCTCCAGGTGATCGCCGACGCCGCCCCACCGGAGATCGAGCGTGTCGTGATCATGGGCCTCGACGGCGTCGTGGTCTACGACTCCTCGGGAGGGTCGGTCGGCGCCAACTTCGCGAACGGGCGCCGTCCCGAGGTCGACGAGGCGCTGCGAGGCTCCCCGAACGCCGAGGTCCGCTACAGCCAGACCGAGGCGCGGAACATCCTGGTGGCCGCCGCGCCGATCATCGACGAAGCTCAGGTCGGTGCGATCCGGCTCACCCGCGACTTCACCGAGGTCGACGATGCTCGGCGGCAGAGCGTCATCGGGCTGAGCGCGATCGGGGTCGCGGCGCTCGGCGCGGGGGTCTTGATCGCGTTCGGTCTGGCCGGATCGCTCAGCGAGCCGATCCAGCGGCTCGCGACGACCGCGCGCCGGCTCGGGGGTGGTGATCTCTCCGCCCGCACCGGCGATGTCGCCGGCAGCGCGGAGGTTCAGGAGCTGGCCGGCTCCTTCGACGAGATGGCCGACCGGCTCGAGCGCGCGGTTCAGGCGCAACGCGAGTTCGTGGCGAACGCCTCGCATCAGCTCAGGACCCCGCTCACGGGGATGAAGCTGCGGCTCGAGACGGCGGCAGCCGACGCGCCGCCGGGCGACCTCCGCCACCAGATCGAGGCGGCGGAACGGGAGGTGGACCGGCTCTCGGCGATCGTGGACCGACTGCTCGCGGTGTCACGCGACATCGAGCGTGGCGTGCCGACCGAGGTCGAGCTGGGCGACGCCGTCCGCCGCGCGGTCGATCGGTGGTCGGAGCGGGCCAAGCGTAGGGACAGCACCTTGGTCGTCGCCGGACGAACCGCCGCCGTTCAGGCGAACCCCACCGACGTCGACCAGATCCTCGACAACCTGCTCGACAACGCCCTCGCCTACGCCCCGGGCACGGTCGAGATCGAGACGGGGACGTCGGATGGGCGCGCGTGGCTGAGCGTCCGCGACCACGGACCCGGCATCCCCGCGGCGGAACACGAACGCGTCCTCGAGCGCTTCTCCCGGGGGCAGGCCGCCCCGCCGGGCGGTTCCGGGCTCGGCCTGGCGATCGCTCGAGAGCTGGCGCAGAAGTGGGGCGGTGACCTGACGATCTCCGATCCCCCGGACGGTGGCACATCGATCAGGGTCCAGCTCCGGACCGCGACCGAGCCCCACCCACCCGAGGAGAGCCCATGACCCCCGTGCCCGTACGCGTCTGGATCGACCCCTCATGTCCCTGGGTATGGCAGGCGCACCGTTGGCTCCACGACCTCACGCAACAGGGCGAGATCGAGCTCGACTACGCCTTCTTCTCCCTCGAGCTGAACGCGTCCGAGGACCGCGCGTCCTTCGAGGGGGCGGCACCGCGATACGGCCGCGCGCTCACCGCGCTCGCGTTCGCACGCCGCGAGGGAGGATCACCCGCGGTCACGGCCCTGTACGTCGCCCTCGGCTCCCGGCTCCATGAACGGAAGCGCGAGATGGACGACGGGCTCCTCCTGGAGGCGGCCCACGAGGCCGGCCTCGCCGACCTCGCGGGCGCACCCGACCTCGGGGACGCCCTGATCGAGGAGTTCCACGCGGCGCGTGCCCTCGACGTGTTCGGCGTCCCCACGCTGCAGGTGGCCCAGACCAAGACGATGTACGGACCGATCCTGGCGGTCGGACCGACCGGTGAGGACGGCCTCGCCCTGTGGCACGCGGTCGTGGCCCTGCTGGAGCGCGACGTCTTCTTCGAGCTGAAGCGCTGGCCTCGGGACGTGCGGCCCGGGGGGCTGCCGACCGGCCCCGGCCCTTAACCGGCTCTTGGGATGACCGGCGCTACGGTGTCGGCATGAAGGGAGCGTCGCGAGCGGTGCTGTGGTCGGTCTTCGGGGTGCTCGTCGGCATCGCGCTGTCGATGGGGGTCGCCGCGATCGCCGATCCCGGCACCGACGATCCGGCTGCCGAGGTGACGATCTCGGTCCCCAGCGCGAGCGCCTCGCCCGAGCGCACACCGGAACCGAAGACCACCGACGACCCGACCCGCACACCCTCGCCCACCGAGAAGCCGCCGTCGCCGAGCCCTCGACCCACGTCCGCCACGACCGCCCCGAGCCCCTCGGACGACGACGGGGATGACGGGGACGATGAGCACGACGGGGACGATGAAGACGACCACGACGACGAGGACGACTGAGCCGGCCCCCTCACCCGTGAAGCCAGGTACCATCGCTGCAGCAACCGAAGGGGAGTATCCCCTCGATCCGTCGTCGTCAATACGGCCTTCCAGCCCGGCGATGTGATGGCCGCACCGGCCGGGAGAGACCTTCGGGAAGGAAAGGCGGCGGAGCCGCCCCTGACCGAAGGAGCAAGGCCGAGTGCAGATCGAGCCGTGGATGTGGGCAGCGTTCGTCGGATTCATCCTCGCGATGCTGACCCTGGACCTCTTCGTTGTCCACAAGGACGCCCACGAGGTGTCGTTCCGTGAGGCGGCGACCTGGAGCGTCATCTGGGTCGCGCTCGGGCTGTCGTTCGGCGTCCTGATCTGGGTCTGGCAGGGTCCGGAGCTGGCAGGTGAGTACCTCGCGGGCTACCTGATCGAGAAGAGCCTCTCGGTCGACAACATCTTCGTGTTCGCGCTCGTGTTCGGGTACTTCGCGGTGCCGCAGAAGTACCAGCACCGGGTGCTGTTCTGGGGGATCCTCGGCGCGCTCGTGTTCCGCGCGATCTTCATCTTCGCGGGCACCGAGCTGCTCGACCGGTTCCACTGGATGATCTTCGTGTTCGGAGGCTTCCTGGTCTTCACGGGGATCAAGATGCTCCGCCACCGCGACGAGCACGTGGACCCGGGGCGCAACCCGGTCCTGCGACTGATGAAGCGGTTCATCCCCACGACCGACGAGTACGTGGGTCAGAAGCTCTTCGTGCGTCAGGCCGGCCGACGGCTGGCGACCCCGCTGTTCGCGGTCCTGGTCGTGATCGAGACGACCGACATCATCTTCGCGGTCGACTCGATCCCGGCGATCTTGGCCGTGACCGAAGAACCGTTCCTCGTGTTCACCTCGAACGCGTTCGCGATCTTGGGGCTCCGGGCCTTGTACTTCCTGCTCGCCGGGATGATGGACCGCTTCGCCTACCTGAAGCTCGGGCTGGCGGCCGTGTTGATCTTCGTCGGCGTGAAGATGCTGATCACCGACATCTACCACGTGCCGATCTGGGCCAGTCTGACCGTGATCGGGGTCACGATCGGGGTCTCGATCGTCGCCTCGCTGCGCAGGCCCCCGCCGGCGGGCGAGCCCATCGGTCACGGCGTGCCCTTGATGCTGCCAACCAGCCCTGACGGCGATGGCCCTTCCGGTGAAGGCGGCATCCGTGAGAGCATGCGGGAGCGATGAGGGAGGAACAGCCCAGGGCTGAGGGGGCCGGGCCGGATCCCGACGACGACCCGTCGTCGTTGCACCTCGCCGGACGGCATGAGGTGTGGGGGGACGACCCGGAGGAGATCGCGGCGAGCCGCGTCGTCGACGAGTTCGCCGGCGACGAGGAGGTCCAGCGCCGCTGGCACGACCATGCCGCGTTCGCGCCGATCAAGGTCGTGGCGCGGTTCATCCGCCAGAGCGGCAAGCGCATCGCGGTCACGATCGTCGGGTTCACGGTGCTCGTGCTGGGCGTGGCGATGCTCGTCCTCCCCGGCCCCGGTCTCGTTCTGATCATCGTCGGGCTCGGCATCTTGTCGAGCGAGTACGTGTGGGCGCAGCGGCTCCTCCGCAAGGCGAAGGAGAAGGCCGAGCAAGCGAAGGACACCGTCCTGCGCCGCAACAACGACACGCCCGACGATGACACCGCGGTCGACGGCACCGCGATCGAGGAACCGCACGACGATGGCACGACGACCTAACCCTGGCCCATGGGCCGCATCCTCCTGGGCACGTCGAATGAGTCGCCAGTGATCCCACTCAGCGCTGTGCCCGATCCATCCGGAACAGAAGGACCTGAAGCGCGTCGCGGTCGGCCGTTGGAGAACACGATGCTGCCGCGACGAGAGCGAGGGCGTTCCGCTCCGAGGCGCGAACCTCGACCATAGAAAGGCCTCATCGGGCCGTGAGCACCGCGAGCTCCATGAGGACTAGTCTCCTCTCGTGCAGGTCGATCGCGTCACCGCCTCGAAGACATCGGCGCTCGATGCAGCGCGCTTCCTGTCGGTCGGCGTCGCCACTGGTTTCATCGCCGGCTTGCTGATCGGCGGGGTGGGCGGGCGGCTCGCGATGCTCGTGCTTCGCCTTACGTCCGATCCGGCCCTGCACGGCATGCTCACCGATGACGAGTTCACGATCGGGGTCGTCAGCGGCGAGACGTTCTTCCTCCTCGCGGCCACGGCGCTCGTCGGCGCGATCGGGGGTGTGCTGTACCTCATCGCGCGCACGTGGGTTCCGCGGCGCGCCCGGGGCTGGGCCAGCGCCGTCGTCTTCGGATCGATCGGCGCGGCGTTCTCGATCCGCCCCGGAGGGATCGACTTCACGTTGCTGTCGCCGATCCCGCTCGCCGCGGTCATGTTCGTCGCCCTGCCGGTCGCGTACGGCCTCGTCCTCTCATGGGCGATCGAGCGTGCGCTCGAGCGCCCGGCGTCGAACCGCATCGCGGTGTTCCTCGGACTTCTGCCTCTCGCCCCGCTCGCGTTGCTCGGGGGCATCGGCGCCGTGATCGCCTTCGGCGCCATCGTGGTCTGGGAGATGGAAAGGAGCGCACCCCGGGTCGCCGCGATGTGGCATTCGGCGCCGGTCGTATGGGCGGGCCGCGCCCTGTTGCTGATCGTGGCCGTGCGCTTCTTCTTCGAGGCTGCCAGCGACACGCTCGAGGTGCTTTGACGCCGACCGTCAAGATCGGGACGTCGATCTGTTCGCCGGTTATCCGACGGAGGAGGTGCCCTCTGACTACCAGAGCTGCGCCTCGGACCCGTGGAAGAGCCACCACTTCCAACCGTCCGGCGTGCGACGAAGAACACCGGCGAGGCGATACCGAGTCTTGCGTTGGGACTCTGCCATCACGAGTTCAGACACTCCGACTCGCACGACGATCGCCGTGTCTCCGCGGATGGTGACGCGGTACGGCTCCGGGAACTCCAAGGACCAGGACACGATACGAGGGCCGACCTCAGCCCAGAGAGAGCGCATGACCGGAACGATCGCCGCGGTCCTTCGCACTCTTCGTCTTCGCCCGATCCGATGAACATGAAGTCTTCCGTGCAGAGGCGCGCTGCCGACTCGTAGTCGTGCCGGTCCCAGGCGTCATCGAACGCCCGAACACACTCCATGACGCGAGACTCGTCCGAAGCCACGGTCCCTTCCCCGTCAGCATCCATGGACGACATCATGCTCCAGTCGAGGAGCGGTCCGTCGCAGCCGAACCCGTAGGCTGGTCGCGTGAGCGGCACGATCAAGATCGGTACGTCGTCGTGGACCGACCCCTCGCTCGTGAAGGAGGGAGGCTTCTACCCCACAGGAGCCAAGAGCGCCGAGGCCCGCCTGCGCTTCTACGCCTCGAGGTTCCCCCTGGTCGAGGTCGACTCCTCGTACTACTACCCGCCGAGCGAGAAGAACTCGGTCCTGTGGATCGAGCGGACCCCGCCGGACTTCACGTTCAACATCAAGGCCTACTCACTGCTCACGAACCACCCGACCCGGCCCGACTCGATCTACAAGGACCTGCAGCCGCAGCTCCCGGAGGGCAAGCGTTTCGTCTACCGGGAGCACCTGCCGGACCCGGTGGTCGAGGAGGTCTGGCAGCGGTTCCGCGACGCGCTGATGCCGCTGCACTCCGCGGGGAAGCTGGGCGCGGTGCTGTTCCAGTTCCCGCAGTGGTTCCCGATCTCGCGGCGGAACAAGGCCTACATCGAGGAGTGCGCGGCGCGGATGGGCGACATGCGGATCGCGGTCGAGTTCCGGCATCGCTCCTGGATGGAGGAACGCAACGCGGAGGAGACGTTGGCCTTCCTGGAGGAACGGCGTCTGCCCTACGTGTGCGTCGACATGCCGCAGGGGTTCGAGTCGAGCCTGCCGCCCGTGGCGGCCGCGACCGCGGACGACCTGGCGATGGTGCGGTTCCACGGACGCAACGTCGACGCGTGGGAAGTCAAGTCGGACACGGCGTCCTCGCGCTTCGCCTACGACTACCGGCAGGAGGAGCTGGCCGAGTGGGTGCCCCGGATCGAGGGGCTGGCATCGCAGGCACGCGAGACGCACGTGTTGATGAACAACTGCTACCGGGACTTCGCGGTGCGCAACGCGCACGAGCTGGGCGACCTGCTCCACGTCGACCTCGACGAGGAGACCCGCGCGACCTGAGCCGGCGAGGTGGGCTCAGACCGCGAGGGTGGCCTGGCCCGGGCGCACGGGCATGGAGCGACGGGAGGGGGTGGCGCCCGGGCCAGGCACGCGCACGTCGACCCGCAGCTCCAGGATCGGAGGCGGGTAGCCGGACGCGGAGAGCACCGTGGGCTCCTTCCACGGCGCGAAGATCAACGGGGCCGGAACGTCGGCGAGCTCGCGGACGTACCGGCGGACGTAGTCGCCCGACGGATCGAACCGCTCGGCCTGGCGGACCGGGTTGAAGCTCCGGGAGCGGCGCGGGTCGGTGCCGGTGCCGGCGACCCACTGCCACCCGCCGGTGTTGTTCGCGGGATCGCCGTCGACGAGCCAGCGCATGAAGACCTTCGCCCCCTCCTGCCACGGGATCCCGAGGCGGCGGGTGAGGAAGCTCGCGACCACCATCCGTGCGCGGTTGTGGATCCAGCCCTCGCGCCGGAGCTGCCGCATCCCGGCGTCGACGAGCGGGACGCCGGTCGTGCCCGCCTCCCAGCGGGAAAGGAGATCGGCCGCGTCGGCGGGCAGCGGAGGGACGTCGGGCGGCGACTCCCGGTAGTCGCGCCAGGCGAGGGTCGGGTCGTGCGCGAGCAGCTGCCCGAAGAAGTCGCGCCAGGCGAGCTGGCGGACGAGCTCCGCGGCGCCTCCCCCGACCGCGCCGGCTCGGGCGACGACCTCGTTCGCCGAGACGCTCCCGAACCGCAGGTACGGAGACAGCCGCGAGGTGGCGTCGGCCGCAAGGTCGTTGCGGAGATCGGCGTAGTCTCCAGCGTCGCCGTCGAGGTACGCGGCGAGGTGCGTGCGGGCGTTGGACTCACCTCCCGGCGGCAGGTCGATCGACTCAGGGGACACCGTCGAGGGGTCGACGGGAGGGCCCGGATCGAACGAGGCCGGGAGGCTCACGCGCTCGGGCGCGGGCAGCACGCCACGGCGGGGCGCCTGCGCCCACGACCGGTGGTACGGCGTGAACACCGAGTAGACGTCCTTGCCGGCGGGGAGCACCTCGCCGGGCTCGACCACCGCGGTGCCGGGGTGGACGTGCAAGGTCACACGACGCACGGCGAGCGCCTCGCGGAGCGCCTCCTCGCGCCGTCGCGCGGTGACGCTGACGTCGGACGTCAGGTGGACCGACGTCGCGCCCGTCTCATCGACGACCCGAAGGACCGCGGCGACGACCTCTCCCCGTCGGGTGGCGAGCCGGCCGCCGCGCTGCTGGAGCGACCGGTCGAGGTCGGCGAGCGACTCCATCAGGAACCGGGCTCGGTTCGGCGAGATCGCGAGCATCGCGGGGTCGACGACGAACAGCGGGACGACCTCGCCGCCCTCCGCCACGGCGGCGGTGAGGGCGGGGTGATCGTGGACCCGCAGGTCACGCGTGAACAGCACGACCGCGGTCATGGACCCAGGGTAGGACCGCGGGGGTGGCTCCGAGGGATCAGAACCTCTGCGCTTGCCGGCAGGTGGTCACGGTGTGCACGAACCAGCCGGGGTCAGGACGCTCGTGCCCTCGACCCCAGGTCCCGAGCACTCGATCACCGCGACCTGCGCGGGAGCCTGGTCGTCGGGTGCCGTGCTCATCTGGACCTCGACGGGAAGCATCGTGACCCACGGGAACTCGATCGCGGCCGCCTCGAGGAGCGGATCGCCGGTCGGCACCGTCGTGTCGTCCATCGCGTAGACGAACAGGTAGCCGGCGCCGACCTCGCCGCACGACGGGTCCTCCACCTCCGCGGCAGGAACCTGCAGCGACGAGGTCCCGCTCTGCAGGGCGAGGGCGAACTCGGACGTCTCACGGCAGCCGTTCGAGGCGACCAGCCCTGCGTGCGCGGAACGGCCCTCGGGGAGCGTGAGCTCGAAGCCGACCTGCGAGCCTGCGAGGAGGGCGGGTGACATCCCGAGGGGCGAGCGGGTCTGCAGATCCTCGCTGGTCACCGACACCACGCTCCAGACACCGCCGTCGCCGCCCTCGCCCGGCTGGTCGACGACCAGGGTCAGGGACGGCCGCCGTTCACAGGCCGCGTTGCCCGGGCAGGGTGGCGCGGCGACGAAGACCCGGCCCTCGGCGAGCGCGTCGATCTCGTCGACCCGAGGGTCATCCCACGCGAGGACGGTCGCCAGGAAGCGCCGAACCACCTGCTCAGGGTCGAGTCGCCACTCGACGGCAGGGGTTCCTGCATCGACCGCGTCCTGCACGCTCGCCAGGAGCTCGCGATCGCCCGGCCGTGCCCAGTTCTCGGGCCACAGGTAGGGCGTTGCGGGCAGCTCCCACGCCGCCGCGCCGGTCGGGCTCTCGCCCGGCGTCGGCTCCGTTCCCCCGTCCCCGATCGTGTTCACGATGACGAGCCCACCGGCGATCGCGACCGACAACCCGACCACGAGTGCGCTCCTCGCGCGGCGTCGGTTCCGGCGGTCACGGGCATGCCGTAGCCGCTCGATCGCGTCCGTGGACTCAGGTGCCCGCTCCCCCAGCCGCTCCAGCCTGCTCTTCAGCTCATCGGTCATCGTCGGCCTCCAGCGCCTCGCGGAGCCGCGCCCGCCCGTCCTGGGCGAGCCGGCGAACGGTCACGTCACGGACCCCCATCGCGGTCCCGGCCTCGGCCGATCCGTAGCCCAGCAGCTCGGTCAGCACGACCGCCTGACGCTGGCGGAACGTCAGGGTCGCGAGCGCTCTGGCCACCGCGTCGCGCTCGTCGGCCTCGGCGAACAGATCGCCGCCGTTCGCCAGCCCGACCGCGCGCCTCGCGGCCCGGGTGGCGCGTCGCAACGCGCTCCGGTGCCGGTTCATCGCGGTCCGGTACAGGTAGCCGGTCGGATCGGCCATCGACGCGACCCGGTCCCAGCGCTCCCACACGGCGATGAACGTGTCCTGGAGCAGCTCCTCGGCCTCTTCGGGGTTCCCGGTCAGGACCACGAGCGCACGCAGCAACCGGGCTCGCTCGGCTTCGAAGAACGCCTCGAACGCGAGCGGTTCGGTCACCGCGGGTGCCGCCGTGGTCGTGTCCATCCCCCCATGAACGCCGAACCTACCCGCAGCGTTCATCCACCGCCCCGATCTCGGGCGCCCGGGTACGCTCGGAACCATGCTGATGGGGGGACGTCGGTACAGGGTCGCGACGGTTCGGGGCATCCCGCTGTTCGTCGACGCGGGATGGCTCCTGATCGCCGTCCTCTACGTGACGCTGCAGTACCTGGGCCTGTCCGGCTCGGCCTGGCGGCCGACCGACGGCGAGGCGATGGCGCTCGCGGCGCTCAGCTTCGTCCTGTTCTTCGGCGGGGTGCTCATCCACGAGAGCGCGCACGCCGTGGTCGCGCGCGGGTTCGACCTCCCGGTCGCCGGGATCACCTTCGTCTTCTGGGGAGGGGCGACGGAGACGCGTGCCGATGCGAAGGGGCCGCTCGTCGAGTTCCTGGTGGCCGCCGCAGGCCCGGTGAGCACGCTGCTGCTGGCCGCGGGGTTCACGATCGCGCACACGGCGATGGAGCCGAGCCTCGCGCGCGAGGTCGTCGGGCAGCTCGCACGGCTCAACCTCCTGTTCGCCGGTCTCAACGCCCTGCCGGGGTTCCCGCTCGACGGCGGCCGGGTGCTGCTGGCCACGGCCTGGGGGATCACCCGGAGCCGGCGGACGGGACTGCGGGTCGCCGGCTGGGGCGGCCTCCTCGTCGGCGCCGGGTTCCTCGCCCTCGCGGCGAACGCCGTCGTGAACGGCGGCGACATCGGCGGGGCGTTCTTCTTCGGATACCTGGGGGCGGTGCTCCTGGCGACCGGCCGTTCGATGTCGCAGCGGATCGACCTGCGCGACCGCCTGGTCGCCGGCACGGTCGCCGACGCGATGCGGCCGTCGCCCCCCGCGATCCCGGCGTCGACGAGCCTGTCCCACGCCCTCGATCTGGGGCTGCGCGAGCGTCCGACCCAGGCGTTCCCGGTGGTCGACGCGGGCCGGGTCGTCGGGACGGTCTCGTTCGAGGGCGCCCGGAAGGTCGGCGGACGCGACCCGCTGCGGCCGGTGCGCGACGCGATGACCCCGATCAACCAGACCCCGACGCTCGCGCCGACCGACACGCTGGACGATGCGTTCGAGTGGCTGGGCGGGCGCGAGGCGATGGTCCTGCGCGACGGGGCGCTCGTGGGGGTCCTGGGACCCCCCGACGTCGAGCGCTGGTACCGGCAACGCTTCGAGGCACGCGCGTCCGAGCCGGGCGGCGCGCCGCCGAGGCCGGACCTTTGAGTGTCATCCCCGACCGGTAGCATCCGAGTCGTGGCGGCCCCGCCCTTCTCCCCCGACGACGCGCAACGGCAGGTCCTCGAGCATCGCGCCGGACCCCTGCTGGTGACCGGCGCGGCCGGCTCGGGCAAGACCGCCGTGCTCCGTGAGCGGTTCGCGCAGCTGCTCGAGGGCGGTGCCGACCCCGAGCGGACCGTGCTCGTGGTCGGCTCGATCCGGGCGCGCAACGACGCTCGCACGTTCCTGCTCGACCGCCTGTCGGCGTCGCTCCCGGGGCTGCAGGTCCTGACCGTCCACGGGCTCGCGCACCGCGTGCTCAAGGAGCGGTTCGCGGCGATCGGTTACGCCGAACCGCCCGAGGTCTGGTCGGCCGCCGAACAGTTCGCGAAGGTCAGGGAGCTGCTCGACGGGCAGGACCCCGCCGACTGGCCCGCCTACGGGCACCTGTTGTCGATGCGGGGGTTCGCCGACGAGGTCCGCGGCTTCCTGCTCCGCGCCCAGGAGGACCTGCGCACCCCCGAGTGGATCGACGAGGCTGCGACCACCCGTGGGCTCGCCGGCTGGCATGAGCTCGCCCGGTTCCTCCGCGAGTACCAGCAGGTCCTGGACGATCTGAACGCGGTCGACTTCGCCGCGCTCGTCCAGCGAGCGGGGGCCGCCCTGGAGCACGACCCCTCGCCGATCGTCGACCACGTGCTGGTCGACGACTTCCAGGACACGACGCTCGCCGCCGAGGCGCTGCTGCGTGGCCTGGGCGCGGACGACGTGGGCGTGGCCGCGAACCCGGACGCCCACGTCTTCTCCTTCCAGGGGACGACCCGCGTCCCGCTCGAGCGGTTCGCGACCGAGAGCTTCCCGGGGGCCGACACGGTCGAACTGACGACGCCGCACCGTCCCGCGATCGCGCCCGCCGTCGACGCGTGGGTCGCGCCCCACACCTCCGAGGAGCACACCACGATCGCCCGCGAGCTCCGGCGCCTGCACGTCGACGAGGAGGTCCCGTGGTCGGGGCTCGCGGTCGTGGTGCGGCGCCAGGGACCGCACGTCGCCGGGCTGCTGCGCGCGCTCGACGACGCCGGCGTCCCGCGTGCCGTCCCCGAGCGCGGACTGTCCCTCGTGTCGCAGCCGGCGACGATCCCCTACGTCCTGGCGCTGCGGTGGCTGGTCGCCGACCCCGCGGCGCGCGACGAGCTGATCGAGTCGCTGCTCACCTCCGACGTCGTCGGGCTGTCCCCCGCGGCGGCGCGCGGCCTGATCAGGCTGACGAAGTCGACCGGGCCGGGGCCGCGCGCCGCGGGGAACGCCCTGGAGCGCACCGACGGCCTGAGCCCCGAGGAGGCCGCGTCGGTCGAGGCCGCGCGCGAGACGCTCGACAAGGCCGCGTTGTTCGCGGGGATGTCGGTCCAAGACGCGTTCAAGGTCCTGTGGGAGGAGCTGCCGTGTTCGTCCCGGCTGGTCGCCGAGGGCGGTCCCGAGCTCGACGTCGTCGTCACGTTCGCGAACGTGATCTCCGAGGCCAGCGAGCAGGGCGACGCGAGCGTCCAGGCGTTCCTCGAGGCGCTCGACGCCGGCGAGCACGGTCCGGGCTGGGCGGCGCGCGAGGCCGGCGGCGCCGACGCCGTGCAGGTGCTGACCGCCCACGGCGCCGCCGGCCTGGAGTTCGACACCGTGATCGTGTCCGGCGCCGCCGAGGGGAGCTTCCCCTCGCTCCATCGCCCCGAGCCGATGTTCGACCTGGCCGTCCTGACGCACCCGCGCAGCCGCTCGGAGCACCTGCGTGAACGACTCCAGGACGAGCGACGGTTGTTCCGTCTGGTCCTCGGACGCGCGCGCCGCCGGGTCCTGCTCGTGGCCGCCGACACCCACCCCGACGTCGACGAGCTCGCCCAGCGGTCGCGCTTCGTCGACGAGCTCGACGGGGTCGTCTGGCGACCGGCCCCCGGTTCGGCGCCCGACGATCCCGTGAGCGTCAGGGAGGCCGCCACCCTGTGGCGGCGCGAGCTCGCCGATCCGCAGGCCGACGCGTGGCGCCGGCTCGCGGCGCTCGACGGGCTCCACGCGCTCGGCGTCGACCCTGCCCGATGGTGGTTCACGCTCGACTGGACCGAGACCGGCCGGCCGCTGCACGAGACCCTCCGGCTGTCGTTCTCCCGACTGAGCACGCTCGACAACTGTGAGCTCGAACACGTCCTGGGCGACGAGCTCGGGCTCGGACGTCGTGCCGGCTACCAGGCGTGGGTCGGCAAGCTCGTCCACGCGATCGTCGAGGACGTCGACACCGGGAGGATCGGCAACACGAAAGCAGAGATCCTCGACGAGGTCGCCCGGCGCTGGCGCGAACAGGAGTTCCCCTCGAGGGCCGTGGCCCACGCCTACCGCACGCTCGTCGAGACGAAGATGCTCCCGAACTGGTGGCACGGGTACGGCGAGGGGCAGTCGCTCGCGAACGAGCGGTTCTTCGAGTTCGAGTTCGACGGCGCGACGATCGTCGGGGTGATCGACCGGATCGGGCTCGCGAGCGGTGGCACCCGGATCACCGACTTCAAGACGGGCAACCCCGACAACGGGCCGAAGGCCGAGGACAGCCTCCAGCTCGGCATCTACTACCTCGCGGTCCAGGAGTGCGAGGACCTCGCCGAGTTCCGCCCCGTGAAGGCAGTGGAGCTCGCGTACGTGAAGGGCCACTGGAAGACCGGCGACCTGGTCACGAAGGCCTGGGCGGTCACGGATCCGCGCGCCGAGCCGTACCAGGAGCGGATGAAGGCCGAGCTGAGCCGTCTGATCGCGAAGAAGAAGGAGCTGATCGCCTCGGAGGTCTACCGGCCGAACCCGGCCGCAGACTGCCACTGGTGCGAGTTCCGCTCGCTCTGTCCGTTGTGGCCCGAAGGGCAGCCGCTGTTCGACCCGGAGGTCGTCCGATGAGCCTGCCGACCACCGTCGCACCCGAGATCGTCGACGCGCTCGGCGCGATACCGACCGAGGAGCAGTGGACCGCGATCGCGTGGCCGCTCGAACCCAACGTGCTCGTGGCCGGAGCCGGCTCGGGCAAGACGTCGGTGATGGCCGCGAGGGTCGTCTACCTGGCGCTGGCCGCGCTCGAGCGGATCGACGCGCCGGGCGTGATGCCCGGCAACGTCCTGTGTCTCACCTTCACGAACAAGGCGACCGAGAACCTGCGGGTCCGGGTCCGCCGCGCTCTGTCGGCCCTTGCCATGCCCGAGGGTGAGGAACCCGAGATCGCCAACTACCACGGGTTCGCCGCCGGTCTGCTGGACAGGTACGGGGTGCTCGCCGGGTACGAGCCGGGAGCCAGGGTGCTCTCGCAGGCGCAGCGTGAGGAGCTGTGCGGTCGTGTGCTCGACACGATGACCTTCGAGGTCGCGAAGGCCACCTATCAGCCCTCGCTCGTGGCGAAGATCCTCGAGCTCGACGATCAGATGCAGAACCACCGGGTGTCGCCGACCGACGCGCTGGCGTGGCTCGACGCTCGGCTCGAGCAGCTGAAGGGCCACCGCTCCGATCGCTCGTACCTGGCGGCTGAGGAACGGATCGAGCTCACACGGGCGGCCGCCGGCTACCGGGAGCTGAAGCGCGAGCTGGGGGTGATCGACTTCGGCGACCAGATCGACCGCGCGATCGACGTCATCGGCCGTCACCCCGAGATCGTCGCCGACCACCGCGCTCGCTTCCAGGCCGTGCTGCTCGACGAGTACCAGGACACGAACGTCGCCCAGGCCGAGCTGATGGAACTGCTCTTCGGCGACGGCCATCCGGTGACCGCGGTCGGCGACCCCGATCAGAACATCTACGCGTGGCGTGGGGCGTCGCTCTACAACCTGTTCCGGTTCCCGACGTCGTTCGCCCGAACAGGCGGTCAGGCCGCCGCCCGTCTTCCCCTCTTCACGAACTTCCGTTCGGGGGCGCGGATCCTCGCGGCCGCCGACGCGATCATCGGGCAGGTGCCGGTCGACCAACGGCCCGACCCCGACAAACAGCTGCGCCCGCACCCGCCGAACGGCGAGGGCGAGGTTCGGATCGCCCGCGTGATGGACGAGTGGTCCGAGGCCACGGCGATCGCCGCGCGTGCCGTCGAGCTGCACGACGCTGGCTCGCCGTGGTCGGAGATGGCGGTGCTGTGCCGGACCTCGCGGCTGTTCGGGCTCCTGCGGCGTGCCTTCGACGAGCGCGGCGTCCCGGTCGAGATCCTCGGGCTCGCCGGGCTCCTCAAGCAGCCCGAGGTGATGGAGGTCCTCGCCTACGCTCGCGCGGTCCAGGACCCCACCGCCAGCGCCGCGCTCGCTCGGATCGCGATGGGTCCCCGGTACCGGGTCGGCTTCAAGGACCTCGCGCTCGTCGCGCGCCTCGCCACCGTGCAGACGAGACGTCTGAAGGAGGACTACGAGCTCTCCGAGGACGACGCCGAGGCCGAGCCGTTCCTGCTCGCCGAGGCGCTGGAGCGGCTCGACGAGATCGAGGGGCTCTCGCCCGAGGCCCTCGAACGTCTCGGGGCGTTCCGCGACGAGCTCCGTGAGCTGAGGGCCGAGGCCCGGCGCCCGGTCGGGGAGTTCCTGTCCGAGGTCATGCGGCGGATCGGCATCCTGGAGGAGCTCGACGCCGAGCTCGACCTGGAACACGGTGCCACCGCGCGCCGGAACCTCGCGGCGTTCCTGGATGAGGTCCACGGCTTCGCACCGGTGCAGGGCGAGCTGACGCTGCGGGCGTTCCTCGACTACGTCGAGGCCGTCGAGAAACTCGACAAGCAGGAGTGGGCGCCGGTCCAGCCCTCGGACGCCGATTCGGTCAAGGTCATGACGATCCACGTCGCGAAGGGTCTCGAGTTCGACCACGTCTTCGTCCCCGGGTTCGCCCACGGCACCCTGCCGAACCCCGCGATCCCGCAGAACCCGGCGGAGCGTGGCAAGTCGCTCGACTTCGAGCTCCGGGGCGACGCCGACATCTTGCCCCGGTACGACGGCAACCTCTCCCGTTTCCGCGACGCGCTGAGAGCCCAGGAGATCGTCGAGGAGCGCCGGACGGCGTACGTGGCGCTCACCCGGGCCCGCAGGACCCTCCAGATCAGCGGGGCCTTCTGGTACGGCGACAACGCCTGGCCGAAGAAGCCGAGCGCGTTCCTCGACGAGCTCCTCGACTGGGGGGAGTCGTCGGGCCTCGCGACCGTCGCGCGCGGACCCGCCGAGGCGGGCGAACTGAACCCGATGCTCGGTCTGCGCCAGCGGTTCGTCCGCGATTGGCCGGGCCCGGCGTTCCCCACCGCCCCGGATCCGATGTTCCCCGAGGGCTGGCGTGCAGCGGCACGCGACGGCGTCCTCCAGCCGACGCTCCTGGCGGCTCTCGGCCAGACCGAGCGCGCAGCGTTCGACGCGCTCGCGTCGGATCGGCGCCGCCAAGCCGCCCACCTGCTCGACCGCGAGAGGACCGACGCGCAGGCACCACCTCCCCGTGTGCCGGCGACCCTGTCGGCGAGCGCGCTCGTTGACCACGCGACCTGTCCGAAGCGCTTCTACTGGACGACCGTGCGTCCGCTCCCACGCTTCAGCGGCCCGGCCGCCCGGATCGGCACCGACATCCACCGGTGGATCGAGCGCCGGGCCAGCGGACAGGGACAGCTGCTCGAGACCGACGACACCGTCGACCTGACCCACGAGGAGCTCGTGGGGGACCCGGGGCGGATCGAGCGGCTGCGTCAGGCGTTCCTCTCCTCGCCGTACGCGGATCGCACGCCCCTGTTCGCCGAGCGTGCGTTCCTGCTTCGCATGGCGGGGTTCGCCGTGGGCGGCCGGATCGACGCGATCTTCGGCGAGCCCGACGGACCGTGGGAGGTGGTCGACTGGAAGACCGGCTCGTCGGAGGCCGACCCCTTGCAGCTGGAGCTGTACGGCCTCGCGTGCGTCGAGGTCTGGCGCAAACGGCCCGAGGACGTGACGTTGACCTACTTCTACCTGGGTCGCGGTGAGGTGTCGTCGCGCCCGATGGGCGACCCCGACGAGGTTCGCGACCGCCTGGCCGAGTCGCTCGCGCGGATCGCCGAGGGGGCGTTCGATCCAGCGCCGGGGCGCGCGTGCCGCTTCTGCGACTTCCGGTCGTTCTGCGACGCGGGGATGGCCTGGCTGGCCGAGAACCGGTAGGGCTCAGCGCCGGCTGCGCGCGTCGAGCCGTTCGATCTGCTCGTCGAAGCGACGGTAGCCGGCCGCCGGGTCGTAGCCGCCGTCGGTCACCCCGGGGACGAACCGCGCGTGCAGGCCGGTCTCGGCCGTGGCGCGGGTCTGGGCGGTGGCGCGGAACCACTCCAGATCGCCCGGCTGGATCACGACGCTGCCCGACGTGCCCAGGCGACGGTAGGCCCCGTCGTCCACCGCGACCGGGGTGGGGCGGAACGCGTGGGCGAGCGTGCTGGCGACCTCTGCGTCCTGCGCGTCGATCGAGACGGCGCGCCCGTCCCACGACGCGGTCGCGACGACGTCCTGCTGTTCGTCGTCGGGACGCATGAACTCGACCTTCATGGTCCTGAGCGTACCCGCAGGCCCGTCGGCCCGACCGGCTACTGCGTCTGGGAGTTGCTGACGCGGCGGAACATCCGCGCGAGCTCGGCCATCATGTGTGCCGACAGATCAGGGTCGTCGCGGAGGGCCTTCAGGAAGTCGTCGCGCCGAAGGATCAGCAGGGTCATCGGGGTCTCGCTGGACACCGTCGCGGATCGAGGTCCGCCGTCCAGCACCGCGATCTCGCCGAAGTGATCGCCGGGGAGCATGCGACCCAGGAACTTCCGCCCCACGGTCACCTTCGCCTGGCCCGTCAGCACGACGTAGAAGGCGTCCCCCGGTTCCCCCTGGCGCACGATCGAGTGGTCGGCCATGTAGTCGCCCACCTCGCAGAGGCTGGCGAGGTGCTTCAGTTGGCGCCTCGAGAGCCCCCGGAACATCGGGACGAGCTCCAACACGCTCTCGAGCTTCGACTTGGCCACGATCGTTCCCTCCTGGTCTGTTGCCGGACAGCCTATCCGCTCGGCTCCCCGTGCGGGAACGGCCGTGTCGGTGCCCGCGGGTATGGTCGCGCGCCTGGGGTGGTGCCGATGAGTACACGCCCGTCGGGCGTCGTCGAACCGCTCCCCCTCGTGGTCCTGAGGACCGGTCAGATGCCGGTTCGACAGGGCGAGCCCTGCGCGGGCCTGTGGCGCGTCCAGACCGGTCTGCTCTGCGCGGCGATCGTGAGCGGCGACGGGCGCGAGCTGTGGCTCGACGTGATGGGACCGGGCGACCTGGTCGGCGACACCGCCGGGGTTCACGCGGCCTGGACCGTCAGGGCCCTGCGACCCACGCGACTGGTGGCGGCCCGACGCGCCTGGGGGACCGACGCGCTGGCCGACCGCACGGCGCGGCTCGCGTCGACCGTCGCCGACCTCGCGTGGCTCGACGTACCCGGACGGGTCGAGGGCCGCCTGCGCGATCTGGCGGATCGGTTCGGCCGGCCGGTCCCCGGCGGCGTCGAGATCCCGTTCGCGCTGCGCCACGACGATCTGGCGCCGCTCGCCGCCACCACCCGGGAGTCGACCAGCCGCGCGATCCGCGACCTGACCGAGGCCGGGCGGATCGCCAAGGTCGGCCGGGGACGCTACGTGGTGCGGACCCCGCCACGCGGTCTCGGCGGATAGGGCTCTCAGGTGTCCTGGAGCAGGGCCAGGCTGCAGGATGCGCAGTAGCTGCCAGCACCCTTCACCGGGCGCCCGCACCGCCGACACGCCTTCGGGGCGGACACGGACCAGACCTGCGACTTCCCCCGGCCCTCGGCCTGGACTCGGCCCTCGGAACGCAGCTTCCGCAGATGCGCGGTGACGGACCGGGCGGCGAGCGGATGCACCTCGACCGGGTGGTCGTCGTAGATGCCGGCGACCAGCTCGTCGAGCGTCCGCGGACCGTCCGCGAGCCCGGCGAGGATCTGCGCCTCGCGCTCGGCCCGGTGGGTCAGGTACTCCCGCAGCTTCGCGACGCCGTCGAGCACGGTCGGCCCATGTCCGGGGTAGATCGTGCGCGGCGCCAGAGCGAGCATCCGCTCGAGCGACGCCAGGTACTTCGCCAGATCGCCGTCGGGCGGGTCGATGAAGCTGGTTCCTCGGCCCAGGACCGCGTCGCCGGTGAACAGGGCGCGCTCGTCCGCCAGGTGGTACACGACGTGGTCGCTCGAGTGCCCGGGGGCGTGCAGCGCCGTGACCGCCACGTCGCCGGCACGGAAGACCTGCCCGTCACGGATCGGCTCGGCTCCTTCGAAGCGCCAGGCGTGCAGCGGCGCACCGACCGACGCGGCGAACGCGGCGGCACCTTCCGCATGATCCTCGTGCGAGTGCGTCAGCAGGACCGCACCCACGCGACCGGCCGCCGCCACCACCTCATCGGCATGCCCCGCGTCGGCGGGTCCGGGGTCCATCACCAGCGCAGGCTCGGCGCCGACGATCCACGTGTTCGTCCCCTCGAGCGTGTACACGCTCGGGTTGGGGGCCAGCACCCGGACGATCCGGAGCATCAGCCCTCCTCCATCACCGAGCGAGGCATCGAGGTCTCCTCCTCGGGGGTGGGATCGCGCGTCTCGAACCGCAGAGAACGGACCTCGGCGACCGTCGCGCACCCCGCCAGGTGCGTCAACGTCAGCCACGTCGGCCAGTAGAGCTTGTGCGCGCCGGCGTCCCACTCCTGCAGGAGCGTCTCCGGATGGATCCACCACGCGTCCGCCGCCTCGACACCGTCGGGGATGGGCTCGAGCCCGACCGGACCCGTGAGCGAGTAGTAGCGGGCGTCGAAGCGCACGGGGACCTCGGGCGGCGCCACCCAGTGCGCCATCTCCGACAGATCGTCGACGGACGGCGGCATCGCGTCGACCGCCGCGAACGGCGACGCGGGACCGGCCGCCACGAGTCCCGCGGCGGTGAGCGCCAGGCCGACCTCCTCGATCAGCTCCCGGATCGCAGCCGCCCGCTGCGTCTGGGAGGCGTCGGCGAACCAGCGGAGCGCGTGCGCCTCGTCCTCGGGGTCGACGGCGCCCCCGGGGAACGCCACGTATCCGGGGAGGAAGCGGCTCTCGTCGCTTCGACGCACGACCAGGATCCTCCGGCCCCGAACCCCCGGGTCGCACGCAGATCGCCGAGGCCGCGGCGCGGATCGGGCGCTCCTGCTCCATGGGCCCCCATCCTCTCAGGTCGCATACTCGCAGGCGTGACCGACCGGGTGCGCCGCGCGATCGAGACCGCGATCCAGGAGCAGGGTCCGCTCACGTTCGCCGGGTTCATGGAGCACGCCCTGTACGGTCCCGGCGGCTTCTACGAGGACCCGCCGGTCGGCGAGGCCGGGGACTTCGTGACCAGCCCGCACGTCCATCCGGTCTTCGGCGAGCTGCTGGCACGGGCGTTGCGGGAGCTCTGGGACCTGCTCGAGCGACCGGACCCGTGGCGCGTCTGCGAGGCGGGAGCCGGCGACGGGACCCTGGCGCGGCAGCTGCTCGACGCCCTTGCCGACACCCCGGTCGAGTACGAAGCGGTCGAGATCAGCCCGGGGGCCCGCCGCGCCCTCGCCGAGGTGGGTATCGAGCACGTCACCGAGGAGCTGGACGGCCCCGCCCACGTCGTGGTCGCGAACGAGTTGCTCGACAACCTCCCGTTCCGGGTCGTGCGCGATGACCGGGAGGTTCGGATCGGCGTCGAGGACGGGCGCTTGGTCGAGGTGCTCGCCGAGCCCGACGACGACCTGAGGGCAGCCTGGCCGACGGGCGCGCCGGACGACGAGGACATCGTCGTGCCTCTCGGGGCCTTCGCCTTCATCGACCGGATCGCCGACGTCCTCGCACCCGGGTACGCGCTCCTGATCGACTACGGGGGCGTAGGGACGGCGGGGGGTCCGCTCCACGGGTACCGCGGTCACCGCGTGATCGAGGACGTGGTGGAGGACCCGGGCACCTCGGATGTGACCGCGGGGGTCGACTTCGACGCCGTCGCGCGCCGTGCAGAGGCGTCGGGGCTTCGGGCCTTCCCGCCCGTGACCCAGCACGACGCGCTGATCGCGCTCGGTTTCGAGGCGTGGTTCCGTGACGAGCTCACGCGTCAGCACGACGCGCTGGAGGCCCGCGACGGGCTCGCGGCGGTCCGGACGTGGTCCGGTCGGTCGCGTGCCTCGATCCTCGCCGATCCCAGCAGCCTCGGCCGGTTCCGGTGGCTCCTGCTCGCCACGCCGGGTCTGCCGGCTCCCGCCTGGCTCGAGCGCGTGCTGGCTCAGTAGGCGATCGCCCAGGTGGCGGTCTCGGTACCCGCCCCGCCGCACACGACGCACGACGCGCCGGGGTCCTCCCGCTCGATCGGGAGGAACCGGATCGTCGCCTTCGTGTCGGCCTTGACCTTCGCTTCGCAGTCGGCGCCGCCGCACCACGCGCCGACGACGAAGCCTCCCTGGCCCGCGATCGCGTCGCGGAGGTCGTCGTACCCACCCGCTCGGTGCGTGTTCGCCTCGCGGAAGGCCACCGCGTCGTCGAACAGCGCCTGCTGGATCTCGGGCATCAGCCCGGTGAGCACGTCCAGCACGCCGCCGAGCGGCACGGCCGTCTTCTCGCCGGTGTCACGCCGAGCCAACGTCACCTGCTCGGCGTCGAGGTCGCGGGGCCCGACCTCGACGCGGACGGGGACCCCGCGAAGCTCGTGGTCGGCGAACTTGAACCCAGGCCGGAGGTCGTCGCGGTCGTCGACCTTCACGCGGAGCCCGGCCGCGCGCCACTCCTCGGCCATCCGCGCCGCCGCCTCGAGCACGCGCGCCTTCTCGTCGTCGCTGCGGAAGATCGGCACGATCACGACCTGGAACGGCGCCACCTTCGGGGGCAGCCGCAGCCCCTTGTCGTCGCCGTGGGCCATGATCAGCCCGCCCACGAGCCGGGTCGACGTGCCCCACGAGGTCGCCTCGGCGAAGTGCTCCTCTCCGTCGCGCCCCAGGAACTTCACGCCGTAGGCCTTCGCGAAGTTCTGTCCCAGGTAGTGCGACGTCCCGGACTGCAGCGCCTTGCGGTCGCGCATCAGCGCCTCGATCGTGAGGGTCTCGACGGCGCCGGGGAAGCGCTCGGCGGCGGTCTTGCGCCCCTTGTGGACCGGCACCGCCATCGTGCCCTCGACCACCTCCCGGTAGGCCTCGAGCATCCGCACGGTCTCGTCCCATGCTTCGGCGGCGGTCTCGTGCGCGGTGTGCCCCTCCTGCCACAGGAACTCGGTGGTCCGCAGGAACAGGCGGGGTCGCAGCTCCCAGCGCACGATGTTCGCCCATTGGTTGTAGAGCAGCGGCAGGTCACGGTAGCTCTGCACCCAGCGCGAATACGTGTCCCAGATGATCGTCTCGGACGTGGGGCGAAGGACGAGCGGCTCGCCCAGCTCCTCGCCGCCGGCGTGCGTGACCACGGCGACCTCGGGCGCGAACCCCTCGACGTGCTCCTTCTCGCGCTCGAGCAGCCGCGCGGGGATCATCATCGGGAAGTAGAGGTTCTGGTGTCCGGTCCGCTTGATCTCGGCGTCCATCGCGCCCTGGATCGCTTCCCAGATCGCGAACCCGTACGGCTTGATCACCATCGTGCCGCGGGCGAGCGAGTTCTCCGCCAGGTCGGCCTGGCGGACCACCTCTTGGTACCAGCCGGGGAAGTCGTCGGTCTGCGTGGGAAGCGCCATCAGGCTGGCAAGGATACGCGTGCGGGCGGGGCTCCGGCCGAAGGCCGGAGCCCCGCGGTGCCGGGTCAGCTCCCAACCGCGCGGATCATCGTGCTCATGAGCACGTCGCCCGTGCTCGTGTCCGGGTTCGTCGCGCAGCTCACGACGTACGTGCCCGGGATGAGCGACATCGACAGCGTCTGCTGCCGTGCGTCCGAGGGTGCGGATTGCTCCCAGTAGACCATCCACGGCGGTGGCTCATCCGAGCTCCGGCTGTTCACCGCGCGGACGACCTGCTCATAGGTGATCCCCGGCTCCACCTGCCAGACGATCAACGTGGAGTCGGCCACCGTCGCCGCGTAGGTGAAGGCCACCATGGTCCGGGCGTTCACCTCGGCGGGGCCGCTGTACGTGCAGTTGGCGCCGTCGAACGCGACGAACGCCTCCGCCTCCGTCCCGGCCGTGTACGCGGGCGGCGCGACCGTCTCGGTGACCTGCTCGGTGACCGTGACGGTCTCGGTCTCGGTCGGCGCCACGTTCCATCCGATCAGGTACCCGATCAGACCACCGACGAGCAGGGCGACGACCACCGCGATCCACATGCGTCCCGCCGGACGACTCGGGGCCGCCGGACCTCCAACATCCGGCGCCCGCCCAGCAGGAGCATGTTCCTTCTCAGGGGCTCTCATCGACATGGCCCCTTCCCCCTTCTCCCCCCTCGCTCGTGCCGATGGTCGCTCCCCGCGGACCTACGGGATGGAGGCGGATGCCCCTTCCCGACACAGGTACGCGGATCGACCTCCTGGAAGGAAGACGCCCCAGCCCCACGGAACCTTGCGGTGAGCGCGTCGAACGGCGGCTACTTGTCGACGTCGCCGACGACGAAGAAGATCGAGCCGAGGATCGAGATCAGGTCGGGCACCAGCGTGCCGGGTAGGACCGCCGGGATCACGCTGACGTTCGAGAAGCTCGCGGTCCGCATCTTCAGGCGGTACGGCGTCTTCTTCCCGTTGCCGACCAGGTAGTAGCCCATCACCCCGAGCGGGTTCTCGGTCCGCACGTAGACCTCGCCCTCGGGGATCGTCATCTTCTTGGGCATGCCGCTCGCCCGGTAGGGACCCGGGGGCAGCTTGTCGAGGCACTGCTCGATGATGTTGCAGCTCTGCTTGATCCGCTCGACCAGCACCCACAGACGATCGTAGCTGTCGCCGCGCTGGCCGACGGGGACCTCGAACTCGACCTCGCCGTACTTCTCGTACGGGTCGTCCTTGCGCGGGTCCATCGGGACGCCCGTCGCTTGCAGGGTGGGTCCGGAACACCCGTACTGGAGCGCGAGCGCGGGTGTGATCGGACCGATGTCGCGACACCGGGCGAAGATGATCTCGTTGCCCATGATCAGGGTCTCGTACTCCCTCACCACCCCGCGGACGGCCTCGATCACCTCACCGGCTCGCTTCACGAAGCCGCGGGGCAGATCGTCCTTGAGCCCGCCCACCCGCGCGTAGGAGTGGTGCATCCGCGCCCCGGTGGCCGACTCCATCAGGTCGGAGACCATCTCGCGCTCTCGGAACGCGTAGAAGATGGGTGTCATCGCGCCGAGCTCGAGCGGATACGAGCCCATGAACACCAGGTGGTTCAAGATCCGGTTCAGCTCGGCCATCATCGTTCGGATCCACTGCGCCCGGTCGGGGACGTCGATCCCCAGGAGTCGCTCGACCGCGATCGTCCACCCGAGCTCGTTGTTGAACGCGCTCAACCAGTCGTGCCGATTCATCAGCACGAGGGTCTGCCGCGCGTCACGGAACTCGGCGAGCTTCTCGGCGCCACGATGCATGTAGCCGATCACCGGCTCGGCCCGTGTGATGACCTCGCCGTCGAGCTCGATCACGACCCGAAGCACGCCGTGCGTGGACGGGTGCTGCGGCCCGATGTTGAGGATCATCGCCTCGGTCTGGAGCTCACCGGCGGGGATGATGTCGACCCCTCCGCCCCGGACGAGGTTCATCGTGTCGGAACTCTGGAACGCAGGACGGACCGGGGTGTCGACCATCGTGGGGGGCATCGTACCGAAGGGGTGCTCCTGCGGCGACCCCGCGCCCGAGCCCGGGCGGTAGGCTGCGTGTCATGGCAGGCGACGCCCGGCGGAAGGTCCCCTCGGTCGACGCGTTGCTTCGCTCCGGGCCGGGACAGCGTGCCACCGCGGTGATGGGGCGGGCGGTGCTCAAGCGCGAGATCGCGGCCGCGCTCGATGAGGTCAGGGCAGCCGCCACGCGCGGCGAGGAACCGCCGATCGCCGACGAGATCCTCGCGACCGCGGTCTCGAAGGCCCGCGTCGTCGCGTTCGGCCTGACCCCGGTGATCAACGCGACGGGCGTGATCTTGCACACGAACCTCGGCCGTGCGCCGCTCGCCGACGCCTCGGTGAAGGCGGCGGTGAAGGCGGCGACGCACTACTCGGCGCTCGAGGTCGACCCCGACAGCGGCGTTCGGGGCAAGCGCGGGACCCGGGCCGACACCTTGCTGTCGGCGATCACCGGGGCCGAGGACGCCCTCGTCGTGAACAACTGCGCGGCGGCGCTGCTGCTCGCGCTCGCTGCGATCGCGAAGGGGAAGCCGGTCCTGGTGAGCCGCGGCGAGCTGATCGAGATCGGCGGCGAGTTCCGGATCCCCGACATCATGTCGGCCTCGGGTGCGAAGCTGGTCGAGGTCGGCACCACGAACCGGACCCGGCTCGCCGACTACCGCGCGGCCCTGACCGACCGGACCGCGGCGATCCTCAAGGTCCACCCCTCGAACTACCGGGTGGTCGGCTTCACCGCCGAGACCTCGCCGGCCCAGCTCGCCGGACTGGCGAAGAAGGCCGGGATCCCGCTGCTGTACGACGTCGGCTCGGGCCTGCTCGATCGTGAACGCGGCTTCCCCGGCGACGAGCCCACGGTGCACGGCGCGCTCGAGGACGGGGCGGATCTCGTGACGTTCAGCGGCGACAAGCTGCTCGGGGGGCCGCAGGCCGGGCTGATCGTCGGTCGCGCGGAGGCGATCGCGCGGCTGCGGCGGCATCCGATCGCGCGCGCGGTGCGCGTCGACAAGATCCAGCTGGCGGCGCTCGAGGCGACCCTGATGCTGTACGCCACCGGCCGGCATCAGGAGATCCCCGTCCACCGCATGATCCACGTCCCGCTCGACGTGGTCGCGAAGCGCGCCCACCTGCTGGCCGAGACGATCGGCGGCGACCTCGAGGGCGCGCACGTCGTTCGCTGCGAGTCGACCGTCGGCGGCGGCTCGATGCCCGGCATGGTCCTGCCCTCGTGGGGCATCCGCGTCCGGGTCCCGGACCCGTCGGCGTTCGCCGGCCGCCTGCGGACCGGCCGACCGTCCGTCTTCTGCCGCGTCGCCGACGACCACGTGGTGCTCGACGTCCGCACCGTCACCGACGAGCAGGTCCCCCACCTGGCTCGCGCGATCCTCTACGCCCTGGAAGGCGACGACCTGATCGACGAGGACTGACGCGTGACGGGGGAGCTGCGCGTCGTCGCCACGGCCGGTCACGTCGACCACGGGAAGTCCTCGCTGATCGTCCGGCTCACCGGGATCGACCCCGACCGCTGGGCCGAGGAGAAGCGCCGCGGCCTCACGATCGACCTGGGCTACGCGTGGGCGACGCTCCCCTCGGGCCGCGAGATCGGGTTCGTGGACGTGCCCGGCCACGAACGCTTCATCGGCAACATGCTGGCGGGGGTCGGTCCGGTCCGTCTGGTGCTGTTCGTGGTCGCCGCGGACGAGGGATGGAAACCGCAGTCCGAAGAGCACCTCCAGATCCTCGACGTGCTCGGCGTCGCCGGGGGGGTCGTCGCGCTGACGAAGCGCGACCTGGTCGACGACGAGACGCTCGCGATCGCGATCGACGAGGTGCGCGAACGGGTCGCCGGCACCGGGCTGGCGGACGCGCCGATCGTCCCGGTGAGCGCGTCGTCGGGCGAGGGGATCGACGTGCTCGTCGACGCGATCGACGAGATGCTCACCGCGGCGCCGTCTCCCGAAGAGCGCCGGCCCCGTCTGTTCGTCGACCGGGTGTTCACGATCACCGGAGCGGGGACGGTGGTCACCGGCACGCTCGAAGGCGACTGCCTGGACGCGCAGGACGAGATCGAGCTGCAGCCGGCGGGGATCCGGGCGCGGATCCGCTCGCTCCAGACCCACAAGCACCGCGAGGACCGCGCGTGCCCGGTGACCCGCGTGGCGGCGAACCTCGTGGGCGTCGAGCGGGATGCGGTGGGACGCGGCGATGCGCTCGTGCGGCCCGAGCAGTGGCGCCCCACGCGCACGTTCGACGCCTGGGTCCGGCCGGTCCGCGGCCTCGAGGCGATCCCGGCCCGCGGCGCCTTCAAGGTCCACGCGGGCGCCGCCGAAGCCGACGCGAGGATCCGGATCGCGACGGCCCCCGACGGTCGCACGTTCGCCCGGATCTCCCTGTCGCGGCCGCTCACGCTCGATGTCGGCGAGCGATTCGTGCTCCGCGAGTCGGGACGGCGTGCCACGGTGGGCGGCGGGACGGTCCTCGACGTCGGCCCGGTGGGCGTGTTCGGGAAGGAACGGTCACTCGCCTACCTCGCGCGGATCGCCGACGGGCAGCGTGCCGATCTGCCCGCGATCGTGGTCGGTCACCGCGGCGCGATCCGTGCCGACGACCTGCGTCCGATGGTCGGCGCCGAGCCCCCCGCCGACCTGGTGGCGGGCGCCTGGTGCGTCGACCCCGAGATCCGGTCCGCAGCGGCGCGCGACCTCACCCTGATGCTCGACGGCTACCACGACCTCCACCCGCTCGCAGACGGCGCCCCGCTCGCCGACGTCCGGACCGTGGTCATGGGAGCGCTCGACCGCGCCGGAGCCCCGAAGGACGGGGGGCTGGCCGACGCCCTGCTCGACGGGACCGAGGGCGTGGTGCGGACCGCCACGACGGTGCGGCTCGCCCGCCACCGGGTCGCCCTGGACGATCGCACGGACGAGGTCGATGGACTCCTTGCCGCGGTCTCCGGAGACCGCGAGGCCACGCCGCCCTCGGTCGAGGAGCTCGTGGCGACGGGGATCGATCGCGATGTCTTGGAGGCGGCATCTCGGGCCGGCCTGGTCGTGAGGATCACGAACGAGCTCGTGGTCGCGCCGACCCTGGTCGACCGGGCCCTCGCGTTGATCCGCGAGAAGGCCGAGCAGGGCACCACGGTGAGCGAGCTCCGAGAGCACCTGGGGACGAGCCGCAAGTACGCGGTCCCGCTCGTCGAGTGGATGGACCGCGAGGGCCTGACCCGTCGACGCGGCGACCTACGCTTCCCGCGCTGAACCTTCCGCGGCGTGGACGGCCGCGGTGACGGTGACCTCGACGCTCGCGCCGAGCGGCAGCGATGCCATCCCGATCGCCGCCCGGGCGTGCTGCCCCCGATCCCCCAGGACGTCGACCAGCAGCTCGGAGGCCCCGTTCGCCACCTTCGGATGGTCGACGAACCCGGGCACCGACGCCACGTAGACCGTGACCTGGACGATCCGCTCGAGCCGGGCGAACGAGCCACCGAGCGCGTGATGCAGCGCGGAGAGGGCCTGGAGCGCCGCGCGCCGCGCAGCCTCGGCGCCCTCGTCCACGTCGACCCGGTCGCCGAGGTGACCGGGGTGCAGGACCACCCCGTCCACGTTCGGGACCTGACCGGAGACCACCGCGAGCCCGCCGTGGACCACGCATGGCACGTACGCGGCGACCGCCGACGGGGGCGGGGGGAGCTCCAGACCCAGCTGTTCCAGACGTTCGAAGATCGCGTCGTCGTTCATGGGCTCATCCTGGCAGGCGGGCGATGCGGGAGCCAGGCGTCAGTCGGCGCACTGGGTCGAGTTCAACTCGGATCCGATGAACCGGATCAGATCCTCGTTCCCGGTGCCCGTCCGCTCGATCTGCTCCGACTCCGAGTCCTGCGCGTCCGCCTCCATCTCCAGGAGCGCCGCGCACTCTCCCGCCGCCGACAGCCGCTCGATCTCGGTCTGGAGGCCGGCGTCGTAGTTCTCCCAGTCCACGACGGACGCGGGGTCGGAGCGCAGGAGGAGCAGCACCGCGACCGCCACGACCACGACCACCGCGGCGATGAGGACCACCACCCATCGCCGGTACCGCCAGATCTCGGGGGTCGTGTCGCTCAACGGGTCAGCCCATGACGAACATCAGCCAGATCAGGGCGCCCACGGCCACGACGCCGAGGACCACCAGCCAGGCCCAA
This sequence comes from uncultured Actinomycetes bacterium, assembly GCA_963700855.1. GTDB lineage: Bacteria > Actinomycetota > UBA4738 > UBA4738 > HRBIN12 > AC-51. The sequence continues at coordinate 118,462 of CAVOYV010000005.1, forward strand.
CGACGGACGCGCACGACCTCGGGCGTCCCGGTCCGCTCGCTCTTCGGGAAGTCACCTTCGAGGCGCCATCCGTCGGCCGGCCGGCCGCCCGTGACCCACCCCTTCTGGAACCGTCCGGGGGGAGGAGGAGGGTCGCTCATGGGGTCATCCAAGCACCGGTCTCGTGACGGCGCAACCACGCGCTCAGCTGGCCTGCGCGGCGGCATCCGCCTCGCGGGAGCGCAGCACCGCACGTCGCTCCATCTCGTTGAGACCCCCCCACACGCCGTGGGACTCGCGGGCGGCGAGCGCGTACTCCAGGCAGGGCTCGCGGACGGGACAACGGCTGCAGATCGACTTCGCGACGGCCTCGCGGGCGAGCTTCTCCTCGCGCTTCTCGAACCACGGCGGCGCGAAGAAGTAGCCTGCGTCCTGCCCCCGGCAGGCCGCGCTTTCCCACCACGATCCGCGTGCCACGTCCATCACCCGGTCATACGGCACCGCGGTGACGGGGGATCCCCCGTCACCGGAACGTCACATGCCGCGATCTACGCGGGGGCGGTGTGCTCGGCGTCGGTCGACGGCTCGACCTCGACCTTGAGCACGAGGCCGTCCACCCCGCGCACCCGGACCCTGGAGCCCGGGGGGATCGCCTCACCGAGGCTCCGGCCCCGCCACAGGGCCCCCTTCACGAAGACCGGGCCGTCGGGCGCGAGGCGGCCCCGCGCCTCCCCCACGAGCCCGATCAACCCGCGCTGGGTCGACAAGATCCGGTCCCGCGACTGGATCGCGACCGTCAGTCCGAACCCGTAGTAGAGAGCCGCACCCACGACCATGCCGCCGATCAGCCACGGGGAGATCTGCACGGCCTCGGCGACCCCCCCATAGACAAGGATCGATCCCGCCACGAACAGCACCCCGCCGGCGATCGACAGCAGCGCCAGACGTCTGAGCTGGACGTCGAGGACCAGCAGGAGGTTGCCGGCGAGCAGCAGCGCGAGCCCCAGCCAGTCGGGCGGCACGATCACGATCCCGTAGACGCCGAGGGCCAGCAGGAACAGGCCCGCGAACCCCGCGAACCCGAACCCGGGCTGCGTGAGCTCGAACGCCAGGCAGGCGATGCCCGCCAGCACCAGCACGTAGATCATCGACGGGGACGCCACGCCGTGCTGGATCCGTTTGATCGGACCGGGCTCGTTGAACCGGATCGTCACGCCGACCCCGGCCTCGACATCCTCGTCGGTGGTGGCGATCGCCGTGTTCAGGACCGTAGGCCCCGACGGCGTGGGCACCTCCGTACCGTCGAGCTGGTTCAGGAGCTCGGGGACCGACAGGGCCGCGTACTCGGCGAAGCCTCCCTGCATCGCCTGCTCCGCGGTGAGCGCCTGGTCCTCGAGGGACCGGTCCACCTCTCGGCCACGCGACGCGAGCCATCCGTCGATCTTCCCGTCGAGGTCGGGCCACCTGCGCGTAGGGTCGAGCAGATCCACCGGGTTCAGCGGACCGGTCTGGGATCCGGGCGCGACGGCGGCGACCGACGACGCGTACATCAGGAGCAGCCCGCCGCCGCTCGCGCGCGCCGGCACGGTCCCGACCCACACGATCACCGGGACCGGCAGGTTCGCCACGCGATCGGCGAGCGCCTCGGCGTCTTCTCCGAGGGTTCCCGACGAGTCGAGCTGGAGCACGACGACCGCGCCGTCGGCGACGGCGACGTCGAGACGCTCGTTCAGGAAGCCGAGGAGCGGCCCGTCGATCGCTCCCTCGATCTTGATCACGTCGATCGGTGGGTCCTCGTCCGTCGACTGCGCCCAGGCCACGCCCGTCCACGCGGTCAGCGCGACCACGAGCACGGCGAGGAGACGACCGGAGCGAGGGGGGACACGCATGTGGCGTTCATGCTACGAGGGCGCCACGCACGGCGACCCGGCGGTCGGACCGGGGTATCCTCGCAGGTACACCCATGTCTCGGCGCACGGATCCTTCCCACCGGGCGGCCCGCCGACCCGTCACCGATCGCTGGGGTTTCAAGCCCGTGGCGTTGCTCCTGTTGGTCCCGGTGATCGCGGTGACCGCCGGACTCACCGCCGTGGTGCTCGCCCCGCCCTTCATCGGTATGAGCCTGGGCGTCCGCGAGCTGGATCGCCGTCTCACGGCGGCGGGTGCGGACTTCGACAGGATCCCGAAGTTCCCCCAGCGCTCCACGATCTACGCGGCCGACGGGACCACCGAGCTCGCCCGTGTGTACCTCGACAACCGCGAGATCGTGACCCTCCGGGAGGTCAGTCCGATCGCGCGCCGCGCCGTGATCGCGATCGAGGACTCGGCGTTCTACGAGCACGGCGGGATCAACCTCAGTTCGATCTTCCGCGCGGGGCTCGAGAACCTGCGTGCCGGCGAGGTCGTCGAGGGTGGGTCCACGATCACCCAGCAGCTCGTACGTCAGACGCTGGGGCTGGACGCCGACGACGAGAGCCTCGAGCGCAAGCTCCGGGAAGCGGCGCTGGCGATGCGCGTCGAGAACCGGTACCCGAAGGACCGGATCCTCGCGATGTACCTGAACTACATGTTCTTCGGCAACAACGTCTACGGGATCGGCACGGCGTCCGAGTACTACTTCGGGCATCCCGCCTCCGAGCTCACGTTGACGGAGGCGGCGTTGCTCGCCGGTCTCCTCAACGCCCCCTCCCGGTACGACCCGATCGACCGGCCCCGGCACGCTCGCCTGCGGCGCGACGACGTGATCAACGCGATGATGCGTGAGGGCTTCCTCACGCCGGAACGCGCCGAGGTGGCGAAGTCACGCCCGATCAGGCTCTCGCCCACCGCCGGGCAGCTCAAGAGGACGGTCCCGCCGTTCATCGTGTCCTACGTGAAGGACCAGATCGTCCAGGACCCGAACGGATGGTACTCCTCGCTCGGCCAGACGCCGGAGGCCCGGACGCGCGCGCTGACGGAGGGCGGGCTCGACATCGTCACGACGTTCGACGCCGAGTGGCAAGACGCCGCGCAGGCGGCGGCGAACGAGCCGTGGGCGAGGCCGCCGTACCACCCGGACAAGGAGCCCCCGGCCGACGTGGGGATCACGTCGGTCGACGTCGAGACCGGTGCGATCCGGATGATGCTGTCGGGCAAGAACTACCTGCAGGACCAGGTCAACACGGTCACCACCGCGCACCAGCCGGGATCGTCGTTCAAGCCGTTCATCCTCGCCGCCGCGCTCGAGCAGGGCATCCCGCCCACCGCCTCGTACTCGGGTGTCCAGGGCACGATCGACGACCCTCGGTGCGAGACGGACGGCGCCCCGTGGATCGTCTACAACGCCGAGGGCTACAGCCGCGGCTCCATGGATCTCTGGGACGCCACCGCCGACTCGGTCAACGCCGTGTTCGCGCGGCTGATCCTCGACGTCGGTCTCGAGAACACGGTCGAGGTCGCCCAGCGGATGGGCATCATGACGCCGCTGTCGCCGGTGTGCTCGCTGGCGACCGGCTCGGTCGACGTCAGCCCGCTGGATCAGGCCGCCGGCTACCAGACGCTCGCGAACGGTGGGATCCACTGCAGGCCGTTCGCGGTGAACGAGATCCGGCGGGGCGAGCAGATCCTCTTCCGCCACCGCCCCGACTGCTCACGCGTGCTCACCAAGACGATCGCGAACATCGTGACCCAGATGCTCGAAGGCGTCGTCACGTCGGGAACCGCGGCGAGCGTCTTCTCGAGCGGGTGGGGGGAATGGCCCGTCGTCGGCAAGACGGGCACCGCCGACGACAACCGAGCCGTCTGGTTCGTGGGCTACACGCGGCAGGTGGCCACGGCCGTATGGGTCGGATCGCAGGGCGACCCGTACGACCTCGATGAGTTCTGGGGCTACGACGTGTTCGGTGGATCGGTCGCGGCCCCGATATGGCGTTCGTACATGATGCGGATCATGCCGCAGTACCCGCCGGTGCGGTTCCCCGAGCCCGAGCTGCGCACCGTCCCGTCGGTCGTGGGGCTGTCCGAGGAGGAGGCCCGCGACGTCCTGCTCGAAGCGAGGTTCAAGGTCCGCACCGAGGTGATCGGCTCCTACCGTCCGGCCGGGATCGTCGCCGATCAGAGCCCGTACGGCGGGTACAGCACGATCCCTGGCGCGACCGTGACGATCTACGTGAGCAACGGCATCGCGCCGACGGTGACGGTTCCGGACCTACGGAAGCTCTCGCTCGCCGACGCGACGGCGCTGTTGCGGGCCTCGAACCTGTTCGTCAGCGTCGTCGAGGAGCTGGTCGAGGACGAAGCGCTCGCCGACACGGTGCTCCGGCAGACCCCGAAGCCGGGAACCCCGATCGAGGAGGGCTCGACGGTCACGATCACGGTCGGGGTCGCGCCCGAGGAGGAGCCGCCCGGCCAGGGCGAGGGCCAAGGCGGGGGCCAGGGCCAGGGCCAAGGCGGGGGGCAGGACCAAGGCGGGGGCCAGGGCGAGGGCGACTGACCCGCCGACGGCCGAGGCTCACTGGCCCAGCCGAGCCCGCACCTTCTGCTGGACGACGGTGCCGTCGACCCGGCCCTTGGCCTTCGACATGATCGCGCCCATCACCTTGCCCAGTTCCGTCACCGAGGTCGCCCCGGTGCTCGCGATCGCCTCGTCGACGATCGCGTCCACCTGCGCATCGGATAGCTGCGCGGGCGCGTAGGCGGCCAGGACGTCGCGCTCGGCCCGCTCCTTGTCCGCGAGCTCCTGACGCCCCGCCCCCTCGAACGCCTCGATCGACTCGGAGCGCTTCTTGACCTCCTTGCCAGCCACCTCGCGCACCTCGTCGTCCGAGAGCTCGTGCAGGACGTCCTTCTCCTTGTTCGTGATCGCGGCGGCGAGCATCCGGAGTGCCCCCAGACGGGTGCGCTCGCCCGCCTTGAGGGCCTGGGTCATCTCCTCATGAAGCTGGTCCTTGAGCGAAGCGGCCACCGTAGACTCCTCCTCGTGCCTTCCCCTGCCGTCGTCGTCTCCGCGGTCCTCGCCCTCGGTGTGGCGTGCGTGCTGTGGGGCATCTTCGTGGAGCGGTCCCGCTACGGCGTGCGCCGGTACCGCGTCGCCATCCTACCGACGGCCGAGGGGCCGGACCGGCTGGAGGTCCTGCACCTCTCGGACCTCCACTTCGTGCGCGGCGACGCCAAGAAGGCCCGGTTCCTGGCGTCCCTCCCACAGGCCGACGTCACCATCGTGACGGGCGACTTCCTCGCCGAGCCAGAAGCGGTCGAACGCGCCGTCGAGGCGGTTCGCCCGGTCCGTGGCCGGTTCGCCTCGTGGTTCGTGCTCGGTTCGAACGATCACTTCGCCCCCCGGCGGCTGAACTACCTCGCGTACTTCTGGCGCACCCGACCGAGGCGGGTCGCGACCGTCGGGCGCGGACGCGACCTCGTGGCCGGGCTCGAAGGCGACGGATGGGTCGACCTCACCAACAGCCGTCGCGGGACCGCGCTCGACGGCCTGCCGATCGAGCTGCTCGGCCTGGACGACGCGCACATCCGCAGGCACGACCTGCGCGTGGCCCCCCGTGAGCGCCTCGACCGCCTGGGCGTCGCCGTGATGCACTCCCCCGACTCCGCGCCGGAGACCGCCGCGCTCGGCTACGACCTGCTGGTCGCCGGTCACACCCACGGAGGACAGGTGTGCCTGCCGGTCGTCGGGGCCCTCGTGACGAACAGCGTGATGCCCCGGCGTCTCGTCTCCGGGCTGATCCGGATGGGATCGGCGATCCTCCACACGTCGCCGGGGATCGGCACGAGCAAGTACGCGCCCTTCCGGTTCTGGTGCCGGCCCGAGGCGACGGTGCTCGAGCTGGTGCGACGCCCGGTCTGAGGTCCCCCCCGATGGCTGGCGCTACACTGGAACCTCCTCGGGACGTAGCGCAGCTTGGTAGCGCGCAGCGTTCGGGACGCTGAGGTCGCGGGTTCAAATCCCGCCGTCCCGACCCGAGGGAGCGGGGGCGGACCATCGGTCCGCCCCCGCAACCGTCTCGGCAGCCGAGAACCGTTGCGCCCGAACGTCTGTTCGTCGCGTGTTTGACGCTCGTTCAGGTCGGCGGCTAGGGTGTGGGTCGCGAAGGCTCGGCTCGACCGAGCCTTCGGGCTATCCGGACGTTATGCGGACGACCACGAGATCATCCACACGAACCAGGTTCGCGAGGCTCCTGGCCGCGGCCCTCATCGTGATCCCCACCGCCCTCGCCGCCCTCCCCACCGTCTCGATCGCCCAACCCACCGAGCAAGAGGTCCAGAGCGCCAGAACCCGTCTCGCATCGTTGAACCACGATCTCGAGACGGCGATCGAGGCGTGGAACGAGGCGCGGTACCAGCTCACGCAGACGCAGGCGCGCCTGGCGGAGGCGAAGCGGCTGAAGGCCGCCGCCGAGGCCGAGGCTGCCGACGCACGCCAGCAGCTGTCCGACCGCGCGGTCGACGCCTACACCGGCTTCGGGTCGCAGCTCGACGTGCTGCTCGGCGCCGACGACTTCAACGAGTTCTCGGACCGGCTCGAGTTCCTGGGCGCGATCGCCGAATCCGACGCCGACCTCGCCGCCCGGGCCGACGCCGCCGGTCAGCGCGCCCAGTGGGCCGCCGAGGAGCTCGCCGCCGCCGAGGCCGAGGCGCAGGAGCGGGTCGACGCGATGGCCGGCCGGCGCGAGGAGATCGCGTCGATGCTCGACCAGCAAGAGGCGATCTACCAGGAGCTGTCGGCCGAGTGGCAGGACTACCAGGAGGCGCAGGCGATCCTGGCCGCGCAGCGCGAAGCGCTGGAAGCCGCGGCGCAGGAGGAGACCCTCGAGGCCACCAGCACGCCACAGTTCACCCCGGACCCGCCGAGCGACCCGCCACCGGTGAGCGGCGCCGCCGGCGTGGCGGTCCAGGCTGCGTACTCCGTGCTCGGCGCGCCGTACGTGTTCGGCTCCTCGAACCCAGCCGTCGGGCTCGACTGCTCGGGCGTCACCTCGTACGCGTGGGCGCAGGCGGGCGTCTACCTCCCGCACTCGGCGGCCGCGCAGCGGGCCGCCCTGCCGGAGGTCCCGCTCTCGGAGGTTCAGCCCGGCGACATCATCTACTACGGGAACTTCGGTCCCCACGTCGCGATCTACGTGGGCGGCGGGCAGATCATCCACGCCACCAGCCCGGCCCCGGGCGGCCAGGCGCGGATCGACTCGCTCTACGGGTACGACACCCCGTGGAGCGCGCACCGCGTCAGCGGCTGACCTACCCTCGCGCGCGGCCGCACACCCCGCTACGCTCCCACGCGTGAACGACGAGCTCGCCCTCGTGGAGCGCCTGCGCGCCGGCGACGAGGCGGCCTTCGCTCACCTCCTCGATACCCTCGGTCCGTCGATGCGCCGCGTGGCCCGGATGTACGTGTCGACCGACGCGGTCGCCGACGAGGTCGTGCAGGAGGCGTGGATCGGCGTCCTCAAGGGTCTCGACGGGTTCGAGGGCCGGGCCAGCCTGCGGACCTGGATCTTCCGGATCCTGGTCAACATCGCGAAGACCCGCGGCGTCAAGGAGGCGCGCAGCGTCCCGTTCGCGACGCTCGCCGGCGACGATCTCGACCAGCCGACCTGGGATCCCAGCGTATTCCTGGGGCCCGCAGAGGAGTGGGCCGGGCACTGGTCGACCCTCCCGTTCGACTGGCGCGGGCTCCCCGAGGATCGGGTGGGCGGTGCGGAGACCCTGCGGGCGATCGGCGAGGCGATCGGCGGGCTCCCCCCGATGCAGGCCGAGGTGATCCGGCTGCGCGACGTCATGGGCTGGACCTCCGAGGAGGTCCGTAACGCCTTGGATCTGACCGACACCAATCAACGGGTCCTCCTGCACCGCGCGAGGGCGAGCGTTCGCCGAGCGCTGGAGGACCACTTCCGGAGCGTGAGCGAGGCATGAGCGTGACCGAAGGGCTGACCTGTCGCGAGCTGGTGGAGCTGGTGAGCGCGTACCTCGACGGCGACCTGTCGCCGGTCGAGGCGGGGCGCGTCGAGGAGCACGTCGCCGACTGCGACGGCTGCGAGATGGTCCTCGATGAGTTCCGCGACACGATCCGGCTCACCGGGATGCTCTCGGAGGAGGCGGTCACGCCCACGCAGCGCGACACGCTGCTCGGGGCGTTCCGCGACTGGAAGGCCGGCCGGGGCTAGCCGCCGGCCAGCAGCGCGTCCAGGTCGGCCAGCCGCACCTTCGCCTGCTGGGCCAGCGCGTCGTTCCCGATCGCCTCGGCCTCGTGGAGCGCCCTGCCCAGGAGGTCGGCGGCTTGCTGCGCCCGCTGGTCGCCCTTCGATGCCGTGGCGTACTTGAGCTTCTCGTCGGCCTTCACGATCAACTCGAAGATCTCGGCCGGCTCCATCAGTGCTCCTCCCGGGCCTCGAACCGGTCGAGCCACTGCCGGATCTGGATCGCGACCGCGGCGCCCTCGCCGACCGCGCTGGCGAGCTGCTTCGTCGAGCCCCGACGGACGTCGCCGGCGGCGAACACTCCGGCCAGGTTCGTCATGAAGGTCGCGGGGTCCGTCACGACGAACCCCTGCGGGTCGAGCTCCACGCCGTCCCCGAGGAACCCCGTGTTCGGGTCGAGGCCGATGAAGACGAAGGCGCCGGCCGGATGGTGCTCCTCGAGCTCGCCGGTGTCACGATCCTCGATCACGACGGTCCCCAGCTTGCCGCCGTCCTTCGCCACGAAGGCCTTGACGGCGTGACGGAGCTCGACCTCCATCTTCGGGTGCGATCGCACCTTGTCCTGGAGCAGCTTCGAGCCACGCAGCTGGTCGCCGTACTCGACCACCGTGACCTTGTCGGCGAACTGCGCGAGGAACAGGCCCTCCTCGAGACCCGAGTTCCCGCCCCCGATCACGATCAGCTCCTCGGCACCCTTGATAGAAGGGGCCGTCGCAGGTGGCACAGAAGTGGATCCCGGCGCCGATCAGTTCCTCCTCGCCCTCGGCGCCGGTCCTCCGATAGGACGACCCGGTGGCGATCAGCACCGCCTCGGCCTCGTAGGTGTCCCCCGTCGCGGTCTCGACGCGCAGCTCGTCGCCGTCGCGATGGATCCCCGTGACGGAGACGGCCTGAAGCATCTCGACCCCGTAACGCTCGGCCTGCTTCACGAACCGCTCTGCCAGCTCGGCGCCGGCGATCCCGTCGGGGAAGCCCGGGTAGTTGTCGAAGCGCTCGGTCACGCTCGCCTGCCCTCCGAGGCCCTTCGAGTCGATCACGAGCACGTCGAGGTTCTCGCGGGCGCCGTAGATCGCGGTCGTCAGCCCGGCGGGGCCGCCGCCGATCACGATCAGGTCGTAGACGTGCATCTTCGCCTGCCGGGCGAGGCCGAGCTTGTCGGCGAGCTCCTCGTTCGACGGCTCGGCCAGGTGGGTCCCGTCGGGGAACACCACCGTCGGGATGATCCGCTTGCCGCCGTTGCGCTCTTCGACCAGCGCCTGGAGGTCGTCACGACCGTCGATGTCGTGCCACAGGTAGTGGACCCGCTGATCGGTCAGGAACTTCTTCGCTCGGCGGCAGTCGGGGCACCAGGCGGCGCCGTAGACCTCGATCGCTCCGTCCGTCATGTCTCGCGCTCCTCGGTCCTCGGTGGGTTCGGGCTGGTGCAGGGAACCGTCTGCGGCGACAACGCTCGCGTTACGCCGAGCCTTCCCGAGTGACGCGGCGGCGAAGCCTCCGGGAACGCACCGGGAACATCCGGCGCGGCCCCTGGCGCGTGCAGCCGGCGCCCGCCACCATCAGCCCGACACGGAAAGGAGACCGCGGTGGCCACGACGTTCCACGACGATCCTCGCCGGCTGGTGCTCCGTATGCTCGACCACCACGCGGGCGAGGGGTACACCGTCGGCCAGCTGGCCCGCACGATCGGGCTCCCCCTGTCGACGGTGACGACGGCGCTCGGCGAGCTGGTGTCCGTCGGGCTCGTACGCGTCGACGACGACGAGTACCTCTCGACGCTGCAGCTCGACTAGCGCAACCGGCGCCATCACCCCTCCTCCGCACCAGACGTCCCCCGCATGTGGACGGGTCAGCGCGGGGTTTCGACCGGGAGTCCGGCGGCCGCAGCGGCGTCCGCCTGTCGCAGGTCGTACGTGACGAAGGCCTCGAGGTCGGCGCCGAGCTGCAGGGCCGACGCCAGGTGGATCGCATCGAGGGTCCGCAGCTGCGAGGGACCGAGCGTCGACGCGATCCGCAGCGTGGGTCGATCGAGCGCGAGGAGCGCGACGGCGGACAGCACCGGACCGCACACATCGTGGTCGGTGACGCGCCTCGCCGCCCGGGTCACCTCCACCTCCACGAGCGAGCTCGACACGAGACGGCGTCCGCGGACCCTGCCGCCGAGCGCCTCGGACTCGGGCTCGTCGAGACAGAGCTTCGCCACAGCGGACGCATCCAGGTAGAGGACCGCCGGCATCAGACGGTGTCCTCACGCTGCTCGTCGAGCGCCCGCATGATCGCGCGGCTCGTCGCCCGGCTCGGCTTCGTCGTCGTGGACAAGACATCGTCGATCGAGCGGGACGGCATGATCACGCGTCCATCCCCGGCGAGCCGCTCGAGCACGTCGACGCTCGCGGGCAGGGGCGTCAGCCGGGCCACCGGACGGCCGTGGTCGGTCACCACGAGCGAATCCCCCTTCTGCACCCTCCGCAGGTAGACGGAGAGATTCTGGCGGAGCTCTCTGACGCCCACGCGTTCCGGCAGGTCAGAGGTCATGTAGCACAATGTAGCACAACTCAGACGAGGGCTGCGAGGGACCCGGCCTCGGTGCGGATCGCGGCGCCCTCGTGCAGCCGGTCGAGCCACGCGACCGGCAGACCGTCGACGCCGTGGAGGGCACCCAGCAGGGCTCCGGCGACGGCGGCGTTCGTGTCCGTGTCGCCGCCCAGGCCGACCACCCGGCGGAGCCCCTCCTCGAACCCGACGCCCTCCGCGGCCACCTGCAGCCCGATCCCCGCGGTGAACAGCGTGAACCCCATGTCGGGCCCGTCGATCGTGGCGGGCGCGGCCGGCCTCGTCGACCAGGTAGGCGAGCTCCTCGCCGCCCTCGTCGTCCTCCACGGCATGGACCGCCTCCACCACGGCATCGCGCGGAGGCTCGCCGCGGACGAGCGCCGCGACGGCGAGGGTCACCGCCAGGCATGCGGTCCGGCACCGCATGTCCCAGTGGGTGAGGCACGACAGCGCGGGCGCCTCCTCGACCAGGCGCTCGGGCTCGCGAGCCCGGACGACCCCGAGCGGCGCGCAGTACATCACGGAGCCGTTGCCCGCGCTCACCTCGGGGCCACGCCGCTCGAACACGGCCCGCGCGGGTTCCTCGGTCCCACGCTCCGCCTCGCGCAGGGCCGCGCGCGTCTGGTTCCCCACGTCGGGCGGTCCGGTCGCGAGCCACGCGCAGGTGTCGCGCACGCACGTCGTCCAGATCGAGCGCACCGCTCGATGGTCGATCAGCGACGTCCACAGGTTCCGCGCCATCGCGGTGTCGTCGGTCCACGTGCCCGGGCGACAGGCCCATCCACGGCCGCTCGAACGCGGGGAGCGGCGACGGGATCGACGACGCCCGCTGGAACTCGTACGGCGCGCCGAGCGCGTCGCCGAGCGCCAGTCCCAGGATGGACCCGGTCGCTCGTTGCCTCGTCGCCTCCACGCGACGATGCTAGCCCCCGATGGACGAGGCTCCGCGCCCGCGATCCCAGATCCGCTTCGACGCGCTCGGGGTCGCGCTCATGGTCGCGGCGCTGGCGATCGGACTGGTGAACCGTGCGATCCTCCCGGCCGCCGACGAGTGCCGCCGGATCAGCCCCGTCTCGCCCTTCCTGCTGTCCGCGAGCGTGATCGCCTTCGGCTTCGGGCTGGTCCGATGCCTGGTCGGCCCGGCCCGCCGCTACGGCACGATCGTGATGGTGGCGGTGGCGGCGCTGCTCGTCGCGCTCGCCCTGTTCGCGGCCGCGAACATCGACTCGCTCGACTGCGGCTGACGCATCTTCGCAGGTCACAGCCTTGGAACGTCTGGTAGCCTGGCCAGCCGTATGCAGAAGAGCGGCCCCAAGCACAAGACCTGTCGACGCGTCGGCGCCCCCCTGTGTGGGCGTCCGAACTGCCCATCCGAGAAGCGGCCCTACCCTCCCGGCCAGCACGGTCGTGGCCGCAAGCGCATCTCCGAGTACCAGACACGCCTGGTCGAGAAGCAGAAGCTCCGCGCGATCTACGGCGTGAACGAGAAGCAGATGCGCGCCTACTACGAGAAGGCCACGCGGCATCAGGGTGTGACCGGCGAGGTGATGATCCGGCAGCTCGAGACGCGGATCGACACGGTCTGCCTGCGTCTTGGGTTCGCGCTCACGACCAGCCAGGCTCGACAGCTCGTCAGCCACGGCCACGTCTCGCTCGACGGCCGTCGCCTCGACGTGCCGAGCGCGCAGGTCAAGCCGGGTCAGACGATCACGCTGTCCGACAAGGCCCGCAACTTCGTGTTCGTCCGCGAGGCCCTCGAGATCACGCCGGAGCCGCCGCCGTACCTCTACCGGAACAAGGACGAGGTCAGCGGCACCCTCTCCCGGCTGCCCGAGCGCGACGAGATCCCCGCTCCCGGTGCCGCTGGAAGAGCGGTTGATCGTCGAGTTCTACTCGTAGGCCCGGCGGACCTCCTCGGTCGCTCGCTCCATCGCCGCGCAGACCTCGTGTGCCTGCTCCGCCGTGAGCTCCGACCGCAGGACCGTGAAGCACACCTCCTCCTCGGCGGAAAGGTGTTCCTCGAGCACGTCGTGGAGCCGGCCGAGGATCCGCTCGAGCCGCGCCTCCGCCGGGGAGCCTGACTCCGGCAGGGACCGGCGCGCCTGATCGAGTTCGTCGGTCAGGCGGGCCAGCTCCTGATGCTGCTTCGTCATCTCGATCGACCGCAGCTGCGAGCCCGTCACCTTGCGGAGCACGGGGAAGACCGTGCGCCCCTCGCCGACCGCGTGCGGCATCAGGTCGTGGGCCAACGCTTCCTCCAGCGCGCCGGTCAGCACGAGCAGCCGCTGGGTCGACGAACCGCCCACGGCCGCCTCGGCCTCACCGATCGACGTCACGAGCGGCACGAAGTGCTCGTGGCGTTCGCTGAGGGAACCGGGTGTGCCGGTGGTCGTCATCGTGGACCTCCTTCCCGCCCTCGCCGGGCGGTCACCACCACGCCCCCACCGTAGGACCACCGTCGCCGCACCGGATGGGTCACCGGTCCCATCGGCGGAGGGACGGCTCAGCCGTGCTCCTCAGCCAGCAGCGAGAGGAACCGCGTGGCGATCCACGGTCGGATCCCGCTCGGCATCGCCAGGTAGTGCCCGTCGACGACCTCCGAGACCGACTCCCACGCGCGAAGCATGCCGTGAGCGTTCGAGGAGAAGCGGGTCGACAGGCCGGCCACGACCGCGACGTCGGGGTCGGCCGAGCGGACCTGCGCTGCTGCCGCCTCGACGAACGCGGCGTAGTCGGCCGGTCGCTCCTGCAATTCCTGGGCCTGGATCTCGACGACGTCGGCGACCGAGGCGGCCGCGTACGGCACCCCGCACCGCACGAACGCCTCCTCGTTCGTCTCGCCCTCGTCGGCGGCGCACACCGCGTCGGCGACCTGCATCAGGTTCTGGTGCGGCGTGACGATCACCTGGTCGTAGCCGGCCGACCGTGCGACGGCGGCGAACGTCCGCATCGCGTTGATCGGGTCGCGACGCTCGTCGGCCGGCGTGGCCTTCCACCGCTCGGGGTCGTACATCACGACCTCCACGTCGTCGGGGATCCGGCCCGCCTCGTGGTCGGCCACGAACGTTTCGAGGCTCGCCCACGCGGCACCGCGGGTCGCCCCCTTCCATCCGTCGTTCAGGACGACCGAGTCGGAGCGATCGAAGTAGAGGCGGGCGACAGGCGGGTCGAACCGGAAGATCCGCCCGACCGTGCCGGAGGCGGCGATCCATCGCTGGCCCAGCGGCGGACGCTCCGGCAGGAAGCGCGGCACGAGGAGCGCGCCCATCGCGAGCACCACCAGGGGCGCCGCGAGCAGGGCCCAGAGCCGCCACCCCGTGGGCATCCGCATGCCCTCACCGTATCGCCGCTCAGTCGGGCGGACGGAGGGACGCGCGGACGAAGGCCACGACCTCTTCCTCGCGTCGCTTCAGCGACGATCGGGCGTCGTCGGCGCCCATGAACGACGACAGGACGCTCGCCTCGGTGAGCGATCCGATCACCGCCGTGTACAGCGTGAACAGCAGCAGCGCCGGGTCCTGCCTTCGGATCTCACCGGCGTCCATCCCTGCCTGCAGGAAGACGATCGCTCCCTCGCGCAGCGGATCGAGCGCGGCCGCGAAGCGGTCGAACGCGTTGGGGCCCAGCCGTCCCGCCTCCCGGATGAACATCGGGAACTCGGGCCACTCCTCGGCCAGGGCGTACACCGCGCGGATCACCGCCTCGGCGCGCTCCCCCGGCTCGGCCGGCGCGTCGAGGGCGTGCTCGATGTCCTGGGCGACCCGCCGGCCGGCGGCCGCGAGGCAGGCCTCGAGCAGGTCGTCCTTCGTCGGGAAGTAGTACAGGAGCGTCTGCTTGCGGATCCCGACCGCCTGCGCGATCTGGTCGAGCGACGCCCCCTGGTAGCCCTCGCGCCCGAAGGCGCGGATCGCCTCCTCGACGATCGTGGTCCGCCGCTCCGCCCCCCCCTGGCGCGGCACGGGCTCAGCTCCAGGCCTTCGGGCGACCTCGCCTGGGCACCGGCTTCGAGCCCTCCCAGGTCCGGCGCCAGGTCGGACCGGGAGGTCCGAGCAGCGACGGGGTCTCCTCGCGTTCGGCCCGCTGGAGCGACTCCCACCAGCTGGTGCGATCCTCGTCGAACAGCTGCGAGACCGCCTGCTGCATCCGCAGCGACAGTTGCTGGTGGGTCTCGCCGGGATCGGGGTACAGCGCCTTGCCGTAGCGGACCGTCACGACCGGCCGGCCCTCGCGCGGCCAGAAGGTCCCCTTCGGCATCGCCTGGAAGGCGCCGACGATCGCGATCGGCACGAGCCCGACGTTCAGCTCGAGCGCGAGCCGCGACGACCCGTGACGGAACCGCTGCATGTGCCCGTCGGTCGAGCGCGTCCCCTCCGGGAACACGACGATCGACCACCCGTCGGCCACCAGCTCGCGGGCCTTGTCGATCGCGGTGCGACCCCCCTTGGCCCGATCGATCGGGAACGCCCCGTAGACCAGGGCCGTGAACGCCTGACGCCACCACACGTCGAAGAAGTAGTCGCGCGCGGCGCCGACCGCGGTCCTTCGCTGGAACCGGTCGGGCAACGTGGACATGATCAGCGTCGCGTCCAGGTGGCTCGAGTGGTTCGAGTAGAAGAGCACCGGACCCCGCACGTCGCGCAGCTCGTCCAGCCCGTAGACCCGCAACGAGATCTGCGTCTTCGCGAGCGGGAGCATCGCGCCGTTCAAGATCGTCTGCCGCGCAGCCACTCCAGCCTCGGTCCGCGCCCAGTCGGTCGGGAACCCCTCGTCGTAGGACTCCTCGACGAACGGCTCCGCCGAGCGCGGCACGATCGAGCGACGTCCCCACCGGAACCCCCGGGACATCTCCTTCAGTTCGTCCATCGCACCCATGCCGGCTCCCCTACTGCACGTCCGCGATCATCAGCGGCGGCGCGTGGAAGTACGTGATCTTCGGGCTGGACCCCACGGTGTCGGTCGCCATCTCGAGCGCGTCGCGCAGCGAGTCGGCGCGCCGGTACCCGAGGCGCCGGACGCTCTTGGGCTCCCCGCCGACGAAGATCACGTCGCCCAGGTGATCGCGACCGTGCGCCCCCCAGTACCACATATAGAAGGGGTGGACGCCGTGGTACGCGTGCGAGGTCCGGTACAGGTGGATGTACCAGGGGTCGCGCGCGTAGCGCTCCTCGAACTTCGCCTCGATCTCCTTGGGGTCCGTGGTGTCGGCCAGGACCTCCTCGAAGAAGTCGATGTAGCTCGGGTGGTGGATCGTGTGGAACTCCCACGGCACCGGGTGGTACAAGATCGCGACGCCGCCGGAGCGCACGATCGGCTGGTTCCGGTACATGTTGAACAGGTACCCGAGCCCCAGGCAGTGGACCAAGATCGGGTTCATCACCGAGTTCACGTTGTACGGGCCCAGGTACGGGATCCCGAAGATCGCGACGTCGGCCTGCCCCTTGACCTCGACCAACTGCTGGCGGTGGAGGTTCTCGAGGGTGCGGGCGTGGACCTCCTCGACCTCCCCGGCGTTGATGCCGGTCACCTTGTACGGGGCCTCGATCGAGCGGAAGATCTCGCGCTTGATCCGGGGCGGCGCCAGGTCGTTGCCCTTCTTCGCGGCCATCATCAGCGCCTGGTCCTTCGTGGACCACTCCCACTCGCGCTTGTTCAGGAAGCCGAGCTGCGACGGGAAGGTCTCGGAGTTGAGCGTGGTCTCGATCTGGAAGATCTTCACGCCGGCACCGACGAGCACGTGCCCCATCCGCGTGGCCGAGTCGGCGATCGCGGAGCGGCCCGGACGTGGGTCCATGTAGGACCGCGAGTGGAGCATCGTGTTGACGTTGTGGTGGTGCTTCAGGCTCTCGTAGCCGGCCAGGCCGATCGCGGTGGACTTCCAGCCGCCGTCCATCGCGACCAGGTTGATGTTCACGTAGACGATCAGGTCGGAGGTGACCGACCGCGTGTGCATCTGGACCGTCTCGCCCTGGTCGGTCTGCCCCACGATCGTCATGTTCGCCGCGTCCTCGGCGTCGAGGTTGTAGAGCGCCTTCGGCCAGAACGAGCGGTAGACGCGCTCGCCGACCATCCGGCGGATCTCGGCCGCGGTCATCCGGCGGTGCAGCGCCGTCGCGACGACGATCTCCAGGTCCTCGACCCCGGCGCGCGCGGCGAGCTCGATCACGTGCTCCAAGATCCGCTGGCGGACGTCGGGGGTGACCATCGGCGGCAACGGCAGCGAGATGTCGTCGACGGCGATCGTGAGCTTCATCCCCGCGAACAGCAGCTCGGGCAGGGGCTTCGAGTCGCCGACCGGGTGGAGCAGGGCGTGGCGGATCTGCGCGTTCAGGTCCCGCAGCCCCGGCAGCGGGTCCGGCGGGTAGATCACGCGCGTGCCGAGCGGGAACTTCTGCATCCGGTAGCCCTCGCCCTCGTGCACGATCAGGGGCGGGGTCCGCTCGTCCACCTCGAGGACGAATCCTGGCCTTGGCATCTGTGGTCGTCTCCTAGTCCTGGGGCGCGAAGGCCACCTTGAAGGTCCCGAGCTTGCCGGCCGACATCGCGTGGTCGAGGGCCTCGTGCCACCGGTCGAGCGGGTAGGTCGCGCCCACCATGTCGGCGAGGATGGGCAGGTTGGACGCCAGCTCGATCGCGAGCTGGAACGTGGGCGTGCGGGTGCCGTCGGGGAGCGTCTCGAGCCCGGTCGTGTAGGCGCCGACCAGCTCGAGCTCGCGGAACCAC
This sequence comes from uncultured Actinomycetes bacterium, assembly GCA_963700855.1. Classification (GTDB taxonomy): domain Bacteria; phylum Actinomycetota; class UBA4738; order UBA4738; family HRBIN12; genus AC-51. Next base: position 135,894 of record CAVOYV010000005.1, read on the forward strand.
AGCGGCGTCAGGTCGGCGCCGCCGCCGGGGATCCCGGACAGCACGACGCGGCCCCCGGCCTTGGCGCTGCGCAGCGCCAGATCCAGCGCGCTCTTCGAGCCGACCGACTCGATCGTGACGTCGGCGCCGCCCAGCAGGAAGTCCTGGCCACGCTCGGGGGTGAGCTTCACGGCGCTCGTGTGCCGTCGGACCGCCTTCGCCGCGTGCGGCGGGTGGACGATCTCGTCGGCGCCGGCCATCTTCGCGGCGGCGCGCTGCCGCTGGTGCTTGGCCGCGACGATCACGTGGCCGGCCGGCGTGAGGAGCTTGAGCGCGAGCAGCGTGAGGATGCCGACCGTGCCGGCGCCCACGAGCAGGACCGTGTCGCCCGGCTGCGGGTCGGCGCGGAGCGCCGCGTGGATCGCGTCGGCGAACGGCTCGATCAGCAGCGCCGTGCGGTCGTCCATGCCGTCGGGGACCGCCCACAGCTGGGAGCGGTGCGCGACCATCAGGCGAGACCAGCCACCGCCCGTGTCCTTGCAGTAGCCGGTCTGCAGGCCGGGCTTCAGGTGCCCCACCGTGACGCGGTCGCAGCGGTTCGTGGCGCCCTCCGCGCAGTTCGCGCAGACCGGGTCCTCGCCGCGCGCGGCGCACGCGAGCACGCTCGCCAGCACGACGCGCGTGCCGGCCGCGAGGTCATCGCAGTCGTCCAGGAGCTCGCCGACGACCTCGTGCCCGGGGACGAACGGCAGCGACACCAGCGGCGAGAAGTAGAAGGAGGTCTGGCCCGAGATCGTCGCGAGGTCCGAGCCGCAGATCCCCGACAGGAGCGGCTTCACCCGCGCCCAGCCCGGGCGGTCCTTCGGCGGTATCGGATCCTCCCGGCTCACGAGCCGCAGCGGCGCGAGCGGGCCGGCGACGAGCCCGGGCGCCTTCGCGCCGATCGTGCGGGCGCCCACGTAGCGCGGCGCCGACCGGAAGTACTCGAGCGAGAGGGTGGTCACGGCGCGATCACCTCGGTTGGCTTGGCGGCGGTAGCATCTTGATGCGTCAAGGCGATGCCTCTATGCTGGCCAGTGAGGACCACCATCCGATCGACGAGGCCCGTACCCGAGCCGCGCCAGGCGCTCGATGCACGGAGAGCGGCAGGATCCGGAGCGATGTCGCATCGAGGATGCGGAGCCGAACGTCGCTGGATAGACCGAGTGCGACTCCCCCGCTCGACAGCGCTCCCGGAGCTCGGCCAACGGTCGGTGGCAGCCGGCACCGCCCGCGAGACGATCGCGCCGACGCCGGAGCGCTCCGGGACCGATGGATGAGGGGGAATCACGGATGCGCTCGATCGTGGTGACGTCAACATCCTCGTCGACGCACACCGACCCGAGAGACCCCGACCTGATCTGTTCCGAGCGGCTGGACATCGGCTGCGGGACCCCGAGCCGCTGGGGCTGAGCGACCGCGTTCGCAGTGGGTTCCTTCGACTCGGACGAATCCCCGCATCTTCAGGACGCGAACCCACGCGAGATCGCGCTCGGATTCGTGGACGGCGGACTCGCGGTGGATGCTCGCCCTACCACGATCTCGCCCGTCGGACCTCCCGGCTGATCACCTCGGCACTGGGCGGCATCTGTCCCGACCTGTGCACGCAGGGTCGACGCCAGAGCGAACCGTCCCCGACGCGCCGCGGCCTCGACGGTACGTCGCGGCCCTCGCGATCGACATGAGGCGACCTCGGTCACGGCCGATCGCGTCGGTCGGTTTCGATCCCTCCGGTCGGCCCATCCACTCGACGTGTAGTCCGTCCTTCAGGGAAGCACGACTTACCGAGGCTTCGGATCGGGACCGGTTGAGCATCCGGTCCGCGAGCTCGTGACGGCCTGACCGCATCCTCATCGGTGGGCCGGCCTCGGGAAACGGACCTTGGGCATGCCCTTGGACATCGACCACTCCTCGATCGGCCAGCGGCGCTTGCGCGCGTGCCGGTACAGCGCCGAGTCGGGCGCCACGGCGACGGGGTTCCCGACGGCCCGCAGCAGCGGCAGGTCGGAGTACGAGTCCGCGTACGCGTAGGAGTGCTTCAGGTCGATGTCCTCCTGCAGCGCGTAGCGGCGGAGCCACGCGGCGCGCGCCTCCCCCACCAGCGGCGGCGCGGACATGAACCCGGTGTACTTCCCGTCGCGGACCTCCAGCTCGGCGCCGATCAGCACGTCGAACAGCGGCGCGAGCGGCCGCACGAACGGCTCGGCCGCCGCGGTGATCATCACGGTGCGGTGCCCTGCCGCGCGGTGCGCGCGCACCCGGCGGATCGCGGCCGGCGAGGCCTTCTGCAGCATGAACTCGGCGACGTGCCCGTCGATCAGCTCGTCGATCGCCTCGACGCTCGCGCCCTCGTAGCGTCGGAAGAACGTGCGCAGGAAGTCGCCGCGGTCGCGCCGGTCGATCTGCAGGTAGTTCGGGATCCGGCCGAAGACGCTCGCGAGCTCGCCCGGCCACTCGTCGGGCTCCAGGTCGGCCAGGCGCGTCCACACGTAGGACTCGACGACGTTCGAGGTGATGATCGTGCCCTCCATGTCGAACAGGGCGAGCACCGGTTCGTCGCGCTCCTTGATCTTCACGACCGGCTTCTCGCGGTCGCGCTTCGACAGCTCGCGCAGCGACTGGGTCACCGCCGGGCTGTGCACGTCCTGGAGGTAGTACTTCCAGTCGACGATGCCGGCGTCGAAGGGGAACCGCTCCTTGTCCTCGTCGGTGAGCGAGCCGAACAGCTCCACCACGCGGTCGTCGGTGTAGACGACCTCGGTCTCGGTGTACATCCCGTACAGGTCGGAGTAGCGCTTCACGAAGTCCACGCGCGCGATGTCGCGGTCGACGCGCGCGACGCCCTTGCGCATCGCCTTCGACTTCGGCAGGTGGGTGACGACCTGCTCGGCGACGTCGGTGAGCTTCTCGGCGCGGCGGAGCATCGACTCGACCTTCGCGGTCCCCGGGAACTTCCACTCGGGGACCTTGTGCTCGCCGCGGCCGCGGTCCGGGATCGGGTTCGCCTCGAAGTACTCGCGGACCCATTCGTACAGCTCCACGAACCGCAGCGGGTTCCGCACGCCGCTCGAGACGTTGTAGTGGGCGGGCTCGCCCGGGGGCGGTGGCGTGGCGGCGACCGCGAGGATCGCGTTCACCACGTAGTCGACCGGGATCAGGTCGACGATCCCCTCGGGGATGCCGGGGAACTCGGGGATCTGGCCCAGGCCGTACGCGCGGATGATCGGGTCCGCCATCTTGAACCCGTCGATCCACCCCGGGAACGGGTGCTCGAGCGCCGACTCGATGATCGACGGCCGCACGATCGACAGCGACAGGCCCTCGCGCTCGGCCAGATCCTCGATCGCGCGCTCCCCCATCGCCTTCGTGAAGGTGTAGACGTCGGGCCACCCCAGGGTGCGGGCGCGCTGGCGCCCGTACTCGATCAGGCGCTTGTCGACCCAGGCCTTGCGACGCTCTTCGGCGTCCTGGCTCACGGTGCTGGGGCCTGCACGCGAGTGCTCCTTCGCCGCCTTCGCGATGAAGTGCGTGAGCATCTCGGGCTTGCGCGAGGCGGACTCGACCTCGTGACGCGCCTCCATCGCCATCTGGGCCTCGAGCCGGTAGTCGACCCGGTGCTCGAGCGGCCCCTCGGGGATCACGCCCTTCTGGACGCCGGCCACGTAGGCGGTCGAGACGTGGATCAGGCTCGGGCGGTTGTTCCGCGTGGCGCCCTCGTAGAGGTTGAGCGCGCCCAGGACGTTCGTCTGGAACCCCTCGTCGATCGGGGGGTCGAAGCTCACCGTGGCGGCCGAGTGGATCGCGACGTCGATCCCCGCGGGCACCTCGGGCGGTCCCTGGGTGAAGTCCCCGTCGATCACGGTGACGCGCTCGTGGAGGAGCGCCTTGAGGGCGTCCTCGTCGCCGAGGCGCTCGCGGAGCACCGTGAACGCGGGCTTGCGCATCAGGTACTCGACCCGCTCCCACGCCGTGTTGGTGGCGTTCGAGCGGACGAGCGCCATCACGTGCGTGTCGGGGAAGTCCAGCAGGAGGCGCTCGAGCACGACCTGCGCGAGGAACCCCGTGACACCGGTGAGCAGGATCTGCTTGCCGGCGAGCGCCTCCACGAGACCCTGGTCGCGTTTCTCTACCACGCGGCAGATTATGCCCTCTCTACCACGTGGTAGACAAGTCGAGATCAGGGCCCTGCGGCGCTCTCGGATCGCCCCTACAGGAGGCTCGGGTCCCGTCCGATAGGAAGCGCATGGGCAAGAACAAGAACAAGGATGAAGACACGGGTGCGGACCTCGAGATCGAGCCCACGCCCGAGGGCCCCGAGCTGAACGACGAGCTCACCGCGATCGAGTCAGAGCTGCACCACGCCCGATCGGCGCTGGAGGGGGCCCGGGCCGCCACGGAGGTCGCCGCGACCGCCTACCGGGAGCGACAGGCCGCTGAGGCCGCGTGCCTGCACGCCCACGACCAGGTGGCCGAGCGCGCCCGCCAGCACTACACGGCCGAGCGCCTCCGCCTGGAAGAGCACCTGCGGTCGGTCCAGGGCGAGCTCGCGGCACTGGACTCGAAGCTCACGCCGTTCGGTGAGCCCGTCACCGCCGTCGCCGAGCCGATCGCTCCGGCGGCCCCGGTGTGGGAGGCCTCCGCCACGTGGACGCCGAACGTCGAGGTCGCCACGGTCACCGAGGCGGAGACGGCCGCGGAGACCGAGGCGGAAGCGCCCGAGGCCGAGGTCGAGACCATCGCCGAGGCCGCCGCGGAGTTCGCCGCGGTCGCCGAGGCCGCGTCACAGGACGACGCGGAGGCGGTTCCCACGGTCGACGTCGCACCCTCCCCCGAGGCGGGGTCCGGCGACGACGGCGGCGTGGCGTACGAGGACGAGTGGTACCAGCGGATGAAGCGCCAGAGCGCGTTGGAAGATGCCGAGAGATCGTGGTGAGTGGGAGCGGAGATATGGACGTGATGAGCGACATGACGCAGGAAGTCACCGAGGCCGAGGCGAAGGTCGAGGACGCGCGCGCCGCGCTCGAGGACGCGCGCGCCGCCACCGGTGCGGCGGAGGCCGCCTACCGGGAGCGCCAGGCCGAGGAGGAGTCGAAGCTGGGGGCCTACGAGCAGGCGATCGCGACGGCCCGCGACCTCTACGCGGCGCGCCGCGAGGGCCTCGAGGAGCAGAAGCGCAAGACCGAGGAAGAGCTCCGCGCCCTCGCGTCGAAGCTCGAGGCGCTGAAGGCCGGGAACGAGCCGGCGATCATGCCGGTCGCGGTCGACCTGCACACCGAGGTGGTCAACGGCGAGACCGGCCCGAGCGGCAACGGGGCAGGGACCCTCGACGGCGATCGGCTCCAGGAGCTCCTGCTCGAGGCCGAGACCGAGGAGCCCGCGTAGGCACGGACGGATCGCCTGAGCGCGTTCGGCTACCGAACTTCAGGTAGGCGCTCCTCGCGCCGATGTTCCTGGGAGGAGCGGGAGGTCCGGGAGCGTGGACGTCATGGACGATCTGACGAAGGAAGTGTCCGAGGCCGAGGCCAAGGTCGAGGACGCCCGCGCGGCGCTCGACGACGCCCGCGCCGCCACGCGCACCGCCGAGGCCGCCTACCGCTCGCGCCAGGCCGACGAGGACTCGAAGCTCCAAGCCTACGAAGGACGCGATCGCGCAGGTCCGCGACCTGTACGCGACGCGCCGCGAGGGCCTCGAGGAGCAGAAGCGCCGGGCCGAGGAGGAGCTGCGGGCCCTGGAGTCGAAGCTCGAGGGCCTCAAGGCCGGGAACGAGCCCCGGATCGAGCCCGTCAAGGTCGACCTTGCCACCAAGGTGAGCGACGGCGGCAGCGCGAACGGTGAGGCCGTCGAGACGCTCGAGGAGGACTGGTACCAGAAGCTCCTGCTCGAGGCGGCGGCCGAGAAGCCGACCGAGGACGACTGATCCCGGGGATCCGCACGACGAGAGGGCCGGCCCTTCGTCGTTCACCCTCATCGCCGCGTATCCCGTCAGACGTTCGCGCCGATCGGACAGCGGTTCACATCCTCCATGCCGTAGCAGGCGCACTATCTCCGGTCAGCCATCAGGTGGACGTTCCCGGGGCCACATCTGCTCGCCAAGACTTCAAGTCCTGGATGTCGAGGGCCGATACCCGCAAGTAGGTAGTCATCTCGGGCTACGTGAGGACGGTCTGGCGACCATCCCGGGATGCGAAGAAAGGGGATGGGTCCCATGAGGAAGTGGAGCATCGTGGTGGCGCTCCTGCTGCTCGCCGGGGTCGCGCCCGCCTCGCTTGCGGCGAGACACGGCAGCGGCGGACCTTCTGGCCCGGTGGCATCCATCAGCTTCGCCGCTGGAGAGCAGCAAAAGACCGCTGGTGCCCACCTTAGAGGCGACCTCGTGTCGTTCAAGGTAGACGCCCTGAGGGTGAAGGAGCGCGATCTGGACTACGTTTGGGTCGCCAACTGGTGCTACCAAGGCGGCTACGCGGTGAGCGCCGAGCACAGGCCCGTCATGTACGCCGAGTATCGATCGGGACTTGCTGGGACATTCACACTCGATTCCGCTTCATGGCAGGCGGATGGCGCCGAGTGCACCGCCTACGCCTACGTCTGGCCGAACACACGTACCCCGCTCGACGGGGCCTCGATCTCGTACCAGGTCGTCGGCGAAGGCGCCTGACCAGGACAAGGCGAAGGGGCCGGCCCGCAGGGCCGACCCCTTCAGCGTTCAGGTCGTGAAGACCTAGACCTGGAAGTTCGCTGATCACGAACCCGTTGGCCTTGAGCGTGATCTTCACCGACTTGTTGTACGAGGGCAGCTTCACGTAGAAGGTCGCCGCCTTCCCGGTGTGCTTGTAGTTCAACCAGTAGGCACCGTCCTCGTCGGTGATTGCGGTTGTGACCGTCTTCCCGCTCGAGTTCGTGAGCACGACCTGCGTGCCCACAGCCGGTAGCTGGGTCGACAGCTTCAGCACGTTACCCGCGGTACCCACGCTCTTCTTGAACGCGTTGTAGCTGTTCTGGTACTCGTCGTCTCCGATCCCCGAGTTCAGCTCTGTGAACCCGAAGGGGTAGGTCTCGGGGTCGTCGATCTTCACCGTGGCACCACCGGTCGGGCTGTACGTGCCCGACCCAGTGATGTGTTCGTTCACGGCGTCGTAGCCGCTGCCATCAGCGACCTTCGTCCAGCCGCCGGTTCCCTTGAGTCCGTACTCGAGGTGGATCGTGACGTACAGCAGACCCGTGCTCGGCAAGTCACCGTTGACCTTGACGACCGTGTAGGTCGTGCCCGGGTCCTGACCCGTGAAGTCCTCGAACCCGACGATCGGGTAACCGCTCGGGGACTTGATCGTGTCGTTCTGCGTCGTGATCGTGTACTGGGACTCGCTGAGCGCGGGGCCTGGCACGTAGCAGCCGGCCTCGTTCGACCGTGTAGCTGTCGTGGAGCTGGATCGGATGCGCACCGTTCGTCACGAACGGGTACGGGATCTTGATCTCCAGCCGCGCCTGATCACCCGTGTTCGGGTCGACGGTCGGATCGTTGTAGTTCCACACGTTGTAGTAGAACTGCCCGGGGTTGGTCGCGTTCAAGCGATACGCAGGAACGCTCGAACCCGGGACCGAACCGTCCTGGATGTAGATGATCCGGAACCCGGCGGGCGGCAAGTGCAGAACGACGTGTCCGTCAGCTCACTCAGCTCGCGGTAGTTCCCGAAGTCGTTGTCCGGGTAGTCCCCGCCTGAGGTGAACGTCTCGTCCACGTACTGACCGTCACCGCAGTTGAACGGCGCGGCACCGGAATCGGCTGGGGCTGTCTGGACCCAGCCGCCGGTCTCCGGGCACACCTCGACGGATCGTGTACGTGCCTGGATCGAGCTTGAACTCGTAGTAGCCGAGCTCGTTCTCCTGCGTGTTCGGATCGTCGGCCAGGGTCTGGGTCTCAGCGATCTTCACCCCATCCTGCCACGCCTGAATCGTCCAGTTGGAGATGCCAGGCTCGCCCTCGTCCCAGTCACCGTTCTGGTTCCGGTCGAGGAACTTGTGGCCCGACTTCGTCGCGGTTGTGTAGTTGCCGAAGTCGTTGTCGGTGATGGCGTCCGAGGATTCGAACGTCTCGTCGTAGTAGCACGGGCTCGGGAACGAGCACGTCCAGGTGCCCGTCACCGCGGCCGTGGCCACCTCGCGCACCTTGTAGGAACCGGGCTCGATCCCGGTGATCTGGTAGGTGCCGTCGGCGGCGGTCACGTCGCTCGGCTCACCGGCGTCGAACGATCCGTTGTCGTTGACGTCGACGTAGATCGCCAGCCCGGCGAGACCGGGCTCGCCGGCCTCCTCGCGGCGCACCGTCGGCGTCGAGGTCCTCGAACTTCACGCCGGACTTCGACGCGGTCGTGTAGTTGCCGAAGTCGTTGCCGGTGATGGCGTCTCGACGGAGTCGAACGTCTCGTCGTAGTAGCACGGGCTCGGGAACGAGCGTCGTCCAGGTGCCGCGTCACCGCGGCCGTGGCCACCTCGCGCACCTTGTAGGAGCCGGGCGTCGATCCCGGTGATCTGTGTAGGTGCCGTCGGCGGCGGTGACGTCGCTCGGCTCACCGGCGTCGAACGAGCCGTTGTCGTTGTAGTCGACGTAGATCGTCCAGCCCGGCGAGACCGGGCTCGCCGGCGTCCTGCAGCACCGTCGGCGTCGAGGTCGTCGAACTTCGTGCCCGACTTCGTGGCGGTCGTGTAGTTGCCGAAGTCGTTGCCGGTGCATGGCTCGCCCGAGGACTCGAACGTCTCGTCGTAGTAGCACGGGCTCGGGAACGAGCACGTCCAGGTGCCAGTCACCGCGGCCGTGGCGACCTCGCGCACCTTGTAGGTACCGGGGTCGATGCCGGTGATGCTGTAGGTGCCGTCGGCGGCGGTGACGTCGCTGACGGCTCGCCGGCGTCGAGCGCATCCGTTGTCGTTGTAGTCGACGTAGATGCGTCCAGCCCGGCGAGACCGGGCTCGCCGGCTCCGTGCTCACCGTCGGCGTCGAGGTCCTCGAACTTCATGCCCGACTTGGTGGCGGTCGTGTAGTTGCCGAAGTCGTTGCCGGTGATGGCCTGCCCGAGGACTCGAAGGTCTCGTCGTAGTAGCACGGGCTCGGGGACGAGCTGTCCAGGTGCCAGTCACCGCGGCCTGGCCGACCTCGCGCACCTTGTAGGTGCCGGGCTCGATGCCGGTGATCTGGTAGGTGCCGTCGGCGGCGGTGACGTCGGACGGCTCACCGGCGTCGAGCGACGCCGTTGTCGTTGTAGTCGACGTAGATGCGTCCAGCCCGGCGAGACCGGGCTCGCCGGCCTCGCGTGGCTGCGCCGTCGGCGTCGAGGTCGTCGAACTTCATGCCGGACTTGGTCGCCGGTCGTGTAGTTGCCGAAGTCGTTGCCGGTGCTTGGCGTCGCCCGAGGCTCGAAGGTCTCGTCGTGGTAGCACGGGCTCGGGAACGAGCATGTCCAGGTGCCCGCATCGCGGCCGTGGCCGACCTCGCGCACCTTGTAGGTGCCCGGGCTCGATGCCGGTGATCTGGTAGCTGCCGTCGGCGGCGGTGACCGTCGCACGGCTCACCGGCGTCGAGCGACGCCGTTGTCGTTGTAGTCGACGTAGATCGTCCAGCCCGGCGAGACCGGGCTCGCCGGCCTCCCGTGCACGCCGTCGGCGTCGAGGTCCTCGAACTTCATGCCGGACTTGGTCGCGGTCGTGTAGTTGCCGAAGTCGTTGCCGGTCATGGCGTCCGCCGGACTCGAAGGTCTCGTCGTGGTAGCACGGGCTCGGGAACGAGCACGTCCAGGTGCCCGTCAGCCGCGGCCGTGGCCGACCTCGCGCACCTTGTAGGTGCCGGGCTCGATGCCGGTGATCTCGTAGGTGCCGTCGGCGGCCGTGACGTCGCTCGGCTCACCGGCGTCGAACGAGCCGTTGTCGTTGTACGTCGACGTAGATGCGTCCAGCCGGCGAGACCGGGCTCGCCGGCCGTCCCGTGGCTCACCGTCGGCGTCGAGGTCCTCGAACTTCACGCCGGACTTGGTCGCGGTCGTGCAGTTGCCGAAGTCGTTGCCGGTGATGGCGTCCGAGGACTCGAACGTCTCGTCGTAGTAGCACGGGCTCGGGAACGAGCACGTCCAGGTGCCCGGTCACCGCGGCCGTGGCCACCTCGCGCACCTTGTAGGTGCCGGCTCGATGCCGGTGATCTGGTAGGTGCCGTCGGCGGCGGTCACGTCGCTCGGCTCACCGGCGTCGAACGATGCCGTTGTCGTTGTAGTCGACGTAGATCCGTCCAGCCCGGCGAGACCGGGCTCGCCGGCCTCCCGTGGCTCACCGTCGGCGTCGAGGTCGTCGAACTTCATGCCGATCTTGGTCGCGGTCGTGTAGTTGCCGAAGTCGTTGTCGGTGATGGCTCGTCCGAGGTCGAACGTCTCGTCGTAGTAGCACGGGCTCGGGGACGAGCACTGCAGGTGCCAGCACGCGGCCGTGGCCACCTCGCGCACCTTGTAGGGCCCGGGCTCGATCCCGGTGATCTGGTAGGTGCCGTCGGCGGCGGTCACCGCGCTCGGCTCACCGGCGTCGAACGATCCGTTGTCGTTGTAGTCGACGTAGATCGTCCAGCCCGGCGAGACCGGGCTCGCCGGCCTCCCGTGGCTCACCGTCGGCGTCGAGGTCCTCGAACTTCACGCCTGACTTCGTCGCGGTCGTGTAGTTGCCGAAGTCGTTGTCGGTGTCGGTCTGACCAGCGTTGAGGTTGATCAGGTATCCGTTCGGTCCGAGGCCGTCATCCACATCCGGAACGTCACAGATGCCATTGAATGCGGACCCGCTCGGTGCTGACTGGAACCATCCGGTCTCCTGTTCCTCACACACGAGGTAAGGATGCCGGCCTGAACCTCGAGCGTGTAGGAGCCGTTCGCACCTGTCTGGGCGGTCAAGTCCGCGCCGGCGTTGAACTCCGCCGCATCGAGGGTCCCGTTGGCCGGGCTGTCGTCGATGTAGGCGTTGATCGTCCAGCCCTCGAGCTTGACGTCGTTGTCAGCCGTTGTGTTCGGGCCGCCGTCTTGGCGTCCGGCTGCGAAGGTGCCGTCCGCGTCCTTGTCCTCGAACTTGAAGCCCTCCTTCGTGGCCCGGCTCGCATTCCCGAAGTCGTTCCCTGTGTCGACCTCGCCCTCGCCGAGCGAGACGATCAGACCACGAGGACCGAGGTTCGAGTCTGCGGAGCAATCAGCCTTCCCAACCGTGTCTGTCTTCGGATAGGTCTGTTGGTAGCCGGGCTGTTGCACTTCGCAGACGATGTACTCGCCCGGGTCGAGCAGGAAGCTGTACGACCCGTTGGCATCGGTGGTGTCGGTCTCGGCGACCGTCTGCGCCTCCGTCGACGAAAGGATGCCGTCCCCGTCGTCCGCGTAGGCATTGATCGTCCAGCCCGCGATGCCGGATTCGTTCTGGTCCTTCACGCCGTTCGCGTTCAGGTCCAGGAACTTCATCCCGCTCTTGAACCCCGGGGCGATGATGTCGTCGGCCTTGATCTGGTTGTCCTGGTTGCCGACCGAGTCGTCGTCGAGGTTACCGAGGTACTGGTGGTACGGACCACCGGGGATGACGCCAGAACCCCAGCTCGGTCCCCAGCCGACGCCCGTTCCATCGACACCGACGGCGAGGTGCCCGGCGTATTCGATGACCACCTGATCGGAGTAGGACTGCCAGGTGAGGACGTAGGTGATGTCGCTGTCGCCCGTGTCGGACAGATCGGCTTGCGGGACATGCGACAGAGCGAGCGAGGCGGAGACGAAGGGTTCGTCACCCCAGATCCTGATCGTTCTGTTCCCGTACAGCCCTTCGTAGGCATCGATCCTGTCCTGGACCTTCCCATTGTTGGGAACGCCCGGGCCGGCTGCCCACCCAGCGCTGACGAAGGCGTCATCAGGCACGTTGACATCGATGAAGTAGCCGTTCGCGTGGAGGTCCTCACAGATGTCTTTGTAGGTGGGCGGCTGCCCCGTGTCAGGGATGTTGTCACCGCATTCCCGCAGATCGAGCGTGATGCCGGCGATCTCGTCGGCAGCATCGACCGCCTGATCCCAGAGACGTGAGGAAGTCGTACGCGTGTTCCCCGCCCTTCGTCGCCATGTGACTGAAGGCGTACTCATGGATAGGGGCCGGCGCGTTCGGATCTGGCGTTCCGGGGATGTTCGGCAGCAGCAGGCGCTGCGGGATCGACATCCCCTCGTACGCGATGTTGTTGTTCCCGGGTTGTGGGCGCTGGAGGATCGAGCCGATCCACCAGCAGTTCCCGAGTCCGGCACTGTCGTCGTTCGCGCACTGCTTGAAGTCGTTCGGCACGTTGTCCGTGAACGACGCGGATGCTTCCCTGCCGGTCTCCGCCCCCGTGGCGACCACACCATAGGTGGCCACGAAGCGATCCGGAAGCGAGAAGGAATCGGAGATCGTCCCGTCCGTCTGCACAACGACGTCCGATTCGTAGAGCCACGTCTTCCCGAGCGAGTCATCCACCCGGATGTGCACGCTCGAATCGCCTTGCCAGTTGGCGCCGAGGAGGTTGACGGTGGCACCTGGCGCGTAGTCCGGGAACTCGCTGGCGATCGTTGGCGTGGCCGGGATCGGCGTCGCGCTCTCGGTCGGCGTGGTGGTCTCGGTCGGCGTGGTGGTCTCGACGGGAGACGCTGTCGGGTCAGCCTCCTGCGCGAAAGCGAACGGCGTGTAGCCGATCGTCATCGACACCGCCATCGAGAACAGCGCGACGAACGACAGCACGCGCCGGGGCCGCGCGTCGTCGTATTGCCGTCCTTACTCATGCAGATCCTCCCCTGTCCCGGTCTCCACATGAAGAACCGGCGGGGTCGCCGCCGGTGCGTGGAGGCCTGCGCCCTCGTGGACATACGTCGAGCCCGCGGTGTCCGCGGACCCGTACCACCTGGATGCGGGACGGCCTCTCATGCCGCCCCGCGTCGATCCGTGATCAAGTTGTTCCCCTCCCCTGGGGCCGGCTCTCGCCGGTTTTCCTACTGCTGCGGCCTACGCCACATGCCGCAGGTGTATCAGAGCGATTGACTCCCTGTGAACCCCCAAACGTCCCACAACGTCGTGAAGATGCCATGAAGACCAACGGTGTGATTCGGGCGGCCTCGCAACGCACTTCGGGGGGGTGCGCTCATCGCACCCGGCATCCTCCTCCCCCATCTGCCCTACGGGATGGGCCGAAGGTCCTCCCCCGCGCGAGACCGGCGCAACCCCCCGTAGACTCGCCCGCCATGGACGTGCGCGAGCTGCAGACGACGATGGCCCGGACCTACCTGGAGCGCGACGCGGCCCGCGGGGTCGACGCCACGTTCCGCTGGCTCACCGAGGAGGTCGGCGAGCTGGCCCGCGCGATCCGCAAGGACGACCGCGCGAACCTGGAGCACGAGTTCTCCGACGCGCTCGCGTGGATCATGTCGCTCGCGAACCTGCTCGACGTCGACCTGGAGCAGGTGATGGCGCGCTACGCGGACGGGTGCCCGAAGTGCGGCGCCTCGCCCTGCGGCTGCCCCCCGTGAGGGATACCTCCTAAGAGGTATCCGCGCGCGGCCGACGAGGCATCAGGATCGATCACACCCCTCCGTCATCTCGGCAGCCGCATGTAGTAGTATGCGACTATGCTCACGGTACCGCAGGCGGCGAAGCGGGTCGGTCGTGATCCCGAGACCGTGCGGCGATGGATCCGCTCCGGACGGCTGCGATCCCAGCGTGTCGGCACGCAGCACCTGATCGATGAGAAGGACCTCGAAGCCATCGTGGACCCTGGGGGAAGCCTCCCGCTGCCTCCCGCGCTCCGCAAGACGTGGACCGGACGTGACATGCCCGATGGCGTGGCACTGATCAGGGAACTCCGCGACGCACGATGACCAGCCTCGTCGTCGACGCGAACGTCGTGTTCACCATCGCCCTCGCGCCCGAGGGACTCGACCTGCTCTCGCACGAGGAGGTCGCCGGACCCCCGCTGCTGCGCTCCGAGGTGCGATCGGCGCTCCACGTCGCGCTGTGGCGGGGGCTGCTGGGTGCCGAAGATGCAGGTCGCGCGCTCGATCTGCTCGAGTCCGGTGCGGTACGCGAACATCGCCACCGGCAACTCGGTCCCGAGTCCTGGCGTATCGCGGACGAGCTCGACTGGGCGAAGACCTACGACGCCGAGTACCTCGCGCTGGCGCGGCTGCTCAGTGTCCCGCTTGCCACCTTCGACAGGAGGATGCTCCTCGCGGCCGAGCGCCTCGACATCCCGACCCGGATCCTCGACTGACCCGACATGGCCACCGACGACGTCACCGTCCGGCTCGCGCGGCCCGACGACTGGCCCGCGGTGGCCGGCCTCCTCGTGGAGCTCGGTCGAGGCGTCGCCGCAGGGACCGCCGACGACACGACGCACCAGCTCCAGTTCGCCGGGCACATCCGCCAGATCGAGCACGTGACGCTCGTGGCCGAGGCCGGCGGCGAGGTCCTGGGCGTCGTCGACATGGAGTACCACCAGCGCCTGGGCGACCACCGGCCGCAGGCGCGCGTGAACGACCTGGTCGTCACCGAGCGGGCGCGAGGCCGCGGGGTCGGGCGCGTGCTCCTGACGCGCGCCGAGGCGCTCGCGCGCAAGCGCGGGTGCTTCCGGATGGCGCTCGTCACCGCCGCGTGGCGCGAGCAGACGATCGCGTTCTACGGGCGCGAGGGATGGCAGGACTACGGCGCGTGGTTCGTGAAGCCGCTCACCGACGACGTCGGGCCCGGCGGTCAGCCGCTGCGCGACGACACCTAGTTCCCGCCGGACGCGAGCGCCGTCAGACCGAGCGCGGCGATCATCCCGACGACGACGACGATCGCGACGATCCGGACCATCCGCTGGTTCCGATCCGAGCGCACCACGACGGTCAGCTCCTCGCCGGCAGGAACAGGTGCTCGGCGATCTGGATCGCGTCGAGCGCCGCGCCCTTGCGCAGGTTGTCGGCACAGCTGAACAGCACGAGCGCGTCGTCGCGACCGGGCACCTGGCGGATCCGTCCGACCAGGGCGTCGTCGCCGCCGGCCGCGTCGAGCGGGCTCGGGAACACGCCGCGCGCGGGGTCGTCCATCAGGGTGACCCCCGGCGCATCGGCCAGGATCTCGCGGGCCTCGCCGACCGAGATCGGTCGGGAGAACGTCGCCAGCATCGACACGGCGTGCCCGGTGACGACCGGCACGCGGACCGAGGTGGCGACCACCTGCAGGTCGGGCGCGGACAGGATCTTCCGCGGCTCGGCCATCATCTTCGACTCCTCGCCGGTGAACCCGTCGTCCTCGAAGTCGCCGATCTTCGCCACGACGTTGAAGGCGATCGTCTTCGCGAACACGTCGCCGACCGGCAGCGCCTCGTGGTCGGGGTAGCCGAGCGACTCGACCTCGCCGGACAGCTCGTCGACCTGGCGCACCAGCTCGTGGGTCCCCTTCCAGCCGGCGCCCGACACCGCCTGATAGCTCGACATGATCAGCGACGTGGCGCCGGCGGCGCGGTGCAGCGGTCCCATCGGCAGCATCGCGGTGATCGTGGTGCAGTTCGGCACCGCGATGATGCCGGGCCTCGGCCACCCCTCGAGCGCCTCGGGGTTGACCTCGGGGATCGACAGCGGCACGTCGGGATCCATCCGGAACGCGCTCGAGTTGTCGATGCACGTCGTCCCGTTCAGGGCGATCTGCGGCAGGAAGGCCTTCGAGGTCGTCGCGCCCGCCGACACGAACGCGACGTCGACGCCTGCGGCCGCCTCGGCGCTCAGCTCGCGGACCTCGTGCTCCTCGCCCCGGAACGTGACGGTCCTGCCGACGCTCCGAGCGCTCGCGAGCGGGACGAACTCCTCCACGGGGAACCCGCGCTCCTCGAGGATCCGGGTCATCTGGCGCCCGACGGCGCCGGTCGCTCCGATCACGGCCACCTTCATAGGGGTCGAGCCTACCAAGGAGGTCCTCCACCTCAGACGAAGCGCCAGGTGTCGAGCAGCTCCTGCGCCTCGGCGAGGTCGGGCTCGGCGGTGGCCTCGGCGTCGGCGATCTGCAGCCGCCAGGCCACGCCGTCGCGGATCGACACGATCTCGCGCACGACGACCTTCACGTCGCCCTCGCCGGTGATCGCGTCCCACTCGAGCGACGGCGCGCCACCGAGCGTCCCGGGCACCGGATCGGTCACGGCGTAGCCGTTCAGCGAGTCCTGGACCCGCATCGAGGTCGCGAACGCGTCGAGGTCCTGGTCCTCGGGCAGGCGCACCGCCTCGACGTACACGACGGTCGCGCCGTCGGTCTCGCGGAAGGCGTCCACCCCGCTCGGCTCCTCGGCGGCCGGCGAGGACTCCCAGCCGGTCGGCGTGTCCACGCAGTACCCGTAGGCGTCGGAGACGAACGAGGCCCCCTCGCAGGGCCCGCGCTGCAGGAGGATCGCCCCGCCGAAGCCGGCGAGCGCCCCCACGGCGAACAGCGCCACGAGGACGACGACCGCCCGCTTCCTCGACCGCGCCGCGGGCGGTGGCGCCGGGACCGCCGGGCGGGCCCGGCCACCCGGTGGCGGCGGGAGCCCGTCGCCGAGCGGCGCGGGAGGTCGTTCGCGATCCACGGGACCGATGATGCGGTCAGCCCGAGGCTGCGTCCAGCTCGAAGCGGGTGTGGACCGCGCGAAGGGCATGCTCGCCCTGGTTCCGGCGGACGACGCACGAGATGCGGATCGGCGAGGTCGAGATCATCTCGATGTTGATCGCCTCGGAGGCGAGCGCGTCGAACATGTCGGCGGCCACGCCCGGGTGCGACTTCATCCCCGCGCCCACGAGCGAGACCTTCGCGATGTCCTCGTCGACGCTGAAGCTCGACAGCTCCAGGTCGCGCACGAGCGAGCCCAGCACGGCCTCGAGCCGCGCCAGGTCCGCTCGCGGGGTCGTGAACGACAGGTCGGTCGTGCCGTCGCGCGACACGTTCTGCACGATCATGTCGATGTTGATGTCCTCGGCGGCGATCGCCTTGAAGATCGCGGCCGCGACACCGGGACGGTCCGGCACGTCGTCGATCGTGACCTTCGCCTCGTCGGCGTCGAGCGCCGCACCGCTGATCAGGACGCCTTCCATCGCGACTTCGTCACCCATGTCCTGCACCCACGTGCCTTCCTCGTCGGAGAACGACGACCGGACGTGCAGCCGCGTGCCGTTGCGACGTGCGACCTCGACCGATCGAGACTGCAGCACCTTCGCGCCGACCGCCGCCAGCTCGAGCATCTCGTCGTAGCTGACGGCGTCGAGCTTCCTGGCCGTCGGGACCAGACGCGGATCGGCGGTGTACACGCCGGCCACGTCCGTGTAGATCTCGCAGACGTCGGCGCCGACCGCGCCGGCGATCGCGACCGCGGTGAGGTCCGAGCCGCCGCGGCCGAGCGTGGTGATCTCGTACTTCATCGACAGCCCCTGGAAGCCGGCCAGGACCACCACGTAGCCCTGCTCGAGCGCCTCGATGATCCGCTTGGGGCGGATCTCGACGATCTTCGCGGCGCCGTGGTGGGTATCGGTCATGATGCCGGCCTGCGACCCGGTGTACGAGGCGGCGCGGCACCCGCGCGCGTTGATCGCGATCCCGAGCAGCGACATCGCGATCCGCTCGCCGGCGGTCAGCAGCATGTCGAGCTCGCGGGGGTCGGGCACGTCGGCGATGTCGGCGGCCATCGCCAGGAGATCGTCCGTCGTGTCGCCCATCGCGGACACGACCACGATCACGTCGTTGCCGGCCTCGCGCGTGCGGACGACGCGGTCGGCCACCGCCTGCAGACGCTCGACGGAGCCCACGGAGGTGCCGCCGTACTTCTGGACGACGATCGGCGCGCGGCTCGGCTGCTCGGACACGGTGGGCCGAGTCTATCGGCGGGGGACACACGCTTTGGGTTGCCCGGGCCAGAGACCCCGTGACACACTCCCCCGTCGACCACGCGAAGGAGATCGAACGACGAGATGGCGGGTTCCGGGCGCATCCTGGTCGTCGACGACGACCCCTTGAACCGGAAGCTCCTCGCCAAGAGCCTCGAACGCGACGGCCACGAGGCCCACGTCGCTGCCGGAGGCGCCGAGTGTCTGGCCACGCTGGCCACCACCCCGGTCGACGTCGTGCTCCTCGACATCCTCATGCCCGACCTCGACGGGTTCCAGGTGCTGGAGCGGATCAAGGACGACCCGGAGCTCCGCCACATCCCCGTCGTGATGATCTCGGGGCTCGAAGACATCGAGAGCGTGGTCCGCTGCATCGAGATGGGGGCCGAGGACTTCCTCCCCAAACCGTTCGACCCGGTGATCCTGCGCGCCCGCGTGAACGCCGGCCTCGACCGGATGCGTCTGCACGAGCTCGAGCGGGATCGGGTCCGCGACGTCTTCGCGCGGTTCCTGCCCGAGACCGTCGTCGACGAGGTCCTCGCCCGGAGCGGAGGCGAACTGCGCCTGAGCGCAGAGCGGATGACCGGCACGGTGATGTTCACGGACCTTCGCAGCTTCACGAGCTTCGCGGAGACCACGCCGGCGGAGCGGGTGATCGAGGTCCTGAACCGCTACCTCGGCGACATGGGGGGGACGATCCTCGACCACGGCGGGACGCTCGTGGACTACATGGGCGACGGCATCATGGCGGCGTTCGGCGCGCCGATCCCCACGGCCGATCATGCCGAGCGCGCGGTCGCCGCTGCCCGCGAGATGGTCCGCGAGCGTCTCCCCGCGTTCAACCGCTGGCTCGCCGCCGAGGGACTCAGCGAGGGCTTCGACATGGGAGTCGGCATGAACACGGGCCCTGTGATGTCCGGCAACGTCGGCTCCGAACGCCGGCTCGAGTACACGGTGATCGGCGACACCGTGAACACCGCCTCGAGGATCGAGGCGTTGACGAAACAGGCGCCCTACCAGGTCCTCGTCGCCGAGGAGACGACCGCGGCGCTGAGGTCGCAGCCCGACGACCTCGTCTACGTGGACGAGTTCGAGATCCGTGGCAGGCAGTCGCGGATCAAGCTGTGGGGCCTGGCGGGCGCCTAGCCCGCCGGTTCCGAGGAAGGGGCTGTAGATGGAACGCAGATGGCGATGGATCCCGCTGTTCGTCGCGGTCGTCGTGATGAGCGCGTGTTCGTCGTCGGACGACTCGGGGATGGATGCCGCAGCCACCTCGTCGGCGGCCGATCCCAACACCGACAAGCTCGCGCAGATCTTGGACCGGGGCACGCTCGTCGGGTACTGGTACCCGGACTACCCGCCGGTGTCGTACGAGGTCGAGGGCGCCGAGCGACCCGCCGACACGAAGTGCAACGACGACCAGCGCACCGGCGCCGAGCTCACGGGGTACGACGTCGAGACGACGAAGGTCGTCGCGGAGCGGTTGGGGGTCGAGGCGTGCTTCGTCCAGGCCGACTGGACCGAGGTGACCGCCGGCAACTGGGGCGACCGGTTCGATATCGCGTACGGCTCGGGGTCGATCAACGAGGACCGGATGGAGCGGCTGTGGATGACGCAGCCCTACTTCGCGGTCCCGAACTCCTACTTCGTCGCGCAGGACTCGCCGTACCAGGAGCCGAGCGACCTCGACGGGAAGGAGATCGGAGCCTGCGCGAGCTGCTCGCACGAGCTGTACCTCCGGGGGGAGCTCGTGATCCCGGGGGTCGAGATCGTCCCGACCGTCGAGGACCCGCAGATCGTCGTCTACAACCAGGAGACAGAGGGGCTGAAGGCGGTCGAGGGCGGCAAGATCGACGCCTTCTTGTGCGGCGACAACGTCGGTGAGGAGCAGATCGAGGCCGGGCTCGCCCTGCGGAAGATCGACGGCATCGCGTTCACCTACTACCCGTCGGGGTTCGTGGACAAGAGCTCGGGGCTCAGCGCGACGGCGTTCTACGAGCGCGTGAACGAGATCATCCAGCAGGCCCACGCGGACGGGACGCTCCTCGCCCTGTCCGAGGAGTTCTTCGGCACCGACTACGCGTCCGCGGCCGCCGAGTACGACATCGACGCTCTCGGGCAGGAGGTGACGTGACGTGAAGGCGCGGATGATCTGGCTCGTCGTCGCGCTGCTCGTACTCGCGCCGGCGTGCTCCTCCTCGGGGGAGGAGGCCCCGACACCGGAGAGCTCGGCGCCTTCGGGCGACCCGAACACCGACAAGCTCGCGCAGATCCTCGAGCGGGGGACGCTCGTGCTCTCGACCGACCTCGCCTATCCGCCCCAGTCGTACGGCGTGGAGGGGGCCACGCGTGCCGAGCCCACGACGTGCACCGCCGAGCAACTCACCGCTCCCGAGGTGGGCGGGTACGACGCCGAGGTCGGCAAGCTCGTCGCGGAGGAGTGGGGGGTCGAGCCGTGCTTCGTGGCACCTGAGTACACGCAGATCGTGGCGGGGAACTGGGGCGATCGTTGGGACATCTCGTGGGCCTCAGGCGGCATCAACGAGGATCGGATGACGCGGCTGTGGATGACCCAGCCGTACTACGCAGCTCCGCAATCGTTCTTCGTGCACGAGGATTCCGACTTCGACGAGATCGACGATCTCGATGGCGCGACCATCGGTGTGTGCGCGGACTGCAGCCACCAGCTCTACCTCGAGGGCACCCTCGAGGTCCCGGGGATCGAGATCGAGTACGAGGTGGACGACCCCGACATCGCCGTCTACAACGTGGAGGGGCCGGGACTGCAGGACGTGGCGGACGGGAAGATCGACGCGTTCCTCCTGTCGGAGCCCGTCGGCCTGGCGGCGATCGACGACGGACTCCCCTTGCGTGAGATCGAGGAACCCGCCTTCCCTCTGTACCTGGACGGGTTCGTCGACAAGAGCTCGAGCCTGGATCAGGCGGCGTTCGTGGACCGGGTCAACCGGACCATCCTGGCCTTGATCCAGGACGGGTCGCTGCCCGCGCTCTCGGAGGAGTACTTCGGCACGGACTACGCCTCGTCCGCCGCGGACTTCGACATCGACGCCCTCGGGCAGGAGGTGACATGAAGGTCCGCAGGATCGGTCTCGTCGTGGCGTCGGTGCTCCTCGCCGCCGCATGCTCGCCGGGAGGAACCACCTCGAACGAGACCGATGCGGTGACCTCGCCGTCGGGTGACCCGAGCACGGACAAGCTCGCCCAGATCCGGGCGCGCGGCACGCTCGTGCTGTTCACGGACCCCGAGTACCCTCCGCAGTCCTTCGCGGTCGAGGGGGCCGAGCGGACGCCCGACACGGCGTGCACGCCCGATCAGCTGACCGGCCCGGAGGTGAGCGGTTTCGACGCCGAGACCGGCAAGCTGGTCGCGGAGGCGCTCGGGGTCGAGCCGTGCTTCGTGACCCCGACCTGGACGGAGGTCACCGCGGGGAACTGGGGGGACCGCTGGGACCTCGCGTACGGGTCGGGCGCGATCGCCGCGGACCGCATGGAGGTCCTCTACATGACGCAGCCCTACTACTCGACGCCGGCGAACTTCTTCGTCCCGGCGGACTCGGACGCGAAGGAGCCGACGGACCTGTCGGGGACCGAGGTCGGCGCGTGCGCGGGCTGCACGATGGAGGACTACCTGCGCGGGACGCTCGAGCTCCCGGGGTCGACGATCGACTTCGTCGTCGAGGACCCGACGATCGTGACGTTCGACACCGAGGTGCCGGGGCTGAAGGCGACCGCCAAGGGTGAGATCGACGCCTTCCTGTGCTCGGAGCCGGTCGGCGCCGCCCAGATCGAGGAAGGGTCGCCGCTGCGGATGCTCGAGACGCCCGCCTACGCGACGTACAAGACCGGGTACGTCGACAAGGAGTCCGGGCTGGACGTCGCGGCGTTCGTCGAGCGCGTGAACGAGATCGTGGCCGGTCTCCACGAGAGCGGCATCCTCGCGACGCTCTCGGTCGAGTACTTCGGCAAGGACTACGCGACCGCCGCCGGGGAGTTCGACCTCGACTCGATCGGACAGACGGTGGAGTGATGGGTCGACGAGGCGGCGCGCTCCTGCTCACGGGCTTGCTGGCGCTGAGCGTCGCGTGTTCGGGCTCCGATGACGACACCGGCGGGGACCCGGAGATCGACAAGCTCGCACACGTCCTCGACCGAGGCACCCTCGTGCTGTCGACCGACCTGGACTACGCGCCGCAGTCGTTCCGGGTCGAGGGAGCCTCGCGAGCCGCGGACACGAGGTGCGCCGACGAGCAGCTCACCGGGCCCGAGGTGTCTGGCTACGACGCCGAGACCGGCAAGGCGGTGGCCGAGGCGCTCGGCGTCGAGCCGTGCTTCGTCGCCCCGCAGTGGGTCGAGATCACGGGCGGGAGCTGGGGCGAGCGCTGGGACCTGTCCTACGGCTCGGGCGCGATCGACGAGGAGCGGAACCGGTACCTCTACGTGACCCAGCCGTACTACGTGCTTCCCGCGCTCGCGTTCGTCCCGCAGGATTCCCCCGTGACGAGCGCGGAGGATCTGTCGGGGATGCGCGTGGGCGCCTGCGCGAGCTGCACGCACGAGAGCTACCTGAAGGGCACGCTCGAGCTTCCCGGCTACGACGGGGAGCAGCTGATCACCGATGCCGAGATCGTCGCCTACACCGTGGAGTCGCCAGGGCTCGAGGACGCCGCGCGGGGCGAGATCGACGCGTTCCTGTGCGCGCAGCAGGTCGGGTCGGCGGCGATCGCGGACGGCCTCGCGCTGCGACCGATCGGCCCGGTGCTGTTCGAGGAGTACGCGACCGGATGGGTCGACCAGAGCTCCGAGCTGGACGTCCGGTCGTTCGTCGCGGAGGTCGACCGGATCGTCCAGGGGCTGCACGCCGACGGCACGCTGCGCGAGCTGTCCCTCGAGTTCTTCGGCGAGGACTACGCGACCCCGGTCGCGTCGTTCGACATCGCTTCGGTGGAGCAGGACCTCTGATGGCGGGACGACGCGGGCGCAAGAGCCTGATGGCGCGGCTCGTGCTGTCGTTCCTCGTGCTGTCCGTGCTGATGGTCGCGGTGGTCGGGGTCGTCGCCTACCAGCGGGCCCGTGCGTCGATCCAGGGGACGGTGTTCGACCGCCTCGACGCCGCCAGCGAGCTGAAGGCCGATTCGCTCGACCGATGGATCGACGAACAGCGACGCAACGTGGTCTTCGTCGCCGGGCTCCTGGGCGGCTACGAGACCGGCGGCGCGGTCGAGGGGTTGAACGAGGAGGTCGAGCGGCTCGTCGGCGGCGCGACAGGCCCGCAGGGACGGCAGGCGCACGACGCGGTCGAGTCGATCCTCACCTACGTGGTGTCGAAGACCGCCGATGCCCAGGAGTTCCTCGTGCTGGACCTCGACGGCACGATCCTCGAGTCCACGGTCGACGAGCACGAGGGGCTCTCCCAGGCCGACGAGGCGTACTTCGTCGAGGGCAGCTCGAACACGTACGTGCAGCCGGTCTCGACGACCGACCTGTCGGACGCGCCCGTGATCACGATCGCGACCCCGCTGTTCGATCGGGGTGGGCAGCGGATCGCCGTGGTCGCGGCGGTGCTCAACCTCGAGCGTCTGGACCGGATCGTGCTCCAGCAGACGGGCCTCGGGGTCACGGGCGAGACCTACCTGGTCGGGACCGACGGACGGTTCGTCCACGCCCGGCTGCTGAACGAGTACCCGGACCCGGTCACGTCGGAGGGGATCGAGGCCGGGCTGGACCAGCAAGAGGGCGAGGGTCTCTACGCGAACTACGACGGTGAGCCGGTGCTCGGCGCCTATCACTGGCTCCCCGAGGTGGGAGCCGCGCTGCTCGCCGAGATCGGGCAGGCCGAGGCGTTCCTCCCGGCCCGCCAGCTCGCGATCACGATCGGCCTGATCGGCCTCGCGGTCGTCGCGCTCCTGAGCGTCGGCACCTACGTCTTGTCGCGCCGGATCGCGAAGCCGATCCTCGCGATCACCGACACGGCGGCGGCCGTCACCGCCGGGGACCTCACGCGCGAGGCGCCCGTGATGACCGACGACGAGGTAGGGGACCTGGCCGAGTCGTTCAACACGATGACGGCGCAGCTGCGCGACACGCTCGAGGGCCTGGAGCAGCGGGTCGAGGAGCGCACCGAGGAGCTGCGGGTGCAGAACGTGGAGCTCGAGGCGCTGCACGAGACCACGCTCGGCGTGATGGACCGCCTCGACCTGGACGAGCTGCTGACCACCCTGCTCGAGCGTGCCGGCCAGTTGACGGGGACCGAGCACGGGTACATCTACCTCGAGACTCCCGAGGCCGACGTGATCGAGAACCGGGTGTCCGTCGGGCTCCTGAAGGAGGACCGTGGCCGTCGGATCGGGCACGGTGACGGTGTCGCCGGCCGGGTCTGGGACTCCGGTGCTCCCCTCGTGATCGATCGCTACGACGAGTGGGAGGGTCGTTCGCGGACCTTCCCCATCGGGCAGATCCGTGCGCTCGCCGGCGTCCCGCTCCTCTCGGAGGGCCGTGTCGTCGGGGTGCTCGGGATCGCGAGGGAGGCCTCCGCGGAGCGTGCCTTCGACGATGCAGAGGTCGAGCTCCTCCAGCGGTTCGCCCAGCTCGCCTCGATCGCGCTCGACAACGCGCGTCTGTTCGCGTCCTCGCAGGAGGCGAAGGCCGAGGCCGACGCCGCGAACGAGGCGAAGAGCGTGTTCCTCGCGACGATGAGCCACGAGATCCGCACGCCGATGAACGCGATCATCGGGATGAGCGGCCTGATGCTCGAGACCCACCTGGATGAGGAGCAGCGCGACTACGCGTCGACGATCGCGAACAGCGGCGAGGCGCTCCTGGCGATCATCAACGACATCCTCGACTTCTCGAAGATCGAGGCCGGACGGATGGACCTGGAGGAGGCTCCGTTCGATCTGCGCGAGGTCGTCGAGTCGGTGGTCGAGCTGATCGGCCCGGTCGCGGCGAAGAAGGGGCTCGAGGTCGCGGCGGAGATCCGGCCGGGGACGCCCGAGCGCGCGATCGGCGACGCGAGCCGCCTGCGTCAGATCTTCCTGAACCTGCTGAACAACGCGGTCAAGTTCACCGACGACGGGGAGATCGTGCTCACCGCGTGGGCGGACGGTGCGTCGGGCGGTCGGGTCACGTACCACGCGACGGTCCGCGATACGGGGATCGGGGTCCCGCCCGACCGGGTCGACCGGTTGTTCCGTTCGTTCAGCCAGGCCGACGTCTCGACGAGCCGCAGGTACGGCGGGACCGGCCTCGGTCTCGCGATCAGCCGCCGCCTCGCGGAGCTGATGGGCGGCACGATGTGGGTGGAGAGCAGCGGCGTCCCGGGTGAAGGCAGCACGTTCCACCTCACGTTCGCCGCGGGTGAGACCGACCAGGTGCCGACGGTGCCCGGCGACGACGCACGGGTGCTCGATGGGCGGCGCGTGCTCGTCGTCGACGACAACGCGACGAACCGCAGGATCGTGTCCTCCCTCGTCGCACCGTGGGGCATGGACGCGACGGTCGCCGTCTCCGCCGACCAGGCGCTCGGCCTGCTCGAGCAGACGACGTTCGACGTCGTGATCTCCGACATGCTGATGCCCGACACCGACGGCCTCGACCTCGGTGTGCAGATCGAGGCTCGCTGGCCCCGGGTCCCGTTCGTCCTGGCGTCGTCGCTGCCTCGACGTGACGTGCTCGACGACGCCCGCCTCGGCTCGACCGGTACCGTGGCCGTGATCACGAAGCCGATCAAGACGTCGGCTCTGTTGGACGCGCTCGTGACCGCCCTCGGTGGTCGAGGCACGAGGTCTCGAGCGACGGAAGGAGCGGGGCAGATGGATCCAGAGCTCGGCAGGACGCACCCGCTCCGCATCCTCCTGGCCGAGGACAACGTGGTGAACCAGAAGCTCGCCGTCCGGCTCCTCGAGAAGATGGGGTACCGAGCGGACGTCGCCGGCAACGGGATCGAGGCCCTCGAGGCGCTCGAACGGCAGCGCTACGACCTGCTGCTCACCGACGTGCAGATGCCCGAGATGGACGGGCTGGAGGCCACCCGCGAGATCCTCCGGCGCTACCCCGAGCACGAACGACCCTGGATCGTCGGCGTCACCGCGGAGGCGATGGCCGGCGATCGCGAACGATGCCTCGAGGCCGGGATGAACGACTACATCACGAAGCCGATCCGACCCGAGGAGCTCGTGGCGGCGATCCGACGGGCACCCACGGAGGCCTCGCGGTCGGAACGACCATCCCCCGCCGCGGACGGCGACGCGTCGGTCGACGTCACGACCCTCCGGCGGTTCGTGGAAACGATGGGCGAGGACGACCCCGGGTTCGTCCAGGAGATGATCGACCAGTTCCTCGCCGACACGCCGGGGTTGGTCGCCGCGCTGCGCGATGGCCTGGCCGCCGGTGACACCGAGGCCGTGCGTCGCGCCGCCCACACGCTGAAGTCGAACGCCAACACCTTCGGCGCGTTGCCGCTCGGCGAGCGGTGTGCCGCACTCGAGGTGGCCGCGAAGACCGGCGATCTCACGGAGGCGGACGTGGCCGTCGGCGAGATCGCAGACGCCTTCGCCCAGGTCCGAATCGACCTGCCCGCCGCATGGCGGGCGATCGCCCCGACCGCGTAGGCCGCCGGGTTGCCCCGGGGTAGCATCGAGCCGTGCGCGCGTGGCTGCTCGACGAGACGAGGGGACCCGGGGCCTATCGCCTCTCCGAGACGAAGACCCCCGAGCCCGGTCCGGGCGAGGTCCGCGTCGCGCTCCGAGCCTCCGCGCTGAACCACCTCGACCTGTGGGTCTCGCGTGGGATGCCGCGGCCCCCGTCGTTCCCCCACGTGCCCGGCGCCGACGGGGCCGGGGTCGTCGTCGACCTCGGTGAGGGCGTGACGAAGGCGGCCGTCGGCGACGAGGTCGTGATCGACCCGTCGACGTCCTGCGGCGCGTGCGAGGCCTGCCACCGCGGCGACGTGCCCTTCTGCCCGTCGTTCCGGATCGTGGGCGAGCACCGCTGGGGGACGCACGCCGAGTCGGTGGTCGTGCCCGCCCAGAACGTCGTGGGCAAGCCTGCGCACCTGTCGTGGGAGCAGGCGGCGGCGTTCGGGCTGGTCGTGTCGTCGGCCGTGCGGATGGTCCGCCGCGCCCGCGTCCAGCCGGGCGACCGGGTGCTCGTGGTCGGGGTGGGTGGCGGGAGCGCGACCGCCGCGTTCCTGGTGGCGAAGGCGTTCGGCGCCGAGCAGATCTTCGGGACCTCGACCGCCGCCGACAAGCGCGAGTGGGCGCTCGCGAACGGCGCCGCCGCGGTGTTCGACACGAAGGACGCGTACGACGAGCTGATCCGGGGTGCGACCGAGGGCGGGGTCGACGTCGTGATCGACAACGTGGGGACGGTGACGTTCGAGCGGTCCCTGCAGGCGCTCGCCCGCGGGGGCCGCCTGGTCACGAACGGCTCGACGTCGGGGCGGACCGCCGAGCTGCACCTGCCTACGCTCTTCTGGCGACAGCTCGAGGTGATCGGCGCCACGATGAACGACCACCGGGAGTTCCGCGATGCCGTCGAGCTGGTCGGCGCCGGCGTGGTCGACGTCCCGGTCGACGAGGCGTTCGCGTTCGAGGACTACCCCGCGGCGCTCGAGCGGCTCGAGGCCGGCGACCAGCTCGGCAAGCTCGTCCTCGCCCGATGATGCGGCCCCCGCGGGTCATCGCGAGCCTCCTCGCAGGCCTGGCGCTGTGCCTCGTCATGGCCCCGATCTGGCCGGCACGCCCCGCGGTCGCGGTCACCGGCCCGCCGAACATCGTCGTCATCGTCACGGACGACCAGCGGTTCGATTCGATGGTGGCGATGCCGGGGATCCGCGAGGCGATCGGCGACCACGGGGTCACGTTCCATCAGGCGGTGGCGTCGAACGCCCTGTGTTGCCCGTCACGGGCGGCGCTGCTGCTCGGCGCGTACTCGCACACGAGCGGCGTCTACACGAACGAGTCCGCCTCCGGGTTCGGCGCCTGGCCGGCGTTCGTCACCGGCGGCGGGGAGGAGGGCACGATCGCGCGAGCGCTCCACGACGCTGGGTACCGAACGGCCCTGTTCGGCAAGTACTTCAACGAGTTCGCGGGACGCGAGGCGCCGGTGGGGTGGGATCGGTTCGCCGCCTTCCTCGACGACCCCGACGACGGCCGGGGGGACGACGGCGGCGCCTACTACGACTACTCGATGCTGGTGGACGGGCTCCGCGGGCCTCGGATCGAGCGGTACGGTGATGCGCCGTCGGACTACTCGACGAACGTGATCGGCGCGATGGCGGAGGGATTCGTCCGGCAGGTCGCGGGCGAGCAGCCCTTCCTGCTCTACCTGACCCCGTTCGCGCCGCACGGGAGGATGATCCCGGCGCCGCGCGACGTCGGAACGTGGGGCGACCACCACCCCGTCATGGGACCGAGCTTCAACGAGCGCGACCTCTCGGACAAACCGAGGTACCTCCGTGAGATGACGACGTATCCGGTCGACCTGGCACGCGCACAGACCCGTCGTTCGTACGAGACCCTCGCGTCGGTCGACCGGATGGTCGGCGACGTCGTCCGCCTGCTGGACGAGGAGGGCGTGCTCGGTCGCACGATGATCGTGTTCACGTCGGACAACGGGCTGTCCCGCGGCGAGCACCGGTGGGACTACAAGATGACGCCGCACGAGGAATCGATCCGGGTGCCGCTGCTGATCCGCTACGACCCGCTGACGGGCGACCGCGCGGGGACCGCCACGCGCGCGCTCGTGGCGAACGTCGACATCGTGCCGACGATCGCCGAACTCGCGGGGATCGACTACACGGGGGTGGGCACCGTCGACGGGCGATCCCTCGTGCCGCTCCTGCGCGGGGAGAGCGCTGCGATCCGCGACGAGGTGCTGCTGGAGCACCTCGACGTCGGGTCGATCCACCGGGTGCCCACCTACTGCGGGCTGCGGACGCGGCGGTACGTCTTCGTCCGGTACGCCACCGGTGAACGGGAGCTGTACGACCTGGTGCGCGATCCGTACGAGCTCCAGAACCTCGCCGCGTCCCGGCCGGCGCTCGCCCGTTCCCTGCTGGAGCGGACCGTGGCGCTGTGCGATCCCGCTCCGCCCCGCTACGCCTGGTGACGTCCCGTCACAACCGATCCCCGTCGCGGCATGGTCGGGCAGGAGGACCTGACGAAGGCGGGAACCGGATCGCGCGGGGGCCCCGTCGGAAGGGCATCGTGACGGACGAACGGACCGACGCCGAGCTGCTCACGGCCTCGCGGGACGACCCCGCGGCGTTCGTGGAGCTCTACCGTCGACACGCGCAGGACCTCCTCCGCTACTTCGCGCGGCGCACGCTCGACCCGGAGGCGGCCGCCGAGCTCACGGCGGAGACCTTCGCGGAGGCGTTCGCGTCGCGGGCCAACTACCGGGACACGGGGGCGAACGGCGTGGCATGGATCTACGGGATCGCGAGGCACCAGCTCGGTCGGTTCTTCCGCAGCGGCCGGGTCGACGCGAACGCCCGGCGCAAGATCGGCCTGCCGCCGCGCGATCTCCCGCCCGAGGACTACGAGCGGATCGAGGACCTCGTCGACTTCGCACCCCTGCGCGACGCGCTCGCCGAGGCGCTCGAGACGCTCGCCGAGGACCAGCGCGAGGCCCTGAAGCTCCGCGTGATCGACGGTCTCCCGTACCCCGAGGTGGCGGCCCGGCTGCAGTGCGCCGAGGCCGCCGCGCGCCAGCGGGTGAGCCGGGGGCTCAGGCGCCTCGCGCTGGTGCTCCAGGAGCGGGGCCTGGTCCTGGTCACGGAGGTGGAGCGATGAAGACCGACATCGAGTACCTGCAGCAGCTGGAAGCCGACCTCGAGATCGTGGCCGAGACCGAGGCCACGAAGCGGCGTCCCAAGCCCGCGCGTGGTCGCGGCGGCCGCGCGGACCAGGGCACGTGGTTGCGCGCCGTCGGCGCGGCCGCCGCGGTGCTGGTGCTCGCGTGGGGGATCGGGTTCGTGGCCCAGGGGAACCTGAGCGGGTTCGGGAGCGCCTCGGACGAGGCGACGAGCGCGGGCGGCGACGTGGCCGACGGGTTCGAAGCCGCTCCGGGCATCGTGGAGGCCCCGAACGAGCGCGGCCTCTTCGACGAGTCAGGGACGGCGGCGACCGCGTCGCCGGCGCCCGCTCCCGCGGAACAACAGGGTGACGACGGTGGGGCCCTGTCCGGGTCGGGGCTCGCGAAGATCGTCCGCGACGGCTCGGTGTCGCTCGTGATCCCGAACGCGACGTTCGACGAGCGGTTCCAGCGGCTGTTCGAGATCGCCGCGACGCACGGTGGGTTCGTCCTGTCGTCGCAGACGCGCGGCGGGTCGGCCGGTGGCGTCGTGATGCGGATCCCGGCCGAGAACTTCGACCAGGCGATCCTCGACGTGCGTCAGCAGGGAACGGTCAGCGCCTCGCAGGTGAACGGGACCGACGTGACGGGCGAGTACATCGACCTGAGCGCGCGGCTCGACGATCCTGGAGGCGCGCCGCACGGCGCTGCTGACGATCCTCGCCGAGGCGAACGGGATCGGCGAGATCTTGGCGGTCCAGAACCGGGTCGACGACGTCCAGCTCGAGATCGAGAAGATCCAGGGGCGTCTGCGCTACCTGGACGACCAGGTCGACGAGTCGACGCTCCGTGTCGACATGCGCGAGAAGCGCGACGAGGAGCAGCAGAAGCTCCAGGAGGACGACGGCATCGACCTCCCGAGCCTGGGGCGTGCGTTCGAGCTCGCGGTCCAGGGCACGTTGAACGTCCTCGCCACGATCATCGTGGGGATCGGCTACCTGCTGCCGCTCGCGCTGATCGGGCTCGCGATCTGGGGGGTCGTCACGCTGGTTCGGCGTCGCGATCGCGGAGCCAGCTGAGGGCCCGCAGCCGTTCGGCGCTGATCGAGGCGAGCGTGGCGTCGTCCCCGCCCCTGCCCTCGGTCGCGCCGAACCACGCGTCGGCCTCGGCCCACGCGCGCTCGATCTCCTCGGCTCGGACGCAGGCGGGCGCCGGCCCGGAACGACGACACGGAGCCCGCCCCCGTGATCGCCTCGTCGAGATCGCTCGGGTCAGCCTCCTCACCGAACGGGGGCAGGTGCTCGATCCGTCCGACCGCCCACAGGAGCACGGCGAGCGCCTCGCGGCGCCACATGCCGTCGGTCACGTCCTGGTTCGGCCAGACGCCCGACCCGGCCGCGAACAGCTGCCGCTCGTGATGGGTGAGCGCGTCGACGAGCGACTCGCGCTCGAGCCAACGGTCGGTTTCGGTACGAGCGGTCTCCGCCTGCGCCACGCGCTGCGGATCGTGACCGAACTCCCCGAGCGCGTACTCGATCGTCGCTCGACGCGCGTAGGCGTAGAGCACGAGGGCACGGTCCGCGACCTCGGCGGCGGTCGGCGGCGTCACGGTCCCTCGAGGCCGAGCGAGCGGCGGAGGAAGTCGAGCTCCGCCAGGTAGCGGGCGGTGACGAGCTCGGCGAAGCCCCCGATGTGCGAGGCGTTCGGGAGCAGCACGAGGTCGTGGTCGTAGCCGCGCGCGAACAGCGCCGCCGACAGCTGCAGGGTATGGGCCGCGAACACGTTGTCGTCGGCCAGTCCGTGGATCAGCAGCAGCGGGCGCGCAGGCGACGCATCGTCCACGAACGACAGGGGCGACGACCGGCGGTACGCCTCGGGTTCGTCCTGGGGTGTGCCGAGGAACCGCTCGGTGTACGCGGTGTCGTACAGGCGCTGGTCGGTCACGGGTGCGCCCGATACGGCCGCGTGGAACACGTCGGGACGCCGGAGCACGGCGAGCGCCGCGAGCATGCCACCGAACGACCACCCTCGGAAGGCGACCCGGTCCAGGTCGAGGAAGCCGAGATCCGCGGCCGCCGCATGCAGGCCATCGACCTGGTCGTCGAGCGTGAGGCCGAAGTCCCGGTCGATCGCGTGCTCCCACGGGAGGTCGTGACCGGTCATCCCACGACCGTCGATCGTGAGGACGGCCACGCCGAGCCGGTCGGCGAAGAACTGCTCGTCGCGGAAGGCACCGCGCCACCGCACGACCTCCTTCACCCAGGGACCGCCGTACGACGACACGAGCACGGGCAGCGGTCCGGTGGGTTCCGCCCCGCCGGGCACGTGGAGCGCCGCCGGCAGCCCTCGCTCCCCCAGCCGCAGGTACCGCGGGCGGGGCGACACGACGGGCTCCTCCGCCATGTTCTCGAGACCCGCGACCACCTCGCCCCGACGGTGCACCTGGACGCGGGCGTGGTGACGGTCCTCCAACCACGACTTCACGACCATCACGCCACCGCCCGCGGTCATCGCGTGCAGACCGGGCTCGTCGGTGAGCCTCACCGGGTCGGCGCCGGGGACGACGCGCCAGAGGTGGTCCTGCATCGGGTCGCCGTGGGCGCTCACGACCACGACCCCGTCGACGTCGGTCTCGAGCACCGTGGCCACGTGGAAGCCCGACGGCGTGACGGGCTCGCCGTCGACCGCGAGCGCCCGCACGTCGCCGTTGTGCACGGTGGTCACGAGCCGGCCGTCGCCGAGCCTCGCGGGCGTCCCCTTCGTCGGCTCGATCCACCGGGGGTCGGTCTGAGCGCTGAGCACGGACGTCGCCCCGGTCGAGGTGTCCACCGCGAGGACCCTCGTCTCCCGGAAGTCGCGGGCGACCACCTCGAGCACGAGACCGTGGTCGTCCCACACCACCTGGTGCAGGTACTCGAACCGATCGGGCTCGTCCCACGCGACGTGGATCCGGCGCTCGCCGGCGACGTCGAGCAGGTGGAGCGTCACGAGAGCGTTGTCCGTGCCCGCCCGCGGGTACCGGACGCCCACCGGCTCGGCGCGCGGATCGGTCGGGTCGGTGATCCACCATCGCTCGACCGGCCGCTCGTCGACGCGGGCGACGGCGAGCCACGCGGAGTCCGGCGACCACCAGTACCCCCGCGTGCGGTGAAGCTCCTCGGCCGCGGCGAAGTCGGCGAGCCCCCAGGAGACGTCGGGGTCCGGGTCGTCCGCGAGCACCCGCGCCACGCCGCCCTCGGCCGGCTGGACGACGAGCGCGCCGCCCTGCACGTACGCGATCGTCGCGCCGTCGGGAGAGAGCCGGGGGTCGTCGGAGACGCCGTCGGTGTCGACCTCGTGCCACGCGCCGCTCGTGAGATCGGCGACGAGCAACCGGCCGCCTTCGACGAAGACCGCGCGGGTCACCGCCCGGTCGGTCGCGAAGGCCACCACGCCGGTCGCCCGCTCCCTCAGGCGCTCGCGGCGTGCGCGCTCCGCGGGGGTCAGCGCGACCTCCTCGCCGGGGGTCGCGAGCGGATCGAACACGCACCGCTCGGCCCCGTCCTCGACGCCGAGGAGCCACAGCCGGTTCACGGGATCGTCGCCGCCGCCCGAGCGCAGGAACACGACCCTCGCGCCGTCGGGCGACACCACGACGTCGCGCGGTTGCCCGCACGTGAACGAACGCGTCCGCGCGACCTGGCGGGGATACGCGAGGTCGTCGGGGTGACGGGCCTCGGGCCCGCTCACATCTCCCTCCGGCCCTCGAGCGCCTGCGAGAGCGTGACCTCGTCGGCGTACTCGAGGTCGCCGCCGACCGGCAGCCCGCTCGCGAGCCGCGTCACGCGCACGCCCAGCGGCTTGATCAGCCCCGCGACGTACATCGCGGTCGCGTTGCCCTCGAGGTTCGGGTTCGTGGCGAGGATGCACTCGGTCACGTGGTCGCGCTCGACGCGCTCGAGCAGCTCCTGGACCCGCAGGTCCTCGGGCCCCACGCCGTCGAGCGGGCTGATCGCCCCACCCAGGATGTGGTAGCGCCCCTTGTGCAGGCCGCTCTTCTCGATCGAGGCGGCGTCCTTGGGCTCCTCGACCACGCACAGCACCGTGCGGTCCCGGCTCTCGTCGCGGCAGATCCGGCACAGGTCTCCCTCGGCGACGTTGCCGCACTCGCGGCAGAAGGAGATGCGTTCCTTGGCCTGGACGATCGCGGCTGCCAGACGCTTCGCGTCGTCGGGCGGCGCCTTCACGAGCCAGAACGCGAGGCGCTGCGCCGACTTGGGCCCGACGCCGGGCAAGCGCGCGAGCTCGTCGATCAGATCTCGGATCGGGCCCTCGTACACGCGCTAGTCCCCCTCGAGCGGCGTGGCGCCGAGCATCTCCTGGACGCGTCGCAGCGCCTCGGCCTCGTCGGGGGTCTCCTCCTCCTCGACGATCTCGACGGCGGAGGGGCCGCCGGCGGGCTCGCGCGACTCGCGCACGACGCACGCGATGCGCGGGCGGATGCCGAACAGGTCCTGGAGCGCCTGCTGCAGATCGTCCTGGCGATCCTCGACCTTCTGGACCCCGAACCGCTTGTCCGGCGGGAACGCGAGCTCCAACACGCCGTCCTCGTAGCGGGCGACCGTGGCGGACTCGAGGATCGCGCGCAGGATCGGCTGCCGGAGTTGGCCCAGGTGATCGATCAGCGAGGGCCACGAGCGGCGGAGCATCGCGACGTCGACGTTGTCGGCGCTGGCGGCGTGCGGGACGGGCATCTGCTGGCTCGGGGGTTGAGAAGGTTCGGCCTTGGGGCTGCGCGAAGGCTCCCCTCCGCTCCGCTCCGGGGAGGCTTCGCTCCGCTTCTCGGCTGGCGCGACATCCGCGGCCTTGGGCGCTTCGTCCACCACCACCACGGCTTCGGGCGCCACGGGGGCCGCCGCCGGCTCGGCGGTGGGCATCGGGGTGCCTGCGCCGAGCCCGGCGAGGCGCTCGAGGCGCTCGAGGCGCGCCACGACGCCGCTGGGGGTGGGGTCCGTGTCGGGGATGCAGGCGCGGACGAGGGCGAGCTCGAGGGACAGGCGGGGGCTGGTGGTCCAGCGCATGTCGTTCTGCGCGGCGAGCAGCAGGGAGATGACGCGGGCGATCTCGCCGGTGGAGAACTTCTCGGACTGGACCCGGAGGGTCTCGTAGCCGTCGGCGGGGATGTCCAGAGATCCTCCTGGCCCGGGGCGGTCTTGACCAGGAGCAGGTTGCGGAAGTGGGCGAGGGACTCGGCCGTCGCGTTGCGGAGGTCCTGCCCGTCCTGGACGAGCCTCCCGACGATCTCGAAGGCGCCACGGACGTCACCGATCGCCACGACGTCGGCGAGCTCGTGCTGGATCTCCCGCGGGGAGCCCCCAACAGGGTCCGGATCGTGTCGTCGTCGACGGTCTCGTCACCCAGCACGGTGGCCTGGTCGAGCAGCGAGAGCGCGTCGCGCGCCGACCCCTCGGCCTGACGGGCGATCGCGTGCGCGGCGACCGGGTCGAGCGACACGCCCTCGCTCTCGGCGACCCTCATCAGGTGAGCGGCGAGATCCTCCATCGTGAGGCGACGGAAGTCGAACCGCTGGCAGCGTCCGACGATCGTGGCCGGCATCTTGTGGGGCTCGGTGGTCGCCAGGACGAACCGCACGCCGGGCGGGGGCTCCTCGAACAGCTTCAGCAGCGCGTCGAACGCCTCACGGGACAACCGCTGGGCCTCGTCGATGATGTAGACCTTCTCGCGGCCGGACATCGGGGCGGTCGGCGCCTTCTCGCGGAGGTCGCGGGCGTCGTCGACGCCGCCGTGCGAGGCCGCGTCGATCTCGATCACGTCGACGTGGGTTCCCTCGCGGACCGCGACGCACTGGTCGCAGACGCCGCACGGCTCGGCCGTGGGCGCGTGCACGCAGTTGACCATCTTGGCCAGGATCCGGGCGGTCGAGGTCTTCCCCGTACCGCGAGGCCCGCAGAACAGGAAGGCGTGATGCAGCCGCCCCTCGCGGATCGCGCCCGTGAGCGCGCGGACCACGTGATCTTGCCCCAGCAGCTCGGCCGGCGTCTGCGGCCGGTACCGACGGTAGAGCGCTTGGTGCTGCTTCTCCTCGACCACGTGGCTCCCCCGTCGCGACAGCCGTTCGTATGGAAAGCGGCCGTGCACCCGCCTTCGACCACGTGAGACTCGAGCGCTACTCGCGCGGCAGGCTCCAGCCAGGCGAACCCACGGCACCCGCCGGGAACCGCTTAGGGCTGCTGCGTTCCCGCCCTGACCCGGTTCGCGGTCCGACGTCGCGTAGGACCCGACCTTCAACGCCCCGCGCCGAGGCTGCCTCGGACCTCGCGGGCCTCCGGCGGGGATTCAGCCCCGCATAAGCGGATCTCGGGTACAGGGCACCGCTAGCTCCCCGCCTAGCACGGCCACCGGCGAGTATACGAGCCCCGCCCGACACGGGGTCCTGTGCGATGCTCCCGCCGTGAACGACGTGGATCCCGCGACGCTGCTCGAGTCCATGCTCGCGATGGGAGAGCGCATGGGAGCGCTGTCGGGGAGCGGCTCGATCGACCGTCGGGAGGGCTACGTCGTGAATCGGGCCGACATGCCGGTCCCCCAGTCGAACGGGATGTACGTCCACGGCCCGGAGGAGGGCCCCGCCCTCACGGACATGGACGGGCTCCGGGACCTGTTCGCAGCGGAGGGACGCCCGTTCGGCGTGACGACGATCGACGGGAGGACGCCGGCGGTCGAACGGGCGGCCGAGGCCCTCGGCCTCCGTGAGGTCTCCGTCGACACCGCGATGTCGCTCCCTCGCTCGGACTTCCTGCCCGCCGATGCGGGCGACCTGCGGATCGAACGGGTCCCCGCGACCGAGAACGACCACTGGGTCGAGGTCGCCGCCGCTGGGTTCGAGATGCCGTCGAGCTTCTTCCGGGACCTGCTCACGCCGCCGCTGGTCGCGGTGCTCGACGAACCATGGATCGGATCGGTGATCGGGTGGGTCGACGACGTCCCCGTGTCGACCGCCACCTGGATCGTGCACGGGACAGGAGCGGCGATCCTCACGGTGGCCACGCCCCCCGCCCACCGGGGCAAGGGATACGCGACCGCCGTCACGAGCGACGCGGTCCGCCGTGGATTCGAGGCAGACGCGCAGTTCGCGTGGCTCGAGGCGAGCCCGATGGGGCTCGGCATGTACGAGCGGCTCGGGTTCCGCACGGCATGGACCAGCCGCTGCCGTGCCGAACCGGACGCGACCGACCGATGACGACGGCCTTCCGCCCGATCCGTGACGAGGAGTGGCCGGTCGCGGGCGATCTCGCGGCCCGATCCCTCACAGGGCTGTTCGTCTACGTCGGCGACGACGAGGACGCGCGGCTCGAAGCCGCCCGCAACGCCTACCTGCCCATGCCCCGCGATCACGACCTGGTGTGGGGCGCGTTCGAGGGTGACCGGCTCATCGGGATGGCCCGCGCCGTGGAACCGGGGTCCTGCTGGTGCGACGGGGTCGAGGCCGCGACCGACGATGAAGGGGTCGTCGCCTACCGCCGCTGGCTGATCGAGCACCATCCGGCAGAGCCACACTGGTGGATCGGACCGGTGGCGGTCGAACCGGAGCTCCGCAGCCGTGGGATCGGGACGCAGATGATGCGGAACCTGATGGACGACATCCGGTCACGTGACGGCGGCGAGGTCTGGCTCGAGGCCGAGCCCGAGAACGAGTCGCTCTACCGACGGCTGGGCTTCGAGGTCGTCGAGCGAAGCCACGATCCGGACGGCATCGCGTTCGCGTTCATGAAGTTCCTCCCCTGAAGCGGGAACCATGCGGCTCCGGGGCCGCGTCGAAGGGCGGTCGTGAACGCCGGCCCCGCGACGCGGGCGCCCTCCTCGAGCGAAAGGACGGACGACATGCGCACTTCCCTGCGAGCGACGATCTCCATCGTGGTGACGCTCGGCGTGTTGCTCGTGGCCGCCGTCGCCGCCGCGACCGCCGACGGTAGCCCACCACCCCCGGCCGCACAGGAGGATCCGAGCGGAGGCGGCACCCAGCCCGCGGACCCCGGGATGGGTGGCGGTGCCGCGGGGATGTGCCTCGAGGGCACCGTCGACTGCGCCGACACGGTCGTGGACCCGGGCGGCGAGGTCCCGTCGGGCGAGCCGCGGATCGTGGGGCCACGCCCGGGGATGGTGAACGTCACCGCCCGTCCGTTCGACTCCGCCACCGTCGGTGACGACGGCCGGACCGTGACGATCGACTTCTGGTCGGGGGTCGAGCCCTGCTACGTGTTGGATCACGTGGACGTCGCGTACGGGGGCGCCGTGGTCATCACCTTGTTCGAAGGCGCCGAGCCGATGGACGAGCCGGTCGCCTGCATCGAGATCGCCGAGCTGAAGCGGGTGATCATCACCTTGGACGAGCCGCTCGGCGACCGCCCGATCGTCGACGGCGCGGCTCCGGAGGAGCCCGCCGCCTGAGTCAGCTCACCCAGACCTCCCACGGCTCGCCAACCATGAAGCCCAGCCGCTCGTAGAGGGCCCGCGCCCCTTCGCTCGGGAACAGCCATGCGATGTCGTCGGGGAGCCCGACCGCTCGAGCGACGGCACAGGTGAGCGCGCCTCCGATCCCCCGGCCGCGGGCCGAGGGCAGGACGCCCACGCCGAACACCGCAACGGTCCCGCCGGCCCGCAACGCGAACGCGGCGCCGACCGGCTCCCCGTCGAGGCGCGCCAGGAGCGCCGCCACGTCGTTCGCCTCGGTCACCGTCCGCGCGTAGAGACCTCTCGACACGCGAGGGTCGGTCTCGAAGGCCTCGGCGTCGACGTCGGCGATCGTCGAGAGGTCCTCGTCGGTACGCACGCGATCGATCTCGACCTCCCACGGGGGCGCCAACGCGGGGAGGTCTCCCACGCACGCCGTCATGATCGGCCGCCCCTCGACGATCCGGGAGCCGTGGGTGCGGATCGCGCGCATCAGGTCGGGGAAGCGACCCGCCGGGAGGTCGATCCCGAACGGCATGCCGACGTCGGCGAGCACCCCCTCGGCCGCCTCCACCGCCGCGCTCGGGTCGCGCGGCACCCGCTCCACGACGCAGAAGTTGGCCCACGGGGCCGGCAGGCCGCTGACGAGGACCGCGAGGCCATCGAGATCGACGACCCGGCCCCCCGGGATCAGCTCGGTCCGTCGCCGATGGACCGCCGCGACCGATCGCAGGAGCCGCTCAGCGTCCACGCCGTCAGCGTAGCCCGTAGCCTGTATCGCCATGCTGCCGGTCGGTTCCGTCCTCGTTGACTTCGACGGCACGGCGTGTCTGCACGACGTTGCCGAGCACCTGTTGATCGCGTTCGCGGACCCGTCGTGGTCCGCGTACGACGATGCCGTCGACCGCGGTGAGATCGGGCTCCGCACGGCGATCACCGCGCAGGCCGGGTTGATCCGCGGCGGGCTCGACCAGCTGCTGGCGTTCGCCCACGAGCACTGTCCGATGGACCCGACGTTCGGACCGTTCGTCGAGCGGTGTCGCGAGGCCGGCGTCCCGGTCACGCTCGTGTCCGACGGGTTCGGCTTCTACATCGGGCCCCTGCTGAGCGCGCACGGGATCGAAGGCGTGGACGTGGTCACGAACACGTGGCTCGACGGCCGGGAACCTCGGATCGGGTTCGGCAACGGCCACGGCGAGTGCGTCGGGTGCGGGACATGCAAGATGCGCGCGGTCCTCGAGGCTCGCCCACGCGGTCCGGTCGCGTTCGTCGGCGAGGGGCAGACCGACCGCTACGGCGCGCTGTACGCGGACGTCACCTTCGCGAAGGACGCCCTGGTCGGCTGGTGTGAGCGCGACGGCGTCCCGTACCGGTCGTGGGACGACTTCGACGACGTGTGGTCGTCGCTCACATCGGACACACCGCTGCCCGGTCCCGTCGCGCCGGACCCGTGTCCCGGATGGCTACCCTCGGGGGCCTGATGGCCGACCTCTCGCTGCCCGACGGCTACCTCTGGCGCCACGCCGAGCCCCGCGACGTCCAGGCGATCACCGACCTGATCGGCGCATGCGAGCTGATCGACGACGGCGTGATCGAGATCGACCCCGACGACGTCGTCACCGTCTTCGAACGACCGAACGCCACCCCGGAGAACAGCGTCGTCGTGTTCGATGGCGACCGGCTGGTGGCCTGGGGCGACGTGGACAAGGAGCGTGCGGAGGCCGACGTGCACCCGGACCGACGCAGGCGAGGCCTCGGCGCGCGGCTCTTGGCCTGGACCGAGGCGAGGGCCCGAGAGACCGGCCAGACACACGTGCGTCAGGTGGTCACCGACGCGGATACCGGGGCTGCGGCGCTGTTCCGCGCCAGCGGCTACGAGATCGGGCACCACTCGTGGATCCTGCAGATCTCGTTCGAGGACGGGGGACCGCCGCCGATCCAGACGCCCCCCGGCATCACGCTGCGTCCCTACACCGACGAGGACGCCCAGGCCGCGTACCGGGTGGTCGAAGATGCCTTCAACGAGTGGCCCGACCGTCAACCTTCGACGTTCGAGGAGTGGGCCCAGCACGGGATCGCGCACGGGTCCTTCGCGCCCCAGATGTCACGGCTCGCGTTCGACGGGGACGAGCTGGTCGGCACCGCCCTCGCGATCGACTACGCGAGCGCCGACGAGGGCTGGATCCAGATGGTCGCGACGAAGGCGACCCATCGCCACCGCGGGATCGCTCGGGCGCTCCTGCACGGGGTCTTCGAGGCGTTCCACGAGGCGGGCAAGCCGAGGTGCGGGCTGTCGACCGACTCGCGGACGGGCGCGCTCACCCTCTACGAACGGGTCGGGATGCAGGTACGCCGCACGTACACGAGCTACCGCAAGAACCTCGCTCCGTAGAAGCGGTGGCCGAGGGATTCGAACCCTCGAGGGAGTTAGCCCCCCTACACGCTTTCCAGGCGTGTCCCTTCGGCCGCTCGGGCAGGCCACCGCGTCGAGTCTACCGAGGGGGCCGGATGCTCACGAGACGGCCTTGACGCGCTGGGCGATGTACGACGCGTACGCCCGCTGCCCCGTGGACGTCAAGTGGTAGCCGTCGGAGTAGAACCAGGACGGGTGGCTGCGGCTGTACGCGTACCAGTCGATCAGGTACGCGTTGGAGTACCGGTCCGCGCACGCGCGCAGGCGCTCGTTGTTCGTCTGCCGCCAGAACCGGGGCACCTTCACGGTGACCAGGAAGACGTTGCGAGCGCTGCCGGCGGCGGTCACCGCCGCGTTGCACGCCGCAGGCTCGACCCACCCGTTGTTCCCCAGGTGGATGACGACGTTCTCGGGAAGCCTGCCCCGCGACCTCCAGTAGCGGATCCGGTCGTCCGCCGCGGAGAACTGCCGGGAGATGACGGTATCGACGATCCGGAAGTACACGTCGCGGAGCTCCCCCGCGGCACCCGCCATCACGGAGTCCCCGATCCCCAAGCGACCGCTCGCGACCTCGCCCGAGGCGCCGGGTGCCGGCGTCGCGAGCGCCGCGACGAAGATCAGCACGACCGTGAACCGGCGGGCCACACGTCCATGCTGCCACCCGCGACGCGGGTTCGTCAGCCGCGGCGGAGCGAGCGCAGCACCTGGTTCACGTCGCCCCTGATCAGGTCCGCGTACGCCTGCTGTCCGGCGGCGTTCAGGTGGTAGCTGTCGGTCGCGAACCAGTCCGGATGGTCCTTGCTGACCATGAACCACCGGATCACGAACACGCGGTCGTACCGGGCGGCGCAGTCGTTGACCACCTGGTTGTTCGGGTCCTGCCACTCGCGCGGAACGCGGACCGTCGTCAGGAAGATCCGGCGTGACGGCGCCGAGGACACGAGCCGGTCGCAGTCCTCGGCCTGGACGTAGCCGTTCGTGCCCAGATGGACGATCACGTTGCGCGGGAGCTTCTCGTTGTTCGCCAGACGGCGAACCAGCCGCAGACCGGTCGAGAACTGGCGGCCGACCTCGGCGTCGATCGAGACGTCGTGCACCGCGAGCTCGTCCTCGGCGGAGAGCATGATCGAGTCGCCCACCCCGAACCGGCCCGCCGGCACCACGGCGGAGGCGGGGGCCGCTGGGGGCAGGCACGCAAGGGCGAGCAGCAGCGCGACGACGAGCCGACGGGTCCCTCGCATGACGTCAGAGGCTACGGCACGCGGTCCGTCGGCCTTGAGGTCGGGTCACCGACCGCAGGGACAAACGCGGGAGGGCGGACCCGTTCGGGCCCGCCCTTCCGTGACGCGGAGGCGGCGTGATTTGAACACGCGAGGGACGTATCAGGCCCCTAACCGCTTTCGAGGCGGTCCCGTTCGGCCGCTCCGGCACGCCTCCGTCGCCGAGTCTAGCAAGGCACCTCGGGTGGCTCGACCCCGCGCGACGTGGCAGGATGCCGCGGGACGAAAGGGGTGCGCGATGGATGCTGGGGAGCTGAAGGGGGTCCCGCTGTTCGACGGGCTCTCGAAGAAGGAGCTCGAACGGGTGGCGCACTGGGCCGACGTGGTCGAGGTGCCGGCCGGCTACCACCTGTTGAACCAGGGGAGCCTGCCCCACGAGTTCTTCGTGATCCTCGAGGGGACCGCGGACGTCGAGCGGCTGGGCGAGCGGATCGCCGGCCTCGGCCCGGGCGACTTCTTCGGTGAGATCGCGCTGGTCGAGGACGATCTTCGGACGGCGACGGTCGTCTCGGCATCCCCGATGACCCTCGCGGTGATGACGACCCGCGAGTTCGACTCGGTGCGCCACGAGTTCCCGGCCGTCGGCGCGCGGATCGAGGCCGCGGTGCAGGCGCGGCAGCAGCGCTAGCGTCCGGATCCGGCGCGGCGAGCTCTCCAGACCTCGGCACCGATCGCGTAGACCACGGCGCGGAAGCGCTCGCCGTCTTCCTCGACGTCGGTCTCCTGCTCGAACGCCATCCCCAGCCGGCGCATCACGGCGATGCTCCGCTCGTTGGGCGGGTCGGAGATCGAGATCACACGTGGGAGCCCGAGGCCGTCGAACCCGTGATCGAGCCACGCGGTCGCGGCCTCGGTCGCGTACCCGTGGCCCCAGTGCTCGCGGGCCAGGCGCCAGGCGACCTCGATGTCGTCGGGGAACGACGACAGGTGGTGCAGCCCGCACATCCCGAGGAACGCGCCCTCCTCGCGCCGTTCGACGGCGAGCAGGCCGATCCCCTCGGTCTCGTGCAGGTGGTTCGCCCACGCCGCGATATCGTCCGAGTCTTCACGGGTCAGCGGGCCGCCCAGGTACTCGACGACCTCGGGGTCGGCGTTCATCGCCGCGTAGAGGAGCAGGTCGTCCTCGCGCCAGGTCCGCAGGAGCAGCCGCGGCGTGGTGAGCACGACCTGGCCGTCCCAGCTGGTCATCGACGCTCCCGGAAGAAGGCTCGGAGGACCTCGCCGCACCCGTCGGCGAGGACGCCGGCGGTGAGCTCCGCGCGGTGGTTCAAACGGTCGTCCTGGAGGAGGTTCCCCAGCGAGCCGGCGAAGCCGGCCTTCGGGTCCGGCGCGCCGACGACCACGCGGGGCACCCGCGCGAGCACGATCGCGCCGGCGCACATCGCGCACGGCTCGAGCGTCACGTAGAGGGTGCAGCCCTCGAGGCGCCAGTGGCCGGTCGCGGCGGCGGCCCGCTGCAGCGCGAGGAGCTCGGCGTGGGCGGTAGGGTCCTCGCGGAGCTCGCGCTCGTTCCCGGCGGCGGCCAGCTCGACACCGTCCCTCACGATCACGCAGCCGATCGGGACGTCGTCGTGGGCGAGGCAGGCCTGCGCGACCTCGATCGCGCGGGCCATCCACTGCTCGTCGGTCGACGGGTCAGTACGCATCGATGTCCAAGAGCCGCTCGTCGTCGATCCCGAAGTGGTGGGCGAGCTCGTGCGCGAGCGTGTGGAAGATCGTGTCGTACAGGTCGTCCTCGTCGTCGCCGGCCTCGCGCTCGATCGTGGAGCGGTAGAGCGTGATCGTGTCGGGGAGCACGCCCGAGTAGTAGGCGTTGCGGTCGTCGAGCGGGACCCCGTGGTACAGCCCGAGCAGGGTCGGCTGATCCTTCGGCGGCTCGTCCTCGACGAACACGCGGACGTTGTCCATCTCCTCGATCACCCAGTCGGGAAGGTTCTCGAGGGCCTCCTCGACGAGGGCGTCGAACCGGTCGTGGCGGGATCGGGACATCGGTGGGAGCCTAGCCGGGCTCGGGTCCAACGGTGGTCACGCGGCCGCGTCGAGCCGGTACACGATGAAGCGCTCCCCCTCGATCGTCCGCTCCTCGACCTCGCGGGTGGACGTCGTCCGGAACGTGACGTCCGTCACGGCATGTGCCCGGACCATATGGTAGAGCATATGCTACGGTACGGAACGTGGCGAGGAAGCAGGTGCTCGTGCAGCTCGACGATGCCCAGGTCGGGGCGCTCGATCGGATCGTCGATGCCGAGCGCAGCCGCAGCGAGCTGATCCGCGAGGCGATCGACCTGTATCTGCGAGCGGTCGACGAACGGCTCCATGACCTGCGCTACGCCGAGGCCTACCGGCTCGAGCCGGAGGACCTCGACGACGAGGCGGCGCTCCGCGCGCTGCAGGTCTGGCCCGAGCGGTGAGGCGATGCGTCGGGGTGAGCTCTACCTCGCCGCGCTCCCTCCGCCCGTCGGCCGGCGGCCCGTCCTGCTCGTGACCCGATCGAGTGCGATCGCGGTGCGGAGCGCGGTGACGGTCGCGCCGGTGACTCGGACGGTCCGCGGTCTGGCGAG
Source organism: uncultured Actinomycetes bacterium (assembly GCA_963700855.1). Taxonomy (GTDB): domain Bacteria; phylum Actinomycetota; class UBA4738; order UBA4738; family HRBIN12; genus AC-51. The sequence continues at coordinate 180,320 of CAVOYV010000005.1, forward strand.
CGAGGTAGCGCTCGGCCCGGCGCACGGCCTGCGGACCACGTCCGTCGCGAACTGCGACTCGCTGCAGACGATCCCGAAGTCCGCGCTCCGGCGCCGGCTCGGCGCGCTCGCGCCCCAGGAGGTCCCGGGGCTCGACCGGGCGCTGCGGGTCGCGCTCGAGATCCGCTGACCAGGGGCTCAGCAGATCCGGGGGAGCTGATCGCCGGCCAGGAGGATCAGGGGGCGAGTCGTGCCCAGCCCGGTCCGGAGGCCGACCGAGACGGGGCCCTCTGCGACCGAGCCGACGATCGCGGCGTGCTCGCCCGTGGGCACGGCGCGCGCCGCCGCGAGGACCGCCTCCGCGTCGTCCGGAGCGACCACCGCGACCGCGACGCCCTCGTTCGCGACGTAGAGGGGATCGAGGCCGAGCATCTCGCAGGCCGCCCTCACGGGCGCGAGCAGCGGGAACGAGCCCTCCTCGACCACGATCGAGACGCCGCTCGCCTCGGCGAGCTCGTTCAGGACGCTCGCGACCCCGCCACGGGTCGCGTCGCGGAACGTACGGACCTCGCCGGCGGCGAGCATCGCGCGGACGAGCGGCGTGAGCGGCGCGGTGTCGGAGACCAGCTCCGACTCGAACCCGATCCCGGCGCGGCGGCTCATCACCGCGACGCCGTGCGAGCCGATCGGGCCTGTGACGATCACGACGTCGCCGGGCCGGGCCCCCTCGGGGCCGACGTCGACGCCGGCGGGCACGAGCCCGATCCCGCTGGTCGTCACGTAGAGGCCGTCGGCGGCGCCGCGTTCGACGACCTTCGTGTCGCCGGTGACCAGGCGGACGCCGGCCGCCTCGCACGCGTCCTTCATGCTCGCGACGACCGTCCCGAGGGCGGCCATCTCGAGGCCTTCTTCGAGGATCAGCGCGGCGGAGAGCGCGAGCGGCTCGGCGCCCATCATCGCGAGGTCGTTCACGGTGCCGTTCACGGCGAGCTCGCCGATGTTCGAGCCGGGGAAGAACGCCGGCTGCACGACGAAGGCATCGGTCGTGAAGGCGAGGCGCTGCCCACCGGGGAGGTCCAGCACCGCGGCGTCGCCCAGGCGCGAGAGCTCGGTGTCGGCGAACACCGGCGCGAACAGCTCGGCGATCAGCTGCCGGGTGAGCTTCCCGCCCGAGCCGTGTCCGAGCAGGATCCGGTCGCCGGGAGGGAGTGGTACCGGGCACGTGAGCGCGAAGTCGAGCGGCTCGGTCGTCACGCGGTCGCCTCCGCGCGACGACGGCCGGCCAGGAAGTAGGCGGCGCACGCGCCCTCGCTCGAGACCATCGGGGCGCCGAGCGGGCGCTCGGGGGTGCACTCGGTGCCGAACGCGGGACACTCATGAGGCTTCGCGCGGCCGCGCAGGACCTCGCCGGCGATGCAGACCTCGGACTCGCTCGCGGGGACGTGACCCTCGGGCCGCGGGAACAGGATCTCGGCGTCGTGGTGCGCGTACTCGGGCCGAAGCTTCAGCCCGCTGCGCTCGATCACGCCGATCCCGCGCCAGGCGCGGTCGGCGGTTTCGAAGACCTCGTCCACCACGCGCATCGCGGCCTCGTTCCCGTCGCGCACCACCGCGCGCACGTACTGGTTCTCGACCTCGGATCGTCCTTCCTCCAGCTGGCGCACGAGCATCAGGATGCCTTCGAGCAGGTCGACCGGCTCGAACCCGGTGACGACGAGCGGCGTGCCGAAGTCGTGGGCGATCGGCTCGTACTCGCGCCAGCCCTGGACCGCGCAGACGTGGCCGGGCGCAAGGAACCCCTGGACGCGGTTGCCCGGCGACACGAGGATCGCGGTGATCGCCGGCGGGACCAGCACGTGCGCGACGAGCAGCGCGAAGTTCTCGACGCCCAGACGGTGCGCCTGCTTCACCGCCATCGCGTTCGCGGGCGCCGTGGTCTCGAAGCCGACCGCGAAGAACACCACGGTCTTCTCGGGGTTCCTTCGCGCGACCTCGAGCGCGTCGAGCGGCGAGTAGACGACCCGGACGTCGCCGCCGGCCGCTCGGGCCATGAACAGGTCATCGGACGATCCGGGGACGCGGAGCATGTCGCCGAACGAGCACACGATCGCGTCGGGTCGCTTCGCGATGTCGATCGCCTCGTCGATCAGCGCGAGCGGCGTGACGCAGACGGGACAGCCGGGGCCGTGGACCAGCTCGATCCCGGCCGGGAGCACTTGGTCGATCCCTTGGCGGATCAGGGTGTGGGTCTGGCCGCCGCAGACCTCCATGATCGTCCACGGCTTCGTCGCGACCCGCTCGATCTGGCCGAGCAGCGTGCGCGCGACCGCGTCGTCCCGGTACTCGTCCAGGTACCTCACATCGCCTCCGGCCGGACGCCGTCGGGGTCCTGGGGCAGGTCGATGTACTCGAGGTTGTCCATCTCGGCGAGCAGGGCGTAGGAGCGCGCGGCCTCCTCCTCGTCGACGACGCTGATCGCGAACCCGACGTGGATCACGACCCAGTGGCCCACCTCGACCTCGGGCGCGTACTCCAGGCACGCGGTGCGGGTGATGCCGCCGAAGTCGACGGTCCCCATGCGGATGCCGTCGCGGTCGAAGATCTCCGTCACCTTGCCGGGGACGCCCAGGCACATCGTCAGCTCGCCTCCATCCGGGCGGCCGCGACCGCCACCTGTCCGAGAGCGATGCCGCCGTCGCCCACCGGGACCTCTCGGGGTAGGAACACACGGAACCCCCGGTGCGTCAACCGGGCTACGAGCTCCGTGGTGAACAGGTCGTTCTGGAACACGCCGCCGCCCAGCACGACGCGGTCGAGGCCGCCGCTGGACTCGCGTGCGGACCGGCAGAGGTCGGCGGCGGCCTCGGCGAGGCTCGCGTGGAACCGGGCGGCAAGGGTCGGGACGGGCTCGCCACGGTGGATGCCTTCGACGATCCCGGCGACGAGGCCCCGCGTGTCGATCTGCAGGAGCCCTCGGTCCGGCTCCTCGATCACCGGGAGTCTCCCATGGTTCGGCGGGCTCGGTGGAGGCCGCCTGCTCGAGGAGCATCGCGGGCTGGCCCTCGTAGGTGGCGCGCTCGCGGCAGACACCCAGCAGGGCGGCGATCGCGTCGAACAGGCGGCCGACGCTCGACGTCCACGGGGACGCGAGGCCCGAGGACAGCTGTCCGACGACGACGTGCGCCTCCTCGCGGGGGGGCGCGAGGATCGCGAGGGCATCGTCGCCGAGGCCGGCCGCCGCCGCGTGGGCCAGGGCCATCCGCCACGGGGCGCGGGCGGCCGCGTCGCCCCCGGGCTGGCGCACGGGACGCAGGCGCCCGATCCGGCGCGCCGAGGTCAGGTCGGCGTGCAGGAGCTCGCCGCCCCAGATCGTGCCGTCGTCGCCGAAGCCGAGGCCGTCGAACGCGAGGCCCAGGACCTCGCCGTCCAGACCGAGCTCCGCCATCGTCGCGGCGACGTGCGCGTGGTGGTGCTGGACCGGCTCGCGCGGCAGCTCCAACGACTCGGCGAACCGCGTCGTCATCAGGTCGGGGTGCAGGTCGTGGGCGACAACCTCGGGTTCGAGCCGGAGCACCTCGCGGGCTCGGTCGTACGCCTCGCGGTAGGCGCCCATCGCCTCCTCGCTGTCGAGGTCGCCGACGTGCTGCGACAGGAACGCCCGGTGCCCGCTCGCGAGGCAGAAGGCCCCGTGCAGTTCTGCGCCGGTCCCCAGGACCGGCCGCGTCACGTGCCAGGCGAGCGGGAGCGGGTGCGGGGCGAACGAGCGCGCACGCCGCATCACGCTCGGCGCGTCGGCGCCGGTCCGCACCCGGACCACGCTGTCGTCGTAGCGGGCCACGATCACCCGGTCGTGGACCAAGAAGGCGTCGGCGATCGGTGCGAGTCGCTCGAACGCGTCGGCGTCGGCGATGCAGATCGGCTCGTCGGTCGCGTTCCCGCTCGTCATCACGAGCGGAACGCCGACCTCGCGGGTGAGCAGGTGGTGCAGCGGGGTCGACGGGAGCATCGCGCCCTGCCGCCGGTGGCCGGGGGCGACGTCCTCGGCGAGGCGCCCGCGGTCGGGGACGAGCACGATCGGAGCCCGCCACGACGACAGCGCCTCCGCCTCCGCGGACGACGGCTCGAACCAATGACGCGCCTCCTCGAGGGTCGGCACCATCACCGCGAACGGCTTGTCGGGCCGGCGCTTGCGCTCGCGCAGCGCCGCGACGGCGGCAGGATCGCGCGCGTCGCACGCCAGGTGGAACCCGCCGAGCCCCTTCACCGCGACGATCGCACCCTCGCGCAGGAGGGCGGCGGCCGCTTCCAGCGGCGGGCCATCGGCCCCGACCAGCGCGAGCCGGGGTCCGCAGGCGGGGCAGGCGACCGGCTCGGCGTGGAAGCGCCGGTCGGCGGGGTCCTCGTACTCGCGCCGGCAGTCCTCGCACATCGGGAACACGCGCATCGAGGTCCGCTCGCGGTCGTACGGGAGGGTCTCGATGATCGTGAACCGCGGCCCGCAGTCCGTGCAGTTGATGAACGGGTACCGGTGGCGCCGGTCGGCCGGGTCGAACAGCTCCCGCAGGCACGCGGAACAGGTCGCGGCGTCCGGCGAGACGAGCCGAACCCCCGACGCGCCGTCGGTGGACACGTCCACCTCGAACGTCGGGAACCCTCCCGGCGCCGCCGCCACGACCACCACGTCATCGACCCGAGCGAGCGGCGGCGCCTCGACCCTCAGCGCGTGGGCGAACGCGTCCAGCGCCGCAGCGCTCCCCTCGGCGTGGATCATGACCCGGCCGCCCTCGTTGCGGACCCATCCCTTCACGTCGTGACGCGAGGCCAGGCGCCACACGAAGGGACGGAACCCGACGCCCTGGACGACGCCACGCACCTGCACCGAGCGCGCGACACGCACGCCCGGCGAGGACGTGGTCGTCGATCTCACGGACGTCGCCTCCTGGAGCTGTCATGCCCATCGTCGCAGGAGCCGAGCGAGACCGTGGGGTCGCACGGCCCCCGGAAGCAGGAGCGGTCGGACCCGGCGATCAGGACGTCGCGATCAGCTCCACGCTGGGGGTCCGCGGCACGGGGCCGGGGGCGCCGCAGAACGGGCACACGCACAGCGCTCCGATGCAGTTCTCCGTCGAGACGGTCCACCGCTTCCGGCACGAGCGGCACCTCGCCTCCTCGCCCGTCGGCTCCACGACCAGACGCGAACCCTCGAGGCGGGTGCCCATCGTGAGGATCTCGTAGGCCTGCGTCAGCGCCTCGGGCGTGAAGGTGGGGCCGGCCTGGATCCGGACCTCGGTCGGCGGCTCGCCGGCGGTCGCCAACACACGGTCGATCAGGGACGTCATCGCGTGGTAGTCGTGCACGGTTCCTCCTGGAGGGCCCAACAGACCAACAGATCACGGACGCGGTGCGTGAGCTCAGGGATCGCGGCGACGACCGGTTCGCTGAGCGGGGCCCCGAGGGTGAACGGATCGACGACCTCCACCGCGAACACGCGCGTGCAGGAAGGGAAGGTCAGGCCGAGGCGCTCGGCCACGGCGGCGAGCTCGGGCAAGCCCGCCCGGTGCACGCTCGGGGCGACGACGCGGCCGACCTCGTCCATCCCCATCTCGCGGATCGTGCCCGGCGGGTCGTGTCCGGTCAGGATCGAGTCGATCACGATCGCGCGTTCGTAGCCGGCGAAGATCTCGATCAGCGCGACCCCGGAGGCCGAGCTCTCGACGACCTCGACGTCGGCATCGGCCAGGTGCCGGACCTCGCGCGCGACCAGCACCCCGACCGCGTCATCGCCGGCCAGCTCGTTGCCCAGCCCGAGGACCAGGCAGCAGGGTCGCCCTTCCATCATCCGTCCCTCCTGATCTCGAGGACGAGCTCTCCGCCCGCTCTCGCCGCTCCTTCGTGAGACGAGATCGTTCCCTACCAACAGCTTCGCGAGGGGGATCGGGCGTCGCGTGGCCCATCGTCCCGGGAGGTCCCGGGACCGGCCTTAGGGCGCCGATGCCGGCAGCTCGGCACCCAGCCACCGTTCGAGCTCGGCGAGGCCGGAGGCCGCGAGACGCGACACCGCCCGCTCGACCTCGGGCGATAGATCGAGCCCGGGCTCGACCTTCGCGGGCTGCACCCCGAGGACCACGACCTCGTCCGGTGCCGTCGCGTGGAGCGCGGCCAACCCGAGGAGATCGACCAGGGCGAACTCGTGGGCGGACAGGGTGGGTGACTCTCGGCCGCGGAGCTGGTTGCCGTCCACGCGGACCATCGTCCCCGGCGCCCTGCCCGCGTCGACGCAATCCAGGACGAGCAGCCGCGAGGCCGCCTCGACGTCGGGCAGGAGCTCCGGACCGAGGGTCCCGGCCTCGAGCACCTTCACCCCCTTCGGGGCCTGCTCGCGGAGCAGCTCTGCGGCGCGCACGCCTGCGCCCTCGTCAGACATCAGGGTGTTGCCGACCCCGAGCACCAGCACGTCGCCTCGCGGGCCCGGTGGCGTCGGCTCCTCGCGAGGCAGGATCGGGAAGTTCTCCGTGACGAACAGGTAGAGCAGGACGCCGGTGGAGATCAGACCGAGCGTCACGGCCACCTCCATCCAGTACGGAGCGTAGGAGGCGCCGCGCGAGGCCTCCGCCATCGCGGTGAACACGACGTTCGCGCGGTTCAGGGCGACCCCGGCGACCGTGAGCGACGCGGCGGTCACGAGCCACGGGAACGAGGCGCGCAGACGTGGATGCAGGAACACGGCGGCCGGCACCGCGACGCCGACGATGATCTCAGCCCAGAACAGCAGGCTCGCGGTCGTGCCCTCGAACGCCGCCCCAAGGCTGTCCCTCGCGATCAGGTCGCCGAACTTCAGCACGAGGTAGACGACCATGATCCATCCCGCGAACCGGACCATCTCCGCGAGGACCGCGATCGGGGACCGCCGGCCGTGCGCCCACGAGGAGAGCGAGCCCTCGACCGTGACCATCGCCGGTCCCACGAAGAACGAGGACATCAGGAAGAAGAGCGGCAGCAGCATCGACCACCACAGCGGGTTCAGCCGGCCGTTCGCGATCACGTAGAGCGACCCCAGTGCCGACTGGTGCAGGAAGGGCAGGATGATGCCGACGATCAGCACCGGCACGTAGATCCGAGAGAGCACCCGCCCGAACCGTGGCATCGATACCCGCTCCACGAAGATGTGGCCGAACTCGACGAGCTGCACGACCGTGTACCCGCTCACGCACCAGATCAGTTCGAGCATCACGGAGTGCGGGTTCCCCTGCCAGAAGAGGAAGGCCGTCGGCGCGTTGAACCATCGCCCGAGGTCGAGCACGAGGCCCGCGCACACCATCAGGTAGCCGATCAATGACGTGAGGAACGCCGCCCGCTCTACCTCGCGCCAGCGACCGCGTCCGAGGAAGTGGACCATGAGCGCGGTCGAGTACCCGCCGCCCGCGAGCGCGACCCCGGTCAGGACGTCCCACCACACCCACAGGCCCCACGGCCAGCCGTCGCTCAGGTTCGTCGATGCCCCGAGGCCGTAGATCAGGCGGTACACGATCACCCCTGCCCCGAGCCCGAACACGGCGAGCAACGCGATGCGGATCCGCGTCATCCGGAAGGTCCACCCGTGGAGCGCGGACCCCGAGGCGATCGGCTGCGCGCTCATGGTTCTTCCGTTTCCTGCCGCTCCCGCTCCTCCAGGACGCGGCGGCGGTGGTACAGCGCGGTGAGCAGGACGGCCATGCCCGCCGCCGCGGGCGGGATCAGCCGGCTGATCTGCCACGTGAACTCCGGGAGCGCCCGGTCCGGCAGATCTCCGACGAAGCCGAGCCCGGCGAAGGACACGTCCGAGACGAACATCACCGACGTCCCCCCGGCCTCCGTCTCGCCGTACACGTGATCGACGTATCGCTCCGGCTCGGCCGCGATCCGGACCTTCGCTTCGGCGAGCAGCTCCTCGCGGGGTCCGAACCGGATCGCTCCGGTCGGGCACGCCGCCGCGCAGGCGCTGGGCTCCCCGTTCGTCGTCCTGTCGGCGCACAGGTTGCACTTGCTGACGCCCGAGATCGGCTCGTCCCACTCGAAGGTGGGCACGCCGAAGGGACACGCCATCAGGCAGTAGCGGCACCCGATGCACCGGTTCACGTCGTAGGTGACCGGGCCGCCGGGGTCCTTGCGGAGGGCTCGGACCGGACAGGCGGACACGCACGCCGGGTCCAGGCAATGCAGGCACTGTCGCTTCACGTATCTGGTGTCCGCGTCGCCGGGCGGGTCAACCGAACGGATGATGGTCCAGTTCGCCGAGGCCAGCTCGGCATCGGGACCCATGGCCGGCTGATCCGCCCTCCACGGCTGGCCGTTCTGCAGCTTGCAGGCGCTCACGCAGGCGCCGCATCCGGTGCACCGTGAGAGGTCGATCAGCAGCGCGGGGTCGCTGGCGTGCTCCTCGGCGAGCTCGTCCGCGGCGGGGGTCGCACGGACCGGCGCCGGCAGCGCCGCGAGGCCCGCGCCGACCGTCGCCGTCTTCAGGAACCGACGACGATCCATGGCTCGCTCCTCTCAGTGGATCTCTTCCACGCTCCCGACCGGCATGCCCTTCGCGTCGACGATGTGGACCGCGCAGGCCATGCACGGGTCGAAGGTGTGGAGCACGCGGAGGATCTCGAGCGGCCGTTCCGGATCGACGACCGGGGTACCGACGAGCGCCGACTCGAGCGGGCCCGGCGTGCCGCCCGCGTCGCGTGGAGAGGCGTTCCACGTCGTCGGGACGACGCACTGGTAGTTGACGATCGCGCCGTCGCGGATCGAGACCCAGTGGCCGAGCGCGCCTCGGGGCGCCTCGTGGAACCCGGCACCCTGCGCCTCGGTCGGCCAGCGGGCCGGATCCCACTCACCAGCGTGGATCGTCGTGTCGCCGGCCCCCATCGCCGCTTCGAGCTGGTCGAGCCACGTGAAGATCAGCTCGGTGAGGTACTTCGTCTCGACCCACCTGGCGATCCGGCGCCCGAGCGTCGAGAACATGTCCTGCGTGCTGAGTCCGACGTCTCCGAGGAGCTGCTCGGTGAGCTCACGCACCCGGGGGACACCCGCTGCGTAGCCAACGAGGACACGGGCGAGCGGGCCGACCTCCATCGGCATCCCGTCGTACCGGGGCGCCTTCAGCCACGAATAGGCCGCGTCGACGTCGAGCTCGTCGAAGGGCGGGGTCGGACCGGTGTAGTCGGGCAAGGTCTTCCCCTCCAACGGATGCCTCGGCGCGGAGTCGTTCTCGTACCAGGAGCGGGAGACCTCCTCGGTTACCAGCTCCGGTTCGAACGGCCGCAGATCCGAGAGGTCGCGCCCCACGATCACACCGCCAGGGAAGGCGAAGCTCGCCTCATCACCCGACGGGTCGAGCGGGAAGTCACCGCAGGCCAGGAAGTTCCCGGTGCGCTCGCCGATCCCTCGCCACTCCTTGAACTCGATCGAGACCGCCTCGTGATCCGCGAGGTACACGTTCTCGACGAAACGCTGAGCGTTGTCCGCGAGCGAACGCAGGAACGCGAGCTTCTCGGCGTTCAGCGCGTTCGGGCTGTTCGGGTCCACCGGCAACGACATCCCACCGACCAGGAAGCCCTGGAGCGCCGGGTTCTTGCCGCCGAGCACCGCGTGGGCCTTCACGACCTCACGCTGCCAGTCGAGCGCCTCGAGGTAGTGCGCCGCGAGCATCAGATCGATCTCGGGGGACAACGTGTAGCCCGGGTGCCCCCAGTAGCCGTTCGCGAGCGGACCGAGCAGACCGGTCGCGGCGAACGCCCGGAGCTTCTCCTGGACGGTGCGGAACCACGCGTGCGAGTTGCCGGGCCAGTCCGACATCTGTTGGGCGATCGTGACCGCCTCGTCGACGTCGGCCTCCAGCGCGGCCGTGATGTCGACCCAGTCAGCGATCGCGCGCAGGTGGAAGAACGTCACCACGTGGTCGTGCAGGAACTGGAACGCCGCGGTCAGGTTCCGCGTGATCACGGCGAGGGGCGGCGGCTGGATGTCCAGGGCGTCCTCGACGGCCCGCACCGACGCCAGCGCGTGCACCATCGTGCAGACGCTACAGATCCGTTGGGTGTAGAGCCAGGCCTCGCGCGGGTCCCGGCCCTTCAGGATCGTCTCGATGCCCCGGAACATCGTCCCGCTGGCCCACGCCTCCCGCACCTGACCGCCGTCCACCTCCGCCTCGATCCGGAGGTGACCCTCGATCCGGGTGACGGGGTCGATCACGAGCCGGGTCATGCGTCACCGCCCTCCTGCTCGGCATCGGGACGTGGGGACGGGCGTGCCTCGCGTCGATGCTGGCGCGCCATCACGGCCGCACCTGCGCCTGCGGCCAGAGCCGCGCCGCCGACACCGAGCGCGACCCCGAGCGCCTGGTCAGGTCGCTCACGGTCGGTGGGCGCAGACAGCCCCTCCTGCCCCATCCACCGATACATCGGCGACGACTCGTCCCAGAAACCGGGCTCGGTGCACGCCATGCACGGATGTCCCACGCCGATCGGCCACGACGTCGTGTCGTTCCAGCCGATCAGCGGGCAGTTGCTGTACGCGTTGGGACCCTTGCACCCCATCTCGTACAGGCACCACCCCTGGCGGTGACCCTCGTCGCCCCACTCCTTCACGAACCTCCCCGCGTCGAAGTGTCCACGGCGCGGACAGCTGTCGTGGATCAGGGCGCCGTAGGCGAACAACGGACGCCCCAGGTCGTCCATCGCCGGGAGTTCGCCGAACGTCAGCACGTGCACGAGCGCCGCGGACAGGTTCACCGCGTTCACCGGACACCCGGGAAGGTTCATGACGGGCTTCCCAGACACGACCTGGGACACACCGACGGCTCCCGTCGGGTTGGGCGCCGCCGCCGGGAGACCTCCGTAGGCCGCGCAGGTCCCGACCGCGATCACCGCCGACGCGCCGGCGGCGACCTCCTTCACCAGGGCCTCGGCGCTCTTGCCGCCGACCGTGCAGTACACGCCGCCGTCCGCGAGTGGGATCGAGCCCTCGACCACCATCAGGTACGAACCCGCGGTCCGCTCCATCGCGCTCTCGAGGCTCGTCTCCGCAGCGGCGCCCGCCGGTGCCATCAGCGTTTCGTGGTACGCCAGGTCGATCAGATCGAACACGAACTGGCCGGGCGTGGGGTGGCTCGACCGCAGGAACGACTCGGTGTCCCCCGCGCAGTCCTGCAGCTCGAGCCAGATCACGGTCGGCTTCGTCGTGGCCGCCGCGGTGAGCGCCTTGGCCACACGGGACGCGTACCGCGATGGCAGCGCGAGGACGGCGGTGATGAACGAGCAGTACCGCAGGAACTCCCGGCGGGAACAACGACCGTCGAGGACCATCACTTCCCGTTCGGCGGCGACGGTAGACGTCCTGCCGGCCATGTGAGGCCCCCTAGCTATGTGAATGGTTTCACGAGGTCCCAGAGGCGCTCTCGGGCCAACCGTCCCTAGTCGGCCGGGACCATGGAGCGGTTCATCACCATGGCCTGCCTAGGGTTCGCCTCCCGACGGGGCGGCGAGGCGTTCGATCTCCGCGAGCACCGCGGAGACGAGGTGCGGGACCGCGCCTTGCGCGGCCGCCGAAAGCGGGGCGCCGGCCGTCACGTCGGCCACCTCGACCCCGTGCACGACGACCCTAGGGGCCCGGCCGAGCGCGCCTGCGAGCCCGATCGCCTCCCCCACCCCGAGCCCGTGCGAAGACAGGGAGGAGCGCAGCTCGCCGGGCAGGCGCCCGTCGGCGTCCGCCTCGGCGCGGACCAGGGTCCCGGGCGCGCGGCCCCCACCGGGCGTGCTGATCGCGTCGATCACGATCGCCACGTCGACGTCGTCGAGTCGGTCGAGCACGTCGAACGGAGCCCGGGCGACGACCACGTCGACGCCGCGGCGGGCGAGTTCCTCACCGACGACGAACCCGACCGCGTCGTCACCCGCATCGGGGTTCCCACATGCGATCACCCGCACCCGTTCCATGCCGACGATCGTCGCACGTGGAGGTGCGCTCGCGTCGGCGTCGGCAGGTCGATCGGCCCGCGAAGTCGGTCACGCGTAGGATGGCGCCCATGGCGGGGAACCCGATCCCGGAGGCCGCGCGCACGCTCCTGGAGAGCGACGCCGTGGCCCACGTGGTCACGCTGAACGTCGACGGTTCGCCGCACGTCACGGCGGCCTGGGTCGGGGTCGAGGACGACGAGATCGTGATCGCCACGATGTCGGACCAGAGGAAGCTCCGGAACCTCCGCCGGGACCCGCGCGTGGCGGTCTCCGTGCCGTCGACGCGGGTGAACGACTGGGGGCTGCTCGAGTACCTCGTCGTGTACGGGACGGCGCGGGTGACCGAGGGCGGCGCCCCCCAGATGCTGCAGCGCTTCGCGCACACGTACCTCGGACCGGACGTGGTGTTCCCCCCCATGCCGAACCCGCCCCCGGGGTTCGTCACGAGGATCACGCCTGAGCGGTTCGGCGGCGTCGGACCGTGGAACCCGCCGCGCGGCTGATGTCGATCCTGATCGACCTGCAGAAGCAGTACGACGCCGTCGTGGCGGCCGAGTTCGAGGCCCACCCGCTCGGCGAGGCGCAACCGCTGCAGGAGGCCGACCTGGCCGAGCGTTGCCCGAACCGGTGCGGCGCTACGTCCGGGCCACCGGCGCCCTCGGCCGACCTCGTCCGCGCAACGTGCGGGTCGAGTTCGACGCGGGCATGCGCCGGCGACCCGGCGCCGACCCCATGCCCTCGACGTCGATCCAGTTCAACTTCTTCGACCGCCCCACCCGGCTGTTCCTGATGGAGGCGCGGATGTTCGGGCTCCCCGTGCGGGCGCTGCACATCTATCGCGACGAGACCGCCACCTTCCGGGTCCGCGTCGCGTCGCTCGTGGACATGGTCAACCTCTCCGGGCCGGAGATCAGCGCGGCCGAGACGGTCACCGTGCTCAACGACATGTGCGTCATGGCGCCCGGTGCCCTGGCCGACCCGAGGCTCTCCTGGGAGGCCATCGACGACCGCAGCTCGAGGGTGCGCTTCACGAACGGCCCGCACACGGTGACCGCCACGCTGGTCTTCGACGACGACGGCCTGCTCGTCGACTTCGTGTCGGACGATCGCCCCGACAGCAGCACCGGCACGTTCGTCCCGCGACGCTGGCGCACCCCCCTGAGCGACTACCGGCCGATCGCCGGCGGCGTGCGGGTCGCGACGACGGGCGCCACGGTCTACGACCACCCGGACGGCCCCTTCACGTACGGCGAGTTCCGCATGCGCTCCATCGCCTACGACGTGAGCGAACCGGCATGACGGTCACCTGATGAGCACGCCGAGCCGTCGGACGATGCGTCTGCTGTGGCGGAGCCACCGCTTCTGGTGGCGGGTCTCGGGCGGTCGCCTCGGCGCGAAGATGGCCGGCCTGCCCGTCATCGAGCTGGTCACGATCGGTCGTCGCTCGGGAAAGCGGCGCTCGGTGCTGCTGAGCTGCGTCCTCCTCCCCGACGGGTACGTCGTGGTCGCGTCGAACGCCGGGGCGGAAGCGCATCCGGCCTGGTGGCTGAACCTCCAGACGTCACCGGAGGCCACGGTGCGGCGTGCGGGATCGCAGGAGACCGTCCGCGCACGGAAGCTCGAGGGCGCCGAACGCGACGAACTCTGGTCGGCGTTCGTGGCTGCCTATCGAGGCTACGACGGCTACGCGGGAGCCACCGACCGGGAGATCCCCGTGGTCCTGCTCCAGCGGGTGACGCAGGACGAGGGTGCGACGCGCTGAGCGAACCGAGGCCTATCCTCGACGCGCGATGGATCCGTCATCCACGGTGGGCCCAGTGACCGAACTCCCTCTCGACCTCGACCGTCTGGTCGAGGAGAGCCTGAGGGAACGCTTCGGCGCCGTCGCCGTGTTGCGCGACCGGTGGCGCGATGGCTCGAACCGGTTCGATCAGGGCGGCGAGGCGCTGTTCGCGGCTCGCACGCCGTCGGGATCGCTGGCCGGTGTGTGCGGTCTCAACCTCGACCCGTACGTCGATGACCCCGGCGTGGGGCGGCTCCGCCACCTCTACGTCCTTCCGCCGCATCCGCCGCCAGGGGATCGCCACCGCGCTCGTGGGCGCCGTGATCCACCAGGCACGAGGAACGTTCAGGGTCCTCCGGCTTCGGACCGATCGAGCGGACGCGGACGCCTTGTACACCGCGCTGGGGTTCGAGCGGTGCGACGAGCCGAACTGCACGCACGTCCTCGACCTCTCGTCGGTCACGCGTCGTGCGCGTTCCCCTCACGCCAGCAGCACGACCCAGCCTTCCGCGCCTACACCCGCTCGATGTCCAGACGCAGGAAGTGGGTCGCGCAGCTGATGCACGGGTCGTAGTTGCGCACGACCATCTCTGCCAGGCGCGTCAGATCCTCGTCCGACCGGTCGAGCACGCCGGGCAGGAAGTCCCACAGGTCCTTCTCCATGTGCCGGAGGTTCTGCGAGGTGGGCGGGACGATCTTCGCGGCGACGATCGTGCCGTCAGCGGCCACGTCGTAGCGGTGGTAGAGCGTGCCGCGCGGGGCCTCGGTGGCCCAGGTGGCGCGACCGGCGCGCGGACGCACCTCGGCCTGGGGCGGCTCCGGCGGCTCGTAGACCTCGATCATCACCTTCAGCTCCTCGAGTGCGAGCGCCACCTCGGCGACGCGGGCGGCCATCCCCTTGAAGGGGTCGAAGGTGGGCAAACGCAGGCCCGCCGTCACGGCAGCCTCGGCGGCGACCGGGGTGAGCTGCGAGCCGTTCAGCACGATCCGCGCGAGCGGGCCGGTGAAGTACGGGGTCTGCGTGTCGCGGAACACCGAATGCAGGGCGTTCGAGTGCGCGACGTGGAGCTCCTCGGTGACGTCCTCGTACTGCTCGAAGGTCCAGGTGCGGCCGGTCGAGGACAGCATCGAGCCCTCGTTGATCGCGTACTCGTCGGGATGGGTCATCGCGACGAGCTCGGCCTCGCGGGGCAACTCGGGCATCTCGATCGAGCCGACGAGCGAGGCGATGTCGACGATCTGGCCCAGCGCCTCCTCGATCCGGGGCAGGAACTCGCGCATGCGGCGCTTCGAGGGCGCCTTCGAGAAGCCGCCGACTCGTGGACTGACCGGGTGGATCTCGCGGCCACCGATCGCCTCCATCACGTCGTTGCCGAGGCGCTTCATCTTCAGGGCGCGCTCGACCTCGGCCTGGAAGCCGTTCTGGGCGAGCTCGATCGCGTCGTGGAACCCGAGGTAGTCGGGCAGCGCCAGCAGATGGATGTGGAGCACGTGGGACTCGATCCACTCCCCCAGGAACAGCATCCGGCGCAGCTCGTGCGTTCCCGCGGGCACCTCGGTCTCGAAGAGCCGCTCGAGGCCGTGGATCGCGCTCATCTGGTAGGCGACCGGGCAGATCCCGCAGATCCGCGGCACGATGTCGGGCACCTCGGAGAAGTGGCGGCCCTCCAGGAACGCCTCGAAGAAGCGCGGCGGCTCGTAGATCTCCAGCTCCAAACGGGTGATGACGTCGTCCTCGACCCTCACGTGCAGGGCGCCCTCGCCCTCGACGCGGGCGACGACGGGCACCTCGACCGATCGGTGGGTCACGTCAGCACCTCCTCCATGTCCTGTTCGAGACGATCGGCCGCTTCGCGGAACGCCGGCGCGTACCCGGTGATGAACCGGAACGTGTCGGCCACCCGCGACGGCTTCATGCCGAGCTCGATGAACCGCCGCGCGAGCGCGTCGGCGTTCGGCGGCTGCGACGGGCCGAAGCACCCGTAGCACCCTCGGTTGACGCCGGGGCACAGCGCCCCGCAGCCGGTCCGGGTCACCGGGCCCAGGCACGGTTCGCCCTTCGCGACGACGACGCAGACGTAGCCCCGGCGCTTGCACTCGATGCACACCGGGGTCGTCGGGGGCTTCGGGACCGCGCCCTGGAGCAGCCAGGCGAGCGACGCGAGCAGCTGCCCGCGGTCGATCGGACACCCGGTCAGCTCCAGGTCCACCCGCACGTGGTCGGCGACCGGCGTCGAGGTCGCGAGCGTGTCGATGAACTCGGGGGTCGGGTAGACCGTCCGGATGTACTCCTCGACGTCGTGGCCGTTGCGCAGCGCCTGGATCCCACCCGAGGTCGCGCACGCCCCGATCGTGATCAGGAACGCGCTGTCGGCGCGGATCCGACGCAACTGCTCGATCTGCTCGGGGGTCGAGACCGAGCCCTCGACGAGGGTCACGTCGTACGGACCCTCCAGCATCCGCGAGGACGCCTCGGCGAAGTTCGCGATCTCGATCGCGCCCGCAAGCTCGAGCAGCGCCTCCTCGGCGTCGAGCAGCTGCAGCTGGCAGCCGTCGCACGACGCCATCTTGAACACGGCGACCCTCGGCCTGGCGTCGCTCATAGCTCATCGACCTCCAGAAGATCGGTCACGGTGTCCCACCGGAACACGGGCCCGTCGGTGCACACGAACCACCGTCCGAGCTGGCAGTGGCCGCAGATCCCCACCCCGCAGTGCATGTTCCGCTCCAGCGAGACCCAGATGTTCTTCGCGGGTGTGCCCATCCTGAGGAGCTCCTGCACGGCGAACCACATCATGATCTCGGGGCCGCACGTGAAGACCGTGGTGGCGCGGGGATCCAGGTGCGCCTTCGGGAACAAGGTCGTCACCACCCCCTCGCCGTACGGCCAGGTGTCGTCGGCGATATCCACCGTCTGCAGGATCTCGACACCGCGCTGGTTGAACCAGGCCGTCCAGGCGTCGAGCTCGTTCCTGAAGAGCATGTGCTCGGGGCTGCGCGCCCCCACCAGCAGGATCACCCGCCGGAACATCCCGCGGTGACGGATGGCGCGCAGCATCGCCGGTCGGACCGGCGCGAGCCCGAGACCGCCCGCGATCACGAGCAGGTCCCCTCCACGAGCGTTGCGGAGCGGCCAGGGACGCCCGAACGGGCCTCGCACGGTGACCTCGTCTCCCGGACCGAGCGTCTTGAGCGCGTTCGTCACGCGACCGCACGCCCGCACCGTGTGGGCGAGGTGATGCGGTCGGTCCGGGTCGGAGCTGATGCTGATGGGGACCTCTCCCACCCCGAAGACGCCGAGCATGTTGATCTGGCCCGGCTCGAAGCGGAACGCCCGTCGCTCCTGCTTGTCGACGATGTCGACCCAGAACGTGAACGTCTCGTAGGCGTCGACCTTCACCTTGCGGATCGTGGCCGGGAAGGATGCGACGCCCCCCGCGAGGACCCGCTCCGCAACCGTGATCTGGCTCATGCCGACACCTCCTCGGCCAACCGGACCTCGCCGTCGGTCGCACGGATCGCGGCGATCTCCTCGGTCACGTCGATCCCCACGGGGCACCACGTGATGCACCGGCCGCAGCCCACGCATCCGCTCGTCCCGAACTGATCGATCCACGAGGCGAACTTGTGCGTCAGCCACTGCCGGTACCGGCTCATCACGCTGGAGCGCACAGACCCAGAGGCCATGTGGGAGAACTCCTCGCTGAAGCAGCTGGCCCACTGCCGCTCCCGCGTCGAGCGCGTGCCGTCGAGCGACACGGTCTCGACCGCGTCGTGGCAGAAGCACGTAGGACAGACCATCGTGCAGTTCGTGCACGCGAGGCAGCGGGTGGCGACCTCCTCCCAGCGTGGGTGCGTCCGATTCCGATAGAGGAGCGCGGGCAGATCGCTCGTGTCCAGCTCGCGTCCCATCGCCTCCCTCGCCCGGTCCGTGGCGGTGTGGGACGCGTGGATCTGAGCCTCGTCCGCAGGGGTCGCGTGAACCGCGTCGAGCAGCTCGGCCCCGGCCGGCGTTCCGATCACCGCCGTGAACCCGTCGTCCAACTCCGTGAGCGCCAGGTCGAACCCGCCGGTGCACCGGGGGCCCGTCCCCATGGAGGTGCAGAAACACGTCGACCCCGGGGAACTCGCAGTTCATCGCGATGAACAGCGCGTTCTCCCGCCGCGCCCGGTAGGAGGGCTCGGCGATCAGGAACACGCGATCTTGGACCTCGATCGCCGCGAGGTCGCATGCACGGAGCCCGACGAACGCGTACCGGACGTCGGGCAGCCGCTCGGCATGCGGCTCGATGCCGCCGTCCTCTCCGCGGAGGGCGGCCCGGATCGTCTCGCGGGGTGGCGACAGGTAACGCCTCCCCGAGTCGGGGCCGTGCGCCCAGGCGAAGAGCCTGTCGTCTCCCGTCCTTTCCAACACGTAGCGACCCGGCGTCTGCGACTCCCGGATCCCGCGCGGGAGGTCGTCGATCCGCTCGACGTGCTCCATGACGATCGCTCCGTCACGGACCGTGGGACCGATGACCTCGTAGCCGCGCTCACCGAGCAACGCGAGCAACCGGGAGAACCCCTCTCGATCGATGAACCGCATACGGGTGGCCTCCTGATCGCGGCTACCACCATGGTCTCGACGAACGGCTCGCTCCCCGCCGACGAACGGCCGGGACTTCCCGGGACTCATCACCCCTCGGAGGGTCCTCTCGGGCCCGTGGCGGGCCGTCGCCGCATGTCCGGTAGGCTCGCGTCCGATGCGCGGCGCCCTGCTGACGGACCTCTACGAGCTGAACATGGCGGCCAGCTACCTGCGCCGCGGCATGGACGCGCCCGCGACGTTCAGCCTGTACGTGCGGTCGCTCCCGTCGCGCAGGGGGTTCCTCGTGGCGGCCGGTCTCGCCTCGTGCCTCGGGTTCCTGGAGGACTTCGGGTTCGACGCCGAGGAGCTCGGCTACCTGGGCGCGATCGGGTTCGACGACCGGGCGCTGGAGGACTTCGCGAACGTGCGCTTCGACGGCGAGGTTCGAGCGGTCCCCGAGGGCAGGATCGTCCACGGCGAGGAGCCGATCGTCGAGGTGACCGCACCGATCGCGGTCGCGCAGCTCGTCGAGACCTACCTGCTGAACCGGATCACGCTGCACACCACGGTCGCCTCGAAGGCCGCCCGATACGTGCTGGCCGCCGAGGGGCGAGATCTGGTGGACTTCGCGTTCCGCAGGACGCACGGGCTCGACGCCGCCGAGGCCGTTGCCCGCGGGAGCGCGATCGTCGGGTTCGCGGCGACCTCGAACGTCGAGGCGGCGCGCCGGCTCGGGCTCGAGGTCGCCGGGACGATGGCCCACTCGTTCATCGAGGCGTTCCCGTCCGAGGAGGATGCCTTCCGCGCGTTCGCCGAGGATCACCCACACCGCACGACCTTCCTGGTCGACACGTACGACACGACGAACGGCGTCCGCAACGCGATCGAGACGATCCGCGCCCTGAGGCTCTCGGACCACATCGGTGTGCGGCTCGACAGCGGCAACCTCGACCAGCTCGCGCGGCAGGCACGCACGATGCTCGACGACGCGGGCCTGCCCCACGCCCTGATCTTCGCGAGCGGGGGCCTCGACGAACACGAGGTCGCCGATCTGGTCCGAGCCGGTGCCCCGGTCGACGCGTTCGGGATCGGCACCCAGCTCGGCGTGTCCGCCGACGCCCCGTACCTCGACACCGTCTACAAGCTGGTCGAGTACGACGGGCAACCGACGATGAAGCTCTCGGCCGCGAAGGTGACGGCACCCGGTCGCAAGCAGATCTGGCGCGGTCCCTCCGACGACGGCGACGTGCTGGCCCTCGCCGACGAAGCCGGCCCCGACGGCTGGGAGCCCCTGCTCGAGACCGTGATGGTCGCCGGGCAACGGACCCGCCCCGATCCCTCCCTCGACGAGATGCGCGAGCGGTTCGCGCACGACCTCGTCGCCGCTCCGGCGAAGGCGAGGCGCCTGTCCCACCCCGAGCATGTCCGCGTCCGCCACTCCGACGCGCTCACCGCGCTCACCCACGAGACACGTGACGAGGCCCTGGAGCGCGCGGGGATGGTGGAACCACGAGGATCGGACTGATGCCGCGATGGCTCCGCCGGACGTTGGGCGGGCTGGTCGCCTTCCTGCTCGTGTTCCACCTGGCGGGCGGCTGGTACTTCTCGGGGGTTATCCACGACCGGGCGTTGTCGGGCGAGGCCCGGCGCGCGTCCACGGAGTTCGATCCCGACCTCGAGGTCTCGGCGGTCGCCGGCGGCACGATCGTGCTGCGACCGATCGACGGGGAGGGGCCGTCGTCCCTCGACGTCGACGGGGTGTTCGGCCTGCGATGGGCGCAGGGGTACGGCCGCGTCGGCGACGTCCTCGAAGCGAACGACGACGGGGTCGCACGCGCCTTCGACGTGGTGCAAGGTGACCCGCCCCTCGCGGGTGACCCCGCCCAGCTCGACCCCCGCGCCTACCCGGACGTCGACCACGTGCTGCTCCGCGGCGGCTACGAGGAGGTCGGCATCGAGGGTCCGCTCGGCGAGTACCCGGCGTGGTTCGTCGCCGGCGACGGCGACACGTGGGTGATCGTGGTCCACGGCAACTCGCTGAGCCGCATGGACAACGTGCGGTTCCTCCCCGCGCTCGAGCAGGCCGGGTACCCCACCCTGTCGATCACCTACCGCAACGACGCCGGCGCGCCCGAGGACCCGAGCGGCCTGCTGCGGTACGGGCTCACCGAGTGGGAGGACCTCGACGCCGCCGTCCGCTACGCGCTCGACCAGGGGGCCGTCGACGTCGCGCTGTTCGGCGACTCGATGGGGGCCGGGGTGATCGCGGCGTTCCTCCAGCGCTCCGAGGTGACTCCCTACGTGGAGGCGCTCCTGTTCGACGCCCCGATGCTCGACCTCTCGGCGACCGTCGACGACAACGCCGCTCGTGAACCCTTGGTGGGGCCGATCAACGTGCCACCCACCCTGACGTGGACCGCGAAGAAGATCGCGCAGCTCCGGTACGACGTCGACTGGGAGGCCCTCGACTACATGGACGATCCATCGATCTTCGACGTGCCGACCCTCGCCTTCCACGGCGAGGAGGACCTCACGATCCCGATCGCCACGAGCGAGCAGCTGGCGGAGCTCCGGCCTGACACCGTCGAGCTCGTCCGCTGCCCGGAAGCCGACCACATCGAGTGCTGGAACGTCGACCCGCAGGGGATGCAGGAGCGCATCGTCGCGTTCCTGGATAGACACGTCGGGTCGTGACCGACGACCGATCGACGACAGGGGGACATCAGTGCTGCTGAACCGGATGGCGTACCGACGGATCGTGGCGCTCGACTACCTGGTGATCGCGTGGTTCCTGCTGTGCCTGCTCCTTGGGATCTGGTCGGCGAAGCGGATCAACCAGCTCGGGGCGCTCGGGGACGGGCTCGTGAGCACCGGCGACAGCATCTCGGGTCTGGCCGACTGGATCGGAGGGCTGGGCGACACGCCGTTCGTCGGCGCGGGCTTCGACATCGTCGCGGGCTCGATCGGCGAGCTCGGGGAATCCACCGCCGAGAAGGGGCAGGAGAGCAAGGACGCCGTCTGGCGGGTGGCCCTGGTGGTCGGGATCTTGTTCGTCGTGCTCCCGACCGTCCCGGTCCTGGCCGTCTGGGTACCGGTGCGGATCTCGGCCGAGCGCGAACGGCGCTCTCTTCGGGAGGCGCTGCAGGCCGGCGATCCGGCCGTCTGGGAGTACCTCGCCCGCCAGGCCGCGGACGACCTGCCGTTCCGGAAGCTCCAGGCGATCTCGGCGGACCCGTGGGCCGACATCCGCGAGGGGCGCTACGAGACGCTCGCCCGCATCGAGCTCGATCGCCTCGATCTGACGCCGGTCGCCGGCGCACCGCCGCCGGTCCGTGCCTAGCCCGCGCGGGGCATCCACGCCGGCCGCGAGCCCTCGAAGGCATCGATCGCGTCGGTGTGGCGCATGGTGAGGCCGATGTCGTCGAGCCCTTCCATCAGCCGCCAGCGGGTGAACGGCTCCATGTCGAAGACCTCGTCGATCCCGGGCGCGCGGACGGTGAGCGCGTCGAGGTCGATCTCGATCCTGGTGGTCGAGTCGTCGAGGACCGCGTCCATCAGCGCGCGCACCGACTCGTCGCGGAGCTCGACCGGGAGCAGCCCGACCTTCAGCGAGTTGTTGCGGAAGATATCGGCGAAGCTCGGGGCGATCACGGCACGGAAGCCGTAGTCCTCGAGAGCCCACGGCGCGTGCTCGCGGCTCGAGCCCGACCCGAAGTTCGCCCCTGCGATCAGGATCGAGGCGCCGGCGTACCGCTCGTCGTTCAGGACGAAGTCCGGGTCCTTCCTCCACTCGTCGAACAGGAACGGCCCGAACCCGGTCCGCTCGATCCGCTTGAGGTATTGCGCGGGGATGATCTGGTCGGTGTCGACGTCGGCGCGATCCAGCGGGACCGCCGTGCCCTCGATCCGCGTGACGGGCTCCATGGCTACAGGTCCTCCGGAGTCGTGAAGTGGCCGGCGATCGCGGTGGCGGCCGCCACGCGAGGGCTCACCAGGTGGGTGCGCCCGCCCTTGCCCTGCCGGCCCTCGAAGTTGCGGTTGCTGGTCGAGGCGCTTCGGTCCCCGGGCTGCAGGATGTCGGGGTTCATCCCCAGGCACATCGAGCACCCGGCGCCGCGCCATTCGAACCCGGCCTCGGTGAAGACCTCGTGGAGACCCTCCTGCTCAGCCTGGATCTTGACGGCGACGGAGCCCGGGACCACGAGCGCCCGCAGGCCGCCTGCGACCTTCCGGCCGCGGACGACGTCGGCGGCGATCCGCAGGTCCTCGATCCTGGAGTTCGTGCACGAGCCGATGAAGATCGTGTCGGGCCGGATGTCGCGGATCGCCGTGCCCGGCTCCAGGTCCATGTACCGCAGGGCCCGCTGCGCCGACCCGTCGTCGCCGGGGTCGGGGACGACGCCGTCGATCGTCGTGGACTGGGCCGGGTTCGTCCCCCAGGACACGTAGGGCTCGAGGGCCGAGGCGTCCAGGACGACCTCGGTGTCGTACACCGCGCCGTCGTCGGTCGGCAGCGTCCGCCAGTGACCCAGGGCGGCCTCCCAGTCGGCGCCCTTCGGCGCGAAGGGACGCCCCTCGACGTAGGCGAAGGTCGTGTCGTCGGGCGCGACGAGCCCCGCACGGGCGCCGCCCTCGATCGACATGTTGCAGATCGTCATGCGCCCTTCCATCGAGAGCGCACGGATCGCGTCGCCGCGGTACTCGATCACGTGGCCGACGCCGCCGCCGGTCCCGATCCGGTTGATGATCGCGAGGATGATGTCCTTCGCACTGCAGTTCGCCGGGAGATCGCCGTTCACCGTGACCGCCATCTGCTTCGGCTTCGACTGCGGCAGCGTCTGGGTCGCGAGCACGTGCTCGACCTCGGACGTGCCGATCCCGAACGCGAGCGCACCGAACGCGCCGTGGGTCGAGGTGTGCGAGTCGCCGCACACGATCGTCATCCCCGGCTGCGTGTAGCCCATCTCGGGGCCGATCACGTGGACGATCCCCTGCCCGGCCGCGCCCCACGGGTACAGCGTGACGCCGAACTCATCGGCGTTGCGCTGCAGCGCGTCCATCTGACGCTTCGACACGTCGTCCGTCACGGGCCCGCTGGTCGTGGGCACGTTGTGATCCATCGTCGCGATCGTCAGCTCGGGGCGGCGGACCGAGCGCCCGTGGAGCCGGAGGCCGTCGAACGCCTGCGGGCTCGTGACCTCGTGGACGAGGTGGAGGTCGACGTAGAGCAGGTCGGGCTCGTCGTCGGCCCGGCGGACCAGGTGCTGGTCCCAGATCTTCTCGGCGAGCGTCTGCGCCGTGGTCGTCATGTCGTGCGCTCCTGGTGGACGGTTGACCTCGTCAGCGGGTGTCCCATATAGTGGAACTCATCTCCCGAATCTCGGAACACGGATGGTAGCAGGTGGGCGAGCGAGCTGAAGACCAAGTGCCGATCACGACGGGCGTCGGCGTGCTCGACCGGTCGGTCGCGATCCTCGACGCGATCGAGGGCGGCGCCCGTACCTTCACCGCGATCGCCGAACGGACCGGCCTCGCACGGTCGACCGCGCATCGACTGCTCCGCGCGCTCGAGGAGCACGGGTTCGTGTTCCAGGTCGGCGGACTCGGGTACGCCCTCGGACCGCGCCTGGTGGGTCTCGGCGCCACCGCGATGCGCGAGTTGCCCTTGCGCGAGCTTGCCCGCCCAACGCTCGAGCGGCTCGCGGCGACCACCGGGGAGAGCGCCCAGCTCTACGTCCGTGACGGGGAGCGGCGGGTCTGCGTGGATGCCATCGAGTCGGACCGCGAGCTCCGGACGATCGTCGACATCGGCGCCTCGCTCCCCCTCACCCGCGGATCGGCGGGCAAGGTGTTCCTGGCCTGGGGGCCGACGCAGGGGGTGGAGCTCGACGATCGCCTCATGCGTCAGCTCGCCACGATCCGCCAGCGCGGCTGGGCCGACAGCCTCGGCGAGCGAGAGGAGGGCGTCGCCTCCGTGAGCGCACCGGTGTTCGGGCCGGGCCGGCTCCTCCTGGCGGTCGTCTCGGTCTCGGGTCCAGCCAGCCGCGTGGGAGCCCTGCGCGCGAAGCGCTACGCGCCCGCGGTGGTCGAGGCCGCCCGTGTGATCGAGCGCGCGATGGGCGCCTGAGCGCCTGGATCACCAGGCGTACGCTTCGGGCGCCGGTCCGCCCGGCCCCGGGAAGATCTCGTTCAGCTTGTGGAGGACCTCGTCGCTGAGGTGGATCTCGAGCGCGCGGAACGACCCCAGCAGCTGTTCCTCGGTGCGGGGTCCGATGATCGGGGCGGTCACGGCCGGCTGGTGGAGCAGCCACGCGAGCGCGACGTCCGCCGGGCGCTCCCCGAGCTCCTGGCACAGGGCCTCGTACTTCTCGAGCTGCACGCGGCGCGCCTCGATGTCGCCGACCATGTAGTCCTGCGAGCGGCGCCCCTCCGTGACCTTGCCGAGCGCCCCGGCGAGCAGCCCACCCCCGAGCGGGCTGTACGGGATCAGGCCCATCCCGTACTCGAGCACCGCGGGGATCACCTCGAGCTCGATCGTGCGCTCGCGCAGGTTGTAGACGGACTGCTCGCACGCGAGCCCGAGCGAGCGCCGCCACTCGGCGATCTCGTTCGCACGCGCGATGTGCCACCCGGCGAAGTTCGAGGAGCCGACGTAGAGGATCTTCCCCTCGCGCTTGAGCTGCTCCATCGCCTCCCAGATCTCGACCCACGACGCCTCGCGGTCGATGTGGTGCATCACGTACAGGTCGATCCGGTCGGTCCGCAGGCGGCGCAGGGACTCCTCGCACTGGCGGACGATCGCGAGCTTGGACAGCCGGGACTCGTTCGGCCAGTCGCCCATCGCCCCGTACACCTTCGTGGCCAGGACGACCTTGTCGCGGCGGCCGCTCCCCTTGTCGAACCAGCGCCCGATGATGTCCTCGGTCGCCCCCACGCCCAGGTGCCGGCCGAAGACGTTCGCGGTGTCGAACAGGTTGATGCCGTACGCGACGGCGGTGTCCATGATCGTGTGCGAGTCGGCCTCGGGCGTGTGCGGCCCGAAGTTCATCGTTCCCAGGACCAGGCGGCTCACCACCAGCCCGAGGTCGCCGAGGTGCGTGTACTCCATGGGAAGCGAGTCTACGGCGACCCTGCGCGAACCTCGGTCACCCGGGGATCTCGATCGGGATCGAGCGCGCCCGGCATCATCATGAAGATCAGCGTGGCGGAGGCGCCCAGCACCCCTGCCGCGATCAGCACGGCGTCGGCGCCGAACCACCCAGCCGCCGGCCCGACGATCAGGAACGACACCGGGGCGCCGGCGATCGTGATCATCCAGTCGAGCGACGAGACGCGGCCCAGGAGGTCCCCCGGCACCAGCCGCTGGAGCAACGTGAACCAGATCACGACCAAGACGGCGATCGACGCCTCGGCCACGAACGCCACGAGCATCGCCTGCGGGATCGTCGAGACGATGCCGAACCCGGCCGTCATCCCCATCCCGAGCGCCCAGGTCAGGTACATCATCCGGGTCGGACGCGGAGGGAGCCGGCCGCGCTGCGCCATCGTCACGCCCACGATGACCGACCCCAGCCCTCCGGCGCCGAACACGAACGCGAGGTCGAGCCCGCTCCCGTTCAGCTCGTCGCTGACCACGAACGGAACGAGGGTCTCCCACGGCCCCCACACGCAGAACAGGCTCACCGTGCCTGCGAGCAACCCGAGGAGGATCCACCGCTCGTGGCGGACGTAGCGGATCCCGGTCCGGATGTCATCGGTGATGCGCCCGTGCTCCTGCTCGCCCCCCGGCACCGCCCGGGCCCGGATCATGAACACCGCGATCGCCGAGACCGCGAAGGTCGACGCGTCGACCAAGAAGGCCCATCCGGTCCCGAACGCGATCATCAGCCCGCCCAGCAGCGGCCCGATGATCGTGAGGGCGACCGGCCGCACGACCTGCCCGAGCGAGTTGGCGGGCACCAGCAGGTGCTCGGGCACGATCGTCGGCACGATCGAATGGAAGGCCGGTCCGAACAGCGCCGCGCCCACCCCGTACGGGAACACCAGCACGACGAGCATCGGGATCGTGAGCTGCTCGGTGAGCGACAGGAACCCGATCGCCGCGATCGTGACGAGCCGGATCAGATCGCCCGCGATCATCAGCCGCCGACGGTCCATCCGGTCCGAGAGCGCGCCCGACACCAGCAACAGGAGGAGCTGCGGGATCGTCCACGCCGCACCGACGGCGGCGAACGCCGCGGGCGACGCGTCGAGGTCCTCGTAGACCTGCCACGCCATCGCGACCGCGTACATCCCGTCGCCGATCAGCGACACGGTGAGGCCCACCCACAGCAGTCGGAAGTCGCGGACCTTGAGCGGTCGCAGGACCCCGATCCGGTCGGTCAGCCGGTCGGACGTGGACACGGTGCTCACCCTATCGAGGCCTGAGATGCTGGCGGGAGCCCGCACGCTCCAAGGAGGCACCACGATGACCTACCTCGCAGCCGAGGATCGCTACGAGCGGATGACCTTCCGGTTCACCGGGAGGAGCGGTCTCCAGCTGCCGCTCATCTCGCTCGGCCTGTGGCACAACTTCGGCGGCACGACACCGCTCGAGACCCAGCGCGCGATGCTGCGGACCGCGTTCGACCTCGGCATCACCCATTTCGACCTGGCGAACAACTACGGGCCCCCGTACGGCAGCGCCGAGGAGAACTTCGGCCGGCTGTTCCACGAGGACTTCCGCCCGTACCGCGACGAGCTCGTGCTGAGCACGAAGGCCGGATGGGACATGTGGCCGGGTCCCTACGGGCAGGGCGGGGGGTCGCGCAAGTACCTGCTGGCGAGCCTGGACCAGAGCCTCGGGCGGATGGGGGTCGACTACGTCGACATCTTCTATTCGCACCGGTTCGACCCGTACACGCCCCTCGAGGAGACGATGGGGGCGCTCGCCTCCGCGGTGCACCAGGGCAAGGCGCTGTACGCCGGCATCTCGTCGTACTCGGCGAGCAAGACGCGCGAGGCTGCGGCGCTGCTCCGTGAGATGGGCGTGCCGCTGCTGATCCACCAGCCCTCCTACAACATGCTGAACCGCTGGATCGAGGACGGCCTCCTGGACGTCCTGGGTGAAGAGGGCATCGGCTGCATCGCGTTCACGCCGCTCGCCCAGGGCCTGCTGACCGACAAGTACCTGGGCGGTGTCCCCGAGGACGCCCGGATCAACCGACCCGGCGGCGACTCGCTCGGGCGGGAGCACCTGCGCGAGGACAACCTCGCTCGGGTCCGAGCCCTCAACGAGATCGCACACGGGCGCGGCCAGACCCTCGCGCAGATGGCGATCGCGTGGGTGCTTCGTGACCCGCGCGTGACCACGGCGCTGATCGGCGCGAGCCAGCCCGAGCAGATCGTCGACTGCGTCGGCGCGCTCGAACGGTTCGACTTCACGGACGAGGAACTCGCGGCGATCGACGTCCACGCCGTCGACTGCGGCGTGAACCTGTGGGAGAAGCCCTCGACGGATCAGCCGGTCGACTAGCGGGACCAGTGGCGCGCCGGGAGGGAGTCGAACCCCCAACCTTCTGATCCGTAGTCAGATGCTCTATCCATTGAGCTACCGGCGCGGGGAACCCAGCCTAGCATGGGGGTGAACGGCGGCTCCCGCCGGCCGGAGGCTGACGTCGGCGGGTGGATCGGCGGGCGGATCGGCGGGTGGATAGGCCTCTGCGTGGAGTCGACGCGACCCCGCGGGGCCGTCAGGATGGATCCAGATCGACACGCAAGGTCCTGTCGTTCCGTGCCGATGATGCACATGTGTCTGGTAGCCAACCTTCCGCGCCACGGCGCGACTCCACGGAGGGAACATCGGTGTCTGACAGCGTCTGGAAGAACGTCGCGCGTGCGATCGCCGCGCTTTCCCTCGTCATCCTGAGCCTCCCGCTGAACGCGCTCCCCGCGTCGGCGGCCGCGGCGCTCACCATCACGCCGACCACGTCGAACGTCGTCGGCCTGGATGGGAACGACGTGTCGTCGGGCCCGAACCGGTTCCGATCGGGGGCCCGCGTGTGCAACGCGGGTGACGACACCGCGACCAACGTGACCGCGAGCTTCGTCTGGGACTCCCCGAACGCACTGATCGACCTGAGCCCCGGCGAACCGTCGACGATCTCGTTCGGCGATCTCACCCCGTGGGCCTGCGTCCATGCGTACTTCGGCGTCTCGGTGTCGCGCCAGCAGGCGGCGCTCGGCACGTCCCGCGCCTTCCACATCTCGGCGGCCGCTGACGGTCTCGGCGAGGTCACCACGCCGATGCCGCGAGAGCTCTACGTGGAGGAGCTCGTGTCCCACGACGGGAACTCGGTGTCCTCGATCACCTCGGACGCTCCGATGATGCCGTCGGGACGGTACCTGGTCTCGCTCGGCGGGACCTACACGTTCTCGGTGACGACCGCCACCACGGTGGACGGATCGGAGCAGCTGTCGGCGCTCCTCGACGCCCCCGGTGCCATGTTCCGGGTGCTGTCGGTCAGCCAGCAGTACCCGATCAACACATCCACGGTCATGAACCCGAACGATCAGGCCTACGCGGACGCATGCGGATGGGTGAGCGATCCGACGCAGGGCAACTACCGCTCGTGCACGGGCCCCGGTCTCGCCGGCGGCGATCCCGTCGTCACGACGTACGTCGTGGCAGTGGTGGGGACGGGCAGCGCGACCCTCGACGCCACGGTGGTCGACCGCGCGAACGGGGCCTTCCGGTACAACGCGGACTTCGGAGGCGCGAACGCGAGCGTCAAGATCGACGCCGTCGACCCGGCCACGCTGTCGGATGCCGCGGTCACGATGGCGGGTCCGGTGAGCGTGGTGGCGGGCGCCGACGTCACGTACGACCTGCAGGTCGCGAACTACGGTCCGGCCGATGCCACCGGCGTCCAGGCGGCCCTCGTGATGCCGTCGGCGACGACGTTCGAGAGCGCGACGGGTCCTGCGACGGTGTCCGGGGACACCGTCACGGTCGACGTGGGGACGCTCCCCGCGGGTGCGTCTGCCGCGGTCCAGGTGACGCTCCACGTCCCGCCGAGCCAGACGGCCCCGCTCGAGACCACCGCGACGGTGCACACATCCAGCCCGGACGCGAACCCATGGAACGACAGCGCCTGGGCCTACACGTCCGTGATCCCCGACCCCGACCTCGCGATCACGGTCACGGACGCCCCTGACCCGGTCGCGACCGGGGGGACGCTCACGTACACGGTGACGGTCACCAACACCGACCCGGCGATCGGCGCGACCGGCGTGGTCGTCACGGACACGCTCCCCGCCGGCGTCACGTTCGTGTCCGCATCTGCGGCGGTGTGCGGCGAAGCCGCTGGCATCGTCACCTGCGCCGTCGGCGACCCTCGCGGCGACCACCAACTGGAGCACGACGATCACGGTGACCGCGCCGGGGACCGCCGGCACCATCACGAACACCGCGAGCGTCGTGTCGGATGCTGATCTCAATCCCACCAACGACACCGCGACCGTGAACACGTCCGTTCAGGTCGCCGCCGACCTGGAGATCCAGAAGCAGGGGCCGGCGAACCCGGTGCCGGGCCAGGACGCGACGTACACGCTCACGGTGACGAACCGCGGTCCCGGTGGCGCGACCGGTGTCGTCGTGACGGACGCGCTCCCCTCAGGCACGACGTTCGTGTCGGCGACGGCGGGCGGTACCGTGTCGAGCGGGACGGTGACCTGGAACGTCGGGAACCTCGCCGCGAACGCCACCGCGAGCCTTCAGCTGGTCGTCCGCGTCGGACCGGCCCTGACGGGATCGCTCACGAACACCGCAACCGTGGCGGCGGACCAACCCGACACGGTCGCGGCGAACAACTCCTCGACCGCGACGGGCACGCTCACGCCGTCGGCAGACCTCTCGGTTACGAAGACCGCGGACGTCCAGACCGCGACCGTCGGTGACACGGTCACGTACACGATCGACGTGAAGAACGACGGGCCGTCGGACGCCGCATCCGTCGTGGTGACGGACACCCCGGCGTCCGGCCTGACGTTCGTCTCGGCGACGCAAGGCGGCGCCGTACAGGGCAGCAACGTGGTGTGGACGATCCCCGCGATCACGGCGGGCGCGACCGCCACGGTCTCGGTCACGCTCACCGTGGACGTGGCCGACGGCGACACGATCGTGAACCAGGTGAGCGTGACCGCGACGACCCCGACCCCGATACGACGGACCTCCAGGCGACCGCGACGATCGCGGTGACGGCGACGACGGCGGACCTCGAGGTCGTCGAAGACCACCGACGCCGATGCTCCGTCGGTCGGCGACGTGATCGCGTACGTGATCGTGGTCACGAATAACGGCCCGGCCGACGCGACCGGCGTGGTCGTCACGGACGACCTCCCGAAGGGGCTCACGTTCGTGTCGGCGAACGCCACCGCGGGCACCTACCGACGACGGCACGGGTCGATGGATCATCGGTGACCTCGCGAACGGCGCGCAGGAGACGCTGACGATCCGCGCCCGGATCACGGCCGACGGGTCGATCCAGAACACGGCGAGCGTCGAGGCGCTCGACCAGACCGACCCCACCCCGGGCAACGACACGGGTTCGGCCGACGTCACCGTGCTCGGCGCGGGCGGTGAGGGCGGAGACGGCGGCGAGGGCGGTGGCGGCGAGGTGACGACGACCGGTGGTGAAGGCGCGGTGACGGCGACCACGGCAAGCACCGGGTTCACCGCGGACCGGAGCATCGCGGCCTCGCTCGTCCTGTTCTTGACGGGATCCCTGCTGCTCTTCGTCACACGCCGCCGTCGCGACATCGCCTGATCCGCCGCTCAGCCGATGGCGTGAAGGGGCCGCGCCCGACCCGGGAGGCGTCAGCCCTGTTCGATCGCGTCGACCAGCACGGCGCACCACGCGGGGATGTCCTCGACGACGCGGCCCCACACGAGGTTGCCGTCGCGGAAGGCGGGCTCGTCCACCCACGTGGCGCCCGCGTGCACCAGGTCGTCCATGATGCCGGTGGAGCCCGTCGCCCGATGCCCGGCTACGATCCCGGCCGACGCGCCGACCCACCCACCGTGACAGATCATCCCGACGATCGCGCCACGCTCGTCCGCGCCGCGCACCAGGTCCTTGACCGCCTGTGACCGCCGGAGCTTGTCCGGCGCCCACCCCCGGGCACGACGACGGCATCGAAGACCTGGCCCAACACGTCGTCCACCGTCACGTCCGCGGCGGCGGTCAGCGCGTTCTTCCCGCGGACCTCAGCGGTGGTCGGTCCCGCGATCGTGACGTCGGCGCCCTCTTCGCGCAGACGCATCACGGTGACCCAGAACTCGAGGTCCTCGAACCCCTCGGCGACCAGCACCACGACCCGCTTGCCCTCGAGGCGACCAGCCACGTCACACCTCCCGCTCGATCCGACCCTGCCCCGACCAGCCTAGGCGGTAGGCCACAGGAGGAACGCCGCGATGGCGACGAGCGCGATGACCGCCACGATCGCGGCGTAGCGCTCCCATCGCCGGCTCGGGCCCCCGAAGAGCCGGCCGCGTCCGATGTCGGACAAGGTGTCTGGGTCGCCACCGTACGGAAGAGGCATCTCTCAGGCATCGTAGGCTCGTCCCGCGGGTAGGGGAACCCCTTCGTCGGGGAAGAGGAGGGGCCGGCCGATGAAGCTCGGGAAGCTGCGGCGTCGTCGCGGCGGCGTGATCGATCGCAGGAGCGCCGGACCGACCGGCGGCATGCGCGGGAACGGTGGCGCTGGTCTCCCGATCCCCGGGGGCGGCGGCGCGATCGGGATCGGCGGCATCCTGTTGATCCTCGTCCTGATCTTCGTGCTGCCTCGGCTGATGGGCGATGGCGGAAGCTTGATCCCGGACCCGGGCGCCGTCGGCGGGTTCCCCGACGTCGGCACCGGCGGGGAGACCCAGACGCAGGTCGATCCGACCGACCCCATCGGCGACTTCGTCGACGCCGTCGGCGACGACGTGCAGATCACCTGGGAGCAGCAATTCGAGGCGGCCGGGCGCACGTACGAACCCACGGCGATCGTCCTGTTCCGCGACTCGACGCAGACCGGATGCGGGGTGGGTTCCGCCCAGACCGGCCCCTTCTACTGCCCGCTCGATCGACGCGTGTATCTCGACACCTCGTTCTTCAAGGAGCTGGAGCAGCGGTTCGGCGCGCCGGGGGACTTCGCGCAGGCATACGTGATCGCGCACGAGGTCGGGCACCACATCCAGACGATCCTGGGGATCAGCGGCCAGGTGCAGCAGGCCTCCCGCGACGATCCCGGGGTCGCGAACGAGCTCTCGGTGCGCCAGGAGCTCCAGGCCGATTGCCTCGCCGGGGTATGGGGACACTCCGCGAACGCGCGCGGTGTGCTGGAGGCCCGCGACCTCCAGGAGGGGGTCGAGGCGGCGGAGGCCGTCGGCGACGATCGCATCCAGGCGTCGGTCACCGGACGGCTCGAGCCGGAGACCTGGACGCACGGGTCGGCCGAGCAGCGGAGCCGGTGGCTCCTTCGGGGGTTCGAGAGCGGCAACATCGAGGTGTGCGACACGTTCTCCGTCGCGTACGACGAGCTGTGAGAGGAGCGCTGAGATGACCACCGACACGACCGCGGCGACGGTGACCGCCCGGGGCGAGGCCGTCGTGCCCGGTCGCCCCGACGAGGGCGTCTGGACGATCGAGCTCACGGCCTTGGCCGACGGACCCGACGCCGCGCTCGCCAACGTCACATCGAAGGGCCAGGCGCTCACGGCGCTCCTCGACGAGATCGGGATCGACGCCGAGATGCGGTCCACCAGCGGTGTCTCCGTCCGCGAGGAGTTCGACCACGTCGATGGCACCCAGGTCCGGCGGGGGTTCCGGGCCCACGCGACCACGACCGTCCGCCTGCAGGACCCGACGATCGCCGGGCGGCTGATCCAGGGCTCGGCCGAACGGGCGCAGGCGCAGGTCCGCGGCCCCTCGTGGTGGATCGCGCCCGACAACCCGGCGCGCGTGGAGGCCTGCCGGCGCGCCGCCATCGAGGCGAAGCGCAAGGCCGAGGCCTACGCGGAGGCGCTCGATCTTCGGCTCGGACCGGTGGTGGAGATCAAGGAGCCGTCGACCGGTTCCTCGCCGATGCCCCGCGCGCGCGGGCTGACGCTCACCGCGGCCGAGGTCGCGATCGACGTCGACCCCGGTGAGCTCAACGTCGAGGCCCAGGTCGAGGTGACGTTCGAGCTGGAGTAGTGTCCGCCCGTGGACCTCGACTTTCACGACTTCATGTCCGACATCGTGAAGGTCTTCGAGTTGGTCGGCGTCGCGATCTTGGTCGTCGGCAGCGCGATGTCCTTCGCCAGCTACCTGCTGCAACTCGTGCGCGGAACGCCGCGGCTCGCCGCGTTCATCTCGCTGCGGGCGACCCTCGGCCGCGCGATCCTCCTCGGCCTCGAGGTGCTGGTCGTCGCCGACATCGTGCGGACGATCGTGGTGGAGCCCACGCTCGAGAGCGCCTTGGGCCTGGGGATCATCGTGATCGTTCGGATCGCGCTGAGCTTCGCGATCGACGTCGAGATCGACGGCGTGGCCCCGTGGCGGAAGCAGGGTTCCGGACGCGACGACGCGTGAGACGGGTGACGGGTGACGGGTCACCGGTCACACGGCGACGTCAGGATCCATCGTCGAGACGAAGAGCCGATCAGGCCGCCGAGCAGCACTCGCCGGAGTCGGGATCTGAACCGCCGTCGGTAAGCGGACCGGGACTCTCGGAGCCCTCCCCTCCTTCGTGGCCACCTTCGCCGCCGCCCTCGTGACCTCCGCCGCCGCACTGCCCGCACCCTCCGTGGACGGTGAGTGAGCCCACGTCGGTCACGGCGCCGCGTGTCACGGTGACCTCGAACTCCCCGCGGATCGGCATCCCGGCGGTCTGGATCCCGAGCATGTAGGTCCCCGCCGGCACGTAGTCGATCTGGAAGGCGCCTTGCTCGTCCGTGCGTGCGGAGAAGCCGAGACCCTGGACCCACACGGTGGACCACTCCCTCGGGGTCGGCGTCGCCCCCTCGCCACCGTCGGTCTCGCCCTCGCCCTCGCCGCACAGCACGACCCCACGGATCGCGCCCGACCGACCGAGCACCGCGGCACCTGCGTACGGAGACGAGGAGCCCCCCCATGCCGGAGACGCGCCCAGCAGGGCCAGCGCCACGAGACAGACGACCATGTTCGCGATGTGCTTCACGGGCCCTCTCCTTCCCGTCGTGGGTTCGACCGTACGCGCAGGGTTGCGTTCCGGGGTAGGGCCGGTCGGCGGCCGCGGACAGGGACCCGGTCGGCGGTCCTCCGACATGGAGATGGGGCCCACGGCTCCGCCGCGGGCCCCATCGGGGTGCCTGTGCTGTCAGGCTCCGGAGATCTCAGTGCCTCGGACCTCCTCCTCCTCCTCCGCCGCCGGTGCCAGGGACGATCCTGACGTCGATGTACGTGAGGTTGTCGCTCGGGCTGATCACCGGCGTACCGCCCCGGCCGCCCTCATGCGACTCAGACTCCCCGGCGGTCACCCATACGGTGGTCTCTGGGGTGAAGAAGGTGTTCAGCGTGGGTGCGCAGTACCGCTGGTCCAGGTGGAACGTCAGCCGGTAGAGCCCGAGCCCGTCGTTGCGTGTCTGCCAGTTGTAGCCGTAGATCAGCTTCCCGGAGACGTTCACCTCCGGGACGTACGACGAGCCCGACAGGTCGACGCGCACGACCGGCGTGGATCCGCCGGGGAACCGCCACAGCCCGGCCGTGTCGTTCCAGACGAGGCTCGGGGTCACCGCGTCATAGCTGCCTACCCGTTGGATCGTGTAGCGCGGACACGGCGAGTACACGGTCGCCCACAGCGCCGGCGGGGCCACCCCCGGCGTCAGCGTGTAGGTCTGTCCGTTCGTCGCCCGTACCTCGGTGGGGCCCTTGCCGGAGATGTGCGCCATCCGGTACCCGAACATCCCCGCGCCGGTCACGTCCTGCATCAGGACGACCTCGGTGCGGACCGGTGACGTCGCGCCCCAGTTCTTGGACTCGAGGTTGTCCCCCCAGTCCACCGACGTCAGGTTCACCGCTGCCACCGGAGCAACGTTCGAGGCCTGCCACCGGCTCAGCGCATCCCGCTGGAGGTACCAGCGGAAGACCGAGACATCGTCGACGAGCGCACAGTCGGTCTGGACGACCGTTCCGTTCGCTCCCACGTATCCGCACACCGAGGCGCCGTCGAAGCGGGTCGTCACGTCGGCCAACAGATCGACCCCCTCTGCCCAGATCACGGGCGTCGAGAGGTTGCTCCCCTCGGTCTCGGTGTGACCTCCTCCGCCTCCGCCTCCGCCTCCGCCTCCGCCTCCGCCGCCGCCCGGCCCCCCCGGACCGTTCCCCGCGAGGGCGGGCGATACGAACGCCAACGCGGTCAGGGCCATGAGGGTCAGGACGATCCCTCCGCGTGATCTCCTCGGATCCATGTCTCGTCCCTCCCGGGAGGCGTGCATGCTGGCGCCGGGATCGACTACTGCGACGGAGGCGGCACGACCCTCCCGGATCCGCCCTCCGGTGGCCCCACGCTCAGCCACACCACGGCTGCCTCCCCTCGGATCCGTGGCACTCGGAACGTAGCGGGGGGGTTGCATCGTCGGGTAGGGCCGGACGGCAGCCACGGTCCGGGACCGTGGCTGCCGGGACACGGATGATGGTGGTCCCCGCGGCTCCGCCGCGGGGACCACCTGGGGGGGGCTATGGGGTCAGCTTGACGATCTCAGTGACGACCACCTCCGCCGCCGGCGATCACGTTGATCACGAGGGTGACGGTGTCCGGTTCGAGCGGGTCGGACACGAAGGTCCCCGCGTCGACCGCCGTGATGGCGACCGACGGGATCGAGAACGTGATCTCGTACAGCCCAACCGCCGAGACGCGCAGGTTGTAGCCGTACACGACCGCACCGCCCGCATTGATCTCAGCGGTCGGGTTGCTGCCCGGCGGAACCACGTACTCGCCGGTCGCGACGTTCTTGATGCTGAACGTGGCGCCACCGTCGAAGACTCGCACCGGGTTGAACGCGGTCGCGGTAGCGAAGAAGCCACCGAGGCCGTCGGACGTGGCGAGGGTCCCGTACGCGGACTCACGGTCGAGCTTCTCCGGCTCGAGCTTGACGACGGTGTAGCCGTCCATCGTCACGCCCGTGCCCTCGAACAAACCGAGCTCCACGCGGATCGGGCTCCCGACTTTCAACTTCGCGTCGCCCGACAGGTTGTCGCCCCATGCAGCCGTCGCCGTCGCCGCGGTCGCGTTGTAGCACTGGGCCTGCCACGTGTGCACGCGCTGCACGTAGTAGTTGGCGAGCGGGTCGATCGAGTAACCGCTGAGCGGGACGCCCGTGGGGGGCACGAGCGCCAACGGTGCGTCCACACCGCAGGCAACACCGGTGAAGCCGCCGTTGATCATGATCGTCGGCACCGACAGGTTGAAACCGGTCGTCTCCTCGCCGCCGCCCTTCTTCGCTGACGCGATGTTGAAGGACATGGCGACGATGAGCGCCGCCGAACAGGCGATCGCGAGGAACGAACGTCCTCTGCGCGCCATGGTGCTCACCTTCTTTCCTCTCAGGCCGATCGGCTAGCGGCCGACCGGCGACCTCCCGAAGACGCTGCCCTCTCGAGGTGCATCACCTCTCGCATCACCCCTCCCTCGGGTAGGTGACATCCCTCTCTCCTTCCCCCTCCGCCGGCCTCAAGCCTCGTCTGCCCGGCCGCCTCAGATGGGGTTGACTCTCCTCGTGATCTCTCCTGGTTCCCGTGGCCGCTCCGACCACCTGGATCCCCGCCTCGACGTGACGTGGGGGGGCGGGGCGCCCCCCCACGTCCGCGGGTAGGGATAGGGGCGCGTCCGAGAGAGGGCCCCAGGGGAGGTCACGCGCCGCCATGACCGGCGTTCCCCGACGCACCGGTCATGTTCCCTCCCTGCTCCTGGGTCTGGGTCTGCTCCTGGGTCTGGGTCTGCTCCTGGGTCTGGGTTTGCTCCTGGGTCGGGCCTTCGGACGGACCTGATCCGTTCTGCTCTCGCTCCTGCTGAGGCCCCCCGGCTCCGGCGTTCACGTTCATCTCGCCGTTTGCGTTCGCCTCGCCGGCGCGCTCGCGCGCGCGGGTGCGCTCCTGAACGGCTTCGCCGGCGGGGACGGCCTCATCCTCGGTCGCGACGGCGTCGAGGCAGCTCTCGTCACGCAGGCGCGTCTGATCGCGATCGTGGATCTGATCGACGTCGCCTCGCATCTCACCGAACTGATGCTCCCGTCCCGTGCCGCCGGGGACCTCTCTCGAACCCTCGGTGGCGGCAGCGACCGTGAGCGCACCTCCGACCAGGACCAGGGCCGACGCTCCTACCGTCAGCCATCGGGTCGACGTGCGCATCTCGCTTCCTCCTTTCGGTTCCTGCGCACATCCGACCACCGGGGTATGCAGACGGACTGCACCCCGTATGCAGATGACATCGAGGTTTCCGGCCCTGCCCGATATCAGGTCAGGCGGCCGGCAGGGTCACCAGGAAGCGCGCGCCCTCGCCGGGCGAGCTCGCGACCTCGACACGACCGTGGTGCGCGCGCACCAGCTCGGCGACGACAGCGAGGCCCACGCCGCTCCCGCTCGCCGAGCGGGCGGCTCCCCCTCGCCAGAAGCGTTCGAACACGTGGTCGATCTCATCCGGGGCGATGCCCGGGCCGGAGTCCTCGACCTCCATGCGGGCCTCGCCGTTCATCCGAGAGACCGATACGTGCACGTCGCCGCCGGGCGGGGTGAACTTCAGCGCGTTCGTCAGGAGGTTCGTGACGACCTGATCCAGGCGGGAGGGGTCGCCCAGCACCACCGCCGTCGCGAGATCGGCGCGGGGCTCGATCTCCGCGGTCGCGAACGGGCCACGGAGCCGCTCGATCACCTCTCCCGCGACCTCGGCGAGGTCCACCTGTTCCACCGTCATGTCGAGGCCCGCCGCCTGGGCCGCCGCGAGCGACTGCAGGTCCTGCAGGATCCGGGCGAGCCGCAAGAC
This sequence comes from uncultured Actinomycetes bacterium, assembly GCA_963700855.1. Taxonomy (GTDB): domain Bacteria; phylum Actinomycetota; class UBA4738; order UBA4738; family HRBIN12; genus AC-51. The sequence continues at coordinate 218,658 of CAVOYV010000005.1, forward strand.
CTCGTCGTGCAGCGAAGCGAGCCGCTCGACCTCGGGTTCGAGGCTGCCGTCGACGAGCTGCTCGAGCGAGGCCTGCAAGATCGTGACGGGCGTCCTGAGCTCGTGGGCGACGTCGGCGACGAGCGCCCGGCGGACCTCGTCTTCCCGGGCCAGCGAGTCGGCCATCTGGTCGAAGGTGACGGCGAGCTCACCGAACTCCCCCGGTCCGTCCTCGTGCCCGACTCGGGTCGACAGGTCGCCCGCGCCGAGGCGCCGTGCGGCAACGGTCAGGTGCTCGAGCGGTCGCGTGAGGCGCCGCGCGACGAAGAGGCCGACGAGCAGCGCGACGACGATCGCGATCGCCGAGGCAGCCACGATCGCGCGCCGGAGCGAGGACTCGAGGTCGCGCTCGGGAGCCGGCAGCCCGTCGGCCGGGTACTCGACGACGAGCGACCCGACCACGCTGCCGTCCGTGACGATCGGCACCTCCACCGTGTGCGTCGCCGCGACGTCGGCCGCCGCCGCGTTCTCGCCGACCACGCGAGGGGCGGTCGTCGAGCTCCCGGAGCGCCCGCCGCCGGAGGGCGAGTCCGACGAGGTTCCGGTGCCCGAGGGGGTACCGGTTCCCGGTTCGGGGGCGCGGTCTGGCCGCCCTGCCCGCCGGTGCCGCTCGGCCCGGGGGACGATGCGGTCGACGTCGACCCGGAACCGCCCTGACCACCGGCCCCTGGACCGTTGCCCTGCCCTGCCCCACCCCCTCCGGATCCCTGTGGCCCGAGCGTCGCGGTCGCGTCGGGCGAGGGGACCGGGGATGGCGACGGCGCGGTCGGGTCGTCGGTCGAGATGGAGATGGCCCCGTCGGCCGTCGCCGCGATGTGACCGGCGTGGCCGAGGTCGGTCTCGGTCCAGCCTCGGCCACGCCGGTACGTCTCCCCGAGCGTCTCGGCCGCCTTCCGCGCGGCCTGGTCCTGACGTTCCACGACGAGCCGCGAGAGCTGACTCGGCAAGATGGCGGCCACGAGGAGGCCGAGCGTCGCGACACCGACGAGCGCCACGGCGACGAACGAGCCGACGAGCCTCGGGCGGAGCCTCCCGCTACGCATCCCGCGTCACCCCCAGGCGGTAGCCGGCTCCGAGGACGGTCTCCACGATCTCGGGATGATGCGGATCGACCTCGACCTTGCGCCGGAGGTTCCGGATGTGAGAGTCGATCGTCCGCTCGAACCCCTCGACCTCGTAACCGTGCACCCGGTTGATCAGCTCGAAGCGCGAGTAGACCCGACCGGGCACGTGGGCGATCGCGATGAGCAGCGCCCACTCGGTCGGGGTGAGGTCCGCGACCGCACCGCGCACGACGGCCTCGCGCCGATCTTCGTCGAGTACCAAGACCCCGTCTCCGTACGAGGCCGGTCCACCGTCCACAGAGACGCCCGAGGCGCGGCGCAAGACCGCACGGATCCGCAGGAGGAGCTCGCGCGGACTGAAGGGCTTCGTGACGTAGTCGTCCGCCCCGAGCTCGAGCCCGCGGATCCGCTCTTCCTCCTCGGCCTTGGCGGTGAGCATCACGATCGGGACATCCGAGGAGGTCCGGATCTCGCGGGCGACCTCCTCACCGCTGACGTCGGGCAGCCGCAGATCGAGCAGGACGAGGTCGGGGTGAGTGGTCGCGGCGAGCGTGAGCGCCTCGGCCCCAGACGCCGTCGAGACGACCTCGAGCCCGTCGCGCTCAAGGAGCGATCGGAGGAGTTGGCGGATCTTCACCTCGTCCTCGACGACCAGCACGCTCTGCATCACGCTGACCTCCGTCGCCACTATCAGGCGTGGGTCGTGCCACCGCGAGGGACCTCCCGCCCCCAAGCTCGGGGACCAGGCGACGCTGCTCCTTCCTCGCAGAAGCAGCCCACCTGCCGCGCATGTAGCATCACGCCCGGGTTCGGACATGGCCGACGATCTGCTGCGCACCGAGGGGCTCTCCCTCCGGTACCCGAGCGGTACCCTCGCGCTCGATGGGCTGACCGTCGACGTCCCCCGCGGCACCGTGGGGCTGGTCGGTGCCAACGGCGCCGGCAAGACGACGCTGCTGCGCCTGGCGCTCGGCCAGCTGCGCCCCACCGCGGGCACGATCGAGGTCGCGGGCCGGGCCGTGGCCGACGAACCGGTCGGGGTGCGGGCTCTCATCGGGTTCATGCCCGAGCACGATTGCCTCCCTCCCGATCAGACCGCCGCGGACATCGTCGCCACCCTCGGCGAGCTGGCGGGGCTGCCGCCCCGCGCCGCCCGCCAGCGCGCCTCGGAGGTGCTCGACCTCGTCGGCCTCGACGAGGCGCGGTTCCGACCGATCGGCGGCTTCTCGACGGGCATGCGTCAGCGCACGAAGCTGGCCCAGGCCATCGTCGCCGACCCGGAGGTGGTCCTGCTCGACGAGCCCACCGCCGGCCTCGACCCGATCGGCCGCGAGGAGATGCTTGCCCTCGTCGGCCGGCTCGCCGGCTTCGGCATCTCGGCGCTCGTGGCCACCCACCTGCTCGACGACGTGCAGCGCGTGTGCGACCAGGTGGTGATGATCGACGGCGGCACGCTGCGGCATGCCGGCGCCACCCAGGCGCTCGTGCATCGCACCGGTGCCCTGCGGGTCGAGGTGAACGACGGCGCCGCACGCCTCGCCGACCTCCTGAGCGATGCCGGCGTCGACGTCGCGGTGGTCGACGACGCCACGCTCGACGTGCGGATCGACGGCGACGGGGGCCACGTGCTCGACCTCGTACGCGATGGCGCGGACGAACTCGGCCTCGCCCTCCACGCGATGACCACGCGACGCACCTCCCTCGACGAGCTCTTCGTGGAGCCGGCGCCATGAGCGCGCCCGTCGCCGGTGCCGTCTACGACCGTGGCTACCGTCCGTACGAAGGCGAGCGCGGCGGCCGTGGCGCTTCCCGCGCTGCCCTCGTGCGCGTCTCGATCCGTCGTGCCCTCGGCCTTCGCCGGTCGTGGCGCCAGAAGGTCCTGCCGTGGACGCTGCTCGCGATCGCCACGATCCCCGCCGTGGTGAACGTCGGCGTGAAGTACATCACCCGCAACATCGCGGACGCCGACATCGAGTTGTTCAGCTTCCGCGAGTACGTGGGGGTGTCCACCGCACTGATGCTCTTCGTGGCGGTCACGGCGCCCGACATGGTGTGTCCCGACCGGCGCAACCGGGTCCTGCCGCTGATCTTCGCCCGTCCACTCACGGGCAACGACTACGTGCTCGCCAAGGTCGGGGCCCTCTCCCTCGTCCTCTTCGGTTTCAGCTTCCTTCCCCAGATGGTGCTGTTCGTCGGCCAGATGCTCGTGGTCTCGGAGGGCCCGCTCGCGTTCGTCAAGGACAACGCCGAGGTCCTGTGGCAGGTGCCGATCGCTGTCACGTTGTTCTCGCTGTACTGGGCCTCGCTCGCGCTGGCCATCTCGGCCACGACCTCGCGCCGGGTCGTCGGCGGCGTGGCGCTGCTCGCCACCGCCCTGGTCTCGGGCACGATCGCGTCGACCCTCGTCGAAGCTGGCGACACGAGCGGCAGCCTGTGGGGACTCCTCAGCGTGATCGATCTCCCGCTGCGGATGAGCGACCTCGTGTTCCTCGGCAACGTCGATCCCGAGTCCCTCGTCGGCGGGGCGGAAGGGGCGGGGATCGGCGTCGTCCTCGTGTACATCGTGGTGGTCGCCGGATCACTCGGTTACCTCTCCTACCGCTACCGGAGGGTCGAGTGAGCGCCAAGCCGGGAGCGACCTTGGCCCCGGACGACCCGGCCTTCGCCGAGGGAGCGACGGTCGTCGTCGACGGTGCCTCGGTGTGGTTCGGCCCGAAGGTGGCGCTCACCGAGGTCTCCTGCTCCTTCGGTCCCGGGGTGACGGGCCTGCTCGGCCCGAACGGCGCGGGCAAGACGACGCTGATGCGGGCGATCTGCGGGCTGCTGCCCCCCAACGTCGGCACCGTCCGCGTGGATGGGCTCGATCCCCGGGCCGAACGAGAGGCCCAGCGCGCCCTCGCCCTCGTTCCGGAGGACGACGCCACCCCGGACATGCTCTCGGCCCGCCAGCTGGTGCGCTACGCCGCCGCCCTCCACGGGGTGCGCGACCGCGACGCGCCCGAGCGAGCCCTCGCGGCCGTCGATCTCCTCGACGTGGCCGACCGCAAGGTCGGCGGCTTCAGCAAGGGGATGCGCCAGCGCGCGAAGGTGGCCGCCGCTCTGGTCGGTGACCCCACGATCCTCGTCCTCGACGAGCCACTGAACGGCGCCGACCCCGTCCAGCGCGTGGCGCTGATCGAGCTCTTCCAACGCCTGGGCGACGAGGGCCGGACGGTGATCGTCAGCTCCCACGTGCTCCACGAGGTCGAGCGCCTCGCCCGCCGCCAGATCGTGCTCGTGCGGGGCCGGCTCGCCGCGGCCGGCGATCACCACGCGATCCGCAGCGCGATCGCCGACCGCCCGAGGCAGGTGTTGCTGCGCTCGTCTGATCCTCGCCGTCTGGCCGCCGCCCTCGTGGGTGTCGAGGCGGTGAGCGGCGTCAGCATCGACGGCGACGACGTGGTCGTGTCGTCGCTGCGCGCCCTCGATCTCGCCCGTGCCCTGCCGGGGGTCGCCCGGCGGGCAGGCGTGCGCCTGCTCGAGGTGCGCCCGCTCGACGACTCGCTGGAATCCGCCTTCCGGGAGCTGGTTCGATGAACGTCCCCGCCGCCGCCCAGGCCCTCCCAAGGTCCTTCGCCGCCGCCTTCACGTACGCGCTGCGGATCTGCGTGCCGCCGAAGCGGGCCGCCCTGCTGGCTCTGCCGTTCGTGGGCGCCCTGCTCTTCGGGCTCCTGGCCCGCACCGTCGACGAACCGACGGCCTCCCTCCGGTTCGCCACGATCGGCGGTGCGCTGTTCGGGTTGATCCTGCCGCTGGCCAGCTTGGTTGTCGGCGACGCCGTGCTCGGCGCGGAGGTGCGAGCCGGGACGTTCGGGCTCACGTGGCTGTCGCCCGTGCGTTTCTCCACGATCGTGCTCGCCCGGTGGTCGGCCGGCTGGCTCGTGGCGGCCGGTGTCCTGGCACCGGCGCTGGCCCTGTCGGCAGCGATCGCGGGCGTGCCCGAAGCTGTCGCCCCGATCGCGCTGTCCGCCGTCGCCGGGACCGCCGCCTACCTGGCGCTGTTCGTGTTCATCGGCGCCACGTTCCGGCGAGCAGCGTGGTGGTCGCTCGCGTTCGTCCTGCTCGGCGAGCGCCTCCTCGGCGGGGTGCTGACCGGCATCGCGCAGCTGTCGCCGCAGTGGCTCTCCACGATGGTCTACGCCGGGCTCGGTCCGAACGCGGACTCGCTCGAGCGCGCGGGCATGCCCATCGGGTGGGCGGCCGTCGGGCGGCTCGCCCTGCTCACCGTCGTGTTCGTCGTGCTCGCCGGGCGCCGGATCCGCCGGTTCCACATCACCAGCGTCGGCGAGTAGCCCGGGCGCCAGATTTCTACGGCGTGTCGCGATCTTGGGGTGCCTCCGGCTCCTGCTCGTCGTCCAGCGCCAACGGTCCTTCGGGAGGGGTCGCATCGCCGACGGTGCCCCGCGCGATCGCCCGTCGGTACAGCAAGAGGGCCGGGAGCCGAAGCACGGCGGAGAGCCCTAACGCGAGCGGCACGGACCGGTTGCCTACGACCCCGAGCACCGGTCCGGCCGACGCCTCACCGACCGAGTGCAGCTGCGTGGCGAAGGAGTTCACCGTCGCTCGCGTCTCAGAGTTGAGCCCCTGGTTCAGCCAGGCGGTGAAGATCGGCCCACGGGCGCTCCGGAGCCCCTCCACGAGCCAGCTCGTGAGGAGCGCCACCCAGACCTGGCCACTGAGCGCGAACGCGACCGCCGCCGCGAACATCGTGACGTCGAGCGCCGCCAGGATCCGCGCGACGTGCGCGTGCCCTTCCAGGCGGATGCGGTGCCGAAGGTACGTGAGCATCCCGAGGCCGACGAGGAGACCCACCGCTTCGAAGACCCCGAGCGTGACGAGGGTCCGAGGTTCCGCGGTCGGATCCAGGCCGACGCCCGTCAGCACGTGAAGCGAGCTCAGACGATCCCACCCCTCCGTCGCCATCCCGTAGAGCAGCGCGACGACGAGGATGAGACCGAGCACGTGGTGATGGCGTACCTCCGCGACCCCCGACCGGAACGTGGACGACAGCGCCTTCACGACGGAATACCCCTCGACGCGCTCCTGACGGACGAAGCGCTCCTCGGGCATCACGAGCACGGTCCAGATCCCGACGAGGATGAACCCGACGGCCCCCACGAGGATCGCCGCGCGCACGGAGGCGAACGCGATCGCCACGCCGGCCACGATCCCGATCAGCGCACCGATGTGCCAGACCTGGTCGCCACGCACGTAGAGCGTCCTCGCCTCCTCCTCGCCGACCTCGTCGGTGAGCCATGCGACGTCCGCACCGCTCTGGAAGGTGGCGAAGACACCCCACAACACGTTCGAGACGACGGCCATCCAGAACGAGGTGGCGAGCCCGAGGATCAGGAACGCGATCCCTGACCCGATCACGCCGATCTGGATCGACGACCGCCGGCTGACGGTGTCGGCGAGGACACCGGTCGGGACCTCGAAGATAAGGTAGGTGACCTCCACGACCGTGCCGAGCAGGACGAGCTGCAGAGGGTCCAGCTCCAGTTCGACGACCGCGAACACGATGTACGTGGTCCACATCACGCGCGTGAGCACCCCATCGAGGGCCGTCAACGTCAGGAAGACGCCCGCGGCGCTCCGCCGTCGGAACATGCGTCTCGTCCTCCCGATCCGGTGTGCGTCGCCGCGAGATCGACCTGGGCGACGGGTACGTCGACGCATTGCCGACGGGACCTTCAGGATCGAAGGTGGTCACTCAGGCACGCACGTCCCGGGCAGCATGACCGGATGACCCGGCTGGGTCAACGGCCCAGATCGAACCGCAGCTCCCGGCGGAGACGCCGGGATCCGAACCCGGGAGCACGCTGAACACCCAGCAACGCCTATCGGACTCATGGCGGTGAGACGCCCGCCTCAGATCCCCATCTGCGCCGGGAGACGCCCCGCGTCCACATCATGGCGAAGATCCCCAGCGACATATAGGAACCCTCCGTCTCCGTGGCCGTCGTCGTCGTTCCGGACGCTAGATCGGCGTGCGGCCGCACCGGCACGCCCGATGGCGCTGGGTGATGACGAAAGCCCCGTGGCGGCAACCCGCCACGGGGCCTTTGCTACCGCGGAGCTACGCGGGGAGCAGCACTGCGTCGATCACGTGGATCACGCCGTTGGACGCGACGATGTCGGTCGTCACGACGTTCGCGGTGTTGCCCTGACCGTCGATGATCGTGACACCCTCATCGGCGACCTCGATCGTGAACGGGGCACCGTTCACCGTGGTCACCTCTCCCGACTCGACGTCTGCGGCCATCACCGTGCCGGAGACGACGTGGTAAGTGAGGATCGACGCGAGCTGGTCCTTGTTCTCCGGCTCCAGCAGCGAGTCGAGGGTGCCCTCGGGAAGCGCCGCGAAGGCGTCGTTCGTGGGGGCGAACACCGTGAAGGGGCCCTCACCGGCGAGGGTCTCACCGAGATCGGCGGCCTCGACGGCGGCGAGCAAGGTCGAGAAGTCCTCGCTGCCCGCCACGATGTCGGTGATGGTCTCCTCCGACATGCTCTCGGACTCCGACATGGAACCGGTCTCGCCGGCGGGCGAGGACGTGGACGACTCGCTCGAGCACGCGGCGAGCACGCTCACCGACGCGACGACGGCGAGGATGAGCAACAGCTTCCTTGGCATCGATCTCCTCCTGCTCTGGGCGCCCTGATCGGGGGCGGTCGTGTCCCATCCGCCCGCCGCACGCCCGCAGATCACCTCACCCGGTAGGTGCAGAGGTTCGGGCTGGAGGCGCAACCGACGGGCGTGGCCTCGACGAGATGGCCGAACGGACGCTCACGACGCGGGACCTGAACCGCGCGGTGCTCGCCCGCCGACCCGGCGGAGACGCCGGGATTCGAACCCGGGAGGGAGCTCAACACCCCCTAACCGCTTAGCAGGCGGCTCCTTTCGGCCACTCAGGCACGTCTCCGCCGTCGAGTCTAGCGACCGGGGCGGTCAGGGGGCGTGTGTCGACCCCGGCTCGTCCGCGCCTTCCGGGTCGAGCATCCTGACGAGCAGCCCCACGACGACCGACACGAAGGTCCACCAGAAGACGTTGCCGATGAACGCAGCCTGCGCGGGTTCCATGAGCGCAGCCTACCTCTGGTCTCCTAGTCGTCGCCGGGCGCCTCGTCCCCGCCTCGGTCCTCGAAGCGGTAGCCCATCCCCGGCTCCGTGATGAAGTACCGAGGCATGGCGGGATCGGGCTCGAGCTTGCGACGGATCTGCGCCATGTAGACGCGGAGGTAGTTCGTCTCCTGCTCGTAGGTGGGCCCCCAGACCTCCTTGAGGAGCTGCCGCTGGGGCACGAGCTTGCCCGGGTTGCGGACCAGGATCTCCACCAGGCTCCACTCGGTGGGGGTGAGGTGGACCTCGACGCCGTCGCGGACGATCCGCTTCGCGGTGAGATCGACGGTGAAGGCCTCGGTCTGCACCGCGGGCATCTCCTCGGAGGGAGCCGAACGCCGCTCCGCCGCCCGCAGGCGCGCGAGCAGCTCGCCCATCCCGAAGGGTTTCGTCACGTAGTCGTCCGCCCCCGCGTCCAGCGCCGCGATCTTGTCCGCTTCCTGTCCCCGGGCGGACAAGACGATGATCGGCATCGTCGACCACGCGCGCAGGCCCTCGATCACGCGGAGCCCGTCGATGTCCGGGAGCCCCAGGTCCAGGACCACGACGTCGGGACGATGGCGCGAGGCCGAGTCCAGGGCCGATCGGCCGTCCGCCGCCACGTCCACCTCGTACCCGCGCGCCGAGAGGTTCACCGCGAGCCCCTTGGCGAGCTGCTGCTCGTCGTCGACGACGAGGACCCTGGTCATCCGACCGCCTCGAACGACATCACCATCGTGAGTCCGCCTCCGGGGGTCTCCTCGACGCGGATCTCCCCCTCGACCGCATCCATGAACCCCTTGGCCACCGCCAGACCCAACCCCAGCCCGTCGTTGCCCGGCCGGTCGCCGAGCTGCTGGAACGGCTCGAACATGCGCGCGCGATCCCGCAGCGGCACGCCCGGCCCGTGGTCGATCACCCACAGTTCCACCCGGCCGCCCGCTCGGACGCCCATGACGTGCGGCGCCACGTCCGGCGGGCTCCAGATCAGCGCGTTCGCGACCACGTTCGCGACGGCTCGCTCGGCGAGATCCGCGTCGACGACCACCCTGGGGAGGATCTCCGGGACCTCGACCTCCACGCCGGCACCGCGATCGGGCAGCGAAGCCAACGCCCTCGGCACGATCTCGTCGAGCCCGATCGCGCGCCGGTACAGGGCCAGCGTCCCGGTCTGGATCCGGCTCATGTCGAGCAGGTTGTCGACCAGCGAAGCGAGGCGGTCGCTCTCCGATTCGATCGTCACGAGGAACTCCCGGGTCTGCTCCGGCGACCAGACGACGTCGTCCTCGAGCAGGCTGGAGGCCGAGGCCTTGATCGACGCGAGCGGCGTCCGCAGGTCGTGGGACACCCCCGCCAAGATCGCGGTGCGCAGCTCGTTCACGCGACCGAGGGCGGCCGCCTCCGAACGCCGGCGCTCGGCCTCGGCGCGGGCCCGGGCCTCCCGGTCGACCAAGATGCTCACGACGACCGCCACCAACACGAACACCAGGAGCCCGAACACGTTCTCGGGGTCGGAGATCTTCCACGTGCGCGTCGGCGGCGTGAAGAACCAGTTGATGATCAGCGGGCTCGCGAGCGCCGCGATCAGCGCCGGCCAGAGCCCGCCCAGCACCGCGATCCCTACCACGATCGACAGGTAGAGCAGCAGGACGCTCGGAAGACCGAGGTGCGAGTGCACCGCGAGCAGGATCAGCGTGAGCCCGGAGATCACCGCGGCGCCCACGAGCAACCCGGCGACCTGCCTGCCGCGGGGAAGCCCGACGCGAGACCCTCGCTCATGCACGGCACCCTGGAGCCGTTCCATGCCCGCAGCGTAGGGCTCTTGACGCATCCTTGACGCCCTCCGCCAGGGTCTTGACGCGGTCCGTGCGGGCGCGGCGGATGGCCGCTCCTACGCTCGGATCGTGGCCATCACGACGACCTCCTCTCGGCCCCGGGCGGTGGCGAAGCGCGTCCTCGTCGGGCGCGCGAAGCCGAGCCACACCCTCGAGCACACCCTCCTGCCGAAGTCGATCGCGCTGCCGGTGTTCTCGTCGGACGCGCTGTCGTCGAACGCCTACGCGACCGAGGAGATCCTCCTGGTCCTGTTGGGGGCGAGCGCGGCATCGAAGCACCTCGTGATGCCGATCGCCGCAGCGATCGCGCTCCTGCTCGCGATCGTCGTGATCTCCTACCGCCAGACCGTCCGGGCGTACCCATCGGGGGGTGGCGCCTACATCGTCAGCAAGGAGAACCTCGGCACGGCTCCCGGGTTGGTCGCGGCCGCGTCGCTCCTGACCGACTACGTCTTGACGGTGGCGGTGTCGATCAGCGCCGGTGTCCTCGCGATCACGTCGGCCTTCCCGTCGCTGGCCGGCCAGCGTGTCGGCCTGGCGCTCGTGTTCCTCACGCTCCTGACGGTCGCCAACCTGCGAGGGGTGAAGGAAGCGGGCACGCTGTTCGCGATCCCCACCTACGTGTTCGTCATCTCGATCTTCGTGATGGTCGTCCTCGGGCTCGTGCGGTGCGCCACGGGGTGCCCGGTCGCCGAGGCGTTGCCCGCCGAGCATCTCCTGGCGACCACGGCGGCCCCCCTGTCGCTGTTCGTGATCCTGCACGCGTTCTCGTCTGGGTCCACGGCGCTGACCGGCGTCGAGGCGATCTCGAACGGCGTGCCGGCCTTCCGGCGACCGCAGGCGAGGAACGCGGCGACGACCCTCGGACTGATGGGCGCGATGGCGATCGCGATGTTCCTGGGCATCTCCTGGCTGGCCACGCACATCGAGGGCATCACCGTCTCGGGGGAGCGCTCCGTGGTCGCCCAGGTCGCCCACGCGGTCTTCGGCGGCGGGGTGGGCTTCTACTTCGTGCAGGCGTTCACGGCGGCGATCCTGATCTTGGCCGCGAACACCGCCTATCAGGACTTCCCGCGATTGTCGTCGATCCTGGCGCGCGACGGGTTCATGCCGTCCCAGTTCCGCAACCGCGGCGACCGGCTCGTGTTCTCGAACGGGATCATCGTGCTCGCCCTCGCCGCGGCCCTCCTGATCGCGGCGTTCGACGCCGACGTCTCACGGCTGATCCAGCTGTACGTGGTGGGCGTCTTCACCTCGTTCACGCTGTCGCAGACCGGCATGGTCCGCCACTGGCTCGCCGATCGGGACGCGCCGAAGCGCACGACCTCGATCGTGATCAACGCGATCGGCGCGGTGGCCACGGGGATCGTCCTGGTCGTCATCACCTCGACGAAGTTCTCCCACGGCGCGTGGATCGTGATCGTCGCCGTCCCGGTGATCGTGGTCGCGCTCTTCGGGATCCACCGCCACTACGACCACGTCGCTCGAGAGCTCCGCAGAGGGCTCGTCCGACCCACGGCCGATCTCTCGAACGCGTTCGTGTTCCTGGTCCGCGACCTCGGGCCGGACGCGCGGGACGCACTCTCCTACCTCCACGGCATCCGGGCCCAGCGCGTGGTCCCGCTGTTCGTCGGGGAACCCGGCGACTTCGACCGGTGCGCGGTCGGATGGGCGACGATCGCCCCGCGCATGGAGCCGCTCCGTCCCCTCCCGAGGACGGGTCGCACGATGACCGGGGACCTGAAGGCGTTCCTGCGGGCCTTGCCGCGTCGCGGCGAGGGATTCGTCACCGTCGTGATCAGCGAGTCGGTGACGAGCGGCTCGCTGTGGAGCCTGCTGACGACGCTGCGGTTCACGACCAGGCTCAAAGCCTCGTTGCTGTTCACCCCCGACGTGGTCGTCGCGGATGTCCCCTACGTCCCCGAGGAGCAGGCGGCGAACGAGGGTGAGGGAACGCGGGTGACCGAGCCCGATCGTCACGTCGTGCTGATCCCGGTCGGGGGCGTGCACGACGGCGTCGTACGCGCGACGAACTACGCGCTGACCCTCCGGGCAGCTCACGTGGAGGCGCTCTACCTGGGCACCGACCCGGAAGGGCAGCCAGAGATCGTCGAGGACTGGTGGCACTCCGGGATCCAGATCCCTCTGTCCCTCGTGGAGGCACCGTTCCGCGACTTCGCGATGCCGCTCCTGGAGGAGGTCCGACGGCACACCGCGAACCCCGGCACGGTCGTCACGGTCGTGATCCCCGAGTTCCTGGTGTCCCACTGGTGGGAACAGCCGCTCCACGGCCAGACGGCGCTGTTCATGAAACGGCTCCTGCTGACCGAGCCGTACGTCACGATCACGAACGTCCCCTACCACCTCGCCGGCGACCGGATCGCTCCGGGACCGGAGCATCCGGGGACGCGGGTACCGGCCGACGTGGGATGAGCGTCGGCCTCCTGCGGCGGCGCCGGTCGCCGCGACGAGCAGGGTCTGGGCAGTGGCCTGACCTGCATCTTTCGCGGTGGGAGTCCCCGATCGGGGTTGGTGTTCCCCGAGACCGCTTCGCAGGCGGCTCCCTTTCGGCCACTCAGGCACGTCTCCGTCGCCGATCCTACGGGACGCGCGACGCGGCCTCGGCGGACCGGAGGTCGATCACACGGGAGACGTCTGACCGACGGCCGTCGAGACGACAGATGGTGCGTTCGAGGACCTCACCGATCATCCTGTGGTAGTCCCATCCAGCCGCCCGCGCGGCGACCGGGAAGTACGAGGTCAGCACCGGGTCGTGGTGCATCCCAGGGAGCGTGTTGATCTCGAGAAGCTGGGGTCGCCCTTCACCGTCCATCCGAATGTCCACGCGCGCGACGTCGCGACAGCCGAGTGCGGTGAAGGCTTGCTTCGCGAGCTGCTCGATCTCATCTCGCTGAGACGGGCTCAGGTCGGCAGGGCAGACGCACGCGTCACGGCCCTCGTCGCTGTCCTCGAAGAACCACTTGACCTCGTACGAGGCGAAGTGCGGGATGTCCGGCGGGAAGGCATCGTAGTCCTGCTCGACGATCGGCAGCGCGACCAGCCCGTCACCGACTCCCGGGTTGCCCAGCACGGTCACCGTGAACTCGCGTCCGTCCAGGAACTCCTCGACGAGGATCGACCCCCCGACGAGCGCCCGGATCTCCTCCACCTTGTCGAGCAGGTCGACCGGATCGCCGATCAGGTTCGTATTGAACAGGCCCTTGCTCGACCCCTCCGCGTTCGGCTTGACGAGGACGGGGAACCGCAGGGCATCCACGACGGACTCGCGGAGATCGTCGCCGAAGACGGCGAACCTCGGCGTCGGGAGCCCGTGGAAGCGCCACACCTTCTTCGTGAGCGCCTTGTCGAGGGAGATCGCGTGCGTCAGCGACCCGGAGTGCGAGAAGGGGAGATCGAGCATCTCGAACATCGCCGGCATCTGCGCCTCCCGCGACTGACCGCGCCGACCTTCCGCGATGTTGAACACGAAGTCGATCGATCCGCGCTGTGAACGGAGCGTCTCGAACGCGTCGTCATCGGCTTCCACGTCGATACAGGTGTGGTCGTTGGCCTCGATCGCCTCGTGGATCGCAGCGATCGTCGCGGGTTCGTCGAACTCCGCCTCCGCCTGCGCGGCCTCATCGAACCCACAGGCCGCGTGACGGACGTTGAACGTGAAGGCGACCCGCATGGGAGCGGAACCTAGCAGGGGGTGAGCACGAGGTCTATCCCACGGATCCCGGCCGGACGGACCGATCCGCTTCGGGCGGGAGCGCCGCGAGCCGCGACTGGGCGGTCCGGGTCAGGGTCCGCGAACGGACTGCGCCTTGCGACACGATGTCGAGGAACCCCTCCCCCGCGATCCGGTACAGGCGACAAGGTTCGGTCGAGCGAACCGTGGCCGTGCGAGGTACCCGACGTAGGAGCCCGATCTCCCGAAATGATCGCCCGGTCCCAGCGTCGCGACGACGTGATCCCCATCCCCTGTCGCCACGCACACCTCGAGCGACCCGGCGACGACCACGAAGAGGTCATCGGGGACGTCGCCCTGGCGTATCACCGTCGTCGCGGCGGCGACCGACTCCTCGTGGACGATCTCGGCGACGTGCTCGAGCGTCGCTCTCGAGGCGCCGCGGAAGAGCGCGAGCCTCCGGAGGGTCGCGACGCGTTCCCGGAGCGGTCCGGCGTACGCCTCGACCGACACGTCGATCGCCCGTGCCTGCACGAGGACCATGATGCCCGCGACCGCCATCATGCCGCCTCCGATCAGCAGCGCGGCCTGCAACCCGAACGCGGCGACGAGGATCGGGGCGAGGAGTGACCCCGCGAGGATCCCCGCCACGATCAGGGCGTCGAGGGTCCCGAACGCTCGGCCCAGGACGTCCCCGCCGATCAGACGCTGAAGTGACGTGACCACCATCACGTCGACGACGATCATCGCGGCGCCCTCGACGAGCAGGACCGTCAGCACCACGCTCGGTTCGCTCGCCACCGCGATCGTGGCCATCGGCAACCCGCACAGCACGGTCGCGGCGGCCAGGACGAGGCCGGCTTCGGACCGGCCGGCGAGCCGATGAGCGACCCCGGCCGCCGCGATCCCCCCACGCCGATCGCCGCGTACAGGAACGCGACTCCGTCGACGCCCATCCCAAGGAGATCGGTCGACGCGAGCGCGTACAGCACGGTCTCCATGCCGTACAGGACGTTCGTCGCCACCTGGGTCACGACGAGCGCGATCACGAAGGCGCTCGACGTGAGCGCGCGGAAGCTGTCGACGAACCCGGACGGGGGCGAGGTGGTGACACCGATCGGCACGTCGCGCAGGCGCTCAGCGTCGGGCCCGAGGTCCCCGCGGATCGCGAGCGTCAACACGGCCGACGCGAGGAACGTGACCCCGTTCACCGCGAACGCGGCCGTCGGCGAGCCGAGGAGCAGGAGGATCGCCCCGAGGGCCGGGCCGAGCGCGTAGCTCAGGTTCGTGACGGTCGCCGACAACGTGTTCACGACGGAGAGATCGTCCTCGGAGACGAGCCGAGGGATCGCCGCGTTCACGCACGGTCCGTACGCGACCGAGAACGTCGTGGCGATCCCGGCGAGCACGAGCGCCGCCAGCGGCGACCCGTCGAGGGCCGCGACGACCGTCAGCGTGAACATCACGGCGGCGCGGATCAGGTCGGATGCGATCATCGTCCTGCGCCGCGGACGGCGGTCCGCGATCATCCCGCCGACCGTTCCGAACAGCACGTAGGGAAGCAGCCGTATCACGCCCGCGGCGGCGATCCACGCCCCCGACCCCGTTCGCTCGAGCACGAAGACGATCAGCGCGACGTTGTAGAGCCAGTCGCCGACCTGGGAGAGCCCAAGGCCCCCGATCAACAGCCGCACGTTCCGATCGCGCAACGGAGCCCACACGCGCTTGCGGTCCACCCTCCAGCCCCTCCTATCGATCGGGGCGGAGTATGCCCACCATGGCAACATCCGGTCCAGATGAACGTCGGAGCGCGCGGAGCCTCCGGCTACATGGGGACCCTGCCCGCCGCCCGCAGCAGCTCGAGCGTCCGGTCGACCGGCAGCGCGTGCAGCGTGTGCCCGTCGCGACCCGTGACGGTGTGCGCCGCGATCAGCGCGTTCACGACCGCCTCCTCGGTAGCCTCGACCGTGGCGCGGAACAGCGCCGACATCGTCTTGCCGCCGGCCCTCGCGCCGTCAAGCAGGACCGTGGTCTGCATCGTGGGGACGTCGGTGGGCAGCCGCGTCGCGGTCGAGAAGGCCAGGAGCTGTTCGCCGCTCGTGTTCGACGCATGGGAACCGCCGCGCGCCAGGCCCATGCCGGTCCGCTCGGCGATCCGGCGCAGCTGGTGCGGTAGCAGCGGCGCGTCCGTCGCCGCGATCGCGATGCACGAGCCCTCCGAGTGCTCGCTCGGCATCTCGTCGTCGAGCGCCTCGCCGACCCGCACGCCGTCGATCAGGAGGTTCCGGCGGTCGCCGTGGTTCGTCATCACCAGGACGCCGACGGTGTAGGCCCCGTGCTCGGCCGGCAGGAGGCGCGATGCCGTCCCGATCCCGCCCTTGAAGTCGAACGCCTGCATCCCCGTGCCCGAGCCGACGCAGCCTTCTTCGACAGGGCCGTCGGTGGCAGCCTCGAGGGCGCCGAAGACGTCGTCGTCGGAAAGCGGACCGGTGAGCACCGCCGAGAGATAGGAGTCGTCGCACTCGGTCACGCAGGGCATCACGGCCTCGCCGGCGTTGTCGTCGCGCCCCGCGATCCATCGGACGGTCGCGTCGTAGGCCTTGCCGATCAGGAGCGACGACGCGAGCACGATCGGGCTCTCGAGGATCCCCCACTCGCGGATCGTGTTGATCCCGATCAGTTCGCCGTAGCCGTTCAGGATGTGCGCGCCCGCGTAGACCGGCGCCTTCCACGGGTCGCCCTCGTGCGGGAAGACGGCCGTCACGCCGGTCCGTACGGCATCGGGCGCCCCGTCCTCGCCGCGGATCACCGCACGGTGGCCGACGCGGACACCGGCCACGTCCGTGATCGCGTTCCGGGGGCCAGGATCGCCCGTGCCGATGCGGATGCCCAGGTCACGGGCGCGATGTCCCTCCATCGCCCGCTACGATACCGGCCGTTCCCATGGGCATCCTCACTCTCGGTGTTTCCTTCCGTCGCGCCCCGATCGAGCTGCTGGAGCGGCTCGCGTTCACCGATGACGACCTCGCGAAGGCGTACGAGCACGCCCACGACCTGGAGGGCATCGACGAGGTCGTGGTCCTGTCGACCTGCAACCGCGTCGAGGTCTACGGCTCCACACCGAACTACCACGCCGGGTTCCTGGCCCTGAAGCGGCTGCTGACCGAGTCGCGGGGGGTCGACCCCGCCGACCTGGCCGACCCCCTCTACAGCCACTGGGAGCGCGACGCGACCGACCACCTGTTCGGGGTCGCGGCCGGGCTCGACTCGATGGTGCTCGGCGAGACGCAGATCTTCAGCCAGGTCCGCGACGCGATCCGCCGCGCCGAGGCCGAGGACGCCGCCGGGCCCGCCCTCACCGGGCTGTTCCACGGGGCGGTCCGCGCCGGTCGACGCGTGCGCCAGGAGACGGGGCTGGGCGCGGCGCCGGACGCCTTCGTGTCGCTCGGGGCCGACCTCGCCGAGGAGGCGCTCGGCACGCTCGCAGGTCGCGGGGTCGTGGTCGTCGGCGCCGGCCAGATGGCCGCGCTCGCCGTGAAGCACCTGCACCAGCGTGGGGTCGGTCCGCTGCGGATCGTGAACCGGTCGCTGGACGGCGCGCGCCTGCTGGCCGAGCGCACGGGAGCCGACCACGGCGACCTCGACATGCTCCCCGAGGCGCTCGCGACCGCCGACCTGGTCGTCTCGGCGACCGGAGCGGCCGGGTACGTCGTGCATCACGGCGCGGTGGCCAGGTCGGCCGAGATCCGCGGTGGGCGACCGCTCGTGCTGCTGGACCTCGCGGTTCCGCGCGACGTGGATCCCGAGGCCGCCTACGTCGAGAACGTCCGGGTGATCGACATCGTGTCGCTCCGCGAACGCCTGAACGAACACGACGCCCGTGCCGCCGCCGAGATCGAGCGGGCGCATGAGCTCGTCGGCGAGGAGGTGCACCGCTGGGAGGTGCACCGTCGTGGAGATGCCCTCGCGCCGCTGATCCGGGCCCTCCGTCGCCACGGCGACGAGGTCGTGCAGGCTGAGCTCGGGCGCTGGGGGTCGCGTCTGGCCTCGCTCACGCCGGACGAGCGCGCCGCCGTCGAGGCGCTGGCCGCCGGTGTGGCCGCGAAGCTGCTCCACGATCCGATCGTGGAGCTGAAGGAACGCTCCGAGCCGGGGACCGACGGTCTCCACGCGCGGACCCTGGCCGAGCTCCTCGGCATCGACCCCGACGTCGAGATATGAGGACGCTCCGGATCGGGACGCGCCGGTCCCGCCTTGCGATCGTCCAGGCCGAGCACACGAGGGATCTGCTTCGCCTCCAGGGCGTCGACACCGTGCTGGTCCCGATGACCACGACCGGCGACGAGGGTGGGACCGCCGACGCCTCGGCCCAGGGTCTGAAGGGGCTGTGGATCGACACGATCCTCGAGGCCCTCCGCGACGGGCGGATCGACCTGGCCGTGCACTCCGCGAAGGACATGCCGGCCGAGGACGACGAGGGGCTCGAGATCGGGGCGGTGCCCGAGCGCGAGGCGCCCCACGACATGCTGCTGCTGCGTGCCGAGGGCGAGCTGAGACCGGGCATGATCGTCGGAACCTCGAGCCTGCGCCGAAGGGCCCAGATCATGGCGGCGTACCCGGGGATCGGGGTCGCCGACCTGCGCGGCAACGTCGAGACACGGCTCCGCAAGCTCGCGGACGGCGAGGTCGACGCCGCGATCCTCGCCGCTGCCGGGCTCTCCCGTCTGGGGATCGACCCACCGCACGCGACCCCGCTCGGCATCGACGTGATGATCCCCGCGCCGGGACAGGGGTGCCTGGGGATCCAATGCCGCACGGACGACCGTGAGGTCCTCGCGGTGCTGATGCTCCTCGATCACCGTCCCTCGCGGATGGCGCTCGAGGCCGAGCGGGCGCTGATGCGCCGGATCGGCGGCGGGTGCGCGTTGCCGCTGGGAGCGATCGGCGCACTCAAGGGCGACCTGCTGCGCCTGGCGGCCGTCGTCGCCTCCCCGGACGGGGTCCGCGTGGTCAAGGCGGCCGCCGAGTCAGAGGATCCGCGGCGCGCCGCCGATCTCGTCGCCGATCGTTTGCTCGCCCTTGGCGCCGACCGGATCCTGGCCGAGGTGCGGGCGGAGTGAGCCCCCGGAAGACCCTCGCCGGTCGCACGATCGTGGTGACGCGTCCCGCGGAGCGGTCGGGGAAGCTCGTGGAGATGCTCGAGGCGCGCGGCGCCCGTGCGATCGTCGCGCCCGCGATCGAGGTGAAGCCGGCCCGAAGCGCAGCGCTCACCGCGGCCCTGAGAGACCTCGGCGCCGGACGGTTCGTGTGGATCGTCCTCACGTCGCCGGCGACCGTCGCGATGCTGGACGAACGGCTCGTGTCGCCGGCACACGTGCGCGCGAAGGTGGCGGCGATCGGCGATGGCACCGGGGACGCCTTCCGACGGTACGCGCACAGAGACCCCGACCACGTGGCTGCCACCTTCACCACCGTCGGACTCGCGCGGTCGTTCCCTCGCGGCGAGGGCCGCGTCCTGTGCGCCCGCGCGGACATCGCGCCCGCGGGTCTGGAGGATGCGCTCGCCGCGAAGGGATGGACCCCCACGCGCGTCGATGCCTACCTGACCGTGTTCCCGAAGACGCTGCCGGAAGAAGCTCGCCGGGCGCTCGCCGCCGGTGAGGTCGACGCGGTCACGTTCACGAGCGCCTCGACCGTCCGCGGATTCGTCGGTGCGCTCGGCACGGTGAAGGGCCCTCCCAAGGTCGTGAGCATCGGCCCGGTGACCTCGAAGGAGGCGCGCGCCCACGGGTTCCGGGTGCACGCCGTGGCGAGGCCCCACACGACCGAGGGCCTCGTCGCCGCGCTCGAGCGGCTGTTCACCCCAAGACGAGGCTGAGGGCCTGCAGGGCGTTGCCCCCCACGAGCTTCGCGATCTGCTCGTCGGTGTAGCCGTGGGCCACGAGCCAGCGGATCGTGTTCGGGAACTCGCTCACGTTCTCGAGACCCTCGACGTAGTCGACCCACTCGTGCTCGGGCTCCTCGCCGCTGTCCATGAACCCGCCGTACGCACGGTGGAGCCCCACGTGGTCGCCGAAGAACGTGTCGAACCCGAACCCGACGTGGTCGATCCCCATCACGCCGATGCAGTACTCGACGTGCTCCATCACGCCCTCGAGGTCGTGCCGGGGGTGCGATGGCGTGATCGTCGTATGGGGTGAGGCCTCGACCCCGATCACCCCGCCGGTGTCGGCGACCGCCTTCAGCAGATCGTCGGTCTTCAGCTTCCGCTCGGGGAACAACGCCCGCGCTCCGGAATGCGACAGGAACACGGGCTTCGTCGACAGCTCGCACGTCTGCATCGCGGTGAGGTCGCCCGTGTGTGAGACGTCGACCGCCATACCGAGCTTGTTCATGCGAACCACGGCGTCACGACCGAACTTCGTGAGGCCGCCGTCGCCGGGATCGCGGATCCCTCCGCCGAGTTGGTTCGACTCGCTGTACGCGACGCCGATCATCCGTACGCCCAGGCCGAACAGCACGTCGAGCCGGTCGAGCTCGTTCTCGATCGGGGCGGCGCCCTCGAACGACGGCACCATCGCGATCCGGCCCGTCTCGTGGGCTCGGCGGATGTCGTCGACCGTCGACGCGAGGAACACGACCGATTGGTGCGCCACGTCGGCCAGGTGCATCCCGAGGTCGTGGATCACGTCGGTCCACTTCCAGCCGGACTTCGACGTGATCGTCGTCGTGCCGTCGAAGAAGTTCTCGAAGACCGCGTCGAGGCCGGAGGCGGCGAGGCCCTCGTACCCGTACCACTCGCGGCCCTCGCGGATGTACGCGTCGTTGTCGGCCCAGTCGGCGGGCGCGATCCCCGCATGCTCGTGGAGCGAGATGCAGACGTGCTCGCGCCACAGGCGGTCCGCGCGCGCCGCGTCCTCGGCGCCGAGCGGGTAGACGAACGGCTCGACCCTGCCGAGCTCCGCAGACAGCTCGAACCCGCGGTAGTCGACTCCCGCCTCCAGGTAGGAGAACGAGCGGTATCCGTCCCAGACCTTCTTGGGCTCCATGATGCGAAAACGTTACGCCACGGCGGACCGAGCCGGTAGCCCCGCTACGATGCGCGCATGAGCTTCCCGGAGCACCGACCCCGCCGCCTCCGGCGGACCGCCGCCTTGCGCGCGTTGATCCGCGAGCACCACCTCACGTCCGACGACCTGATCGCGCCGCTCTTCGTGAAGGAGGGGATCGCCGAGCCGGTGGCGATCTCGTCGATGCCGGGGCAGTCCCAGCACACCATCGGATCGCTGCGCGCCGAGGTCGCCGAGCTCCGCGAGCTTGGGGTGCGCGCCTTCATGCTCTTCGGCGTCCCCGCCACGAAGGACCACGAGGGCTCCGAGGCCTGGAACCCCGAGGGGATCGGCCAGGTCGCGTTGCGGGCGCTCCGCGCCGACCTCGGCGACGACGCCGTGCTGATGAGCGACCTGTGCCTGGACGAGTACACCGACCACGGGCACTGCGGGGTCCTGAACGAGCGGAACGAGGTCGACAACGACCCGACCGTCGAGCGCTACCAGCGGATCGCGGTCGCGCAGGCCGACGCCGGCGCCCACATGGTGGGGCCGAGCGGCATGATGGACGGCCAGGTGGCCGCGATCCGCGACGCGCTCGACGGCGCGGGCCACGACGACGTCGGGATCATGGCGTACGCGGCGAAGTTCGCGAGCGGCTTCTACGGGCCGTTCCGCGAGGCCGCGGAGGGCGCCCCGAAGTTCGGCGACCGCGCCGGCTACCAGCAGGACCCCGCGAACGGCGACGAGGCCCTGCGCGAGGTGTTCCAGGACATCGAGGAGGGCGCGGACATCGTGATGGTGAAGCCGGGCCTGCCCTACCTCGACGTGCTGCGCGTGGCGAAGGACGCGACCGGGTTCCCGATGGCCGCCTACAACGTGAGCGGCGAGTACGCGATGGTGAAGGCGGCTGCCCTCAACGGCTGGCTCGACGAGCGCCGCGTGGTGATCGAGCTGCTCACCGGCTTCAAGCGGGCCGGCGCGGACCTCGTGCTGACGTACCACGCGAAGGACGCGGCGCGCTGGCTCCGCGAGGCCTAGGCGTCACACGGCTCCGGCCCCATCGACAGGCTCGGCCTCGCGGCGCGGGAGTGGCCTGACGGTCAGACCCTGAACGGCTCGTAGCCCTCGGCAGCGAGGTGCCAGGGATGGGCCTCTTCCCACGCCGCGGCGATGTCGAGGAGGAGGTCGTCGCCGAACCGCGGACCGGTGACCTGCAGACCGAACGGGACGCCGCTCGGGTACCTCCCCGCGGGCAGGCTGAGCGCCGGGTTCCCCGTCAGGTTGTGCGGGGCGGTCAGGTACGCGTCGCCGGTCGAGCCTGCCCCACCGGATGGGCCCTCGGCAGCGATCGCGTCGGTCGCCATCACCGCGCCGAGCACGACGGCGTCATCGCCGAGCAGCTCGTCGAACCACCGCGTGTAGGCGAGGCGTCGGCGACGGGCCGCCACGTACGCGTCGGCGCCGGTGTCGAGCGCCAACTCGACCAGCTCGACGGTCGCCGGGAACAGCTCGTCCTTCACCCGTGCGAACCCCTCCGCCCCGCCGAGCGCCTGGAGCAGCTCGACCGCGGTGATGAGGTACGAGTCGTCGTCGACGCTCCCGATCTCGCCCAGCCCGGCCGCCGCGTCGATCGGCTCAGGCTCGAGCCTCATCAGCATCGCCATCTTCTCGACGGCCTCGTCGAGGAGCGCGCGGGCCTCGTCGGGCAGCGCGCCCCACTCCGGCGCCCACCGCTCGGCGACGAACAGCCGGCGGGGGCGGCGCGAGCCCGCCCGCTCGTGGTGCCAGACCCACGGGAGCGCCGTGGGGTCTCCGGGGGCGGGACCGGCCAGGACCTCCAGCTGGAGCACGACGTCGTCGACCGTCGCGCCCAACGGGCCGTCGGTCGTCAGGTCGATCCACTCGAGCGTGGTGCGGGTCTCGGGCTCGCGAGCGACGATGCCGTTCGTCGGCTTCAGACCGACCAGGCCGCAGTAGGTCGCAGGGATCCTGATCGAGCCGGAGGTATCGGTGGCCGTGGCGATCGGGGCCATGCCCGCCGCCACCGCGGCGCCCGAGCCGCCGCTGGAACCGCCGGGCGTCCGCTCGCGGTTCCACGGGTTGCGGGTCGGGCCGAAGACGTGGTTGTTCGTGTAGCCCTCGGTGGCGAACTCGGGCGTGTTCGTCTTGCCGACGATCACCGCGCCGCCGGCGCGGAGGCGGGCGGTCGGGAGCCCGTCGCGCGCCGCCGGCGCGGCGTGCGCGTAGAGCTGGGACCCGAAGGTCGTCCGCATCCCCGTCACGTCGGTGAGGTCCTTGATCAGCGCGGGGACGCCGGCGAGCGGGCGTGGCTCACCGCCGCCCGACGCCAGACGTTCGTCGAGGCCGCGGGCCTCATCGAGCGCCTCCTCGGCGCGCAGCGCCACCACCGCGTTCAGCTCGGGGTCGCACGTCTCGATCCGTCGCAGGGACTCAGAGACCAGCTCGTGCGCGCCGACACGACGTTCACGGACCGCGGCGGCCAGCTGTCGGATCATCGTGCCGCCTTCCTCGCGAACAGCCCGAGGAGCTCGTAGACGACGTTCGACGCGGCGATCGTCGTGAGCTCGGCGTGGTCGTAGGCAGGCGCGACCTCGACGATGTCGGCCGCGACCAGGTTCACGCCGTCCATCGCGCGCAGCGTCGCGAGCAGCTCCCGGCTCGTCAACCCCCCCGCCTCGGGCGTCCCCGTTCCCGGCGCGTGCGCCGGGTCCATCACGTCGACGTCGATCGAGACGTACACGGGAGCGTCCCCCACCCGTTCGCGGATCTGGTCGGCGACGTCGTCGGGCGAGCGGCGCAGATAGTCGAAGGCACCCACGATCTCGAACCCGAACCCCGCGTCGTCGACCAGATCCTGCGCCGAGAACAAGGGACCGCGGATCCCGATGTGCGCGCATCGGCCGAGCGCGAACAACCCCTCCTCCGCCGCCCTGCGGAAAGGCGTCCCGTGCGTGTAGGCGGCCCCGAAGTACGTGTCCCACGTGTCGAGATGCGCGTCGAAGTGCACGAGCGCGACCTGCCCGTACCGAGCGTGGACCGCGCGGAGCAGCGGCAGCGCGATCGTGTGGTCGCCGCCGAGCGCGACCACCGACGGAACGTCGGCGAGCAGCTCGCGGCCGGCAGCTTCGATCTGCGCGATCGCCTCCATCAGGTCGAAGGGGTTCACCCCGACGTCGCCCGCGTCGACAACCTGCTGGGCGAGGAACGGCTCGACGTCGAGCGGCGCGTGGTAGCCGCGGAGCAACCGCGAGCCCGCGCGGATCCCCATCGGCCCGAACCGCGCCCCCGGCCGGTAGGTGACGCCCGAGTCGAACGGCACCCCGAGGATCGCCACGTCGCACGCCGTCACCTCGTCGAGTCGAGGCAGGCGCGCGAAGGTCCCCGGACCCGCGAACCGCGGCACCTTCAACGGATCGATCGGTCCGAGCGGGCGGTCTCCGCCCCCCGAGTACTCCATCGGTCGAGCCCCTTTCCCGTCCATCATCGGGTACCGCGAGCCGCCGCGCGCGCCGCCCACGTCGCCGCGCGGCGCGAGTACAGCGCGTACGCGATCGGTCCGGCCGCCACGGCGCCCCAGTACGACACGAGCCGGTACGCGAGGGTCGCCAATGTCGCCTGGGTCGCCGGTACCCCCGCCAGCACCAGGGTCGCGGTCAACCCGGCTTCGACGAAGCCGAGGCCGCCGGGGGTGATCGGGACCATCCCCAGCACGATCCCGGTGACGTAGGCGAGGAGCACGAGCGAGGCGTGCGGCTTCGCCCCGGTCGCGTGGACGGCGGCGAGCAGCGCCAGGTAGTCGAACAGCACGTTGCCGGCCGAGCGCAAGATCGCCTGGCCCCAGCGCTTCCCCAGGGTCTCGCGGACCGCGTCGCGCTCGCGGGTGAGGCGCCCGGGGAGATCGGTGACCCGTGGGCGCCGCCGCGGCACGGCGTTCAGGAGCCGCTGCAGCAGTGATGCGACGCCTTGGATCGGCCGGTTGGCCAGCAGCAGCACGGCGCCGCCGGACACCAGCAGGACGAACGCACCTACCCCGACCCACACGCCCCGCGCGAGGCCTTCGTCCACGACGACGACCCCCAGGAGGATCGCTGGCAGCGCCAAGATCGGCATCGCGAACAGCGTCGCCACGTTGATCAGCGACGCCGCGGTGAGCCCCGTCCCGATCCGGGTGCCGTCCATCCCCCCGCCGACCAGCAGCCGGAACTGCAGCGCGGCCCCCACAGGGTTCCCGCCCGGCACGATCTTGCTCACGGCGTTGCCCGCGATCTGCGAGGTCCCGATCAAGAAGTACCGGCGCGACCCGATGCACAAGGCGATCAGCGCCCACATCGACAGGAAGCTCGCTCCTTCGAGCGCCGCCATCACCACGAACCACACCGGATTCACCTCGGCGAGATCGTCGAACGAGGCGAAGGTGGCAACGAGGGAGGGCCACACGACGTACAGACCGACGACCGCGATCACCAGGGCGACGATGCGCCCCGGCGTGACGATCGCGGGGCGGCCGGGCGGGACCGTCGGCGGCAGCGTCTGGGTCATCCGGTGAAGTCTGACATCGCTCCCGTAGCATCGACGGCATGAGCCGCAACGAGGAGCTGTTCGCACGAGCCAAGGATGTGATCCCCGGCGGCGTCGACTCGCCCGTCCGCGCCTTCGGAGCGGTCGGCGGAACGCCCCGCTTCTACGTGAGGGGCGAGGGCGCGTACGTGGAGGACGCCGACGGCGCCCGCTACGTCGACCTCGTGCAGTCGTGGGGGGCGCTGCTGTTCGGGCACTCCCGTCGCGAGATCGTGGACGCCGCGGTCGAGGCCGCTCGCCGAGGCACCTCGTTCGGGGCGCCCACCGAGGCCGAGATCGACCTGGCGTCGCGGATCGTCGAGGCCGTCCCCGGGATCGATCGGGTCCGGCTCGTCTCCTCGGGGACCGAGGCCGCCATGAGCGCGATCCGCCTCGCGCGGGGCGCAACCGGCCGGGACCTCCTCGTCAAGTTCGAGGGCTGCTACCACGGACACTCCGACGCCCTGCTCGCGAAGGGCGGCGGCAGCGGCCTCGCGACCTTCGGTATCCCGGGCTCGCCCGGCGTCACCGAGGGCGCGGCGAAGGACACGATCACCTCGCCGTACAACGACCTCGAGGCGGTGCGGGGCCTGTTCGCCGAGCGGGGAGGCGAGATCGCGGTGGTCGCGGTGGAGCCGGTCGCCGCGAACATGGGGGTCGTGCCGCCCGCCCCCGGATTCCTCGAGGGGCTCAGGGCCCTCTGCGACGAGCACGGCGCGCTGCTCCTGTTCGACGAGGTGATCACCGG
The DNA here is from genome assembly GCA_963700855.1 of uncultured Actinomycetes bacterium. Classification (GTDB taxonomy): domain Bacteria; phylum Actinomycetota; class UBA4738; order UBA4738; family HRBIN12; genus AC-51. The sequence goes on from CAVOYV010000005.1 coordinate 244,803, forward strand.
GTTCAGGATCGCCTACGGCGGGGCGCAGTCCTTCTACGGCATCACGCCCGACCTGACCGCGCTCGGCAAGGTGATGGGTGGCGGGTTCCCGTGCGCGGCCTTCGGCGGGCGTGCCGACGTGATGGACCGGCTCGCCCCCACCGGGCCCGTGTATCAGGCAGGGACGCTCAGCGGGAACCCGGTCGCGGTCGCGGCAGGGATCGCGGCACTCGACCTGGCGCGCACCTCGGACCCGTACCCCGGGCTCGAGGCCACCGCCGACCTGCTGATCGACGGCCTGACCGAGCGGTTCGACGCCGCCGGCATCCGGGCCACGGTGAACCGCGCCGGCTCGCTGTTCAGCGTGTTCTTCACCGACGCCCCGGTCCGGGACTTCGAAGGGGCGAAGGCCGCCGACCACGAGCGGTACGCGCGGTTCTTCCACCACATGCTCGACCACGGCGTGGCGCTCGCCCCCTCGGGCTACGAGCTGTGGACGCTCGGCACCGCCCACGGACCGGCCGAGGTCGAGCGGGTCCTCGACGCCGCCGGTTCGTTCGCCGCCTAGGCCGCGGCGGCGGCGAGCAACTCCAGCACGACGGGCACGTCCTCGTCGGGCAGGGCCAGGCAGAACGTCCCGATCACCTGCCCGTCGAAGGCGTGGGTCGGCGCGACCCGGCATCGCACCTGCCCGAGCGGCCCATCGATCGTGAAGCGGCCCTCGTCGCCGCCGAGGGCGGCCGTGTGCGCCTCCAGGACCGCGAGGTTCGTCCCCTCGATACCGAACATCGCGAGCAGGTCCTCGCCCTCGCAGATCCGCGGATCGAGCCCCAGGACGAGGCCCGCCTCGTAGCTCACGGTGCGGAAGCGAAGGTCGAGGTCGGTCGACCATAGGAAGGTGCCCTTGACCTCAGGCTCCTCGTCCACCCACGTCGCAGGTATCCAGCGCTGCGGATCCACGACGTCGGTGATGCCGATCAGTTCCCACTGTCGCAACGCGCTCATCCCCCTCTTCGCTGCCCGCGGTGGGATCTGCTCCCGGGGTCCTCCAGGACCCTCTACCTGTTTTCGGGTACCGGGCGACGGACCTTGAGCCCCGGCTGCGTGAGGGATGTGTGAGTAGTCTCGGGGCGGTCATGGAGGCGCTCGATCGGTACCTGGAGCAGACGGCTGCGCGCTTCGGCGACGAGGCCGACGGCTGGATCGCCGGCGCCCCCACGCTGCTCGGACGGCTCCAGGAGCGCTGGGAGCTGGAGCTCGACGACCCTGATGATGACGTCTCAGGAGCGCTCCGGATCCCCGCGACGCGAGCGGGAACACAGCCGGTCCTGCTGAAGCTCGCCTACCCCGACGGGTGGTTCACCGAGGAGGTCGCGGCGCTCGTCCATTGGGACGGCCGCGGCATCACCTCCTTGATCGATCACGACCCCCTGGGCGCACAGCTGCTCGAGCGACCCGAGCCCGGCACCCGGCTCAGCGAGGAGGACGACGAGGACGCCTCGCTCGGCCACGCGGTCGGGGTGGCGGAGCGGCTGTGGATCGCCGACCCCGGCGGCATCACGTCGCTGTCGTCGGAGGCCACGGAGTGGGGACGCACGATGGCGGGCCGGCACCACCTGGTCGGGCGGCCGTTCGAGCGGGCGCTGGTGCACGAGGCCGCGACGTCGTTCCGCGAGCTCGTGCCCACACAGGCGGAGACCGTCCTGCTCCACGGCGACCTGCGGCGCGACACGGTGGTCGCGGCCCGTGGCGGCCTGTGGCTCGCGGTCGACCCCAAGCCCCTCGTCGGTGAGCGCGCCTTCGACGCCGCGTCGCTCGTGCGTGACGTCGGGACCGCCGACGTCGCCGACATCTCGAAGGAGCAGCTGACGCACCGCGTCGAGGTCCTCAGCGAGCGGTGCTCGCTCGACCCGGATCGGCTCCGGAGATGGGCGATCGCGTCCGCGGCCGACCAGGCCCTGTGGTCGTTCGAGGGCGGGGACACCGCGGGCGGCGAGCGTCAGGCGCAGGTGGCGCGGTTGCTCCGCGAGCGGTAGATCAGCGCCCGGCGAGCCCCGACACGAGCGTGTCGAGGACGCCCTTCGTCAGCCGGTCGGCTTCGCGCGAGCCGACGACGTCGTCCCGCAAGGGACCGTCCACGAGCAGCATCGCGAGACCGTGGACCATCGACCACGCGGCGAGCGCCTGCTCCTCCACCGGCGGGCCGGCCGATACCTCGCCCGCGTCGCGCGCCCGCTCGAGCGCGCGGAACAGCGGCTGGTACGACGCCTCGCCGGCCTCCTCCACCTCGTCGCCGGCGCCCTCGCGAAGCTCGGGGCGCCACAGCAGCTTGAACCGCTCGGGGTCTTCCCGCGCGAACCGCACGTACGCCAGACCGAGCGCCCGCACGGTCGCGAGCGGTCCGCCCCGCGCCCGTGCGGCCGCTCGCTCCATCGCTCGCAGCAGATCGTCGAAGCCCTGGATCACCACGGCGGCCACGAGCGCAGAGCGATCGCGGAAGTGGTGGTAGGGGGCGTTGTGGGAAACGCCCGCCCGCCGAGCCACCTCGCGCAACGTGAAGCCGTCCACACCCCGCTCGCGGACCAACCCCATCGTGGCCTCGAGCAGCACCGGCCGCAGATCCCCGTGGTGGTAGCTCGCCATCACCGGCAGCGTCGCAGGCGAACTTGACAGTGTCAACTTCTGTTCGATAGGTTGACACTGTCCAGATGAGAGAGGAGACGATGATGACCGAGCGGCACGTGGTCCTGGGAGCGAGCGGGGGGACCGGAAGCGCGGTCGTGCGGGCGCTTGCCGAGACAGGCGCTCAGGTCCGGGCGGTGAACAGGCGTGGCGACGCGCCGGTCCCCGACGGGGTCGAGCGGCTCGCGGCCGACGTGGCCACCGCGGAGGGGGCGCGCTCCGCGGTCGCCGGAGCGAGCGTCGTCTATCACTGCGCCCAGCCCGAGTACGTCCGTTGGGCGCAGGAGTTCCCGGGGCTCAACCGCACGATCGTCGACGCGGTCGAGGCGGAGGGCGCGAAGCTCGTGCTCGCGGACAACGTGTACATGTACGACCCGGCGGCGGGACCGATCTCGGAGTCGTCCCCGCCGATGTCGACGACCTCGCTGGGGCGCCTGCGGCGCGAGATGGCCGACGAACTGCTCGAGCGTCACCGTCAGGGACGGCTCCGCGTCACGATCGGCCGGTCGAGCGACTACTACGGGCCGTTCGGCACCGGGACCTTCCTGGGCGACCGCCTGTTCGAGGCGATCATCGCCGGTCGCAAGGCCCAGTGGATGAGCGCGCTCGACGTCCCCCACACGTGCAGCTACCTGCCGGACACGGGCCGGGCCCTCGTGACGCTGGGTGAGCGCCCCGAAGCCGACGGGCGCCCATGGATCCTGCCGGCCGCCGAGCCTCTCACGGGGGCGACGTTCATCGAGCGCGCCGGCCAGATCGCGGGAACGTCGCCGAGGGCCGGGGTCATCACCCCGACGATGATGCGGATCGCCGGCCTGTTCGTGCCGCTGCTGCGGTCGTACCGCGACATGACCTACCAGTGGACGACCCCGTTCGTCCTCGACGCGAGCGCGTTCCAGGAGACCTTCGGGCCGCTCGAGGTCACCGCGCACGACGACGCGCTCGCCGCGACGATCGACTGGTTCCGTGCGAAGACCGCCGAGACGGCTGCCTAGGAGCCGCTGAGCTCGCACCGGCCCAGCCGTCGCTGCGGCCCACCGTCGAACACGATCAGCTCCGCCTCGACCGCGAGGCACGCGAGCTCGCCCGTGTCGACACCACGCGCCCACGCGACGAGCTCGGCCCAGCGCGCGGGATCGGGCTCGTCCGGGTAGGCGAGCGACAGATGCGGGATCCACCCGTTCGCGCCGATCGGGTCGGAGTATCCGGCGGGCAGACCTGCCGCGGTGGCACGCGCCCAGAGGTCGGCGAGCGCGGGGATCGGCGCGAGCCGGACGAACGGCACATCTTCGTCCCCCTCGAACACGTCGAGGGCGGCCGCACGCAGCTCGATCGGGGGGCTCGCGGCGGCCCACCCGGCCACGACCTCCGCGATCCGCTCCTCGTCGGGTGGCGCGATCGGGGAACCCTCCGACCCGAACGCCTTCAGCGTGACGTGGGCCGCGGGGACGATCGCACGTACGCCGCCCAGCCGGTCGAGCGCCTCCCCCTGCCACCGCGCGAACGCATCGGCCAGGTCACCGGTCGGCCGCAGGATGACGTAGGCGGTGCCGGCGGCCAGGCGTAGCCGCTCCGGATCGGTGATCACGGGCTCATCGCTCGGCCGTGATCGATCCGTCAGGTCGAGCCACTGGACGCGGCCGTCGTAGGCAAGACCGAGTTCGGCCCGCACGAGGCCCTCGGCCGTCTCGAACGTTCCCCGCATCGGGGTCTCGGCCTCGACCGATCCGACGGTCAGCGGGCCGTGCCGGGTCACCAGTTCGGCGGCCTCACGGGCTCGCCGTTCGTAGGGCTCGTCGAGCGCCACGTTATCGGTGAACAGCGCGTCGGCGGCCGCGTCGGACCACGACGTCAGGAGGGCGGCCGCCCGGTCGGCGGCCTCGCGGAGCGCGGGGGCATCGGGCGGCCGCCCGGGCCCGAGCTCGCCGAGGTCGGCCAGCACGTCGATCGCCTCGTCGCAGGCGGCCGTCATCGCGCCGTAGGTCACGTTCGACAGGGCGACGACGCCCACCCCGTGCTCGGGTACCCACCGCATGTGCGACCCGTAGCCGGGAAGCCCGCCGCTGTGCCCGACCACGTGCCCCAGCCGTGGGTCGTGGCGGACCGCGAGCCCGATCCCGTAGCCGTACGCGATCGTCCGCGAAGGGCCGTCCGGTCGCGGACGGCCCGATCGCACGTCGTCGACGCGGCGCATCTGCTGCATCTCGCGCCGCGCCCACCGGGGCAGCGGTCCGTCGTCGGGGTCGTCGCGTGGCGGCCAGGCGTCCTGGAAGAACCCGATCCACGTCGCCAGGTCGCGCACCGTCGACCAGAGCCCGCCCATCGGGGCGATCGCGCCGTCGCCGACCGGCTCGCCGTCGTGACGCCACCCGTCGTCGACCCACCGGTAGGGCTCGGCGACCGGGCCACCATCTGGTCGGGTCCATGTGGTGGACGTCATCCCGAGCGGCTCGAGCAGCCGGGTCCGGACGAGCTCCTGGGTCCTGACGCCGGCGACGCGCTCGATCACGCGGCCCACGAGACCCCAACCGAGGTTCGCGTACTCGAACCGTGTCCCCGGGGTCCAGGCGAACCTAGCGCCGGCGGCGATGAGCGCGTCCATCCGCTCGGCGGTCATGTCGTTGTGGCGGTCGGCCCACGCGTCGTCGTTCGGGAGGCCCGACTCCATCGATACGAGGTGCCGGACCGTGATCGGCGGGCCGTCGGCGGTCGGGCCGCGCCACGGCGCGAACTCGGGGAGGTAGGTGGCGACCGGCTCGTCCAGGCGGACCCGACCCTCGACGACCAGCGTCATCAGCGCGGCGCCGGTGAACGACTTGGTCATCGAGGCGATCCGGAAGACCGAGTCGACGTCGACCGGGACGTCCTCGCCGGCCCGCAGTGTCCCGACGCCGCCGGCCTCGACGAGCACACCGTTCCGCACGAGCCCCCAGGCCAGTCCCGGCGCATGGGTCCGGACCGCCCACCGCTCGAATACGTCGCCGATCACGGTCCGTGCCCCCGGCGCCCTCGTTCCTCCCAGTCGACCCACTCGACCTCGGCGGCGCGGACGTAGGCGTCGACCGCGGTCCCCATCGTCGGGAAGAAGCGGTCCGTCCCCACCCGGTCGAACAGCCCGTAGCGGCGCAGGTGGTCCTTGACGGGATCCTTCATCTCGGCGAACGCGAGCGTGATGCCCTGCGCGTCGAACTCCTCGAGCAGGTCCTCCAGCACGATCGCAGCGGTGGTGTCGACGTCGGTGATCGGCTCGGCCGCGATCACGATCCACCGCGTGCCCGGCTCCTCCGCCACGCGGCGGCGCAGCTCGGCGCGGAAGTGGTTCGCGTTCGCGAAGAACAAGGGCGCGTCGAACCGGAACAGCAACAGCCCGGGGACAGTCCGGGCGTCGGGGAACCGGTCACGATCGTGGTAGCCCTTCAGCTCGTCGACCCGTCCGAGGACCGTGTCGTACGGGCGCCAAGCCCGCCGGACGAAGTCGCCAAGCGACAGGACGATCGCCACGAACACCCCGGCGAGTACGCCGAGGAACAGCACGCCGAGGAACGCGGCGAGCCACAGCACGAACTCGGCTCGCCGGATCCGCCAGAGCGTCCGGATCTCGTGGACGTCGATCAGCCGGACCGCCGCAGCCACGACGACCGCGCCCAGGACCGCCTGCGGCAGGTCCTTCAACAGCTCCGGCGCGGCGATCAGGAGCACGGCGACCGCCGCCGCCCCCACGAGCGGCGTCAGCTGGGACCGGGCGCCCGCCTGGATCGCGACCGGCGTCCGCGAGGCGCTCGAACTGATCGGGAAACCCTGGAAGAACCCGGTGGCGACGTTCGCCGCGCCCAGCGCGAACAGCTCCTGGTCGGCGTCGACCTCCTCGTTGCGCTGCATCGCGAGCGATTGCGACAACACGCTCGTGTCGGCGATCGCGACGAGCGCGATGCCGAGCGCAGCGGGCAGGATCCGCGTGAGCGCCTCCAGGTCCACGGTCGGCACGGCGAACGTCGGCAGCCCCTGCGGCAGCGGCCCCACGGTGACCACGGCCAGATCGAAGACCGTGACGGCCGCGATCCCACCGAGGACCACGACGAGCGCGCCCGGCCACCTCGGGAACCACCGCTGGATGGCCGCGAGCACCACGAGCGCGCCCGCGCTCACGAGCAGGGCCTGCGAGTTCACGTAGCCGTCGCCGATCGCCTCGACGATCTGCCCGACCTGCTCGCCGATCCCGTCGCCCCCGACCGAGAAGCCGAGCATCTTCGGGATCTGCCCGACGATGATCGTGAGCGCGATGCCGGTCAGGTACCCGACGCGCGCCGGGCGCGACAGCAGCTCGGTGACGAACCCCAGCCGCAGGACCCCGGTGAGCCCGATCACGAGCCCGGTGACGATCGCGAGGACGCCGGCGACCTCGACCGCGCGCTCGAAGGAGCCGCCGGCCAGCAGCGCGATGACCGCCGCGATCACGGGGGCGAGCGAGGAGTCCGGCCCGAGCACCATGACCCGAGAGGGGCCGAAGATCGCGTAGGCGGCGAGCGGCACGATCGTCGCGTACAGCCCGTTGATCGGAGGCAGGCCGGCGGCCTGCGCGTAGCCCATCCCGACCGGCACCAGGAACGCCGCGAGCACGAGGCCGGCGAGCAGGTCGTGACCGAGCCACGCGCGCCGGTATGTCCGCAGGGTGCCCCAGCCGGGCACCCACCGGGTTCGCGCATCCACGCGCGAACCCTACCGGCCCCCGGTTACCGCCGCGAGCGACGCGCCCGCTTGTCCTTGATGATCTCGCGGACCGCGTGGTGGCCGGGCAGGCCCATCACGCCACCGCCGGCGTGGGTCGCGCTGTGCGCTTGGTACAGCCCGTGGATCGGGCTGCGGTAGTCCGCGTAGCCGATCGCGGGACGCATATGGAACAGCTGATCCACGGTGAGCTCTCCGTGGAAGATGTTCCCGCCGATCAGATCCCAGCCCTCCTGCATCTGCTTGGGTCCGATGATCTGCCGGGCGAGCACCGAGTCCTTGAACCCCGGCGCGACCTCGTCGAACCGGTCGATGATCCGGTCCGCGTACGCCTCGAGCTCGTCCCAGTGATCGTCCTCGTCGTCGGCCCAGTCCGCGGGCACCCACTGCGAGAACATCGACACCGTGTGGATGCCCTCGGGCGCGAGGGTCTTGTCCACCACCGAGGGGATCTCGGTGTCGCTGAAGGGCACCCTCGCCGCCTGCCCGAAACGGGCATCCTGGAACGCCTGCTCCATCTGATCGGCGTCGTCGAGCAGCTCGATCGCGCCGCCGTGGATCTCGGGGTCGAAGTCCGGGTTCGCCGTGAACGTGGGGATCTTGTCGATCGCCAGGTTGACCTTCACCGTGCCGCTGCGTGTCTTCCAGTGCTCGATGTCGTGGACGAACTCAGGCGGGAGCTCATGGCGCTCCAGGTGCTGCAGGAACGTGATCTTCGGGTGGATCGCGGTGACCACCAACGGCGCCAGCAGCTCCTCGCCCCCGTCGAGCACCACGCCCCGCGCGCGCCCGCCGGATGTGAGGATCTTCGTGACCGGCGCGTTCACGCGCACCTCGGCGCCGAAGAACTTCGCCGAGGCCTCGCACGCGGTCGCCACGGCGCCCATCCCGCCTTCGATGAACCCCCAGCTCGCGACCTCGCCGTCGCCGATGTCGCCGACCGAGTGGTGCATCATCACGTACGCCGTGCCCGGCGCGTCCGGGCCGGCCCAGGTGCCGATGATGCCGTTGACCGACATGAACCCCTTCATCTCGGGGGTCTCGAACCACCGGTCGAGCAGGTCGGTCGCGCTCATCGTGAACAGCCGCGTGATGTCCGCGACGGTCTGCTCGTCGAACTCCTTGCGGAGCATCCAGCCGAGCTGCGCCACGTCCTTGATGTCGTTCGGCTTCTTCGAGCCCAGGTGCGGGGCCGTCTGCATCAGCATCGGGCCGAGGATGTCGGCGATCCGCCCGATCCACTCGTAGAACCGGAAGTACGCGTCGGCGTCCTTCGCGGACAGCTGCGCGATCGAGTCCCGGGTGATCTTGTCGTCCGTGTGCTGGATCACGGAGATGCCGCTGCGGAGCGGCAGGTACCCCTGGCCGAGGGGCAGGAGCTTCATCCCGAATCGCTCGAGCTGGAGCTCGCGCCGGATCGACGGCGGCATCAGCGACATCGTGTAGCTGAGCGTGTTGACCTTCACGCCCGGGTACTCGTCGGGCCATGGCTCCATCGTGTCGGCCGCGCCACCGGTCTTGTCGCGCTTCTCGAGCACCACGGTGCGGGCGCCCTTCTTCGCGAGGTAGGCCGCGGCGATGAGCCCGTTGTGGCCCCCGCCGATCACGATCGCGTCGTAGACGTTGCCCTGCTGCTGCGCCATTTGAATCTCCGTTCAAACGTGGATGAGCCGAGCCTACCCCGACACGCGTTCGGAAGGGGAATCCGTGCGGCCGATCGCCGACCCGAGTGCGACCCCCACCAACGCCGCGAGCACCCACCGCGTGCTCTGGTCTTCGAGGAACGTGACGCGATCGAACCCGAGCAACTCGGTGAGGAACGGGTACGAGCGATGGAACCCCCACTCGGCCCAATCGAAGTACAGGCGCAGGTGCCACAGCAGGGCGAAGGGGAGCAACGCCCACAGGGCGCGACCCCATCGGAACCCGGCGCTCACCGGCAACCTCACGGCGAGGGTGAACAGGGCTGCCCCGAGGCACATCACGAGCAGGACGGACCACCCCTGCCACCCGACGAGGAGATCGAGCGCCCTGAACTCCTCGCGCCCCTGCCGATCGAGCTCCTCCCAACGCACGATCGACGATCGCATCAGGGCGAACGCCAGCACCATCAACGTCACCTGCAGCGCGATCGTGACGATCCGGTCCTTCCGCGTCCGCTCGGTCATCGGTCTCGACCTCCTCGTTGCATCGTGACACGACGCGGTGCCGGCCGGGAGCGACCGCAACGTTCGGCGCGTCCGGGGGCACCATAGAGGGACGACAGATGGAGGTGCGATGAGCGGGTTCCAGACGGCGACGTTCGGTGCGGGGTGTTTCTGGGGGGTCGAGTGGGTGTTCCGCCGGGTTCCCGGCGTGACCCAGGTGGTGAGCGGCTACGCGGGCGGCCACACACCGAGCCCCTCGTACCGCGACGTGTGCAGCCACACGACGGGGCATGCCGAGGTGGTGCAGGTGACGTTCGACCCGTCGGTGGTGACCTACGAGCAGCTGCTCGAGGTGTTCTGGGCGCTGCACGACCCGACGCAGGTGAACCGCCAGGGACCCGACGTGGGCGACCAGTACCGCAGCGTGATCATGCCCGAGACCGATGAGCAGCAGGCGGCGGCCGAGGCCTCGCGCGAGGCCGCGCAGACCCGGTTCGACCGGCCGATCGCGACGACGATCGAGGACCTGGACGTCTTCTACCCGGCCGAGGACTACCACCAGGAGTACTACGAGCGGAACGGGCACGAGCCGTACTGCCACGTGTTCCCCGGCGACGTGGTGGAGCGTCTGGGGCTCGTGACGAACGCGTAGGGTCGCGAGACCGGGGGCGGCTACGCTGGGGTCATGACGACGCTCACCACCGGCGACGCCGCGCCCGCGTTCGCCCTCACCGATCAGCACGGCGAGACCGTGCGCCTCGAGGACTACCGGGGACGCATGGTCCTCGTCTACTTCTACCCGAAGGCCGACACGCCCGGGTGCACGACCCAGTCGTGCGAGCTGCGCGACCACCGTCAGGAGCTCGAGGCGCTCGACGTCGACGTGATCGGCATCTCGCCCGACGAGCCGGCCGCGCAACTCGCGTTCGACGAGAAGTTCGGGCTGGGGTTCCCGCTGCTCGCCGACACCGACCACGCCGTGGCCGAGGCGTGGGGTACGTGGGGCGAGCGCTCCATGTACGGGAACACGTACATGGGCATCATCCGGTCGTCCTTCCTGGTCGACGGAGACGGCCGGATCGCGGAGGCCTGGTACAAGGTGCGGCCGGCCGACACGGTCCCGAAGGCGTTGAAGGTGCTCGCCGCCGGGTAGCTACCCGCGGTAGCCGACCGCCTTGTGCGAGCTGTCGCACAGGGGCTGACACCGGCTGGCGCCGCACCGGCAGAGCGAGACACGGTCGACGGGCTCGAGACGCTCGTCACCGTAGGTCACCGGCACGTGGCCGCTCAGGCGCACGGGGCCGTCTGGCTTGAGGGCGAGGCCCGGTGTCGAGGGGTCCGGGACGTCCCAACGGAACGGCGCCGGATCGGGGACAGACGGCGGCACCTCCTCGAAGCAGCCGTACGGCGGCTCGCGATCGCACAGCGGCATCGTCGATGAACGCCCGCATCGGCACAGGGCGTAGGTGTCGTGCGGGTCCGCCGCGTCGAGCGCCCAGCCCGCGTCGGACCGCACGAGCCGCTGCAGCGACAGACCGCGGACCAGCATCGGACCACCGGGGACGATCCGAACCTCGCTACGGGTCACGGAAGCCGATGTCCTTGTGGGTCCCGTCGCAGAACGGCATGTTCTGCGAGGCGCCGCACCGGCAGAGCGTGACGCGGTTGCGGACCTCGTACGGCTCGCCGTCGGCACCCTCGATCCGAACGCCGCCGCGCACCCACAGCGGACCGTCGGCGACCACCGCGATCGAGGGCTCGTACGGGAGCTCGTCGACCTCGTCCGACCCATCGACCTGGGTGAGGAGACGTCCCGACGGGCACAGTCGTGACATCTTGCGGATCCGCTCGCGCGTCTCGGGGTCGTCGTCGCGCCCGATCATCGCCCACACGTTCGCGAAGCGGTCGCCGCAGTAGCCGGCCTGGGTGCACAGGGTGCGGTCGTCGGACATCGTGAGCCCCTGACCCCGGTACGGGTGCGCACGTTCGGCGAACGTCCCGCGGTCGGCGACCTCGGTCCCGTCGAAGCCCTCGCGCGCATGGGTGGCGTCGCAGAACGGCTTCGTGGACGACCCGCCGCAGCGGCACAGCGTGACGCCCCGCGTGTCGATCGGTTCGTCCGGCGCCCACGCGATCGGCTCCCCATACTCCGTCTCGACCTGTGCGGTGCGCACGAGGGGGACGTCGCCACGCACCCGATACGGACCGTCGGGCGTGATCTTGATCGTCGGCTCCTCGGACATGCTGCCTCCCGGAGGTGGAGCCTACCCCGCACGGGGATACTGGCGCGGTGAGCTCCCTGCCGATCGAGATCGACCGTGGGTCTTCGGTGCGTCCGTGGGCGCAGCTCCGAGACGAGGTCGTCCGCCTCGTCGAGGGCGGCGCCGTGCGGCCGGGTGAGCGCGTACCCACGGTCCGGGCGCTCGCGTCGGCACTCGATCTGGCCCCCGGGACGGTCGCCCGCGCATATCGCGAACTGGAGGACGAGGGCTGGCTCGTGGGGCGTGGGCGTGCGGGAACGTACGTCGCGGACCTTCTGCCGACCGACCCCGCGCTGCAGCTCAGCCGGGCCGCAGACGACTACCTGCGCCGCGCTCGGAACCTCGGGTTCGGCGACACGGAGGCGCGCAGGGCGCTCGGCGCGAGCATCGCAGCGAAGAACAGCTCGACCGAGGCGCCCACGTAGGCGGCGCTCGCCACCGCGGCCGACGACGTCCCGGCGGGCGGGCGGTCCGCGGCCCACCACCCGATCGCCAGCAGGACGAGCCCGACCGTCGCCATCGCTACGGCGACGCCGGTGACCAGCCAGGACGTCGCCGGCGCTGCGCCGGAGGCCGCTCGGAGCCGGGCGATCATCACCCCGGCCACGACGGCGGCGACCCCTACGAACAGCGGCATCGCATGACGCATGACGGCATCGTAGGGGGAGGGTCCCTGCGGACGACACGGCCGAACGGCCGAACCGCGCCTCCCACGACGCGTCGGGACGTCGGACTAGACTCCCCGAACGCATGTTCGAGGACCTGAACCCGGATCAGCGCGAGGCTGCGACGCACCCCGGTGGCCACCTGCTGATCGTCGCAGGCGCCGGCACCGGCAAGACGACGACGCTCGCCGCGCGCGTGGCCTGGCTCGTGGCCGAGCGCGACGTTCGCCCCGAGCGGATCCTGCTGCTCACGTTCAGCCGCCGTGCCGCGCGCGAGATGCTCACGCGCGCCCACCGGTTGACCGGGCGCCGCGAGACCGAGCGGGTACTGGGCGGGACCTTCCACGCGGTCGGGAACCGGCTCCTGCGGCTGCACGGGCGCGCGCTCGGGCTCTCGCCTGGGTTCACCGTGCTCGATCAGACCGATGCCGCCGACGTGATGAACCTGCTCCGCGAGGAGCTCGGGTACGCGGCGCGCGAGCGACGCTTCCCGCGCAAGGAGACGCTCGCGGGGGCGTACTCGCGCGTCGTGAACGCCGGCGAGAAGCTCGAGGACGTCCTCGGCCGTCATTACCCGTGGTGCGTCGACGAGACCGACCCGATCCGCGAGATCTTCCGCGCGTACACCGCGCGCAAGCGCGCCCAGCAGGTGCTCGACTACGACGACCTGCTGCTGTTCTGGCGGGCGCTCGCCACGTCGCCCGAGACCGGTCCCCAGCTCACCGCGATGTTCGACCACGTCCTCGTCGACGAGTACCAGGACACGAACGCGTTGCAGGCCGACATCCTCGCGGCGATGGCACCGGCGAACCTGACCGTGGTCGGAGACGACGCGCAATCGATCTACGGGTTCCGCGCGGCAACGGTGCGCAACATCCTGGAGTTCCCGACACGCTTCCCCGGCTCGACCGTTCGCAAGCTCGAGCGCAACTACCGAAGCACGCCCCCGATCCTCGAGCTGTCGAACGCGGTGATCGCCGAGAGCCCCCAGCGCCATGAGAAGACGCTGTGGACCGAGCGCACCGGCGCGGAGCGCCCGGTGCTGCGCGCCTGTCTCGACGAGCCCGAGCAGGCCGACGCGATCTGCCGCTCGATCTTGGAGCACCGCGAGCGCGGCGTGCCCCTGCAGCAGCAGGCGGTCCTGTTCCGCGCCGCGCACCACTCCGACCTGCTGGAGATCGAGTTGCTCCGCCGGAACATCCCGTTCGTGAAGTACGGCGGGCTGAAGTTCCTGGAAGCGGCGCACGTGAAGGACGCGCTCTCGCTGCTACGGGTCCTCGAGAACCCGTGGGACGAGGTCGCGTGGTTCCGCGTGCTCCAGCTCCCCGAGCAGATGGGACCCGCGACGGCCCGTCGCCTCATGGACGACCTCGGCGTCCGTCGGTCTCCCGACGAGGGCACGGAGCCCGCGTCGCCACTGGTCAACTTCCTCGACCACCCGGTCGCGGTGCCGAAGGGCGCGGTCACCGGGATCCAGGATCTCCGCTCGGCGCTCGCCGGCTGCGCGGACGAGGACCTGATGTCGCCCGCCGCCCAGCTCGAGCGGCTCCGCACCTACCTCGAGCCGGTCGTCACGCGGAAGTACGAGTCATCCGGCCCCCGCCTGGCCGACCTGGAACAGCTCGCCCTTCTCGCCCAGGGCTACGAGCGTCGCGGGCGGTTCCTCGCCGAGCTCACCCTCGACCCGCCGTCGTCGACCGCCGACCTCGCGGGCCCCCCGCTCCTCGACGAGGACTGGCTCACCCTGTCCACGATCCACTCGGCGAAGGGCCTCGAGTGGGACGTGGTCCACGTGATCCACGCTGCCGACGGCCACATCCCGTCGGACATGGCGACCGGAGACGACGACGAGATCGAAGAAGAGCGACGGCTCCTCTACGTGGCGCTCACGCGGGCCCGCGACTCCCTCACGATCGCCTATCCCCAGCGCTACTACCGCCGGCCCCGAGGTCGCGACGACGCGCACGGCTACGCGCTCGTGTCGCGGTTCCTCGAGCCGGCCCCCGTCCGGGCCACCCTCGACGAGGTCGGCCCTCAGATCGTCGAAGTGCACGACGAGACGCTCGCGGCCAGCGGCTCCGCGAGCATCGACGCCTACCTGAGCCACCTGTTCGGCTAGGGAGGGGCTCGGTCCTCAGCCGGGGTCGAGCCCCTATCCTCGGTGCGATGCCACCCGCCGCCGTCCTGCTCGATCTCTACGACACCCTGGTCGCGAGCGACTGGAGGGAGTGGCGTGACGCGATCGCCTCCCACATCGGGGTCTCCCCCTCGCTGATGGGAGAGGCGTTCGACGTGACGCGCCCCGCCAGGAGCGTGGGCGCGTACGGCAGCGAGGCCGGCGACATGACCGCGATCCTCGAGGCGGCCGGCGTGGAACCGACCCCCGCCCTGGTCGAGGAGCTGATCACCGCCGAGCAGGAGTTCTTCGTCCAGGGCATCCGGCTCTATCCGGACTCGCTCCCCGTCGTCCGCGAGCTCCGAGCGCGCGGCTCCAAGGTGGTCCTCGTCTCGAACTGCTCGCACGACACCGGCCCGGTCGTCCACCGTCTCGGCCTCGACGACGAGTTCGACGCGTTGATCCTCAGCTACGAGGTACGGGCCCGGAAGCCCCAGGCCGCGATCTACGAGGCGGCCCTCGAGGCGGCGGGTGGCACCGACCCCGCCGACGCGGTGTTCGTCGACGACCAGGCCGCCTATTGCGACGGTGCCGCGGCGCTCGGGATCGGGACGCTGATGATCCACCGCTGGCTCGCCGACCCGCCCGAGGGCATGCACGAGCCCGCGGGCCACCGCACGATCGTCGACCTCACCGCCCTGCTGTAACCGGCGCTACGCAGCCAGGTACACGGTCAGGATCACCGTGTAGAGACACCCGGCCGCCGCGATCGTGGCCGCGTGCCAGATCTCGTGATAGCCGAACGTCTCCGGGAACGGATCGGGGCGGTTCAGCGCGAGCACCAGCGCACCCAGCGAGTACAGGAGGCCGCCGGTCACCATCAGCGCGATCTGCCATCCGTCGAGCGCACGCGCGATCGTCGGGAAGATCACGACGATGACCCACCCGAGCCCGATGTACAGGAAGCCCGAGAGCACGTGGAGGTCGACCCGGTAGAGCTTCGTCCCGATCCCGACCGCCGCGCCGGCCCACACGACCGCGAGCACCCACCACGCCAGCGGAGGCTCGAGGACCGTCACGCAGAAGGGCGTGTAGGTCCCCGCGATCAGCAGGAAGATCACCGAGTGATCGATCGTCCGCATCCGCGCGTGCGCCCGTTCGCTCCAGTCCCCGCGGTGGTAGAGGGCGCTCACGCCGAACTGCGCCATCAACGTGAGCCAGTAGACGACGGCGGCCAGGCGGGCACCCAGATCGGGAGCCACGATCACGAGCACGATGCCGGCCGGGATGCTGAGCCCGAACGCGACCGTGTGGAGCCACCCACGCAGGAGCGGCTTCGGGCGCTCGTACAGGGGGACGTCGGTGCGAGGCACGCCCCCGAGCCTACGACGGCGCCACTAGACTGCGGCCATGAGCGAACCGGTCGAGTACACGCGGCCGCCGAAGGTCCCCAAGAAGCTCTACGAGCACGAGCTGCTGCGCCTGCAGGAGGAGCTCGTGAAGATGGAGGAGTGGGTGGCCGACAGCGGCACCCGCGTCGTCGTGATCTTCGAGGGACGCGACGCGGCTGGCAAGGGCGGCACGATCAAACGGATCACCGAGCACATGAACCCCCGCATCACGCGCATCGTGGCCCTCCCGGTCCCCACCGAGCGCGAGCGCACCCAGTGGTACTTCCAGCGCTACGTGCAGCAGCTCCCCGCCGCTGGTCAGATCGCCCTGTTCGACCGGTCCTGGTACAACCGCGCGGGCATCGAGCACGTCCTGGGCTTCTGCACGCCACAGGAGTACTACCGGTTCCTGCGGCAGTGCCCGATCTTCGAGCGGCTGCTCGTCGAGGACGGCATCATCTTGATCAAGTACTGGTTCTCGGTCTCCGACGAGGAGCAGGAGCGCCGGTTCCGCAAACGGCTCGACGACCGGATGCGCCGCTGGAAGCTCTCCGCGACGGACATGTACTCGCGCACGCGGTTCGTGGACTTCAGCCGGGCGAAGGACGAGATGTTCGTTCACACCGACATCCCCGAGGCCCCGTGGCACGTCGTCGAGGCCGACGACAAGAAGCGGGCGCGGCTGAACTGCATCGCCCACCTCCTGTCGGCGATCCCCTACCAGCCGAAGGACCTGCCCGCGGTCGAGATCCCGCCGCGACAGTCCGACGCGGGCTACATCCGGCCGCCGCGTGAGCTGTTCACGTACGTCCCGGATCACGCCTCGACGGTGGAGGAGCCTCTCTAGGCCAGGTCGTCCACCGCGCCGGCGACATCCTTGCGGATCCCGGTCACGAACGGCACCTCTTCCTTGGTGAACAGGCGGGCCTTCGTGTCGCGGAGCCGCCGGATGCAGTCGACGATCGAGTCGAGCTCATCCGCTTCGAACGCGAGGATCCACTCCCAGTCGCCCAGGCCGAACCCGCTCGTCGTGTTCGCGAGCACGTCGGGGAACTCGCGGCCGACGACGCCGTGCTCGCGCAGGTACTCGCCGCGCTCCTCGCGCGACAGCAGGTACCACTCGGGGGTTCGGACGAACGGATAGACGCACAGGTACGTACCCGGAGGCTCACCCTTCACGAACGCCGGTGCGTGGTCGGCGGTGAACTCCGCCGGCTTCACGACCCCCATGAACGTCCAGGTCAGATCGAGGAAACCACCGACCTCGGTCCGACGGAACTCGACGAGGGCGCGCTGGACGGCGTCGGCGGTCGGGCCGACGAGCCACAGCATCAGATCGGCGTCGGGCCTGAACCCGACCGTGGAGTACGTGCCGCGGACCTCGACCGTGTCCTTCCACGAGGCGAACAGCTCCTCGATCTCGGTCACCGCGCGAGCACGGTCCTGCGGGTCGGCGAGCACGCTCCGCAGCGTCGGGTCGGCGGCGAAGACGGGGTAGAGCGCGTACAGGGTGTCGGTCATGGTTCCAGCTCCTGGATGACGGCGTCGGCGACCTCGCCGGCGGCACGGACGACGTCGGCGACGTCCGCCCCGTCGTAGGCCTGTCCGACCACGAAGATACCGGGCGGCAGCTGTTCGCGGACCCGCGCGACGTGCTCGAGGTGGCCGACCTCGTAGCGCGCCACGGCGTCCGGCCACCGAACGACGCTCGCATGCTCCGGCGCGTCCGGAAGCGGGAGCACGGCGGCAAGGTGTCGTGCGCATGCGGTGACGATGTCGTGGTCAGGGGCGCGGACCACGTCCTCGTCGCCCACGCCACCGAGGGCGCACGACACGATCGCCCGCGAGCCGTACGAGGGATCGGGCCACCGCGAGGACAGCCACGCGCACGAGCGCATCGGAGCCTTCCCGCGCGGCACGACGAACCCGGTCCCTGCGGGGAGCGAGGGCTGCGTCCCTTCCGCGTACACGAGCAGCACGGTGACCGCCGACGTGGTCGTGAGGTCGCCGAGCGACGCGGCGACGTCACCGGCGATCGGATCGAGCAGACGTCGTGCCTGTGCCGCGGGCGTCGCGAGCACGACGACGTCGGCCTCGACCGGGTCGCCGCGGTCGAGGACCAGGCGCCAGCCGGCACCCCGCTCCAACCCGACGCCTCTGCACCCGGCACGGACCCTACCGGCGAGCTCAGATGCGATCGCTCGCGGCAGAGCCTCGACGCCGCCGCGCGGGCGGACGAGCATCGGAGCGGCAGCCGGGCCTCTGCGGAGCGACCGGCGGGCCGCCTGCGATCCGCGTATCAGGCTCCCTTGCCAGTCCTCCCATCGCTCGAGGTCCGGGTAGGTCGCGCGAAGCGACATCGCGTCGACGTCGCCCAGCGACGGGGCGGTCAGCAGGGGTGCGACCGCACGGTCGGTCGCCTCGTCGCCGAGCCGTCGCCGCAGCAGCGATCCGAGCGTCTGGTCCCCCTCGCTCTTGCGCTTCGATCTCAGCAGGTCTCCGAGGGCTCGGCGACGTCCTGCGCGTGACAGACCGGGCCAGCGCAGGACGTCGCCCGGGTCGCCGGGGATGCCGAACGCCGCGTCGCTCGGGTAGGCGACGAGGCCCGAATCCGTCCACAGGTAGGTCCCGGACGACGCCGGCGCGACGACCTCCACCCCGAGCTCTCGACACAGGTCGACGGCCCATGGCTTCCGCCCCCAGAACCCGTCGGCTCCCGCCGGCAGCGAGAAGCCGCCGACGTCGACCGAGCGTAGCGAGCCGCCGGGGGTCCCCGCCTCGCAGACGACCACGTCGGCGGAGGCATGCGTCAGGCGGTACGCGGTGGCGAGGCCGGCGAGGCCCCCACCGACGACCGCGATCCTCACACGTGGACCTCGGCCATGTGCTCCCGGACGATCTGGGCGAGCAGGTCGAGGAACTCCGGGTCGGCGTTCGGCATCCGCGTCCTGGCGAACGCGACGTCCACCCGCTCCGCGATCTCCTTCGCCTCGATGTCGAGGTCGTAGAGGATCTCCAGGTGATCGGCGACGAACCCGGCCGAGCACACGACCACGCCCGGGACGTCGGCCGCCCCGAGATCCTCGATCACGTCTTCGACCGGTGGACCCCACCACGGGTCGTCGGTGCGGCCGGCCGACTGCCAGGCGATCGCGAAGCGGTCGAGGCCGAGCCGTCGTGCGACCTCGTCGGCGGTCTCCTGGAGTCCGTCACGGTAGCGACAGGACTCGTCGCAGTCGCAGTACTTGCACCGGAACGACAGGTCGGTCTCGACGGTGCGGATCGGCAGCGAGTGCGCGGTGAACAGGACGGCGGCCTCGTCACGTGCGGTGTCGGGCAACGTCTGCAGCGCTTCGTCCACCCGGTCGGCGAGCAGCTCGATGAATGCCGGATGCTCGTGGTAGTGCTTCACGAACGTCGCCACGACGTCGGCGCCACCCTGCTCGTCGAGCGCCTGCTTCGTGCGCTCGATGTAGGTCTCGACCGACATCCCGGACCAATGCGGCGCCATCACGATGCCGATCAGTCGCTCGACCCCGTCCGCCAGGATCTCGGCGACCGCCTCGGGGATGAACGGCGGCGAGTGCTTCATCCCGAGGTACGCCTTGAAGCTCGGCCCCCCGTCGGCGTTGAGTCGCTCGACCAGACCCAGCGCCTGCTCGCGGGTGGTCTCGAGCAACGGGAACCGGTTGCCGATCGCCGCGTACCGGTCCTTCAGCTCCTGGAGGTGATCCGGCGTCGGCGGTCGGCCACCGCGGATGTCGGTGTAGTAGCGCTCGATGTCGTCGACGCCGGCCGCGGTGCCGTACGCCATCACGAGGATCCCGATGGGCGCGTCCGTGCTCACTGCTCTCAGGTCCTTTCGGTCCGCTCGTGGACCAGGTCCACGAGACGTTGGAGTGTCCCGACGGGCGTCGGCGGCAACACGCCGTGCCCGAGGTTGAAGACGTGGCCGTCGCGGCCGGCGGCGCGGGCGAGGACGTCGAGCGCCTTGCGCTCGACGGCCTCCCAGGGGGCGAGCAGCGCTGCGGGGTCCAGGTTCCCCTGGACCCCGCGCTCCGGCCCCACGCGCTCCCAGCCGGCATCGAGCGGTACCCGGTGGTCGATCCCGATCACGTCGCCGCCCGCGTCGCGCATCAGCGCGAGCAGCTCACCGGTGACGACCCCGAAGTGGATCACCGGCACGCCGAGATCCGCGACACCCTCGAAGAGGCGGCGCATGTGCGGCTGGACCGAGACCGCGTAGTCCTCGGGCGCGAGCGAGCCGACCCACGAGTCGAAGACCTGAAGGGCCGAGGCGCCGGCACCCACCTGCGCCCGCAGATGCGGGACCACGATGTCGACGAGGGCGTCCATCAGGCGGGCCCAGGTCGACGGCTCCCCGAGCATCAGCGCCTTCGTGCGCGCGTGGTCGCGCGACGGGCCGCCCTCGACCAGGTAGCTCGCGAGCGTGAACGGTGCCCCGGCGAATCCGATCAGCGGGACCTCGAGCTCACCGGTCAGCAGGCGCACGGCCTCCAGCGTGTACGGCTCATCGACCTCGGGCTCGAGCGGACGGAGCCTGGCCAGGTCCGCGGCGCCTCTGATCGGGTCGTCGAGCACGGGCCCGCGCCCCTGCTCGACCCGCAACGGCAGCCCGATCGCGGCGAGAGGCACGACGATGTCGCTGAACAGGATCGCCGCGTCCAGAGGCATCCGTCGAAGCGGCTGGAGGGTGATCTCGACGACCTCCTCGGGCTCGCGGATCGACAGCAGGATGTCGCGGTCACCACGCACCTGCTTGTACTCGGGGAGATACCTGCCGGCCTGCCGCATGAACCACACGGGGGTGCGATCGACCGGCTCACGCCGGAGCGCACGCAGCAGTCGGTCCTGGACGGGGCTCACGGGCCCAAGGATACGGAGGCGCGGCGGCGATGCGGCCCGCGGAAGCTACGCGAGCCCGACCTCGGGCACCGGTCGCGGCAGCACGATGGGCCTCGTGCGCTTCACGGACACGGCCGTGACGACCGCGTCGACCAGCCGATCGATGTCGAAGGGTTTCGGGAGGTAGGCGACCGCCCCGAGCTCCTGCGCGCGGTCCATGTCGGCGGGGTTCTTCTTCGCCGAGCACACGACGACGGGAACGACGTTCTGACGCGCGTGCAGCTCCTCGAGGACCTGCCACCCGTCGATCCCGGGGAGCATCACGTCGAGGAGCACGGCATCGGGCCGCTCGGCCTCGATCCGCGAGATCGCGGTCCGACCGTCGCCCGCGAGGATCGGCTCGATCCCGGCGCTCGCGAGGTTCACGCGCAGGACCACGAGCAGGTCGGGGTCGTCCTCCACGATCAGGACACGCGGCCGAGCGAGGGTCACGGAGACACCTCCCGAAGGTGCCGGAGCGCGGCGACCTGGGACCGCTCCGTCTCGTATCGGTAGGCGTTCGCGATCGCGCCGGCCGCCTGCTCGGCGAAGACCGCGAGGGCCCGCAGATCGTGCTGCGTGAAGGCCCGACCCGACGGTGCGCTCACGTTGAGGACCCCGTAGAGGGACCCCTCGGCGACGAGCGGCACCGACATCGCGCTCTCGACGTAGGGCTCGCGGTCGGCGAGACCGGGGAAGATGTCCGGGTCGACCTGGCCGTCGATCACGATCGGCTCGCGACGTAGGGCCACGTGACCGGCGATGCCGTCGCCCAGACGGACCCGGGTGCCGAGCGCCTCCTGACGGCCGCGCGCCTGCGCGACGACGAGGTCGGTCCCCTCGACCAGCATCAACGACCCGCCTCCGGCATCGAGCAGATCGGTGGCGCTCCTGAGGATCGTCTCCAGGAGCCTGGGCAGTTCCAGGACCGCGTTCATCTCGCGCCCGGCGGCCAGGAGCACCTCGACCTCGTTCAGGCGGGTAGTGAGGGCCGCCGTCACGACCCGTTCGTCGGTCAGGTCGCGGCTGAGCCTGGTGAGTTCGCGCTCCTGGAATCCGGCGGCGAGGCCGAAGGACGCGGCGAGCCCGAGGAAGATGACCCGCAGGGTGTCGGCGGTCAGCACCAGCCGCTGTCCTTCGGGCCAGGCTGCCAGCAGGGCGATCGCGATCACGACGGCGACCAGGACACCTGCCGTACGGACCCACAGCTGAGCCCTGCGGTGTTCGATCGCCTCGAGCGACGGGGTCTCGAACCCGCGCAGCGACGCGACGCTCGCACGTTGGCGAGCGTCAGGAGCGTGGGAACGGCCGGTTCGTGTGCGCACGCAGACCTCTCGGGTGAGGTACCTGCGGTATCGGACGGGGCCGGGTGCGCCTGGATAGGGCCGCAGGTGGTCACCCGACAGGGGGACACCGACCCTCGGGCGGGAGGAGTGGGATTCGAACCCACGGAGGACTCGCGCCCTCAACGGTTTTCAAGACCGTCGCCTTCGTCCGCTCGGCCATCCTCCCGGCGAACATCTTGCCAGTCCCACAGGGCTTCCCGCCCGCCGACGGAACGCCTACCCTGTCCGCGCGATGTGGCCGATCTCCGACGGACAGCTCCGCGAGGTCCTGCGGCATCTGCCCGCCGTGATCTACCAGGACAGCCACGAGCCGCACCCTCGCACGATCTACCTGTCCCCGAACGCCGACACGGTCCTGGGCAGCGGCGCGGACGAGCACCTTGAGGACCCCGACCTCTGGTGGCGCTCGATCGATCCCCGCGACCACGACCATCTGATGGCGTCGTGGACGCGCGCCTACGAGACCGAGGAGCCGTACACGGTCGACTACCGCTACCTGCGACCCGACGGCCGGGTGGTGTGGCTCCGCGAGCACGCCACCCCCGTGCGGGCCGAGAGCGGCGAGGTCAGTCACTGGCAGGGGGTGCTGCTGGACGTCACCGCGGAACGGGCGGCCACCGACGAGCTCGCCGCGTCCGAGGCTCGGTACCGCTCGCTGATCGAGCATCTCCCCGCATCCGTCTACACGCTCACGAACGACGACCCGGCTCGCGTCGTGTTCGCCTCCCCAAGGGTCGAGGACCTGTACGGGTATCCCATCGAGCGGTGGATGGATCCCGACGACCTGTGGCCCCACGTGATCCACCCCGACGATCGAGCGAGCGTCCTCGAGGACTGGAACGCCGCCCGGCGATCCGGGAGGCCCTTCGATCGCCGGTACCGCGTGCGCCACGCCGACGGGGGATTCCGATGGGTCGTCGACCACGTCCGGCCCGTGCACTCCCCGGACGGCGAGATCGTCGCGTGGGAGGGGATGTCCTTCGAGGTGACGCGGGAGCGCGAGACGGCGGCCGCGCTCCAGGAGAGCGAGGTCCGACACGAACGTCTCCTGCAACAGATCCCTGGGATCGCGTTCAGCCTCCTGCCGGGACCGACGAGGCGGTTCGACTACCTGAGCCCCCGCATCCAGGACATCCTGGGGTACCCACGCTCCCAGTGGTTCGAGGAGGAGGTGATCTGGGAGAACGTGATCCACCCCGACGATCGCGAGGCCGTGATCTCGGAATGGGAGCGGTGCGTACGAGACGGGGTCCCGTTCCGGAAGGAGTATCGCGCCCTCCACATGGACGGTCACGTCGTATGGCTCCGGGCGGAGACCCTGCCGGTCCGAGGCGCAGAGGGCGAGGTCGAGCGGTGGCAGGGACTGTGGCTCGACATCACGGAGACCCAGCTGGCCCGCGAGGAGCAGGCTCGGCTGGAGGCCCGCTACCAGCGCCTCGTCGAGCAGGCCCCCGCGATCGTGTTCACCACCGACACGGACGGGGCCGTCCAGTACGTGGGACCGCAGGTCGAACAGATCCTCGGATACCCCCGCACGGCGTGGACCGAGGACCCGGCGTTGTGGGAGTCGCTCCTGCACCCTGACGACCGCGACCGTGTGCTCGAGGCATGGGAGGAGTCCTCGCGCTCGGAGCGGCCGTTCGACGCCGAGTACCGACTCCGCCGCGCCGATGAGACCTACCGCTGGGTCCACGAGACCACGCATCCGGTCCGCGACGCCGACGGCACGGTGTCGAGTTGGCACGGCCTGACGGTCGACGTGCACGAGATACACACGGCGACCGAGGCACGGGAGGCAGCGGAGGCGAGAGCCAGGGCGCTGCTCGAGAACGTGCCCGCCGTCCTCTACGAGATGGGGCCCGACGACGAGCGCCACACGCTCTACGTGAGCCCTCACATCGAGCGGCTGCTCGGGTACTCGCGCCGGGAATGGCTCGACCAGCCGGACATCTGGACCGAGCTCCTGCACCCCGACGACCGCGAGGTCGAGCTCGCCGCACACGACCGGCACTCCAGCACGGGCGAGCCGTGGTCGCGCGAGTACCGGATGATCGCCGCCGACGGACGGGTGGTATGGGTCCACGATCAAGCGACCCTCGCGATCGACGCCGACGCACGGCCGAGCTGGCAAGGGGTGCTCGTCGACGTCACGTCCCGGCACGTCACCGCCGAGTTGCTCCAGATCACGAACGAGGAGCTGGAGCGACGGATCTTCGAACGGACCGCCGCGATGGAGGAGGCCAACGAGCTGATGGGCCTCGAGATCGCCGAGCGCCGGCGGGCCGAGACGGAGCTCCGGCGGGCCGAGGTCCGGTTCCGTCAGCTCGTCGAGGAGTCGCCGGGGCTCGTCTACGCGTGGCAGACGCGCCCCGGCCCGCAAGGGGAATTCGACGGCTACATCAGCCCGCAGATCGAGACGATGCTCGGCTACACGCCCGACGAGTGGCACCGAGACTGGCACATCTGGGATCGGCGCCTGCACCCGCACGACCGCGCGCGGGTGCTCGCGGCCGCGGTCAGGAGCGAGAAAACCGGGGAGCCGTTCGAGGACGAGTACCGCTATCTCGCGAAGGACGGCCGGGTCGTGTGGGTCTTCGATCGCGCGACGCTGCTCGAGCGTGACGCCGACGGCCGGCCCTTCATGTTCCAGGGGGTCATGGTCGACATCACGGCCCAGAAGGATGCCGAGCGCAAGGCCGCCGAAGCCGAGGAGCGGCTCCAGCGGGTCGCCGAGGACGCTCCCTACGTGACGTACGCCCTCACGGTGGAGCAGGCCGATCCGACCGGGGTCTCGGTGGAGTTCCTGAGCCGGCAGATCGAGTCGGTGATCGGCTACCCGGCCACCGAGTGGAACCACGATCCCCTACGGTGGATCGAGTTCGTCCACCCCGACGACCGTGACCGTGCGATGGCGCACATGACGACCTGTTGGCGATCGGGCGCCCCGTGGGTGTTCGAGTACCGGATGATCACCGCCGAGGGCAAGGTCGTCTGGCTCCGCGATCGTGGACGCTGCGTGGACCGGGACGAAGAAGGCCGACCGGCTCGTCTGGTCGGAGTGCTCTTGGACGTCACCGACGAGATCGAGGAGCGCGAGCGCGAGCGCGACGAGCTGTCCGTCCTGCGTCGGATCGTCGACGCGATCCCGGCCATCACCTGGATCGGGAGCGTCGCGGCCGACGGCGGGGACCCCCGGTACCTCTACATCTCGCCGCAGGTCGAGCAGCTCCTCGGGTACACGGCCGAAGAGCTGCTCGCCGAGCGGATGCACTTCCCGCGGATGATCCACCCCGATGACGAGGATCGGGTGGACCGGGCATGGCGCGACGCATGCCTGGCGGGCGCGGAGATCTGGGAGGGGCGGTGGCGCGCCCGTCACCGCGACGGGACCTACCGGTCGATCCACGCGAGGGCACGGCGCGTGAGCGAGCCGGACGCCGCGACACTCGTCTGGGTGGGATTCAGCATCGACGAGACGGGCTGGGCGGCGGCCGAGACCACCGTGGCGGGGGTCGATGCAGAGCTCGCCTGAGCCCTAGCTCGACGTCGGTCGAAGCTCGCGCGCCCGCTCGGGCAGGTACTGCCAGAGTCGCTCGGGCACCGCGACGCTGCCGTCGGCCCGCTGGTGGTTCTCGAGGATCGCGATCAGCGTCCGACCGAGCGCCGTCGCGGTGCCGTTCAGCGTGTGCAACGTCTCCAGCGCTCCATCGGCTCGGCGCACGCGCGTCTGCAGACGGCGCGCCTGGTAGTCGGTGGTGTTCGAGCAGCTCGTCAGCTCGCGGTACCTCTGCTGGCCCGGGCAACCAGACCTCGATGTCGTACTTCTTGGCGGCGCTGCCACCGAGGTCGCCGGCGGCGATGTTCACCACGCGGTAGGGGACGTCGAGGGGCCGATGATCGCCTCCTCGACGCTCGACGCAGGAACTCGTGCTCGTCCCAGCTCGTCTCGGGCGTCGTGAACGCGAACATCTCGACCTTGTCGAACTGATGGACCCGGAACATCCCGCCCATGTCCTTGCCGTAGGTGCCGGCCTCGCGCCGGAAGCACGTCGAGTAGCCCGCGTAGCGGAGCGGGAGGTCTGCCCTCATCGATGATCTCGCCCATGTGGATCGCGGCGAGCGGGACCTCCGCGGTTCCGACGAGATAGAGGTCATCCTGCACTCGATCCGGTAGATGCTTCACCTCGTCGGCGGGGAGGAATCCCGTGCCGTACATCGCTTCCTCGCGAACGAGCACCGGCGGGATCACGGGTGTGAAGCCCTCCTCGACGAGCACGTCCAGCGCGTTGCGCACGAGTGCGAACTGCAGCAGCACGATGTCGCCCATCAGGTAGACGAACCGCGAACCGCTCGTTCGCACCGCCCGATCGACGTCGAGCACGCCCGAGCATCTCGCCAAGCGCCGCGTGGTCGCGGACCTCGAAGTCGAACGCAGGAGGCGCCTCGTGGTTCCGCTTGCATCTCGACCGCGTCGTCCTCGGTGAAGCCGTCGGGGGCGCTGTCGTGCGGGAGGTTCGGGGTCGCAGCCAGCAGCGCGGTCAGCTAGGCGTCGGCGTCGGCGAGCTGCGGCTCGAGCTCCTTCAGCTCGGCGCTCACCGAGGAGACCTCGGCGATCAGCGCCTGCTTCTCGTCGCCCTCCGCGCCGCCGATCGCCTTCGACGCCCGGTTCTGCGCCGCGCGCAGCTCGTCGACCCGTGTGGTCAACGCGCGGCGGCGCTCGTCGGCCTCCAGCAGATCGTCGACCCTGCCGGCCAGCTCACGACGGGCGAGCGCCCGCCGGAACGGCTCCGGGTCGTCCCTGATCAGCTTGATGTCGAGCATCGGGTCACGCCTTCGCTGGATCGGGCGTGGGCTCGAGAGCCTTGTTCTCCGCGGGCTTCCCGGCGCCCGCGCCCGCCGACGCCTGCCCGCCGGCGCCCGACCCTGAGTCCATGATGCTCTGGCCGTGGAAGATGCCGCCCTCCTCGACCACGAGGGTCTTCGACGTGATGTTGCCGTCGATCCGACCCCCGTGGGCCAGGTGCGCCTTGCCCTTCACGATCACGTTGCCCTTGAACTTCCCGGCGATGCTCACGTTCTGCGCGCGGATGTCCGCCTCGACCTGGCTCTGGGGCGACAACACGACGTCGCCGTCGGCGTTGATCTGCCCCTTGACCTGCCCGTCGATCCGTAGGCTCCCGGCCGAGACCACGTTGCCTTCGAGTCGCGCGCCGGTCCCGACGATCGTGACCTCATCGTTGTCCGTCATCCGCGTGTCCTTTCGATCCTTGGGTCGATCCTTGGGTCGATCCGCGGCCCGGTCCTGGTCGGGCGCGGCGTGCGCCGCCTCTGCATCTTCGCGTTTCCAGATCACCCGGCGTTCACCGCCTCGGACGACCGGTCGCTCATCGCCTGACGGATCGCTTCCCCCTCCTCGTTCGAGAGGTTGTGCGAGCTGGTGCCCGCGGCGACCGGCTTCGCGTAGACCCGGGTCTCCTGACGCCCGTTGATCGACGTCAGCACGATGCCGTTGCCGTGCTCGTCGAGGAGGGCGCACGAGAACGAGAGCCGGCCACCGACGTCTTCGAACGCGTCGTAGCGCAGGAGCCCGACGCGCCGAACCCCCGCCTCGATCTGGAGCTGCTGGCGCTTGTCGGTGCCGTTGAGGGTCCGCACCGCCTTCTCGATCCGCTCGATACGAGCGAGCAGCGAGCCGACCACCTCATCGGCCGGCGGCGTCGCGTCGAGGTCGCCCCGACGGCCCCCGCCGCCGAACATGCCGAACAGGACACCCAGCAGACCGAGCCCGAGGGCGATCAGCACGAGGAGCGTGAGGGTCTCGTTCGACAGGGTCATCGTCGTCACTCCCGACGGGCGCCGCGACGGCTTCCCGGAGGGCCGAAGTATACGCGGGCGCCCCCTCGCCCTCGCCGCTCAGGTGACGTCGCGAGCCCGGTGGACGAGTGTCGGTCTCTCACGCAGAAGCCCGATCCTCGGTAGCATCCGAGAGCGATGTCGGCACCCTCCACTTCCCCGGCCGCCTCATCCGCGGCCGCCAGCCTCACCGGCCTCACCCTGGCCGGCCGCTACGAGCTCCGCGCGATGCTCGGCCGTGGCGGGATGGGCGAGGTCTACGAGGCGGCGGATCGCCGGCTCGACCGCACGGTGGCGGTCAAGGTCCTGCGGGAGGAGCTCGCCCGAGACCGGCGGTTCGTGGCCCGCTTCCACCGCGAGGCGCGGACGGCCGCGCGGCTTCAGCATCCGGCGATCGTGGCCGTCCACGACTTCGGCGAGCACGACGGCCGCGTCTACCTGGTGCTCGAGCACGTCCCCGGGCGCACCCTGCACGAGCAGCTGCGCGATGAGGGCGCCCTCGCGCCGGCGCGCGCGGCCTCGGTCGGGGCACACGTGGCGGAGGCGCTCGCCCACGCGCACGCGCGCGGGATCGTCCACCGCGACGTCGCGCCCGGCAACGTGATGATCAGAACCGACGGCGCCGTCAAGGTGCTCGACTTCGGGATCGCGCGGGCGATCCAGGGATCTGGGCACGGAGCTTCGGTGACGGCGCACGGCACCCTCGCCTACGCCGCGCCGGAGGTCCTGGCGGGTGAGCACGCTGATCAGCGGGTGGACGTCTACGGGCTCGGCGCGGTCCTGTACGAGCTGCTCACCGGCGTGCCGCCCTTCATGGGCGAGGACATCCCCGCCAGGCTCCGGGTCGCGAGACCGCTCGCCCCGTCACGGGTCGAGCCGTCGGTACCCACGGGGATCGACGAGACGATCCTGCGGTGCCTCGACCGGGACCCGGCCGCGAGGCCTGAGGACGCCGCCGTGCTCGCTGACGAGCTACGACGGCTCGCCGCCTACCTGCCCTCCGAACGGCCGGCGAGCACGCCGGCCACCCTCACCGATGCGGTCGTGCCGAGGGCGGATGCCACTCGACGCCTGGACACACCCACGATGACCGCGACGCTGCCGAGCGGCCGGCACCGGCCTCGCCGGAACCGCGGACGCGTGATCGCGATCGTCGCGATCGTGGCGGTCGTGGCCGCCGCGGGGGCACTCGTTGGACCCGCGGTCCTGCGTCTCGACGATCCGGTGCGCGCGTCGGTCGACGCTCCCCCCGTGCTCCCCGCGCCGCAGGGGTTCACCGCCTCCGCGTCGTGTGACGGGTTCCTCGCGACGGGCTCGGACCTGGCATGGTTCGCCGTGCCGGGCGCGACGGAGTACGAGGTGTGGCGGCGGAACCCCGCCGGGGAGTCCTGGACGCAGGTGGCCCTCACCCAGGCGACGGTCACCTCGGTTCGCGACGTCGACCTCAGCGTGGACTCGACCTACGTGTACCGGGTTCGCGGCCTCGAGGGCCCGTTGCCGGGGCGCTGGTCGGACCCGGTCACCGCGCGCACCCCGCTGTTCTGCCTGACCTGAGGAGCTCAGCCGGGTCGGACCAGCGACAGCACGGTGAGGCCATCTCGCGTCTCGTCGAGGGAAGGGTCATAGCGGTAGCCGGACGGGTGCTCCCAGCCGGCGAGCGTCGCGGGCGTCGTCCGCGGGTGCGCGAGCAGGTGGCGGACCAACGCGCCCTTGAGGAACTTGTTCCAGTGGGACACGGCGACGAGGGCCCCGTCCGCGCCGGGCTCGAGGAACCGGACCGACCACTGCGCGAGGCCATCGGGCGCCTGCCAGGCGGCCGCGTGCTCGTTCGGCAGGAGGTTCCAGACGTGACGGCCCTGGGCGCGTGCGGTGATCGCCGTCGACAGGTCGGCACGCCACCACGTGGAGAGCCTGCCGAGCCGCGGCAACGACGCGCCCATCTTGAGCTTGTAGTCCGGGATCGGATCGCTCGGTGCGACGGCCCCCCAGAGCCCCGAGACGATCAAGACGCACGCGTCCAGCCGGCGCCGGGGCACGGCCGTGAGCGAGCCGGCGTCCAGGGCATCGTAGAGGACACCGGTGTAGCGCTCGATCGCCGGCATCGTGGGCGCCTCGCGCACCGCTCGGTTCGCGGCCGTGGCGGCGGCCAGCGCGGCGCCCTTCACGCCGAGCAGCTTCGCGCGCGCGGTCTCGTTCGCGCGCAGCGCGGATAGGAGGCTCGCGATGACTCGCTCGCGCCGGTCGTCGAGGTCGAGCGCCAACGTCCCGGGCGACCACGGAGGTCCCTCACCCTCGGGTGCCTTCCCCTCCGACGGCGGCAGCAGGATCAGCGGGTCCACGGTCCTCACGCTACCGTTCGGATCACACCGATCGAGCCGTGCGCCGAGGTGCTAGACCTCCAGGTCCCGTGACGGGACGCTCCCTGCATAGCAACGCGTCGCCGGCATGCGTGGGACGACTTGACTCTAAACCGACCGGTCGGTATGTTTCGTCCATGCCACCGCCGCCCCACGAACCGCAACAGGATCGGGCTCGTGAGACCAGACTCAAGCTCCTGGAGACCGCCGCGGTGGCATTCGCCGAGAGCGGGTACGAGGGCACCTCCCTGAGCGAGTTGCTCCGTCGCAGCCAGGTCTCGAGGGGTGCCTTCTACTTCCACTTCGTTTCCAAGGAAGCCCTCGCGCTCGCGACGTACCGGGTCAAGCTCGAGCAGCTGATCGACCAGACCTACGAGGAGGTCGGTGCGCAGCCGGATGGCCTCACGCAGCTCGTGACCACGATCCGCGTGTCGGTCCGTCGGCTGCACGACGATCCTTCGCTCCGTGTCGTCGTGCGTCTCGGTAACGATCTGGCGGGAGGCGCCGGTCCCGACAGCGAGTTCAGCCGCTACCAGGAACGCTCGATCGACGGGTTCCGCCAGATCATCCAACGAGGCCTCGACGACGGGTCGATCAGGCAGGGCATCGACGCTCGGGAGGCGGCTGAGGACGTCCTGGCGCTCCTGGTCGGAGCCGACCGCCTGTCGGGCTTCCTCACCGGGGGGGCCGACGGGATCTCGCGCGCCGAGCACTACCTGGACCTGTTGATGTTCGGCCTGGCCGGTCGAGACCCGGAGGCACCTCAGAGGAAGGAGGTGGGTCACCGCGGTAGTGGCAAACGAAGGGGATCCGATCGATGACGAGATGCCTGCATCTGGCGCGTGGTCGCCGGAACCGGGAGGAGGCAGGAGATGCCTCCCCGGAGGGAGGCATGAAGGGTGTTCAAGTTCTGGCTGTTCGTTCACATCATGTCGACGGTCTTCGCGTTCGGCCCCACGTACACGCTCCCCGCGATCGCGGCGCTCGCTCGCAAGGGACCGAGGTACGGCGCCTTCGCGGCGGAAGTGGCCGAGCTGATCGAGATGCGGTACGCGTGGCCGTTCGTGCTGCTCGCGGGCATCTCCGGCGTGGCGCTGATCGTGGTCGCGGACATCCCGTGGCTGGACATCCCGTGGCTTTGGATCTCCATCGTCGTGTACGTGCTGGCGATGGCGTTCTCGCTGTTCGTGCAGACGCCCAACACGAAGCAGATGGTTCAGCTCACGGCGCGGCTCGCCGAGGCGGGAGAACCGCCCGCCGACGCACCCGCGGGTCCGCCCCCCGAGCTGGCCGCCCTCGGCAAGAAGCTGCAGCTCGGAGGGATCGGGCTGTCGGTGGCCTCGCTGGCCGTCTTCTACTTGATGATCGTGCAGCCCGACTCTGACCGCGAGCACCGCACGACGGATGTGGTGCACGGATGATCCTTGCCAGGACCCACCGCACGGCGGATCGAGCATGATCGGTGGGCGCACGGCCCCAACGGTATCGCCGAGCCATGGAGCGATCTACGAACCTCAGCGCTGGAAGGGAGGACGGCGCGTCCGGTCGGCATGCCGATCGAGGCCCATCGCCTCGAAGCGACCGATCGCCTCCAAGACGGTCTCGGAATCGTTCCGCGCCCACCCGAGAGCCCGCAGGGCGAACGGTTCGAGGAACGAGCCCGGGATCGCCAGTTCCGGTCCCGCCGCCTCGATCTCGGCTCGCCGGTCGAGAGCAACGAGCGCGTCG
This sequence comes from uncultured Actinomycetes bacterium, assembly GCA_963700855.1. GTDB lineage: Bacteria > Actinomycetota > UBA4738 > UBA4738 > HRBIN12 > AC-51. The sequence continues at coordinate 276,958 of CAVOYV010000005.1, forward strand.
AGCCAGGCGACGAGACCCTCGACGTCGTCGAGCCCCGGCCGATCCCATCCATCCACGATCCGCGCGACCGCGTCGAGGTCACCACGGGCGATCGCGATCTCGGCGTCGATCCCCCGGCGCAGCATGAACCCCTGCTTGCCGAGCCGAGTCACCACGTCCTCCAGGCGCCGCGCATCGTCGTCGAGGCCGAGGTTCACGTGGGCGAGCGCGCACCACAGCAGCGCGAGGTTCTCGAGCGCGCACGGCGTGCCGGCGTTGGCGGCCACTGCCATCTCGGTCGAGCCCGTGAGATCGCGGACGGCGTCCCAACGGCCGGCCGCGGCCTCGTTGCGGACGAGGTCGTACGCGGCGTGCAGGCGGTGGTGGGCGGAGAGCCGCCGTGTCGTCTCGACCAGCGATCCGGTGATCTCCCGAGCCTCGGCGAGCCTTCCCGCGTACAGGAATGCATCGAGCGAGTACCCGTAGGCCATGGCGACGTGATCCGGGTCGCTCAGCGCGGGGATCAGGGCGAGCCGCTCCCGCGCCCGCTCGACCGCCTCCTCGTAGGCCCCCCTCGCCATGGCCTCACCCGACAGCGCGTCGAGCGCGAACGACCGCAGCTCGACGTCATCTCGCGCGTCGGCGATCGCCGTCGCCTCCTGCACCGCTCCCGTGGAGCCCTCCGGGTCCAGGTAGCACTTCGCAAGCAGGGCCTTCGCCCGCGCCGCCGAGCCCGGCGGGGCCAGCGCGAGCGTCCGATCGATCCACCCCTCGATCAGCTCGTCCTCGGGCTTGCGCGTCCACATCCCGCTGCGCAACGACGTCTGGAACGCGAGGTCGGCGTACACGTCGACAGAACCCGCCGTATCGCCCGCGGCGTCGAGCGACGCCTGCATCGCCGTCCAGAACGCCTCGCCGTCGTACTTCAGGATGTTCGCCCGACCTACCGTGTGCCACAGCGCGGCGCGACCGCCCGGCTCGGCCTCGAGCTCGAGGGCTCGTTGCAGCAGCGCCAGGCCATCGTCGACCTCCATCCTGCCGATCGCGAGTTCCGCTCCCTGACGCAGCCACGCGAGGGCGCGTTCGCGCAGCCCAGCCAGTTCCTGCCCGTCCCACGCGAGATCGGCGTCCTCCGGTCTGACCGCCTCGGCGTAGTGATGGGCGAGCAGCGACACGAACTCGTCGCGGCCTCCCAGCCGCTCGAGCCACCGGGCGACGGCCGCGTGCATCTGGGCACGCCTCGCCTTCGGCAGGCTCGAGTAGGCCACCTCCCGGGTCACCGCGTGCTTGATCGCGTACTCGCGATCGCCCGGGATCGACGAGCCGGACCGGCGGCGGATGAAGTCGCGTTCCTCGAGGACCCGCAGGTTCGGATCCCCCTCGGCGACCAGCTCGTACACGGGGCCGGCCCAGAAGATCCGCCCGATCACCGATGCCGCTTGGAGCCCGTGCTTGTCGCCCGCCTCGAGCAGGTCGATCCGAGCGGCCACCACCGCCTGCACGGTGTCGGGGACCGAGAAGTCCGGCGGGAGCTCCGCGAGGCTCCACCCGTCGCCGCCGTGCTCGAGCAGCCCGAGATCGATCAGCGTTCCCAGGACCTCCTCGACGAAGAACGGGTTGCCCTCCGCCCGCTGCACCACGACGTCGCGGAGCCCCGGGGGGAGCCCGCCTCCGAGCAGCTCGTCGAGCATGCGCTCGGCGTCGCCGGTCGAGAGCGCCTCCAGCGGCAGGGTCGCGCCGGGCAGACGGGCCCCCCATCCAGGACGCGCTTCGAGCAGCTCGGGGCGAGCCGTCACCAGCACCAGCAGCGGGCCCCGCGAGTCGGTCACGAGTCGCTCCAAGAGGTCGAGGAGGAGGTCCTCTGCCCAATGGATGTCCTCGATCAGCATCACGAGGGGGCGCTCGGCGGCGACCTCCTCGCAGAACCCGACCCACGCGTCCTGGAACCGGTCGCGCGCGGCGAGGGGGTGGAGGTCGGACGCGACATCCAGCCCGAGCGTGAGCCCCATGATCCCTCGATCGCCCAGCAACTCGAGCACCGACGAGGCCGGGTCGCTCTCGGAGATCCCGAAGTGCTCCCGGAGCACCTCGGCGAGGGGCCAGTAGGTGACCCCCTGGCCATAGGACAGGCATCGTCCGGTCCTGCGGAGCGGCTCAGGCGCTTGAGCGCCGAGCAGCTCCCAGAACTCGCGCACGAGCCGGGTCTTGCCGACGCCCGCATCCGCCACGATCGTCACGAGGCGGGGCTCGCGGGAATCCTCGACCTCCCGATAGATGCGCTCGAGGGTCTCCATCTCGCCTTCGCGGCCGACGAAGGCGGGGCGCAGCCCGTGGACACCTCGCGGCCGCATCAGCGACAACGCCCGACGGAGACGACGGCACTCGACGCCCCCGGGCTTGCCCTTCGCCTCGATCGACCGGCGCTCGCCGAACTCGAACGCACCCCGAACGAGCGCCACCGTGCGCTCGCCGACGAGGATCTCGCCCGGTTCGGCCCCTTGCTCGAGCCGCGCCGCCACGTTGACCGGGTCGCCCGAGACGAACGAGCTGCCCGCCCGCGGGGCTCCGAAGACCACCTCGCCCGTGTTGACGCCGATCCGAAGGGACAGGACCCCTCCCGCCAGCTCGTGCACCCGTCGCTGCATCGCGATCGCCGCGTGCAACGCCCGCTCGGCGTGGTCCTCGAGCGCGGCCGGGGCCCCGAAGGCCGCCATCACGGCGTCGCCCGCGAACTTCTCGACCGTCCCGCCGGCCATCTGGATCTCCCCCGCCATCGTGTCGTAGAAGCGTTCCAGCAGCGCCCGGGTCCGCTCGGGGTCCTGCGAGCCCGCGAGCGCCGTCGAGCCGACGAGGTCGGCGAAGATCAGGGTCGCGAGCTTGCGCTCGGATCCCTCGGACATCTCGTCCAGGGGAGCGGCGCACGTGGGGCAGAACCGCGCTGCCTCAGGCGCGACGGACCCACAGACGGCACAGGTGACCATCGCCTGAGCATCCTAGGCATCCATTCCAGGCCGCGCAGCTCGGCGTTCCGCTCGCCGTCGCGTGCACCGCCTCCGGGGTCTGGCTCGTGACCAGCGGATCACCCGTGGTCGTTGCGAACCCCTGACCGGCTCGGTCAACCTGGTGGCGAGGGGAGTTGAACCCCAGTTCCCGCGCTCGCCAGGCCACGGCGGGTACAACGAGCGCCCACGGACAGCCGGGTCGCCACGCCCGGCGCCGGACCCGAAGTACGCTGCCCCAGATGCCGGCTTGCGGATCCTGCGGGACCAGGTACACGCCCGGGGCGCGCTTCTGCGCGACCTGCGGCGCGTCGCTCATGGTCACCTGCGCCTCGTGTGGGGCCGACCTGCCCCACGACGCCGCGTTCTGCCCGTCGTGCGGCGCCCCGGTGGCGGCGAGCGACACGGGGAGCGGCCCAGCAGGCGAACGGAAGCTCGTCACCGTGCTGTTCGCCGATGTCACGGGCTCGACCTCGCTCGGTGAGCAGCTCGACCCCGAGCAGCTCCGCGACGTGCTCCAGACCTACTTCGCCGCGATGCGAGCAGAGATCGAGGCCGAGGGCGGCACCGTCGAGAAGTTCATCGGCGACGCGGTGATGGCGGCGTTCGGCGTCCCCACGGCCCACGAGGACGACCCGGCGCGGGCGCTGCGCGCCGCGGCCAGGATGCTCGCGCGCCTCGAGACCGTGAACGAGGATCTGAGCGCCCGCCACGACGTCCGGCTGCAGATACGGATCGGGGTGAACACGGGCGAGGTGCTCGCCACCACCGACCCGAAGCCGGGTGAAGCGATGGTCACGGGTGACGTCGTCAACGCCGCACAGCGTCTGGAGGCTGCCGCCCAGCCCGGCACCGTCGTGCTGGGTGAGCGCACCGCCCGGTCGGTGCCGCGGGCACGCCTGATCGACCTGGGACCGCTCGAACTCAAGGGCAAGGCCGAACCCGTCCGCGGATACCGCTTGGCGGGCGACGACGCCGTCGAGACCGAACGAGGCGTACCTGGGCTGCGCGCGCCGATGGTCGGGCGCGACGCCGAGATGGACCTGCTGCGCAGCGTCTACGCGAGGACCGCCAGCGAGCGCAAGCCGAGTCTGGTCACCGTGTACGGCGACGCGGGTGTCGGCAAGAGCCGTCTGACGCGCGAGTTCCTGGCGTGGACCGAGGCCAACGACCCGCCGCCGCTCGTGCTGCGCGGGCGCTGCCTGCCGTACGGCGACGGCATCGCCTACTGGCCGCTCGCCGAGATCCTCAAGGGCCACGCGGGCATCTTGGACACCGACGCCACCGAACTCGCGATCGAGAAGGTCCGTAAGCTCGGCCACGATCTGCTCACCGCCGAGGTGACAGCCGATCCGGCGCTCGCCACGGCCGCCCTCGCTTACACGATCGGTCTGCCCGATCTCGACTCGTCGCTCGAGTCGATGGACCCGAACCAGGTGCGTGACGAGGTCGACGCCGCGTGGCGCTCGTTCTTCACCGCGCTCGCCGTGTCCGCGCCGGCGGTCGTCGTGATCGAGGACATCCATTGGGCCGAACCGGTCCTGCTGGATCTGCTCGACACGCTCGCCGAACGCGTCGAGGGGCCGGTCCTGTTCCTGTGTCCGTCGCGACCCGACCTGACCTCGCGTCGGCCGACGTGGGGCGGGGGTCGCCGGTCGATGTCCGCGATCGCGCTCGACCCCCTCACCGCCGACCAATCACAGCACCTGATCGAGCTGCTGCTGACGGTCGACGACCTGCCGCCGTCGGTGCACGCGACGATGGTCGAGCGTGCCGAGGGCAACCCGTTCTTCCTCGAGGAGATCATCCGGCGCTTGATCGACGACGGGTCGCTCGAGCGAGAAGGCGATCGCTGGCGCGCCACGGCCTCGATCGCGGACGTCCAGATCCCCGACACGGTCCAGGCGGTCCTCGCCTCCCGCATCGACCTGCTCGACCCGCCGGACAAGCGGATCCTGCAGGCAGCCGCCGTGGTCGGCCGCGTCTTCTGGACGGGGCCGGTCGCGGACCGGGTCGGGGCCGACCGGACCTCCGTGTCCGAGGCCATGCGCCGGCTCGAGGACCGCGAACTCGTGGTGTCGCGCCCGGGCTCGACCCTGGCCGGCGAACGCGAGTACCTGTTCAAGCACATCCTCACGCGCGACGTCGCCTACGAATCGCTCCCACGGCGCGAGCGGATCGCGGCGCACGAGGCGGTCGCCACGTGGCTCGAGACGACCGCCGGGTCTCGCGCCGCGGAGTTCGCGGAACTCCTCGCCTACCACGGCGCGACCGCCGTTCACATCGCACGCGAGATCGGAGAGGCCCCCGACGACGTGCTCCGCCGCCGCGCGTTGCGCTGGACCCTCGACGCGTCGCGGGCGGCGCGCAGACGCGTGGTCTACGCCACGTCCGAGCGTCTCGCACGGTCCGCCCTCGACCTGGCCGTCGACGATCGCGAGCGGACCGACGCCCTCGAGGCGCTCGCGAGGGTGATGCACGCCCAGACCGTCGGCGATCTGGCGTGGCGGTACTTCACCGAGGCAGCAGACACGTGCGAGCGGGTGGAACCGTTCGACGGGATGAGGATGGCTCGTCTGTGTGCCGACGCGTGTGAGATCGCGCAACGTTGGCCCGGCTCGATGTCATCAGGGGTCCCGCCCGAGCAAGATGTGCGGAGGGTCCTGGAGCGCGGTTTCGCTGCGGTGCCGCCGGGTGACAACCGGGAACGGATCCGGCTCCTGGGCCTGCGGGCCAGCTGGTTGTTCGCCTTCCCGCGCGAAGATGCCACGATGCACGAGCTCGAGGCCAGCGAGGCCGCCGGCTTGGAGGCGGCGGAAGCCGCGATCCGGCTCGGGCTCCCCAACCTGGCGGCGGCGGCGCTCGACCAGGCGAACGGTGCGTACCTGTCGTCGGGGCTCTACGACCGCGCCGAGCGCGCGTGGCTACGCCGCCGCGAGATCATGCCGCAGGTCACCTCGGTCACCGAGATCGGGGACTTCTACGCCATGGGAGCGTGGATGCGGACCGTGCAGGGACGCTACGAGGAGGCGATCGCGCTCGCCGACGAGGGCACGGCGCGGATCGGTGGGCAGCTCCCGAACGTCGAGACCCACGGCCGGAGCTGGAAGGTCCGCGCCCTCGAGGCCCTCGGCAGGTGGGACGAGGCGATCGCCGAGTTCGACGTGATCCGCGACCTTCTGGGGGACCGACGAGACGCGCCTCCCTACTTCTGCGCCGCCTCGTACGCGAAGGCCGCCACGATCCACGCTAGGCGCGGCGAACGGGTGGACAGCGACCTCCTCGCCGAGGCCCTCGGTCGCCTCTCTCCCGAGTACGGCGTCCAGCTCTACCCGGACATGCTCGTGATGCATCTCGCTCGCGGCGAGATCGAGGAGGCCCGCGCTCGTCAGCTCCCCTACGCGTGGCGCACGATGATCGGCGACGCGCTCGAGGCGAGGGGGCAAGCCGTGGCGGCGGCCGGCGCGTGGGACGAGGTGCCGGCGCTCCTCGACGAGATGCGTGTGTGTGCGGCGTCCTCGACGTGGCCCTCGCTCGAGGCCGAGATCGACCGTCTCGAGGGGCGGGCGGCGATCGCCACCGGCGACATCGAGCGCGGACTCAGGCACCTCGCCGCCGCCTCGGATGCCTACGAGGCGATCGGCGCGACCTGGAACGGCGCGATGACCGACCTCGAGATGGCCGAGGCGGGCGCTCGTGACCGCGCCGGCGAGGCTGCGGAGGTATTCGAACTGCTCCGCACGCCCGCGTTCCTGCGACGAGCCCGGGACCTCTCGTGACCACCGTCGAGGCTCACCTTCGGGAAGGACGAACCCTCGCACGTCACAGAACCGGTGGGCGAGGGGGGAGTTGAACCCCCACGTCCTTTCGGACACACGGACCTGAACCGTGCGCGTCTGCCAATTCCGCCACTCGCCCGTGACGCGTCAGGGATGGTAGCAGTGGCGGCTGCGGCACCCGGTCGTACGACCCAGGCGTACGGCCAGGCGTACGGCCAGGCGTACGGATGGCCGCCCCCTCATCCCCTGCATGGGGGAAGTCACCATCGACCGACGACCGGTGCGCCGACGCGGCGGCCTGGCCGATACCGAACGAAGGGTCGGGAAGGAGGGGACGCACATGGGGGACCACGCTCGCATCGACTTCGACCGGCTGATGCGTGATCTGATGCTCGTCGGGGTCGGCGCGTTGATCGGCTGGGCGTGCGCGGGAACGGTGGGCGTGCTCAGTGGGATGGTCGCCGTCGAACCGCACGCGACGCTCCGGTTCCTGCTCGCGATCTTGGTGCTGGTGTTCGCGCGTCGCACCTACTGGGAGATCCAGGAATGGCGGTGGCGGCGGCTTCCCGACGACGACCGCTACGGTTTCGCGAGCCCGCTGTGGGAGACGCCGAGGCCCTCGTGGGAAGGGTCCCGAGCCGTCGAACAACCACCACATCCGGACGCCGAACCCGCCTCCTGACCGGGGGTAGGATGGGCGCGATCGCGCGGGGACCCGCGCGCACGCGTCATGCCGAACCTCCGTGACTTCGAGCGTCGCCTGGGGGGCCTCGTCGAAGGCCTCTTCTCGAAGGCGTTCCGCAGCGGGGTGCAGCCCGTCGAGATCGCGAAGCGCGTCGTCCGTGAGATGGACGACGGCAAGCAGGTCGGGATCGAGGAGGTCTGGGCGCCGAACCGTTTCGAGATCTCGCTGTCGAGCGAGGACGCGCCGCGTTTCCAGCAGATCGAGAGCGCGCTCGTCGGGGAGCTGAAACGGGTGGTGCTCGAGAACGCAGCCGAACGCGGCTGGGGGCTCGTCGGTCCGCCCGAGATCGCGTTCTTCGTCGACGAGGGGCTCCGCAAGGGCGACCTGGAGGTCGAGGCGTCGCTCGCCGAGGGCGACGAGAAGGTCTCCCCCGCCGCCGCGGCGGCCGCGGTGAAGGGCCCGGCTCGGCTCGTGGTCCACGAGGACGGCCAGACGCGCGAGGTGGACCTCGACAAGGAGCTCGTCACGATCGGGCGCATGACCGATTGCGACGTCGTGCTCTCCGACAAGGGCGCGTCGCGCCGTCACGCGCAGATCCGCGTGAAGGAAGGCGAGGCCGTGCTCACCGACCTCGGCTCCACCAACGGTACGAAGCTGAACGGCCAGCAGGTCCAGACCCGGACGCTCGGGGACGGGGACCGCATCACGATCGGCACCACCCTGCTCGAGTTCCGGAGGGGTTGAGCCGTGCTCGCCGCCGGGGTCGAGCCGTTCGCGCTGTCAGCCCTGAAGTACGGGTTGCTCGCGCTGCTGTTCCTGTTCGTATGGCGAGCGATGCGTTGGGTGGTCCGGGGACTCAACGTGGACCAGGGCGCCCCGACGTCGTCGAGAGGGATCTCGGTCGCCAAGGGTGGGACCGTTCCGCTGGTCGCGACGCTCGCCGTCTTCCCGCCCGACGGCGGCAAGCCCCGGACGATCCGGGTCGACGCGGCCGTCACGATCGGCAGGGCCCCGGAGTGCGAGCTACGGATCGACGACACGTACGCCTCTCAGCAGCACGCTCGTGTCTTCGGCAAGGCCGGCTCCTGGTACGTCGAAGACCTCGGGTCGACGAACGGGACCTACGTGAACGAGCAGCGTCTCGCGGCGCCGGCGATGCTCACGGCCGGGGACCGGATCCGTGTCGGCACCACCGTGGTGGAGCTGCGGCGATGAGGATCGAGGCCGGGGTCGCGACCGACATCGGGCAGGTCCGCGAGGCGAACGAGGACTCGTACCTGCTCCGGCCCCCCCTGTACGCGGTTGCCGACGGGATGGGCGGCCACCGCGGTGGCGAGGTCGCGTCGCAGCTGGCGCTCGAGACGGTCGAGACGCTGTTCCACGAGGGGCGCGGGACGCTCGCCGAGCAGGTCCAGCAGGCGAACCGAGCGGTGTTCGCCCGGTCGGCCGAGGACCGCGATGTCATGGGCATGGGGACCACCCTCACGGCCGCGCTGATCGGTGCGGAGGGGGTCCACCTCGCCCACGTGGGCGATTCTCGCGCCTATCTGCTGCGTGCCGGCGCGCTCCGGCGCTTGACCGAAGACCACACGCTCGTGAACCGGATGGTCAAGGCCGGGGAGATCACCCCGGCCGAGGCGGACGTCCACCCGCACCGCAACGTGCTGCTGCGGGCGCTCGGCACCGAACCGGACGTGAGCGTCGACGAGCAGGACGTGGGTCTGCTCGAAGGCGACCGACTCCTGCTGTGCAGCGACGGCCTCACCGGGATGGTGACCGAGGACCAGATCCAGGCGATCCTCGAGGCCGAGCCGCAGCCGCAGGAGGCGGCCGAGCGGCTCGTCCGCGCGGCGAACCGCGCCGGCGGTCTGGACAACATCACCGTGGTCGTGCTCGACGTCCGCGAGGGCGAGGGCGAGGTGGCGCCGCCCGAGGCGATCGGGACGCCCGATCCTGTCGAGGGACCTACGGCGCGGCGCCCGTGGCGATGGGCGCTCGCCGCCGTGGCGGTGGTGGTCGTGGCCTTCGCCGCGCTCACCGGCTTCCGGGCGTGGCTCGACGACCGCTGGTACGTCGGCGAGGCGAACGGCCACGTCGCCGTCTACCAGGGCATCCCCGCCACGCTCCTCGGCCGAGACCTCTCGAGCGTCGACCTCGAGACCGGCCTCGACGCCGGTGCGGTCGCCGACCTGCCGCTGTACGCAGACCTCGCCGAGGGCATCAACGCGGACTCCCGCGAGGACGCCCTCGCGATCGTCGACCAGATGCGGCAGGATCTCCGACGGCAGGCCCGCGAGGGGGGCGCCGGAGGCAACGGCGCCGGGGGCGGCTCGGCGTGAGCGTCGTCCAGGCCGGTCGCGGCCGACGGGTCACCGCCGGGCTCGGTCTCCTGGTGGTCGCGCTCGCGGCGACCGTCCTCGCGTACGCGCTGCAGGGTCTCGGGCTCGACGAGGCCCTCCCGGGGGACCTGCGGGTGTTCGCGGTGGTGTTCGTCGCCGGGGCGGCGCTCGGGTGGGGCGCGGTCCGGTTCCTCGCCGGGGGGGCCGATCCCGTCCTGTACCCGACGGCGGTCGCGCTGGGCGGGCTGGGGACCGCGATGATCTACCGACTGATGAACGAGCGGGGGCGCCCCGACATCGCCCAGAACCAGGCGGTGTGGCTCCTGATCGGGCTCGCGTGCCTGCTGGGGACGCTTGCCCTGATCCGCGACGTCCGGCGACTCGACCGGTACACGTACACGATCGGCCTCGCCGGCCTGGGCCTGCTCCTGCTCCCGATCGTCCCCGGCGTCGGGTTCGAGGTCAACGGCGCGAAGCTGTGGGTGAACCTCGGGTTCGTCCAGTTCCAGCCGGCCGAGATCGGGCGGTTGCTGATCGTGATCTTCCTCGCCTCCTACCTGTCGCAGCGCCGGGAGCTGCTCGCGGCCGGGGTAGGGAGGTTCGGGCTGCCGCGGCTGAAGGATCTCGGGCCGCTGCTGCTCGCGTGGGGCACCTCGATGGCGATCTTGTTCCTCGAGCGTGACATGGGGGCCTCGCTGCTGCTGTTCGCGGTCTTCGCGGTGATGATCTGGGTCGCGACCGGGCGCGTGAGCTTCCTCGTGATCGGGCTCGTGCTGTTCGCCCTCGGCGCCTACCTGGGGTGGCTCGCCTTCCCACACATCCAGGTCCGGGTCGATGCGTGGCTGCACGCCCTCGATCCGGCGTTCGTGGACGACGAGGGCTTCCAGCTCGCCCAGGGATGGTTCGGCATGGCGAGCGGCGGCATGGTCGGCACCGGGCTCGGGATGGGCTCGCCGACCTTCGTGCCCTACGTCGCGAGCGACTTCATCCTGGCCGCGTTCGGCGAGGAGCTGGGCATGCTCGGCGTGTCCGCTCTGCTGCTGCTGTACCTCGTGCTGGTCGGGCGGGGGCTGCGGATCGCGGTGGAGCGCCACGATGCGTTCGAGAAGCTGCTCGCGGTCGGGCTCACCACGCTCCTGGGACTCCAGGTCTTCGTGATCGCCGGCGGCGTGCTGCGGCTGATCCCGCTCACCGGCCTGCCGTTGCCGCTCGTGTCGTACGGAGGGACGAGCCGTGTCGCCACGTTCGTGCTGCTCGCGCTGCTGATCCGGATCTCCGCCGGGCCGTTCGTGAGGACGAGGCGGGACTGACATGGACCGCCAGATCCGCCGGCTCGGGATCACGTTCGTCGTCCTGTTCGCGATGCTGTTCGTCCAGGTCGCGTACGTGCAGGTGTTCGCGGCCGACCGGATCGCGAACCAGCCGGGGAACTTCGCGCGCCAGCTACGGTCCGAGTACCAGACGCAGCGTGGGCGGATCCTCGCCGCGGACGGGTCGCCGCTCGCCGAGAGCGTCGAAGCGCCCGAGGGGGCCGTCTACCGGTTCGAACGCCGCTACCCGCAAGGGACGCTGTTCGGCCACGTCACCGGCTACTACTCCCGCGTGTACGGGCGCTCGGGGCTCGAGCAGTCGATGAACGCCTACCTCTCGGGGACCGCGGCCGAGTTCACGGCTTCGAACCTCACCGACCTGATCCTGGGGCGCCCGAAGGTCGGCGGCTCGGTGTTCACGACGATCCTTCCGCGGCTCCAGGTGGTGGCGGCCGAGGCGCTCGGGTCTCAGCGGGGCGCCGTGGTCGCGATCGACCCGTCGACCGGCGACCTGCTCGCCTTCTGGTCGAACCCCGGCTACGACCCGAACCGCCTGGTCGAAGGGACGAACGACGACATGCGCGCGGCGTGGGAGGAACTGAACGCCGACCCCGAGAAGCCGCTCCTGTCGAAGGCGTCGCAGGAGCTCTATCTGCCCGGCTCGACGTTCAAGCTCGTGACCGCCTCGGCGGCGCTGCAGAACGGGTACGGCCCGCAGGAGGAGTGGCCCAACCCGCCGGTGCTCGACCTGCCGACCACCGACGACGACCTCGAGAACTTCGGCGGGTCGCTGTGCAACGGCGGATCGGAGACGGTGACGATGGCCGAGGCGTTCGAGGAGTCGTGCAACGTCACGTTCGGCGAGATCGCGCTCGAGTTGGACGCCGACCGCTTCTCGGCGCAGGCCTTCGACTACGGGGCGTGCCCCACGCTCCCCCCCGACCGGACGGACTGCGACGATCCCGCGATCGCGTTCTCGCTGCCCTTCGAGAACGGCCGGTTCCCCGAGCCCTCCTACTTCGACCAGCGGGAACCGGCGCTCGCCTACTCGGGCGTCGGGCTGGACAACGTCTTGATGAACCCGCTGCACATGGCGCTGGTCACCTCGGCGATCGCGAACGGGGGCGTGATGATGGCCCCGCGGCTCGTCACCGAGGTCCGCGACGCACAAGGCCGTCAGGTATCTGAGTTCGGCACGGACGAGCTCGGCCGTCCGGTATCGACCGCGACCGCCGAGGCGATGCGCCAGATGATGGTGTCGGTCGTCGAGACGGGCACCGGTACGGCGGCGCAGATCTCCGGGGTGACGGTCGCAGGCAAGACGGGGACGGCGACGAACGGGCAGGGGCGCCCGCCCAACGCGTGGTTCACGTCGTTCGCCCCGGCCGGCGGGACGCAGACCCCGGGCATCGTCGTAACGGTTATCGTGCTGGACGGCGGCGACCTCGGGAACGAGGCGACGGGCGGTCGCGTGGCCGCGCCGGTGGCGAAGGCCGTGATCGAGGCGTACCTCGGTGTCTGACCGAGGCGTGTGACGGGAGGTCGGCAACGGTGGATCGGTCGGTCCTGAGCGACCGGTACCGCGTCGAGGCGCGGATCGGCGAGGGCGGCATGGCGGAGGTCTACCGCGGGTTCGATCCCGTGCTGAACCGCACCGTCGCGATCAAGGTCCTGCTCCCCCAGTTCGCGCGCGACGCGGGGTTCGTGGCGCGGTTCCGACGTGAGGCGCAGGCCGCAGCCCGGCTCAACGATCCATCGATCGTGGGCGTGTACGACACCGGCGCCGACGGCGACATCCAGTACATCGTGATGGAGTTCGTGGAGGGCCGGACCCTCGCCGAGTTCCTGAGCGCGGGCAAGCGGGTCAGCCCCGTGCAGGCCGTCGAGCTGACCCAGAAGATCGCGACCGCGCTCGGGCTGGCGCACGCGCAGGGGATCGTCCACCGCGACATCAAGCCCGCGAACGTGATGGTCACCCGCGACGGCGCGGTGAAGGTGATGGACTTCGGGATCGCGCGGCTCCAGAGCGCGGAGACCGCGCCCCAGACGTCCTCGGTGCTGGGCACCCCGACCTATCTGTCGCCCGAGCAGGCCCAGGGGCAGCAGGTCGACGCACGGTCGGACCTGTACTCGCTGGGGGTGGTGCTCTACGAGCTGCTCACGGGACGCCCTCCGTTCACGGGCGACTCGCCGGTGGCGATCGCGTACAAGCAGGTGAACGAGGCGCCGGTTCCTCCGTCGGAGCTCAACCTCGACGTCCCGCCCCGGCTCGACTCCGTCGTGATGAAGGCCTTGGCGAAGAACCCTGCGAATCGCTACCCCTCCGCCGAGGCGTTCGTCGCCGACCTCGAGCGCGTCCGCCAGGGCCAAGACGTCGAGGCGACACCGCTGATGCCGGCCGGTGCCGAGGCGACCCAGGTGATCGCTCGGCCGCAGGCGACCCAGGTGCTCCCCCCGCCCGAGCCCGAGGGCTCCTCGCGCAAGGTGTGGCTCGGTGTGCTGATCGGCGTGCTCGTCGTGGCCGTCCTGGGCGGCGCCGGCTACCTCCTGGCGCAGAGCCTGTCCGACGGCGACGAGGACGTCACGTTCGCGATGCCGCGGGTGATCGGTGCGACGTTCGACGAGGCGAAGGCGCAGCTCGAGGCGCAGGGTCTGGTCGTCGTCGACCCGCCGAGGAGGCGCCAGACCGACGAGGCCGCACCCGACACCGTGGTCGCCCAAGACCCGAAGCCGGACGAGCAGGTCGTGGCCGGCGACGAGGTGACGCTGACCGTCGCCGTGCCGATCCGGCTCGTCAGGGTCCCCGACCTCACCGGGATGACCCTCCCCGCGGCGCAGGCGGCGCTCGACGTGGAGGGCCTGGTGCTGGGCACCCGGACCGAGGAGCCGAGCGACGACTTCGAGGCGGGCGAGGTGATCTCGCAGATCCCGCCGGCGGGCGAGGAGGTCGACCCGTCGACCACGCTCGTCGACGTCGTCGTCGCGTCGGGTCCGGCATCGTTCACGATCGGCGACTACACGTGCCGCACGTTCGGCTCCGTCAGGGCGGAGCTCGCGCAGGTCGGCATCACCGCCGTTGCCGGGGGCACGGCGCCGGTCCTGCCGCAGTGCCCGAACCCGAACTTCATCGCGGCCCAGGATCCCCCCTCGGGGACGCCGGTGCCGACCGGCGGGACCGTCACCATGTTCCTCGGCGAAGAGGCCTCGCCCTCGCCGACCGAGTCGCCCTCACCGACGCCCTAGGGGGAGACGATGACGATGTGGTTCGCGACCGAGGAGTTCACCCCCGAGGAGCGCGCGATCCTCGAGCCCCACTTCTCGAACCTCGAGGGGCCGGTGTTCGCGCTGACGAACCTGCCCGAGGCGGTCAAGGGGGCGCTGTTCGCCCGGTACTCCCGCACCACGAAGTCGCTGCGACGGCTGTTCCTCGACGAGTTCGCCGGCGACGTCGAGCCGGGCGGGGGTCTCACGTCCGCCGGGAGGGACCGGGCCGCGAAGCTGTACGACCGCGTGTTCGTGGAGTACGGCGACGACTCGGTCGCGCAGCTCGGCGGTGTGCACCTGGCGTGCGAGCAGTCGTCCCAGCTCCTGGCGAAGGCGCTGGAGTGGGGGCGCCTGGCGGCCTACCTCGAGCAGTCGACGCGGTACATGCGCTACGACGACCGGCCCGGCGGACGGTGGCGCGCGACCGTGCCGCCCGAGATCGTCGGCACCCAGCTCGAAGAGCGGTATGGCGCGTTCCTGGACGAGACGTTCGCCCTGTACGGCTCGATGTACGAGCGGCTCGACCCGTGGTTCCGCGAGCGGTTCCCGAAGGACGCGGCCGACAGCGACTTCGTGTACAACCAGACGATCCTGGCGAAGACGTGCGACACGCTTCGGATGCTGCTGCCGGCCGGCACCCGGTCGAACCTGGGGATCTACGCCACCGGGCAGTCGTACGAGCAGCTGTTGATGCGTCTGGCTCAGCATCCGCTCGCCGAGATGCGCGAGTACGGCGAGCTGATGCTCGTCGAGCTGCGGACGGTGATCCCCGAGTTCCTCACCCGGGTCGACGTCGCCGAGCGCGGGGTCGCATGGTCCGCGTACTGGAAGGACGTGCGCGAGCGTACCGCCGAGATCGCGGAGCGGCTCGTGGGCAGCGTCGAGCCCGAGCCCCGCAACGAGGTCACGCTGGTCGACCACGACACCGAGGGCGAGCTGAAGGTGACCGCCGCGGTGCTCTACCCGCACTCGCGTCTGCCCGACGATCAGCTCTTGCGGCTCGCGGCGGCGATGTCGCCCCAGGAGCGCGCCGAGGTCCTGGCCGCGAGCGTCGGGGACCGCGGGAACCGCAGGCACAAGCCGGGCCGCGCGTGGGAGCGGACGCAGTACCGGTTCGACGTGCTCTGCGACTTCGGAGCCTACCGCGACCTCCAGCGACACCGCCCGCTCACGATCGAGTGGCAACGGCTCACCCCGGAGTTCGGCTACGACGTGCCGGCCGAGATCGACGAGGCGGGTCTGCGCGCCGAGTGGGACCGAGCGATGGAGCTGTCAGGCGAGACGCACGACGCGATCGCGGCCGGCGGTGCGCTCGACGCGGCGCAGTACGCCGTGTCGATGGCCTACCGGATCCGGTTCGTGATGCAGATGACGGCGCGCGAGGCGATGCACCTGACCGAGCTTCGGTCCCAGCCGCAGGGGCACCCGGTGTACCGGCGCGTCGCCCAGGCGATGCACCACGAGATCGAGCGGGTTCACCCGGCGATCGGAGCCGCCTTCACCGCGATGAGCTACGAGGACGTCGACCTGGAGCGACTCGAGGCCGAACGGCGGACGGCGGCCAAGCGCGATGCGGCGGCCGGCAGGGCCTGACGCCGTCGTGCGGGTCGACGGCGTCGACGCGCTCCTGCCCCGCAGGACCACGGCGCAACCCGGCTACGTCGCCGGCGTGCTCGTGAACGGCGGTCCCGTGCTGCGCACCGCCGCCGGCGCGACCGACGTGCGGACGGCTCGCCCGCTGACACCCGACGCGATCTGCTACGTCGGATCGCTCGCGAAGCAGTTCGTCGCGGCGTGCGTCGCGTTGCTGTGGCGCGACGGCGCGCTCGATCCGGACGATCCGGTCTCGCGCTTCGTTGCCGGCTTGCCGGCGTGGGGTGAGCGGGTGACCCTCGCGCACCTGACGCACCACACGGGCGGTCTGCCGCCTCCCGCCTACGGCCCGTCGGGCCTTCCTCCGTCCGGCATGCCTCCCTACTCGTCGGCCGACCAGCTCGCCAGGACCGCGGCGGTCGACCGGCTGCCGGGGGAACCGGGTGCTCGCTACGTGTACTCGTGGATGGGGTACGTGCTCCTTGCTCAGGCGGTCGCGGCGGCCGGCGGCGAGCCGCTCGCGTCCCTCGCGGCGCGGCGGATCTTCGAGCCGCTCGGCATGACCGACTCGTTCTTCCGAGACCGACCCGACCCGCTGCCCGAACGGGCCGCCCGCGGGCACTTCCTGGCCGACGACGGAGAGCTCCACGTCGAGCCGGCCGCGTTCCATGCCGTCGGGTCGGGCGGCCTGTGGACGACCCTCGACGACCTCGCGCGGTGGGACGCCAACCTCACCGAGGACCGGCTCACGGACGGCTGGCTCCCGCGGCAGCTCCTGACCCGAGGCCGCCTGTCCGACGGGACCGAGGTCCACTACGCGTGGGGGGTGTCCGTGCGGACCCACCGTGGGCTCGCGATCGTCAGCCACGGCGGCAGCTTCCCGGGCTGGGCCTCGAAGATGGTCCGGTTCCCCGAGCACGGCGTCACGGTGATCGTCCTGGCCAACGAGGAGGAGCTCGACGCGAGCGCGCTGACGTTCCGGATCGCCGACCACGTGCTGGCCGACGAGATCGACGGATCTGCCCCGCACGCGGACGACACGCGGAGTGGGGCCTGAGGGTCCGGGGCGGGTTGGTGCTCGGGACGTTTCGGTACCCTGGAACCTCCCATGAGCCTCGATGCCACGTTCCTGCTCGCCCTCGTCACGCTCGCCGTCGCCGCGCTCGTCGTGGGCGTGTGCGGCTGGGTGCTGTTCGTCCGCGACCACCGCGTCTGGAAGCTCGCGCACGCGCACCCACAAGGCTCCGAGCCGCAGGGCACCGAGGAGCACTGATGCTCGAGGTCCTCGACCTGCGAGAGCGGGGCGGGCGCCTCGAGCCCTCGAGGCTCGAGATCGACCCGGCCACCTCCGAGACGGTGCGCTCGATCCTGCAACGTGTCTTCGTCGAGGGCGATGACGTGCTGATCGAGCTCGCACAGCGGTTCGACGGCGCCGACCTGTCGGGCCGCGGCGTGCTGGTGACCGACGCGGAGTTCGCCGCCGCCGAGCGGGACACGCCCGCGGATCTGCGACGGGCCCTCGACGAGCTGATCGAGCGCCTGCGTGAGCTGGCCGTCCGCCAGGTCCCCGTCGAGTGGTGGGAGGAGCGTGACGGCGTCCGCTACGGCGAGGTCGTCAGGCCGCTGGCGTCCGTCGGCTGTTACGTGCCCGGAGGCCGCGCCGTCTACCCGTCGAGCGTGTGCATGACCGTGGTGCCGGCGGTCGTCGCGGGGGTCGAGGAGATCGTCCTGTGCACCCCGCCGCAGCCCGACGGCACGATCCCCCCGCCGGTGCTGTACGCCGCCAAGCGTGCGGGAGCCACGTACGTCGCGAAGACCGGCGGCGCGCAGGCCGTGGGCGCCCTCGCCTACGGGACCGAATCGATCCCCTCGGTGGACCGGATCGTCGGGCCGGGGAACGTCTACGTGACCGAGGCGAAGCGACAGGTCGCCGGGTTCGTCGGGATCGACGGACTCGCCGGGCCCACCGAGCTCGCGATCGTCGCCGACGGGCAGGTCGACCTGCGCCTCGCGGCCCTCGACCTGATCGCCCAGGCCGAGCACGATCCCGAGGCCCGCACGTTCTTCCTGACCCCCGACGCCGGGCTCGCCGAGGCGATCGACCGCGCCCTCGTTGAGGAGCTCGCGCACGCGGGCCGGCGCGACATCGTCGACCAAGCGCTGCGCCACACGAAGATCGTGCTCGTCCGGAACCTCGACCACGCCGCCGAGGCGGTGAACGACGTCGCCGCGGAGCACCTGCTCCTGTTGCTCCCCGACGCCGACGGCTTCCTGAAGCACGTGCGCAACGCCGGCGCGATCTTCCTGGGGCACTGGACCTCGGTGCCCTACGGGGACTACGGCGTGGCCTCGAACCATGTCCTGCCCACCGCGGGCACCGCCCGGTTCTCGAGCGGCTTGCGAGCCGCCGACTACGTCACCGTGTCGTCGGTGATCGAGATGTCCGCCGAGGCGGCGGCGCGCTTCACCCCCGGCACCGCGGCGATCGCGTGGTCCGAGGGACTCGTCGGCCACGCGAAGGCGATGCGGGCCCGTACCGACGGGATCGCCGACGCGCAGGCGGACGAACGATGACCGGCGCCGAGCCTAGGACCGGCCTCCGCGATGTCGCCCCGTACGTCTCCCCGCAGCTCGACGTCGTCGCCAGGCTCAACACGAACGAGTGTCCGCACCCGCTCCCGGAGGGGTACTTCCGGGAGCTGGCCCACGCGGTCCAGGACCTCCCGCTCCACCGGTACCCGGACCAGCAGATGTCGCGGCTCCGCGACGAGCTCGCGGCCGCGACCGGCCACACGCACGACGGCGTCTGGGTCGCGAACGGCTCGAACGAGGTCCTCACGCAGCTCCTGCAGGCCTACGGCGGCCCCGGCCGACGTGCGGCGGTGTTCGAGCCGACCTACCTGCTTCACGGGCGGCTGTGCTGGCTCACCCACACCGAGATCGAGCGCCTCGCGCTCCCCGACGGCTTCGTGCTGGGAACCGACCAGGTCGACGAGGTCGTCGGCGCGGCGCCGGAGATCCTGTTCGTCTGCTCGCCGAACAACCCGACCGGCAACGCGCAGCCCGTCGAGGCGGTCCGCGCGCTCGCCGAGCGGCTGCCCGATGCTCTGGTGATCGTCGACGAGGCCTACGTCGAGTTCTCGCCGCGGACCACGGCGCTTCCCCTGGTCGAGACGCATCCGAACGTCGCCGTCGTGCGGACGTTCTCGAAGGCGTTCGCGCTCGCCGGCGCCCGGATCGGGTACGTGCTCGCCGCTCCCGACGTGGTCGGGGACCTCCAGCGGGTTCGCCTTCCGTACCACCTGTCGGCGCTCACCCAAGCGGCCGCGATCGTCGCGCTCCGTCACCGCCCCGAGGCCCTCGACCTGCTGGGTGCGATCGCGGAGCAGCGTGACCGGATCGGCGCAGAGCTCACCGCGATGCCCGGCGTCACCGCATACCCGTCGGACGCGAACTTCGTGCTGTTCGTCCCCGAGGCCCCGGCCGGCGAGGTCTGGCAGGGCCTGCTCGACCGTGGCGTGCTGGTCCGCGACATGACGAGCGTCGTGCCGAACGCCCTGCGGGTGACCGCCGGCGCCGAGCACGAGGTCGACCTGTTCCTCAAGGCCCTGAAGGAGGTGCTCGGCCCGTGAGCCGCGCCGCGACCGTGACCCGCACCACGAAGGAGACCGACATCCGGGTCGAGCTCGAGCTCGACGGGACGGGCCAGAGCATCGCCGACACCGGGATCGCGTTCTTCGACCACATGCTCCAGCAGCTCGGCAAGCACGCCGGCTGGGACCTGTCGCTGACCTGCCGCGGCGACCTCCAGGTCGACGGCCACCACACGGTCGAGGACTGCGGGCTCGCGCTCGGGCAGGCGCTCGCCGAGGCGCTCGGCGACAAGGCCGGCGTCCGGCGGTTCGCGTCGATCGTCGTGCCGCTCGACGAGGCGGCGGTCGAGGTCGTGCTCGACCTCGCGGGACGGAACTTCGTGGTGCACGAGGTGCCGGTCCCCTACGAGACGATCGACGGGTTCGACACCGGCCTGCTCGAGGACTTCGTTCGGGCCTTCGCGCAGGCCGCGAACCTGACCGTCCACATCCACCTGCGGTACGGACGGTCGCCGCACCACGTGTGCGAGGCCGAGTTCAAGGCGCTCGCGAAGGCGCTCGGCGACGCGTGCTCGCTCACCGGTCGTGGCGGGGTGCCGTCGACCAAGGGCTCGCTGTAGGAGGTCCCTGCATGGCCGGGAAGATCGCCGTGCTCGACTACGGGAGCGGGAACCTCCACTCGGTCTCCCGCGCCCTGGCCGCGGTCGGCGGCGACGTGACGGTGACGGCCGACGCCGACAACGTCCGCAGCGCTGACGCCCTCGTGATCCCCGGCGTCGGCCACTTCGGCCAGTGCGTCGGAGCGCTTCACGCCGCTGGCCTGGACCGCGCGGCGCTCGACTTCGTCGCCACCGGGCGCCCGGTCGTCGGGGTGTGCGTCGGGATGCAGGTCCTGTTCGATGGGAGCGAGGAAGCGCACGAACCGGGCCTGGGCGTCCTGCCCGGGCGTGTACGCCGGCTCCCCGATTCGGTCAAGGTGCCGCACATGGGGTGGAACACCGTGACGTGGCTGCGAGCCCACACACTCACCGCCGGGATCCCCGACGGCACCTACTTCTACTTCGTCCACTCGTACGCGCCCGAAGTCGCTGGCGACGACGTGATCGGCGTGACCGAGCACGGCCGGCCGTTCGCGGCCGTCACGGCCCGCGACAACGTGTTCGCGACGCAGTTCCACCCGGAGAAGTCCGGCGATGCCGGACTGCAGCTCTACGAGAACCTCGTGAAGGCCGTCGCATGATCGTGATCCCGGCGATCGACCTTCGGGGAGGCCGTGCGGTGCGCCTGCTCCGCGGAAACCCAGACGACGAGACGGCCTACGCCGACGATCCGGTCGAGGTCGCCGTCCGGTTCCAGGAGGAGGGCGCCCGGCGTCTGCACGTGATCGACCTCGACGCCGCGCTCGGCGGTGGCGACAACCGAGCCGTGGTCGACGCGATCTGCAAGGCCGTGGTCGTGCCCGTCCAGGTGGGCGGCGGCGTCCGGACCCTCGAGAACATCGCCGAGGTCGTGGAGCTCGGCGCCGCGCGGGCGATCCTGGGCACGAGCGCCGCGCTCGACCCCAGCTTCGTCGCTCGCGCCGTCGAGGAGTTCGCGGAGCGCGTGCTCGTCGCCGTCGACGTCCGCGGCGGGCGAGTGATGGTGAAGGGCTGGACGGAGGAAGGTCCTGCCCTCGAGGAGATCGTGCCTGCCCTGAACGACGCGGGCTCCCCGCGATACCTCGTGACCGCGATCGCACGGGACGGGACGCTCGACGGGCCCGACCTGCGCCTCTACCGGCAGGTCTTGGGTCTCACCGACCGCCCGGTGATCGCGAGCGGCGGCGTCCGCACGGCCGAGGACGTCTGGGAACTGCGCGACGTCGGGTGCGAGGCCGCCGTCACCGGCAAGGCCCTCTACGAGAAGACCTTGAAGATCTCGCAGGTCACGAGGGGTTGAGCGTGCTCGCGAAGCGGATCGTCCCGTGCCTCGACGTCGACGCCGGAAGGGTCGTGAAGGGCGTGCGCTTCCAGAATCTCCGCGACGCCGGCGACCCGGTCGAACTCGCCGCCCGCTACGACCGAGAAGGCGCCGACGAGCTGGTGTTCCTGGACATCACCGCGACGATCGAGGGCCGCGACTCGACGTACGAGGTGATCTCGCGGACCGCCGAGCAGGTGTTCATCCCGCTGACGGTCGGCGGCGGCGTGCGGGCCGAGGACGACGTGAAGGCCCTGCTGCGCGCGGGCGCCGACAAGGTCTCGCTCAACAGCGCCGCCGTCCGCGACCCCTCGCTCTTGCAGCGATGCTCCGACACGTTCGGCTCGCAGTGCATCGTCGTCGCGATCGACGCCCGGCGCCGCGAGGACGACACCGGCTGGGAGGTCGTCGTCGACGCCGGTCGCACCCCCACCGGCCGCGAGGCGGTCGAGTGGGCCCGCGAGGCGACCGCCGAGCGTGGCGCCGGCGAGATCCTCCTGACCTCGATGGACCGCGACGGCACCGGCGACGGCTACGACGTGGAGCTGCTGCGGGCCGTCGGCGAGGCGGTCCCGGTCCCCGTGATCGCGAGCGGCGGCGCCGGCGAGCTGGCGCACTTCGCCGACGCGCTCCGCGTCGCGGACGCCGCGCTCGCCGCCTCGCTGTTCCACGACCGCGTGCTCTCGATCGGCGAGGTCAAGGCGTACGTCGCCGCCGAGGGGATCCCGGTGAGGCCCGGATGAACCTCGACGACCTCCGCTTCGGCGATCGCGGCCTGATCCCGGTGATCGCGCAGGACGCAGAGAACGGCGAGGTGCTGATGCTCGCGTGGGCGAACCGCGAGGCGCTCGAGCGCACCCTCGAGGAGGGTCGGATGGTCTACTGGTCGCGCTCACGCCAGGAGCTCTGGCGCAAGGGCGACACGAGCGGCCACGTCCAGCACTGGGAGGAGATCCGCGTCGACTGCGACGCCGACGTCGTGCTGGCGAAGGTCCACCAGGAGGGCGCGGCGTGCCACACGGGCGAACGGTCGTGCTTCTTCCGGACGCTGGATCGACCCGAGGAGTAGACGCGAGCGCGCGTGTGTCGCGACCCGTCCCACGCGCTCGAGAGCAGGAACGCCAGCTCGAAGCCGGCGACCGCGATCAGGCCGGAGAGGGGGCGGGTCAGAGCTCAGCAGGATCGACCACGACGAGATCAGGGAACCAGCGTCGGAAGAAGGCCGTGTCGCGGGTCAGGAGCCGGTCCGCCTGGGCGCAGGCGTGGCCCCCGACCAGGAAGTCGGGGAGCAGCCGCTCACGCACGACCCCGTCGCGGCGGGCACGTTGCCGTGCCTGGGCCGCTTCGATCGCGCCATCGGCCACCATGGGGAGGTGGCTCACGCCGAGCGCGTCGACGCGGGTCCGACCGAGCTCGACGTCGGCGAACCCGGTCAGGACCTCGACGAGCGCCGAGCCGCCGATCACGAGCCGGCCCTCGGTCGCGCATCGACGGAGCGCGCGGATCGATCCCGGCGCGAACCGTTCGTCATCCGAGAGGACGTCGATCACGACGTTCGCGTCGATCGCCGTGATCACGGTTCGTCCTCGACCTCCCGCAGGCTCTCCTCGAGCCACGGGAGCCGCTCCTCGGGAGGACCGAACCGGTGTGGTCGGATCCAGGCCATGTACTCCTCGGTGGTGCGGAAGGAGCGCACCTCCTCGACGCCTTCGTACCGCAAGAGACCCCGAAGCTGCTCGAAGGCATCGTCTGGGACCTGCTTCACCGCGACGAGTCGGCCCGACTCCTCGTCGAAGTCCAAGACGTCGCCTGGTTCGATGCCGAGCGAGTCCCGCAGCGGCTTCGGGATCGTGACCTGACCCTTCTCGCTGACCTTCGCCTTCATACGGACATGGTAGGACTTCCTACTTCTGATTCCTACCCCTGCTTCCGCTCGGCCCATGCCGGTAGAATCGCCGAGCCACGGGCCCAGGACCGTGATCGAGGTCACATGCTGAGACTGGTCATCCCGAAGGGGTCCCTCGAGGCCCAGACGCTCCGCCTGTTCGAGGAGGCGGATCTGCGCGTACGCCGTGGCTCGGACCGCGACTACCACGGCACGATCGACGACGATCGGGTCGAGCGCGTCTCGATCCTGCGGCCGCAGGAGATCCCGCTCTACGTCCAGGACGGCCTGTTCGATCTGGGGATCACCGGTCAGGACTGGATCGCCGAGACCGGCGCCGACCTCGAGGTCCTGACGGCGCTCACCTACGCGAAGAGCGGCACCGGTCACGGCACGAAGATCGTCCTGGCCGTCCCGAACGAGCACCCGGCGAACTCGGCCAGGGAGATCCCACCGGGAACGCGGATCTCGACGGAGTTCGTCCACCTCACGGAGAAGCACTTCGCCGACCTGGGGATCGACGTCAGGGTGAGCTGGTCGTTCGGCGCGACCGAGGCGAAGGTGCCCGAGATCGTCGACGCGATCGTCGACGTCACCGAGACCGGGAGCACGCTGCGCGCTCACGGGATGAAGATCATCGACACGCTGCTGACGAGCGACCCGGTCCTGGTCGCGAACCGTGAGTCCGCGGCCGACCCCGAGAAGCGCGCGGCGATGGAGGACCTGGTCACGCTGCTCCGTGGTGCGCTCGAGGCGGAGGGGCGCGTGCTGATCAAGCTCAACGTCTCGTCAGACCACCGGGATACCGTGCTCGCGGTGCTTCCGGCGATGAAGGCCCCCACCGTGTCGTCGCTCGCCGACGGGGGGCTCGCGATCGAAGCGGTCGTCGACAAGCGCGGCGTCAACCGCCTGATCCCCCAACTCAAGGCCGCGGGTGCCAGCGACATCCTCGAGATCCCGATCTCGAAGATCGTTCCGTAGCCACGACCGCGCTAGGCTCGGGTCCTTCCCGATGCGCCGGTCCCCCGTCATCGCTCTCGTCGTGCTGCTCGTGGCGGCATCCCCGACCGTCGCCGATCCCGGCGACCTCGACCGGTCGTTCTCGGAGGACGGCATCGCCACCGCCTTCGCGAGCGGGAGCATCGCGACCGCGGTCGCGGTGGACCCCGCCGGACGGATCGTCGTCGCGGGATACACCCTCACCGGCGGGGTCGACGTGGCGATCGCCCGGTTCCTGCCCGACGGCTCCCGCGACTCGGCGTTCGGTGGCGGCGACGGACGCGTCCGGATCGACGTCGGCGCGAACGACTACGGGATGGACATCGTCACGCTCTCCGACGGGGGGGTGGCGGTCGCCGGCGTCAGCATCGGCACGCGGAGCGAGCGCGATCTCCCGTTCGTGGTCCGCGTCGGCCCGCGGGGAGCGCGCAGCGGGTCCTTCGGCAGCGTCGGCGTCGTGATCGTCGACTTCGAGCGGCCGTCGCAAGCCGCGAACGCCATCGCCGTGACGCCCCGCGGACGCCTCGTCGTCGGAGGGTTCGCGTCGAACGGGACCACGACGCGGTCCGCGGTGGCGCGACTCCTGCCGGATGGTCGGCGCGACCGGTCGTTCGCAGGCGACGGACGGCTGCTGATCGACCTGTCCGACGGATCGGAGGCCGTCCACGACCTGCTCGTCCTCCCGGATGGACGGATCGTGCTGGCCGGCGAGGCCGACGTCGGGGTCCAGCCGAGGTTCCTACTCGCGCGGCTCCTCGGGTCGGGCGAGCGTGACACGACGTTCGGACTCTCGAACGGCATGACCCGCACCGATGTCGCGCCGGGCGCCGATGTCGCCCTCGCGCTCACGCGGCAGGCCGACGGGAAGTACGTCCTCGCAGGACGTGCCGCGAACTCCGGGCGACAGGACTGGGGGGTCGCGAGGTACGGGATCCGGGGGCGTCCCGACGACACGTTCGTCGGAGGCGGCGCCAGGGTGATCCGGTTCACCGACGCCACCGAGGAGGCGACCGACGTGATCGCGCAGGGCCGCCGGCTGCTCGTGGTCGGGCGCGCTCACGGGGCGGGCACGCTCGACCTCGCGGTGGCCCGGCTCAAGAGCGGGGGGCGCTCGACCCCACGTTCGGCGCGGGCGACGGTCTGGTGACCGTCGACGTCGTCGGTGCGACCGACGCCGCGCGTGCGGTCGCGCTACAGGAGAACGGACGGATCGTGCTCGCAGGCGAGAGCTGGATCGAGCGGACCCCGCGCTTCCTCGTGGTCCGGATGCGCGCGGCGTGACGGGTCGTGAGACGGCAGCCATCGAGTCCCCCCGGCGACGGATTGACCTGGGTACCCCCCGTCTGGCAGACTCCGTGGGGTGTTTGAACGAGCGTTCAACGACGTAGGTACCTAACGGCGCGCGGGCCAGCTGGCCCTCCGCGCGCCCTCGACCCTTCGACACGATGTCGGAGGGTCTTCCATTTCCCGAGCAGCACGATCGGAGGGAGCAGGAGATGAGCATCCAGGAGCTGATCACGGCCGAGGCGGCAGAGCTGCAGCGTCTTTGGGACTCCGACGAGCGCTGGCGCGGGATCACCCGCCCCTACACCGCCGAGGAGGTCGTGCGGCTACGCGGTCGGATCCGCAACGACTTCTCGTTCGCGAGGACGGCGGCCGAGAAGCTCTGGGCACTCGTCACGACCGAGGACTACATCAACACCCTCGGCTGCTACACGGGGGGCCAGGCGGTCGAGTGCGCGAAAGCCGGCCTGAAGGCGGTCTACATGTCCGGGTGGCAGGTCGCGGCCGACGCGAACCTGTCGATCGAGACCTACCCCGACCAGTCGCTGTACCCGGCGAACTCGGTCCCCCACGTGGTGGCCCGGCTGAACAACGCCTTGAAGCGCGCCGACCAGATCGCGTGGATGGAGCAACGCGAAGCCGACTACCTGCTGCCGATCGTGGCCGACGCCGAGGCAGGGTTCGGCGGCTCCCTGAACGCCTTCGAGCTGATGACGGCGATGATCGAGGCCGGTGCGGCGGGCGTGCACTTCGAGGACCAGCTCTCGAGCGAGAAGAAGTGCGGGCACCTGGGCGGCAAGGTGCTGATCCCGACGGGCCAGTTCATCCGGACGCTCACGGCGGCGCGGCTCGCCGCCGACGTGCTCGACGTGCCCACGCTGGTGATCGCGCGGACCGACGCGCTCGCCGCGACCCTCCTGACGTCCGACATCGACCCCCGCGACCAGGCGTTCACGACCGGCGGGCGCACCGAGGAGGGCTTCTTCGACGTGCGCAACGGGCTCGAGAGCGCGATCGCACGGGCGAACGCGTACGCGCCTTACGTGGACATGCTGTGGTGCGAGACGTCCCACCCCGACCTCGAGGAGGCGAAGGCGTTCGCGGAGGGCGTCCACGTGGAGCACCCCGGCAAGCTGCTCGCGTACAACTGCTCGCCGTCGTTCAACTGGCGCAAGAACCTCGACGACGCGACGATCGCGCGGTTCCAGAAGGAGCTCGGCGCGATGGGCTACCGGTTCCAGTTCATCACGCTGGCCGGGTTCCACGCCGTGAACGCGAGCATGTTCGACCTGGCCAAGGGATACGCGACCGACGGCATGACCGCCTACGTGAAGCTCCAGGAGCACGAGTTCGCGCTGGAGACCGACGGGTACACGGCCGTGAAGCACCAGCACGAGGTGGGCACGGGCTGGTTCGACCTGGTGTCGCAGACGATCAGCCAGGGGCACTCGTCCACGCTGGCGCTGGAGGGCTCGACCGAAGCCGAGCAGTTCTAGGCGGACGGCGTTCAGCTCACCCCGAACACCGTTCGATCGAGGCCGTGTGCTGGGCCGGCCTCACAGCTCGCTGTCGACGGCCCGTAGGAACGGCGCGGCGGCGGCGCCCATGGTGGCGCCGCCGTCGCTGGTCAGCAGCACGACGCAGGCCTGGGAGCGGGGCAGGTAGACCATCATCGCGATGTAGCCGAACCCGCTTCCCCCGTGGCCGTAGTGCTCGAGACCGTCGAGGTCCGGCAGGTGGAAGACGCCAACGCCGAGCCCGTATCCGGCGGCGACCGGCTCGGCCGGGTCGTCAACCGGTCGGAAGTCGAGCATGGCGGCCAGCGACTCGTCGCTCACCAGCGCCCGGTCGTGGAAGAGGCCCTGGCAGAAGCGGGCGAGGTCGAGAGCGTTGCTGTAGACCGGCGCGTCCTTGAGGTCCTCGAACGCGGTCTTGGGGATGGCGGTGATGTCGTCGTAGTTGGTGTCGCCGTCGAGGTCGTACCACTCATGGGCGACCGGGGTGTCCTTCGGGATGGGCCAGGTGGGTGTGAGCCACATGCCGTCGATCTCGAGCGGATCGAGCAGCCGCGTCTGGATCAGCTCGGCGATCGGCTTCCCGGTCTGCAGGGTAAGGACCTCGCGCGCGAGCCGGAACCCGGTCGTCGAGTACCGCCACTCGGTTCCGGGAGGGAACTCTCCCTTCCCGACGAGCTCGGTGAGCATGTCGTCGACGGTCCAGGAGCGGGCGAGCCATGCCCTCGACGCGTCGACCCCCCTCTGGAACGGTGAGGACGGGTGGTCGACCCACTCGGGGATGCCGCTGGTGCTGGCGACCAGCTCTCGCAGGGTGATGCGGGGGTCGAGCTGCGGATAGCCGGAGATCCACCTGCTGAGCGGATCGTCGAGGCTGACGACTCCCTCGTCCACCAGCTGCATGAGCAGCGTGGTCACGAACGTCTTGCCGACGCTGCCGATCTCGAAGAGCATGTCGGGGGTCATCGGGATCATCGGGCTCCCGCTCTTCACCGAGTACCCGGCGGCACCCGTCCACGGTTCGTGGCCCTCAGCCACCACCGCGGCGGTCACGCCTGCCTCGTTGCTGGCGATCACCGCCTCGTCGAGGATCTGCTGCAGTTCGTCGGCGACGTCGACCTCCCGGGGCGGGCCGGCACTTCGATCACCGCCACACGCGGCAAGCAGAAGCGCCAACGCAGCCGCACGCAACGCCTTCGGCACCAGCCTCACGCCCATCGCGGCCTCCTGTCGCCATGAGCATGCGCCAGATCACCGCCGAACGCATCCGCGAGGCCACAAACCTGCGGCTCGGGACGACTGACTACCCTGCACGGACGAGGTCGATAACAGCCTGAACGGGCGATCCGTCATCCGAGCGAACGAATCGCGAGATCGCGTGGCTACTCGTCCTCGGGATCATGAGTCAGCCCTCGTCGAGGACGCCGGTCGCAAGGCGAAGGAGACCCTCAAGAACGCGACGAACTAGGGACGCTCGTCCGCAAGCACCACGCTCTGGAAGCCGACGCGCCTGTGGGAGGAGTCGCAGAAGGGCTTGGTCTCGGAGTGACCACACCGGCACAGCCAGACCTCGTCCCCTTCCAGGGTGTAGGGGTTCCCCTCTGAGTCGACCAGCGTGATCGGACCGCTCACCTGATACGAGCCGTTCTTCGTGACCTTGATCGTGACCTCGCTCATCGGAACCTCCCATGGGACGCGGACGACGGCATCCTACCGACCGTCGCCCGGACGGTAGGCTCGGGTCATGCAGAGGCTCCACGGGGCGATCGCGGCCGCAGCGACCCCGCTGCGTGACGGCGGGACGCGGATCGACGAGCTGGGCGTCGAGCGGCTCGTCGGCTTCCTGGCCGAGGGGGGAGTCGACGGCTTGCTGGCGTGCGGGACGACCGGCGAGGGCATGCTCCTGTCCCCCGACGAGCGGCGCCGTCTGGTCGACCTGATGATGGCCGCGCGCCCGCAGGGGTTCCTGATCGCGGTCCACGCAGGCGCACAGACGACGGCCGACACCGTGGCGCTCGCCGGACACGCCCAGCAGGTCGGGGCGGACGCCGTCGCGGTGATCGCGCCCCCGTACTTCCCGCTCGACGACGACGAGCTGTTCCGCCACCTGCACGGCGCCGCGAGCGCCGCCGACCCGCTGCCGTTCTACGTCTACGAGTTCGCAGGGCGTAGCGGCTACCGGATCCCGATCCCGGTGGTCGAGCGTCTGCGTGCGGCCGCGCCGAACGTCGTGGGGATGAAGGTGTCCGACGCGCCGTTCGACGAGGTGCGTCCGTACCTGCTCCCCGGGCTCGATGTCTTCATCGGGTCGGAGCCCCTGGTGCTCGAGGGGCTCGAAGCCGGGGCCGTCGGCGCGGTGAGCGGGCTCGCGACCGCTTGGCCCGAGGTCGTCGCGCGGCTCGTCCACGACCGCGACTCCTCGGCGCACGAACTGGTCACGGCGCTGCGCGACGGCCTGGTGGGCATCCCGTTCCACGCTGCGCTCAAGGCCGTGCTCGTCGAGGAGGGCGTCCTGTTCCACGGCGACGTCCGCGCGCCGCTGCGCGGTCTCACGCCCCAGGAGCGCGAGCGCGTGCTCGCGCTGCACCGAGGATGAGCCTCCGATGGCGACCGACGTCTCCGATCTGACGCCCGAGGCGATCGCCGCCTTCGAGGGCTGGACCGCGAACGACCTGCTGGCCTGGGGGATCGAGCGCTTCGACGGCCGGATCGCGATCAGCGCGGCCGGCGGGGTCGACGGCATGGCGATCCTCGACATGGCGTGGGCGATCGACCGCACGATCCGCGTCTTCACGCTCGACACGGGGCGATTGCCGAAGGAGACCTACACGCTGTTCGAGAAGGTGCGCCAGCGCTACGGGGTCGACGTCGAGTTCGTGGCACCCGATGCAGACGCCCTCGGTGCACTGCTGACGGCGGAGGGGCCTGAGCTGATGTACCGCTCGGTCGATCTCCGCCTGCGTTGCTGTGAGGTCCGCAAGGTCGAGCCGATGACCCGCAAGCTCGCGACGCTCGACGCATGGGTGACCGGCCTGCGCCGCGACCAGTGGAGGAGCCGTCGCAACGTCCAGCGGGTCGAGATCGACGACACCCACGGCGGCATCGTGAAGCTCAACCCCCTCGTGGACTGGTCGCTCGATCAGGTGTGGACCTACGTGCGAGAGCACGGCGTGCCGACCCACGAGCTGTTCGGCCACGGCTACTCCTCGATCGGCTGCGCACCGTGCACCCGGCCGGTCCTGCCCGGCGAGCCCGAGCGATCAGGCCGGTGGTGGTGGGAGACCGACGTCGACAAGGAGTGCGGCATCCACTGCTCGGTGCAGCTGCTGGGCACACCGTCGGACCGCGAACGCGCCGAACGAGGTTGATCAGCGGGGCGGGAGGCGCTCGAGGAGGTCACGCAGTTCGGCCACCCGGTCGCCTGACCAGTCCTCGCCCTCGGGACGGAGCTGCTCGGCGTGGTCGAGGTACGGATCGCGGATCTCGACGGCAGTCATCCCGACCGCGGAGGCGCCGGTGAGCTCCGAGTAGGCGCCGTCGCCGCAGTACAGGCAGCGCTCGGCCACGACGCCGAGCCGCTCGCAGGCGTGCAGGTAGATCGCGCGCTCAGGCTTGCGAAGCCCGGTCTCGCTCGAGAAGACCTCCGCGTCCACGAACGGGGCCAGCTCGGACGCGCGCCACATCTCGGGGGTGTCGGGAGCGCACATCGAGATCAACCCGACCGGGTAGCCGCGAGCCTTCACCTCCCGGAGGGTCTCGAGCGCACCCGGGCGTGGATGGAACCACCGCGCATACATCTTGCCCCGCGGCTCGATGGCCCTGGCTACCCGCTCGTCGCTCGGTGCCGCCATCCCGAGCGCCGCGCAGATCGCGCGGACGTTCTCCTCGATCCCGCCGGGGTAGGCACCGGTCTGACGGAGCATCGCGGTCTCGGACCACCCCTCGACGAACGCGTCGGGGTCCGCGCCGAGCACCCCGGCCATGTGGCGCACCGCGTCGTAGAACTCCGAGCGAGGGAACTCCGGCACGAGCGTGCCGAACAGGTCGAAGATCACCGCGTCGAACGACCGAACGCTCACGACGGGGGCCACTCGTCCTCAAGCAGCCCGTACACGACGAGATCGTGGAAGCCGTGGCCGTCTGAGCCCTTCCCCTCGCCACGGAGGATCCCTTCCTGAGTGAACCCGAGGCGCTCGGGGATCGCGCGGCTGCGAGGGTTGTCGACGCCGGCCCGGATCACGATCCGGTGCAGACCGAGATCACGGAACCCCAGGTCGACCAGAGCCCGAACCGCAGCCGTCACGAGCCCGCGGCCCTCATGCTCCCCACCGATCCAGTAGCCGATCTCGCCGGCGATACCGAACGGATCCATCCGCAAGCCGGTCCCGCCCGCGAGCCGGCTGTCGACGGCGATCGCGAGCGCCTCGATGTCGTCGAGGTGCTCCACCACGAAGGGTCGCTGGTCTTCCACCGAGCGGGTGAACTCCGGCCACGGCATCCAGGGGTTCAGGCGCGCGCGGTTCGCGTCGACGAGCCGGTAGAGCTCCTCGACGTCGGCGAGCGTGTACCTGCGGAGCTCAGCCCCGGGCGCGATCTCGAGCGGGAATCGGGCCGCGATCGCGGGGTCGAGGCTCACCGGAGCCTCAGCTCGGCGCGGCGCCGCTCGCGCCCCCGCGCTTCTTACGCTCCTCTTCCTGCAGCACCCGGCGGAGCACCTTGCCGATCATCGTCTCGGGCAGCGAGTCGCGGAACTCGACCTCGTGCGGGGCCCGGTAGCCGGTGAGCCCCTGCGCGGGGTCCTTGGTCCACTCGATGATCTCCGCCGAGGTCGCGGTCTCGCCCTCCTTCAGGACCACGAAGGCCTTCACGCGCTCGCCGGTGCGCTCGTCGGGGATGCCGACCACCGCGCACTTCGAGATCTTCGGGTGCCGGTAGAGCACGTCCTCGACCTCGGTCGGGTACACGTTGAACCCGGAGACGATGATCATGTCCTTCAACCGGTCGACGATCCGGAAGTAGCCGTCGTCGTCCATCACCGCGATGTCCCCGGTGTGGAACCACCCGTTGCGGATCACGATCGCGGTCTCCTCGGGCTTCTCCCAGTACCCGAGCATCACCTGGGGGCCCTTGATGCACAGCTCGCCCGGCTGGCCGGGCTCGACGTCGCGGTCGGGATCCTCCAGGGACTGGAGCCGGATGTCGGTGTCGGGGACGGGGATCCCGATCGAGCCCACCTTGCGCTCGCCGTTGAACGGGTTCGCGGTGGCGATCGGGGACGTCTCGGTCAGCCCGTACCCCTCGAGCAGGCTCGCCCCTCCCGTGATCCTCGCGAACTCCTCCGCCACCGCGCCCGGCAGCGGGGCGCCGCCCGAGACGCAGACCTTGAGGGACTTCAGGTCGAACTCCGGGGTCTTGGGGTTCTCGTTCAGCGCGATGTACATCCGGGGCACGCCCGCGAACAGGGACGCCTTCTCCTTCGAGATCGACTCCAGCACGGCGTGGATGTCGCGCGGGTTCGGGATCGGGATCAGCTTCAGCCCCTTGATGATCGACAGGTTCATCGCCACCATCCCGAACGAGTGGAAGAACGGCAGGACGCCCAGGATCGCGTCCTCGCCCTCGACGATCGTCGGGAACCACGACCGGGCCTGCATCGCGTTCGCCACGAGGTTCATGTGCGAGAGGGCCGCCCCCTTCGACACGCCGGTGGTCCCGCCCGTGTAGATCAGGGCCGCGACGTCCTCGCGGGGATCGACGGTGGCGGCCGGAGGCGCCACACCCGCCGCCTTCATCGCGACGTGCCAACGGGTGACCCGAGCGTCCTTGGGCACGGGCGGCCATGGCTTGCCCTGCGAGCGCTGCTGCTTCTTGAACACGGCGGTCGGCGCGAGCAGCTTCTTCGCGAGCGGCATGTAGTCGTTCAGGCGGGTGACGACCACGTGCTCGATGCCGATCGTCTCGAAGACCTCGGCGAAGTCCGAGTACATCAGGTCGGCGACGATCACGACCTTCGCCCCCGCGTCCCGGAGCTGATGTTCCATCTCTCGCTTCGTGTACAAGGGGTTGCAGCCCGTGATCACCGCGCCCAGCCGGATCGCGGCGTAGTAGGCGATCGTGTAGTGCGGGGCGTTGGGCGTGATCAGCGCCACACGGTCGCCCTTGTCCACGCCCATCCCGGCAAGCACCGCAGAGCAGGCCTCGACCTCCTCGAGCAACTGCCGGTAGTTCAGATGCTTCCCGAACCACGCGAGGGCGATGTGGTTGGGGAACGAGCGCGCCGACGCGTCGAGCATCGTGAACGCCGATTCCTCGGGATAGGGCTCGAGCGTCTTGGGTACATCCGGCGGATATGAAGCGAACCAGGGTCGATGATCGGTCATGCGCGGCATCATAGGCGGGTGGCTGCGACGATGGGAACGGTCGAGCGGGCGGAGGGGCACGGTCTGTTTCGCCGCGGCATGGCGTTGGTCGTGGCCTACGTCCGCCTGCACCCGCGCCCGTTCCTGGCCTCGGTCGGTGGGGCCATCTTGTTCGCCATCTCGTCGATCCTGCTCACCGAGGCTCTCGGTAGGGCGACCGACGAGGTGCTGAAGCCCGCCTTCGAGGGGAACTTCTCCGCCCGGAACATGTGGATCGCGATCGGCGCCCTGATGCTGTTCGGCGTCGGACGCGCCGCCGGGATCATGATCCGCCGGTACTACAGCGGTGTCGCGGGCGAGCGCGTGATGGCCTCCCTACGCACGCGCGTGTCCGACCGCTACCGGGACCTCGCGTTGCAGTTCCACCGGGAGACCCCGACCGGCGAGCTGCTCGCGCACATGGAAGCCGACGTGAAGGCCGCGGTCGACGTCTTCTGGCCGGTCCCGTTCGCGATCGGGGTCATCGTCCTGGTCGGGCTGGCCCTGATCCAGATGTGGATGACCGACCCGTGGATCGCGCTCGTGGGCATGCTGCTGTTCCCCACGCTCGCCCTGATGAACCGGAGCTTCGCGAAGCGGATGCAGGAACCGGCGCGGCTGGCGCAGGAGGACATCGGCGCGGTCTCGAACGTCGCCCACGAGTCGATCGACGGGGCCCTCGTGGTGAAGACCCTCGGACGCGAGGACGCCGAGACCTCCCGCCTGGAGGACGCCGCACGCAAGCTCCGGGACGATCGCATCCGAGGCGGCTTCGTCCGCGCGACGTTCGAGGCCGCGCTCGACTCGCTGCCGACGCTCGCGACCGCGATCCTGCTGGCCGTCGGCTCCTTCCGGGTCGGCAGCGGCGAGATGACCCTCGGGGAGCTGATCGGCCTCGTCGCGCTGTTCGGCCTGTTGTCGTGGCCGATGCGGTTCATCGGCTGGATCTTGGCGGAGCTCCCTCGCGCCGTCGTCGGATGGGATCGCCTGCAGGCGGTCTTCGGCGAGCAGGTGACGGTCGTGCCCCCCGCGCGACCCGTGAAGCTGCCCGACGGGCCCCTCGACGTCGAGGTCGACGGACTGCGTCACCTCTACGACGGCATCCCGGTGCTCGACGGCGTGAGCTTCCGGGTCGAGGCCGGCGAGTCGGTGGCCATCGTGGGGCCGACCGGCGTCGGCAAGAGCACCCTGTCGATGATCCTGGTGCGCCTGGCCGACCCCGACGCGGGCGCCGTCCGGATCGGCGGGGTCGACGTGCGCGAGGCCGACCCCGCGTCGCTGCGCCACGCCACGGCGATCGTGTTCCAGGAGAGCTTCCTGTTCGCGACGAGCGTGAAGGAGAACATCGCGCTCGACGCCAAGGCATCCGAGGCCCAGGTGATCCATGCTGCGGAGGTCGCCTCGGCCGACCGATTCATCCGCGCGCTCCCCCACGGGTACGAGACGGTCGTCGGCGAGCGCGGACACACCCTGTCCGGCGGAGAACGGCAGCGGGTCGCGCTCGCGCGGGCGCTGGTCCGACAGCCTCGACTGCTGATCCTCGACGACGCGACGAGCGCCGTGGACCCGGCGATCGAGGCCGACATCCTCGCGGCGCTCCGCGAGGAGCTCTCGACCACGTTGATCGTGGTGGCGTACCGACTGTCAACGATCAGGCTCGCCGACCGCGTGATCTTCCTCGAGGACGGACGCGTCGCGGCGACGGGGACGCACGAGACGCTGCTCGAGACCTCGCCCGGGTACGCGGCGATCATCCACGCCTACGAGCTGGAGGAGCGATGAGCGTCACCGAGCTCGAGGCCCTCCGCGTGAACGACGACGTCATCCCGGTGTCGCCTCAGCTCCAGGGTGCGTGGGCGGTCCTGCGACGAGGTCTGCACGAGAGCCCGGAACTGCGGAAGGGGCTCTGGTTCACGGTCGTCGTCTCCCTCGGGGTCACGGTCTCGTCGCTCGTTACCCCCGTGCTGATCCAGCTCGTGTTCGACAACGGGTTCGACCCGGAGTTCCGGCCCGAGTACGTCCTGACGGTGTGCGCGGTGGCGCTCGGGCTGGTGGTGCTCACCTTCGTCGCGGCACGGGCCGCGGCGCGGCGGCTGGTCAGGGCCGCCGAGGAGGCCCTGATGCACCTGCGCGTGCGGACCTTCGCCCACATCCACGGGATCTCGATCGCCGAGCAGTCCGAGGAGAAGCGCGGTGTCTTCGTGGCGCGGGTGACCGCCGACACCGATGCGCTGCAACTGTTCATGGAGTGGGGCGCGATCGCGTGGATCATCTCACTGACCCAGCTCGTAGGGGCGCTCGCTCTGATGCTCGTCTACGCGTGGCAGCTGACGATCGCGATCGTGCTGATGATCGGGCCCCTGCTCCTGGTCGTGTGGGCGATGCAGTCGCGGCTGACGGCCGCGTTCAACGCCGCACGGACCCGGGTCGGCGAGATGCTCTCCGAGGTGTCGGAGTCGGTGATGGGCGCGGCGGTCGTGCGCGCCTACGGGCTCGAGGACCGCACCGACCGCAAGGTCAAACAGGCGATCCAGGCCCGGTACCAGGCGGAGGTCGTCGCCCACCTGCGCGCGGCGACCCTGTGGCCCCTGTCGTCGGTGTTCTACGCGCTGTCGCTGTCGATCGTGATCGGGCTGGGCGCTGCGTTCGGGCCCGAGTGGGGACTGACGTTCGGGAAGGTCAGCGCGTTCCTGTTCCTCGCCGACGTGTTCCTCCACGTGTTCACGGACCTGCCCGAGGTCTACAGCGAGACGCAGAACGCGATCGCCGCGTGGCGCAAGATCCTGGCGGTCCAGGACCTCCCGATCGAGATCGTCGAACCGGACCCAGGCGTCGGGCTCCCGCACGGCGCGCTCTCCGTGAAGACCGCCGGCATCGGCTACCGCTACCGCTCCGGGCCGAAGGTCCTCGAGGGCGTCTCGATCGACGTGCCTGCCGGCGCGCACGTCGCGATCGTCGGCGAGACCGGCAGCGGGAAGACGACGTTCGTGAAGCTGATGGCGCGTCTCGCCGACCCGGTCGAGGGGCGGATCGAGGTGGGCGGGGTCGATCTGCGTCACGTCGAGCCGGGTGCGCGGCGCGGCAAGGTCCGCATGGTGCCCCAGGACGGCTTCCTGTTCGATACGTCGGTCCGCGAGAACGTCCGGTACGGACGCCTGGACGCGACCGACCGCGACGTCGAGGTCGCCTTCGAAGAGCTGGGTCTGGGCGACTGGATCGATTCCCTCCCTGAGGGGCTCGAGACGCGGGTGGGCGAGCGGGGCGAGGCGTTGTCCGTAGGTGAGCGCCAACTGGTGGCCCTCACCCGCGCCCAGCTCAGCGACCCCGGCCTGCTGATCCTCGACGAGGCAACGAGCGCGGTCGACCCGGCCACGGAGCGCAGGATCACCGAAGCGCTGCGGCGGCTCTCTGTCGGACGCACGACCGTGACGATCGCCCACCGGCTGTCGACGGCCGAGCACGCCGACAAGGTGTTCGTGTTCGACGCCGGTCGGATCGTCGAGGTGGGGACCCACGAGGAGCTGGCCGACGGCGGCGGCGTCTACGCCCGGCTGTACCAGAGCTGGCTCGGCAACACTCGGGTGCGATGAGCGACTTCATCGAAGGATTGCGCGCGCAGGCCTCCGAGGCTGCGTTCCCTATGGAGGGCGAGCTCTCCGTCCCGGGGCTCCACGAGGCGGTCACGATCCGACGCGATGCGTGGGGGGTGTCGGTGATCGATGCCGGGTCGCTCGACGACCTGTGGTTCGCGCAGGGGTTGGTGACCGCGGGCGAACGGCTGTTCCAGCTGGACCTGGCGCTCCGCGTCGCGGCCGGTCGGCTCTCCGAGGCGGTCGGCGAGCGCTCGTTCGAGGCCGACCGCTTCATCCGCACGATCGGCCTGCCCGTCGCCGGTCGCCGATACCTCGAGTCGTGGAGCGGGGAGGACCACGCGATGCATCGGCGGTTCCGAGAGGGCGTCCACGCGTGGGTCGGCGCGATGCCCGCACGACCGATCGAGTACCGCTTGCTGGACCTCACCCCCGACATCCCGGACGATCCGGCCGTATGGGCGGCCGGGTTCGCCTATCTCGCCTGGGGTCTGTCGAACAACCACGAGCAGGAGCTTCTGCGGGCCGAGATCGCCGAGCGGACGGACGACGAGACCGCGATGCGGCTGCTGCCGCCCGTCTCCGGTGGCAACGGCCGCGGGTCGAACGCCTGGGTGGTCGCCGGTTCGCGGACCGCCTCCGGCGCCCCCCTGCTGGCGAACGATCCACACCTGCTGGCGCTCCAGCCCGGCGCGTGGTTCGAGGTCCACCTGCGGGCGCCCGGCCTCGAGGTGCGCGGCGTGGCGCTCACCTTCACGCCCGGCGTGATCCTGGGCGCGACCCCGCATCACGCGTGGGGCGCGACGAACGTGACGGGCGACGTCCAGGATCTGGTCGAGGTCGGCGACGACGACGTGACCGGGGTCCGCGTCGAGGAGATCTCGGTCCGCGGCGAGGCCGAGCCGCGCCGGGTCGAGGTGCGCGAGACGCGGTACGGGCCGGTGCTCGAGACGGTGCCGCTCGGGATGCTGGCGCCGACCTACGAGCCTGTCGCACGGTCCTGTGCCTTGCACTGGACCGGGCACGACCACGGGATGCGTCCGACGCTGGCACTCGAAGCCGCGCAGGCCCGCGACTTCGAGGCGTTCCGCGGGGCCGCGCTCGGGGTGGGATGTCCCGGCCAGAACTTCGTCTACGCCGACGTGGACGGCACCATCGGCTACCAGTGCACCGGCCGTCATCCGGTACGGGGTGACGGCGACGGGCTGCGACCCGTCACCGCCCGGACACCGGCGGCGGAGTGGACGGGGTGGATCGCGCCGGAGGAGCTCCCCTCGGCGCGCGACCCCGACGACGGGTTCATCGTCACGGCGAACGACGGGCTGCACGCCGCGACGACGACCCACGTGATCTCGAACGACTTCCACCAGCCGTACCGGGCGCGGAGGATCGTCGAGCTGCTCGCCGAGGGCGACGCCCACGACGTCTCGGCGATGGCGTCGATCCAGTCGGACACCGTGTCGCTTCCCGCGCGCGAGACCCTGCCGCTGCTGATGAGGGTCGAGCCCACGACCGCGGCGCAGCGTGATGCCCTCGCGGAGCTCGCCGCGTGGGACGGCGACATGGCCGCGGGTTCCGCGCCGGCCGCGCTCTTCAACGCATGGTGCGCGCGTATCGCCCGTCGCGTGCTGATACCACGCCTGGGCGACGCGCTGACCGACGCCTACCTCGCGTGGCGTGAGTCGTTCCAGTGCGTCGTGCTCCCCGCCCTCCTGCGCGAGCGCCCCGATGGCTGGCTCGACGACGACCTGCTGCGCGCCGCCCTCTCCGAGGCGATCGACGACGTCGGGGGGGCGACCTGGGGCGAGCTCCATCGGCTGCGGCTGGCCCACCCGCTCGCCTCGATCCCCGGCCTCGAGGGGTTGTTCGTCGCCGCCGACCTCCCGTGGGGTGGCGACGAGCAGACGGTCTCGCAGGCGGGGATCGACGGCACCCAGGGGTTCGCGACGGCGGTGATCGCGTCGTGGCGGGTCGTCTACGACCTCGGCGACCTCGACCGCAGCCGTGGCGTCTTGCCCACCGGCAACAGCGGGAACCCCGCTTCCCCGCACTGGGCCGATCAGGTCGATCGATACGCCGCCGGCGAGCTCAGGCCGCTCGCGTTCTCGCCGGGGGCGATCGAGGCGGCCACCGTGGCGACGCTGTCCATCGTGCCCGGTCCACCGGTACCATGAGCGCCATGCCGGAATCACGAGGCCGTCAGAAGCGCACGAACACCCGCTACCAGCTGGAGCCCCAGAAGCGGAAGAAGTCCAAGGCGAGTCCCCGCTGGTACGGACCGTTGATGCTCGTGATCATGGGCATCGGGGTCATCGTCATCGTCTGGAACTACACGCGTGGCGACGCCGCTTCGAACACCTGGCTGGTGAGCGGTCTCGGGCTGATCGCGGTCGGGTTCTTCGGCGTCACGTTCTGGCGCTGACGCCATCGGCCGAATCACACGCCTGTGATCCTCCACAGGGTTCTCCACAGGGTGGGTAGTCGCCGCGTGTTCGGCCCCTGTTCATGGTCTGTGGATAACCGGCGGAGATCCATCCTGCCAAACGTGGAAAACCCCTGTGGATAACCCGGCTCACGCGGTGGTGGGACGGCGCACGACCTGCATCTTCTCGCCGCAGTGGCGCGGGATCTGCAGCTCGCCGAGCTTCGAGACCCGGAACTCCGTGCCGCACTCGGCGCAGACCAGGTAGACGTCCAGGTCTTCGACGTCCTCGGGCTCGTCAGGGGGCTTGTCCTCGTCGAGGGACCCGGGCGCCTGGCCGCTCAGCGAACGGAGGGAGGCGATCCCGACCTTCCAGATCGCGAAGGCCACGAGCGGCGCGGTGACGATCGCGAGCCACTTCGGCATGCGTTCCACCGTAGCAGCCGCGGTCCACACGGCCCGTCGGGGCAGGGACCTTCCGAGCATCCCCCCGGGGGTCCCAGGATCCTATCCTTGTGACGGGAACGAGGCAGGACCGTCGGCGGTCTCACGACACCGCCGATCGGGGAGGCGATACCCCGCCCCGAAGTCGACGTCGACGAGCGACCCGTCGCTCTCACGCGTGCCCCGGCCACGCCGGGGCGTCATCTCTTCCCCCACACCATGCGAACCAGTCCCGGAGGTCACCCCATGAGTGAATACGCCACGAAGCTGATCGCCCAGGTCACGGCGAAGAATCCCGGCGAACCAGAGTTCCATCAAGCGGTCCACGAGGTCATCGACTCCGTCGATATCGTCCTGCAGCGCAACCCGCGGTACGTCGACGCCCGGATCCTCGACCGGATGGTCGAGCCCGAGCGCGTCATCATGTTCCGCGTGCCCTGGGTCGACGATCACGGGGACGTCCAGGTCAACCGGGGCTTCCGGGTCGAGATGAGCAGCGCGATCGGCCCCTACAAGGGCGGCCTGCGCTTCCACCCCTCGGTGTACCTCGGGATGCTGAAGTTCCTGGCCTTCGAGCAGGTCTTCAAGAACGCGCTCACGACCCTCGCGATGGGTGGAGGCAAGGGCGGCGCCGACTTCGACCCGAAGGGGCGCTCCGACGGCGAGGTCATGCGTTTCTGCCAGTCGTTCATGACCGAGCTGCAGCGCCACATCGGGCAGTTCACGGACGTGCCGGCCGGCGACATCGGCGTCGGCGGCCGTGAGATCGGCTTCCTCTTCGGCCAGTACAAGCGGATCAAGAACGAGTTCACCGGCGTCCTGACCGGCAAGGGTCTGTCGTGGGGCGGTTCCCTGATCCGCCCGGAGGCCACCGGGTACGGGACGGTCTACTTCGCCCGGGAGATGCTCGCCACGCGCGACGAGACCCTCGAGGGCAAGACCTGTCTGGTCTCGGGATCGGGCAACGTGGCGCAGTACACCGTCGAGAAGCTGCTCGACCTCGGCGCGAAGCCCGTCACGCTGTCGGACTCCGGCGGCGTCGTCTACGACAAGGACGGCATCGACCACGAGAAGCTCGCGTACGTGATGGACCTGAAGAACGTCCGTCGGGGCCGGATCATGGAGTACGTCGAGAAGTACCCCAACGCCGAGTTCACCGCGGTGGACCCCTCACGGCACTCGAACCCGCTGTGGTCGATCGCGGCCGACTGCGCCTTCCCGAGCGCGACCCAGAACGAGATCAACGTCCTCGACGCGAAGAACCTGCTCGACGGCGGGGTCTACGTCGTGAGCGAGGGCGCGAACATGCCGACCGAGCCCAAGGGCGTGGGGCTGTTCCTCAACGCCGGCATCCTGTACGGGCCCGCGAAGGCCGCGAACGCGGGGGGCGTCGCCGTCAGCGGTCTGGAGATGTCGCAGAACTCGAGCCGCCTGGCATGGGAGCGTGACGATCTCGACCGGCGGCTGCAGTCGATCATGAAGGCGATCCACGAGAACGTGCGGTCGACCGCCGAGCTGTACGGCGTCCCCGGCAACTACGTCGACGGCGCGAACATCGCCGGGTTCGTGAAGGTCGCCGACGCGATGATCGACCAAGGCGTGGTCTGACCGTCGCCCGGCTCAGATGTCGTTGAGCCCGGGTACGTGCGCCTTGAAGAAGTCGAGGATCACCCGTTGTTGGCGGACCTCCTCGTCGGTCTCGTGCGACCCGTGGCCGGTGGAGAATAGGTAGGTCTGATGCGGCTTGCGGAGCTCCGCCATCCGATCCACGTAGGCGAGCGCCTGGCCGACCGGGCAGCGTGAGTCGTTCTCGCCGATCACGAACAGCACCGGCGTCGAGACGTTGTCCACGTAGGTGATCGGGTTCCCTCGCTCGAAGCGCTCCGGCACCTCGTGCGGCCCGCCCCCCATCAACGCCCGGTCCATCGCCTGGAGGCTCGGCGCCTCCTCCTCATACGCACGCACGTAGTCGCCGAGCGGGACGCCGGCCATCGCGGCACGCCAGCGACCGGGCTCGCGGCCGACCTGCATCAGCGTCACGTAGCCGCCCCACGACCAGCCCGAGACGACCGCGCGATCGGGCTCGACGAGCCCGCGCTCGATCAGATCCACCAATCCGTCGGTGACGTCGTCGACGTCGGCGAACCCGACGTCGCCGGTCAGCGCATCACGCCAGGAGCGTCCGTATCCGGACGAGCCCCGGTAGTTCACGATCGCGACGAGGAACCCGAGGTCCGCGTACGCCTGCACCTCGGGCATGTACCGATCCTCGTAGAGCCACGTCGGGCCTCCGTGGACATCCATCAGCACGGGGAACGGTCCCTCGCCCTCGGGCCGGACCAGGAACCCGTGCACGGACTGACCGTGACGGTTCGTGAAGTGCCACGACTCGAAGGGCCTGCCCGGAGGTGCCGGCTCGGCCTCGGGGCCGATCACGACGTTCCCGGCGTCGTCGAGCACCCGCCGCAGACGCTCCCCGTCGGAGTGGAGGAACCACACGGCGCCGTCCGGACGGACGCGGGCGTCGTCGATCACACCGGGTGGCGTCTGGATGCGCGCGGTCGACGCCGTGGCGAGGTCGTAGCGGAGCAGCTCGTGACGGCCCTCGAACGCGTGATGCAGGAGCAGCGCGGTTCCGTCCGACCACCAGTCGAGCACGCGGACATCGCCGGGCAGGTCGTCCAGCGCCAGGTCCGTCAGCGAGCCGTCGTCGAGGTCCCACAGGGCGGGGCGTTCGCGATCACCTCGCTCGTGGACGATCGCGAGCCGGTGATCCTCGGCGATCGGCGACCATGCCGAGGCACCGAGCGCCAGCCCCTCGTCGAGCAGATCGGCGACCACCGTCCCGCTGGCCGTGTCGAACACCCGCAGGGCCGGGTGGATCACGTCGCCGTGCTCGGCATGCTCGATCACCAGGAACGAGCCGTCGGCGCTCAGCGCCGCGATATCGACGCCCGTGCCTTCCCAGCCACCCAGCACGATCGACTCCGGCGACGACGCGATCCGGGTCGCCGGTGCGCCGCCAAGGCTCACGTAGACCCCGAAGCCGTCCCGGTCGCTG
This sequence comes from uncultured Actinomycetes bacterium, assembly GCA_963700855.1. Classification (GTDB taxonomy): domain Bacteria; phylum Actinomycetota; class UBA4738; order UBA4738; family HRBIN12; genus AC-51. The sequence continues at coordinate 320,055 of CAVOYV010000005.1, forward strand.
ATCGAGATCGCGATCACGCCGGGGGCCTGCGCCATGCCTTCGGACCAGCCGACCGGGACACCATGGACGAACGGTTCGTCCCCGCCCCCCTCCCAGGGTTGGATCAGCCAGCGCCCCGTCTCGTCGCCCGTGTCCTCCTGCCAGAAGACGACCTCGGACCCGTCCAGGCCGGCGTACCCCGTCATCACGCCAACCGGGTGCGACGACACCTGCCTGCGCTCGCCGCTGGCGACGTCCCATGCATGGACCTGCCAGATGCCGCTCTCGTTCGACTCGAACACGGTCCGGTCGGGCGCGTGGCGGGACCAATGCGGAAGGGTGATCGTCGGGGCGCGGAACCGGCGCTCCCACACAGGCATGTCGGTCATGCGCACACGCTACACGTCGCCGCCGGCCTCGTGGAGGGCCCGCCAGACGCGCTCGGGCGAACACGGGAGGTCGACGTGACGGACCCCCAGGTGCGCGAGCGCGTCCACGACGGCGTTCTGTACGGCGGGTGTGGCACCGATCGTCCCCGACTCGCCGATCCCCTTCGCTCCGAGGGGGTTGAGCCCGGTGGGCGTCTCGGTGTTCGCGGTCTCGAGCGAGGGGAGATCGGCCGCGCTCGGCATCAGGTACGTCGTCAGGTTCCCCGTGATCGGGTTGCCCGCCTCGTCGTAGAGGACCTCCTCGTACAAGGCCTGGGCGATCCCCTGGGCGATCCCCCCGTGCTGCTGTCCCCGCACGAGCGCGGGGTTCGAAGATCCGACCGCAGTCGTCGACCGCCACGTGGCGCCGGAGCCTGACCCCGCCTGTCTCGGGGTCCACCTCGACCACGGCGACGTGCGCCCCGAACGGATACGTCGAGCCCGGCTCGCGGTAGCGTCCCTTCGCGATCAGCGGGGCGCCGCGCTCCTGCGCGGCGGCCGCGAGCCGCTGCCAGGAGACCGAGCGCTCGGGTGCACCGGCGACCCTGAAACCGCCGTCCACCGGTCCCTCCAGGTCGGCCTCGTCCACCTCGAGCAGCTCGGCCGCGAGGGTCCGCGCCAGGTCGACCACCTCGCCCGCGCGCAGTGCCACCGACGACCCCCCAGCCTGCAGCGACCGCGAGCCCCAGGTCCCCTCTCCTCGTTCGACGACCCCGGTGTCGGAATGGATCACGCGGACCTCGTCGATCGGGACGGCGAGGATCCCCGCGGCGAGCTGCGCGAACGCGGTCTCGTGTCCCTGCCCGTTCGCGGTCGTGCCGACGTGTACCGTCACGGCTCCGTCGTCGGCGACCTGTACCTGCGCGAACTCCTTCGAGAAGAACGCCGTCACCTCCACGTAGGTGGAGACCCCGATCCCCAGCAGGGGGGCCTCCCCCCGGGCGCGCCGGGCGCTCTGCTCGGCCCTGAGGTCGTCGTAGCCCGCCAGCCGGAGCGCCTCGTCGAGCGCCCTTCCGTAGTCGCGGGCGTCGTAGGTGGCGCCGGCGTCCGTCCGGTGAGGGCCGTCCCCGGGTTCGATCAGGTTGCGACGACGCACCTCGACGGGATCCATGCCGAGCTCGGCGGCCACGAGATCGATCGCACGCTCGATCAGCGCGGCGGCCTCCGGACGTCCCGCCCCCCGGTACGCACCGACCGGGGTGGCGTTCGTCACGACCGAGCGTCCGCGGAACGCGACCCGGGCGATCCGGTAGACGCCGCAGAGCATCTCGGTGGTGGTGGTGGGCAGGTAGGCCCCGATCGGGTAGGCGCCCATGTCGGCCGTGACATCGGCCCGCAGACCGACCACCGTGCCGTCGCGTCGCGCCCCGATCTCGACCTCCTGGACCTGTCCCCGGCCGTGGGTGAGGGCCAGCATCGACTCGCTCCGCGACTCGATCCAACGGATCGGCCGCCCGAGGATCGCGGCGGCGCGGGCGAGCGCGAGCTGCTCGGGGTAGACCTGGGCCTTCGCACCGAACCCGCCGCCGACGTCGGGCGCGATCACGCGCACGGCGCGACGCTCGATGCCGAGCGCGTCGGCCGTGTCGGTCCTGACGTCGAACGGGATCTGCGTCGACGCCCAGATCGTGAGCCCGCCTCCCTCGTCGGGGACGACCGCGAACGCCAGCGGTTCCATCGGGACGGGGGCGAGGCGTTGGTTCATGAACCGGGCGCGCACGACGACGTCCGCCCCGGCCAAGACGTCGTCGTCCCAGTCCTTGTCGAAGCGGTGCGCCACGTTCGTGCCGATCCCGGGGAACAACAGGGGCGCGGTCGGATCCGCCGCGGCGACCGGGTCCGTCACGACCTCGAGCGGGTCGGCGTCGAGCCACAGCACCTCGGCCGCGTCCTCCGCCTGCGCCGCCGTCTCGGCGACCACAAGGGCGTACGGCTCCCCAACGAACCGCACCCGGTCGCGCGCGAGCACCTCCCGGTGGAACGGCAGCGTGAGCTCCTCGTGACTCGGCGCCTCCACGTTGCCCGACGGCGGCAGCGGATCGAGCGCGAGGTCGTCCGCGGTGAACACCGCGACCACGCCGGGCATCGCCCGGGCGTCGCCCGGGCCACCCAGGTCGTTCACCGTCGCGTGCGGGAAGATGGAGCGGGCGAACACCGCCTGGAGCGAGCCCGCGATGTCGACATCGTCCACGTACCGCGACCGTCCCGTGAGGAAGCGTGGATCCTCGGTGCGAAGCGCGGGTACACCGAACACCGAGGGGGGCACGACGGTCACGGACGTCATGCTCCCACAGCCGGCCGGAGGTCCTGCATGCGTACCGTCCGCGTGATCGTCGGAGCCGCGTTGATCCTCGCCCTCGCCCCGCCCGCGCTCGCTGCGCACGGGACCGAACGGGCGGCGGGCGTCAACGCCGTCCTCGTCCAAGGGGGCCTGCAGAAGCCGACCGGCTTCACCTTCGATCCGAGAGGACGGATCTGGTACATCGAGAAGGACAGCGGCGAGATCAGGATCCTCTCCCCGGGGTCTGGCACCGACCGCCTGTTCTTCGACGTGCCGGACGTCGACGCGACCGGCGAGCGAGGCGGCCTCGGGGTCGCGTTGCACCCGCGGTGGCCGGCCATGCCGTTCGTGTACGCGTACGTGACGCGCGCTGGCTCGGGCGGGGTCCTCCAGAACCAGCTCCTGCGGATCCGTAGCGAGGGGACCCGCGCCGGCGGTTGGAGCGTGCTGCTCTCCTGGCGCGTCACGAGCGCCACGAACCACAACGGCGGACGGATCGAGTTCGGCCCCGACGGGAACCTGTGGATCGTCACCGGCGACAACGCCAACCCCGCGACGGCGCAGCAGCGCCCGAACCTGCGGGGGAAGATCCTGCGGGTCCGCCCCGACGGCTCCGCCCCGAAGGACAACCCGTTCGGCACCCCCCTGTGGGCCTACGGGATCCGCAACTCGTTCGGGATGGCCTTCGACCCGAAGACGGACCGTCTGTGGGAAACGGAGAACGGGCCTTCGTGTAACGACGAGGTCAACCTGATCGTCAAGGGCGGCAACTACGCCTGGGGACCGAGCTGGCAGTGCCCCGGGAGCCCCACCGCGGCCGACACGAACGCCGACGGCCCGACGCCCCGTCGGTTCCCGAAGGCGCGTTTCGTGACCCCGATCGGCATCACCGGGGCCGCGTTCTGCGTGAGCTGCGAACTCGGACCGGGGATCGGAGGTGATCTGCTGGTCGGTGACGTCAACACCGCACGGATCCAGGCGCTGGACATGAACCCGGCGCGCACCGGGTTCGAGGGGTCCCCTCGCACGATCCTGCAGATGCCGACCGTCGTCTACTCGATGGAACGCGGACCTCGCGGGAGGATCTACGTGAGCGGGCCTACGGGGATCTGGCGGCTCGCCCGGGGGTGAGGATCCACCGGACGACCGCCTGACTTCCCCGATCTGCCGGACCGGGGTACGCTGAGTTGCTGCGTTGCGTAGGCGATGATGGAGGGTGCCCGTGAACATCGGTCGTCCAAAGCGGATCATCGAGGTCGAGCCGGTGTCCCTGCCCTTGCCTGAGCCGCTACCGATGCCGCTGCCGGCACCGGAGACCGCCCCCACGCCGGACCCCGTGCCCGCGGAGCCCCTCACGCCGTGAGTTCGCGGCCGGGCATGGTCGCGGACCTCGAGACCGGGGTCTCCGCAGAACCGATCCTCGCCTGGCGGGCGTGGGCACTCACCGGACGCCGCGACGGCACCGATCTGCTCCTGCGCCCGGTCGTGGGACGCGCTCGACCCTGGAAGCCGATGGAGCCTGCCGGGGCCGGGTGCAAGCACGCGCGGCTCCATGCCGCGCCGCACCTCGGGTGTACGTGCGGGCTCCACGCCACGCACGAGGTCGAGGTGCTCAGGCGGACCCGAACGCCGGCGGTGCTCGGGCGCGTGGCGCTGTGGGGCCGGGTGATCGAACACGAGCACGGGTATCGAGCCGAGTTCGGCTACCCGCAACGGCTCGCGATCGTATGTCGGTTCTGCGTCTGGGTCTGGGGTCCCGTGGGCGCACGTCCCGCGGTCGTCGGGTGGTTCCCCCGCGACGAGCTGGTCCCGCTGTGCTGGGCACACCTCGAGGTCGCCCAGCGCTATGGGATGGAGCCGCATCGTCTCCTGCCCGCGGACGAGGTGGACGTGCAGCTGCGCGAGACGTACGGCGTCGACGCGCTGGGCTGGTAGCGACTCACGATCCGGGATCCGGATCGCCGCCCGACGGCCTCGGCCGCTCGCGGGCGGCCGTCTTCACCGAGCGACGATCGATGCGCTCCTGCCCCATCGTCCCCGCCGGACGGCGGCGAGCTCATCGGCCGTTGGCTGAGAAGTGCTGGTAGTCCTTCGTGGTGGTCCACGTGCCGCCCCACTCCCACCCGATCGCACGGAACGCCCGCCACACACGATCGTTGCGGTAGATCATGCCGGGGCGCCGATCGCTGCGGTCCGCGAACTCCGCACCGTTGGGAGGGGACACGCCCCACGAGCCTACGTACGGGTTCTCCACGGGGTTGATGTCGATCGCCTTGCCGAACGCGTGCATCGACCACGTGCAGCACACGCCGCCTCGGTACCGGCAGTTGAAGGCCGATGTGTTGTCCGCCGCCATCGAGCGCATGTCGTCGGCGCCGTACCGGTCGACCAGCCGCATCTGACGGATCGGGAAGTCGGCGCGGAAGAGCTTCCGGAACACCGACACCATGTCGTCGGCGAACCACCGGTGCACCACGAGCTTCCCGGGGTGGGCCTCGCCGTCGAACCCGACGTGGGTCACCCGCACGAGCCTGAGATCGTCCATCCCGACGGGGCAACCGGGCCGCCACGACGAGCCGCGCATCAGCTCGCGCACCCCTGGGGGGAGCTTCGACACGCTCGCTCGGTACCCTTCTGCCGCCACCGGAGGCCCCGTCACGATGGTGACGAAGAGGCATGCGAAGACGAGCGCCAGACCGATCCGTCGCATCGGCACATCATGCCGGACGAGAGGGGTCAGGACCACATCTGCTCGTCGTCCCCGAGACCCTTCTTGCGCGCAGCGCTCCGCGCGAGCCGGAAGCGGAGGCTCCGATCGTCGTCCTCCTGTGGAGCCTCGGCGCCGTTCGGATCTGGGGCGCCGCCGGCCCCTGCCTCGGCGAGGTCGGCCTGGAGTCGCGAGGCCTGGGACTCGGCGGCCGCGGCGCGCTCGATCGCCTGGCCGAGCTCGATGCGGAGTCGCTGGATCTCACCGGCGGCCGCGTCGTCGGCGTTGAGACCTATCCGAGGTGACCCCGCCTCGAGCTGTGCGCGGACGCTCTCGGCCTCCGCATACGCGCGGCGCAGCCGCATCTGGGACTGCTCGAGCTCCTCGTTCATCTCGGCGACCTCGCGCTCGAGCTCCGCGACACGGCCCGCATCGGCGCTTGGCTCGGTGCTGGGGACCTCCTCACGTGCCGCGGCTGCCTCCTCGGCTGCCACAGCGGCGCGCCTCTCGGCGGCCTCTCGGGCGGCCGCGTCCTCTCGTGCGCTCGCGAGCGCGGCCGTCGCCTTCTCCTCGGCCTGCGAGACGCGCTCCTCGGCGCGGGCCAGGCGCTCGTCGCGCTCCCGGACGAGTTCGTCGCGCATCTGCACCGCAGCGGTGAGCTCCGCCACCCTCTCCTCGGAGCCGCTCGCCTCCGCCACGACCGCCTCCAACTCCAGGATCCGCGTGTCAGCTCGCCCGGCAACCGCCTCGAGCTCGTCGATACGGGCTCGGAGCGTCTGCGCGGTCGTCTCGGCCTCGATGGTCGCGGCACGCTGGTCGGCCGCCTCGGCCTCCAGCGTCCGGATCCGGTCGCCGGCACGCGACTCGGCGTGGGCGATACCTCGTCGAGCACGTGCTCGCGTCGGCCTCCTCGGCGGCAAGGATCCGACGCCGGCTCCGCCTTCACGTCGGCGATACGCCGCCCCCGCTCGATGCGCGTCGACTCGCGCCTCGGCCTCCTCGGCCCTGCGTTCCGCATCCTCGACCCGCGTTCGCGCCTCACTCGCTGCACGCTCGGTCTCCCCACGCGTGACGCGCTCGTCCTCCAGCGCCTGTACGAGCGCCGCGCCACGCTGCTCGGCGTCGCTCACGCGCTCCTCAGCCCGGCGGGCGCGCTCACGTTCGGCGTCCAGCTCCGCGCTGAGCGTGGCAGCCTCCGTCGAGAGCTCGCTCGCGACGACGCTGAGCCGGGCTTCCGCTGCCTCGGCCCGCGCGTCCCCCAGCCGGACCCGCTCAGCCGCCTCCTCGAGCGCTGCGCGCGCGACGCCCAGCTCGCTCTCGAGTGCGAGCAACGCCTCCCGATGGGCGGACTCCACGGACCCGGCAGCCTCACGAAGGTCCGACACGGCGGCCCGGGCGCCTGCGAGCTCCGAACGGCTCGCGTCGAGCTCCTCGCGCACCGCGGCCATCTCCTGTTCGGCGGCCGCGTCGAGATGGACCGCCTCCTCGAGCTTCGTCTGGAGCTCACGAGCCCTGCGTTCCCCTTCGTCGCCGCGCGCGGTCGCCGCCGCCAGTTCAGAGGTCAACTCCTCGCCGCGTGCGGTGGCCGCCGCCAGCCTCGCCTCGAGCTCGGATCGCACCGTCTCGAGATCCGAACGGCTCGTATCGAGATCGGATCGGCTCGCGTCGAGCTCCGCGCGCACCGCGGCCAGCTCCTGTTCTGCGGACGCGCCGAGGTGGACCGCCTCCTCGAGTTTCGTCTGGAGGTCTCGAGCCCTACGTTCCCCTTCGTCGCCGCGCGCGGTGGCCGTCCCCAACCTCATCTCGAGCTCGGATCGCACCGTCTCGAGCTCCGAACGGCTCGTGTCGACGTCGGATCGGCTCGTCTCGAGCTCCGCGCGCACCACGGTCAGCTCTTCAACGGCGGTCGCGCCGAGGTGGACCGCCTCCTCGAGTTTCGTCTGGAGGTCTCGAGCTCGCGTTTCGGCGTCGTCGGCGCGAGCGGTGGCCGCCGTCAGTTCAGTGATCAACTCATCGCCGTGGACGGCCGCCGCCAGCCTCATCTCGAGCTCGGATCGCACCGTCTCGAGCTCGGAGCTGCGCACGTCGAGCTCACCTCGGGCGGTCGCCAGGTCCGCACGCATCGCGTCGGAAGCCGATCTCGAGGCTTCGAGCTCCGCGCGGACCGCTGCCAGCTCCTGTTCGGCGGTCGCGCCGAGACGGACCGCCTCCTCGAGCTTCCCCTGGAGCTCACGAACCCCGCGCTCCGCATCGTCGGCGCGTGCGGTGACCTCCGAGAGCTCGGGCGATGGCTCGCCGCTACGGGCAGTCGCGGCCGCGAGCTGCGCTTCGAGCGCGGCGCGCGCGTCTTCGGTCGCGGCCGCCCGCTGCCGCTGCGCCTCGAGCGCGGACCCCGCGTCGGCCAGGCGACGCTCCAGATCGCTCATCGCGGCCAGTCGCTCCTCGAGCTCCGCGAGATCGGCGACCCTGGCCTCAAGGGCCGACGTGCGAGCGTTCGCCTCATCGAGACGGGATCCGGCTTCGCGCAGGCGCTCGCGGGTCTGCTCGAGCTCGGCGCGCAGCCGCTCTGCCTCCGCGAGTGCCTCCAGATCGCCCGTCCGCTCGGAGGTGGATCTCGCCTCCGCGAGGGCGTCCTCGAGGGACCCGATCGTCTCCTTCGCCGCCGCCTCTCGCGCTTCTGCCTGCTCGGCTCGGGCGATGGCGGCCTGCAGCACCTCCGGGTCCGCACCCGAAGGCTCGCGGCGCTCCGCCTCCTCGGCGCGGGCCGTGACGTCCTCCAGCCGCCGCGACATGTCCTGGAGCTGGGCCGCGAACCGTTGCGCGGCCTCCGCGTTCTCCTCCTCCCGGGCGCGCAGCTGCGAGCGAGCGGACTCGATCTGATCCTCGAGGCCCTCGCGCACCTTCGCCTCCTTCGCCGCCGCCCTCGCGGCTGCACGCGAGGCGTCGGCTCCCGTGAAGCCGGAGCGCGCCGCGAGGCTCTTCGCGGTGATCGCCTTCGCGAGCTCGAACAGCCCGAGGACGAGGAACACGACCGCGGCGACGGCCGCGCCGAGCTGGATCGACTCCCAGGGCTGGGCGGCCGATGCGGCGATCGCCTTGTACCGGAGATCGACCCCGATCGCCGCCTCCGAAGGACCATCGGCCTCGAGCGGCGCGTACACCTGGAGGAGCTGGAGGGACTGTGCTCGGCCGTCCGTCACCACCTGGTCGCCACCCGTGGTCGACGCGATCGCCCCCCCGGCGGCCGCGCGGACCAGATCGACGTTGCCGGTCGAGGTGCTCCCGACGCGATCGCCCTCATCGCTCGAGTACAGGAGGACACCGTTCGGAGCGAACACGCGCACCCGCGCTGTCGAGCCTCCGGCCAGGACACCCTCCTCGAACTGGCTCGTCAGCCGTTCGGTTCCGTTCTCTCCGATCGGATCGGACAGGTCGACGCCGGCGAGCGACGGTCGGATCTCCTCGGCGACGAACCGAGCCACCTTCCGTTCAGCCTCGTCGATGTTCGACTCGAGCGACCTGGACGCCATCGTCGAGGCACCGGCGACGGCCGCCACGGCCACGGCGACGAGGACCGCGAACAGCGGCCATCTCGCTCCACGACGTCCCGATCTCCCGCCGATCATCCCCGTCCGCTGCTGTGTCCGATCGGGGGACCCGATGTCCCCGCTTCGGGTTCTGCTTCGGCGCGTCCCGGTGGGACCTGAACCCCCGCCGAGGTGAGGGACTCGTGAAGGCTTACGATCCGCGACCGCTCGCTCGGTGTAAGGTGCCCGCCGGAAGAGGTTCATCAGGAACGACACGGGGAGGTGTCCGTGAACAAGGGAGAGCTGATCGAGGCCGTGGCCTCGAGCACCGGCGTCGCGAAGTCGACGGTCGACACCGTGCTGAACGGGACGATCGACGCGATCGAGGGCGCGGTCGCCAAGGGGGACAAGGTCACGATCACCGGCTTCTTGTCGGTCGAGCGTGTGGCGCGCAGCGCGCGGACCGGCCGCAACCCCCGCACCGGGGAGACGATCAACATCCCCGCGACGAACGCGGTGAAGGTCTCGGCGGGCGCCGGGCTGAAGAACGCAGCCAAGGGAAGGTAGTACCCCCGCGACGCATCGGACGGCCCGGCCCGCAGGTCGGGCCGTTCGCGTGCTCGGGGTCAGCCGAGCGTGGAGGAGGCGGCGGCCTCGTACGCGGCGACCAGTGCGGCGCGTTGCTCCGTGGACGTGCCCTGGATCAACAGCACGTACGTGGAGGACGGCTCGGCCCACATCACGCTCGCGTACTCGCTTTCCCCGGCCGGTGTCACGCCGGCCATGTAGACGATGGGCGCGTCGGGATCGAGCTCCTGCGCCTCGATCTCGATCCCGCCCGCTTGGACGATCGCCTCGATGAACGGAGCTCCGGCGCCGAACTCCTCCCCGCCGATCGTCATCACGCGCAGGAACGTCTCCATGCTGCCGGAGACCTCACCCATCCCACCCTCGCCGTAGCTGATCTCGTTGCCGCCGATGGTCCCGGTGAGTCCGTCGAGTTCGGTCGGCATGGCCGCGAGGACGGCATCGATCTCCTCCTCGCTGGTCGGGACCGGGGCCGTCTCGAGCCCCCAGGGCGGCTGATCCGACACGCTCGCGCCTGTCGTCGCGGGATCGCCCCCGTCCGAGGTGCACGATCCGGCGCCGATCAGAGCGAGGACGGCGAGGAGAAGCGCCACGGCCCTTGGGTGAGCGTTCATCCCATCGAGGATACTGGGCGGTCCTTCGGGGCCGTTCCTCCAGCGGTCCGCCATGCGCCAGGATGGGGGCCGTGACCGACCTCGAGATCCTCGTCGCGCTCGGGATGCTCGCCGGTCTCGTCGGCGTGCTGATCCCCGTCCTTCCCGGCCTCCCGCTGATCGCGGGCGCCGCTGTCCTCTGGGCGATCTTCGGCGAGGTCGGGGCCGTCGGGTGGCTGGTTGTCGCCGCGGTCGCGGCGATCGGCATCGCGGGCATCGTGATCGCCGGCACCCTGCCCGCGAAGCGGAGCCTCGACGCCGGGGTGCCCGGCTGGGTCCTGGGGGTCGCCGCGATCGGTGTCGTGATCGGGTTCTTCGTGATCCCCGTGGTGGGCGCGCTCGTCGGTGGCCCGATCGCTCTGTTCGGGGCGGAGCTGGTCCGCCAGCGAGACTTCCGTGGCGCGTGGCGCTCCTCCCGGGAAGCCCTGGTGGCGATCGGGATCGGGATCGGGATCCAGCTGGGCGCCGGGGTCGCGATGATCGCCGTCTGGCTCGTGGGGGTCGCGACGACCTGACCTCCACCTGCCCCCACCGATCCCGGTCGTCCTCCATCCTCGGGGGCATATGGGATAGGTTCCGCAGCAGCATCCGACGAGGGGGGGCACCATGCCACGACGGTTCTCGTTCAGGCCGCCGCTGACGCTCAAGGGAAGGAAGTTCCTCGGGCTCCGCGGGTTCAGCGGCAAGCCGTTCCATCCACCACTGACCGACGTGCCGATCGGCGCCTACGTCCTGGCGGCGGCGGGCGACACGCTCTCGTGGGTCTGGAGCGACGCGTCGTGGGCGCAGGAGATGTTCCACGCGGTGACCTGGGTGCTGGTCGGCGGTGCGATCGTGGGCGCGTTCGCGTCGCTCACCGGGATCATGGACTGGTGGCGCTCGACGTCGAAGGGCACGCAGGCTCGCCGGACCGCCAACGCGCACGCCGTCACGATGATCGCGATGTCGGCCCTCGTGTCGGTCAACATCATGACGCGACGCGGCATGTGGGACGACCCGGCGACCTCGACCCTGTCGCTCGGGCTGTCGCTCGCGATCGCCCTGCTGATGTTCGTCGGCGCGGCGATCGGCGGGTCCCTCGTGTTCGACTACGGCTTCAACGTGAAGACCGCCGGTGACAGCCCGGCCTGGCACGAGTCGGAGATCGACCTGATGCCGGGCCAGAAGCCGCCGCCGGCGAGCTGAGGGCCGCGGTCACTCCGCGTCGCCGCTGCGCACCGCCTTCACGTACTCCCTCGAGCGCTGCTCCCAGAGCCGGATCGACTCCTCGGTGAGCCGGAAGTCGCTGAACGTATCGTCCACGTACATCACCTCAGCATCCTTCGGATGCGCCGTGGACACCCACTCGGCGAAGGGCTCCCACATCTGCGGGGAGAACCCTTCGAGATCCCAGTTCATCGTGGCCCGGATGATCTCCCCGTCGCGAACGATGAGCGTGAAGTCGCTGCCGCTGAACGGGCCGCGCCCGATCTCACCGGACCTGATCGCATGGAAATCGAACCCGCAGGTGACCGCGGTGTCGTCGCCGAACGGGGACGTCGTGCACGAGGTGATGGTCTGTTCGTAGCCCTCGGCCTCGAAGAAGGCGAGCTGCAGGACCAAGCCCTGCTGGTCGGCCGACACCTGCGTTTCGATCAGGCCCGTGAGATCGGCGTCGTCGGCGAAGTAGGACATCGCCCTCTTCGGGGCGAAGGCCCCGTACGCCTCGAGGAAGTCCCTCGCGACCCTCTCCGCGACCGCGGCCGCCGCCGGGGTCACCGGAGATGGCAGGGTGAGCGGCGGCGTCGTCGGATCGCCGACCGGGGTCGGGGTGGTGCCACCGGTCTGCGTCAGGATCAGGCCGACCGCCACCAGGCCGATCGCGGCCGCCACGGCGAACGCTCCGGTCTTCTTCCCGACGCTCCGACGCCGTTGGCGGGTGTGCTGCCGTTCGAGCGCACCGGGATCGGGCTTGACGTCCTGCGTGGACATGCGGAACACCTCCTGCACGTCAGGCATCCCGTGCTCCTTCCTTCGCTCGGAGGGCCCGACGACCTTGCGTGGCAAGGGCCCTCACGGTCGACGGTCGGACGCCGAGGATGCTCCCCGCCTGCTCGGACGAGTAGCCGAGCAGGTCAACGAGCAGGAGGGCCGCCCTCTGACGCGGGGTGAGTCCGAGCAGCATCGCTCGCACGTCGGTTCGCATCTCCGCGTCGAGGAACAGGTCTCGTGCCTCCGGCGCCGGGACCACCTTCCGGATCGACGTCGCCGCACGGCGGCGTCGCATCCGGAACCCGTTGAGGCCGACCCGGAACAGGTAGCCGGTCGGGTCCTCGATCTCGTCGATCGAGTCCCAGCGTTCCCAGAGCTTCAGGAACGCGTCTTGCATCACCTCTTCCGCATCATGGCGGTTCCCGGTGACGAAGTAGAGGGCCTTGAAGAGACGCTCGTGCTCCTCCTGGAAGAACGCGTCGAAGCGGGCCCATGCCTCGACGCGTTCCGTGGGGAACCTGAGAACCTCACCCTCCGCTCGCATCACAGCATGGATGCGCGAACGGCCCATATCGCTGAAGGCCACGCGCGGTTCCCCCTTCCGCGGGCGCTCCCACGGTAGAGCTTCGACGGTCATGCCGGAAGCCCAGGAGACCACCATGACAGGGGATGTCACTCTCTCGGCCCTCGGCGTCGAGATCCGAGCGGGTGTGCACACTGGTGAGCTGGGGCTCGCGGGCGGCGACGTGCGTGGGATCGCGAGCTGAAGGGGGTTCCCGATCGCCGGCGCCTCTATCGGGTGGCGAACTAGCGCCGGATCAGCGTGGCGAGCGGTCGTCGGGTGGGACGGCTAGGCCTCGCCGACGGCCGCGTACAGGTGCCAGCCGTCAGGGACCCCCTTGAGCGCCCGGACGCCACGATCCTCGAACATCAGTCCGCTTCCCACCACCAGGTCTTTCACGGTCTGCGACACGAGTACCTCCGACGGGCCGGCGATCGCTCCGACATGGGCCCCGATCGCGACCGCGATGCCGGTCACATCGGCTCCGACGAGTTCGACCTCGCCGGTGTGGATCCCGCAGCGAACCTCGACCCCGAGCGACGACACGGCCTCGGTGATCGCCCGGGCACACCGGATCCCCCGCGCAGGACCGTCGAAGGTCGCGAGGAACCCGTCACCCATCGTCTTGATCTCACGGCCGCGGAACCGCACCAGCTGGCCGCGCACGATCGCGTCGTGCTGCTCGCGGAGTGCGCGCCAGCGAGAGTCGCCCGTCGCTGCCGCATGTGACGTGGAATCGACGATGTCCGTGAACAGCACGGTCGCGAGGACGCGGTCGGCGGCGGCTTCTTCGCGACGGATCGACCCGACGAACTTCTCGATCTCGGTGAGGACCGCCCCTGATCACCGGCCCACGGATGGTGGTCGGAGCCGGCGAGCTCCACGAACTCCGCCCCCGGGATCCGGTCAGCGTAATCCCGTCCGGCAGCGACCGGTTCGAGGAGATCGCCGGTGCGAGCCATGACCAGCGTGGGCACGCCGATCGTCGGAAGGATCGGGCGGACGTCGAGCTTCATGTAGTTCGTCGCCACCGCGATCAGCGTCGTGGGCGTCACGGAGAGCCGCTGGAAGCGCGCCCACCATTCGACCATCCGTCGATCGTCCTTCAGCGAGGGATCGACCCACGCGAGTGACTCCTCCGCGTACTCGAGGGTGCCCCAGCGGCTGCGGACATCGTCGAGGAACAGGCGCCAGCCTTCCTCGACATCGGCCGACACCGTGTCCCAGTTGCCTGGGTCGACGCCCGACGGTGACGAGGCGTAGACGATCAGGCCCGCCGTCCGGTTCGGGTTGGACGCTGCGTACATCGCGCCGATCGCGCCACAGTCGGACGTCACGAAGATCACCGGTCGCTCCGAACCGACCGCATCCAGGACTGCCTCGACGTCGTCCATCAGCTCCTCCAGCGACGGAAGGTCTTCGGGCGACAGGCGGTCGGACAGCCCCATCCCTCGGCGGTCCAGGACGATGAGTCTCGAGAACGAGGCCAGCCGCTTCAGGAAGCGCGCCATCAAGGGGTTCTCCCAGACGACCTCGAGGTTGTTGATGTAGCCCGGCATGTAGACGAGATCCACGGGACCGTCTCCCACGACCTCGTAGGCGACCGTGCTGTCGCCGTTCCACGCGAAACGGGGCTGGGGATCCATGTGTGGATATTCGACGGGTGAACCGCACTCGGCAAGCCGTCAGATCCGATCCGACGTGGCGGTCGCCGGATCCGCGCCAGAGGGACGGCGAAGTGGTGGCCTCGACGACTCGCTCACGGTCGCTGACCGCGATCGGTCCGCCTGTAGAGCGACGGCTCGGTCTGCGATGGTGCCGATCTGAGGGACCGACGACCTCTTGCGTGCAGCCTGTCGTCCCTCAACCGATGAGGTGGAGCACGATCTCGGTGCCCTCGGACCCGTCCGTCAGCGTGGCCTCGCCCCCAGCATCCGCGTAGACGCCGGTGCCGCCGACCACGGCGAACGTGTACACGCCGGGTCCGCGGGGGTCGAGACCCTCGATGGTGACGTCGCCGTTGGGAAGCCTGAGGAGATACGTGCACCAGTACATCCCCCCGATGGGGTCGTCCGTGAGCTTGTTCATGATCACGCAGTCGAGGTACATGCGGCCCACCTGGGTCGTCCCCGCGGCATCGAAGAGCGCCCCGCGCGCCGCCAACCGGTCGCCGAGCTTGAGCCCCGGCTGCTCGAAGTCCAGGAAGGTGTGCCTGCCCGGGCCCTGCACGAGCACGTGCACGTCTCCCTGGGCCCTCGCCGGCTGTTGGCTGAGCCAGACGCCGGCGACGATCCCGACCAGGGCGAGGATCCCGAGGAGCGATCCACGCCGATCGATGCGAGTCGCGATGGCCATCCTGTTCCCTCCCTCCCGGCGCCAAGGGCGCCGGAACACGGCAGTGTGGGCGCGCAAGTATCACCCGGGTAGTGCGTCGACGCGAACCGGCCGTCGTGGGCAACCTGCATCCCGTGGGCCCAGGCCGTAGGCGGCACCCCTCCACCTGCTGCCGATCCGGGCCATAGCCACGACAACGCGGATGCGAGCCTCCGGCGCGATGTGCTCTCCCCTACGCCCTCTCCTAGTGGAGACGATCGGACTCGAACCGACGACCCCCTGCTTGCAAAGCAGGTGCTCTACCAACTGAGCTACGTCCCCTGGTGTCGCATCGAGTCTAGCCCCGCACGGTCGTCACGCGGTGACGACCGAGGCAGCGTCGGAGAGCGCCCGGACCAGCCCTGCGGTCGCGACGGCCAGCCCCCCGAGCCCGAGGATGCGTGCGACCGACGACACCCAGGTCGGCACGTCGCGGATGCCCGAGGCCATCCACAGGGCGGTGCCGGCGGCCGCCGCGACGGTCCCGACGGCGGCGGTGACCGGCGGATCGCAATCGCAGAAGTTCGTGGTGAACAGGGCCTGGATCAGAAGCGCGCTTCCCATCAGCACGCCGAGCGTCGTCGTCACGGCGTAGACCGCGCTCGCGATCGGATGGCCGCTCCCGGCGGCGGGCAGGCGCCGATCGAGCCACGACGCGACGGGCTCGATCAGGAGCCCGAACCCAACGAAGAGCGCGACGATCGACATGACGAGGATCGGGCCGTTCCCCAGGATCCGGAAGTCCACGTTATCGGGGTTGAGCACGTCGGAGGTCGCGCTCGCCAACGCGAGCAGGAGCACGCCGAACACCGCGCCGCGCCACCGGCCCGCCCAGCCGAGCCACGGCGCGAAGATCACGAACCATGCCGCACCGACCAGCCCCGACGACACCCCGACGAACAGCAGGAGGCTCACCGTGCCCTCGAGGGTCAGCTCCCCGACCGTGAACCCCGCCTCGGTGCCCGCGCCCTGCGCCGCCTCGCCGGCGACCGCGCCGGCCAGGCGCATGAACAGGCGCCCACCGACGCCCCCCACGACGATCCCGGCGATCACGCCCGCGAGCCCCGCGACCGCCACGGCGCGCGCCGCACCCGCCGTACCGCGGAACGCCGGCCGTTCGACCTCGAGCATCGCGCGACGATACCGCCGAGACCCGAGCCGGGTCGCGCGTGCTAGCACCACGATCGGGAGGTGACCACCGAACCGATCGAGCTACATCCCCGCGCTCCGACGTCCGAGGACGTCGGGCTGAGGGGTCAGGTCGCCGTGACGGCCCCGTTCGGCGCGCCCTCGCGGTCACGGACCCACACGGGGATCGAGCGTTCGTCGAGCTTCGAGGCCACCCGGTCGAGCTTCGCCATGTGACGCAGGACCTCGTCACGCGCGACCTTCGCCTCGTCGGTCAGCCCCTCGATCCGATCGATCTTCCAGTGCTTGAGCAGGACCGGGGCCAGGACGTGGTCGTGGTGGATCCGGAAGTTGTAGACGCCGGCGTTCGCCATGGCCTTCGCCCGGTCCTTGAACTCGGGCATGTCCGCGCCCGGCATCGCGAAGTTGAGGACCTGCCGGCGGATCGCGAGCATCATCTCCGACGGCCAGAGCGCGATCGCGCCCGCCCCCATCTCCCGGTAGAAGAGGTAGTGGAGGTTCTCGTCGGCCGCGATCCGCTGGAGGATCTTCAGCGCGCCCTCGTCCTGCGTGGCGGTGCCGGTGTTGCGGTGCGAGATCCGCGTCGCGAGCTCCTGCAGCGAGGTGTAGACGAGCCCGTCGAGCGGAGCACCGTTCGTGCTGAACCCGGGATAGAAGCCGCGCTGCACCATGTCCATCCGGTTCGATTCGAGGGCGGTGGGGTCGATCCCCCGGGTCACGGTGAGGTAGTCGCGCAGCACGATCGAGTGGCGCCCCTCCTCCGCCGTCCACCGACGGGTCCACTCGTCCCAGGCCTCCGTGTGCCCGAACGTGCGGGTGAGCGCGAGCGTGTAGAAGGGCAGGTTGTCCTCGGTCAGGAGGTTCAGCTCCATCGCGACCTTCGCGATGTCGGGCAGCCTCGAGTCCTCGGAGGTCCACGGCTCGTCGAGGTAGTTGCGGCCCTGCTCGTAGGGCACGTATTCGTGCGGGAACCACACGGCCGACTGCTCGTAGTGCCGGTCGAGCGTGCGCCGAAGCAGCGGCTCCAGCTCGATCAGCAGTTCCTGTGGGTTCCTGGGTGCGAGCATCCGGTGGTCCTTCCTGGCGTTGCGCGAACCCGGTCGGGCCCCCGAGGCCGACCTGCGCCATGGGACAAGCGTACCCGCCACCTCCGCCGAACGCTGCGCCCTACCCGGCGTTCGGTACCGTGGCCGTGCTCGGTGTCGGTGTCGGGGTGATCGTCGGCGACGGCGCCGGGGTCGGCGACATCCCGGGGCGCCACTGCTCGACGCTCCCCTGGTCGGGCGCACGGTCGAGGCACGTCGCGGAGCACTTCTCGCTGGTCAGCGAGGTGACGACCCACCAGCGGTAGAAGCTGCGGGTCGGGCCGAAGGTCATCAGCTTCAGCGGGATCTTCACCGAGACGCTGACGTTCGCCTTGCGCCACACCGCGAGCGGCGAGACCGCCGCGTCACCCTTCCCGCTCTCGGCGGTCACCCGGAACAACACGCTGCGAAGGGTGCGGCCATCGGAGCGGATCAGAGCGTAGTAGTCGGCGGCCTCCGAGCCCTTCGTGTCCAGCTGCACGAAGACGTAGCCCCGATCCCACAGCGCCTCCACCTTCCACGCAGTCGCGGTGATCACGGACCACGTGGGGGGCTCGCCGCTGGGCTGGGCGAACTTCACCTCGCGGATGTCGAGCGCGCCCACGGTGTCGTGGGGGTCGGTCAGCCTCGCGTTCACCGCGACGGCGATCCCCGCGACCGCCAGCGCGAGCACCACCGCGACCATCCCAGCGACCCGCGACCGACGAGCACCCATCCTCACGTCCTCCTCCCGAGCCAGACCCAACCCTGCCACGCGGTGGTGACCGCCGCGATGGCGCCCACCGACGCCAGCACCATCGGCAGGATCTCGCCCGCCTCGGGCGCCCCCGGCCACGCCCCCACCGGGGTGTCCGTGGCCCCGAGGAGCGCCACGGCGGTGACGGCGACGAGGGCCGCGTTGCGCGCGAGCACGGCGCTCACGTCGACCGCGTCGCGACCGCCGAAGCACCCACACGGCACGCCGGGTCCCACGACGATCCTGACCCGCACGATCTCCACCGTGAACCCCACGAGCAGCACCAGCGCCCAGGCCGCCGCCGAGGTGCGGAGCCCGACGAGCGCGAGCACCGGCACCACCAGTTCGACGACGGGCACCGACCACCGCGCCAGATCTTCGAGCCCGTGCGGGAGCCGATGCGCGGCGAGCGTCCGACGCCAGCGTCGCCAGGTCGCGAGCTTCGAGACCGCCGCCCAGGCGAACGCGACGGCGAGCACGGCGGCGGCGAGATCCCCCCAGCCGCCTCGGGACGCCTCCGGCGCGGCGGCGATCGCGAGCCCGGCCATCGAGGCGAGCGCGACGCCGTTCGCGACCCGACGCCCGACGTCGCGACGGCTCGCGAGGCGATCCACCAGCCGCCGACCGTCCGCCTGGGTCGTGACCGTCGCGGCGGTGACCGCGGACAGGCCCCGTGCCAGCCCGAACGGCGCGATCATCGCGGCGCCGAGGACCGGGTCACCCGTGAGCCCCGCCGCGACCGACGCCGCGACCAGTCCCCCGGTCGCCATGAACGTCAGGAACCCGATGCCGAGCCCGGCGCCGTACAGGAACGCGGTCACCGACGGCGAGAAGAAGGTGCGCCACCAATCGGGCACCTGACGCCGCAGCTGAGGAACCGTGACCTCGACCCGGGGCAAGGTGCCGACCGCATAGAGGGTCGCGGCGGCGGCGGCCAGGACCAGGCCGGCGCGACCGAACGGGGCCCCGAGCGCCGCGCCTGTCGCCCCGACCGCCGCGCCGAACAGCGCGGCGGTCAGGGTCGCACCCAGCACGTGCAGGACGAGGGCTCCTACCCATCGGCCTCGGCCCCCGTAGACCACGGGGGTGATGGTCTCCACCATCGAGAGACCTCAGGGGCCGTACAGCGCAGACCATCCCGCGATCGCAGCCACCGCGACCACGGAGACGAACAGCGGCTCGTTCAGCACCGCGTGTTCAGTTCCCGGTAGGTGATGCAGAACACCTTGAGCCCGCTCGGGCAGTACCCACGCACGGCGTAGTCGCCGTTGATGCGGATGTTCGAGCTCGAGCAGCAGTCCTGGATGTGGCGGAGTCGCCCGTAGCAGCACCGGGTCCACCCGCCGCCGTAGTGCGGGTCGTTCACGAACCCGTAGACCGATGGGACCAGCTGCTGACAGGTCTTGTGCCGGACCTGCCCCTCGGGGTCGACGAACGGGTCACCGTCGTCGTCGATCGGGTACCCGTAGGTGGGGTGCAGCGGCCACCCGTTGTGGTTGGTACGCGACAACGGGGCGTACGGGTGCGGACACGACCCGGTCGTGTAGGTGTGTCCACAGATGTGATACGCCTCAGCACGACCCGGGGCCAGCGCCGACGCCACGAACCCGCCGCCGGCCAGCGCCACCACCCCGCGTCCCACCTTGCCGAGGAAGCCTCGTCGGCTCGTCTTCGAGGCCAGACGGCGCTCGACCCTCTCGATCTTGGTCAGCTCGCCCACTCGTGCGCGTCCTCTTCCATCCGTCTGGTCGCCGAGTCGAGGAGCCCTTCGACCTGCTCCAGGTTGTTCACGGTGCCCTTCGCCCGAACCACACCCACCCCGTCGAACACGACGACGAACGGCGTGCCGGGGATGTCCCACGCCCGCTCGAGCGCGGGATCGTGGACCACCACGGCAGCGAAGCGCGCAGCGGCGGCGGCCGGACCGATCACCGGCGCCACCTCCTTGCAGACCCCGCAGGTCGGCGACGAGAACAGCACGATACGACGCGGTCCGGGCCCGCCCACCATCACCCGAGATCCGTCGGCCGCGGTGGTGGCGGCCACCGGCGGCGGGGCCCCACCGAGCTCGGGGCCCTCGGTGTCGATCTCGAGCGCACCCCGGGGTCCGAGGCGCAGATGGAGCGTCCCGACCTGTCTGGCGAGCGCCACGACGACGACCGTGAGCACCACGAGCAGCACCCACTGCACCACGAAGGCGACGGCCCACCAGCCGGTCATCGCATCGTCCAGGTCGGCTGCTTCGCCTCGTCCACGAACTGGACGAAGGGGGTGTCGTCGTTCGCGAGGCCCACGATCGCGCGGAGCTCACCGGCATGATCGAGCAGGCGGAGCACGGGGGCACCCTTCGCCGCGAGCCCGAGGCGGATCCGCACCTTCCCGGTGGCGTCGTAGAGGCCCAGCGTCGGAGAGCCCTGCTCGGCGAGACCGTACTTGTGGGCGAGTTCCTCCCCCTCCACGTCCACGCCCATCGTCGGCGAGGAATCGGAACCGAGCCCGAACTTCGCGCGGATCCGACCGTTGCGGTCTCCGAACGCGAGCGATGCCGAGCCGTCGGAGGCGAGCCCGAGGGTGGCCCGCACCTTGCCGTTGTCGTCCGCGATCGCGAGCCCGGCCGCACCGTCTGCCTGGATCCCGAACCGCGCCCGCACGCTGCCATCGGCATCCATCAACGAGAAGAAGGGGTTGTCATCGTTCGACAACCCGATCCGCAACCGCACGTGGCCGCGCTCATCGACGACCTCGAACTCCTCGGCACGGACGACTCGCTTCTTCATGCAGGCATCCCCGGTAGGCGCGGTGGACCCGCGCACGGGCGTAGGGTGCCGCACGCGAGGGGGCGGCGCAAGCGCACCGGACAAAGAGAGCTCAGGTGCCGCACACCTCGCGGCGAGAGGTACATGCCTCGAGGCGGTCCTCACGGGGGGTCACCCCGATCCCGGGCCCCTGAGGCACCCCCATCGTGCCGTCGGGAGCCAGGACGAACGGCTCGGTGATGTCGTCGAGGAAGTAGCGGGCCGAGCCGCTCGTGTCCCCCGGCAGGGTGAAGTTCGGCATCGCCGCGAGGGCGAGGTTCGTCGCTCGGCCGATCCCGGTCTCGAGCATCCCACCGCACCACACGGGCACGCCGGCGTCACGGCAGACGTCGTGGACCCGGCGGGCCTCGAGCACCCCACCCACGCGACCTTGCTTGATGTTCACGATGCGACACGCCCCCAGCTCGATCGCCCCGGCCGCGTCGGCGGCGCTGCGGATCGACTCGTCCAGGCACAGATCGGTCCTCACCTGGCGCTGGAGCGCGGCGTGCTGGACCACGTCCTCGAAGTGCAGGGGCTGTTCGACCATCAGCAGCCGGTGAGCGTCGAGGGCTCGGAACACGTCGACGTCGTCCAGGGAGTAGGCCGCGTTCGCGTCGACGCTGAGCATGATGTCGGGATGGTCGGCGCGGACCGCGGCCACGCGCTCGACGTCGATCCCCGGCTCGATCTTGAGCTTGATCCTCCGGTAGCCCTCGGCGAGGTACCCGTCGACCTGTTCCCGCAGCATGTCGATCGTCTCGGCGATGCCGATCGAGACGCCGCACGCGACCCGGTCGCGATCGGCACCCAGGTACGAGGCGAGCGACTCGCCACGCTCACGCAGCTCCGCGTCGAGGAACGCGTCGATCAGGGTCGCCTTGGCCATGCGGTTGCCCCGGACGGATCCGAAGACCCGGTCGAGGTCCTCGGCGCTCACGTCCCCCGCGCGCAGCAAGGCCGGCACGAGGAAGTCCTCGAGCGCCGCCCAGACGCTCCCGTTCCACTCAGACGAGAAGTCGGGCTCGAGGTCGGCGACGCACTCCCCCCAGCCCTCCGCGTGCTCGGTCTCGACGCGGGCCAGGATGCAGACCTTCTCGGTCGAGGTCCCGAACGACGTCCGGAACGGTCGGACGAGCGGGAGCCCGACCAGCCGAAGCTCGACGACTCGGACCCTGGTCACGTCACGTCCTCCTCTCGAGCGAACACGTACGTCGCCTCGTCGCGGCGGAAGGCCGCTGCGACGGCGCCGACAGCCATGGCGGCCTCGACGGCGACGGCGAACTCCTCGCGGGCCTCGACCCGCTCGTCGGGCGTCAGCTCCGCGTACCGGCGAGGGATCGGAACCTCGGCGACCACCGCGGCCGGTTCGACGCGACGCATCTCGGGCTCCCGGTCGAGGTCCCACCGCACCACGAACCGGTCGGAGCGCTCCCCCGCGTTGATCGCATCGGTCATCCGCCCGTAGAACGCGCGCTCGAACCGATCGGCCACCACGCCGAGCTTGCCGAGGTTGAACCACGCGTTGCGCCCCACCAACGGGTCGAACGTCCAGCGCATCACGTGGATGCCCGCTCCGAGCGCCTGTGCCCGCTGAGCCAGCTTGAGCGCGGTCCCGACCCCCACGTGGCGCCGATCGGGACGCGCGGCGAGCATGTGAGAGTGCACGTGCAGACCGTCACGGTCGACCCCGGCCCACCCCAGGACGAAGCCGACCACGGTCCCGTCGACCTCTGCGGCGATCGGCACGTTCCCGCTGACGGCGAGCGCGCGCACGACCTCACGATCGAGGTGCTGTCCGCCCCACGTGACCTCGATCACCTCGTTGATCAGGTCCGCGTCCTCGACCGTCGTCATCTCGCGGAAGGCGATGCCGGCGCGCGCCGCGGCCGCGTCGGCGAGGTCCCACGCGTGACTCATGCGGGGGAGTCTAGATACGTCGTGCCGCGCGGCGGCACGACCCGAGGCGGGACGCACGAGGGGCCCGCCGAAGGCGGGCCCCTCGTGCTCGAGATGCTGGACGGTTCAGCCGCCCGCGGGGGGCGGGAGTTCCTGCCACTCGACGTCGTCCAGGTCGCTGCCCTGACGGCGCTTCCAGAACATCAACGCGGCACCGATCGCCGCGAGGATGGCCGTGAGCTTGAAGAGCTTGCGGAAGAACCCGCCCTTCTTCTCCTCCGTGACTTCGGTCTCGTCTGCCATGAACCGCCCTCCTCGTGGGCCTGGTTGGACTTGAACCAACGACCTCTTCCTTATCAGGGAAGCGCTCTAACCGAGCTGAGCTACAGGCCCTGGGGTGCACGGTACGGGGGCCCGCGGCCCTCGCGGAAGGGTAGCCACGCCTGCGAAACGGTGTCAAACGGCGCGGCTCACCGTCGGTGCTCGGCGAGCGTGATGTCCACGCCCCCCACCATGTCGCTGATCAGGTTGTAGATCACGGCGATGAACATGTTGATGCCGGACATCACGACGGTCCAGCCGAGGCCGAGGAAGAACAGCACGGTGAACACGGTGACCCCGTCGATCGCGACCGGCTCGTACCCCTTGGTCCCTTCCTGCCGGCCGGCGAGCTCGCCGAGGCGCTCGGAGAGCGTCTCGATCACCCCTCCCGCCTGGAGCACGAAGAAGATGATCAGCAACGCGAGCCACATCACGAGCATCACGCACAGGTAGAAGATCAGCGAGAATTTGAGTACGGAGCCCACGCCGACGCGTCGCACCGTGACCTTCGTACGGCGCGGGGCGGCGGCCAGAGGCGTGCGCCGGGCCCGGCGCACGCCGGTGGACGTGGACGGCTCAGGCGGCGGCGCCTCGCTCGTCGTCGTCGCGGGGGTGATGGGATCTTCAGCCGTGATGCTCATCCTCGTTCTCGCAAGGTTCTAAGGGTACGCCGCGCCGAGGGCAAGCACCCGGAAGAACGGCGTGCCCCGCCTTCACGTCCTGAGCGGACCGCCGGGGGCGAAGAGCACGCGCCACTGGACCAGGGCCGATACCGCCAGGAGGAGCGGCGCGACGACCCAAGAGGCGAGGCCCACGTCCTCGATGAAGAGCAGCCCCCCGACCGCGACCCCGGCCCCTGCGAGCGCGACGAGTCCGTCGATCCACCTGCGGGGCAGCCGTTCCCGCAGGACGATGAGGGTCGCCGCGAGCAGGACGACCGAGGCTGCCAGCGTCGTCCAGGCTCCCACCACGTCCATGTCGACGAGCATACGCGCGCCCGCCACTTGGGATGATGCGGCCATGTGGGACGACGACCGAGGGATGCGGGGGCTCTGGCTCGCCCTCGGGGGCGTGTTCCTGATCCCGATCTCGCTGCTCGGTGTCGCGATCGTGCCCGAACAGGCGAGGACGACCGTCTTCCTCCTCGGGCTCGCGGCGGTAGCGGTCGTCGCGGGCCGCGGCGGGTGGCTCGCGCGCGCAGCCTTCGTCGAGGGAGGCCCCCACCGCATCCGCGCCTTCGCCGGCGCCGCGATCGGTCTGGCCGTCGCCGCGACCGCCGGGCTGATCTTGCTCTGGTCCGTGGTCGGGCTGGGGCTCGGCTGAGCGAGGTTCAGTCGCCCTCGCGCAGGTCGAGCACCAGCACGAGCGGGGCCGGGTCGTCGAGGCGCTCCATCCGAACGACCGATCCCGTGGCCTCGTCGACCCAGGCCTTGAGCGCGGGTCCACCCGGGCGGCGAAGCTCGTGGATGTCGACGACGAGCGAGTCCCGCGCGCCTTCGCGCTCACGTCGGATGACCTCCCCCGAGGCATGGTTCAGGTTCGCGTAGCGGACAGGCTCGAGCGCCGAGCGAGCCCACGAGAGCGACGCCTCGGCGGCCCCGTGGCCGTCGTCGAGCGTCCAGCCCCCGCGCCCGTCGTGGCTCGCCCGAACCGGATGCGGCTTCCCGAGCCCGTAGACGGTGCACGAGAGCGCCGGCTTGGGCGCGAGCATGCGCGCGCGGACCGCGTCCCACGCGGGAAGGTCGCCCACCGCGGGGCTACTCCTCCTCGTCCATCTGGAGGATCACCGGGGCGATCGCAGCGACCGTCTCGCCCGCCTCGATGCGCATCGTGCGGACGCCCTGGCTCGAGCGGCCCACGCGCCGGATATCCGCGGCACCCACGCGCTGGACCTTCCCGGCGCTCGAGATCGTGAGCAGGTCCTCGTCCTTCGACCCGATGAACGCCCCCGCGAGCAGACCGGTCTTCTTCGTGAGTTGATGGCCGATCACACCCTTCCCGCCGCGCCCCTTGATCGGGTAGTCCTTCAGCGGCGAGCGCTTGCCGTAGCCGTTCTGGGTGACGCTGACGATCTCCTCGCCGTCCGAGGCCAGACAGAGCGAGATCACCTCGTCGTCCTCGGCCAGGCGCATGCCGATCACACCGGCGGTGGCGCGCCCCATCGGGCGCACGAGCGCGTCGCGGAACCGGATCGCCTGTCCCTTGCGCGAGATCAGGAAGATCTCGTCGGGCCCCTCGGTGAACTTCACGTCGATCAGCTCGTCGCCATCCTTCAGGTTGATCGCGGCGAGCCCGGTGCGCGGCGAGTCGTACTCGGGAAGCTTGGTCTTCTTCACCATGCCGCGGCGGGTGGCGAACAGCAGCATGCGCCCCTCGGTGTACTCCTTGAGGTCGAGGACGGCGCTGATCTTCTCGTCGGCGCTCACGACCACGCCCGGCAGGTTCGCCGCGTAGATGCCACGAGCGATCCTCGACGCGTCGGGTACCTCGTGCACCTTCACCCGGTAGACCTTGCCGCGGGTCGTGAACACGAGCAGCCAATGGTGCGTGGTGGTGGTGAAGACGTTCTTGATGACGTCCTCTTCCTTGAGGCTGGTGCCCTTCACGCCCTTGCCGCCGCGGTTCTGCCGGCGGAACGTGTCGATCGCGACCCGCTTCACGTAGCCGGCTCGGCTGACCGTGAGCACGACGTCCTCCTCGGCGATCAGGTCCTCGACGTCGAGGTCGCCCTCGTCGGCCCGGATCGTCGAGCGCCGCGCGTTCGCGTGCTTCTTGCGGATCTCGCCGAGTTCGTCTGAGATGACCCCGCGGAGCTTCTTGGGGTCCTTCAGCAGCGAGTCCAGGTACGCGATCCGCTCGAGCAGTTCGGCGTGCTCCTTCTCGAGCTCCTCGCGCGCGAGCCTGGTCAGGCGGCGCAGCGGCATGTCAAGGATGTGGTTGGCCTGGACCTCGCTGAGCTTGTACTTCTTCATCAGCTTGGTGCGGGCTTCCTCGGAGTCCTGCGAGGCGCGGATGATCTTGATGACCTCGTCGAGGTGGTCCAGGGCGATCAGCAGCCCCTGGATGATGTGGTCGCGCTCCTCCGCCTTGCGCTTGTCGTACTCGGTCCGCCGGGTGACCACGTCGACCTGGTGATCGACGTAGTAGCCGATCATCTCGGCCAGGGTCAGCGTCTGCGGGACCCCGTCGACGAGCGCCAGCATGATGACGTTGAAGTTCTCCTGCAGCTGCGTCTGCTTGTAGAGCTGGTTGAGGACGACCTGGGCGTTCGCGCCGCGCTTGCAGTACGATCACGAGCCGCATCCCCTGGCGGTTCGACTCGTCGCGGACGTCCGCGATGTCCTTGATCTTGCCGGTGCGCACGAGGTCGGCGACCTTCTCGGCCACCCGTGCCTTGTTCACCTGGTAGGGCAGCTCGGTGACCACGATGTTGGAGCGGTTCTGCGACCCCTCTTCGATCGTGCAGACCGGCGCGGACCTTGATCGAGCCGCGTCCGGTCTCGTACGCGTCCTTGATCCCCTGGCGACCCATGATCGTCGCGCCCGTCGGGAAGTCGGGGCCCTTCACGAACTTCGTGAGCTCCTCGGTGGTCGACTCCGGGTTGTCGAGGTAGTGCGTGACCGCGTCGATCACCTCGCCGAGGTTGTGCGGCGGGATGTTCGTGGCCATGCCGACCGCGATCCCGGCGGCCCCGTTCACCAGGAGGTTCGGGAACCGCGCCGGCAGCACGATCGGCTGCTGCTCGTAGCCGTCGAAGTTCGGGACGAACGGCACGGTTTCGGCGTCGATGTCGCGCAGGAGCTCCATCGCCATCGGGGCCAGCCGTGCCTCCGTGTACCGGTAGGCCGCCGGCGGGTCGCCGTCGACCGAGCCGAAGTTGCCGTGGCCGTCGATCAGCGGCGCCCGCATCGACCCAGTCCTGGGCCATGCGCACCAACGCGTCGTACACGCTCTGGTCGCCGTGCGGGTGGTACTTCTTCAGCACCTCGCCGACGGCGGACACCGACTTGCGGTGCGGTCGGTCGGGACGCAGGCCTGACTCGACCATCGACCACAGGATCCTCCGCTGGACCGGCTTCAGCCCGTCGCGGACGTCGGGGAGCGCACGCCCGACGATGACCGACATCGCGTAGTCGAGGTACGAGCGCTGGATCTCGTCTTCGAGCTGGACCGGCTCGATCCGCCCGGCGAACAGGCCTGGCTCATGGGACTCCTGGGCTCGGTGAGGTGCTGCTCAGACGTCGAGGTTCTGGACGTACTTCGCGTTCTGTTCGATGAAGTGCCTTGCGCGACGGCACGTCCTCGCCCATCAGGATGGTGAAGAGCCGGTCGGCCGCGACGGCGTCGTCGAGCGTGACCTGGAGCAGCGTGCGCTGCTCGGGATCCATCGTCGTGGACCAGAGCTGGTCGGCGTTCATCTCTCCGAGACCCTTGAAGCGCTGGGGCTCGAGCTTCTTGCCGTTGCCGTGCTCCTGACGCCACGTGTCCCATTCGCGCTCGGTGTAGAAGTACAGCTCCTCCTTGCCCTGCTTGAGCAGGTACAGGGGCGGCTGCGCGAGGTAGATGTAGCCGGCGTCGATCAGCTCGCGACATGTTCCGGAAGAAGAAGGTGAGCAGCAGTGTGCGGATGTGGGCGCCGTCGACGTCGGCGTCGGCCATCAGCACGATCCGGTGGTACCGCGTCTTGTCGAGGTCGAACTCATCGCCGATCCCGGTCCCGATGGCGGTGATCAGCGCCTGGATCTCCGCGTTCTCGAGGGTCTTGTGCAGCCGCGCCTTCTCGACGTTCAGGATCTTGCCGCGGATCGGAAGGATCGCCTGCGACGCGCGGTCGCGGGCGCTCTTGGCCGACCCGCCCGCCGAGTCGCCCTCGACGATGTACAGCTCGCAGCTGGCCGGGTCGGTCAGCTGGCAGTCGGCGAGCTTGCCCGGCAGCGAGCCGCTCTCCAGGAACGACTTGCGCCTGGTCAGGTCCCGAGCCTGTTTCGCGGCGAGGCGCGCCTTCGCGGCGGACTGGCTCTTGACCACGATCCGCTTGGCCTCGGTGGGGTGCTCTTCGAGCCACTCCGCCAGCTGGGCGTTGACCGTGGTCTCGACCAGCGAGCGCATCGAGGCGTTCCCGAGCTTGGTCTTCGTCTGCCCCTCGAACTGCGGTTCCCGCAGCTTCACGGAGATGATGCAGACGAGACCCTCGCGGACGTCCTCCCCGATCAGGTTGTCGTCCTTGTCCTTCAGGATCCCCTTCGCGCGCGCGTAGCGGTTCAGCACGTTCGTGAGGGACTTCTTCAAGCCCTCCTCGTGCATGCCGCCCTCGTGGGTGTTGATCGTGTTCGCGAACGAGTAGACGGACTCCGAGTACCCGGTGGTCCACTGCATCGCGAGCTCGACCTCGGCGTCGCTCTCCTTCACGTCGATCCCGATGATCTTCGTGGCGGTCTCCTTGCCCTGCGCGAGGTACTTCACGAAGTCCACGAGCCCACCGTTGGCCTTGAAGACCTCCTTGGCGCCGTCGCGCTCGTCGATCAGCTGGATCTCGACGCCCTTGTTGAGGAAGGCCAGCTCCTGGAGCCTCTCGGCGAGCACCCTGCGATCGAAGTCCGTGGTCTCGGTGAAGACCTCCTCGTCGGGCCAGAACCGGATCGTGGTGCCCGTGCGCTGGATCGCGCGGCCCTTCTTGAGCTTCATCGTGGGCTTCCCGCGCGCGTACTCCTGATGCCACGCGAAGCCGTCGCGATGGACGTCGGCTGTCATCTTCGAGCTGAGCGCGTTCACGACCGACACACCGACGCCGTGGAGGCCGCCCGAGATGCGGTACCCGCCGCCGCCGAACTTCCCGCCGGCGTTGAGGGTGGTCAAGACGACCTCGACCGCGGGGCGGCGGTCCTTGGCCCCCGGGATCGGCTTGACCGGGATGCCGCGCCCGTTGTCCTCGACCGTGACCGAGGCGTCGGCGTTGATCGTGACGACGATCCTGGTCGCATGGCCCGCCATCGCCTCGTCGATCGAGTTGTCGACCACCTCGTACACGAGGTGGTGCAGACCGCGGACGCTGGTGGTGCCGATGTACATCCCTGGGCGGAGCCGGACGTGCTCCACACCCTCGAGGACCTGGATGTCGCTCGCGTCGTACCCCGACGCCTTCGTCTTTCGGGTGGTACCGGTTGCCTTGCTCGCCGTCGCCAAACGTCCTCCTGGGTCCGTCGTCGGTGGTACGGATCACGGCCGCGCACGACCACATCGCGTGGAACGTGGGGCGTGCGCGGGGACCCGCACGAACCCTGTGATTCTACCGGATACCGCTGACGCTCGACCGGTGGTGCGGGGGAAGAATCAGGGCTCTGACCTGCGGTTTCCCTGACCCGAGACCACGATCCGGACGCTGGTGACGACGCCTCCGCCGAGCGCGTCGTCGGCCCGGTGCCGGATCTCCTCCACGAGGTATCGCGCTTGCGAGCCCCACGGTCCGTCGGACGCTCGGATGGTGAGCACCCCGCCCTCGAGCGAGATGGGCTGGGTGGCCTGCGCGAGCCGTTCACCGACGAGGTCGGGCCACGCCCGGATCAGCCGGGCGACGGGCATCCCCCGTGCGAACACGTCCTCGGACAGAAGGCCCTCCACGATCTCACCGATCGGGACCGGGTCGGTGCTGCGCCGGTCCTTGCGGCTCGAGAACCCCTTCGAGTGCGGCATCACGCGACCTCGCGAGGGGTGATCGCGCCGGCGTGGACGTCCCAGACCGCCGACGCCCGACGAGGGACATCCGCCTCGTCGGCCACGCTGATGACGACCTGTCCTTTCCTGGCGGCCAGGTGCTCGGCAAGCCGGTCGCGCCGGGTCGGGTCGAGCGCGCTGTACGGGTCGTCGACCAGCAGCAGCGGTGGCTCGCCCAACGCCTCCTCCACGGCGCTCGCGAGACCCAGCCGAAGGCAGAGCGCGGTCGCCCAGGTCTCGCCGTGCGACCCGGTCGCTCGGGCGCCGAGGTCACGCACCTCCAGCCCGAGGTCGTCCCGGTGCGGCCCCACGAGCGATGCTCTGCGCTGGAGTTCATCTGCGTGGCGCTGCGCGAGCCGCGCGCGGAACGACTCCTCGACGTCGCCCTCGGTCGGCACGTCGGGGTGATAGCGCACCTCGAGTTCGTATCCAGCAAGGTGAGCGAACTCTGCGGCCGCATGTGGCGTCAGCGCGTCGATCGCGCTCGCGCGGGCCGAGATCACCGACACCCCCGCCTCGATCAGCTCCTCGTCCCAAGCCTCCAAACCGGGCGGCGCGCCGGGGCGATCCCACTCCTTGAGCAGGCGGTTCCGCTGCCGCAGGACCCGGTCGTACCGGGTCGTCAGCGTGTCGAGGGCCGGCTGGAGGAGCACGACCGCCTCGTCCATGAACCCCCGGCGCTTCGATGGATCGCCCGTCACCACCGGGAGGTCGAACGGGCCGAACAGGATCGCGCGGACACGCCGCCGGAGGTCCCGCCTGCGCCGGACCGGCGACCGGTCGACCTGGACGCGGTTCGCGCCCGCACGGCGGACCTCGATCTCCACCAGGACGCGACCGCCGAGGGTCTCGAACTCGCCGCGGACGTACGCGGACTCCACGCCGTCGCGCACCAGAGGGTCGCTGGCGCTCACGCGCGGGCTCGACAGCGAGTAGAGCAGATGCATCCCTTCGAGGAGGTTCGTCTTGCCTTCACCGTTCGGGCCGACGGCGACGGCAAGGCCATCGGGCATCGGGTCGATCCGCGTGTGGGCGTGGTTACGGAAATCACGCAGCTCGACCCAGGCGAGACGCATCGGGGGAAGCCTTACACCACAAGCGCTACACGACCGCGGCCGGGAGCCGCACAGGCATCACGAGGTACGTGAACTCATCGCCGTCGCCGTGGAGGACCCCAGGCTTGAGCCCGTCGCGGACATCCAGGCGGATCGTCTCCCCCACCGCGGCGTTGAGCCCGTCGGCCAGGTATTGCGGGTTGAAGGCCACGGTCAGGTCCTCGCCCTCGTAGCGTGCCTCGACCGCCTCGACCGCCTGCCCGAGGTCAGGCGAGGAGCTCGAGAGCTTCACGCCGAGCGCGTTGAACTCCAGCCGTACCGGCGTGGTGTCGCGCGCCAGGAGACCGACGCGCTTCACCGCGTCGAGCAGTTGCTGACGAGAAACGGTCAGCCGGCTCTCGTGTCCCTCCGGCAGCAGCTGCCGGTAGTTCGGGAACTCCCCCTCGATCAGCCGTGAGGTGAGGGTCAACCCGCCCACGCGGAACGACACCTGCGACTCGTCCACGAGGACCTCGACCACGCCCTTCTCGTCGGCCGCGGCGGCGCGCCCGGCCTCCGCGATCGCACGTTCAGGAACGATCGCCTTCGCCTCGCCGTCCGCGGTCGCCACGAGCTCGCGCACCGCGAGCCGGTACGAGTCCGTGGCCACGAGCATGCATCCTTCTCGCGACACCTCGACGAGGACCCCCGTCAGCACCGGTCGAGCCTCATCACGACTGGCCGCGCGTGCCACCTGGGACATCGCCTCCGCGAAGGCGGCGGCGTTCGCCTCGACGCGCGTTCCGCCCGGCTCCTGAAGACCTGGGAAGTCCTCCGCAGGAAGCAACCTGAGCGAACCCTCATACGCCGCACACCGCAGACGCGCCTGCGACTGATCGGTCTCGAACTCCACCGGGGCGTCTGACAGGGACTTCACCGTGTCGCCGAGCAGGCGGGCTGGGACCAGCGCGACCCCGGCCTCCGACACCGTCACGTCGAT
The DNA here is from genome assembly GCA_963700855.1 of uncultured Actinomycetes bacterium. Taxonomy (GTDB): domain Bacteria; phylum Actinomycetota; class UBA4738; order UBA4738; family HRBIN12; genus AC-51. The sequence goes on from CAVOYV010000005.1 coordinate 351,855, forward strand.
CGCGAGCCGCGCGCTGACCTCGAGGTCGGTCGTCGTGAGGGTCAGCCGGCCGTCCTCGGACGCCTCCAGCAGCACGCCGGTCAGCGCCGGGATGCCGGGCCGCGACGACACGCCGCGTTGCACGGTCTGCAGCGCCTCGGACAGCGCGTCTCGGTCACAGCGGAACTTCACGTGAACACCCCCTGATGTCGTTCTTGATCTTCGAGAAGATCAGTTCGGTAGTAGGCACTGTGGAACGGTGGATGAACCACCCCTTCGCCCAGCGTAGCGGGGGTGTCGGACATGGGGACGGACCGGGGAGAACCGTTGTCACTCCCCATCCGTGGACCGTTCCGACCTCCGGCTCTCCACGCGGTTCCACGGGTTGTCCACACCATCATGCAGCCCCTCGGGATCGACCACGGACGATCCTCGTGAGGTCCTGCACCTGGCGGAACGTCGCGTCGCGCGCACGCATCTCGTCCTCGACCTTCTTGATGCCGTGCAGGACGGTCGTGTGGTCGCGACCACCGAAGATCTCGCCGATCTTCACGAGGGAGAGCCCGGTGCATTCGCGCACGATGTACATCCCGATGTGACGCGCCTGCGTGAGCGGTCGCGATCGCGACTTCGAGGTCAGGTCGGCGGTCGAAAGCGAGAAGTACTGCGCCGTCTCCTCCATGATCAGCTGTGGTGGGATCTCATGCTCGGTCTGCGGGATCAGGTCCTGGAGGGCACGCTCGGCGAGCACCTGGTCGATCGGCTGGCTGGTGAGCTCTGACCACGCGACCACCCGCACGAGCGCCCCCTCGAGCTCTCGGACCGACTGGTCGAACTTCGACGCGACGAACTCGATCACCTCGTGAGGCACGACGAGCCGTTCTCGCTCGGCCTTGAGCTGCAAGAGTCGCGATCCGTGTCTCGAGGTCCGGTGGCTGTACGTCGACGCACAGGCCCCACCGGAACCTGTTCACGAGCCGCTCTTCCAAGCCGCTCAACTCGTGGGGTGGGCGGTCGGACGCGATCGCGATCTGCTTCGTGCCGGCGTGCAGGTGGTTGAACGTGTGGAAGAACTCCGTCTGCGTCTCCTCGCGCTTCGCGAGGAACTGGATGTCGTCGACGAGGAGCACATCGACCTCGCGGTACTTCTGCCGGAAGCGATCACCCTGGCGTTCTCGGACGGACTTGATGAACTCCGTCACGAACTGCTCGGAGGTGACGTACTTCACGCGCAAACCAGGGTTGAGCCGGTGCATATGGTGACCGACCGCGATGAGGAGGTGGGTCTTGCCGAGGCCTACCCCCCCGTAGATGAACAGCGGGTTGTACGCGGTGGACGGCGGTGCCTCGGCGACCGCCATCGCCGCCGCATGCGCGAAACGGTTCGACGGGCCCGGGACGAACGCATCGAACGTGTAGTTCGGGAACGGGAGACCCGGAGCCCCGACCGGACCCCCGGAGGTCGCCGGCGAGGGAACCGCGCCGATCGCCGCGAACGACGAGGGCGGAGCGACCGGGCCGCTCGGGTCGAGGGGACCGATCACCTCGTCTTCGAGTGGATCTCGCAGGCTCTCCTCGACCTCGAACTCGATCTTCACGGGGCGGCCGCACGCGTCGGCGGTCGCCCCCTCGTATCAGCGAGAGATGGTTGTGCTGCAGACGCTCTCGAACGAGGGCACTCGGGACCGCCAGGGTAAGCACGTCGTCTTCGAGGTGCGAGGCACGCACGTCGGAGAACCACATCACGATCGTCGTCTCTGGTAGGTCGGTGCGTGCGCGCGTCAGGACGCTCGCCCACACCTCACGGGCATCGTGCTCTGGATAGACGTATGCCATCCGATTCCACAGGACCTTTCCACAACGGTGGACAACCCTCGGGGAAGGGGTCTCCTGTCGACCGGGGCCGGGGGGAGCCGCACGCCCGGGGGGGAGGCGGTGGGGACGATAGCACGGCGCTTTTCCACACCACACGTCACGGACCGGGTCTTGGCACTCTTTCTGGTGTCAACCCCTTTGTCCTGCGACGATGAGGCCTCGTATACTCCTGGTCGGCCGGCGCCCAGCCGGCTTTCGCATCGGAAGGACATCGATCTGCATGGCCAAGGGCAAGCGCACCTATCAGCCGAACAACCGCCGCCGTGCGCGGGTGCATGGGTTCCGTCACCGCATGCGGACACGCGCCGGGCGGTCGATCATCGCCTCCCGCCGGCGCAAGGGGCGCGCGCGGCTCACCGTCTGAGGGGCACGCAGGCCCCACCGATGCGCTCCCGCGACGTCCATCGGGTCTTCGACGAGGGGCGCTCCCTTCATGGGGGTCGGGTGGTACTGTTCCTCGCGCCCGGGTCCGGGGACTCGGCCGTGGTGGCCGGCCGCCGGGTCGGCGCCGCCGTCCAGAGGAACCGGGCCAAGCGCATCTTGCGGGCGGCGTGGCGTGAGGTCGCGCCGGCCGAACGGCGATGAAGACGCCGTCCTGGTCGCCCGATCGGGCATCCGGGGCTCGACGACGCAGGATCTGGTGGCCGAGATGACCGAACTGCTCCGCGAGGACCGAGGGTGAGCACGGTCCGACACGGCCTGTGGGTCCTCGGGGCCCCGGCGCGGGCGCTGCTGGTCGGTCTGATCCGCGTCTACCGGGCGACGCTGTCGGGGTGGCTCGGGGGCCAATGCCGCTTCTACCCCACCTGCAGCCACTACGGCGAGGAGGCGATCCGCACCCACGGCGCCGTGCGCGGCAGCGCGATGACCGTCTGGAGAGTCCTGCGCGGTGCAATCCTTTCGGCAAGGGTGGGATCGCGTTCCTCGCCGGCCAGGCCATCGTATGGTGATGTCATACGCAGGGCCCCGATCGGAGATGCCAGGTGATCGCGTTCGCGCCATGGCAGATGTTGCTGGACGCGATCGGCTGGGTGACCTGGCGCAGATCTACAGCGTCATCCCGAACTACGGTCTGTCGATCATCATCCTCACGCTCGTGATCAAGCTGCTCCTCCTGCCACTCGGCATCAAGCAGATCAAGTCGATGCAGCACATGCAGGCGATCCAACCGAAGCTCAAGGAGTTGCAGAAGAAGCACAAGGGCAACAAGCAGAAGAGCAGGAAGAGCAGATGCGCCTCTACAAGGAGGCCGGGGTGAACCCGCTCGGCGGGTGCCTGCCCCTTCTCCTCCAGTTCCCGAATTCCCTCGTGGCAATATCTATCGGTCCTGCGCGCCCCGGTCCCCAACGCGGACTTCGACCCAGCAGCCGCGCCGGGGACGCCGGAGTCGGTGCAGTACACGAACAACCACCTCCCCGACCGACTCCACCCTCTACTCGGATCTGACGACGCACAACCAGAGCGGCGAGATGTTCGCCTTCATGAACCTCCAATGCTCACTGATCCAGGCGGGGAGTCAGGTCGAGGTTCCGAACAGCGCCGGCGAGCCGAGCGGCGAGGTGATCGACTGCGGCGACTCACGGTTCCCGGGCGTCAGCGATACGAGGCGC
>CAVOYV010000006.1:0-166300 GCA_963700855.1 uncultured Actinomycetes bacterium
TAGGAGGTGCTCTTTTGGTGCCCCGCGTTGCCGCAATTAAGATCGCGACCAGCCGAACGGCTGTCGACACTGCTGCAAGGATGTACGGTGTGAGCAGAAAGATGATGAACTACCGGCTTGGTGTGACCGCACAACAAGAACGATCGCGAAACGACGACGCTCGAAGACGCATTCATAGTTTGTGTGCTAACAACTCTGACTTCGCCCACGAGCAAGAACCGCTCAGGGAGATGCACGCCGCTGGCTCTCAAGCACGCGCAAGCCAGTCCTGTTCTGAGGGATTCAATATCAGGTCGTTGGTTGGCCCGACGTAACGTCGATCGCGGTGTTCCAGCCGATGTCACCACCGTCGGAGTGTGGCGGTTCCGGTTTTGCGATCGCGGGTGAAGATCCATTGCTCGCCGTGTTCGTTCTCAAAATAGCCGATGTAGCAGCGACCTTCGGCACCGTTGACGATCGGTGGATCGCCGCATGACGCGGCGTGATGGTTGGGGATCTTTAAAAGTGGTTCTGACATCGGATGGTTCGGCTCCGTCTGTTGATCTTGTGCCTGGTTTTACTGTCGGCTTCGCGGACTTGCTGCGGCCGTTATCGCGAACCTATCGAGACACGTTGGTTTCAGCAAGCTGGATGTTGGTTGTGTCCAGAAACGAAAAAAGCCGGCGGTTAGCCGGCTTGGGAAGTGTGTTTCGATTTTGATTCTTGATGACTGTCAGTCGACAGGTCGCAAGACGGTTAAGACGCACTGCCATCATTCGATGAGTCTTCGTCGTTGGGAACTGGATGCACGACCGGATACGGCGGCATGTCGGGATAGTACTCGCCGGGGTGACCGGGCGGCAGGTTGTCGGGCGCGGAATAGCCAGGCGGCACGTGGTACGGATGGTCGGGCGGCAGTCGCGGCCACGTGTGGATTGGTGGCGGGGCTTCGATCACGACGGGTTCTTCGGGCTCCGGCGGCCACGGCCAATCCTCGGGCCACCAGTCGGGCGCGGGCCAAGACTGGACGTTTCATCGTCGGTGCTGGATCCCTCCGGCGGATCGGGGTCGGCGGGCATTGATGGCGACTCGCTACCGGGCGGATCAAACGGCGGGATGAATGGAGGCGGCGGCATTTCGGGTTCGAACGAATCGTGCGGTGTCATCGCAGGGCACTCCGTTGCAATGGATTTGGATGAACGAACTTGGTGCGGTGCGAAGGGCAAAGACCGCACTGGGAAATGGCTTTCGTTTGCAAGAATCGGCGAACTTCAGCATCGCTCGCGTCCGGTGGGCAGGCTTGGTAGTCGCGGAACGGTTGCCACTGCGGTAGGTGGTGCAACTTCAGCTTTGCTTCGAGTTGGTGCGAAGTAGGCCAAGCGCCGGACATTTCCAAAGCATCGCTCGGTAGAGTTGCGTGCAGGTCTTCTGCATGCAGACTCGATAGGCTGCGTCTGGCTTTGAATCAAAGGGAATCGGCTTGCCATCCTCGACGTTGTATTGCCGCATCCACCCGCGATGCGATTGGCGGATCTTGATCTGGATGCCCGGGTACTCTTCACGCCATCGCCAGACGAGATGCTTCACCTCGCGAAACCGTTGCACGTAGGCTTCGTGAGTTCCGTGTTGACTGACTTCGAGGCGACAATTCGTTTCCAGCAGGACTTCCGGCAACTCGGGAAAACGGTGCAAAAAGAAACCGTTCGTGACCAACATCAGGTGGCTATCAGACCAATGCTGCCTGGCAAGCTGAATGTGCCCGATGATCTGTGGATTCAAGAGCGGCTCGCCACCTAGCAGTGCGAATCGCATCGGCTTCAACCGATGCGACCAGTTCGAATACTCCGCATCGGCGTCATCAACCGTCGGCAGTTTGCCTGCGACGTGAAAGTTGCTGTAGTGGCTGCACTGCTGGCAGGAGAGATTGCAACCGTGGGCGATGTGGTATTCCAGGGCGGGCAGTTCGATCATCGCCAGATCACCTTTTCCAATCCGTGTTTTTCCAGCCCGCGTTTCAGGAATTGCGGGACGATGTCGCTTGTAGCCGGGCGGATCGATGTGTTCATGCTTGAATGAATGGGAGACGTCGCAGGCAACATTGACGCCGGCGACTTTGCATCGCCAGAAGAAATCCCAGTGCTCTTCGACCTTGAGTGATTCGTCCCAGCGGATCGCTTGCAGAACGTCGCGGTAGGCGACGAAGCAATTGCCGACGTAATGGCACCAGCGAATCGAGCCTCGTTGTTTCAAGAATCCGCGATGAATACGGAGCCGGCGGCCATTGCTTTGTAACAGTCGAGGGCGCTCTTCATCGTTGCTCAGGGCCGCGAGCAGATCGATGTCGTTGTGCTTATTGAGCTTGGCGACAAGTTCCGGCAGTTTTGTCCGTTGGGTCACCAAATGGTCATCATCGGTGAAGACGACGATCGGCGTCTCGCCCGCGTCGAGCAATCGATTCCGTCCGGCGGATAATCCAATGTCGAAATCTGTCTCGATCAATTGGTCCACCATTGCCGCTTCGGTCGGGCAATTGGTAGAGAATCGTAACTCCGGTTTGCCATCGTCGAGCACATGGATCGCCGGGCGATTCGTTCCGTAGTGTTCGTGGATGCTCCGCACGAGCGCGGCACAGCACTGGGGTCGATGAATGGTCTTGATGCAGAAGGTGACTTGATCACGCATGGACGATGCCGCCTCCGGGATATCGCATTGAATGGAATCCATGTTTGCGAAGGCCGAGTTTCCTGAACTTTGGCCGACAGCGCAGATCGCCGTAGGGTTTCGCTCCAACGTGGGCATGAACGACCATGCAGTCCTCCGCGACGGCGACTTTCAGTTTTTCAATGTGGCTGGCCCGATAGAAAAACTCCCAGTGTTCGTACGTCTTGATTTCGGGATCCCATCGCAGCTTGGCGATCGCGTCCCGACGGGCGAGAAATGCGTTGCTGGACATGTCGCACCAGGCCAGCGGGCCAATGCGCCGGTGTTCGCCTCGGAACATCCAGATTCGCCGGCCGTTCATCAGCGGCGCAAACAATAGTGGCCGACCGCCACCGCCCTGTCGGACGCCGAGGATGTCGATGTCATGCTTCCGAAATCGCTCGCTAGACTCGATCGAGGTGTAGGTCCGGCGTGACGACGTGATCGTCGTCGAGCAAGAAGATGAACTCAGTTTCTGCGGCGTCGATCGCCGTGTTGCGACCAACACCGACTCCTACGTCGTGACGGTCGAGATCGATCACTCGGCAGTGCTTGGCCGTGTCGGGATATTTCTCCGAGAATCGCAATTCTGGCCGGCCGTCATCGACGACTACGATCTTGGGCTGGTCAAAGTGCTTGCGTAGCGACTGAACCAATCGATGGCATGCCCAGGGACGATGAATCGTCTTGATGCAGAACGTGATGTCGTCGGGCGTGAATGGTCTTGCTTCCGCCATTGGCTCACCCATGCTTTCGAAGGTCTGGGTTGACATGCGCGATGGCCGAGGCGATTTCGTCTTCGGTCGGTTCAATGCCGAGGAATTCAATCAATTCGCCAATGACGCGATCGGGCTCCGCAGTCAGTTCGGCAAACTCGATCTTGAAGACCGGAACCTCTGGATGCGTTTCGATGAATCGATCACGGTGTTCCAAAAGACTCCGCTGCAGACGCTCGCAAGATTCATCGTCGGCAGCGAACCATTGACCGGCGTGCTTGCGGGATCGATCTTGCAAACTGCGGATGGAGGCTTCGATGTCACGGTTCACAGCGATGATTCGTAGTGAATCGCCAAGTGCCGCGTGCAGGTGCTCTGCGAAACGACAGAGATGCGGGTACTTTCCGCCGGCGACCGTTTTGTCACGATTGGCTTCTGACTTTCTCGTGACAATCCAAGATTTCAGTTGCTGGGTCAGCTGCTGGTCACTGATCACCGGATCGGTCGCCGGAAACCGCATCGGCTTTCTCGCACAGCTGTGCGAGTCCAACGGCTTCGCCGCCGCCGGTCGCCTCGTAGCCACCGAGTTGGTTGCCCATGTGAACGCCCAGATGATGCATGACCATCGCAACACATGAGGTGCCCGCGCGATGCGGCCCGAGAACAGCAAAGAACGGTGCGTCGGAATGGTCGGCGTTGCGGGCGTCGTTGAAGAACCGCGTCTGATTCCACTTCCGACCACAGATGTTGGACTTGGTTGGCAACTGGCCCACCATCCAACGATCGGGCGTATAAACCGCGATCGATTCCTTTTGAATGTTCTTGCCTTGGACCAGTGCTTCGTAGCGGCGTTCGCGAAACTCGCCTCAAACGCGCCCTGGACCCTATCCGCGAGGGTCGCTACGACTTCGTCCTGCTCGACTGTCCTCCTTCCCTGGGGCTGTTGACGATCAACGCCCTGACGGCCGCCGAGGAGTTCGATCGTCCCGATCCAGTGCGAGTACTACGCGCTGGAGGGGGTCGGTCAGCTGCTGCGCAACGTGGGTCTCGTCCAGCAGAACATCAACCCGATCTTGCGTCTGAGCGGCATCGTGATGACGATGTTCGACCCGAGAACGAAGCTCTCGGAGCAGGTGGTGGAGGAGGTTCAGCGGTTCTTCGGGGAGCTCGTGTACGACGTGATCATCCCGAGGACGGTTCGACTGTCCGAGGCTCCAGGTTACGGCCAGCCGATCACCGTCTACGATCCCAAGTCCAAGGGGGCCGAGTCCTACCGGGAACTGGCGCGCGAGGTCGCTCTGCGTCCGCTCCCCGAGGCGCCGATCCCGACGTTCGAAGAGCTGCCATCGGTGGTGATGCCTGCGCAGGCCGTGAACGACACCATCACCCGCGAGCCGCCGGACGACAGCGTGCTCGAGGAGGTACCCACGGTTCACGAGCTCGTCGAGGCGGAGGAGGAAGAGCCCGGGGCTCTCGAACCCGAGGCCGACCTCATCGAGCTAGAGGCGCCCACCGAGGCACCCGCGGCTTCCTCAGAGCCGGAGCCGGAGCCCGAGCCCGAGCCCGTCGCGGTGGATCTGCCGACGACCCCAGCCGCGGTTCTCGCCGCGCCCCCGACCCCTGATGATGAGATCTGGGAGGAGGCCGATCCTGAGCCTCGTGTCCGCGTCCCTCAAGAACCCACACCCGGCCGGGTGTCCGAGCGTCGGGTGGTCGTGATCGACGACGACCAAGACCTCGATATCAAGGCGGGGCAGGAACCGCTCGTGCAGGGTCCACGGCGCGATGAGCCGGATCGCGACGAGCCGGGCGAGCCCTCGATCGGGGCGACGTTGCGTGAGGACGGCGCGAGGCGCCGCTGGCGATTGTTCCGCAAGGGAGGCGAGTGATGTCGAAACGAGGTGGCCTGGGCAGAGGGCTGTCGGCGCTGATCCCGGGCGCCCCGGAAGCTGGGGAGGCAGGCTTCGGCCTGCTGGAGGTCCCGGTCAACGCGGTCGGACCCAACCCGAAGCAACCCCGGACGAGGTTCGACGACGACGCGATCGCCTCGTTGGCTGCCTCGATCCGCGAGGTCGGCATCCTGCAGCCGATCGTCGTGCGCAGAGCGGGCGACGGTCGCTATGAGGTCATCGCCGGCGAGCGCCGTCTCCGGGCGGCCAAGACCGCCGGGCTCGCCACCGTTCCCGTGGTCCTTCGCGACTCCGAGGACTCGGAGCTCCTGCGAGAGGCCCTGATCGAGAATATCCATCGCGAGGACCTCAATCCGATCGAGCAGGCGGAGGCGTTCCGCCAGCTCCTTGAGGAGCTCGGTCTCAAACAAGAGGAGCTCGCCGACCGCGTCGGTGTGTCGCGGTCTCACATCGCGAACACGATCAGGCTCCTTGGGCTCCCCCTCGAGGTCCAGCAACTGCTGACCGACGATCGTCTCAGCGCCGGCCACGCGCGAGCGCTCCTGGCGCTCGGCGACGCCGACGCGATGACCTCGCTCGGTCTGCGGGTCGCAGCCGAGGACCTGTCCGTTCGCCAGACGGAGGAGATCGTACGCCGCTTCGTAGAGGCGCCGGTCGTGATCGTGGATGAGGCAGCAGCTCCCACCGAACCCAAGGCCGACTCGAGCCTCGCCGAGGTCGAGGAGATCCTGTCGGAGCAGCTCGCCACGCGGGTCACGATCCAGATGGGGGCGAAGCGGGGCAAGGTCGTGATCGAGTTCGGCTCCCCCGACGACCTCGAGCGTATCGTCTCCGAGATCGTGGGCTCCGGCCCGGGGCTCGCCCCGGACTGAGTCGCGGTCAGCTCGTCCCCGGTTCCTTCGGGACGGGCGAGGTGGTCACACCGAACCGCGCCGCCCCTCGAGCCATCTCATCGCGGATCGACCTTGCGGCGTCCGCGTCCAACCCCTCGGCGAGCGCCAAGATCCACTCCCCACATCCCGTGGGGTCCCGCCACATGACGGCGACGCCCTGGGTCGAAGAGACTCCTGCGATCGCCCTGATCGGACGCCGACCGGGCCCTCGCGGGAGCTCGATGTCGACGAGGGCCTCGGGGACGGCCACACACCCGAGCAGGTACGTGGTCCCGTCGCTCGTGGCCTCGACCGAGCAGTCGGCCCCAGGGACGCACGGACGATCGCGCCCTCCGCGAGCGGTGGGCGGTGGGTCCCCATCTCCGGTACATGCGGTCAGCGCGAGCACGGCGGCGATGGCGGTGGCCGCGAGACAGGATCGAGAGGTCACGACCCGAACCGCTCGACCGCCGCCCGTACGACCGTGTCGCACAGATCGCCCAACCCGAGTCCGGCGGCTCGCGCGGCCATCGGTACCAACGAGGTGTCCGTCATCCCCGGGGAGACGTTCACCTCGAGGATCCAGGGACGTCCGTCGCCGTCGACGATCGCGTCGACCCGGGTGAGGTCGCGCAGGCCGAGGGCGTGGGCCGCCCGCCCCGCTTCGTCGGCGACGCGCGCCGCCGTCGCCTCGTCGAGCCGGCCGGGTGCGAAGTAGTCGGTCGCTCCTGCCGTGTACCGCGCGGCGTAGTCGTAGACGCCGTCCTTGGGCACGATCTCGACGAGGGGCAGCGGTTCCAGGTCGGCGCCGATCAGGGCGCACGCCACCTCGGTCCCCTCCACCTTGGCCTCGATCACCACCGCGCCGCTGAACGACAGGGCGGCCATCACCGCGGCCGGGAGGTCCTGCCCGTGCTCGATGAACCCGACCCCGAGGGCGGACCCGCTCCGTGAGGGCTTCACCACGGCGGGCAGACCTACCCGCTCCAGGGCGCGATCCAGGGCGGCACCGGCTCCCAGATCACGCAAGGCCCATCCCTCGACCACCACCCAGTCCGGGGTCGGGAGTCCCGCTCGGCGAAGTGCGTCCTTCGCGAGCACCTTGTCGAAGGCAACCTCGCAGTCGAACGGCGCCGTGCCCGTGTAGGGGAGGCCCAGCAGGTCGAGAAGTCGCTGGACCGTCCCGTCCTCGCCTTCCTTGCCGTGGAGCGCCGGCCAGACCAGGTCCGGCCGTCGGGCCTCGAGCGCCTCGACCAGCGGTCGCTCGGCGGGATCGACGGTCCACGCGTCGTACCCGATAGAGTTGAGTGACGTCATCACACGGTGGCCGCTCCGGAGCGAGACGTCACGCTCCGGCGTGCGGCCTCCAGCGAGCACGGCGATCCTCATGCTCCCCCCAGGCTCCGGTAGAGCTGCTCCTCGTCGGTCAACAGGCCGCCCAGCCGTGCGACGGCCTCGCGGATCCGGTCCTCTGTCGGGTGGCAGAACGCCAACCGCATCTGGTTCGCGCCACGCCCGTCCGGGTAGAACGCCGTTCCCGGCACGTACGCGACCCGACGCTCGACGGCGGCGGCGAGCATCGACTTCGTGTCGAGCCACGCCGGAAGGGTCACCCACACGTAGAACCCACCCGCGGGATGGGTCCACATCGCACCGTCGGGGAAGTGCTCGTCGATGGCCTCGACCATCGCGTCGCGGCGTGATCGGTAGGTGTCGACCAGGGTGGCGAGGGTTCCCCGCCAGCGCACCTCGTCGGCGAACCACCGCTCCGTCACGAGCATATTCAGGTTGGAGCCGCACAGATCGGCGGCTTCCTTCGCCAGGACGAGGCGCTGGACGACCGACTGCTCGGCGACCGCCCACCCGACCCGCACCCCTGGAGAGAAGGTCTTGGACACGGTACCCAGGTAGATCACGTTCTCGGGGTCGAGCGAACGCAGGCATGGGAGGGCCTCGCCTTCGAACCGCAGGAGCCCGTAGGGGTTGTCCTCGACGATCGGGATCCCGGCCTCACGGCACAACGCGGTGAGCTGCCGGCGACGAGGGTATGATAAGGTCACACCGGCCGGATTCCCGAAGTTCGGGACCGTGTAGACGAAGGTCGGACGCTCGCCGCGCAGCAGCGCCTGTTCGAGGTCGTCGACGATCATCCCCTCGTCGTCGACATCGATCGGCAGGTAGCGGGGCTCGTACGCACTGAACGCGGTGAGCGCTCCAACGTACGCCGGCGCCTCGACCGCGATCGTATCGCCGGGGTCGATGAAGATCTTCCCGACCAGGTCGAGCGCCTGCTGCGCTCCGGTCGTCACCACGACGTCGTCGGGATCGGCCTGGAGGCCTTCCTCCGCCATCAACCTCGCGACCGTCGCGCGCAGCCCCGGCTGTCCCTGCCCCCCGCCGTACTGCAGCGCCGTCGGCCCGACCTCGTCGAGTACCTCGCGGATCACGTCCTGGATCTGCTGCCCGGGGAGCGCCTCGACGAAGGGCATCCCTCCAGCGAGCGACACGACTTCGGGCCGCGAAGCCACCGCGAACAGCGCCCGCACCTCGGAGGCGGACATGCCAGCCGTACGGGCGGCGTAGCGGTCGACGAACCGGTCGATCGAGAACTCAGCCATCGAGAACGCCCAGCGTAACAGCGGTCGATCGGGGGACCGGCCTTCGAACCTCAATAGCCGGCGGTGACGCCCCATTCGATCGGCAACGTCACCCCGTTGATCGGTGCTGCTTCGGGCGACGCGAGGAACCAGACCGCCGCCGCGATCTCGTCGGGGGTGATGAAGCGCGCGTTGTCGCCTTGCGGCAGGTGGGCGAGCAACGATCCGAAGTAGGCGGCCTCGTCGCCACCGCCGTAGTCGCGTGCCTGCCCCGCGAGCATCGGTGTGGCAACGTCACACGGGCAGATGCTGTTCACACGGACCCCGTGGGGCGCCAGCTCGATCGCGAGTGACCGCACGATGCCGTTCACCCCGAACTTGGACGCAGCGTAGATGGCTGCTTGAGGGCCACCGACGAGCCCGTAGTCGCTCGACACGGCGACGATGCACCCGCCGGCTTCGATCAACGCCGGGATCGCCGCTCGGATCGCGAAGAACGTGCCCTTGAGGTTCACGTCGATCGTGCGGTCCCACTGCGCCTCGGTCATCTCGGCGGTCGGACCCTCGACCCACACGCCGGCAGCGGTGACGAGGACGTCGATCCTGCCGTGCCGGGCGAGGGTCGCGGCGACCATCCGCTCGCAGTCGGCGACGCTCGACACGTCGACGGTGACGTCCCCGCCGTGCAGGTCCGCGGCCACGACCGAATCATCGGCCGCCTCGAACCGCGCGCGGATCGCCGCGCCCATCCCGCCGGCGCCACCGGTGACGAGGACGATCCGGCCGGTCACGACGGCCCTGGGGGCGGCGGCAGCGCGACCCCTCCGGTCACCGCCGCGTCGTGACCCGGCGTGCCCGGCGCCTGCGGCGGGCTCTTCGAGCCGCGGGGTCGACCGATCAGCAGGTACAGGAGCGCGCCGATCCAGTTCGTGAGGACGATGATCAGCACCCAGATCAGCTTGTTCCCGCTCTCGTACATCGAGTCGTCGGGTACCTGGATGCAGTCGACGAGAGCCCAGATCCACAGCGCGATCGCCCCGATCGTCACGATCGCGATCAACCCGAAGAACGGCCAGAACATCCACTCCATGTCTAAGCCTCCACGCGGGGAAGCACCTCGGTCGCGACGAGGTCGAGCATATCCAGGTCGTCGTACAGCTCGTGGTTCAAGAAGATCCGCTGCACACCGGCGTCACGGTACGAACGCAGCCGTTCCACCGCCTGGTCGGGCGTCCCCACGATGCAGTCGCGCTCGATGTCCGCCCGGTAGTCCTCGAACGGCCCCGCCGTCGGGTCCAGGGATCGAGCGCGCTCGAGCTTCTGGAGGTAGGCATCCTCGCTCGGCGCCACGAAGAACCACGTCATCAACGACGTGACCACCGTGGAGGGGTCGCGGCCCTGCTCCTCACAGCCGCGACGGGCTCGCTCGAACCGCCGGCGCACCTCGTCGGGGGTGCCGCCGACCGTGTTGAACTCGTCGGCGTAGCGCCCGATCAGCGTCCGCATCCTGGGACCGACCGTCTTCCCACCCAAGATCAGGGGCGGGTGCGGCGTCTGCACGCTCTTCGGCAGGAACTCGACGTCCTGCAGCGAGTAGTGCCTGCCCTCGAACGAGAACCGGTCCTCGCGAAGGAGACCGTGCACGATCGCCACCTGCTCCTCGAGCCGCTCCCATCGACCCGTGGAGTCGTGGAACGCGAACCCGTGACCCGTGTGCTCTTCCTCCCACCACCCGGCGCCCATCCCGATCTCGACGCGCCCACCGCTGATCTCGTCGGCGGTCACGGCCGCCTTCGCCAGCAGTGCGGGCTCGCGGAACGTGACCGGTGACACGAGGGTCCCGAGCCGAAGCCGCTCGGTCCGTGCGGCGAGACCGGCGAGCAGCGTCCAGGCGTCGGTCGAGCCTCGGCCGCTCACCCCGGTTCCGCTGTAGTAGTGGTCCGAGCGGAACAGGCCCTCGAACCCCAGCTGCTCGCACGCATCGGCCAGGCGGAGCCAGTCGCCCCACGTGACACCCTGCTGTCCCTCCACCATCAGGCATGCGCGCATGTCGAGGCGTAGCCTATCCGTCATGCCCGATCCGCACGCCGACCCCGATCACGCGCATCTGAGCGAGCCCGTCCGCGCCGTCCGCGCGGTGGCCCTGGGCGCCGCGCTCGGCCTTGCCCTCGCGTTCCTCGGGCGTCGCCGTCAGGCGGTCTGAGCGCGACCCGCGAAGAACCGCCGCACGCCGTTCGCGACCGCGCGCCCTACGCGCTGCGCGAACGCAGGGTCGGCGATCAGCTCCGCCTCCCGCTCGTTCGTCACGAAGAGCGGCTCGATCTGCACGGCCGGCATGCGTGTCTCTCGGAGCATCCCCACGGTGAGCCGCTGTGTCCTCCCGCGGCACGCGAACTCGTGCTCGAGCTCCTCGAGCACCAGCTCCGCGAGGTGTCGTCCGGCAGGGGAGTGGGTCGTCGCGCTCCCGAAGTACGAGCACGTGGGCCCGCTGCCCTCGGGCACGCCGGCCCCGAGATGCAGGCTCAGCACCGCCGCCGCGCCCAGATCGTTGGCCGCCCGCGCGCGTTCGCTGGGGGTCGGGTCCTCCCCCTCGGCGCGCAGCAGCTCCGGCTTCGCGCCCAGCGCCCCCAGCTCGACGGCGACCGCTCGAGCCATCGCCAGGTGGAGGTCGGGACCCCGCTCGTCGGGGCCATGCCCCGCATCGACCGCCACGACCTGCCCCTCGAGCCTCGCTGCCATCTGGCGGAGCTCCTCCTCCTCACGGATCAAGGCACGGCTCGGTGCGTCGTCCAGCGGGCGCATCCGATCCAGCGTGGCGATCGTGTGCAGCCCGACGACACCGTCCGGCTCGTCGCCCACGTTGCGCTGGAACTCGCGGATCGCTCGGTCGGTCCGGCTGCCGTGCACGCCGTCCTCCCGCCCCGCGTCGAAGCCCAGCGCGTTGAGCTTGCGCTGGAGCGCGCGGACGTCGTCGCCACGGAACGCGGGAACGTGGAGGTACAGGGTGCGGTCGCCCAGCCGGTAGCCCGCCTCGACCAGCTGCCCCCAGGTATCCGGGCCGACCAACCCGTCGACCGGAAGGTTGCGGCGCGCCTGGAACGAACGAACGGCGGCTTGGGTGGACGCCCCGTACGCCCCGGTCAGCTCGGCGGGGTCGACCGCCTCGCCCAGCACGATCAGGCGACGCTGGATGTCGAGGACCTCGGGACCCTCGTCGCCCACGCGGAAGATACGCACGCGTCCAGTCTGCGTCGCGGTCCTCAGACCCGGCAAACCCTGGGAGGGCGTCCCTTACAGGTGCGGGTCGATGTCGCGCAGGATCGCGTCCTTCGGCTTCGCGCCGATCACGCGTGCGACCTCCTGCCCGCCCTTGAAAAGGACGAGCGACGGGATCGACATCACGCCGTACTGGCGGGTCGCCTGCGGGTTCTCGTCGATGTTGAGCTTCACGACCTTCAGGCCGTCGCCCTTCTCGGTACCGATCTCCTCGACCACGGGGGACACCATGTGGCACGGGACGCACCACTCCGCCCAGAAGTCGACGAGGACCGGGGTCTCGGAGTCCAGGACGGTGGTCTGGAACTCCGCGTCGCTCACGCTTCCGATGTTCGCCATGTGCCGTCTCGCTTTCTTCGATACTGGATGGTCGGTCAGTGGTCGCCCCCGGCCTCGAGGAACCGCTCCGCGTCGATCGCCGCCTTGCATCCCTGACCGGCGGCGGAGACCGCCTGACGGTACACGCGGTCGGTGACGTCGCCCGCGGCGAACACGCCGGGGATGTTGGTCCGCGTCCGGGGTTCCTGGACGCGGAGATAGCCCTCGTCGTCGGTCTCGAGCACGTCGCGGAACAGGGCCGTGGTCGGGTCGTGACCGATCGCCATGAACACACCGTCGGTGGCCATCTCGGTGGTCTCGTCGGTCTTCACGTTGCGGAGCCGTACGCCGGTCACCGCGGAGTCGCCCAGGATCTCCTCGATCACCGAATCCCAGACGACCTCGATCTTCGGGTTCGCCAGCGCGCGTTCCTGCATGACCTTCGAGGCGCGGAACTCGTCGCGACGGTGCACGAGCGTGACCTTGCTCGCGAACTTCGTGAGGAACGTGGCCTCCTCCATCGCGGTGTCGCCGCCACCGACGACGACGAGTTCACGATCGCGGAAGAAGAACCCGTCGCAGGTCGCACACGCGCTCACCCCACGTCCCCGTAGGCGCTCCTCGCCGGGAACACCCAGCCAGCGAGCGGTCGCCCCGGTCGCCACGATGAGGGTCTCGGCGCGCCACTCTTGGTCGCCCGCCTTCACGAGGAACGGACGCGAGGACAGATCGACCTCGGTCACGTGGACCGGCAGGATCTCCGCGCCGAACCGGGCGGCCTGCTTCTCCATCTGGTCCATCAGCTCGGGACCCATGATCCCGTCGGCGAACCCCGGATAGTTCTCGACCTCGGTCGTCAGCATCAACTGTCCGCCGGCGTCGAGGCCCTTGAGGACCAACGGCGCGAGGTTCGCTCGGGCCGCGTACAACGCGGCCGTGTACCCGGCCGGTCCAGAGCCGATGATCACCACGTCGCGTGTGTCGGTCATGTCGTCGATCCCCTCGGGCGCGTCCGGCGGAATCCTCCCACACGTACCAACACCCGCCTATTCCCGGGAGTCCCACCGGGTCAGGGCCGGGCCGCCGGGAGCCCCCGATCAGAGCGAGGCTCGGGTAGTGGACACGATCTCGCAGGTGTCGCGGGTCACGACCCACACCGTCGCGGTGTCGGCGGGCTCGCCGGCCCCGGGGCCGCTCAGGTAGACAGCCAGGTACGCGGGGGCACCGTCGAACCGGGCCTGGATCAGCCGGACCGGTTGCGACCCTTCGAGGTCGGGGATCGCGCCTTCTACGCAGGCGAGCGCCTCGCCGAACCCCCCGGGGTCGGCCGCGGGGATCGCCGCATCGGTCGCGTACTCTGCACCGGCGGCCGTCCGGCCGTCGCCGGACCCGTAGGCGAGCGCGAGCGCCTGCACGGCAGCGGTGTCGTAGTCGACGTCCTGGACATCGAGACCGGACGCCGCGACGGGGGCCGCCTCGCCGCCCACGTCGGCGCTCTCCGCCGTGACGCCTCGTTCATCGTCACCTACGTCCGGCAGGGCGACGACCACGACCAAGAGGAGAGCCGCGGCAGCGGCGGCCGCGCCTGCCCACCGGTACCACGCGGGCGCCTCGGCGCGGCCGCCGCGACCTCGCAGGGGGGCGACCTCAGGCGCGACCTCTCGAGCGTGGCGCTCGGCTTCGGCGAGCGCAGCATCCGCGAGCCCGGAGGGGACGTCGGGGGCGGGAAGGGAGCGAAGGGCATCGCGGGCGACGATGGCCAGCGCGACCTCTTGACGGCACGTACCGCATGACGCCAGGTGCGCGTCGACGACGGCCCGATCCTCAGAGGAGATCGAACCGTCGACGAGGTCCACGAGCAGATCGACGGGATGATTCATGCCTCGTCCTCCGACGGCTGTGACCGGCCGCGAGGTTCCCGTTCGATGCCCATCGCCCGCGCGAGCGCGATCCGCCCGCGGAACACCCGCGATTTCACCGTGCCGACCGGGACCTCGAGGATCTCGGAGATCTGGTCGTACGGCAGGTCCTGGACGTCGGCCAGGACCAGCGCGACCCTGAACTCGTCCGGCACGAGCGCGAGCGCTGCCGCCGCGTCGCGGGTGCCCGCGACCTCGTCCGCGTGGTCGGGCATCGGCGGACCGAGCTCCCGCTCGGGCAGGTCCTGATCGGTCGGCAGATGCAGCATCGGTTGGCGGGAACGCTTGCGGAGTAGGTCGTAACAGGAATTCACGGCGACGCGGTGCATCCAGGTCGAGAAGGCCGAGTCGCCCCGGAATTGCCCGAGCTTGCGGAGCGCCGAGATGAAGGCCTCCTGTGTGGCGTCAGCCGCATCCTCGGGGTTGCCGATCACCCGCAGGCACACGGAGTAGACCCGCGCCTGGTGGCGCTCGACCAGCGTCGTGAAGGCAGCGGCATCGCCCGCCAGGTAGCGATCCACGAGCTCGCGGTCGTCGGAGGGGTCGCTCACCACGGCTCCCTCCCCACCCGGGGGCTCAGAGGATCGAGGGGCCGGCGGTCTCCTTGCCGACCACCTTCGTCAGGTCCTCGGTGAACGACAACCGCCCTGCGACGATCGTGTTGGCCTGCTTCTTGATCGTGATCGTCACGTCGCCCGTCTTCGTGTCCACCTTGCAGAAGGACTTCGAGGTCTGGACATCGGCGTCGCTCTCCTCGACCGATCGGAGCGCCGCGTCGCACGCCTCGGACACGTCCTTCCCGCTCCGGTAGACCGTGGCGCCCGTACTCGCGGCGGTCGCGGCGACGTCGGAAACGCGGAAGGTCGCGAACACGACCGACACGGCATCGAGGGCCACGATCCCCAGCAGGACGACCGTCACGAGCCAGATGACGATGATCTTGCCGACCATCCCGACCTCGTCGCGGTGGAGCCTGTGGGTGAGTGTCATCGATGGAACCTCGCCAGGA
This sequence comes from uncultured Actinomycetes bacterium, assembly GCA_963700855.1. Lineage (GTDB taxonomy): Bacteria > Actinomycetota > UBA4738 > UBA4738 > HRBIN12 > AC-51. The sequence continues at coordinate 15,297 of CAVOYV010000006.1, forward strand.
GCGCCTGCCGTACCTCATCGACCTCCCGGACCCGCACGATAGCGGCGGCCACCCAGAAGACAAGCACGCCCGCGACGACCCCTGCGACCACCTGGACGAGACGCGCTCCCGGTCTCGCGACGTCGAACACGAGGCCGATCGCCTCCGCCGCCGCCCACGCTGCCCCCGCCGACGCCACTGCCGCGACCGTCGTCCGCGCGATCGTCGAGGCGATCCGGGATCCATCGATGCCGTCGAGACGAGTGCGCAGCAACACGAACAGGATCACCGATCCGATCGCGTACGACGTCGCGTGCCCGAGCGCGAGGCCCGGCACCCCCAGATCGAACACGAAGGCGAGGACGACGTCGGCGGCGAGGTTCACGCCTCCGACGGCGATGTTCACGAGCGCGGGGGTCCGGCTGTCGTGCCCCGCGTAGTAGGTGCGGGTGAGCAGTTGGAACGCCGAGAAGAACGGGAGCCCGACGGCGAATGCCGCGAGGGTCCTGGCGAGCAGGTCGACGTCGGCGCTGCCGACCGCTCCGTACGCGGCGAACAGCGCCACGATCGGACCCGCCAGCACGACGTAGCCCGCCGCCGCGGGGATCATGGCGACCGACGTGTCGCGCAGCCCTCGCGAGAACAGCTCGCGGACGCCGGATCGGTCCTCGGCGTTCCATCGCTCGGCGAGGCCGGGCAGCAGCGCCGTGAAGATCGACACCGCCACGATCGCGTGGGGGAGCGAGAAGAAGATGAACGCCTGCGAGTAGGCGGTGAACGCGCCCTCCCCGATGCGGGTGGTGAATCGGATGATCACCAGGAAAGCGACCTGGTTGGCGGCCACGTACAGGGCGACCCACTTCCCGAGGTGAAGGAGCCGCCCCACGCTCTCGTGACGCCAGTCGAACCTCGGGTGCCAGCGGAAGCCCGTCGCGCGGACGGCCGGCCACACGGCGAGCGTCATCGCCACGACCCCGAGCGTCGTCCCGGCCGCCAGCAACGTCCGTTCGCCCGTCGAGACGTCCTCGATCGCGAGCCCCCCGTCGTGGATCGCGATGAACGCGAGCATCGTCGCGATCACGGTGAGGTTGTTCAGGACCGGTGCGAACATCTGGGCCGCGAAGCGCCGGTTCGCGGTGAGGAGGCCCCCGGCGACGGCCGACACACCGTAGAAGACGATCTGCGGCATGAACCACCGCAGGAAGAAGGTGCCGAGCTCGACCTCCTGCGCTCGGAGCCCGGGGTCACGGATGTCGTGCAGGTACAGCCGCATGATCCACGGCGCCGCGATCGCTCCCACCACCGCGACGAGGGCGAGGAGTACGACCGTGAGCGTGAGGAACCGGTTCGTCGCCTCGAACTGCCCCGCCTGGCCCCGTTCCTTCGCCTGGTCCACCAGGAGCGGGACGAAGACGGACGTGAGGATCCCGCCGAGGATCAGCTCGTAGACGATGTTCGGAGTGGTGTTCGCGGTGTTGTAGGCGTCGGAGAACGCGGTCACGCCGAGCGCGGCGAGGGCCGCGGACACCCGAACCAGCCCTGTGGCCCGCGAGGCCAGCGTCCCTGCCGACATCGCGGCAGCGCTGCGAACCGTCACGTCGCGCGCGTCGCTCATGCCGCGGCCCTCCGCCGCCGGACGCGCCGGCGCGCGTACAGGAGCACGAGGCCCGCCGCGGCCGCCAGCGTCACGAGCAGCGCGATGCGGTTCACCGCGGTGCTCGCGACCGCGATGTTCCGCTGGGCGACCACCTCGCCCGACGGTGCGGTCACGATCACCCGGATCGGGTTGCGCCCGGCCGCCTTCGCGACGACGTCGAACGACACGATCTGGTCCGGCCGTTCCAGGACCACGTCCTGGCGGTCGCCGTCGGGGAACTCGAACTGCGAGGACTGGAGCTGGACCATCACCCGCAGCGGGTCGTCACCAGGGTCGCCCATCCGCAGGGGGATGGTCCCCTCGCGGGAGGTGAACGTGAAGACCTGGTCGACCCTGGGCGTGACGCTCGCGAACGCCGGCGTCGTTACCCGGGCGACCCCCTCGAGCCACGGGCGTCCCGCGGGCTCGTTCGGCGACAGGTACTCCCGCGAGCTCGCGTAGAGCAGGTCGGTCCGCAGGCGCTCAGGTTCCTCGGAGTCCTCGACCAGCATCGAGGCGTATGCGGTCGCGTCGCGCCGAAGGCGCAGGATCTCCCCCGCGTAGGTCGGCGTGAACGCGAGCGTGTCCGGCGCCCGCAGGGTGACCGGGTCGGCCGGGGGGGTCACCTCCGTCACGAACGACTGCGCGTGGGTGGGCGTCAGGAACGGCGCGTTCGCGACCCGCTGGAGCAGAGGCCCCCACATCGACGTCGGCAGCTCTGACGGAGGTGCGACCGCGACCCCTCGCACGGTCGCGGAGCCATCGGCCTGCGGTGGCGGGATCGGCGCCTCTTTCCAGATCACCGCGAGCTGCGCCAGCACGATCTGCGACGCACGGACGGGATCGGCCAGGAGGTCCGCCCTGGTGAACAGCCGCTGGGTTGACGGGTCGGGGAGCACCAGGGTGGTCGTCCCCGTTCGCGTGTCGATCCGCCCGGTGGCGAGCGGCGCGAACCCGAGCTCCCCGACGGCGGGGCGCTCCACCTCGTCGGCGTCGGCGAGCACCGCGACGCTGCCCCAGGTGGCCAAGCGCTCCAGCGCAGCCTCATCGAGGAACCCGCCCGGAGGTCGGGCCACCGTGGCCGTCGGGTCGACGCCGAGGACCCGTCCGAGCGTTCGCGTGCCCGCATCGCGGTGACGAGCCAGCTCGGCCCCGAGCCCGGACGCGAGCATCCCCGGGATCGACGGACCGGCGAACGGGTGCGCGGAGACCTGAACCTGTGCCGTCGCCGCCACCACACGGAGCCGATCGAGCAAGGAGGCCGCGTCGCCGGACGGGCCTTCACCGCTCGCCACCTCGGTGCCGTCGGCCCGTCGGTAGCCCGCGGTCATCCGCTCCAGCTGCTCGAGGAGCGCAGGCTCGACCACGAGATCGATCGAGCTCCGCCGGCCGCGGCCGTCGGTCAGTTCCTCGAGGGCTGCGGTCTGTGCGCTGAGCCGTCCCTCGGGGCTCACGGCCGCCTCGAGTGAGAGGTCGGTCAGGCGGCCCTGTGCGTCGAAGGCGATCGGCGTCGACAACTCGGTCCACCACGCGAGCCGCATCGGCTGCTCGGGGACCCGGACCAGATGGATGGCCGCCGAGAACATGGCGGCGATCGGGTCGCCGCCCGACCCGAGCGCCACCACGAGCGGATAGACCCGGGAGTCATCGCCGCTCACGCTCGGTACCGCCGCCATGTCCACCCTGACCTCGAAGGTGCGCGCCGTCCCCGGTTCCAGCTGGCCGGCGAACGGGACCGACGTGGCGTGCGCGGGGCTGACAGGGCCGCCGGCGATGACCGAATCGAACTCCGAGCGTGAGAGCACGGAGGAGCCGAGGGTCACGGACACGTCCAGCTCGCCAAGACGGGCCTGGCCGCGGTTCGAGGCGACGATCGCCAGCCGGAGCTCGGACTCGATCGTCCCCGTGTCCGGGTCGTCAGGCTCGGTGAACGGGGTCTGCGCCAGGAGGGTGAGTCCGACGACGGGGATCTGCGCCCGAGCGTTTGCCCGCGTCTGGGGAGCAACGGCGGCGGCGCCGACCGTCGCAGTCAGGACCAGGGATGCGAGGAGCGCGCGCGCCGCGCCGCGGATCGTCATGACGGCGGCCTCATCGTAGACGGAAGCGCGCTCAGCCCCGGAGGAGCTCTGCAGCCTGGGTCACCCCGTAGCCGAGGGCAACGAGCAGCATGAACCCGCCCACCGCGAGCCGGAGAGTCCGCTCGGCGGTGCCGAGCGCCAGGTTCGCGCCGATCCTGGCGCCCGGGACGGCCCCGAGGGTGGCGAACGCCACCACGGCCCAGTCGATGTTCCCCAGGGCCGCGTGCACCACGGTCCCCGGGATCGCGAGCGCCGGGATCGTGAGGAGCGACGTGCCGAGGGCGCGTTTGAGCGGCATGCCCAGCCAGCCGGCGAGCAAGGGCACCATCACGAGGCCGCCCCCGATCCCCATCAGTCCACTCACGAGCCCCGCTGCCAGCCCCAACCCCGCCAGGATCGTGGGGCTGGCGGGTCGCGCGATACCCCCCTGGCGCCCCGCGCCGCCCCGCAGGATCCCGACCGACTGGTACGCGAGCAACGCCGCTGTCGCGAGCAGGAGGATCCGGGTGTCGACGATCTCGGTCCCGAACGCTCCCACGATCGCGCCTGCGAACCCGGTCGGGGCCATCCACGACGCCGCGCGGGCGTCGACCTCGCCCTTCTGCCGGTAGGTGTACGCGCCGGTCGCCGACGTCGGCAGGATCACCGGCAAGGGACTCTCGAGCGCCACGATCGGCGCGACCGGAAGGAACCAGTCGAAGCCCGGGGTCATGACGATCCCGCCCCCGACCCCGAACAAGCCCGACAGGATGCCCGACACGAGCCCGATCAGGGTCGCGACGAGCCAGTCGGTCCCGGTCACGTCAGCAGCTCAGCCGCACGCTTCAGCATGTCGCGCTCGCCGCGGTAGGCGGCTCGCTTCAGGGCGCGCTCCATCGGGAACCAACGGATCTCCTCCATCTCGTCGTCGCGGTCGTCGACGTCGCCGCCCGTGAACCGCATCAAGAAGAAATGGACCGTCTTGCGGATCCGCACGTCCTCCCAGACGTACATGTACTTCGTGTCGCCGAGGTCGGCCTCGATCTCGGCCGTGAGCCCGGTCTCCTCGCGGACCTCGCGGATCGCGGCGGCCTCCCGGGACTCACCGTCTTCGATCCCGCCCTTCGCGAGCCCCCACGCGAGATCGCCGCGGCGCGTGCGCCGCGAGGCGAGGACGACCTCGATGGCGCCGTCCTCGGCCCGCCGGTAGACGACCCCGCCGGCCGAGACCTCCTTGGTCCACGGGAGCTGCGGCTGCCGCGCCCCCTTCTTCGCTCCCCCCTTGGCGTTCTTAGGCGGAGGGCGTCGCCGCCGCTTGCCTGCCCCCTTCTTCGTGGAGGTCACGGCGCCGTCCGTCGGATCCGTCGCCTTCTTCGCGTGGGGGTCGCCGGACGTTGGAGGCTGGGTCGCCTCCTGCGCTGGAACCGCCCGTCCCTGGGTCGCCGACCCCTGGGACCGTTTCCCTCCCCTCCTGCGCCGCCGCCGTCGCTTGGGGGCGGGCGGTCCATCGCCGGGCGCCGGGACTGGGGTCTCCTCGGTTCGGTCGCCCGTCATGACGCGTGATTGTAGGCGCCCATCCTTCGTGGCTCAGGGTGTGGCTCGGTCGTGCCGAGGTATCTGGCGGGATGGATATCGACGAACTCCTGCGGCACACGGTCGAGCGCGGCGCGAGCGACCTCCATCTGAAGGTAGGCAACGTCCCGTTCCTACGGGTGGACGGAGCTCTCCAGCCCGCACCGTTCGAGGCGTTGAGCGCGGACGACACCGTGGCGTTCGCCCTCGCGGTGATGAACGACCACAAGCGACGGGACTTCGAGACCACGAACGAGGCGGACGTGGGCTACACGCTCACCGGCGTCGGACGGTTCCGCATCAACGTGTTCCGCCAGCGCGGGGTCGTCGGCCTCGCCGTGCGACGGGTCAGGTCCGAGATCCCGACCTTCGAGGAGCTGCGGCTCCCCGAGGTCATGGGCGTGTTGGCGGACAGCCCGCGGGGCCTCGTGCTCGTCACCGGGCCGACCGGGACCGGCAAGACGACCACGATCGCCGCGATGATCGGGCACATCAACGGCACGAAGCGGTCGCACATCGTCACGATCGAGGACCCGATCGAGGTCGTGCACGATGACGAGCTGTCGATCATCCAGCAGCGCGAGGTCGGGGTCGACACCGACTCGTACGCCGCCGCGCTCAAACACGTCGTGCGTCAGGACCCTGACGTGATCTTCGTCGGCGAGATCCGCGACGCCGAGTCGGCGCTGTCGGCGATCCAAGCGGCCGAGACCGGCCACCTCGTGATCTCGACGCTGCACACGATCGACTGCATGGAGACGATCAACCGCGTTCTCGACCTGTTCCCGGCGAGCCAGCAGAAGGAGGTCCGGACGTCGTTCGCCGGGGCGCTGCGCGGCATCGTGTCGCAGCGGCTCGCCCCGAAGGCCGACGGGAAGGGCAGGGTGCCGGCGGTCGAGGTGCTGATCAATACCGGGCGGGTGTTCGACCGGATCGCCGACCCGGAGCAGACCGAGCAGATCCGCGACGTGATCGCGGAGGGTGGTTTCTACGGGATGCAGACGTTCGACCAAGGCCTGGTACAGCTGGTGAAGGACGGGCTCGTCCTCGAGGAGGAGGCCCGGCGGATCGCCACGAACCCGCACGACTTCGACCTGCAGCTCGCGGGGGTCCTCGACCGTCGCGCCGCGTACTCGCAGGAGCCCGCGAACGGGCTGCCGTACTAGGTCTCGCCCGCCGCGCGACGGGCGCGCACCTCCATCGGGTGCTGCCGGTACCCGAACCCCACGGCCAGCAGCAGGTACACCGGGATCATCAGGGGACCCCACGCGCAGTACTGCTTCACGTGATGCCGCTCGTGTGCGAGCAGCGTCCCTTCCACCGGCCGCGCCGACACGACGACGAACCCGATCGTCATCGCGGCCCGGTTCATCCTGAGCATCAGCGTGGTGAGGCCCCGCGGTGTCCGATCGAACAGGAGCAGCCCGTGGGACACGCGCGGCTTCTGGAACGTCAGCAACCCCGCGAGCAAGCCGAGCAGCGTGTTCGGCGAGGTCCATGCGAACCCGAGCCAGATCGGCATCGCGTCACGGTAGCGCGGGTGCCCACGGGTATCCTCGCTCCATGACCGACCCGACGCCCTCGGGCGCCGTGTTCCCCGACGTCCCTGCGCTCGCGAAGGAGCTCGGTGCACGCTTCGCCGACGCCGGCCATGAGCTGTACCTGGTGGGGGGGACGGTCCGCGACCTCCTGCTGGGCCGGACGGCGCCGGACTGGGACTTCGCGACCGACGCGCACCCGCGCGACACCACCCGGGTGCTCCAGGGCTGGGCCGACCGCCGGTACTTCGTCGGGGTGAGGTTCGGGACGGTCGGGGCGCTGAAGGACGGCCGCCTGCTGGAGATCACGACGTACCGCGAGGAGGTGTACGCGGAGGAGCACCGGAAGCCCGCCGTGACGTTCGGCAAGGACCTCGAGACCGATCTGTCACGCCGTGACTTCACGATCAACGCGATGGCGGTGAAGCTCCCCGAGGGGACGTTCGCCGACCCGTTCGGGGGCGTGCGGGCGCTGGGTGCCCGCGACCTGGACACGCCGCTCGACCCCGAGGTGTCGTTCTCCGACGATCCGCTGCGGATGATCCGTGCGGCGCGGTTCGTGGCGCAGCTCGACGTCGTGCCGACCGAGCGCGTGCTCCGAGGGATCGAAGCGATGCGTGAGCGCCTCGACATCGTCGCGCCTGAGCGGATGCGAGAGGAGCTCGACAAGCTGCTCGTGGCCGACCACGTCGAGAAGGGCCTCGAGCTCCTGGTGGAGACCGGCCTCGCCGAGCTGTTCCTGCCCGAGGTGCCGGCGCTCCGGCTGGAACAAGATCCCGTGCAGCGGCACAAGGACGTGCTCCGTCACACGTACGCGGTGGTGGGCGGGACCGAGCCTCGTCTGCGTCTGCGCCTGGCCGCCCTGCTGCATGACATCGGGAAGCCGAGCACCCGCCAGATCACCTCCGAGGGCGTCACGTTCCACCACCACGAGGTCGTCGGCGCTCGTATGGCTCGCGAACGGATGGCGGCGTTGCGCTACCCGAACTCGGTGGTCGACGACGTGTCCACGCTGATCGAGCTCCATCTGCGATTCCACGGCTACGGCGAGGGTTGGACCGACAGCGCCGTGCGTCGCTACGTCCGCGACGCCGGGCATCTGCTCGACGACCTGAACCAGCTCACCCGCGCCGACGTCACGACCCGCAACGAGCGCAGGGCCCAACGGTTCCGCGTGCTGCAGGACGAGCTCGAGGAGCGGATCGCCGCGCTGGCCGAAGAAGAGAACCTGGAGGCGCTGCGCCCGCCGCTCGATGGCCGGCAGGTGATGGAGCGTCTGGGCGTCCCCCCGGGTCCGATCGTCGGGGACGCGCTGGCGTTCTTGATGGAAGAGCGGATGGAACGCGGCCCGATCGCCGAGGACGAGGCGTTCGCACTCCTCGACGCGTGGGCGCGCGAGCGTGATCTCGGTTCGTCCGAGTGATCCGCTCGGTGCGGTCGACGCCGTGGCCACGGCCATAGCTCCCACGCAGGGCGAAGCACAGGTCGAAGAACAGATCCAGTCACGTGGCGCGGCGGTCCTCCGCGTCGAAGTCGCGCATCGTCCGAGGGGCGGATCAGATGCGTCGTCACGGCGACGAGTCTGCGATCGCTCGACGGGAAGGCCGGCCGCCTGCACGATCCGGTCGAGGGTCGCGCGCTCCCCGCGCCAGTGGTTCCGCACGACGTCGGCCCCCGCTCGATGGACAAGGTGGCGGAGCACGAGCGCCGCGACCACGGCGTCGTCGAGCGGCCCCACGATCGGGAGGAACTCCGGGAGCAGGTCGATCGGCGAGACCAGCCAGAGCGTGCCGAGCGCGAGCCAGAGCTTCGGCCCGCGTGGGACCGAAGGGTCCTTCAGGAGATCCTTGAACAGCAGGAGCAGGTTCGGGACCAGCGTCACCAGCTCCTTCGCGGCCACGCCCCGACCCGCCAGCATCAGACCGAGCACGAGCGCGGCGTAGAGGACGATCGCGATCCCCAGCATCGCCCACAGGTTCGACACGGGGTCAGACTAGGCTGCCGACCATGGCCGTCGAGGACATCGAGCAACCGCCGCGTCCCGACGTGGACGCGACGCGGGGGCTGACCGCTCCGGAGGTCGTCGATCGCGTGGCACGCGGTCTCGTCAACGACGTCCCTTCGGCGCCGACCCGATCGAGTCCGGGAGATCGTCCGCGCGAACGTGTTCACGCGGTTCAACGCCCTCCTCGGCGGGATGCTCGTGGTGATCTTGCTGGTCGGGCCGATCCAGGACGCGCTGTTCGGGTTGGTGCTGATCGCGAACTCGCTGGTCGGGATCGTCCAAGAGATCCGCGCGAAGCGCACGCTCGACCGGCTGACGCTGCTGACCGCTCCCCGGGCGCGTGCCGTACGCGACGGGCAGGTGCGCGACCTGTCGGTGGGAGAGGTCGTGCTGGACGACGTCCTCGACGTGCTCGCGGGCTCGCAGGTCGTGGTCGACGGGCGGGTCGTCACGTCCGACGGGCTCGAGATCGACGAGTCGCTCCTGACCGGCGAGGCGGACCCCGTCGTGAAGGAGCCGGGCGAGGAGGTCCTGTCGGGGTCGTTCGTGGTCGCCGGATCAGGTCGCTACGTGGCGACGCGGATCGGCGCCGAGGCGTACGCCGTGCGGATCGCCGAGGATGCACGGCGGTTCACCCTCACGTCGTCGGAGCTGCGTTCGGGGACCGACCGGATCCTGCGCTACGTCACGTGGGCGATCGTGCCGACCGCGGCCCTGCTCTTCGTGAGCCAGATCCGCGCCCATGATTCCTGGCGCGGTGCGATGTCGGGAGCGGTGGCGGGCACGGTCGCGATGGTCCCCGAGGGGCTCGTGCTCCTCACCTCGCTCGCCTTCGCCGTCGCGGTCGTACGGCTGGCACGCCGTCGCGTGCTGGTTCAGGAGCTGCCGGCGGTGGAGGGGCTCGCGAGGGTCGACGTGCTGTGCATCGACAAGACGGGCACCCTCACCGAAGGCAAGCTCGCCGTCGACCGGGTCGAGCGGCTGACCGAGGCCGACCCCGGGCCGGTCCTCGCCGCTCTCGCGGCTGCCGACCGCGCCCCGAACGCGACATCGCGGGCGATCGCCGAGTCGTTCCGGGAGGCTCCCGACGGCTGGGTCCTCGACGCGACGGTCCCGTTCTCGAGCGCGCGCAAGTGGAGCGCTGCCTCGTTCGGCGGGAACGGAACGTGGGCGCTCGGGGCCCCCGACGTGTTGGTGGGCGACTCGAGCGATGACGGGCTGCGGGAGCACCTCCATGCGGAGGCGGCGTCCGGACGGCGGGTGGTCCTGCTGGCCCGCGGATCGGCGCTGCGCGACGAGGAGCTCCCCGCCGACCTCGAGCCGATCGCGCTCGTGGTCCTCGGCGACCGGCTCCGGGTCGACGCCGCCGACACCCTCCGGTACTTCGCGGAGCAGGACGTCGCCGTGAAGGTGATCTCCGGGGATCATCCCGCGACGGTCGGGGCGATCGCCGGTCAGCTCGGCCTCCACGGCGCCGAGGATCCGGTCGACGCTCGCGACCTCGACGACGCGGAGCTCGGCGCCGCGCTGGAGGCTCACTCCGTGTTCGGCCGGGTCAGCCCCCAGCAGAAGCGCGAGATGGTCCGCGCGCTGCAGACCGCCGGTCATACGGTGGCGATGACGGGCGACGGTGTGAACGACGCGCTCGCGCTGAAGGACGCCGACATCGGTGTCGCGATGGGCAGCGGCAGCGACGCGACCCGCGCCGTCGCTCAGCTGGTCCTGCTCGACTCGAACTTCGACGCCCTGCCGCCGGTCGTCGCCGAGGGCCGCCGCGTGCTCGGCAACATCGAGCGCACCTCCGGCCTGTACCTCACGAAGACGATGTACGCGATGCTGATCGCGATCGCGGTCGGGGTGCTCGGGTTCGTGTTCCCGTTCCTCCCGCGGCACCTCACGTTGATCGGTTCGCTCACGATCGGGATCCCGTCGTTCTTCCTCGCGCTCGAGCCGAGCGCCGAGCGGTTCCGGCCGGGGTTCGTGCGACGGGTGCTCCGGTTCGCCGTGCCCGCGGGCGCTCTCGCGGCGATCGCGACCCTGTTCGCCTACGCGCTCGCGCTCGAGGAACCCGGGGTGACGCTCGCGCAGGCCCAGACCGCCGCCGTGTTCACGTTGACGTGGATCGGGTTCGGGGTCCTGTCCCTCGTCGCGTATCCCGTCCGGGGCTGGCGCCTGGCGCTCGTCTGGAGCATGGCCGGGCTGTTCGTGCTGGTGGTGGCGCTGCCGATCACACGGGAGTTCTTCGCGCTCGACCCGCCGCCGCTGATCGTGTGGCTCGCGGGGATCGGGATCGCGGCGATCGTGTGGTCGTTCGCGCGCCTGTTCGTGCCGATCCCGCGTGCGGGGCGACCTCCGGCGGGGGAGCCCTAGAAGCCGGACATCCGTGAGGGCGGCCAGGCGATGAAGAACGCCTTGCCGATCACCTTGTCGATCGGGATGAAACCGACCCCCGGTTGCTTCGTGGGGTTCACCCCCAGCCCGAACCGCGAGTCGAGGGAGTTGGGACGGTTGTCGCCCATCACGAACAGCATCCCCTCGGGGACCCTCACGGGGTCGAAGCCGGCGGTCTCGTCCACGAGATAGGGCTCGTCGATCACGACGCCGTTCACGAACACCCGGCCCCGCTTGCCCTCGACCTCGTCGCCGGGCAGGCCGATCACCCGCTTGATGTAGTCCTCGTTGTCGGGGGCCGCGACGCCGAGCGTCTGCGTGACCCAGTGGAGTACCCCCGAGCATGAGCCCGCGCTCGGGCTGGCGCCCCGGGTCGGGCTCCTCGAACACGATCACGTCGCCGCGCTTGGGCTCGCCCAGGTAGTAGGGGATCTTCGTCACGAGCACGCGGTCGCCCTTCTCCAGGGTCGGCACCATCGACGGGCTCGGGATGAAGAACGCCTGGACCAGGAAGGTCTTGATCAACACCGCGAGGATCAGCGCCATCAGGACGAGCCCGGGCAGCTCACCCAGGAACCGCAGGACCGGGTTCCGGCGGCGTGCCTCTGGTTCCGGGGCGGGTTCTGGGGAAGCGAGCGGCGGGCGCCCGGTGTCGGTCTTCACCCGCTCAGGGTACCGGCCGGTCGACGATCACGACGCACGCGTCGCGCCAGGAACAGCGCCACGATCGCGAGTGCCGCGGTGACGGCGAGGTTCGCGAGCCAGGCTCCGAGGGCCCCGGCCATGAGCGCGATCGCGAGGTCGAGTCCCCGAAGATCGGTCACGAGCAGGGCGTGGCGCAGACCCGCGTACGCGAGGAAGCCAGCAAGAACCCACACGGGGAGCAGCCCCATGATCGTCGGGATCTGGTCCGCGAACAGGAGCCCGAGCCCCAGGAGGACGCCGCCCAGCAGGAGGTTCATCCCGGCGGTGCGGGCTCCCAGCTTCACGTGGGCGGTGAGCCCCCCTGAGCCGTGGCACATCGGCATACCGCCCGCGAGCCCCGACGCGACGTTCGCGACGCCTCCCGACACCAGCACGTGGGTGATCGAGACGCGTTCGGCCGCCCTCCCGAAGTACTCGTGGGACAGGTCGTCGACGGCAACGATCGCGTTGCCGAACGTCAACGGGACCTGCGGCACGACCAGGAGCAGGAACGCGTCCGCGAACGCCTGCGCCGGGGGGATCTCCAGGTGGGGGAGCGAAAGCGCGGGGCCGCTCAGCTCGGGGCTCGCGGCCACGATCGTCGTGACCACCCCGGCGCCGAGCACGACCAGCGCGATCCACGGCTTGCCCGCGCGTGCCGCGAACCAGACCCCCACGAACGCCGCGGTCGCGAGGACCAGGAGCCACGACCGCGACGGCACCGCGACGAACACGTCCGGCGGGTCGACCGCGAGCCGCCAGGCGCCGACGACGAGCAGCAACCCCACGCCCAGTTGGAGGGCACGGATCACGGGCTTCGCGAACAACCGCGCCAGCATCGTTCCGAGCCCGCCGACCGTCAGCACCAAGAGGACGAGCCCGAGCTCGATGCCGCCGGCATGGATCGTCTCGGGCGCGAGCCCTTGCGCGACGGCGATCGCGGTCAGCGCTTTCAGCGGCTGGACGGGGAAGGGGATCCGGAACCACAGCCCGCTCGCCACCACGAGCGCGCCCGCGCACGCGAAGACCGCTCCGGCGTCGAGCCCGTTGACCACGATCAGCGCGGTCGCGAGGGGGACCAGCACACCCAGGTCCGCGACGCTGCCTGCGGCCTCGCCCAACCCGACCCGGTACCAGGGTCGACGGGTCGTTCCGACGGCGTCGGTCATCGGCCCGGGACCTCGACCATCACGCTCGTCGCCTTCACGGTGGCGGTCGCCTCCATCCCGGGCTTCAGCCCGAGCTCGTCGGCGGCCTCGCGGGTGATCAGCGAGACCACGCGATGGGGGCCCGCCTGGATCTCGACGAGGGCCGAGACCTTGTCCCGCGTGACCTTCGTGACGACGCCAGGGAACGCGTTGCGCCGACTCGTGTGGACGGACGTGGGCTTCGACGCGCGTCGTTCGGAGAGGAGCCGGGCGACCTCGTGAGTCGGCACGAGCCGCTGCCCGCCGGCGGTGCGGGTCGTCTGCAGGCGTCCGTCACGCTCCCACCGCCGCAGGGTCTCGACGCGCACGCCGAGCGTCTTCGCCGCGTCGCCGATCCTGTAGAAATCGCCGGTCATGGGTGGGCAGGGTACAGGTTCTCAACCCTTCAACGCCAGGGGTTCCTGGTGACTAGAGCTGATGAACCGGGCGGTCTCGGACCACGGGACCGGCGAGGACGACGAGCGAGAGCCCCATCCAGACCGCCGCCACGGCGAACGCGACCGTCGGGCCTGCAAGCGTCCACAGGATCCCGGCCCCGCCGCTCGCCACCAGGTTGCCCGCGCTCTGTCCCGCCGCCAGGAGCCCGAACGCCGATCCGCGCAGATCGTCGGGCGCGTGGCCGGCGACCGCCGTGTGCTCCGAGGTCTCGACCGCCCCGATCGCGACCCCTGCCATGACGAACGCGAGCGCCAGCACGACGAGGGCCGGGCCCGTGACCGCGAGCATGAGGTAGGCCACGAAGAACAGCGAGACGCCGGCAGCCAGTGTCCGGACGGGTCCCGTGCGATCGGCCACCCGCCCCGCGGGCACGGACGAGAGCGTGGCCGCCACGTTGTAGGCCACGTAGAGCCACAGCGCGGTCGTGGCCGCGCCCTCGGCGCCCCGCGACGGCTCGAGGAGCTCGGTCGCCCGAAGGATCATCAGCGTGGCGGCCAGGTTCCCCATCTCGAACGCGCCGACGCCGACGAGGATCCGTCCGAGCTCCCCTCGCAGGACCGGACGGACGCGGACCCGGAAGGGCACATGCGCTCGAGGTTGCTCGCGGATCCGCCGGACCGCGAACCACATGGCGGCGGCGGCCATGAGCCCCGGGATCGTCGAGAGCACGATCGCGGTGCGGGCGCTCGTGGCGGCCACCAGTCCGATCGCGAGGAGCGGTCCGGCGATCGCACCCAGGTTGTCCATCGCCCGCTCGAACCCGAACGCCCTGCCGTAGACGGAGGCGGGCACGGCGTCTGCGAGCAGGGCGTTGCGCGACGGTCCCCGGATTCCTCGTGCGACCCAGGCGCCGGTCCGTAGGACCCCGACCTGCCATGCGGCGGTCGCGATCCCGACCGCACCGGACAGCACGGCGGTCGTGGCATACCCGCCCACGGCGACGACCCGACGTCGCCCCGGGTCGTCCGCGAGACCGCCACCGATCAGCTTCGCCACGCCGGCGCCACCATCGGCGATCCCCTCGATCAACCCCAGCGCGGCGGCGGGCGCACCGAGCGTCGACGTCAGGAACGAGGGCAGCAACGCCGTCGGGACTTCGTGACCGACGTCGGACAGCATGCTCGCCGCCCCGATCCCGGCGACGGGTGGGGTGAGCCACCTCCGTCCGTCGGACGCCCCATCAGCCATCGCATCGGAGCCTAGCCACCGAGCACCGTGCGAAGATGCGTGCCCCGTTCAAGGGCCTGACACCCGCCAGGTTCCTGCTCGGTCGCGCAGGTTAGGCCCTCTCCCTGCGGCCCCCGAGCGCCGTCGTGATCGCCAGGAGCACCCCCGCGGCGAACAGGATCGTGCCCCAGACGTTCACGGTCGGCGGCAAGCCGATCCGCGTCGCGCCGTAGACCCAGATCGGGAACGTCTCCACCGATCCGGAGACGAAGTTGGTGATCACGAAGTCGTCGAGCGACAGGACGAACGCGAGCATCGCTCCCGCGGTGACGCCGGGGAGGATGATCGGGAACGTCACCTTCCAGAAGGCGACCATCGGGGTCGCGAACAGGTCTTGCGCGGCGTCCTCCAACGAGCGATCCATCCCTTGGACCCGCGCGCGCACCGTGACCGCCACGAACGGGGTGCAGAACGCGATGTGCGAGAGCAGGATCGTGAGGAACCCCTGCTGGACCCGCGCCTGGACGAACAGCGAGAGCAGCGACGACCCCAGCACGATCTCGGGGATCGCGATCGCCATGAAGATGATGAAGCTCACGGCGGCCTTGCCGCGGAAGCCGTACCTCCCGAGCGCGAGCCCGAGCAGGGTGCCGAGCACGGTCGCGGCGGCGGCCGACAACAGCGCGATCTTCACCGAGTTCATGACCGCCTGGTTCAACGAGACGTCGTCGAGCAGCGACCGGTACCAGGTGAGGGTGAACCCCCAGAAGCGCGCGGTCTGCCGCTCGCCGACCGGGATGTCGTTGAAGCCGTACAGGATCATCCCGAGGATCGGGGTCACGAGGAAGAGCAGCAGGAGCGCCGTGTAGGCGGGCAGGATCCACCGCGCTGGATGCCGCCGGCGCGTGCGGCGGGGCGCGAGCACCTCGCGTGTCACCGCCTCCAGGCGAGCGGGTGCGACCGTGGCGCTCATACCCGCGCCGCCGAGAGGGTCTCGTCCTCGGTCCCGAGCACCTTCGCGTAGATGCTGGTGAGGATCACCATCGTGAGCATCAACACCGTCGCGAGCGCAGCGGCCACGGGGTATCTCGCGCGCCCTAGGAACTCGGTCTGGATGATGTTGCCGATCATCTTCGTCGAGGGGCTGCCGAGGATCTCCGCCTCGACGTAGTCACCGGTCGCAGGGACGAAGGTCAGCAGCGTCGCCGCGAAGATGCCGGGCATCGACAGCGGGAACACGATCTTGCGGAACGCAGCCGCCGGCGTCGCGTACAGGTCCTGCGCCCCCTCGACCAACGCGGGGTCGATCCGGTCGAGCGCAACGAACAGCGGGAGTGCGGCGAACGGCAGGTAGTTGTAGATCAAGCCACCCACGACCGCCCCCGCGGTGGCGAGGATGTGGAAGTCATCCGAGACCAGGCCCAGATCCTTGACGAAGGTCAGGACGGGCCCGTTGTCGCCCAGGATGAACTTCCATTGGACCGTGCGGATCATGAACGACACGAAGTAGGGCAGCAAGATCATGAACAGGAACGTGGACTTCCACCGCCCCCCGTGGAACGCGATCCAGTACACGGCGGGGTACGCCAGCAGCACCGTTCCGGCCGTGGTGAGGATCGCGAAGGTCAGCGATCGCAGCAGGAACTCCTGCCGGCCGGCGAGGGCCGTGCCGTAGTTCCCGAACTCCCAGGTGAACGTGAACCCCCCGGCCATCACCCCGCCGCTCTTGAGCGACGTGTAGGCCATGATCACGACGGGCACCAGGAAGAACATGAGCAGCCAACCGCCGCCGGGCCCGAGCAGCCCGTACGCGACCCGGCGCCGGCGTCGCTCGATCCCGTGGGGTCGGCTCCCGTGGCGAGGCTGGACCGCCGTGGCCATCGATCACCCGCCCTCGGAGATCGGCTCGAAGATCGAGTCCCACTCGGCCTTCTCGTCGTCGTTCTCGAGCTGGCGACCGAAGCTCGCGTTCGCGAGCAGTTCGTCCGACGGGAACAGGTACGGGTTCTCCGCGGTCGCGCGCAGCTTGTCCGCGTAGCCCTTCGAGCCTTCGGCCTCCGCCGCGTCGGCGTCGGCGAGGATCTGCTCCTGGGTCGCGCTGCACGGCGACATGTACAGGACCCACTCCTGCACCATCGTCGCGACGTCGGGGCGGTAGAAGAAGTCCATCAGCTGCAGCGCGCTGACCGGATGCGCGGCCCCCGTCGGGATCATCATGTTGTCGGTCCATAGGAACGCGCCGTCCTCGGGGAAGATCCACTCCAGGTTGGGGTAGCCGCCCCACAGCTGGTAGTAGAGGACGTCGCCGGACCACGCCATCGTCGCCGCGATGTTGCCGGCGGTGAAGTCGTCGACGTAGCCCTGCTCGTAGTACTGGCGCACGAGGCCCGTGTCGCGCTGCATCCGCAGCCAGTCCGCGGCCTCGTTCCATTCGTCGGGCCCCGAGGTCAAGGGGTCGATGCCGAGGTTGATCATCACGAGGTCCGGCATGTCCGCCTTGATCATCCCCACGCTGTCCGGCGGGAGCTTCGCGGGGTCGGCCAGGTCGTCGAGCGTGGTGATCTCGGCGTCGACCAGCCCGGTGTTCACGCCGATGCCGGTCAGACCCGACTGGTAGACCATCGAATGCTTCGCCCCAGGGTCGAACGGCGGATCGGCCGCGAAGGACTCCGCGTACTGGTCGAAGGTCGGCCGCTTCGTCGTGTCGAGCGTGACGACCCAGTCGTTGGCCACCAGCGCAGCGAACTCCCAGCCGTTGGTGAAGACGACGATGTCCCAGCCGGTGGGCTGCCCTGCCTGGAGGTTCGGCTGGATCTTGGAGAAGAACGAGGCGTTCTCTTGGATGACCTGCTTGTAGGTCACCGTGGCGCCGGTCTCCTCCTCGAACATCCGCAGCGACGGGATGTAGCTCTCGCCCGAGTCCGGGTCCTTGGCCTTGTCGATGTACACGGGCCAGTTCGCGAACTCGACCTGTCCCTCGGGCTCGCCCGAGAAGACCTGCGAGGGTTCCTGGCTGGGGCTGCTCGTCTCCGAACCGCAGGCGGGAAGGACGGAGGCGAGGCTGATGCCCGCGGCCCCCACCCCCGCGGCACGCATGAAGCCCCGACGTGTCAGGCGGTTGCGCATCAACTGCTGCAGCCCCTGATCGTCGGGTGCACCGGTCGGCGACTTCATCTGGACCCCTCCCCTCCGTACGGCGGGACGAGGCGGCGATGGCACGCGGGAGAACCCTCTCGCACCTCCGATGCTAGGGACATGGCGCTCGGCACCATCCGGCCGTCCGGCCCCTTCGCCGTGGGCCTCGCGATCGATCGCTGGCCCGCACGGCGTGAGATCCAGCATCTGCCTGCGTCGCCCCCGAGGCGCTAGCCTCCCTGGCGATGACCCGGTTCCGGATCGAGTTCGAAGGGCGTGCCCCCTCGTCGCGCGCCGAAGTCGACGCCGCGCTCGAGCTCGTGAGGGAGCGTCTCGCCGCGCTCTGGATCGCCGAGCCCTCGGCGAGCGCGGAGGTGACGGCGATCGAGGTGCACGTGTCGTTCGTGCTCGATGCCGAGGACACGCACGAGGCGCTCGAGGGCGGACACGCGCTCCTCGGACACGTCACCGCCGATGCGGGCCTCAGCGAGGTTACGTGGACCGCCGCCCGGGCCGAGATCAGCGACCCGGGTGCCTGAGCGCTACACGGCGAATCGGACGTGCAGGATGTCGCCCTCCTGCACCACGTAGTCCTTGCCCTCGACGCGGAGCTTGCCGTGGGTCTTCGCGTTCTCCATCGAACCCGCCTCGACGAGCTCGTCGTAGCCGATCACCTCGGCGCGGATGAACCCTCGCTGCAGGTCGGTATGGATCGCGCCGGCAGCCTCGGGGGCGGTCGCGCCGCGCGCCACCTCCCACGCTCGGGTCTCGTCGTCGCCGGTCGTCAGGAACGTGATCAGATCGATCGCCCGGTAGCAGGCCTCGATCACCGTCTGGAGCCCCGGCTCCTTCACGCCGAACTCCTCGAGCAGCGCGCGCGCCTCCTCGGGGTCCATCTCGGCGACCTCGGCTTCGATCGCCGCGAAGACCCCGGCCGCGCCCGGCAGATCGGCGGGAACCTCGGTCCCTTCCTCGAGGTTCGCGATCACGACCTCCGGCTTGAGCGTGAGCGGGGAGATCCCGCGGAGCTCGGCCAGATGTTCGGGTTCGAGCCTCGCGTCGCGAAGCGGCGTCTCGACGTCGAGCGCCGCCTTCGCCGCCTTCAGGGCGTCGACCTCGGGGCCAGGTCTGCCGCGCGCCTTCTTCTCGGCCTTCTGCAGCGACCCTTCGATCACCGCGAGGTCGGCGAGCAGCAGGTCGGCGCGGACGTTCGCCAGTTCGCTCGCGGGCGCCTGGTCGGGCCCGAAGCATCGGATCACCACGGCGAGCGCCTCGACCTCGCGGAGCTTCGCGATCCCCTGGGCAGACGAGGTGCCCCCGGGCACGTCGACGAACCGAACCTGTGCATGGACGGTCTTGCGAGAGCGCTCCATCTCCGTGAGCACGTCGAGGCGGGGATCGGGCACGGGCACCACGGCGACGTTGGCCTGTCCGCCGTGCGAGCCGGCGTGCGTGAGCGCCGTGAACAGGGTGGACTTGCCGCTGAACGGCACGCCGACGAGACCGATGTCCTTCACGTCCGGCACGTTAGCAGCCCCTCGTCATCCGTCGTTCGGTCCGCGGATACCGACTTCCGGCGGTATCGGCGGGACCGGCGCGCCGCCGATGATGCCCTGTGAGGCACGGGTGGCCGGGGTGCCGCCAGACCCACCCCGGCTACCCGCCTCGTCTGACGTGCGCGTACCTCGCGCGGTCATCGTGCGGGGGGTGGGGACCGACGGCCCTGCCCCCCGTCACGTCGTCCGAGGGGCCGTGTGCCGGGACGGGCTCAGGGGGGCTCCCGGCGCACGGCCCCTCGGCGTATCGTTGCCCTCAGGCCCGCAGCGTGGTGGGCCTGATCGAGAGGGGGAGAGCATGGCGAAGTTCGTCAGCTTGCTCAACTGGACCGATCAAGGCGCGAGGGACGCGGCCTCGACGGTCGAGCGAGCGGAGTCGGCGAAGGCGCTCGCGGCGCAGATGGGTGGTGCGCTCGAGGTCTACTGGACGATGGGGCAGTACGACATCGTCGCCATCTCGGACTTCCCGGACGACGAGACCGCGGTCGCGTTCCTGGCGAAGGTCACGAGCCTCGGCAACCTCCATTCGTCCACGATGCGCGCGTTCACCGCGGACGAGGTGAACGCGATCATGGCGAAGGGCTGAGCCGAGCCCGACGAGCACGAAGGGCCGGGCGTTCCGCCCGGCCCTTCGTCATCCCGCAGCGGGGAGACGCGTCAGGACTTCGTCTCCCAGAAGACCTTCGCGACCTCGTCGATCGAGTCCAGGAGCTTCTGGCCCTGCGCCGGGTCGTTCGACTTCTTCGCGGCGCCGGCCTCCTTCGTGGCCGTCCAGAACAGCTCGTGGAGGTTCGGGTACTTCTCGAGGTGCTCCGGCTTGAAGTAGTCGGTCCACAGCACCCACAGGTGCTCCTTGACCATGGTCGCGCGCTCCTCCTTGATCGCGACCGCGCGCGCCTTGAACTCGGCGTCGTCGGAGCCCTGGTACTTCTCCTGGCAGGCCTTCACGGACTCGGCCTCGATGCGGGCCTGTGCCGGGTCGTACACGCCGCACGGCAGGTCGCAGTGCGCGCGAACGATACGGCGAGGTGCGAGGATGCGCTCGAACATGGAACCCCCTCCTTCGGATGACGCGGATGACGAACTCGTCGATGAATCCTACCGCCGGGGTCGGAGTCGCGTTGCGTCGCTCTTCGCGGGTGCATCGGTTCTGCTGCTGGCGGGGTGGACGTTCCTGCGCACGCGCCCCTCGCGGGTGGCGATCGAAGGGCCGAGCATGGCGCCGACCCTGCTCCCGGGCGACTGGGCGCTCGTCGTGACACCTCGTTCGTACGACAACGGCGACGTCGTCGTGGTCGAGCATCCGGGCCGTCCGGCGTACGAGATGGTGAAGCGGCTCGTCGGAGTGCCCGGCGACACGGTGGGGGAGCGCGTCCTCGGCGCCGACGAGTTCTGGGTCGAGGGCGACTTCGCGCAGGCCTCGACCGACTCGCGCTCCTTCGGGCCGGTCACCCTGGAGGAACTGAAGGCGAAGGTCCTACTCGTGTACTGGCCAGCCGCCCGTCGCCGCGTCGTGCGGTAGCCCAGCGGTTCGTCGACCGGGCGGCTCGCACGCGACGGTCGCGTCGCGACCGGGGCCTCCGCGGCAGGTGTCGGCGCCGAGGCCGCCGAGCAGTCGGTCGTCACCGTCCTCCCCCTCGAGGAGGTCGTGGCCGTCTTGACCGGCCAGGACGTCGTCTCCGGGACCGCCGATCAGGTGATCGTCGCCCGGGCCGCCGCAGGCGCGGTCGTCCGCGAGCGACCCCTGGAACTCGTCGTCGCCGCCGAGGCCCAGGAACGTGTCGGGCTCCCGTCCCCCGGACAGCTCGTCGGCGCCCGGGGTGCCGACGATGTTCACGGGTCGGCCGAGGCACAGCACCCGTTCATAGGCACCGGCGTCGCAGGGCGTGCCGCGGGGCGCTCCGCGCTGATCGCGCGCGTCGCAGCCCGCCTGCGCGATCCCGATCGCCGGGCTCGTCGCCGAGAGCGCGAGCGTTGGGGTCGCCCCCCCGTTCGAACGCAGCGCGAGGAGTCCCGCGTCGGCTCCGACCACGTCGGACGTGCGATCGAATCCGCATCGGTCGGTCACGCCCTCGACGTTCGCGCCGACCGAGTCGCCGGGGGCGTCACACGAGGAGTGAGTGTTGGCTGCGTTGTCCGCCACGATCGATCTGGCGAACGTCACGACCCCGGGAGGCGCGGCGACCCCCCCTCCGATGTCGGCGCGGTTCTTCGCGATCGTCACGTGGGACAGGACGACGCTGCCGCTCGCCCGCAGCCCCCCGCCGACCGAGCGGCTGCGGTTCGCGGCGATCGTGACGTTCTCGAGGCGCAGGGTCGCGGAGCGGGCGTCGACGCCGCCGCCGAGGCGCGCCCGGTTCCCGACGACAGCGCTGTCGGACATCGTGAGGCGGCCGGTGACCTCGATCCCGCCGCCCGTTCCTCGCGTCCGGTTGTCGATGAACAGCGATCGGGACACGATCGCGCTGCCCTGCCTGCCGACGGACAGCCCGCCACCGCCCTCGCCCGCCGAGCCGCCGACGATCGTGACGTCGCGGAGCTGGACGGATCCCGTGACGACGCGGACACCGGCACCCCGGAAGGACCCCCGACCCCCCAGCATCGTCAGCCCCTCGACCACGACGTCGGCATCGCCGTCGACCTGGAACACCCGGTCGCCCAGGTGCGAGGCGTCGACGAACACCCCGCCCTCGCCTTGCCGGGCGATCGTCACGGGACGCGTGAGATCCAGATCGCCCTCCTCGAGGCCACCGGAGCCCGCGATCGACAGCGCGTAGCTGCCGGGCGGAAGCTCGACCGTTCCGCCGTCGGCGACGGACGCCAGGGCGTCCCGCAGCGTGCAGTCGTCGTCGTCGCACGCCCCGTCGAAGGAGTCCGTGGCCGTATCGACGGTGATCGAGCCGGGAGCACCCGACGCCCCGACGGGCAACAGCATCGCCGTCGCGAGGGCGAAGGGAACGAGCAAGGTGCGCGTGCCTCGCACGTCTGCGACCCTATCGAACGGGCGCCCTACCATGGAGGTCATGGACCATGGCCTTCCCCCCCGTCCGGATCTCCCTTCACCACCTCACGGCGACGTCTTCGAGCCGATGCCGCCGCGCCGCGGACGGCGCGCGATCGCCGCGGTCGTCGCGCTCGCGCTGATCGCGTCGTCGCTGTTCGCGGGCGTGTCCTTCCTGCTGCGTGACGCGTTCCGGCCGGCCGGGGAGCCGTGGGAGCACGAGTTCCTCTACGTCCATCAAGACGGTGAGCCGCTGCGATGGAACCCGTGCGACCCGATCCACTACGTGATCAACCCCGGCAGGTCGCCGGAGGGCTCGGTGCCCGACGTGCACGAAGCGGTCGGCCGCGTCTCAGACGCGACCGGCATCACCTTCGTCTACGACGGGCTCACCGACGAGCTGCCTGGTCGGGGACGGACCGCCTACGAACCCGACCGCTATCCGGGCCGATGGGCTCCCGTGTTGGTCGCGTGGGTCGACCCCGACGTGTCGGACATCTCGTTCCGCGACGGCGAGGACATCGCGGCGGCCGTCGCGCGTCCACTGGTGCCATCGACGGGGCGTCAGCTGATCGTGAGCGGCTGGATCGCGATGAGCGAGGACGACCCGAATCTGCCCGGCTTCACGTCGCCCGGCGCCCAAGGACCCACGCTCCTGCACGAATGGGGCCACATCGTGGGCCTCGGGCACGTGGACGCCGAGGGGCAGCTGATGGAGCCGTCGGGCGGCTGGATGCGCGACTTCGGCCCCGGCGATCTGGCCGGTCTGGAGCAGCTCGGACGGGGCGCCGGATGCCTCCCACCCGAGCCCCCGGGCGCCTGATGTCCTCCTGGCTTGCCCTTTGTCCACTTCCCACGTAGGATTTGCACCTGCAAATGGTGTGCACACGTGAAGCCGGCACAGTGGGGGCGATGATCCCCGACCGCATCTGCTGTCCCTGTTGACATCGGGACAGCGCTGAGCCGCGCGCTCGGCGTCCATCCGCACCGCCTCCCGTTCCGACTCACACCCTCTCGGAGGTCCTCGCATGTCTACCACCGTCGCCACCACCATCGATGCCCGCGGGCAGTCCTGCCCCGGTCCGCTCGTCTCCCTCGCCCGCGCTCTCAAGGAGGCGCAGCCGGGCGATCTGCTCGAGCTGTTCGCGACCGACCCGGGTTCGAGGTCGGACATCCCGAGCTGGGCCACGATCAGCGGCAACGAGCTGCTCGAGGCCCAGACGCTGGACGACGGCTCGTTCCGCTATCTGATCCGAAGGGTCGACTGAGGATGGCGACCACCGAGGAACGACTGGACGCGACCACGTACGCCGAGTTGCTGCAGCGCATCGAGGCGCTCGAGACCGCGCAGAGCAAGGTCCAGAAGAAGAACAAGCTCACGATCGTCGCCTGGGGGGGGGACCTCGACCGGATCTGGCCGACCACCATCCTCGCCACGACCGCGGCAGCGTCCGGGATGGAGTCGAGCGTCTTCTTCACGTTCTGGGGGCTGTTCGCGATCGTGAAGCCGGACGTGCGTATCACCGGCGACAACTGGATGCAGAAGATGATGTCGGCGATGAACCCGGGTTCGCCGCAGAAGGCGAAGCTCTCCCAGTACAACTTCGCCGGTGCGGGCCCCGCGATGTTCAAGAAGCTCGCGGCCGATCACCAGGTGGCCAAGCCCGAGGAGCTGATCGCGCTCGCGCAGGACCTGGGCGTGCGGCTGATCCCATGCCAGATGACGATGGATCTGCTCGGGCTCAAGCGGGACGACCTGATCGACGGTCTCGAGGAGCCGATCGGCGCCGCGACCGCCCTGCTCGAGATGAAGGAAGCTGCGGTCTCGTTGTTCATCTGAGCGACCCGTCGCGTGGGGACACGCAGAGGGCGCCCCCGCAGGGGCGCCCTCTGGCGTTCAGGCCGATTCAGACCCCGAGGAGCTTCGACTGAGCTTTGGCGGACTCCTCAATCATCACCTGGATCCCCTCGCCGACCCTGAGGAGGTCCTGGTGCAGGTGTTCCACCAGCAGCGACGCCCGCGTCATGATCTCCAGATATGCCGCATCCTCCATCATGGCGAAGATCGCAGGAGCAGCCCCCTTCACCAGGAAGAACCCCTGCTCCTGGTCGAGA
Organism: uncultured Actinomycetes bacterium; assembly: GCA_963700855.1. GTDB lineage: Bacteria > Actinomycetota > UBA4738 > UBA4738 > HRBIN12 > AC-51. Next base: position 39,779 of record CAVOYV010000006.1, read on the forward strand.
TCGCTGGTCATGAGGAAGAAGGGCTCGAAGAAGCTGAGCTCACCGCGTGCGAGCCGGTCCTGGAAGAACCCCACCGTCTCGTCGAACAGCTCCATCGCGGCGACCTCACGACCCGGCACGAGCCTGCCATAGCGGATCATCAAGCCAACTTCCACAGCTGTCACCTCCGTCCGGCGGCGCCTCGCCTCTCGCACCCATCCGACCGGGCCCGGCATCACCCCCTCGCCCGCCGGGAACCTAGGCGATGTCCAGGGTGAGCCTCCGCCGACGCGAGGTCAGGTGCCATCGGTCCCGTGTCGGCCGGGCCGAGTTCAGGAGGCGCGATGCGCGCTGATGTTCAGGCGTACGTAGTCGATCAGGGGCTCCTGCATCGCGCCGGCCACGTGATGCACGAGGCGAGAGGCGTCGTCGTCGGACATCTGCTCCGTCACACCGCCGAGGCACACCGTGGCGAGGTACGGCTCGAGGTCGTCGGCCGGGAGCAGCGTCGGCTCGTCCGTGAGCCAGCAGCGGACGTCGACGAACCCGGCGCGCTCGAGGCGCTCGGTCGTGTCTTCCACCCCGGGGAACCGCTTCGCGTCGAAGGCCTCATCGTGTCCGAGGGCGCGGACGGTCGTCTCGATGCTTGCGATGTTGCCCTTGCCCCCGCACTGAGCCTCGAGCAGGCCACCCGGCCGAAGGACCGCCGCGAGGTTCGCGAAGAGCAGGTCGTGATCCCTGATCCAGTGGAAGGTCGCGGTCGACACGACGACGTCGACCGGTTCGATCGGGATCGGCTCGAGCAGATCGTGCACCAGGTAGGTGACGCGCTCGGAGCCCAATCGCTTCCTGGCGGCTTCGATCATCGCGCCCGATCCGTCGAGAGCGATGATCTCGCCGCGGGGGAGCCGGGCCAGCAGCGCCTCGGTCACCTGTCCGGTCCCGCACCCGGCGTCGAGGACTCGTTCGTCGCCGCGGAGCCGGAGGCGCTCGAGCACCTTCAGCCCCCACCCGGTCATCGGGATCGGCAGGCGGTCGTACTCGGCGGCGTCCCAGTCCCTTGGCATCTACGGGAAGTACTGCTGCTCGATCGCGACGACCTGGCCGGCACGCACCGTGATCCACCACCACGTGGTACCCATCTCGCCCATCATGTCCGTCATGACCTCGCCGTTGACCGCGTCGATCCACGCGTCGAGGTCGCCGGCGACCAGGTCGCAACACGGGTCGGCGGGGATGTAGCGAACGCGGGCGTCGGGCGAGATGGGAACCGTCCGTCGCTTCGGGTTGTCGTTCACGATGTAGTAACCGTTCGGGACAGGCGTCTCGACGCCGTCCTCTGCCGCTGCCTCGTTCGCCTCGTCGCCGGTCAGGAGGTACCCGAGGTCCAGGACGAGCGCGTTCCCGCCGCCTGACGCGACGACCTCGTCGGCAAGCACGAAGTGCCGGCCGTCGTCCAGGGCGGCGGTGGCCGGCTCGGCCGTCGACGACCCGCTCGGGGACTCGCTGGGAGGCTCGGACACGGTGGGCTGCTCGCTCGCAGTCGTGCTCGAGGTCGAGGGCGACGTGGTGGAGACCACCGCGTCCTCGCCCGACCTCGATCCCAGGAACGCTCCCACCGCGAGGGCCGCGATCCCCACGACGACGATCAGCGCGACGGTGCGGAGCCGGCGCGTTCGCTCGTCGTCACCCGCGCTCGTGTGCTGTCCGTTGTGCGACATGTCGACCCCCGCGGCGGAACGGCCGGAACGGGGTCACCCTATCGGCGACCCGTGGAGGTTCCGTGGAGCCGAGGATGGTACGCGAGACTAGTTAGGTCTTCGTACTATCATGGCCACCATGCCCAGCGTCCCCGCACCTACCCGCGCGGAGTGTGCCGAACTCGCTGCCCGACTGCGGGTCTCCGTGTGGCGGGCGGCCCGTAGGATGCGCCGCGAGTCCACCCCCGGGATCAGCCCGACCCTGCATGCCGCGCTGTTCACGGTCGAGACGCACGGGCCGATCACGGCCGGTCAGCTCGCCGAGCACGAGCAGGTTCGGAAGCCCACGATGACGCGGACGATCGCTGCGCTCCTCGACCAAGGCTTGATCACGCGAACCCCCGATCCGCTCGATGGCCGCGTGACGTGGCTCCAGGTGACCCCGGCCGGGTCGCAGCTGCTCTCCGTCGCGCGCCGCCGTACGGACGAGTTCCTGTCGAGACGGCTGACCCGGCTGACCCCGCAGGAGCGCGTGGTGCTCGACGAGGCCGCGTCGATCCTCGAGCGCCTGAGCGGCGGGGAGGAGCCGTGAGCCCGCGGGTCGAGGCCGCCGTCCATCGGACCTTCGCGTCCTTGCGTCACTCCCGCAACTTCCGGCTGTACCTGATCGGGATGGCCGTGTCTGCCACCGGGACATGGATCAACTTCACGGCGTCGTCCTGGCTGGTACTGAAGCTCACCGACAGCGGCACCGCGCTGGGGATCAACGCAGCCCTGATGTTCGGACCGGTCCTGTTCCTGGCGCCGATCGGCGGCGTGCTCGCAGACCGCTTCGACAAGCGGCGGATCCTGCTGTGGACCCAGTTCAGCTACGCGTTGGTGGCGCTCACGATGGCGAGCCTGGTCTTCTCCGGGGTGATCGCGATCTGGATGGTGTACCTCCTCTCGGTGGCCGGTGGGATCGTGACCGCGATCGACAACCCTGCGCGGCAGAGCTTCTACGTGGAGATGGTCGGCGAGGACGTCCTGACGAACGCGGTCAGCCTGAACAGCGCGGTCTTCACGGGGTCGAGGATCGTCGGGCCTGCGGTTGCCGGCATCTTGATCGCGAGCGTCGGCATGGCCGTGTGCTTCCTGATCGACGGCTTGTCGTACTTCGCGGTGCTCGGAGCCCTGTACGCGATGCGACCCGCCGAGCTCCACGAGCAGAAGCGGACCACACGAGAGCGAGGGCACCTGGTCGCCGGGTTCCGCTACGTGTGGGAGACGCCGCAGCTGCGCTGGCCGCTGATCGTGATGGCGGTCGTCTTCACCTTCGTGTTCCAGTGGCAGATCCTGGTCCCGCTGCTCGCCGAGCGTGCCTTCGACTCAGGACCCCGCGAGTTCGGGATCATGTCGGCGGCGGCCGGGGTCGGCTCGTTCGTCGCGGCACTGTGGATGGCGAACCGCAACGCCTCGCCCACGATGCGTCTGCTCGCCTGGTACGTGATCGGGACCGGGGTTGCCATGATGGCCGCCGCCGCCTCCCCGACGCTGGTGCTCGCCACGCTGTCGATGATCCCGCTCGGCTTCGGCGCGATGGCGTTCATGATCACTGGGAACACGATGCTGCAGATCACGTCGAGACCGGAAGCGCGCGGACGCGTCATGGCGCTGTACGGGATGGTGTTCCTTGGTTCGACCCCGATCGGCTCCCCGATCGTCGGATGGATCGGCGAGGAGCTCGGTCCTCGCGTGGACTTCCTGCTCTCCGCGCTGATCGCGCTCGGTGTCGGCGCCGGCGTGCTCCTGCTGCGGGCCCGGCGCGAGGCCGTTTCGCGGGAGCCGGACGCCGTGGTGGCTGCCTCCTGAGTCGCGCCCGCCGAGGGAGGGGTCGGTCGCGCGGTGGCGGCCAGGCGGAGACCCCGGCACGCTCTGCCCGTGCGGGTCCTGTGGCACGTCGAACCACGCACTGGACGTGGTACGAAGGGCGCGTGAGACGGAGCGTGGCAACGATGCTGATAGCTCTGGTCGTCATGTCGGTCCCCCGTGTCGCGCACGCGTGGTCGAACGGGGTCGAGGGTCCCGACACGTTCGGAACCCACGACTGGGTCCTCCGCAGCGCGCTCGCGCGGGTCGGTGATCGGGTCCCGTGGCTCTGCGTGCGGGCCGCGATGAGGGCGACCGACGACCCCGACACGGTCGAGGGGGTCGAGTACATGAGCTCGCCGTGGTGGCACGTGTACGACGTGTGGGGCGCGTCCAGCTACGGCGCCGCGCCCACGGCGATCGCGTACTGGCACGAGCGAGCGCGACGACAGTGGAACGCGCGAGCGTGGTGCACCGCGAGCCGCTCGGTCGGCATCATGGCCCACCTGGTCGCCGACGTCGCCCAGCCGATGCACACCGACGGGTGGCTCGACGCCGAAGACCGGGTCCACGGCGACTACGAGGCCGGTGTCGACCAGCGGTGTGGCTCGTTCGAAGGGTGCCGCTATTCGTTCCGCTACGACGGGCACGATCAGGTCGAGCCGCGGAGCCGTGCTCTGTCCCTGGCTCGGCACGCGCATCCTTGGTACGACGATCTGGTGACGACGTTCGACCGCCACGGATACACGCGGGAGGTCGACGCGATCACCCGGCGTCAGCTGAACCGTGCGGCGAACGCGGTCGCCGATCTGCTCACGTCGCTGTAGGCGCCGGGTCCTCGCGCTCCCGGTCGATCCGCCACTGCCCGTCGGGCTCGACCCGGCTGACGTCGAGCACGGTCCCGTCCGCCAGCTCGAGGCGGAAGCACCGTCGCCGAACGCCATCTCGTTCCTCGAGCCAACTCCGGCGGACCTCGACCGGTTCCTCGGCCGCGCCCCACGCGATCGCCCGGGGCCACTCTTCGGCCCGCGCGCCCTCAACGAACCGCAAGCGGAACTCGGGGACCCCCCGGAGCCATCGGGGGAGCACCGGCGCCCACAGCAGGAACGCGGCGCCGACCACGGCAACGGTGCCACGGGTCCCGAACGCCGGGAACATCGGGATCGCGATCGCCGCCGCGAGGGTCCGTGCCGAGTTGTAGAAGACGTCGTAGACGGAGAACACGCGTCCTCGGTACCCGTCCGGGAGCGACTCCTGTACGAGGGTGTCGACGGGGATCTTCTTCCACGCGAACGTCACGCCCACCGCGAAGCTTGCCAGCAGGATCGTGGCACCGTTGAAGATCACCGCGGTGAAGAGCAGGAACGCGGCGCCGACGACGAAGGCTCCCGCCACGATCCGTTCCTTCGCGAACCGGTCCTCGAGGGTTCCGACGGTGGCGATGCCGAGCAGGACGCCGACGCCTCCCGCACCGATCAGGTCGGAGAACGACCCGACCCCCTCGCCGAACTCCTCGCGGAACACCACCAGGGCGAGCGTGAGGATGATGCCCTGTCCGACCTGGTCGAGCGTGATCGCCGAGATCGGGCCGATCGCGCGCGGAGTGCGCCCGAGCGTCGAGGCGCCGTCGCGGAACTCGGCCAGCACCCGTCGCACCTGGTGACGCAGCAGTCCTGGGGCCTCGGGGAGCGTCATCGGGGCAAGGTCGGACCGGATCCGCGACGCGATCCAGGCCGAGGTCAGCCAGGCGAGCCCGGCCACGATCACGACCGGCGCCGACGAGCCGGCGGTGTCGGCCACCTTGCCCCCGACGAAGACCCCGGTCAGCAACGCGAGCGTGCCCCCGACCGTGGCGAGCGAGTTCGCCATCAGCAGGTCCTCAGCCGGCACGAGCCTAGGGACCACCGCCGAGGCGCCTGCCAGATAGAAGCGGTTCACAGAGATGATCACGAGCGCGCCGACGTAGAAGGGCAGTTCCTGCACCTCCGGATCGAACAGCACCAACCCGACGAACGCGGCCTTCACGACCGGGCTGATCGCCAGCACCGCGCGTCGGGGCCAGCGGTCGAGGAAGACACCCACGAACGGTCCGAGCAAGGTGAACGGCAGGATCGTCACGAGTCCTGCCTTGAACAGCCCTACGGCCGTGCTCTGCTCGGTCGGGGAGAACACGACCGAGGCGACCAGCGCGGCCTGGAACGCGCCGTCCCCGCCCTGGCCGACGAGCCGGATCGCGAACAGCCTGCGGAAGTCCGGGCTCCGCAGGGCGGCGCGGGTCCGGGTCACGGTGCCGGCGCGCGTGGGAGGCGAAGCCATCTCCGGAATCCTAGGCTCGCCAGCACGGCCGTAGGCTGTTGGCTATCACCCACACGGAAGGGAGCCACGGATGGCGCGGTTCAAGGCTGGTGCGACGTTCCACCCGCAGCACACGACGATGGCGAGGCTGCGTGAGGCGTGGCGCGAGGCCGATGCGATCGGCGCCGACTCCGTCTGGACCTGGGACCACTTCTACCCGCTGTACGGGGACAAGGACGGCCCGCACTTCGAGGGCTACACGCTGCTGACGGCGGCGGCCTGTGACACGCAGCGCGCCACGATCGGCGCCATGGTCACGTGCAACTCGTACCGGAACCCCGAGCTGCTCGCCGACATGGTGCGGACCCTGGATCACGTCTCGAACGGCCGAGCGATCCTGGGGATCGGCTCGGGCTGGTTCGAGCGCGACTACGACGAGTACGGCTACGAGTTCGGGACGGCGATGTGGCGCCTCGAGCAGCTCGAGGCGGCGCTCCCCCGGATCGAGGCGCGGCTCGCGAAGCTCGATCCTCCGCCGGTCCAGCCGAAGCTCCCGCTCCTGATCGGGGGCAGCGGCGAGAAGGTCACCCTACGGATCGTGGCCGAGCATGCGGACGCGTGGAACGGGTTCGGACCGCCCGAGGACTTCGCGAAGAAGAACGCGATCCTCACGGAATGGTGCGAGAAGGTCGGCCGCGATCCCGCGGCGATCGAGCGCACGGTGCTGATCGACGACGATGAGGTCGACAAGGTCGACGAGTTCCTCGAGGCGGGCGCCCAGCACCTGATCGTCGGGCTCGGCTTCGAGTCCTTCACGGGTGAGCCCATCGACCTGGGGCCACTCCGGAGGTTGATCGAGATCCGCGACGCGTGAGTCGCTACGCCTTGACGTCGAAGAACCGGGTCCAGTCCGCGTTGACAGACTCGCCGACGCCGGCGATGAACTCCTCGACCATCTCGCGGGCCATGTCGTCAGAGAACTGCACCGGCGGGCTCTTCATGAAGTAGGCGCTCGGTCCGATGATCGGGCCGCCGATCCCGCGGTCCTTCGCGAGCTTCGCGCAGCGCACCGCGTCGATGATCACGCCGGCCGAGTTCGGCGAGTCCCAGACCTCGAGCTTCATCTCGATCGTGAGCGGCACGTCGCCGAAGTTCCTGCCCTCGAGTCGGATCATCGCCCACTTGCGATCCTCGAGCCACGGCACGTGGTCGCTCGGACCGATGTGGATGTCGTCCTTCTCGAGCGGTTGCTCGAGCTGGGACTGGACCGACTGGGTCTTCGAGATCTTCTTCGAGATGAGTCGCTCACGTTCGAGCATGTTCTTGAAGTCCATGTTGCCGCCGAAGTTGAGCTGGTACGTCCGGTCCAGCTCGACCCCGCGGTCCTCGAAGAGCTTCGCGAGCACGCGGTGGGTGATCGTGGCGCCGACCTGCGACTTGATGTCGTCGCCGACGATCGGGACCCCGGCGTCGCCGAACCTCTTGGCCCACGTGGGGTCGCTCGCGATGAACACCGGGAGCGCGTTCACGAACGCCACCTGCGCGTCGATCGCGCACTGCGCGTAGAAGCGGTCGGCCTCCTCGGAGCCGACGGGGAGGTAGCTCACGAGCACGTCGACGTGCGTGTCCTTGAGGACCTGGACGACGTCGACCTCGGGCTCCGAGGACTCCACGACGGTTTCACGGTAGAAGGCGCCGAGACCGTCGAGCGTGTGGCCGCGTTGCACCGTCACGCCCAGGGGCGCCACGTCGGAGAACCGGATCGTGTTGTTCGGGGCGGTGAAGATCGCCTCCGACACGTCCTTGCCGACCTTGTTCGCGTCGACGTCGAACGCGGCCACGACCTTGACGTCGCCGACGTGGTAGCCGCCCAGGTCGACGTGCATCAGACCGGGCACCCGGTCCTTCGGGTCGGCGTCTTCGTAGTAGGTGAGGCCCTGGACGAGCGACGAGGCACAGTTGCCCACGCCCACGATGGCGATACGAACCTCGGTCATGCGGAATGCTCCTTCCTGCGGAGCGTCGCGCTGGCGCGACGCCGGTCGCCCACGGGGGCGGTGATGTCGTAGGTGGCGCGCTCGCGGTGGATCAGGCCACTCAGCCAGGCGATGTCCGCCTCGGTGGCCGACCGTGCGTGCTCCACGAGCGCTTGCTGATAGTCGTCGTCATCGCCCGGGTCGCGCAGGTGCGCCTTGACCTCGGCGAGCCGCTCCTCCAGGCGCTGGCGGCGGCGTTCGAGGAGGCGGACCCGCGTCTCGGGCGGGAGGTACCGGAAGAAGGCCACACGCATGCGGAACCGCGTGTCCTCCGCCTGATCGTCCTGTGGCTCCTCGAGCCACTTCAGGAACAGGCGCTCCCCCTCGGGCGTGATGCGGTAGACGGTCTTGCGACGTCCGGTGACCCTGTCGCTCGCGTCGCGCTCGATGGCGCCGTCGCGGTCGAGTCGCCGCAGGGTGGGGTACAGGGACCCGAAGCTCACCTTGAACAGGCCGCCCTGCTGTTCGGCCAGCTCCTGCGAGAGCTGGTAGCCATGCATCGGCTGCTCCTTCAGCAGTCCGAGCACCGCGATCTCGATCATCCCTCGGTCCCCTCCGCGTCGATATATCGAAACGCTATATCAGGGCTACATATATCCCACGCACGGAGGCCGCTGTCAATGCCGCGCTGGCGGTCAGCCAGCCGGGCGGTGCCAGTCCGTCACGTAGTCAGGGGTCGCGATCCCGGGCTTCAGGTCGGGCGAGGGCTCCGGCTCGCCCGCGACCAGCGTCAGCGGTAGCACGCCGGCCCAGACGTCGAGGTCCATGTCGGCCTCGGCATCCTCGGGGAACCCGGCGCTGACCTTGGCGCTCGCCTCGGAGATCGGGATCTTCACGAAGGTCGTCTGACCGATCTCGTCGGCGGTCGGGCGGCGGGCGTCCTTCGAGCGGCCCGGGGCGACCTGGTCGGTGATCGCGTCGAAGACGGTCTCGAGCTCGGTGGGGTCGGTGACCTCCTCGGCCTTCCCGTAGACGATCACGGTCCGGTAGCTCATCGAGTGCTCGAACATGGAGCGGGCGAACTGGATCCCGTCGATCAGGGTGATCGCGATCGCGACGGGCGCGCCGCCCTTGATGCCGCGGAGCGTCGAGCTGGCGGCCGAGCCGTGGACGTAGAGCGTGTCGCCGATCCGGGTGTGGATCGTCGGGATCACGCGCGGGTCGCCATCGGGGCCGATCCAGGCGAGATGGCAGCTGATCGCCTCGTCGATGATCGGGTCGATCGTGTCGCGGTCGTAGGCGCCGAGCTCGGGGAGCCGGCGGACGCGGGTCCGAGGTGTGGGCGGCTTGCTCATGGTCGGGGGAGCTCCTCTCCATCTGTGCGCAGGTAGGCAGGACGTCCGACGCCCGGCCTCAGGTCGGGGGCGTCGGTCGGCTCACCCACGACGGTGCGCAGCGGGAGCGTCCCGGCCCACACGTCGAGGTCGAGGTCGCCCTCGTCGTCCTTCGGTGGACCGGTGCGGACCTTCGCGCTCGCCTCCTCGATCGGCACCGCGACGATCAGGGTCTCGCGCCAGTCCTTCTCGCGCGGCTCGGCGGCGTCGTCCTCCCGGCCGGGGAGCACATGGCTGGTGATCGCCTTGGCGGCTGCGTAGAGCTCGGCCTCGTCGGTGACCTCGCGCGCCCGTCCGTACAGGACGACGCTTCGGTAGTTCATCGAATGGTGCGGCGAGGTCCGGGCGAGCACCAGCTCATCGACGACGGTGGCGCTCACGCAGATCTCGGCGCCGGCGGCCACCGCCTTCCAGGCGCGCGCACCGCGCGAGCCGTGCAGGTACAGGGTGTCGCCGACGCGTGCCTGGATCGTGGGGAGCGCGCGCGGCCGACCGTCCTCGTCGACCCAGGCCACCGTGCAGATCAGCGCGTCGTCGAGCGCGCGGTGGATCGTCTCGGGCGAGTGGTCGCCTCGCTCCGGGTGACGGTGGATCCGGGTGCGGTCAGACGGTGCCTGCGCCATGGTCTGCGCAGCCTAGCGGCTCAGCCCAGGTCGAGGTGCATCCGGCGCGCCGCCCGGTCGAGGGCCGACAGCAGCGGCTTGCCGAGCACCAGCACGAGCGCGACGTTGCCGGCCGCGCGGGCCGTATCCCACCACAGCGAGGTCACCGCGTAGAACCGGAGGTAGTTCGACAGATTCGTCGTGGCGGTGGCGCCCGGATCCCAGGCCCACGCCGAGCCGTCGACGAGGAACGGCCACGACCACAGGTTCATGATCGCGCCGTACAGGTAGCCGGCGACCGCGCCGTAGCCGGCGAGCCACAGCAGACGGGTTCGCCAGCGCTCGCCGTGCGGCAGGAGCCCCGCGCCGGCGCCGACCCAGCCGACCGCCACCATCTGGAACGGCAGCCACGGTCCGAGGCCCCCGACGAACAGCCCGCTCGCGAACGTACCGACCGTGCCCAGCAGGAACCCGAAGGCGGGGCCGAACGCGTTGCCGGCCACCAGCACGACGATGAACATCGCGCTGAAGCCGGCGACGAACCCGGGGAGCCGCAGCGCGACCATCGCGGCGCCGAGGACCCCGAGGAGCGCGACCGTCTTCGGGCCGAGCCCGCCACGGCCGAGCTCGAGCAGCAGGAGTGCGGTCAGGATGCCGCCGAGCGCGAACAGCAACCAGGGTCCGTCGAGCTTGTGGTTCTCGAGGGCGGGGCCGGCGATCGCCGGCAGCGCGAAGGGCCACAGGAACGCGGCGAGGCCGATCGCGTTCGCGAGCACGAGCAGGACGACCCGGGTTCGCGCCCCCGTGGGGCTGCCGAGCACCGGGGCGGGCAGGGCGACGCTCATGCCATCGCCGCCGCGACCTGCTCGGGGGTGAGCCACCCGGGGCCGAACACGCGGGTCATCTGGGGCGCGAACACGTGCGAGTCGCCGAGGACGGCCGAGGGGTCGCCGTCGGCGATCACCTCGCCGCCACCGACCATCACGACGCGGGTCGCGACGCTCGCGGCCAGCTCGACGTCGTGCGTGGCCACGATCGCCGCCCGACCGTCGGCGGCCCGGGAACGGAGGAACCGGACCAGCCGCTCCTTCGCCTCGGGATCGAGTCCGCGCGTGGGCTCGTCCAGCAGCAGCAGTGGAGCGTCCGTCGCGGCGATCGCGGCGGTCGCGACCAGCAGACGCTGGCCGGCGCTCAGGTCGCGCGGGTGGCGTGAGGCGAGCTCGACGATCCCGAGCCGCTCGAGCCACGGAGCGGCCGCGTCGGGCAGACCCCGGGCGACGAGGGTCGCCCGGACCTCGTGCTCGACGGAGTCGGTGTACAGGACGGACTCGGGCTCCTGCGGGCACAGGCCGACGTCGATCCCCGGGCGAGGAGCGCGACCGAGCACCCGGACCTGCCCGGCCGTGGCGTCGTGCACCCCCGCGAGCGTGCGCAGCAGCGTCGACTTGCCGGCGCCGTTGCGTCCCATCAGCGCGAGGACCTCGCCCTGGCGGACCGTGAGGTCGATCCCGCGCAGCGCGGTGACGCCGCCGTAGGCGGCGTCGACCCCGCGCATCTCGGCCACCACGTCACCCACGCCGTGGCCGTTCGCCGCCGCGGGCACGCCGATCGCGTGGGCGCGGGCGGCCTGACGCGCGTCGCGGACCGTCAGCGGGACCGGGCTCCAGCCCACGAGGCGGCCCAGCCTCGCGACGGGGGGCCCGACCGCGAGCGAGTGGATCACCTCGGCGGGTCCCCCGATCCGGACCCGTCCTTCGTCGAACCCGAGGGCGACGTCGACCCAGCCGGCGACGCGCTCCAATCGATGCTCCGCGAGGAGCACGGTCATGCCATGGTCGTGGACCAGGCGCTGCAGCGCCGCCATCACGTGCTCGGCGCCCTGCGGATCGAGCTGCGATGTCGGCTCGTCGAGCACGAGGATCCGCGGTCCGGCCGCCATCGCGGCGCCGATCGCGACGCGCTGTCGTTCGCCTCCCGAGAGCGTCCGCACGCTCCGGTCGCGGAGCGCGGCGAGGTCGAGCAGGTCGAGCATCTCCTCGACGCGGCGGCGCATGTGCGCGGGATCGACGCCCAGGTTCTCCATGCCGTACGCGAGTTCGTCCTCGACCCGGTCGAGCACGAAGGATGAGATCGGGTCCTGCGGCACGAACGCCACGACGTCGGCGAGCCGTCGGGGCGCCTCGGCGAGGGTGTCGCGACCGGCCACGTGGACCCGGCCCGTGAACGTGCCGCCGGTGAAGTGGGGGACGAGCCCGTTCACCGACCGCAGGAAGGTCGACTTCCCCGCGCCGGTGGGACCCAGGGCCAGTGCGAACGCGCCCTCGGGCAGCGCGAGGTCGACGTCGGCGAGCGCTGGTCGCGACGCCTCGGGATAGGTGAAGGTCACACCCTCGGCGACGATCGCGTCGGTCATCGTTCGCCGCCCTTCAGGAACCCCGGGAGCGCGAGGAGCGCGATCGCCCCGAGCAGCACGGGGTCGACCTCGGGCCAGCCGAGCGGTGAGGTGGGCGGATGGAGCACGGCCCACCCGCCGAACGAGGCCGAGAGGAACACGAGGGCGGCGGTCAGGGAACCGGCGACGATCGCCGCGGCCGGCGCGGACCACCTCTGGGCCCGATACCGCGACCGCCGGCCGCGGCCGTGACCGCGGGCGTCCATCGATTCCGCCAGCGTCACGGCCTGCTCCATCCCCGCCTCGAGCACGGGCACGGCGAGCGCCGGGAGCGATCGCAGCGGGGAGACGGAGGATCCCGCGGAGCCGTTGCGCCTCGCGGACGCGGCCCACGCTCGCGACCGTCCGCGGCGCGATCGAGAGCGCGAGCGCCGCCGCCAGGGCCGGTTCGTGGAACCGTCGCGGCGCCAGGCGCACCACCCCGAACGGGTCGGTCACCGCGTTGAACGTCCCGAAGACCACGAGGATCGTCGCCAGCCGGAGCCCCTCGAGGAACGCGAACGCCACGTTCGACGCGTTCACGGTCCCGAGCAGCACGAGACCCGTGCGGAGCGCGACGGTGATCAGTGCGGCGATCAGGAACAGCCGGAAGGACCTGGCCTCGGGGCCCGGCACCCGGTGCGTGGCGTACACGAACCACGCGACCGCCCAGAGCAGCAGCAGGTACACGGGGTCGGTCGTGACGAACGCGACCATCCCGGCCCCGCTCGCCCAGGCGATCCACGCCCCGGGGTGCAGGCCGGTCCTCATCCGGGGTCCTTCGCGCGCGACCGCAGGCGCAGCCAGCCGCCGGCGCCGAGCGCCACGGCGATGCCGCCGGCGAGGAGCAACCCGCTCGGCGGACCGTCCGCGCCGGTCGGAGGCGTCCCGGCCGCCAGCACGGGGGGATCGGACGTCGTCGTCGAGGTCTCGGCCGATGGGGTGGTGCCGGGCGACGGGGTGCGCGTGCCGTCCTCCTTCGGCTCGCGGGTCGACGAGGGGACGTCGGGCTCGGTCGAGGCTCGCGCCGACGACGCTGGACCGGTGGGGCTGGAGGTCTTCGTCGGCGATGTCGCCGGCTTCGGTGAGGGATCCGGGTCCTGCGTGGGCTCAGGGGACGGCTCGGTCACCGGCCCGCAGACGTCGTCGCTGACGAGCGCCGGCGGCATCCGGTGGGTCGCGCCGGAGTCGCCGGTGCCCCAGACCCAGCCCTCCATGTCGCCGTCACCCACCCGGGACGACCCCGCTCCGGTCGAGGCCCAGTTCCAACCTCCGCGCCCGTCTGCGTGCCAGTAGCCCCAGAATTCGGGGTACTCGGCGAAGCAGTCGTCGCTGGCGGTGCCGACCCCGTCGAGCCGACAGACCGCGGCGCCGCCCAACCCGAACCCGTACGACAGGCCGTGCTGGGCCGACGCGAGCTCGATCAGGCGCAGACCGCTCACCTCGGCCGCGTCGAGGGTCACGCACAGCTCGATCACGCGGGCTCCCGTGTCGACGACGAGCCCTGCCCGCGGTCCCTCGCCCGCGCATGCGACCGCGCCGCCCGTCGCCGCCGGTGCCGCGAGCGTCGCGAGGACGACCGCGGCGGCGAGCGCGAAGGAACGGAGGCGGGCCACCATCGCTAGCCCCCGCAGGTGGGAAGGTCCGGCGCCGGTCCCTCGACCGAGCCGGTGAACGGCATCGGGAGCCGTAGGAGGCCGGGCACCGCCCCGATCGTCGCGCCGAGGTCCGGGCCGGTCCTCACGTCGCCGTCCCACGTGAAGGCGAAGGCGCCGCATCGCCCGTACTGCAGCTCGCGGATCGCCTTCAGCGATCCGGCGGGCGACCTCCGCCCGGCGGATGCGTAGGCCTGCAGCACCAAGGCCGTCGAGTTCGCGTCGGTCGTCTCGAAGCCCCAGGTGTAGCCCCATCCGCCACGGACGTCGTCGCGGATCGCGTCGAAGAAGTCGAACGCCTCGGTCGGCGCAGCGGCGCTCAGCGCCATCACGACGAGCGCCGTCGTGTTCGTGTCGGAGGCGAAGAAGTCGGTGCCGGGATCACCCTGGCAGTGGTCGTCCTCGCCCTCGTTGAAGCCGTCGTAGGACCATCCGCCGTCGGCGCAGACCTCATCGAGGAGGAACGCGCTCACCGGTTCGGGAACCACCGCCCCGGCGCTCCGAAGAGCGAGCACCGTCAGGGCCGTGTCGTACACGGTATGCGTCAGCCCGTCCGACCAGCCAACCTTGAGGTCGCGGACGAGGTTCTCACCGCCGATCGTCCGGCCGCCTCGCCCCGCGGTCGTCCACGCGAGCAGGACCTTCGCCTTCAGCCCCTCGGAATCGACGTTGCCCACCTCGACCTGCGCCTCGAGGTAGTTGAGCGCGCGACGGGTCTCGCGCTGCCCGACACCCGCGGCGACGAACGCGAGCACCGCGTCGGCCGTCGAGCCGATCGCCGAGAACGCGGGGAACGACCCGTTCCGCTTCTGGTGCGACGCGATGGAGCCCGCAGCGCGTTCGCTGCGGTCCTGATCCGTGAGCGCCGCGCCCGCGGGCCCGGCCGCGGCGAGCACGAGCGAGCAGGTGAGCAACGAAGAGATGACCCTTCGGCGGGTCCGGCCCATGTGGGGCTCCTTCCCGGGCGTCCGCGCGCCCCTTCCGGAACGCCCCTGTCGGCGCTCGAGGGGCGGGCGCGGGACCCTGGAGGGCCCGGCCGGCGTGCCCCCGTCCTCGAGGGGTCGTTCAGCCGTGCATCGCGCAGGGCGGCCTGGCTCGCCCGTCCTCGGGCTCACAGTTGCGGGACAGCGCCGGTTTCCGACCGGACTTCGCCTCCGCGACGCGGTGTACCCGCACCATAGCACCGGGGCGAGATGCGTAGGTTCGGACCGCGTTGACCGTGGGTCCGCCGGCTCAGGAGCCGGGCGCGGGGCCGTGGCCCCGCAGGAACCGCTCGATCTCGGCGGCGAGCTCGTCGCCGCTCGGGATGTCCTCCTCGTTCGCCTCCTGGAGACGGTGGAGGATCTCGCGCACGTCGTCGTCGGCTTCGACCGCGACATCGAGGCGTGCCCGCTGCTGCGCAGCCTCCTCTTCCAGATCGTCGAGCGGGAACCCGATCGACAGGTGCCGGCCGAGGTGCTGCAGCAGCGACAGGGTCGCCGCGGCGAACGGGCCGCCCACGTAGTGCGGGACCTGGGCGAAGAACCCGACCGCCGGGATCCCGCTGCCGGCGGCGGCGATCTCGATCGCCGACAGGCACGCGCTCGGCACCCGCAGGAGTCCCGGCGGGCCCTGGATCTCTGCCTCGTGGAGCAGGCCGTCCGCGGAGGCGGTCGCCAGGACGTTGACCGCGCGGGTATGGGGCACGGCGGCGGGGATCGCGCCGAGGCTCACCCACTGCACCACGCCCAGACGAAGGCACAGGTCGAGCAGATCGCTGCCCAGCTCGCGCCAGCGGAAGTCGGGCTCGGCCCCGTGGAGCACCAGGAGGTCGCGCCCCCCGACCTGTGCCCGGTGCAGCTGGAGCGACGGCCACTCGAGCCGCATCAGCGTGCCGTCGACGATGTCGAGCACCGGACGCCGGGAGCGGTAGTCGTACAGGACGTCCGCGTCGAAGGTCGCGACGGACGTACCGGCGCCGGCCAACCGTTCCGCGGCCGCGCTCGCCGCTCCTGCGGCGTCGACCCACCCG
The DNA here is from genome assembly GCA_963700855.1 of uncultured Actinomycetes bacterium. GTDB lineage: Bacteria > Actinomycetota > UBA4738 > UBA4738 > HRBIN12 > AC-51. Next base: position 55,670 of record CAVOYV010000006.1, read on the forward strand.
TCGAAGGCCGCGATCAGCACGGGGGCGACGAGATCCTGCGGCAACGCGACGTCGTGTCGGAACAGCGGCATCGAGGCAGCATAGTCGGGTCCCGCGGAACGGACCCTCGCGCCGAAGGCCGCCCCCTCACGCCGGGCCGGCCGCCGGCGCCCCCGTCCCTTGGTCCACGTCCTCGCGCCCGATCCTCTTGCGGAAGACCCAGTACGTCCACGCCTGGTAGGCGAGCACGAGCGGCGTGAAGATCGCCGCGACGATCGTCATCACCCTCAGCGTGTAATGGGTGGAGGCCGCGTTCCAGATCGTGAGGTCGTACGCAGGGTCGATGCTCGACGGCATCACGGCCGGGTACAGGCGGAGGAAGATCGTCGCGGTGATCCCCGCGATCGCGAGACCCGTCAGGCCGAACGCCCACCCGTCCCACTTCTCGCGCAGCAGCCACTCGACCGCCCCCACGGCCACGAACGCGACCACCGGGACGATGCCGGGCACGATGTGCTCCACGTCGCGCGCGTCCAGGTAGAGCCAGGCGAGGAAGGCGAACACGAGCGCCGTCGCCGGCCAGGCCAGCAGCTTCGCCGTCCGCCGCGCCCGGTCTTGGATGTCGCCGTGCGTCTTCAGGGCGAGGAACACCGCGCCGTGCAGGGTGAACAGCACCAGGGACGCCACCCCGGTGAGTAGCGCGAACGGGTTCAGCAGGTCGAAGAAGCTCCCCGCCCACTCGCCGTTCGCGTCGACCGGGGTGCCCCGCACGATGTTGCCGAACGCCACCCCCCACAGCACCGCGGGCAGGAGGCTTCCCCAGAAGATCGCGAGGTCCCAGCGAGCCTTCCACTCGGGACGAGGATCCTTCCCGCGGAACTCGAACGCGACCCCGCGGAAGATCAGCGCGATGAGGATCAGGAAGAGCGCGAGGTAGAACCCGCTGAACAGGGTCGCGTACCACTCCGGGAACGCCGCGAACGTGGCGCCGCCGGCCACGATCAGCCAGACCTCGTTGCCGTCCCACACCGGCCCGATCGTGTTGACCATCACCCGCCGGTCGACGTCGTCCTTCCCCAGGACCGGCAGCAGGATGCCGACGCCGAAGTCGAACCCTTCCAGGAAGAAGTACCCGGTCCACAGGACCGCGATCAACGCGAACCAGAGGGTCTCGAGGTTCAGGTATCCCTGCTCCATGACCTGCACCTCCTCAGTAGACGACCAGCCGTGGAGCGGCGTCGGCCGCGGGGGGGTCGGCCCGCGAGAACCGCCGGAGCAAGATGACGTCGACGACCGACAGGAACCCGTAGATCACGGTGAACCCGATCACCGTCGTGAGGACCAAGGCGATCCCGACCGTGGGGGAGACCGCGTCCTCGGTCCGGAGGATCCCGTAGACGACCCAGGGCTGGCGCCCCATCTCGGTGAAGATCCAGCCGAGCGTGTTCGCCAGGTACGGCAGGGCGATCGCGGGCAGCGCGAGGATCAGGTACCAGCGCGTGGTCTCCAGCCGGTCCTTGCGCAGGAGCCACAGACCGATCGCGCAGAACGCGATCATCGCGAACCCGGCCCCGGTCATCAGGCGGAAGCTCCAGTACTGGATCCACACGATCGGGATGTAGCTCCCCGTGCCGTACTGCGCCTCGTACCGGGCCTGCAGGTCGTTCATGCCCTCGACCGTGCCGTTCCAGCTGTCGGTCGCGAGCACCGAGAGCATGTTCGGCAGCGAGATGTCGATGATGTTCTCGCCGTCGGTCGTGTCGCCGATCGCGAACAGGGAGAAGTCGGCGCCCGACTGCGTGTCCCACAGCGCCTCGGCGGCGGCCATCTTCATCGGCTGCTGCTCGGTCATGATCTGCGCCTGCAGGTGGCCGCTGAACGCGACCACGACGGCGGACACGAGCGTCACGACCAGGGCGGTGGCCGCCGAGCGCCGGAACAGCGCGACGTCGCGCTCACGCCACAGGTGCCAGGCCGACACCCCGAGGACGAACATCCCGCCGGTCGTGAGCGCGGCCGCGACCGTGTGGGGGAAGTGCGCCCACAGCGTGGGGTTCGTGAACATCGCCATGATGTCCGTCATCTCCGCCCGCCCGGTCAGCGGGTTCAGGGTGTAGCCGACCGGATGCTGCATCCAGGCGTTCGCAGCCAGGATGAAGAAGGCCGAGATGCACGTGCCGATCGCGACCATCCAGATCGAGAGCAGGTGGATCCTCGGGCTCAGCCTGTTCCACCCGAAGATCCAGAGCCCCAGGAACGTCGACTCCAGGAAGAACGCAGCGAGCCCCTCGATCGCGAGCGGCGCGCCGAACACGTCGCCGACGAACCGGCTGTAGTCCGACCAGTTCATCCCGAACTGGAACTCCTGGACGATCCCGGTGACGACGCCCAGGGCGAAGTTGACGAGGAAGAGCTTGCCCCAGAACTTCGTCAGGCGTAGGTAACCCTCATCCTGCGTCCGATACCACGCCGTCTGGAAGATGGCCGTGAAGAACGCCAATCCGATCGACAAGGGCACGAAGAAGAAGTGGAAGATCGTGGTCAGGGCGAACTGCAGCCTGGCCAGGTCGAAGGCATCCATGCGCGGGCCTCCTTCGGAAGGTCGCCTCCGCGGACACCCTAGGAGGGTCGAACGGCCCGGCCTTGGTCCGGCGGGCCCCACGACTTCGGGTCGAACGGGACCACCCGGCTAGTCTGAGCGCCCATGACGGACGCACCGGGGATCGAGATCCGAGGCCTGTCGAAGCGGTTCGGTCCGGTGACCGCCGTCGACGACCTCTCCTTCTCGGTGCCGATCGGCTCGGTCACGGGATTCCTCGGTCCGAACGGGGCCGGGAAGACGACCACGATGCGGTGCCTGCTAGGGCTCGCACGTCCCTCCGCCGGGCAGGCGCTCCTGACGGGCTCGCGGTACGAGGATCTGCGCGATCCGCTCCGGGTCGTCGGCGCGGCGCTCGAGGTGACCGGGTTCCATCCGGGCCGCACTGCCCGCCGCCACCTGCAGGTGATCGCGGTCGCGGCAGGAATCGACGCCGCACGCACCGACGCCGTGCTTGCGGCGACCGCCATGACCGAGTACGCCGACCGCCGTGTGGGCGGGTTCTCTTCCGGGATGCGGCAACGCCTGGCGCTGTCCGCGGCGCTGCTCGGCGAGCCGAAGGTGCTGGTGCTCGACGAGCCCGCGAACGGTCTGGACCCGGCAGGGATGGCGTGGCTGCGTGGAGCCCTGCGGACCTTCGCGGATCGCGGCGGCGCCGTCCTCATCTCGAGTCACGTGCTCGGCGAGATCCAGGCGGTCGCCGACCGCGTCGTCGTGATCGGGCGCGGCCGCCTGGTCACCGAGGGGCCGACCGACGTGCTCACCGCGTCCGTCGGGGTCTCGGTGCGTTCGCCGAGTGCGGACGTTCTCGCCGAGGCGCTTCGGGCCGACGGTGCGACGGTCGCCGTCGAGGCAGACTCGCTGAGCGTCACCGGCACGTCGATCGAGCGGGTCGGCGAGATGGCGGCTCGCGCCGGCGTCGTCCTCCACGAGCTCCGCGCCCGGACGACGACGCTCGAGGAGGCGTTCCTGGAGCTGACCGAGGGGGGAACGCCGTGATCAGGCTGGTCAGCGCCGAGCTGCTCAAGGTCCGCACGACGCGGCTGTGGATCGGGCTGCTGATCGGCTCGCTGCTCTTGAACGGCGCCGGGGCGTTGCTCCTGCTGGCGCTCGCGGGCACGGCCGAGGGACGCGATGCGGGGCTGACCCCGATCAGCACGACCGAGGACGCGCGGATGATCGTGTCGGCCGCGGCTCAGGCCCTCCTGTTCGTGCTGGTGCTGACCGCCACGATGGCGACCACCGAGTACCGGTACTCGACCGCCGCCGGTACCTACCTGACCACGCCGCACCGCGGCCGTGTGGTCACCGCGAAGACGCTCGCCGCGGTCCCCGTCGGTGGGCTGTTCGGGGCCGCCGCCGGTCTGCTCGCGCTGGCGATCGTCGCCGGGTGGTTCGTCGTGAAGGGGGGAGGGCCGACGATCGACGTGACCGTCTGGGTCGCGGTCGCCGAGGACGCCCTCCAGTGCGCGTACGCCGGGGCGATCGGTGCCGCCGTGGGTGTCGCGCTCCGCAGCCAGGTGGTCGCGATCCTCGTGGTCCTGGGCTGGACGCTGGTGATCGAGCCCCTCGCCACCGGCCTCGTGCCCTCGCTGCTGCCGTGGGCACCGTTCGCCGGCGCGGCGACGGCCTTCGGCGCGGAGAACCCCGACCTGTTCGCGCGACCGGCCGCCGCGGGGCTGATGCTGGCCTACGCGGTCGCGGCCTGGGTCGTGGCGCTCGTGCTCGAACGACGCCGGGACGTGTGAGCCGGTCGCGACCTCAGACCGTGGCGTCGGCGAACGACGCCTCGCACTCGGCGCGCGATGCGGGGGCGACCTTCGCCCACGGATCGGAGGCGACCAGCTCCTCGTCGAACGACACCCCGAAGACCGATCCCCCTACGGGGAAGCGGTCGATCACCGTCCCCTTCCCAGCGGCCTCCTCGGGGAGCAGCTGGCATACGAGGTCGGGGTTGGGCGTGTAGATCACGAGGACCCCGACCCCTTCGCCGGGGTCGAGCGTCTGCGACGTGAACGCCGCGGTCCCGGACGGGTCGGCCTCGGTGCCGTCGCCCAGCCGGATGTCGACGGGGATGTACGGGACGTCGTCCACCTCGCCGAGGTCGCCGAGCCCCTCGAACGTCACCGTGAACCGGCCGTCGTTGCGGACGAACGTGGCCACGTAGACCTCGCCGCCGCGCACCAGCACGACGTCGGCGTCCGCGGGGACCTCGGCGTCACGCAGCGCCTTGTTCATGTCGACGCTCGCGGTGGGCGACAGCGCGAGCGGCTCATCGTTGCGCAGGATCAGGTACATCGCGGCGCTCCCGACCACGGCCAGGAGGAACAGGCCGACCAACAGCCTCGTGGCGATCCCCCCGGTCTCGTGGCTCACGGCGCCAGCATAGGCGGCCGACCGGCCCTACCGGCGCATCGCACGGCCTGTGACCCTCTGGTTCGAGGGGAGGGATGCGACATGGCACAGACGACCGCGTACGAGGTCGTGGAGAAGGATGTCCCGGCGATGCTCGTCGCGTCGGTGACCGAGCACGTGCCGCTCACCGAGGCGGGCTCGGTGATCCCGGACGCCTTCCGCATGCTGATGGAGGTCGTAGCGCCGATCGGATACGGGAGCGGGATGCCCGGTGTCGTGTACCACGAGATGGATCCGCTGCGTCCCGGCGACATCGAGGTCTTCATGCCGGTGAAGGAGGGGTTCGACCCCCCGCCCGGGGTGTCGGTGAGGACGTTCGAGGCGACCCGCGTCGTCTCGACGATGCACCGCGGGCCGTACGACCAGGTCGGACGGGCTTACGAAGCGCTCGCGACGTGGCTGGCCGAGCACCGGAAGGAGCCGGCGGGGCCACCGCGAGAGCTGTACCTCAACGACCCGAACGAGGTCGGGATGCAGGAGGCGCTGACGGAGATCGACTGGCCGGTGGGCTGAGGGCCGCGATCAGTCCAGGCCCTGCTCGGACAGGATCGAACGCAAGGTCGACATCGCGTTCATCGCCGGTGGGAACCCGGCGATCGTTGCGGTCTGCAGGATCACCTCGCGGAGCTCGTCCGGGGTGACCCCGGCCTTCAGCGAGGCGCGGAGGTGCTGCGGGATCTGCGACGACCTCCCGAGCGCGACGAGCGCGGCCACCGCCGCAAGCTCGCGGTCACGGGTCGAGAGCGCATCGTTCGTGTACACGTCCCCGTACACGAAGCCGACGATCGCCCGGCCGAGGTCGCCCAGGCCTTCCACCGCGGCGAGGGCCTTCTCGTCGTGGACCTCCAGGAACCTGGCGCGGCCTCGTTCGTAGCGTTCGTCGTCCATCGAGGAACCCTACGCGAGCCGGACCCGCAGCCCCTCGAATCCACGGAGCACGTAGCCGGGCTTCCACTTCGGCTCCTCGACCGCCTCGATACGGGGGAAACGGGTGAGCAGCGCCCGGAACGACGTCTGGAGCTCGAGCCGCCCGAGGGGGGCGCCGAGACAGAAGTGGATCCCGGCACCGAAGGTGAGGTGCGGGTTCGGGTCGCGGTCCAGCCGCAGCTCGTCAGGTGCCTCGAACATCGCGGGGTCGCGGTTCGCCGATCCGAACAGCAACCCGAGCTCGGCCCCACGCGGGATCTCGACGCCGTGGAGCTCGAACGGCTCCAGCACCCACCGCTCGAACATCTGCAGCGGCGTGTCGAACCGCAGCAGCTCGTCGACGGCGGTCCGCGCGAGCCCGGGATCCGCGCGGAGGGCCGCGAGCTGTTCGGGGTGACGGAACAGCGTCCACCATCCGAGCAGCGTGGAGTTGACCGTCGCCTCGTGCCCGGCGTTCAGGAGCAGGACGCACGTGCCGACGAGTTCGTCCAGCGTGAGACGCTCACCGTCGTCCACGACCTGCGCGAGCTGTGAGATCAGGTCTGCGCCCGGACGTTCGCTGCGCTCGCGCGCGAGACCGCGCAGGTAGCCGGAGAACTCCTCGCTCGCACGGACGGCGTCGCGCTGCGCATCGAGCGACGGGTTGAGCTCGTACATCTTGCAGATGTCGCCCGACCAGGGGCGCAGGAGGTCGCGATCGGCATCGGGAATCCCGAGCATCTCCGCGATCACGGTGACGGGCAGCGGCTCGGCCACCGACGGGAGCAGGTCGATCTCCCCGGCGCCGGCGAGCGCGTCGACCAGGTCGGCCACGAGACGCTCGATCCGTGGCCGGAGTCCCTCGACGTACGCGGGGGTGAACGCCTTCGAGACGAGCCGGCGTACGCGCGAGTGATCGGTCCCTTCCATGTCGAGGATCCCCGCGTTGATCAGATCCCAGAACGGTGCGTGCCACACCGGCGGGTCCGGCCGGCCCATCTCCTCGTGCGTGAAACGGTGCAGGTAGGTGCGGCCGAACCTCCGGTCGCGGAGGAGCCGGTTCACGTCCTCGTAGCGAGCGATCAGCCAGTGGTCGGTCGCCTCGTCGTACCGCACCGGCGTGTCGCGACGGAGCTCCTCGTAGGCGGGGTACGGGTCCGCGACGAACGCGAGATCCTCGGGTGCGAACCGCATCGCCGCAGGGTAGCGCGGTCGCTCAGGCGCCTGCGAACGGCTCGCTCGGCCAGTCAGCCAGCACGAGCCCGTACAGCAGGGCGGCGTTCATCGCCACGTCCAGCAGGAGCCAGGGGTTGAAGAAGAGCACGGCGACGAGGAGCCCGACCCCCGACGCCACCGCGGTGACCGGGCGCCACGCCTCGGCACCGGCTGCCAGCAGCACCGCGCCCAGGACGAACAGCACGCACGCGACGATCGCGAGCCCGCCACCGACCAGCCTCGCCGCGGTGCCGGTACCGAAGAGCCACGATCGGTGCGGGTCGTACCTCGGTCGCTTCCCGTCCTTGGTCTCGGGCAGGGGTGCGACCCACACGGTCAGATGCACGAGCCCGTGCACGAACAGGAACGCGATGAACAGCCAGCGGAGCACGGTCCCATCGTGGTCGGGGAGTTCGTGGTCGCGCCGGGTCGGTCGACCCTCGGCGTGGGGGCTTGAGGTACCGTGCGCCGAACGATGGAGCGCACGTTCATCCCGCCGGGGTTCGACCCGCCTGTCGGTCTGACCACGGACCTGTTCACACTGGAGCCTCTCGGACCCGAGCACAACGAGCCTGACCACGAGGCCTGGATGTCGAGCATCGATCACGTCCACGCGAGCCCCGGCTTCGACGACGACCCCGCGAACGGCGACCCGTGGCCGGTCCCGATGACCCTCGAGGAGAACCGCGCCGATCTCGAGCGGCACGCCCGTGACTTCCGCGACCGGATCGGGTTCACCTACACGGTGCTGGACCCAGTGACCCGCGACGTCATCGGCTGCGTCTACATCTACCCGTCGAGCGACGAGGCGTACGACGCCCGCGTTCGATCGTGGGTCCGTGCGTCGCATGCGGATCTGGACGGTTCGCTGCGACGCGTGGTCTCGAGCTGGCTCGAGAGCGACGCGTGGTCCTTCGAAGCCCCCCGGTACGACAGGCCGGCCTCCTAGCCGGGCGGTCCGGCCGCGCCGACCGACCCCACGACGCTGAACCCCAGGCGCTCATACATGCGTGCCACGTCGCGGTCGCCCGCAGACAGGACCACCGTGTCGATCCCGCGAGACCTGGCGTCGTCCGCCAGCAGCCAGGTGATGGCGGTGGCGAGTCCTCGACGCCGGTATGCGGGGAGCGTCGCGACCCCGACGATCTCGCTCATCGAACCGACCGGCTGATGCGAACCCACGGCCACGACCGTCCCGCCGATCTTCGCGAGCGCCGTCAGGGTGATCCCTCGCTCGAGCCGATCCAGCATGAAGGCGTCGTCGGCCGCGGAGAGCGAGGCTCGAGCGCGCTCCACGTCGTCGCCGGACGTCGCCTGGGAGCCGTCCCGGAAGACACCGAACCCAGCCATCGCGACGGCGCCCAGCAGCGACAGGTCATCGTCACGGGTCGCCATCCGCACCAGCGCTTCGGCCGGCGGATCGGCCGGGGCGAGCTCGCGGGTGGTAGCCGCCATCAGCGGGTGCGACGAGATCTCCAGCCCCGACCCCGCGGCGGCGTCCGCGAGCGTCGGCGTCGTCTCGACGATCCATTCGTACGTCTCGGGTACCCCGAGGGCACGCTGGCGGGCGCGCATCCGGTCAACGTCGGACGTGGAGACCGGGCCCCTGTTGGGGATCGGGCGTGCGTAGTACGGCCACCCCTCGGCGACGGTCTTCACGAACAGCCGCAGGGGACCGAGGTCATGCGCACGAGCCGCCGCACGGGGGACGGCGTCCATGTAGTCGTCGATGCGACGCAGGAGGTCCGAGGACACGGTGACGCATCCTACGAGGCCGCTCGCCCGAGGTGAACCAGGCCGGTCGGCCGGGGGGGTGCTCGCCACCCCTGCCACGCTGGAGGGGTAGGCGGAAGGTGGGAGGTGTCGCATGAGCCGTGTGTTCGCCGTCGTGGTGGGAGCCCTGTTGGTCGTCCTCCCGGCGACCCCTGCGTTCGCGGCTGCTACTCCGAACGGCGAGAGCCTCGTCGTGCTGACGGGAGACGCGGTCGTGACCGAGGGAGAGTCGGTCCAGACCGTCGTGGTCTTCGACGGGTCGGTGGAGATCGCGGGCCACGTGAGCGAGACCGTCGTCGTGCTGAACGGACCGGCGAGGGTGAGCGGACAGGTCGAGGGCGACGTCGTGCTGCTGAGCGGTCGGTTGACGCTGACCGATGGCGCGATCGTGGGCGGCGACGTGTACGCGGAACGTCGCGCGATCGCCCCGGGGGCGACCGTCGAAGGCGTCGTCCGGTCGCCCGCGAGCGTCGATTGGGCGCTCGGATGGGCGAGCGCGATCACGATGATCGCGGTGTGGTTCGCGATCGCGATCTCGGTCCTGGTGCTCGGCCTCGCCCTGATCGGGCTGGCGCCCCGTGCTGCCGACGCGGCCTACACGGCCGCGCGCACCGCGCTCGGTCCGTCGATCGGATGGGGCTTCGCGGTGTTCGTGGGACTGCCGGTCGTCGCGGCCGCGGCGATGGGGACCCTCGTGGGGATGCCCCTGGGTATCGCGTTGTTGCTTGCCCTGGTCCTGATCTTCGCGATCGGGCAGACGGCGGGCGCGTGGTTCCTGGGTCGCGCCCTGGTCGGTGGCCCGTCACGGGCCGTGTCGTTCCTGCTCGGCTGGGCGATCGTCTCGGGTCTGGGGTTCGATCCCCGGGCTCGGAGGCCTCATGTGGTTCGCGGCCACGGTCACGGGGCTGGGAGCCATCTCGGTGGCCCTGTGGCGTGCTCGATCGGTCTCGAGCGCAGCCGCCGCGCCGGCGTTGCCGCCGATGCCCGCGGGCGCCTGACATACCGCCGTTCGTCGGTGGCGGGACCGAGCGTCCGTGCGTCATCCTGTCCGTGAGGACGGGAGGAGATATATGCCGAACACGACCGAGATCTACTTCGTCGGGGGCGAGAGTCTGCTCCTGCACGAGGATGCGGCGACCGTGAAGATGACCGACCACGGCGTCGAGGTGCTCCAGACCGAGGGGGAGGACAAGGTCAAGGTCCTGTTCCCGTGGTCGCGGATCGAGAAGGTGACGCAGCGCGGTCCCAGCGTGGGCGCGATCTACACGTATTGATCGCCGCGTGGAGAGGGCCAGGCGGGTCCCCTCTCTCCACGCCGAACGACGCTGGGAGGCTCATCCTCCCGGCGTCGTCGCCTCTCGGAGGCGTCGGGTCGACCGGCCCGTCGGAATCCGGCCGTCGTCCCTGTCCGGCGATGCCACGGGGCGCGCAGGATGACGGGGTCTGAGCGGAAGGGGGTACCAATGACCACCACCGACGCACCCGTCGTGCGTTCGTTCGAGCCGTACGCGCACATGAAGCACGTGATGAAGGTCGGCAACGCGATGTTGAAGCCCGTGCTCCGCTCGCGGCTCGGCGCCCGGATGCACGACCTCGCGCTGCTGACCGTTTCGGGCCGACGGACCGGCGCTCGGTACACGATGCCCGTGAGCGTGCTGCCGTTCGAGGGTCACGAGGTGGTCCTCACCGCTGCCGCATGGCGGGTGAACCTCCGCGGCGGCGCCGAGGTCCTGCTCCACCACGACGGGGTCGACCGGACGCTGCATGCCGAACTGGTGGAGGACCCCGACGAGGTCGCGCGCGTCTACGGCGAGCTGTTACGCCGCGTGGGTCTGAAGCACGCGAACCGCGTCGGTCTGCGCGTCGAGGGCGACCGGATGCCGACCCACGAGGAGTTGGCCGACGCGATCGGCGGTGTTCGAACGGTCGTGGTCCTCACGCCGGCGGCGTGACCTGCACCAGTTCGAGGCGCTCCGCACCACCGGACAGCACCCGTTCGAACACGAGCCCCAGCCCCGGCGCGTAGAACTTCACTACGACGACACGAGGCTCCAACCGGCTCCACTCGAGCGTGCGCACCGTCTTCTCCAGGTGTCCGTAGGGGACCGTCACCTGGGCGTTGCGCTCGACGACCCACCCTTGATCCTCCGCGTGGCCCTTGTAGTACTCCTGCCGGTAGGCGACCGCAGGCACCGGAACCGCCGGCATCATGATGCCGGCCTCGGCGCCGTCGACACCCGCTTCCCATGAGCCCTCCGTGCTGATCACCTGGCCGCTCTCGTCGTATTCGGCGGTGTCCTCCCCGAAGTACCAGACCGTGCCGTCGTTGGCGGCCGCGTACCAGTCCTTGGTCCGCTCGACGAGGAGACCGTCGACCTTCAGCACGTCGACGATCACGGTCGTCGCCACCCCGGCCACCTCACGCGTGCGATCCGTGACGACGACCCGTTCGCGGAACCGCTCGTCGTTCTTCCTCCCCGCGGTACCGGTAGACGTGCCCGGCACGAGCGGGAAGTAGCCGTTCGGCAGCGGGTTCATGAAGTCCGCCGGATCCACACCGCCGGACGTGCCGCCCGACGCCGAGCCGACCGCGAGCCAGGTCACCAGCAGTCCGGCGGTGACGATCGTCGCTATCCATCGTGTCCGCATCGTTCTCCCTCCTTCATCCGTGGGTTCACCCGAGAGCGTGCTTCCGTCCGCCTGTCGTCATCCTGAATCGTCGTGGCCGCCGTTCAGCCGCGGTTCAGCGTTCCGCGGGAAGATGCGGGTGGAGGTGTCGCGCGTGCGGGTGCTGGTCGTCGAGGACGAGCAACGGCTCGCCGAGGGTCTGAAGGCGGGGCTCGAGGCGGAGGGGTTCGCCACGGATGTCGCGACGAACGGTGTCGATGGCCTGTGGATGGCGCGAGAACACCCGTACGACGCGATCGTCCTGGACATCCTGCTTCCCGGGATGAACGGCTACCGCGTATGTGCGGAGCTCCGTGCCGCCGGAGTGTGGACGCCGATCTTGATGCTCACGGCGAAGGACGGTGAGTGGGACGAGGCCGAGGCGCTCGACACCGGCGCCGACGACTTCGTGACGAAGCCGTTCTCCTACGTCGCGCTCGTCGCGCGTCTCCGCGCGCTGATCCGCCGCGGGGCGGCGGAGCGGCCTGCCGTCCTGGAGGCGGGCGACCTGCGGTTCGATCCGGGGGCCCGCCGCACCTGGCGCGGTGACGACGAGGTGCGTTTGACCGCTCGCGAGATGGCGCTCCTCGAGTTCCTCCTGCGACGCAAGGGCGAGGTCGTGTCGAAGAACGACATCCTCGACCATGTCTGGGACGCGAGCTTCGACGGCGATCCCAACGTCGTCGAGGTCTACGTGGGGCACCTGCGGGCCAAGCTCGATCGGCCCTTCGGCCGTGCGTCGATCGAGACGGTGCGGGGTTCCGGCTACCGACTGGCGGACGACGGTGGCTGAGTCGAGGTGGCGCTCCGGTGTCCGAGTACGGACGACGCTCGTCGCGGTCCTCGTCGTGGGTGCCGTGTTGATCGTGGCGGCTGTGGCGCTCGTGCGCATGGTGCAGGCGTCCCTGACGGCGGACGTGCGGGCGATCGCGAGCGCCCGCGCAGGGGAGGTCGCGGCCGATCCGACGTCGGTCGACGCGGGCGATGCCGAAGAGGACTTCGTCCAGGTCGTCGATCCACGAGGGGAGGTCGTCGCGGCCAGCTCGAACCTCGAGGGCGCGCCCCCCCTCGCCCTCCCCGCGCCCGGGTCGGATGCGACCGTCGACGAGGTGCCGTTCGAGGAAGGGCCGTTCCTGGTGGTCGCCGTCGCCGGGAGCGATGACACCGTCGTCGTGGCGGGTCGGAGCCTCGACGACGTCGCCGACGCCCGCACCGCGCTGATCGCCGGGTTGGCCGTCGGCGTTCCCTTGCTCACGTGCGTCGTGGGCGTCGTCACGTGGCTTCTGGTGGGCCGGGCCTTGCGGCCGGTGGAGGCGATGCGCGAGGAGGTGGAGCGGATCTCCGCTCGGGAGATGGATCGGCGGCTCCCCCTGCCGGCCGGTGACGACGAGATCGCCCGGCTCGCGGCCACGATGAACCGGATGCTCGAACGGCTCGAGGACGCGCAGGACCGGCAGCGTCGCTTCGTAGCCGATGCTTCGCACGAACTGCGGTCTCCCTTGGCCTCGATCCGTCAGCACGTGGAGGTTGCCCGCGAGCACCCGGAGCGCACCGACCTCTCGCACCTCACGGAGGTCGTGTTGGAAGAGGATGCGCGGCTCCAAGCGCTCGTCGACGACCTCCTCCTCCTCACGCGGCTCGACGAGGGGGTGCGACCGAGGCGTGAGGAACAGGTCGACCTCGACGACCTCGCGCTCGCGGAGGCCGAGCGCCTGCGAACCGGGGTCCTCGAGGTCGACACGAGCGGCGTCGAGGCGGCCCGCGTGATGGGGAACCGGGTCCAGCTTGGGCGCGTGCTTCGGAACCTGGGGGACAACGCGGACCGTCACGCGCGAACGAGGATCGTCGATCTCGACGCTCACCCGCGGCGGCGTCACCCTGGTTCGGGTCGATGACGACGGCCCCGGGATCGCCGAGGACGATCGCGAGCGGGCGTTCGAGCGCTTCGTCCGGCTGGACGAGGGACGTTCGCGTGACGCCGGGGGGTCGGGGCTCGGTCTGCCGATCGTCCGCGAGATCGTCCGCGCCCATGGGGGAGAGGTCCTCCTGACCGAGGGGCCGCTCGGGGGCCTGCGCGCCGAGGTGCACCTCCCCACGGCGGGATGAGCCCGGCGCGTTCAGCGAGGCGTCAGGGGCGTCGGGGCATCATGGGTGTGACGAAGGAGGGTACCGATGAGACGGACGTGGAAGGCGCTGCTGGTGGGCGCCGCCGTGATCGCCGTCGTCGCCGTGGCCGCCGGGTTCGGGCTCGGGGCGTCCGGAGAGGACGACGAGCCGCTCGCGGGGTCGCAGCTCGAGCGGGCCACGACCGCCGCGCTCGAGGCGGTGGGCCCGGGTGAGGTCGTCGGCACCGAAGCAGGGGATGACGACGGCGCCGCCTACGAGGTCGAGGTCCTGCTGTCCGACGGCAGCCAGGTCGAGGTCCAGCTGGACCGGGACTTCGCGGTGATCGCGACGGAGGCCGACGACGACGGGGCCGGCGACGAGAGCGACGACGAGGACTGAATCCCCCTCCGAGCCGCCCCCGGCTACGCTGAGGCGATGCACCTCAGCGTCGCGCTGCCCCAGCTGACGGCCGCCGGTCGAGACCTCGACGCGAACCTCACGCGTGGCCTGCAGGCGTGCCGCGACGCGAAGGCGATGGGCGCCGACGTCGCACTGTTCCCCGAGATGTGGAGCATCGGGTACGACCTCCACGAGGGGGAGGACCCCGAGGCGCTCGCGAGGTTCGCGATCGACCTCGAACATCCCTACCTGGCGGCCTTCTCGTCGCTCGCCGCAGAGTTGGACATGGCGATCGCGACGACGTTCCTGCAGGCGTGGCCGGAGCGGCCGCGGAACACCGTGGCGGTCTTCGACCGCCACGGGGAGCTCGCGCTCACCTACGCGAAGGTCCACACGTGCGACTGGGACCTGGAGGCGGTGCTCACCCCGGGCGACCGGTTCACCGCCGCCGACCTCGACACCCCGGCCGGCACGGTCCGCGTGGGCGCGATGATCTGCTTCGACATCTTGTTCCCGGAGGCCGCGCGGGTGCTGATGCTCGAAGGCGCCGAGCTGATCCTCGTTCCCAACGCCTGCCCGTTCGAGCCCTGGCGGATGGCGGTCCTGCAGACCCGTGCGATCGAGAACATGGTCGGCATCGCGCTCGCGAACCACGCCGGCCCCGGCTACGACGGCCACTCGTGTGCGTACGACCCGCTGCCGTATCCGCTGTCGGGTGAGGAGCCGGGCGACGTCGACCCCACGGTCGTCAGGGCCGGCCGCGAGGAGCAGATCGTGCTCGCGCACTTCGACATGGACCGGATCCGCCGATGCAGGGAGGAAGAGACGCAGGCCGATGCGTACCGGAGGCCCTCGACCTACGGGCCGATCGCGCGTGACGAGGTCCGTCCTCCCTTCATCCGTCCGGACGCCCGACGTTAGGATCGACCCCTCAGGAGGGGAGGACGATCGGTGGCCGGTTCGGGAACCAAGGACGACCCGTGGGAGCTCACGACGCCTCCGGGTACCTCCGGGTACACGATGTGGCGCGACGAGGAAGCGGATCCGCCGACGCTGTGGTGCCAGGTGGGCTCGACGAAGCTCGGCTACCAGGCGCGGTGCATCGAGGACCTGCACGCGATGCTGATCGAGCGCGGCGACTGGATGGATCTAGGCGCCGCGGACGAGAAGAAGCCCGCCAAGGACGACACGGTCGAGGCCTGGGGTCGTTCGCCCGACAACCCGGTCGGCGGGTGGTACGGCGTCCGCAAGGGCTACCGGGGCCGGTTCGGGATGTACCTGCCGCCGCTGCTCGAGGAGCTCGGTCTGGCGGAGCTGACGCATGACGCGCGCAACAACCGGATGCGCGCGATCTGAGTGAGGTGACCTACCAGCGCTCGCGGTGCACGACGTCGTCGAACGGGCGGCGGTTCGGCCGTTCGATCGGAGCGAGGGCACGTTCAGCCGGGTAGCCGAGCGAGATGAGCCACATGCACTCGCGCTCCGCGGGCAGGCCGAGGATCTCACGCGCCAGCTCCTGCTCGGCGACCGCCGCGTGGCAGCTGCCCACACCGGCGTCGGCCGCCGCCAGCATGATGCTCATCGACGCCTGCCCCATGTCGAACTGGTAGGTCTCGCGGGTGTCGGGGTCCTCGGAGCGTGGCGCGACGAGGGCGATCGTGGCCGCGGAGCCGGCCACGTGCTCTGCGTAGGTCCACACGGCTGACAGCGCCCCGAGCCGTTCACGGTCGGTCACGACGACGAAGTCCCACGCCTGCTGGTTCATCGACGACGGCGTGCGCCGGGCGGCTTCGCAGATCCGGTCGAGCACCTCCGGGTCGATCGGGTGGTCCTCGAACGAACGGACGTTGCGGCGCGCGCGGATCGTGTCCCAGGTCTCCATGGCGCCACGATACGGCGTGACCGACCGAGAGCCGCCTCTGGGGGCCGAGCGGAGGGGCGCGAAAGGCCCGGGCGCCGATCGCGCCCGGGCCCTCACCCGCCTACATGACCGCGAAGGTCTCGTGGACGACGATGCTCGCGCCGCCATCGAGCACCGGGCAGTCCTTCGCCAGGGCGACCGCCTCGTCGAGCGAGCCGGCGGCGACGATCGTGTACCCGCTCGCCGACCCGCCGCCCCCGTCGGAGACCGCGCCGTCGGCGGCGATCGTCTTCGACGCGCCCGAGAACGGGTTCCCGCCGTCCTTCACCGCGGAGCCCAGCGTCTCGAACCACGAGTTCCACGCATCCATGACCTGCTTCTGCGCCTCTTCGCTCTCGGGCATCGATCCGCCCTGGTAGAGCAGCACGTAGTCGGTCATCGCTCCCTCCTTCCGCGCGGCGCCCTCGTCCGCGCTTCTACCTCTGCGACGAACAGACGCGGCGAACTTCGACATCTGGACGGAAGGATCTGGACGCGAGGCGAGGGCGGGCGGACCGGGTACGGCCGACGCCTCCTTGAAGGGGACAGGGGGAGACCGGGTGGTCCAGACCGACCAGGCACGTGTCGGTCGTCGTTCGTTCCTTCGACTGGCCGGGCTCGGCGCCATCGCCACGGCCGATGCACTCGACCTGGCCGTGACCCCCTCGGCCTCCGCCGCCACCGGTGCGGAACAACCGGATGCGCGCACGCTGAGGTGGTGTCGACCTGCCAGCGCTCGCGGTGCACGATGTCGTCGAACGGGCGCCTGAACGCCGTCGTCACTCGAAGCCGAACAGCCGCGCGAGGAGGACGGTGAGGAACAGCAGCACGAACATGCCTCCGATCGCGGCGCCGACCGCGGCTGCGAGCACGCCCGACCCGCGTCCTTCGTCGCGGGCCCGGAAACCGAAGCGCCACGCCACGACGCCGATCGCGACCAAGACCGCCGTGAACGCGCCGAGGAGCAGCGCTCCGACCGTGAAGGACGTCTCCGGTCCCGTGGAGCCGATCACGGGGATCGCGACGAGCATCGCGACCATCGCCGCCACGGCGACCCATGCGATGGTGACATCGCGACCCGCCTGTCCCTGGCCGTGCGAAGGATGTGCCGAGAGCGACATCGCGTCACCTCCAGGGTCAGGTTCCTCTCCACGAGGACGGGCCGCATGGGCCACCTGGCCCGCCTCCCGCGGATCCATGCGCAGGAGACGCGCAAGCTGCATGGCTGCGCGCCTGGGAGCGCGACGCAGCGGGTCGCCGGGGCGCGACTCAGGCAGCGCGACGGCGCCGTGTGATGCCGGTCGTGAGGACGACGATCCCGACGACGGCGCCCAGGACGATGCCGGGCATACCGAGCGAGGCGATGGGAAGGGCAACGCCATGCAGCGTGGCCAGCGCCTCCACCCGGGGCTCGCTGTTCGCCGCGTCGTACCCGGCTCCCCCGACCGACTCCAGGAACGAGCCGAACACGGCGAGACCGAGGAGCACCAGCACCATCCGGCGGATCAGGGCCGCCTGCGTCCCTCGCGACGGCCGCCACAGGAATGCCAGGGCCGACAGGAGACCGAGAGCGACGATGCCGATGGCCAGGTGGCCGACGGCGTGCCCCGTCGCCTCGCCCTCCGCGACGGTGCCGGCGATGACGAGGGTCCCGAGACCCATCAGGACGAGCATCGCGACCCCGATCTTCGCTGCGCCGATCGACACGCGGGGTCCGTCCGCCGACGGCACGGATCGTTCGCCACCCCCGAGACGGAGGCCGGCCCCGAGCGCGGCTACACCCACGATCAGCGTGGCCACCGCGGCCACGGGCAGGACCGACGCCACGCCCGTGATGAACCCGAACGCCACGGCGGCCAGGCAGGCGATGCCGAGCGAGATGAGGATGCGATCCGTGCCCATGCCGGCAGTATCCCCTCCTCGGCGCGCCCGGGTCAGGGAGGGACCACAGCCGCCACCCGCGATCTCACCCGTGTTGCCGGAGACCATCGGCGCGGGCACGAGGTCCCCTGTGCCGAGGGTCCGACGCGCCTGGTGCGGAGCCACCCTTCTGGAAGGGTGGAGACGTCGCCGGGTCGGAGGCGGGTTCGGGGTGCCCGGCGGGAACCGAAGGGAGGGTGCCATGACCTCGTCACTCGCAGAGCCGACGATGGACGACGCCTGGCTGGAGTCACGCGTCGTCGATGTGGTCAACCGCTGGCCGGCCGTCGGTCTCGCGGTCGGGATCGTCCGCGACGGTCGCCTCGCGTCCTTCGTCGGACACGGCGTCGAGGACATCGACTCGAGGACACCGATCACCGAGGACACGGGTTTCCGGGTCGCGTCGATCACGAAGACGATCACGGCCGTCGCGGTCATGCAGCTGTGGGAGCAGGCGATGATCGACCTGGACGCCCCCGTCCACGAGGTCCTGCGTGCCTATCGGCTCGTCCCGAAGGACCCGACGTGGCGGCCCGCGACGATCCGCGACCTCCTGACCCACACCGCGGGAGTCCCCGAGTGCGTCCCCGCCCACCGCGCCTTGCTCCCCGACTTCGGTGAGAGCGTCGAGCTGGGCCGTCCGCTCCGCACGCTCGCCGAGTACTACGGGGGGGTTCTGCCCGTGGTGGCGGAGCCGGGCACCAGGTTCCGTTACGGCAACCACAGCTTCGCGACGCTCGGGCAGATCGTGGAGGACGTCAGCGGCGAGCCGCTCGACCGCTACCTGCGGGACCACGTCTTCGAGCCGCTCGGGATGGACCGTTCCGACCTCGTCCGGACGCCGGAGATCGTCTCGCGCCTCGCGACCGGCTACGAGATGAGCCGCCGCGGACCGAAGGAGGTTCAGCCGCGCGAGCTGGTCACCACGGGTGCCGCGTCGGTCTATTCGACGCCACGGGACATGGCTCGGTACGTCGCCGCGCTCGTGGGCGGCGGGGCGAACGAACACGGCGTGGTGTTGAAGCCCGAGACCGTCGCGATGATGTTCGAGCCGCAGTATCGACCTGATCCAGTGATCGCCGGGATGGGGCTCGCCTTCTGGCGAGCGGATCTCGGCGGGCGACCCGCCGTCGAGCACCAGGGGACGTTGCCCGGGTTCCACTCCCAGCTGTTCCTGGCGCCCGAGGACGGCGTGGCAGTGATGGCGTTCACGAACGGCTCCTGGCAGCCCGACTTCTGGCTGCCGTTCGAAGCCTCGGGGCTCCTCCGGCAGCTGCTGTCGATCCCCGACGACGTGATCCGGGACGACGTGCCGCGGCGCCCCGACCTCTGGCGAGACCTCTGCGGCTGGTACCGCATGGGCGGACCGTTCACTGACCTCCGCGTGCGGGGGATGGCCGGCGCCGGCGTGGAGGTCTTCGTGCGCGAGGGGCAGCTGATGCTCCGGATGATGACGCCGGTCCCGATGTTGTACCGGGGCTTCGCGCTGCATCCCGACGACCCCGACGACCCGTACGTGTTCCGGATCGACATGGGTGCGTTCGGGCTGGGGACGATGCGGATCATGTTCCGGCAAGATCTGGGCAGGACGACGCGTCTGCACCTCGAGGTCATGCCGATGACCTTCCACAAGGGGTCCGACGTGTCGAACCCGAGACGGTGGGCGATGGGTGCGCTCGGGGCGCTCGCCGTCGGGGCGGCCGCCGCCATCATCCGTCGGGGAGGCGATCGCGGTGCAGGCGCGTGAGCACGGCGACCTCGAGCAGGACGCGCTCGACCCGATCATCTCGGAGGCGCGGTGAAGCGGCTATCCGCGTTCGACCTGATGTTCCTGCGTCTGGAGACGTCCGAGTGGCCGTGCCACTTCGGCGGACTCGCCGTCGTCGAGGGCGAGGCGTTGCTCGACGAGACGGGGCAGCTCCGGATTCCTCGAGATCAGCGAGCGGCTCGAGCCGCGTCTGACGAACGTCCCGCAGCTTCGGCGGCGGCTGCTCATGCCCGGTCCTCTCGGGGGTCGGCCGCTGTGGGTCGACGACCCGCGGTTCCAGGTCGACCGGCACGTGTTCCAGACCCCCGTTGCGTTCCCCGCTGGCGATGCGGAGCTCCTCGCGGCGGCCGCGCACGTCTGTGAACGCCCGCTGCGCCGCTCACGCCCGTTGTGGGAGCTGTGGTTCTTCACCGGCATGCCCGACGGCCGCGTCGGCGTGATGCTGAAGCTGCATCACGCCGTCGCCGACGGCATGGCGGCCGTCGCGATCATGGGTGCGCTGTTCGACCTGGCCCCCGACTCCGCGGACCCTGCTCCGGTCCCGTGGGTCCCGGCATCGCTCCCGTCCGAGCGCTCGCTCGTCGCCGACAACCTCTCGACGAAGTGGGAGGCGGTGCGCCGCGCGGCCGTGCAGGTGCTCGAGCCCGGGTTCGCGGCACGGGCACGGGCTTCGGCCGGCCGCCTCCGGCGCATCGGGGCGTCGTACGCGGGACGCAACGAGGACCTTCAGGCGCCACGCACCTCGCTCAACCGGCCCGTCCGCGCAGGTCGCCGGGTGCGGAGGCTCCGGCTGGACCTGGCCGCGATGAAGGAGGTCGCGCGCGCACACGAGGGCAAGGTCAACGACGTCGTGCTCGACCTGTGGGCGGGAGGGGTCCGTCATCTGCTGGTGTCGCGCGGTGAGCGGGTCGATGGCATCGAGCTGATCACGAGCGTGCCGGTCTCGCTTCGCGACGAGGCCGACGCCGGCGTCGTCGAGAACCGCTCGGGCTGGATCGCGCTCGCCTTGCCGGCGTGGGAGCCCGACGCCGGGCGCCGTCTCCACCTGATCGTCCCCCGGACCCGGGCGACGAAGGCCGTCCAATCGCCCGACGCGATCGCGGGCTTCATGGCCGCCCTGGCCGCGACGCCGCTCGCGCGCTGGTACACGACCCATCAGCACACGAGCAACACCGTGGTGACGAACGTCCCCGGTCCCCCCGTGCCGCTGTACTTCTTCGGTGCTCACGTCCTGGAGCTCGATCCCGATCATCGAGTTGGTGGGCAACGTCGGGCTGACGCTCTGCGCGTTCTCCTACGACGGTGAGATCTCCTTGGCCGTGACGGCCGACGCCACGACGTTCCCCGACCTCGACGTGCTGATGGGAGGGATGGAGGAGGAGTGGCGGGTGCTGCTCGCAAAGACCTAGCCGCGGTCCGCGGCTCGCATCCGCTCGAGGCCGTCGAGCATCAGGTCGAGCGCGAACTCGAACTCGAACCGGTCGTCGCATCCGGGTCCGACGACCGACGCGTCGTCGTGCGCGATCGACACGTACAGCTCGATAGATCGACGGGTAGACGTGGGCGAGCTGCGTGAACATCTCGGCCTCGATCGCCGGGTCCGTGTCGCTCTGGTCGTTGAACAGCTCCTGCGAGAAGCCCATCAGGCGGCTGCCCATCGCGTGCATCGCGTGGTGCGTCAGGTCGATCGAGAACCCGCCGGCGAGGAACATCGCGATGATCGAGTCCATGTACGCCATCACGACCGGCGTCGGTTCCGTGCGCGTCTCCATCACGCGCGACGCCCAGGGGTGGCGCAGCAGCGCCTCGCGCGCCGAGAGGATCCGCTCGCGGACCGCCTCCTTCCATGGCAGATCGGTCCTCGGCGGGTCGAACTCCTCGACGACCACGTCGAGCATCCCGTCGAGCAGCTCCTCCTTGTTCGCGACGTGCTTGTAGAGCGCCATCGGCACGACCCCGAGCTCGCTCGCCAGACGACGCATGCTCGACGGCCTCGACCCCGTCGCGATCGGCGAGCGCGACCGCCGCGGCCAGGACCCGCTCGCGGCTGAGCCGGGTGCGCTTCGTCTCCGTGGTCGCCATGGCTTGACGAGTGTACGCCGTACACGCTAGGGTTCGCCAGGTAGGTGTACGGCGTACACTACGAACGAAGGGGAGATGAGATGAAGGCGATCGTCCAAGACCGATTCGGCTCCGCGGATGTACTCGAGCTCCGCGACGTCCCCGACCCCGTGCCCACCGACGACCAGGTGCTGATCGAGGTGCGAGCAGCCGGCGCCGGCCCCGACGTGTGGCACCTGATGACCGGCGAGCCTCGCATCGCGAGGCTGGCGCCCGAGTTCAGGAGGCTGTGGCACCACCCGCGCGGCCGTGACGGCGCCGGGATCGTCGTCCGCGTCGGCGCCGACGTGAAGGACCTCGCCGTCGGCGACGAGGTGATGGGCATCGTCGAGGGCTCGTTCGCCGAGCTCGTCGCCGCGAGCCCCGAGCTCCTCGTCCGCAAGCCCGAGCGCCTCTCGTTCGAGCAGGCGGCCGCCGCGCCGATCTCCGGCATCGCGGCGCTGCGCGCCGTCCGCGAGGTGGCCGAGGTGCGACCGGGCCAGCGCGTGCTGATCGTCGGCGCCGGCGGTGGCGTCGGCACCCTCGCCGTCCAGGTCGCGAAGGCCTCGGGCGCCCACGTCACGGCGGTGGCCAGCGCGTCGAAGGCGGACCTGGTCCGCTCCCTCGGCGCCGACGACGTGATCGACTACGCCAGCGAGGACTTCACCGACGGTCGCCGTCGGTGGGACGCGATCATCGACGCGGCGGGGAGGCGGCCGCTCCGGAGAGCTCCGCCGGGCCCTCACGCCCAAGGGCACCCTCGCGATCGTCGGCGGCGACGGCGGCGGGAAGTGGACCGGCGGCTTCGGACGCCAGGTCGTGCGGGCGCCGCTGCTGTCCTTGGTGGTGGGCCAGTCGCTCCGCCCGGTGATCACAGCCGAGCGGCGAGAGGACCTCGTGGCCGTGCGCGACCTGATCGAGGACGGCGCGCTGACCCCCGTCGTCGACCGGACGTTCGCGCTGCCCGAGGCCGGCGATGCGATCCGATACCTCGAGCGGGGTCACGCGGCCGGCAAGGTCGTCGTCACGGTGTAGTCGCGGCGGTCGGAAGATGAAGCCGTTCGTGCCCGAGATCGCTGAGATGCCGGCGCAGACGATGGCGGTAGGGCACGGTGGTATCCGCGCCGCTCGACGGTCTCAGTCCCAGAGGTCGATCTGCGTGAGCCCCGCGACGCCGAGGATCTCGTTCAGCTCGGCGGTGTGCCAGATGTCGTGGCTGAAGACCCGCTGGATCGCCGAGCCGCGCGTGTGCACCCAGCCCTCGCCCCAGTCATCGTGGCGGATCTCCTCGTCGAGCATGTCCAGGGTCCACCGGTCCAGGCAGGCCTCGACGATGAGGAAGGTCGAGTCGAGGGACTCGACGAGTTGCTCGGTGCTGAGCACGTGCTCCAGGTCGTCGTCCCCCGGGCAGTCGTACGCGGCGTTCGTGAACCGTGTGGTCGCCGCGCCGGGTTCCCCGGCGAAGTCGCACAGCCAGAACACCCGCTGGCAGGCGAGGTGGCCCACGGTCGCCCAGGCGGGCCACCGCTCGGGCGACGGTTGGATCGCGAGCTGCTCGGGGCTCATCGCTCCGACGGCGTCGCGGAGTCGCCGGTTGTACCGGGACCACATCCGGTAGGCGGGTCGGATGGTGGACGCGCTCATCCGGCGAACGATACCCGGCGCGTCCGCATCCGCTCGAGGCCGTCGAGCATCAGGTCGAGCGTGAACCCGAACTCGAACCGGTCGTCGGAGCGTGGTCCGACGACGCCCGCGCATCGTGACGCGGTCCTCTACACGAGGTCACGCGGGAAGCTCCGGCTCCAGGACTTCACGAACACGCGGTTGCCGCCCTAGAAGGCCTCGAGCTTGTCGTCGACGAGGAACTCGGTCGGCGTGGACGTCATCGTGCTCGTGGTCTGGACGCGGATGCGCCAGTCACCTCGCGCGAGTTCGTAGGACCGGTCGCACGTGACGCGGGCGGACAGGGGGTCGTGCCCTGGATCGAGTACAGGTCCCGGTACCGGCCGAGACCTCGAGGTCAGTGTCGAGCACCCTCGTGTAGCTGGGCCGGGCTGACGTCTCGGAAGGGCGGGGAGAGCCGGGAGTCCGATGTGGGTGCCGGGCCCGCACGTCGGCGACGCGGGGCGCGCTCGTAGGCGTGGCGATGGCCGGCGGCGGCCGTTCGATAGACTCCCTTGGTTCCTGACCTGCGGAAACGAGGCTATCCCTATGTCACGAGTCATCCTGATCGCGTGGGACGGCGCCGACTGGCGCATCCTGGACCCGCTCCTCGAGCAGGGCGCGCTGCCGAACCTCCAGGCCTTGATCGATCGCGGCCAGCGAGACGTCCTCCGAAGCACGGTGCCGACGCACAGCTGGAGCGCCTGGCCGAGCTTCCTCACCGGCGTCGACCCGGTGGACCACGGCGTCTACGACATCCTCGAGACGGTGCCGGGCACGCACAAGCAGTACCCGGTCACCTACAAGTCGATCAAGGCGCGGACGTTCCTGGACGATCTCACCGCCGCGGGCAAGAACCAGCTGTTGCTCGACGTGCCGCTCACGTTCCCGGCGCCGAAGCCGTTCACGGGCAACCTGCTCGCGGGTGGTGTCCTGCCGAAGAACCGCGCGTTCACGGCGCCCGACGACCTGCCCGAGACGCTCGCGAAGGCGGGACTCGAGTGGCCGATCAACGGGATGTCCTGGACGACGTATCACAACAAACCGGACCCCTACCTCGACGAGGCGTACGAGGTCACGGCCAAGCGCATCAAGGTCTCGGAGTGGCTGATGGACAACTCCGAGTGGGACCTGATGGCGAGCGTGTGGGTCTCGATCGACCGCACCCAGCATTGCCTGAGCAACTACATCGCGCCCGATCACCCCGACTACGCCAAGAACAGGGACACGCGGATCGGGAACAAGGTCGCCGACATCTTCCGTCAGGCCGACGAGGCGATCGGCTCGTTCGTGTCGCGTGCCCGCCCCGACGACATCATCCTGTTCATCTCCGACCACGGGTTCCAGTCGTGCACCCGCACGATCAACATGGACCGGCTGTTGAAGGAGTTCGGCTACCTGGACTTCAGCGCGTCGAACGCGGTGTTCGGGCCGATGCAGTGGGGCCCCATGCGCAAGGTCGCGCGCAAGGTGTACGACACGCTCGGCCTCCACGGGAAGGTCTCGCTGCCTCAGTCGATCAACTGGTCCAAGACCCGGGCCTTCACCACGATCCGCTCGACCGGCGAGGGCGTGAGCATCAACCTGGCCGGCCGCGAGATCGACGGCGTCGTCGATCCCGGTGACTACGAGAAGGTCCGCGGTGAGGTGATGGACCGCCTCGCGAACTTCGTCGACCCGAAGACGGGCAAGAAGCCCGTGAAGGAGATCGCGCGCCGCGAGGAGGTCTTCAAGGGCCGCTACGCCGACACCGCGCCCGACATCCTGATGGTCCCGAACGAGGGCTACTCGTTGACGCACGCGAAGGCGGCCTACGAGGACGCCGACTGGGTGAGCGGTGACCACCGGATCGAGGGCACGATCGTGGCGGTCGGGCCGAACGTGAAGCCGTTCGAGACACCGCCGGCGCTGATCGATATGGCTCCGACGCTGGTGGCAGCGCTCGACGCGCCGACCGCGGCGAAACCCAGTGGCCGGATCCTGCACGAGATCGTCGGCGCCGAAGCGCACCTGACCGAGCGTGAGGCGACCGAGGTGTCCACGGCCGGCGCCGGCATCCCCGGGATGGGCAACGAGGCGGGCGTCAGCGACACCGAGGCCGACGAGATGGAGGAGCACCTCCGGGGACTCGGCTACATCGAGTAGCGATGTCCGCTGATGTGACACGCGTCACGGAACCTGGCGCGTCGTCGGGTGCTACGGTCGGCGTGATGGAAGCGGCGATCTGGAGCGCGATCGGCCTGTTGGCTGCGACGTCCCTCGGGACGCTCTTCTACCTGGGCTCGCGCCTCGACACGCTCTCGAACCGGCTTGACGCCCGATCGGCATCGATCGAGTCGCGGGTCGACGCGCTCTCGAACCGCATGGACAGGCGTTTCGACGCGATGGACGCGCGATTCTCGTCGATCGATGCCCGGCTCGATGCCATGGCCTCACGCCTCGACACGCACGTCGAGCGTCACGCCGGCTGACGCAGCCCTTCCCCCGTCACACCGGGAGGCCGCGGACGCGCAGGTAGTCGTGCCACAGGATCCTGGCGGCGACGGCCCGGTACGGGCGCCAGGCGGCCGCTCGATCTTCGAGGTCGTCGTACGAGGGTCGCTCGGCGAGGCCAAGCACCGCCTGCGCCGACGTCGCCAGCGCCAGGTCGCCGTGCGGCCAGGCGTCCGGGCGGAGCAGGCACATCGTCAGGTAGACGTCGGCGGTCCACCGCCCGACGCCCTTCAACGAGGTGAGGGCGGCCCGCACCTCGACGTCGTCGAGGGTGTCGAGCACGCCGAGATCCAGCCCGTCGAGGACCGCGGTCGCGAGGCCGCGCGCGTACCCTGCCTTCTGGCGGCTGAACCCGATCGCGCGCAGTTGGTCGTCGCTCAGACGGAGCAGGCCCGTGGGCGCCACGGCACCACCGAGCGCGTCGGCGAGCCGGTCGAAGGCCGCTCGCGCCGACGCCAGCGAGACCTGCTGTTCCAAGATCAGGTGCACGAGCGTCGCGAAGCCGGGCTCACGAGCCCACAACGGTGGTGGACCGTGGCGGGCGACAGAGGCCCCCAGCCGCGGGTCGCGGCTCGCAAGGTCCCGCGCGGCGGCGCGGAGCGTTCGGGTGCTCAGGCGTAGCGGCATCGGCCCCAGCATGACGCGTCGGTGCGGTCGTGCGCTCGGGCGTGGTACCAAGGGGGGGCATGCCCGAGCCCGAGCCGATCGCGCCGAAGGACCGCGCCGCCTGGCGAGCGTGGCTCGAACGCAACCACGACCGCCGAGACGGCGTGTGGGTCCTGATCCGGAAGAAGGGGAGCCTCAAAGACGGCGTCGCCTACGACGACGCGGTGGAGGAGGCCCTGTGCTTCGGGTGGATCGACGCGACCGGCAACCGCTTCGACGAGGACCACTACCGGCAGTGGATGGCTCCGCGCAAGGCGAGGTCCGTGTGGGCGGCGTCGAACAAGGCCCGGGTGGAGCGGCTGATCGCCCAGGGGCTGATGGCGCCCCCCGGGCTCGCGAAGATCCAGGCAGCGAAGGCCGACGGCTCGTGGGAGGCGCTCGAAGGGCTGGAGGACCTCGCGATCCCGGACGACCTGGGTACGGCGCTCGATGCGAACCCGCCGGCCCGCGAGCATTTCGAGGCGTTCCCGCCGGGCACCCGCAAGCAGATCCTGTTCTGGATCCGGGTGGCGAAGCGGCCCGAGACCCGGGCGAAGCGGATCGCGCAGACGGCGAGCGCGGCCGCCGAGGGGATCCGCGTGAACGAGCGGCCCCCGACGCGGTCGTCCTGATCCCCGCCGTGGTAGGAACCAGCGCAGATGCCCACCGCAGCGCGTGACCCCGTCGTCCGTGCCGTCGTCACGTTCGTGGCGCTCGGCCTGCTGGCGCTCGCCGCGGTCGGCGTGGCGGGCGTCCTCGTGCTCCGCAACGTCGCGCGGGAGGAGGCCATCGCCCAGGCGCGCCAGGTCACGGCGGAGGGGGCGCTCGCGGTCGAACGGGTGATCACCGACGAGCTGATCCCCGGCGCGGCCGACGCCTACCAGGACGTCGGGGCGGTCGTCGCGAACGCCGTGCTCCGTGACCCCGTGGTCAGGGTGAAGATCTGGACGGAGGACGGAACGATCGTCTACTCCGACGAATCGCGGCTGATCGGGGAGCGGTACCGGCTGGGGGACGACGAGCTCGAGGCGATACGGGAGGGGGGTGTCACCGCGGAGCTGTCGGACGTGTCGCGGCCCGAGAACCGGTTCGAGCGCGACTTCGGCGAGGTCTTCGAGGTCTACACGGCGATCCAGACGCCGGACGGAACGCCGCTGCTGTTCGAGACGTACCAGCGCTCGTCGAGCGTGGCCGACAGTGGGAGCGAGCTGCTCGCCTCGTTCGCGCCGGTGTTGGTCGTCGCGCTGCTCGGGTTCGCGCTCCTGCTGGTCCCGATCGCGTGGGGGCTCGCTCGACGTGTGGCCCGGGCGCAGGCCGATCGGGAACGGTTCCTGCAGCGCGCCCTCGACGCGTCGGATCACGAGCGGCGACGGATCGCGGGCGACCTGCACGACGGCCCGGTCCAGGAGCTTGCCGGACTCGCGATGCAGCTGTCGGCCACCGCCGAGCGGGTCGACGACCCCGTGGCGCATGACGCCCTCGCGGACTCGGCGACCGCCGTTCGCGCGGGGATCCGGACGCTGCGCTCCGCCGTGGTCGGCGTCTACCCGCCGAACCTCACCCAGTCCGGGCTGGCGCCGGCGCTCGGCGACCTGATCGCGCGCCCGGTCCGCGACGGCCTCGACGTGAGGCTGGAGGCCGATCCCGGGGTCGCGTTCGGGGCGGAGGTCGACGAGCTCCTCTACCGAGCGTGCCAGGAGGCGCTGCGCAACGTCGAGGCCCACGCGGGCGCGACGCACGTGCGCGTGCGGGTCGCCCGCACCGAGGGCGTCGCGGTCCTCGACGTCGCAGACGATGGGCGGGGGATCGCCGGCGATGACGAGGCTCGGGCGCGTGACGACGGCCACGTCGGTATCGCGATCCTGCGCGAGCTTGTCCAGCACGCGGGGGGCCGGCTGGACCTCGGGCCGGCGCCCGGCGGCGGTACGGTGATGCGTGTGGAGGTGCCCGCCCCGTGATCCGCGTCGCGATCGCCGACGACCACCGTGTGGTGCGCGTCGGGCTCCAGCAGCTGCTCGGGACGTTCGACGACATCGACCTCGTCGGGGTGGCGGAGGGCGGCGAGGCCGCCGTCGCCGTCTGTGAGGAGGAGCACCCGGACGTGCTCCTCCTGGATCTTTCGATGCCCGATCTCGATGGCGTCGAGGTGACGAAGAGGCTCGCGACGACCTCCCCAGATACCCGGATCGTCGTGTTCACGTCGTTCTCCGACCGTGAGCGGATCGTCGAGGCCCTCGACGCCGGCGCGATCGGCTACCTGCTGAAGGACGCCGATCCGGCGGCGATCCACGAGGCCGTGCAGGCCGCGGCGCGCGGTGAGTCGCCGCTCGATCCGAAGGCCGCCGCCGCCGTGCTGGCGACGCGCGCGTCGCGACCCGTGACCGTCGAGCTCACCGCTCGCGAGCGAGAGGTCCTGCGGCTCGTCGTCGACGGCATGGCGAACAAGCAGATCGCTCGGCGCCTGGGCATCAGCGAGAAGACCGTGAAGGGCCATCTCACGAACCTGTTCCAGCGGATCGGCGTCTCCGACCGGACGCAGGCGGCCCTGTGGGCCGAGCGGACCGGGGCGCTCCGAGACTGAGTCCCGGGACCGGTCCCGGGACCATCGTCCCGTTGTGACGACCTCCTTGGCGCCCCCACGATGCTCACCATGGGACGGAGGGTCACGTCGATGCTGCTCGCTGCCGCGCTCGCGGCGTCGCTCGCCTCGCCCGCCGCCGCCTCCGACGACCGGGTCCGTCGCCGTGGCGAGTGCGCCGGCGGTCCCAGCGAGTGGGAGTTGATCGTCCGTCAGGAGACCGCCTCCACGCTCCGTGTGTCCTGGGAGATCGAGGGCGGAGCCCAGGGGCAGACCTGGCAGCTGTTCATCTCGGACGACGGCGACCGGATCTACGTCGGGAGCAAGGTCTCGCGCGACGGCAGCGAGGTTCGCGTCCGCAGGGAGACCGCGGACCGCTCGGGGACCGACCTGGTCAAGGCGAGCGGTGTGAACCTCGCGACCGGCGAGTCCTGCGGAGGCTCGGTCAGGTTCTGAGTGGTCCCGGGACGGTCGTCCCGTTGTGACCGGGACCGCGCACCGACGACGCTTCACCCATCCGCCGGACGTGCCGGTGAACGAACAAGGAGGGACCAGATGACCGCGAGGATCGTTCGGGTGGCGCTCGCAGCCGCGCTCGCCCTGACCGTGGCCGGTGCCGTGCCCGCGTCGGCCAAGGACGGCGACGTGATCAGGACGGGGGCCTGTAACGGCTCCAGCGATTGGAAGCTCAAGCTCTCGCCTGAGGACGGCAAGACCGAGGTCGAGTACGAGGTCGACTCGAACGTGGTCGGCCAGACCTGGCGGGTCCGTCTGTTCCACAACGGGAACCGGATCTTCGCCGGCTCTCGCGTCACGCAGGCCCCGAGCGGGTCGTTCACGGTCCGCGTCGTGGCAGCCAACCCTGCGGGGACCGACAGCTTCAAGGGTCGTGCCACCAACGCGGCCACCGGCGAGGTCTGCGTCGGCCGCGCCTCGATCTGATCAGCACCCTCCCCACGAGGCGTGGGCGTGTGAGGGCCGGGGCAGAGCCCCGGCCCTCACGCATGCCCGGACGGACGGCCCCCGGGGAACGGGCCGTGGGTCCCTGCGGCACGGATCCATCGTCAGGGACGATGGATCCGACCTCTCAGGTCGGAATCATCTGGATGGACTGCCACGCCGCCACTGCCGAGCTCGACGCCGGCGAGAGACCGATCGTCCTCGTCGGGAATCCGAACGTGGGCAAGTCGGCTCTCTTCGGCCGCTTGACCGGCCGCTACGTCACCGTCTCGAACTACCCGGGCACGACGGTCGAGCTGGCGCGCGGCACCCTCGCGCTCAACGGGGACCGCACCCCCGTGATCGACACGCCTGGGCTGCAGGATCTCGCTGCGATCTCCGACGACGAACGGGTCACGCGCGACATCCTGCTCGCCCAGCCCGCGGCCGCGACGGTCCAGGTGATCGACACGAAGAACCTTCGCCGCGGGCTGCTCCTGAGCCTGCAGCTCGCCGAGGCTGAGCTGCCGTACGTCGCGGTGCTGAACATGGCAGACGAGGCGGCACGTCGCGGGATCCGGGTGGACGTCCCGACGCTGTCCCGCGAGCTCGGGGTGCCGGTGGTCCTCACGGTCGCCGTGCGCGGCGAGGGCGTTGAACGGTTGGGCTCGCTCCTGCACGATCCTCGCCCGGTCCGTCGGCGGATCGACTACGGCCCCGAGGTCGAGGAAGCGATCGACGCCGTCACCCCGATCGTGCCGGTCACCCGGCTGGGCCGGCGATCGGTGGCGCTCCTGCTGCTCGCCGGTGACGACGAGCTCACCGACACCCTCGCGCTGCCGGCCGCGGCCCGCTCCGTCGTTGCCGACGCACGCCACCGAGCCGAGAGCCTCCTCGGTCGCCCGATCGGCTCGGTGTTGAACCGGCGCCGCATGGCGGAGGCAGATCGGATCGTCGCGGCCGTCGTCCACCGCGAGACGGCTCCCGGCACCATCGGCGAGACGGCCGGACGCCTCGCGTCGCACCCGATCTGGGGGTGGCCGATCCTCATCGCCACCCTCGCCGCGATGTTCGCGTTCGTCGGATGGTTCGGCGCCGCCGTGCTGGTCGGGCTGCTCGAGGATGGCCTCTTCGCTCAGGTGATCAACCCGGCCGCCACCCGGCTGGTCGAGGCCACGATCCCGTGGCCCCTCGTCCAGGACTTCCTGGTCGGCGAGTACGGCCTGATCACGATGGGGCTGACCTACGGCTTCGCGATCGTGCTGCCACTCGTGGTCACGTTCTTCCTGGCGTTCGGCGTGCTCGAGGATTCCGGCTACCTGCCACGGCTCGCGGTGATGCTCGACCGCGCGTTCCGCACGATGGGGCTCAACGGCAGGGCCGTGATCCCGATGATCCTCGGTCTCGGGTGCGACACGATGGCCACGGTCACGACTCGGACCCTCGAGAGCCGCAAGGAGCGCCTGCAGGTGACCCTCCTTCTCGCGCTGGCGGTCCCGTGCTCGGCGCAGCTCGGCGTGATCCTCGGGATGATCACGGCGACCGGGGCGCTCGGCATCACGATCTGGACCGGCATCGTGCTCGCCACGCTGCTCGGCGTGGGCTGGCTCTCGGCACGGCTGTTCCGTGGGCCGACGTCGGACTTCATCGTCGAGCTCCCACCGATGCGGGTTCCGTCGCTGACGAACGTGGCCGTGAAGACCGCCGCTCGCCTGGAGTGGTACCTGAAGGAAGTGATCCCGGTCTTCGTGATCGGGACCGCGGCGCTGTTCGTCCTGGCCGTGACCGGGGCGCTCGCCTGGGCCGAGCAGGCGATGGCTCCCTTGGTCGCGGGCTGGCTCGGGCTGCCCGAGGAAGCCACCGGCTCGTTCCTGATCGGGTTCTTGCGTCGTGACTACGGAGCGGCCGGGCTGTTCGATCTGGCCCGAAGCGGTGGCCTCACCGGGAACCAGATACTCGTGAGCATGGTGGTGATCACGCTGTTCATCCCGTGCATCGCGACCCTGCTGATGATCGTCCGTGAGCATGGGCGGAAGGTCGCCGTCGCCGTCGCCGCGTTCGTGTTCCCGTTCGCGATCGCCGTGGGCGGGTTGCTGAACCTCGTCCTCGAGACGCTCGGGATCGAGGTGGGGTGATGCGTTGCCGGTTGTGCGGTCACGTCTTCGAAGCCGCGGCCCTCGCCTGCCACGCGAGCTGTCCTCTGGGGTCGCGGTGCTCGCTGATCTGCTGTCCGAACTGCGGGTATCAGGTGGTCGACGAGTCGAAGAGCGGCATGGTCCGCGTGCTCCGGAGGCTGTGGCCGAGCGCGGGGGAGCCGCAGGTGGATCGTGTCCCCCCTCGTGAGGATGCCGTGCCGCTCACCCACGTGGGTCCGGGCACCCCGGTCGAGGTACAGGAGCTCGCACAGATGCCGGCCTCCCGAGCCTCGCGGCTGACCGCCTTCGGGCTCACCCCCGGCACGATCGTCACGCTCGCGCAGCGCAGGCCCGTGCCCGTGGTGCGGATCGGCGAGACCGAGCTCGCGCTCTCCGACGAGATCGTGGAGCAGATCCATGTACGTCCGCCCGCCCCGGCCCCCCGCGGCGGATCCGCCGCCGTCTAGGCCGTCGTGGCGGGGTCCCGCGTCGACCCCGCCCGCTCGCGGAGCGTCAGCAGCATCTTGCGTTCCATGATGAACGCGCCCGGGTCGGCGATCGCGATCCACACGAGCGTCGACACGCCTTTCGGCCAGTCCTGGCGCCACCGGCTGATCAGGCGGGTCCGTCCATCGGGAAGCCCTCGCAGCTGGAGGCACCACGTGTCGGTCTCGCTCGCGCTCAGTAGGTGCTCGCTCGGCTCGATCTCGAGGACGGTCGGGCCCATCCCGGGCACCATCACGATCCGATCGCCGACCGCGAGCTGCTGGAGCTCGGGATCGATCCGGTCGGCGCTCGGGGCCCCGTCGTTGTCGAGCCAGTCGTACGAGTACCACCCACCCCGGCCGTAGCCGATCTGGAGCAGCCATGGCCACACGCGCTCGGGTGGAGCCTCGATCGTGATCGCGCGGGTCGTCCCGGCGGCGTCCGCCGGAAGGAGGTCGTCGCCGGGCATCGGCGCCGCGGCCTCCTCGTCGGTCGCCCCCCAGCACCGCTGCCACGGACCGATCACGAAGACGTAGATCGCGATCCCGGCGACCGCGCTCGCCACCGCGATCAGCGTGCCGGTGACCCATCCGAACGCGTACAGCAGGCCCACCCAGACCGCGATACAGACGGCGACGCACGCCACGATCACGGACAGGACACGACGCATCGTCTTCATGTGCCCCACCGTGACATCCGTGTGACGACCCGCCGGAGGGCGCCCGCCCCTGGCCGTGGGGGTCCTCCGGCGCCTGCCATACTCCGGCCGCATGGATCAGGAGTCCGAGATCCTCGAAGAGGTCGCGGAGGCCGAGCCGCCGCGCGCGGGTTCCGACCAGCGGGTGATCGTCGGTCAGACCGGCCAGAACGTGCTGGGGCTGGCGGTCGGTGCCGCGGCGACCTTCGCCGCGACGGTGATGATGTCGAACCGTCTGGGGAAGTCGGCGTTCGGCGTCGTCACCCTCACGACCCAGTTCGCGTTCGTCGCCGCGGCCGCGACCCGGTTCGGGATGGACGTTGCGAACGTCCGGCTGGTCGCGATCCTCGTCGGCTCCGCGCGGTCCGCGCGCGCGCGCGGGCTCGTCCGACGTTCGACGATCATCGCGGCGATCGTCTCGATCACGTTCGGTATCGCGACCTTCGCGCTCGCTCCGTGGCTCGCCGAGCGGTTCGGGGGCAACCCGGACGCCGAGGTCGCGTTCCGGTGGGCCGCCGTGACGGTCCCGCTCGCCGCGCTGGCCTTCACGTTGATGGGCGCGACCCGCGGTCTGAAGATCATGCGGTACACGCTGTACGCGCAATGGTTCGCCCAGCCGATCGGGTGGATCGCCTTCACCCTGCTGCTGTGGGGTGTCGCGGCCGTCACCGCTGGATGGGCGAGCGCGGCGTTCGCGGCGTCGTGGGGGGCCGCGCTCCTCATCGCCGGCGCCGGTTGGCTCCGGGAGCAGCGGAGGCTCGGCGAAGTCGTCGGGGACCCGATCGCCGAGGAGGAGACCGGCGCCCTCCTGCGGTTCGGCGCGCTCCGTGCCCCCGGAACGTTGTTCTCCCAGCTGATCTTTTGGACCGACTTCTTCGTGCTGGCGGCGCTCCTGGGCTCCGATGACGACGTCGGTGTCTACGGAGGGGTCCTGCGCGCCGGGCAGTCGTTGTTCCTGTTCCTCACGAGCGTCTCGCTCACCTTCAGCCCGTTCGTTGCGGATCTGCACCATCGTGGGGAGCGTGGCCGGCTGGATGCGCTCTACAAGCAGGTCACTCGGTGGTCGCTCGCGGCCACGATCCCGGTCCTGCTCGTGCTGGCCGTGTTGCCCGAGCAGGTGATGCGGATCTTCGGCCCGGGGTTCGACGAGGGTGCGGGCGCCCTGCGGATCCTGATCGTCGGGATGATCGTGCCGGTCATGGTCGGCACGGTCGGATTCATCCTGATCATGGCCGGTCGCACCGGATGGGACCTGCTGGTGTACGTCGGCGCGTTCACGATCGACGTCGCCATCGCCCTGGTCCTGGCCCGTCCGGAGGTGCTCGGCATGCGCGGCGCCGCGATCGCCCAGGCTGCGACGCTGACCTTCAGCGCGATCGCGCGCCTGGTCCTGGTCCGCCGGTTCCTTGGGATCTGGCCGTTCGACGCCTCGTACCTGCGCCTGATCGTCCCCACGATCGCCGGCGGTCTCGCGATGTGGGCCGCGCATGTGGTGCTCCCGGACGCAGCGTGGCTCGTGAACCTGCTCCTATCCGCCGCGATCGGGGCGGGCGTCTACCTCCTGGTCCTGCTGGCGGTGGGTCTGCCCGCGAACGAACGTGCGATGGTCGCGAGGTCGGTCGGGAAGGTCACCGGGCGCGGGCGGGCCTGAGGCTCACGGCGTCGCCACGATGGTCACTCCCGGGCGACGGACGGGGTGCCTTTGGACATCTCAGACCCACGCGGTCCCAGGACCAACGGCCCCATCTGGGCGCCGGTCGACTCGATGGAATGGGGTCGTGCCCGCGAACCGATGGCGACGGGGGCCGTCGCGCTCGGCAGGCGCGGCGGTGATGGCGAGCACGCTGGCATTGCTCTTGTCCGCGTGCGCGACGGACGCCTCCTCACCCGAGGTGGGCGTCAGTGTGAGCGTCCTGCCCTCGGCCGGGACCGCCCCCCCCACCGACGGCGCGTCGGTCGCCGACCCGCACCAGAGTGCGCCGCCGAGCGACGCGCAGACCTACGAAGAGGTCGAGGTTTCCGACGACATGACGCTCGTGCGACCCCTCCTGTGGAACTACGAGGGGTTCCGCGTCGAGCCGGAGGTCCGTGCTCCCTCGATCGTCCTGACCCGCGCCGACGGGGAGCAGGTGAACCTGCGGGACCTCACCGAGGGCGCCTACACGCTGCTGTCGTTCGGCTACACGAGCTGCCCGGACATCTGCCCGGGAACGATGGCGGTGAACGCGTCGGCGCTCCGTGAACTCCCGCCCGAGATCGCGGACGAGGTGCGGGTCGTGTTCGTGAGCGTGGATCCCGAGCGCGACTCGCTCGAGGTCTTGACCGCGTGGATCGCCAACTTCGACCGGGATCTCAGATCCGATTTCGTGGCGCTGCGACCCGCCGACGACGGTCTGGCGCACCACGCTCAGTTGCTGATGCACGTGAACCCGGCGACGAAGGAACCGACCGCAGAGGGTGATTACGCGATGTCGCACGCGGCGTATCAGCTGCTGTTCATGCCCGACGGCAAGGCGAGGCTCGCCTACCCGTTCGGGATGACCCCGGACCAGTTCCGCTCGGACCTCGTCTCGCTCGTCGAGGAGGGGTGGGACCCGGCGGTATGACCCGCGCGCACAGATCTCAGAGGAACAGGAGGGAAGGCATGACGAAGTCGCTTCGGTGGATGCTGGTGGTGGCGGCGCTGTTCTCGATGACCGCGGTCGCGTGCTCCGACGACGAGGGCGGCGAGGGCGGCGAGACGGAGGGCTCGATCGCGGTGACCGAGGTCTGGGGCTGGTCCCCGACGCCCGAGCGCGGCGCCGTCTACTTCATGGTCGAGAACTCAGGGACCGAGGACGACCGGCTCGTGGCTGCCTCGAGCGATGCTGCGGGCGTGGTGCAGGTCCACGAGACCACGATGGCCGACGGGACCGCCACGATGGCTGAGGTCGAGGGCGTGGACGTGCCCGCGGGCGGGAGCGTGACCTTCGAGCCGGGCGGGTACCACGTGATGCTGATGGAGATCCCCGAGGCGCTCGAGGTGGGCTCCTCGATCGACGTCACCCTCTCCTTCGAGGGAGCGGGCGACGTTGACGTGACCGCGGAGATCCGCGAGTTCACCGGTGAGATGGAGGGCGACGGGGAGATGTGACCGGGCGGTTCAGCCCGCTCGATCCGCGGAACCGTCGACCGCGGCCTCGGTCTCGTCCGACTCGGGAACCTGGACCACGCTAGGCACCGATGCCCGGAGCACCGCGATCTCGTCGAGGAGCGCGTCGCGCTGCGCGGTGAGCGTGTGGACCATCTCGTCCAGCTCCCGTTCCCGCGATTCGAGGAGTCGCCCACGCGCCCCTTCGGCGACCGCTTCGTGCGATCGCAGTGCCCAGCGCTCGTCCAGCTCGGCCGAGAGCCGAGCCCGGTGACGGCGGCGGGACCAGGCCCCGAAGGCCCACGCGAGCGCGAGCCCGGCGGAGACTGCGAGCCAACACAGGACCCAGACCCCCTCGGGCATGCCGGGGGAGTACAGCTCCCGATCGAAGGCCACGATCGACGCCCCACCGGTCGGTGCGCTGCCGATCACGACGGCAACCACCACGCCCGCCCAGACGAAGGCGAGCACGATCAGGACGAGCGCCATGCGGCCATCTTCGTCTCGCGATCGTCCCACGGCAACCCGAGGGGTCACGGCAGCAGTCGGAGGAGGTGGGCGATCGCCTCGTCGGCGGTCTCCGCGCGCACGATCGGGTCGCGGTCCAGATCGTCGCGACCCAGTTCCCAGGTGCCCAACCCGATCACAGGCGTGCCCATCTTGAGGGCCAGCGCGATCTCGGATAGCGTCCCGAACTCGCCGCCGACCGCGATCACCGCGTCGGCGCTGCGCGCCACGATCGCGTTGCGTGCCTCGCCGAACCCGGTCGCGATCGCGACGGTCAGCGCGGGGGAGGCCCCGACGCGGTCGGACCCCGGGAGGATCCCGACCGACACGCCGCCCGCCGACTGGCAGCCTCGCGCGGCGGCGTCCATCACGCCGCCGAGCCCCCCGCAGACCAGGACGCACCCGTGCTCGGCCAATCGTCGGCCGAGGTCCTCGGCCGTCGCGAGCTCCCATTCGAGCGCGTTCGAGGCGCCGATCACCGCCACGTAGGGACGGCGCAGCGTGCTCGGGACCGGCGACGTCATCGGGTCATCCCCATGCCCTGCCGAGTATCGCAGCCAGCAGCGATGTCGCCGCCGCCTTGTCGAGCGGGTCGTTCCCGTTGCCGCATTTCGGGCTGTGCACGCAGCTCGGACATCCGTCGCGGCATGGGCACTCCCGGATGCGCTCGAACGTGGCATGCAGCCAGCGCTCGGCGCTTCGGAACCCTCGCTCGGCGATGCCGGCGCCGCCCGGGTAGCCGTCGTAGACGAAGATCGTCGTGAGCCCCGTGTCCTCGTGCAGCGGGGTCGACACGCCCCCGACGTCCCACCGGTCACACGTCGCGACGAGCGGGAGGAGCCCGATCGCCGCGTGCTCCGCGGCGTGGATCCCGCCGGCGAGCTCGTGCGGGCCGATGCCCGCCCGATCGAGCAGACGTCCCGGCAACGTCCACCACACGGCCGTCGTCTCCAGGAGCACCGGAGGGAGGGCGAGCGGTACCTCGCCGACGATCTCGTTCGTGGCGACCAGCTTGCGGACGAACCCCGTCACCTGGTTCGACACCCGCACCGTGCCGAGCGACATCTCGGCCTCGCCGAACGCGACCGATCGCTCGCGGACCGCCACGACCTCGATGTCGGTCACGTCGCGGGCCTGGGTGTAGAAGTCCGGGTCGGCCTCCTCGACCAGCGCGATGCCCTGCGCCAGGTCGAGCGCGTGGACGAGGTACTGCTCGCCCTGGTGCAGGTAGACCGCGCCAGGGTGCAGGGTCGCGAAGGCGCGGTGCTCGTCGGCGGTCCCCAGCAGCTCTCCGCTGTCGGCGAGCACGATCCGGTAGACGTGGCCCGATCCGGCCCGGACGTCCACGGCCCGATGCGGGGGATCGCGCCCCACGTCGTGCCACGTGACACCTCGTGCCTTCACTTCCCCGCGCTCCGCGAGACGTGCGAGCCCCTCCGGCGCCCCGTCGCCGAAGAACCGGGTGGCGGTGTCCGTGTCGAGCGGCAGCTCGCGGGCCGCGCACCGAAGATGCGGGTCCAGGACGTACGGGTTC
This sequence comes from uncultured Actinomycetes bacterium, assembly GCA_963700855.1. GTDB lineage: Bacteria > Actinomycetota > UBA4738 > UBA4738 > HRBIN12 > AC-51. Next base: position 94,223 of record CAVOYV010000006.1, read on the forward strand.
GTGGGGTCGATCACCGTGGCTTCGGCGGGTCGGTCGAACAGGTCCTCCGGATGGTGGACGAGGTACTGGTCGAGGGGGTCGTCCTGAGCCACGAGCACGGCGAGCGACTCGCCCTCGCGCCGCCCGGCCCGCCCGGCCTGCTGCCACATGGAAGCCCGCGTGCCCGGATAGCCGGTCAGGACGGCCGCGTCGAGCGATCCGATGTCGATCCCCAGCTCGAGCGCGTTCGTGCTGGCGACGCCGAGCAGCTCTCCGCTCGCGAGCGCCTGCTCGAGGGCCCGGCGGTCCTCAGCCAGGTAGCCGGCGCGGTACGCACGCACCCGAGGGCGTTTCGCGGCCTCGGTCAGCGCACGCCGGGTGAACTCGGCCAGGAGCTCCGCCGCGCGCCGGGACCTGGCGAAACCGATCGTGCGGACATCGTCGTCGATCAACGCGGCCATCAGTGACGACGACGTCGCCAGGGCGCTCCGCCGCGCGCCTGTCTCCTCGTCGACGACCGGCGGATTCCAGAGGGCGAACAGCTTGCGCCCGGCCGGCGAGGCGTCCACGTCGACGATCTCAACGTCGAGCCCGGTCAGCCGGTTCGCGAGCTCGGCGGGGTTCCCGACGGTGGCACTCGCCAGGCACCAGCCGGGGTCGCCGCCGTGGTGGGCGACGAGGCGCCTGAGCCGCCGCAGCACCATCGACACGTGCGAGCCGAACACCCCGCGCAGCACGTGAGCTTCGTCCACGACCACGAGCGCGAGCCGGAGCAGGAAGTCTCCCCACCGCGCGTGGTCGGCCAGGATCGACAGGTGCAGCATGTCGGGGTTCGTCAAGATCAGGTTCGCGTTGCGGCGGATCAGCTGGCGCTCCGCCTGGGGCGTGTCGCCGTCGTACACGGCGGCTCGGATCTGGGGGATCTTCAAGCCTCGGATCTGTCGCAGTTGGTCGCGCGCCAGCGCCTTCGTGGGGAACAGGAACAACGCGGTGGCCTTCGGTCGCGTGAGCGCGGCCTCGGCGAACGCGACGTCGTAGACGAGGGTCTTGCCGCTCGCGGTCCCGGTCGCCATCAGCAGGTCGCGACCGGACCGCAGGACATCGAGCCCGTGCCGCTGGTGCGTGTAGAGCCCGTCGATCCCCATCAGGCCCAGGCGCGACCGCACCAGATCGGGCAGATCGTCGGGGAACGGCACGGGAGCGGGGGTCCGTGCCGGCAGCTCGCGGACGTGCAGCAGCGAGGGTGCGAGGTCCGGGTCGTCGGCGAGCCGGTCGAGGAAGGCCTGGGGATCCACGGGTCCGCCAGGCTACCGGGGGGCGCCGACGGAGCCGTTCAATCCGTGTCGTGGATCGCGGCCACCGCCCGATCCGACGTCTCCGCGAGCTCTGAGTATGGAGCCCGGAGGCCGTCGTAGAAGAGCCTCGGGACCGCGCGCCAGTTCCCGATCACCAGCCAGGTCCCGAGGATCAGGTACACGATCCCCACGCCGATCCGCTCGATCGCCTGGTACTCGGGCGGCACGATCGCTCCAAGGAAGAACTGGGTCCAGAACAGCCCGAACAGGAACCCAGCCTCGCGCAGCGACATCGACAGGTTCAGCAGGACCGAGAGTGCGAAGTACGACTGTGCGGCGGTGAGGAACAGCTCCTCTCGCTGGACGTCGTCGATCGGCAGTCCGTGCAGGCTCGACGATGAGATCGCGAACACGATCGGCAGGGTCCCGACCAGCAGGGTCCATTGGTTCACCTTCGAGCTGACCAGGGTGCCGAGTCCGGCGTTCGTGTTCAGGCGCCACGCGTACAGCCCGGCGATCAGGAGCTCCGGGGCCTCCGAGGCGAGAGGGGCGACCCACTGGACGAGCAGGAACTCGCTGATCCCGAGGGCCTCGCCGCTCAGGACGAGCGCCTCGGCGAAGCGCTCGGCGCACAGCAGGATGACGAGGGCGGCGAACACCGCCATGCCGATCACGGTGGCGCGGCGGCGAGGTGTCGCGAAGGTCCCGATGAAGCGGGCCGGTCCCACCAGGTGCGGCTCCTCCGCCGGCGCCCGCGAGACTCGGATCGTGTACAGCACGAAGAGGGTCACCAGCACCCCAGCGTCGATCAGCGTGATCGACTCCTTCAGCGGCAGGGTCAGCGAGTAGATCGTGGCGAGCGCCAGGAACGACAGCTCGACGGTGTGCTCGCGGTCGAGATGCACGCCCTCCCACCGCTGCCCCTTCGCGATCATGCCCTTGGCCCGCAGACGGAAGAACGCGATGAACACGACCATCGACCAGCCGATGCCGATCAGCAGCCGGTTCGCGCCGGTCATGTTCGCCAGGGCCAGCGAGCATGGCGACTCCGTGCCGGCCCCCGGCAGCGGCGGACACCCGAGGTAGCCCGCGGCCTCGTACGCTTCGCCGCCCTTCCACGCGAACACGAAGTCCACCGCGTACTCGGGAAGCACCGCGATCAGCGCGAGGATCGCGATCGCGAGGCCGGCGGAGATGTCGAGCTGGGCGACCTCTGCGGCCCACGAGAGCAGGAACGCTGATCCGACGATCGCCAGGCCGAACAGGAACGCCTCGAGCGGATGAGGGATGTCCGGGTGCACGAACCGGATCGCCAGGCCCGGCACCGTGACGGCGACCGCGAGGACGATGTACAGCAGCTGGCGTGCCGGGTGGACGTCGCGAAGGTCATCGTCGAGCGTCGTCATGGGCGAGTCGGTGGGGCGGCCGGAGCGTATCACCGCACCTCAGGTGACTTGAGTGCAGTCCCGCTCGCGGAGGATCAGAGGATCGCGGGGTGGCTGCGAGAAGTCGAAGGCACCGAGCAGGTCGTTCGCCGTCCGGTCACGGCTCGTCAGCGCCGGCAGGCCGTGGAGCTTCTCGATGAAGCGCAGCACCGAGGAGAACTCCGACGTCTCGCTGAAGACGGAACCCCGCTGCGCGAAGGGGCTGATCACGAGCAGTGGCACCCGTGGGCCCATCCCGTAGATGTCGACGTGCGGCGGTGGTACGTGGTCGTAGTAGCCACCGAAGTCGTCCCACGTCAGGAAGATCGCCGTGGAGTCCCACGCAGGACTCCGCATGATCGCGTTGATCGTACGCACGGTCCAGTTCTCTCCGGGGCACAGCTTCCCGAGGTCCGGATGGTCAGACTCGGGCGTAGGCGGTATGACCCACGAGACCGCGGGGAGTCGCTCGGCCCGCACATCCGGGATGAACGTCGCTTCCTCGGGCACCTTCGTCCACATCGGACCGAAGCGGATATGCGGGATCGCCTTCAGGGCCTGGTAGTAGGGGCTGTCAGTCGTGTAGTAGCGCCAGTCAACGCCCGCACGCTCGAGCAGGTCGGGGAGCGTGCGGACGTCGTGGCACGGCCAGCGCTCGATGAAGGTGGCGCCGACCTCGTCGACCCGTCCCTCGTCCTCGAGGCGAAAGACCCTCGCCTCTTCCTCCTCGGTGAAGCGGGGAAAGCTGAAGATCGTCTCGGTCTCGTCCTCGCAGTAGCCCCCGGGGATCCCGTCGGTCCCTGCCTGGCCCAGCGGCGGCCGCTGGTTGTCCACGTAGCGATCGGTCTGGGCGGCGACCACGAACATGTGCTCGATGAAGGTGGGGCCGTAGGTCGAACTGAAGAATCGGTCTCCGAGCGTGAACTCCTCGGCGTAGCGCCAGTAGTTGGGGATCTGGTCGGCTCGGTACTGGATGTATCCCTCGAGCTCCTTGCCTCCGTCGATCTGGTCGAAGCAGTTCATCGCACCGCCGTTGATCGACACCAGGCCCGCCAGGAAGCCGTGCGCCGCTCCAGGCGAATCGTCCTGTGCGGGGCCGAGTGGCACCACCGTGCCGTCACACGTCGCACCCTCAGTGGCGCCGTCGGCGCCGGGGAAGGTACCGAAGAGGTGGTCGAAGGTCCGGTTCTCCTTCACGATGAACACGACGTGATCGATCCGGCGGCGGGCCACTCCCCAGCCGGCGCGATCGGAGCCAGGAGAGGTCTCGTCAGGTGGGCTCGCGACCCCGGTCGCCGTGGGGCTCGCCGCCTCCGGCGCGTTGACGGCGACTTCGCTCCGGACGCAGGCGGTGACGACGGCGAGCGCGAGGGAAACCCCGATCCATCGCGGGTCACGTTGGGACGAGGAGAGGCGGGCCACTGTCCGAGCAAACTACAACGGCGCGCCCGGGAGCTCGCTCAGGACGCCTGGATCGTCTGCTCGGAGGGGATCGCTTTCGGCAGGATGTAGCCGTCGGTCGTCATGTCCTGCCACAGCGCCTGGTTCGAGTCCGACAGGTAGACCACGCTGATCCCGCCTTCGCTGCCCACCGAGCCGGTGGCGACGAGGTTCGTGATGTTCATCGGCTTGACCTGCAGGGAGAGGTTCGCCAGGAGCAGGAGCTCGTCGATCGAGACGTCGGTCTGGATGTTGCGGAGTCCCGCGCCCATCCAGTCGAAAGCGCGCCCCGCGTCCTTGGCGTACTCGGTGCGGAACTGCGCGAGGGCGCTCACGAGGAGCGTGCCCTGGTTCAGTGATCGGTCGAAGTCCCCACGCGTGAGCGATTTCCGCGTACGCCCGTACTCCAGGGCCTGATGGCCGGTGAACCGCTGCTCACCTTCGGTGAACGTCGTCGTGTAGCCCTGGAAGCCGTAGGGCACGTCGACCGTGAGGCCACCGATGTCGTCGACCGCGTCGGCGAACCCCGGGAACCCCGTCAGGGCGTAGTAGTCCATCGTGATGCCGGTGAGCTGCTCCACCGTGGCGATCTGGGCCTCGACACCGCCTGCCGGCATCGCCGCGTTGATCTTGTTGGCCCCGCCCGACGCGAGCGGCACCCACGAGTCGCGGGGGATCCCGAACAGCGTTCCTCGCCCGTCCGCCGGGTTGATCCCGAGCACGTGGATCGAGTCGGCGAGCCCGCCGTCGATGGGCGTCCCGGGACGCGAGTCGGAACCAAGAAGCAGCACGAAGATCGGCTCGTCGCCGTCGAGCGCAGGCTGGAACTCGGCATGGGCGCGACCCACCTGCAGGATGGGCAGTCCGGCAGCCGGGGTCGAGGTGAGCGATCCGGTCACGGTTCCCCCCACCCAGGCGGTCAGGGCAAGGGTCACGGCGAGGAGACGGCGCTTCATCCCGACGCCTCCGCGCTGGCGCTCGCACTGGTCGACGGAGTGGCCGGGGCGTCGGTGGGCTTCTCCGACCGGTCGACCCGGTAGGACTCGATCCTCCACGTCCCGTCCTCCAGCACCAGGAAGTACGACCCGGTGATCGCGAGCTCCGTATACGTGCCGTCGTCGTGCTCGGCCAGGCCCTGGAACGTGACGCTCGCGGAGCCTCGGATCGCCTCCCCCTTCGACCCGGTCAGCACCTGGATCGCCGTGGTCGCCTTCGTGGGGTCGACGAACTCGTAGACGTCGCCGGCGCCGTCGCCCAAGGTCATCACCGCGATGTCGGCCTCGAGGCGGTCGGCGGCGTCGCCGGTGAACGCGTCGCCCACCGCGCCGGGGTCGTCCCATGTGTCGGGGTCGACGTACGCGGTCCGGAGCATCGCGCTGAGTGCCTCGGCGATCGCGGCCGAGGCGTCCTTCGCGTTGGCCTGCTGCATCTCGTTGTCGGCCTCGGCCGTGGTGGGTTCGGGTTTCGCGCTCTTGATCTTCAGCGTCACCTCGGGGACGGGGCGCGCGTCTCCGTCACCGATGATGCTGCCGATGAGGCCGCCGTCGTCTCCACCGCGGGTCGCGAGGAACGCGCCGCCCGCGACGAGGGCGACGACGATCCCGCCGACGATCAGCATCCGTGACCGGGCGACCTTCGAACGCTGTTGCGCCTTCTGGGATCGCCCGGGGGCGGCAGCGCCAGCCTCGCTGAGAGGGGTCTTCCTGTCCGTTCCCAAAGCGAAGGGAGGCTAACAGCCCGAACCGCTGTTCCTGGGATTTCCTGCGTTGCGAAGCTGTGGAGTCGGTCATCGGCGCAGGTCAGGAGGGGCGACGAACACCGTGCCGAACGGACCGGTAGCATGTGCGCGCTGTCGTAGGTGAGCCGGGAAGACTGGTCGGCACTGGATCGGTCATGGACGAACTCGACCTGCGACACCCCTGGTCCCACTCGGATCGCCGCATCCCGAGCCGGATCGTTCGGCCACTGCAGGAGTTCCTGCAGACCTCCACGTCGTCGGCGCTGCTCCTGTTCGGCGCGGTCGTCACCGCGCTGCTCTGGGCGAACCTCGGCGGTTCCTACGAAGCGGTATGGGGCGCAACGGCGAAGATCCAACTCGGGGACACGGTGCTGGGCAAGGACGTCCGGTTCTGGGTGAACGACGGGCTGATGACGATCTTCTTCCTCCTGGTCGGGATCGAGATCAAGCGTGAGGTGACGATCGGCGAGCTGCGCTCCCCGCGCGCCGCCGCGCTCCCTGCGGTCGCCGCGCTCGGAGGGATGGTGGTGCCCGCGCTCCTCTACGTGGCCGTCGTGGGCGGCGGGGAGGGCGCCGAAGGGTGGGGCATCCCGATGGCGACCGACATCGCCCTGGCACTGGGGGCGCTCGCGCTGGCCGCCAGCCATGCGCCGTCGAACCTCAAGCCGCTCCTGCTCACCCTCGCGATCGTCGACGACATCGGTGCCATCCTCGTGATCGCGATCTTCTATACGGACGGCGGCGATCCGACCTACCTGATCGTGGCGCTCGCCGCGATCGGGGCGATCGTTCTGCTGCAGCGGATCCACGTGCGCGCCGTCGCCGCCTACGTCGTCGTGGGCGCGGTGCTGTGGTACGCGACGTATCGAGCGGGCGTGCACCCCACGATCGCCGGCGTGGTGCTGGGTCTGCTCACACCCTCGGAGCCGTTCCAGCGACCGGCTGCCGTGAGCCAGGAGGCGCGGCGTACGGCGGAGGAGACGGTCGACGATCCGGTGCCTCCGGACGTTGACGCGCCGTCGTGGCTGCGTCTCGCGTGGCTGTCGAAGGAGGCCGTCTCGCCGATCGCGCGGGCCGAGCACACGCTCCTGCCCTTGTCGAGCTTCGTGATCGTCCCGATGTTCGCGCTCGCGAACGCTGGCCTCGTGCTGTCCTGGGACACGGTGCGTGATGCGCTCTCGGCACCGGTCGCGATCGGCATCTTCCTCGGTCTCGTGATCGGGAAGCCGCTCGGGGTGGCGCTCGCGAGCGGCTTGTCGGTCCGTTCGGGCGTGGCGACCCGCCCCCAGGGTGTCGGATGGCTCGATCTGCTCGGCATGGGGGCGACGGCCGGCATCGGGTTCACGGTCGCCTTGTTCATCGCCGAGCTCGCCTTCGACGAGGTCCCTGAGCTCCTCGACCAGGCGAAGGTGGCGATCCTCGCCGCATCGGCGGTTGCGCTGGTGGCGGGGCAGGTGGTGCTGAGGTTCGGGGCGTCGACGCCCGCCCGCTCGGAGGAGTGATCCGGGGTCGCACCGACGCGAGGCCGTTCGCCCGCTGAACCCCTCGATCCCGCGGTCACGGTGGCGCCGGCGAAGCCTTCGTCGAAGCCACCGTGTGCGCAGGTCAGGGCCCACATGGCACGGTCGCGGGTGAGCTCCCTCCGGTATCCTTCACCGGTCCCGCGCCGGGTCCGGCCGGGGGGAAGAGGCTTCCAACCCACGCAGGAGGTTCGATGGTCGGCTGGCTTGCCCAGGAGGACGGCCCGCTCGAGGTCGTGTTCGGCTCGTTCGAGAACACGATGCTCTGGATGGTGCTCGCGATCTCGCTCGTAGCCCTGCTGTTCGCTTGGTACCTGGTCAAGGCGGTGCTGTCCGAGCCGGAAGGCACCGAGAAGATGAAGGAGATCGCGACCTCGATCCAGGAGGGCGCGAAGGCCTACCTGAGCCGCCAGTTCCGAACCCTCGGGGTATTCCTGGCGATCCTCGCCGTGGCGCTGTTCTTCGTGCTGCCGGTGTCGGACTCCGTGACGACCTCGCTGCTGGGGATGTCCCCGTCGCTGTCGATCCGCGTGGGTCGCTCGCTCGCGTTCCTCCTGGGTGCGGGCGCGTCGATGCTCACCGGCTACGCGGGCATGTGGCTCGCGGTGCGCGCGAACGTCCGCACGGCGAACGCCGCTCGCGAGACGGGGCTCCGCAAGGCCCTCACGATCGCGTTCCGGGCAGGGGGGGTCGCCGGCATGTTCACGGTCGGCCTCGGTCTGTTCGGCGCAACCCTGATCCTCATCATCTTCGAGGGCGACGCCACGGCGGTGCTGGTCGGCTTCGGTTTCGGCGGCGCGCTGCTCGCGATGTTCATGCGGGTCGGCGGCGGCATCTTCACGAAGGCGGCGGATGTGGGTGCCGACCTCGTGGGCAAGATCGAGGTCGGGATCCCCGAGGACGATCCGCGCAACGCCGCGACGATCGCCGACAACGTGGGCGACAACGTGGGCGACTGTGCGGGGATGGCCGCCGACCTGTTCGAGTCCTACGAGGTCACCTTGGTGGCCTCGCTGATCCTTGGCGCCGCCGCGTTCACGGGCTCGGAGATCGGGGCGATCGCGGGCGTGATGTTCCCGCTGTTCGTCCGCGCGGTCGGGGTCATCACGTCGATCATCGGCATCATGTCGGTGACGCCTCGCTCCGAGACCGAGCACGGCATGAAGGCGATCAACCGCGGCTTCTTCGTCTCGGCCCTGCTCTCGGCGATCGCGGTCGGGATCATCTCGGTCGTCTACATGGACAGCTGGCGTCCCGGCGCGGCCGTGGTCGTCGGGCTGATCCTCGCCTCCGTGATCCAGGTGCTCACCCAGTACTTCACCGACACGAAGTTCAAGCCGGTGCAGGAGGTCGCGGAGTCCACCGTCACCGGACCGGCCACGACGATCCTGTCCGGGTTCTCGGTCGGTCTCGAGTCGGCCGTGTGGGCGGCCCTCGTGATCGCAGGCTCGATCATGACCGCCTTCCTGCTCGCCGACCCCGACTCCGGGAACCTGTTCGCCGAGCGCCTGTACTTCATCGCGCTCACCGGTATGGGCATGCTGACCACGGTGGGCGTGGTGGTCTCGATGGACACCTACGGCCCGATCTCGGACAACGCGCAAGGCATCGCCGAGATGTCCGGAGAGTTCGAGGGCCGCCCGGCCGAGATCCTCGGCGGGCTCGACGCCGTCGGGAACTCCACCAAGGCGATCACGAAGGGCATGGCGATCGCCACGGCCGTGATCGCGGCCACGTCGCTGTTCGGGTCGTTCGAGGAGGCGCTGAAGGCGGCCGGCTTCGACTTCCAGGGCATCAGGATCGACCGACCGGACGTGCTCGTCGGGCTGCTCGCCGGCGGCACGATCGCGTTCCTGTTCTCGTCGCTCGCGATCCGCGCCGTGGGCCGGGCGGCCGCGCAGGTCGTGGTCGAGGTGCGGAACCAGTTCCGCGACAACCCGGGGATCATGGACTACTCGGTGAAGCCCGACTACGCGCGGGTGGTCGACATCTGCACGAAGACCTCGCTGCGCGAGCTCCTGACCCCCGGCTTGCTCGCCGTGCTCTCGCCGGTGATCGCCGGGTTCTTGCTGAAGGAGGAGGCGCTCGGCGGGTTCCTGGCCGGTGCGATCGTGACCGGCCAGCTGATGGCGGTGATGCTGTCGAACTCGGGCGGCGCCTGGGACAACGCGAAGAAGTACATCGAGGAAGGCAACTTCGGAGGCAAGGGCTCCGACAGCCACAAGGCCGCGGTGATCGGCGACACGGTCGGCGACCCCTTCAAGGACACCGCCGGCCCTGCCCTGAACCCGTTGATCAAGGTGATGAACCTGGTTGCGCTCCTGATCGCGCCCCTGGTCGTGGACTACTCGGAGGACACGGCGATCCGGATCGGGATCGCGGTGGTCGCGGCGGCCGTCCTGGCGGCCTCGATCTGGGTGTCGAAGGCTCGGAAGTCCGAGCTGGGCGAGGAGATCAAGGCACAGGAACAGGCCCGGGCCGGCGCGTGACGCGGGAGTAGGCTGACCGGGTCATGGCCCTGTTCCGCCGCTTCTTCGACCGTCTGATCGAGACCGACGAGGCGCGCCTCGCCACGGAGGTCCGCGAGTGGTCGGCGAGCGTGCCCGACGCCGTCCCGATCGCGGCGGCGCGGCTGCGCGAGCGGGTGAAGATCGCCGGCCAGATCCGGCGGCTCACCGTGTTCCCGATGAAGGACAACGAGTCGCTCGAGGCGGTCGTGTCCGACGGCAGCGGTGAGATCGTCGTGCGATTCACGGGACGCCGGGCGATCGGGGGACTCGGGTTGGGGACGAAGGTCGTCCTGGAGGGGATGCTCGCCGAGCAGAAGGGCGTCCTGCAGATGATGAACCCCCAGCTGGAGTTCACGGCGTAGCGCCCCCCGGAGGCGTTCAGTCGCCGACGATCACGTCGCGCAAGGCTTGCTCGGAGTCGGGACCGGCAGCCAGCGCAACGAGTTCGTCGCCCGCGCCGAAGGTCGTCTCCGGCTGCGGGATCAAGACGTGCCCCTCCCGCAGCACCGCGACGACGGCCGCGTCCGACGGGAGCCGCAACTCGTACAACGGCTTGCCGGCTGCTGGCGAGGCCTCGGTCAGCTTCATCTCGACGATCGAGATGCGCCCGCCTTCGAGGCGAAGCAGCTGCACGAGGTCCCCGGTCGTGACGGCCTCCTCGACCATCGCCGTGAGCATATGCGGCGGGGAAACCGCCTGATCGACGCCCCACTGCTCGGTGAACAGCCATTCGTTCTTCGGGTGGTTCACCCGCGCGAGCACCCGCGGGACACCGAACTCCTGCTTGGCGAGCAGCGACGTGACGAGGTTGTCCTCGTCGTCGCCGGTGGCCGCGACGACGACGTCGGCATGCGACAGCTCCGCCGCCTCGAGCACCCAGGGCTCGCAGGCGTCGCCCAACATCACGTTGACCTCGGGCACCTCCTCGCGGAGATCCTCCACGGTCGCCCGGTCCTGCTCGATCAGCGTCACGTCGTGTCCGCGGTCGTGCAGGTCCGCGGACAGGTGCCGACCGATCGCTCCACCGCCGGTGACGATGACCTTCATCAGTGGTGCTCCCCGGGAGGCGGTGCGATCGAGGCGTCGAACAGGTCCAAGCCGTCCTTCGCGAGCATCACCACGAGGTAGTCGCCCTCCTGGAGCGTGCTGTCAGCCATCGGGATGAACCCCCCGCCGCCACGTGAGACCCCCGCCACGAGGACCTTCCCATCGATGTCGAGGTCCTTCACGTGCTTGCCCACGAGATGCCCGGTCACCGGCACGCGTAGGCGCAACAGGTCGCCCCCGCCCAGGCTCTCGCGGATCTCCTCGCGGTCGTGGAACAGCATCAGTTGGATCTGCTTCACGCCCCACTTCGTGGTGGCGACCGTAGGGATGTTCAGCCGCTGGTAGATCTCGGCGCGTCGCGGATCGTAGATACGGGCGATCACCTTGGGCACGTGGTAGTGCTCGAGGGCGACCCGAGCCGACACGATGTTCGAGTTGTCACCCGAGGAGACCGCGATGAACGCGTCGGCGTCGCGGATGCCCGCTTGCTCGAGGACTTCCTGGTCGAACCCGAGTCCGACGATCGTCTTGGCCTCGAAGCCCGGAGGCAACTTGTCGAAGGCGCCTGGGTTCTTGTCGATGATCGCGACCTGATGGCCGTGCGCGAACAGCTCCACGGTCAGCTGCAGCCCGACACGGCCGCACCCCATGATGACGGCATGCATGGCGGGAGGCTACCTCGCGGGTCGACGGATGACATCGGGTGCGAGAACGTGCCCAGAGATGTCTCGAGGCCGGCGGCTGGAGGGAGCCGCCGGCCCCGCGACGGGCTCGGAGGAAAGTGGTCGGTTGTTCCATCGTTCCGCCGCCGTGCTCGGGGGTGACGACCTCGCACGCGGTGGCGGAAACCTCTTTCCACGGGAGAGCATGGTCGGGTTCTCGTGAGCGCGACGTGAAAGAACGGGATGGTCGCGTGAAGGATGTGTGAAGACACCTGCACCGTGAAGCGGGCCCGAACGGCGGGTAGCGTGTCTCCGTGATCGAGGAGCACCCGGAGACACGCTGGGGCCGGCTGAGCGCCCGAGGTCTGGTGTCCGGCCTGCTGGCGACGCTCCTTGCGCTGTCGCTCGCACTGCTGACCGAAGACCTGGGTCCTTCGAGCGGGGTCGCGATCTTCATGCTCGCCGTCACGATCGCCGCCGTGACGGGGGGTCTGTGGGGTGGGGTCATCGCGGCCGTCCTCGCCTCCGTGATCTTGCCGATGATCGAGGAGCCGGACTTCGCCCTGCGGTTCGACGATCAACGCGACATCGTGGCGGCGGTCGTGTTCCTCGCGATCGCGGTGGTCGTCGGCCTCGTCGTCGGCAGCGCGGCCGACGAGCGCGACCGCGCCGCGCGCAGGGAGCGCGAGGCGCGGCTCCTCGCGCTCTTGTCCTCGAAGCTCCTGTCCGGGGACCTTCCCGACCGGGTGCTCGACGACTTCGTCCAGGCCCTGATGGAGCCGTTCGAGCTCGCCGTCTGTCACGTGAAGGTGTCGCTCGACGGTGAGGAGGTCGAGGCGCGCGCCACGGCGCCAGGGAGGATGGCTGGCGGCCCGACCGAGGTCGTTCCCGTCGTGATCGCCGACGTCCCCCTCGGCACGATCGCGGCCGAACGGCCCTCTGGTGGTCACCCGTTCACCCGTGATGAGCGTTTCCTCCTGGAGGCGGCGACCCGCCAGGCGGCCGTCGCGCTCGACCGCGCGAGGCTCGAGGCGCGCGCCCGACTGGCGCAGCTGGACGCAGAGACGAACCAGCTTCGCGCGGCGATGTTCTCCTCGGTCACGCACGACCTGCGGACGCCTCTCGCCTCGATCAAGGCCGGGGTGACGAGCCTGCTCGACACCGACGTCCGGCACGACGAGGCTCAGGAACGGGACCTGCTCACGACGATCCTGGAGGAGACCGACCGGCTGAACCGCCTGGTCGGCAACATCCTCGATCTCGCGAAGATCCGCGCCGGCGCGTTGATACCGCGACGATCGCCGACCGCGATCGACGAGGTCGCGGAGGCGGTCGTGGCGCGGCTGCGCCCCCGGCTGCAGGACCGCCGGCTGACGGTGGACCTCATGCTCGGCGACGACCTGCCCGAGGTGCCTGCCGACCCGGTCCAGATCGACCAGGTCCTGACGAACCTGCTCGAGAACGCCGCGCGTCATTCGCCGGCCGATGGGGTCGTCCGTCTGCGGATCGCCTCTGAGGAGCGCTCGATCCGCGTGCGGATCAGTGACGAGGGCCCGGGGATACCCCGCGAGGAGCATGAGAGGGTCTTCGAGGCCTTCTACCGCGGCCGCCAGAGCCCGGAGTCCGCCGGCACCGGTCTGGGCCTCGCGATCGCGAAGGCGATCGTCACGGCGCACGGTGGGCGGATCTGGATCGAGGAGACGACCGGTGGGGGGACCGCGATGGTGTTCGAGGTTCCGCTCGAGGAGGCGGTGGTGCTGTGAAGGTGCTGGTGGTCGACGATGAGCCACAGATCCGCCGGGCGCTGCGGACCAGTCTCGAGGCGCACGGCTACGAGGTCGCGGCGGTGGCCAACGGCGAGGAGGGGGTGCTCGGCGCAGCGGAGCAGCAGCCTGACCTGGTCCTGCTCGACCTGGGGCTTCCCGACATGGACGGCACGGAGGTCATCCGCCGGATCCGCGGGTTCTCCGAGGTCCCGGTGATCGTGCTCTCGGTGCGCGAGTCGCAGGCTGACAAGGTCGCTGCGCTCGACGTCGGCGCCGACGACTACGTCACGAAGCCGTTCAGCATGGAGGAGTTGCTCGCCCGGACCCGCGCGGCCCTGCGGCGCTCCGGCGTCGACGAGCCAACCCAGCCCACCCTGGCGTTCGGGAACCTCGAGATCGATCTCCCGCGGAGGCTCGTCACGCTCGCCGGAGCACCCCTGCACCTGACGCCCACCGAGTACGGGCTCCTGGAGGCGCTCGTCACGAACCCCGGGAAGCTCCTCACGCACCAGTGGCTCTTGCGCCGCGTCTGGGGACAGGGGTACGGAACGGAGACCACCTACCTCCGGACCTACATCCGGGCCCTCCGCAAGAAGCTGGGCGACGACGCCTCGGCCCCGGCGTTGATCGTCACCGAACCGGGAGTCGGGTACCGATGGGTCGGCGAGCAGACCGGCTGAGACCGGAGCGAGTCACGCTACTATCCCCGTCGTGGCTGGAGCCCCTCCATCGACGTCGTCGACCGGCTTCCTGAAACGCCTGGTCGTCGGACGGGCGCTCGCGAGCCACAAGGCGGAGCACCAGCTGCTGCCGAAGGTGCTCGCACTCCCCGTCTTCTCGTCGGACCCGCTGTCGTCGAACGCGTACGCCACCGAGGAGATGATGCTGGTCCTCGTCACGGCGGGGGCAGCGGCACTGACGCTGCGGATGCCGATCGCGATCGCGATCGGACTGTTGCTCGTGATCGTGGTCACTTCGTACCGGCAAACCGTGCGCGCCTACCCGCAGGGCGGTGGTTCGTACATCGTCGCGAAGGAGAACCTCGGGACCCTTCCCGGGCTCCTCGCGGCCGCCGCGATCTTGACCGACTACGCGCTCACCGTGGCGGTGAGCATCACGGCGGGCACGACCGCGATCGCCTCGGTGGCGCCGGACACGCTCGTGCCCCTCATGGTCCCGATCGCGATCGCCCTCGTGGGGTTCGTCACCTTCGCGAACCTGCGCGGCGTCCGTGAGGCCGGGATCTTCTTCGCGGTCCCCACGTACGGGTTCGTGCTGATGATCGCCATCACCCTCGCATCGGGCTTCATCCAGTGCATGACAGGGTGTCCGGTCGCCGACACCGCGGACCTGCAGATCGAGGTGGAGCACGCGTTGTCCTGGTTCTTGATCGCCCGAGCATTCTCGTCGGGGGCGACCGCCCTGACCGGCGTCGAGGCGATCGCGGACGGGGTGCAGGCGTTCCGCCGGCCGCAGGCGAAGAACGCCGGCACGACGCTGGCCGTGATGGCCGCCATGTCGATCACGATGTTCCTGGGCATCACGTTGCTGTCCATCCTCCTGGACGTCAAGGTCACCGAGGAGATCGCTTCCGAGCAGCCCGTCCTCGCACAGATCGGCGACACGGTCTACGGGGGCGGCTTCATGTTCCTGGCCCTGCAGGCCTTCACCGCGGGGATCTTGATCCTCGCGGCGAACACCGCCTTCCAGGACTTCCCGCGATTGTCGTCGATCCTCGCCAACGATCGGTTCATGCCCTCGCAGTTCCGCAACCGAGGCGATCGCCTCGTGTACTCGAACGGGGTCGTCGTCCTGGCGATCGTCGCAGCGCTGCTGATCTGGTCGTTCGATGCCCAGCTGACGCGTCTGATCCAGCTCTACGTCATCGGCGTGTTCACGGCCTTCACGCTGTCGCAGACGGGGATGGTCCGGCATTGGTTGAAGGTGCGAGAGCTGAGGTGGAAGCGCTCGGCCGTGATCAACGGGATCGGCGCCGCGACGACCGGGGTCGTGCTCGTGATCGTCACGATCACGAAGTTCCAGAAGGGTGCGTGGATCGTCATCGTGGCGATGCCGATCATCGTGCTGTTCTTCCTGTCGGTCCATCGACACTACGAACGGATCGCGCGGATCCTGGCGGTTCCCCACGTCACGGGTCGGTCGCAGCCGGCGAACCATGTGGTCGTGCTGGTCGAGGACCTCGGGCCGGCGACCGCCGAGGCGATCGCCTACCTCCGCGCGGTCCGGCCACCCACGGTGGACGCGGTCTGGACCGGCGCTCCCGCCGGGTTCGAAGACGCGCGCGCCGGATGGGGCCGCCGCGCTGCGCGACTGGGCGATCTCGAGCTCCTGCCGGGGGCGGACCAGCATCTCGTCCGCTCCGTCCGTCGGATGGTGCGGGACCGTCACGGAACGCCCGAGGACTTCCTGACCGTCGTGATCCCCGAGCGGGTGTCTGCCGGGTTCTTCCGGCAGGCGCTCCGCGGCCGCCGCGCCTTCCTTCTGAAGACCTCCCTGCTGTTCGAGCCCGGCGTCGTGGTGACCGATGTCCCGTACCTCGAGGAGGTTGCGGGTCGGGAGCATCCCGAGCGGCCGGTCGAGCCCGAACGAAGCGTCGTCTTGGTTCCGGTATCGGGTGTCCACGACGGGAGTGTCCGCGCGGTGCTGTATGCGCGCTCCTTGAATCCGACCGCCGTCGAGGCCCTCTACATGCAGCTCGATCCGGCCGACCGCGGTGAAGGCCTGATCGGGCCCTGGCACGAGCGCGAGCTTGACGTGCCGCTCGTGATCGTGGAAGCGCCGTTCCGCGACATCGGGGTGCCGCTGCTGGCCGAGATCCGCCGGCATACGTCGCGAGGCGACACCGTGGTCACGGTCGTGCTCCCGGAGCTGATCCCTCGGCACTGGTGGGAGGGCTTCCTCCATGGCCAGACCGGTCTGTTCGTGAAGGAGCTGCTCCTGACGGAGCCGAACGTCGTCCTCACCAGCGTCCCCTTCCACCTGCGTCACCCCGAGGTAGGCGCCCCCGCCGCGGAGGCGCGCGGGTAGAGAGAGGTCTTCTCCTGGGGTAGGGTGCCGACGCGTACCGCCCGGTCTGCGAGGGAGGTCTCGGGACGATGAACATCCGTCCAGCCACGGAACACGATGTGCAGTTCCTCAAGAAGATGCTCTACGAGGCTGCCCGGTGGAACCCTGACTGGCCGCGTGAGCCGATCGAGGAGGTGCTCGCCGATCCGATGCTCGTGCGGTACCACGACGGGTGGGGCCGCCCGGGCGACGGGGGCGTGGTCGCCGAATTCGACGGCGAGCCGGTGGGCGCCGCGTGGTACCGGCAGTTCACCGAGGACGTGCCGGGCTACGGGTACGTCGACGACAAGATCCCCGAGCTGTCGATCGCGGTGGTGCCACTGCACCGCCGCAAGGGGATCGGCGAGGCGCTCCTGCGGTCGTGCATGGTCCAGGCCCGCGAGGAGGGGTTCCAGGCGCTGTCGCTGTCGGTCGCCGCGCACAACCGCTCGCGCATGATGTACCAGCGGGCCGGGTTCGAGAAGGTCGACGAGCGCGCCGGCACCTGGACGATGCTCGCGAACCTCTAGCCCTCGTCCCGCGATCCCGTGAGCTTGGCGGCGTCGAGCGCTGCGTACTCCGCCCGCACCGTGGTCCACCGATGCCGGATCACCACCACGGCGGCGATCACGAGGGCGATCAGGATCAGCCAGGCGACCGGCTGCAGGATCTCCTCGACGGCCGTCCAGTTGTCTCCGAGGGTGGCGCCGAGCCACGTGAGGACGAGGCACCAGGGCAGGCAGCCGAGGACCGTGTAGATGGTGAACCGCCACCACGGCATCTCGGCGACCCCCGCGGGAAGCGAGATGAAGGTCCGCACGACGGGAAGCAGCCGCGAGACGAACACCGTGAGCTCGCCGCGACGCTCGAACCACTCGTGTGCCCGGTCGACCTCGTGCGGGCGGATCAGCAGGTACCGTCCGAACCGGTCGATCAGGGGCCGCCCGCCGCGGTCGCCCGCCCAGTAGGCGAGCCATGACCCGATCAGGTTGCCGAGCGTGCCCGCGACCACGACCGCCCAGAAGCCCAGTTCGTTGCCCGCCCCCGCGAACGCCGTCGCGGTCATGGCACCGCCGAACAACATCGTGACCTCGCTCGGGATCGGGACGCAGGCCGACTCCAGCAGCATCAGCACGAAGATCGGCGAGCAGCCCGTAGTCGCCGATCGCGGTCGTGATGAAGTCCTGCAGGATCGCGATCACGGGGGTCCTTCGGAACGGTCGGCGAGCGGTCGGGAACGATCGGAGGGTAGCAGCGCGTCGTGGTGGTCCCGTGACGTCGTTGACGGGGGGCGGTGGCGCTCGGTGGTACCGTCGGCGCCGTTCCCGCGCTTCACGGCGCACCCCGGAACCCCGTGAAGGGATCGATCCGTATGGCGAAGACCCTCGTGGTCGTCGAGTCGCCCGCCAAGGCGAAGACGATCGAGAAGTACCTGGGCGGTGACTACACCGTCCGCGCCTCCGTGGGCCACATCCGCGACCTGTCTCGCGAGCACGACGGGTTGGGGGTCGACGTCGACAACGGGTTCGAGCCGCACTTCGTCGTGACGGAGGACTCCGAGCGGAACGTCGCCGAGCTGCGGCGGGCCTTCAGCTCCGCCGACGGTGTCGTGCTGGCCACCGACTTCGACCGCGAAGGCGAGGCGATCGCGTTCGACGTGGCCGAGGTGCTCGGGGTCCCGCCCGCACAGGCGCAGCGGGTCACCTTCACCGAGATCACCCGCGACGCGATCTTGGAGGCGTTCCAACACCCCCGCGAGATCGACATGAAGCTCGTCGACGCGCAGCGGGCGCGGCGGATCCTCGACAAGCTCGTGGGGTTCGGGATCTCTCCGATCTTGTGGCGCAAGGTCCGTCCCGGCCTGTCCGCCGGCCGGGTCCAGTCGCCGGCCGTCCGCTTGATCGTGGAGCGAGAGCGTGAGATCTCGGCCTTCCAGGCGCAGGAGTACTGGAGCATCGACGTCCGGCTCACCCCCGACGAGGAGTCCCGGTCGTTCCTCGCTCGTGTGACCGAGATCCCCGAAGGCAAGGTCGCGGCCTCACCCGACAAGAAGGGCGTCCTCCTGGCCGCGGAGCCCGATGCCGCGTCCCACGTCGAGCGCCTGGCCGATGCCTCGTACCGGGTTCGACAGGTGGAGCGGAAGCAGCGCAAGCGGTCTCCCGCGCCGCCGTTCACGACGTCGACCTTGCAGCAGGAGGCCGCCCGCAAGCTCGGGTTCGGCGCGCGCCGCACGATGCAGACCGCCCAGCGCCTCTACGAGGGCATCGCGCTTCCGGGCGAGGGATCTGTCGGGCTGATCACCTATATGAGGACCGATTCCGTGAACATCGCGGACACGGCGATGCGCGAGATCTCCGAGCTCGTGAAGAGCGATTTCGGCAGCGAGTATGCGCTCGCCGAGCCACGGCGCTACAAGACGCGCTCGCGCAACGCCCAAGAGGCCCACGAGGCGATCCGCCCGACGAGCGTCTTGCGAACGCCACAGCGGGTGGCGACCGCCCTCACCCCCGATCAGCTCAAGCTCTACACGATGATCTGGCGGCGGACCGTGGCGACCCAGATGGCCGAGGCCCGCTTCGACCAGGTCGGCGTGGACATCGACGCGGTCGCGCCTCGTGGTGCGGGGGACGGAGAGGGCGACGTCAGGTACGGGTTGCGCGCCACGGGCCAGACCCTCGTGTTCGACGGGTTCATCCGTGTCTACAAGGAGGGGCGCGACGAGGGACCCGACGAGGACGCCGAGGAAAGGCTGCCCGAGCTCGAGGCCGACCAGGATCTCCGCCGGCTCGAGGTCCTGCCCGAGCAGCACTTCACACAACCTCCGCCCCGCTACTCGGAGGCGACGCTGGTGAAGGCGCTCGAGGAGCTCGGCATCGGTCGCCCTTCGACCTACGCGTCGATCATCTCGACGATCCAAGATCGTGGGTACGTGCGGCTCGAGGAGAAGCGGTTCCGACCCGAGCACGTCGGCGAGGTCGTGACCGACGGCCTCGTCGAGCACTTCCACGACATCGTGGACGTGAACTTCACGGCCGGCCTCGAAGAGGAGCTGGACCAGATCGCCGAGGGCGAGATGGGTCGGGTGCAGGTCCTCACGGACTTCTACGGACCGTTCCGCGAGGCGCTCGACCGCGCCGACGAGAAGTGGGAGCGGTTCGTCGTCGAGACGGGGGAGGACTGCCCGAAGTGCCTCGAGGAGGGTCGCACCCCGCCGGGGCGCCTCCAACAGCGGCTCGGGAAGTTCGGGTTCTTCGTGGGATGCAGCCGCTACGCCCAGGAGGACGGCGGCTGCCGCTACATCCGCAACCTGGACGGGTCCGAGCGGCCCGAGCCCGAGCTGCTCGACGAGAAGTGCCCCGACTGCGGCCGGCAGCTGATGCAGCGCTTCGGGCGTTTCGGCCCGTTCGTCGGATGCAGCGGCTACCCGGATTGCACCTACATCAAGAAGGATCCCCCGAAGACGCTCGGGATCGCCTGCCCGCAGTGCAAGGAGGGCGAGATCGTCGAGAAGCGGACCCGGTTCGGGATGTTCTACGGGTGCAGCCGGTACCCGGGATGTGACTTCGCGGCGAACAACGAGCCGATGGCCACACCCGCGTGCCCCGAGTGCGCCTCGCTGCTCCTGAAGCGCCCGAAGTCGATCCGTTGTTGGGGCTGTGGCGCGGAGTTCGACCTGGACATGGGGCTCAAGAAGACCGGCGACCCTGAGGCGGAGGCCGCGGCCCGCAGAGCGAAGGCGGAGGCTCGCGCGGCCCGCCAGGCGGCGAAGGCGTCCGCCAAGAAGAAGCCTGCGGCGCGCAAGAAGGCGACCGCGCGCAAGAAGCCCGCGGCGAAGAAGGCGGCCACCTCGACGGAGACCGCCACGAAGAAGACGGCGGCCGAGGGCTAGGGGGCGCCCTCCGTGTCGAGCATCGCCGACGAGGTCGCCGCGCTCCGCGGGACCCGCCCGGCCACGTTCAAGGATCTCCTGACCCACCGGCCGTTCGCGCGGCTGCTGGCCGCGATGACCGTCTCGTCCCTCGGTGACTGGGTCGGGTTCATCGCCGTGACGACGATCGTCGCGAGGCTGGGTGGCGGACAGGGGGCCGGCCTCGCGATCTCGGGCGTGATGATCGCCCGCACGTTGCCGGCCTTCGTCTTCGGCCCGATCGCCGGCGCCCTCGTCGACCGGATGGATCGGAAGCGCCTGATGATCGTCGCCGATCTCGCTCGTGGCGTGATGTACCTGTCGATGGTCTTCCTCACCGAGCTGTGGGCGATCTACCTCCTGTCCTTCGCGATCGAGTGTCTGTCCCTGCTCTGGGGTCCAGCCCGCGATGCATCGATGCCGAACCTCGTTCCACGGCGGCAGCTGATGAACGCGAACTCGCTGTCGCTGCTGTCCGCATACGGGACGTTGCCGCTCGGTGGGGCAGTCTTCACCGTGCTGGTGTCGCTGTCGACCTGGATGGGACAGCGGGTCGAGGTGCTGGGCACGCAGCCCGAATCCCTCGCCCTCGTCCTGGACGCCGGGACGTTCCTGTTCTCCGCACTGATGGTGAGCGGGATCGCGATCCGGCGATCGCCCGCGCAGACCGCCGAGCGACTCGACCCGTCGCGCGTGTGGTACGACACCCGCGACGGGATCCGGTTCCTGCGCGAGGACTCGCTGGCCTCGGCGATGACCGGCGGCATCGTGATCGCCTTCGCGGCCGTCGGGGCGGTGCTCGCGATCGGTCCCGTCTTCGTGCAGTACACGATCGAGGCCGGCCCCTCCGGCTGGGGCATCATGGTCACCGCGTTCGGGGTGGGCATGGGACTGGGCATGGCGGCATCGAACGCGGCGGGGCGGGTCCTGGGTCGGGAGTTCGTCTTCGTGGCGGGGCTCCTCGCGGCCGCGTTCACGCTGTTCGTCCTCGCCGCGATGCCGAACCTCGCCTTCGCGGCAGTGTTCACCGTGTGGCTCGGCGCCTTCTGTGGCATCGCGTGGGTGAGCGGCTACACGCTGCTGCAGGAGAACGTGGTCGACGAGTACCGGGGTCGGACGTTCGCCGCCCTGACCACGCTCGCTCGGACGCTCCTGTTCGGCTCGCTCGCGCTGTTCCCCCTGCTGGCGCAGGCCCTCGAGGAGCTCTCGTCCAGAGCCCTGGCCGGGAGTGACTTCTTCATCGGGGGGCAGCGCTTCGACCTGTCGGGGACACGGCTGGCGCTGTGGATCGCCGGGTCGATCGTGATCGTGGCGGCGTTGAACACACGCCGGCTCCTGGGGCGGTACCGTCTGTCTCGACCCGTCCCTCTCACGATCGTGCCGAAGCTCAAGCGACCTCCCGCCACCGGTCTGTTCATCGCTTTCGAGGGCGTGGAGGGCGCCGGGAAGGGGACGCAGATCGAGCTCGCGGACCGGTTCCTGCGGGACCGGGGTCTCGATGTCGTGGTGACTCGCGAGCCCGGTGGGACGGCGGCCGGCGAGCGGATCCGCGAACTGCTGCTCGATCCTCGCACCGGAGCGCTCGACGCCAGGGCCGAGGCGCTGCTGTTCGCCGCGGCACGGGCCCAGACGGTCTCGAGCGTGATCCGTCCGGCGCTGGCCGAGGGGAAGATCGTGATCTGCGATCGCTACGTCGACTCGTCGCTCGCCTACCAGGGATGGGCGCGCGGGCTCGGTGAGGCCGACGTCCTCTCGCTCAACGTGTGGGCGACGCAGGGACTGTTCCCCGACCTGGTCGTGCTGCTCCACATCGAACCGGAGCGTGGGCTCGAGCGAACGACCGAGCCACCCGACCGGATGGAGGCCGAGGGAGAGGTGTTCCTCGCCAAGGTCGCGGACGCCTACTTGAAGATCGCCGAGGAGCATCCGGAGCGCTTCGTGGTGATCGACGCCGACCGCGACCCCGGTCTGGTGGGCGACGACGTCCGGACCGCTCTCGAGAGGGCGTTGAGCGAGCGCGACGGGGTGCTGGGTACCGACGGACGCTGAGCGCGCGTCGGCCCCGGCCGGTACCCTGCGCCCATGTCGGTCCTGGAGGTCCCCGGGCAGGAGCGGGCCATCGCCTTCCTCCGAGGCGCTGCGGAACGACCGCACCACGCATACGTCCTGGCAGGCCCCGAGGGGTCGGGCAAGTCGCTGGGGGCCAGGGCGTTCGCCGCCGCGCTCCTGTGCCACCGGGGTGGGTGTGGCGAGTGTCGTGACTGCCGGCTGGCTCTGGTCGACCAGCACCCGAACGAGTCCGTCGTCGAGCCCGAGGGCCGTGACATCCACGTCGACACGATCCGCGACGCGATCTGGACGCCTGCATACCGGACCGCTCCGGAGCCGGGACGCAAGGTCTTCGTGATCCGCGAAGCCGATCGTCTCTCGCCCGCGGCGGCCGACACCCTGTTGAAGGTGCTCGAGGAGCCGCCCGCCGAGACGGTGTTCCTCCTGCTCTCCGCCCGGGCGCACGAGCTGCCGGCCACGATCTGGAGCCGGTGCCACGTGGTGGCGTTCGGAGCCCTGTCCGAGCCCTTCGTCGTGGAGCAGCTGGTATCCGAGGGGATCGCTGAGACCCGTGCTCGGCTGGCCGCCCGCCTGACGGGAGGGAACATCGGGCGCGCACGGAGGCTCGCGACCGCAGAGGAGGGCCTCGCGTTCCGCGACGCTGCCGCCACGGCGCTCGCCCGCGCCGCCACGGGAGCGTCGGGCGCTCTCGGTGCGGCTGACGTCGTGCTGGCCTCGGCCGCCGACTACAAGAAGAGCCTGAAGGCCGAGTTCGAGCGAGAGCTCTCGCCGTTCCTCGACGAGCGAGGCCGGCCGGAGGAGACCTACCGAGGTGCGATCCGTCGTCTCGAGGTTCGGTTCCAGAGGCGGGAGCGGCGGGCGGAGCGTGACGCGGTCGATTGGGTCCTGCTGGCCGCGTCCGCGCTCCTTCGCGACCGGATCGCCTCCGCCGCAGGCGTCCCGTCGCAGGACCTGCTCAACCCGGACCTGTCGATCGAGGAGCTGTCCGTCGTGCGAGCTGCCGCCGGACTCGCGGGGATGGAGGAGGCTCGCGCGGCGCTCGCCGAGGACGTCAACCTGAACGTGCGCCTCGTACTCGAGCGGGCGTTCCTCCGGCTGTCCGGCGCCTGACCCCGGTCTTTCGACGCAGGTCGTCCGTCGGATGCCATGAGCCGGAACGGGGGAGTACGCTCGGCCCGCCGAAGGCCAGAGGCCAAGGAGGGGGCGGCGTGGGACTGATCGATCGATTCACGAGAGACGAAGTCAGCGCGAAGGTCTGGTGGCCGTTCGCCCTGCTGTTCGTCGTCCTGATCGTGGCGTCGTTCCGCGTCGAGAACAGAGCGGCCGATGAGCGCCGCGCCGATGCCGGCATGTGGTCGGTCGCCGTGATCCGGGGACTGCTCGAGCCGTCGCTCGACACGTCGGGGATCACGCGCCCTCTGACCGACGAGCAGATCGCCACCACCACCACGGCCCTGCAGCCGGCGTTGTCCGAGGACGCGGTCGACGCGGTGCGGATCTGGTCGACCGACGGCACGCTGCTCTACTCGTCGAACCGTGACGATCCCATCGGGTCTCAGGAGGCGCTCAACGACTCCGAGCTCCAAGCGGCGGCGGCTGCACCCGAGTCGTCCCTCAGCGTGATCGCGGATCGCTCCCTCACCGGCGGTGAGACGGACCCGCTGTTCTTGACCTATGCGACCTTCGTCGCATCAACCTCATCGATCGGTGAGGTGCAGATGACCCAGGGCGTGCTCCTGGCGGACATCGACACGGCGTGGCTGCAGATCCGCCTGGTACTGCTCGCAGGGGCGCTGTTCCTCCTGACGCTCGCGGTCCTGTCGATGAGGGAACCGGCGGCCACGATCGGGGCCGGCGTGAAGTTCTATCCGACCTCCCTGCCCGCGTCACTCGTCGTGTTGGACCGCGATGAGGAGGCGGCGCTCCGCGGGTCGAGACCGCACGTTCGGAGCCGAACTGGATCCGCCGAGGCTCGCGTGGCGGAGCTCGAGGAGACGAAGCTCGCCCTTGAGGGGGAGCTCCAGCGCGCGTTGTCGTCCCTGGCGGTGCTGCGTGGGACGAAGGGTGGGACCGCCCGCGCGATCCCTCCCGCGCCCGCGCCGACCCCGCCGGTGGTCCGTCTACCCGAGGCCTCGCTCGCCGAGATCGAGGACTCGATCCCGGCCTCGGGTCCGGCCGAGCCGCCGTCGACGACGAAGGCGAAGGCGCCGACGAAGTCGAAGGCCAAGGCGCCGTCGAAGCTGCATGCGGTCCGTGCCCGCGAGCCTGAGCCTCGCCGCGAGGCCGAACCTGCCCGCGAGCCTGAGCCCGCCGCAACGGCGGTGGCGGAGCCCGAACCGTCGAAGGGAGCCGAACCCGAGTCGCCGTCGAGCGTGGAGGTGGTCGCGCCCGAGCCCGAACCGTCCGGATCCCCTCCCGAGCCGCTCCTCGATCTCGTCGTCCTACCCGAGCCCGAGCCTACGAGCGTTCCGTCGGCCGCCACCGAAGAGCAGGGAGACGCCGTGGACGTGCTGAACAGGCTGGTGGCGCCCGCCGGCCCGGAGCACGACCAGGTGGACCCCGGTGAGATCCGCGCGAGGCTTGCCCGAACCGCGGCGCTCAAGAAGCCGGGATCCCGTGAACGCCGCGAAGAGCAGGAGCGGCGCGTTCAAGGAGATCAAGAGCCTCACTGACCCTCGTCCCGGTTGTGGTGCTGGCACCACTGGCGGTCGTCGCCGCGCGTGGCACCCTGGGGGAAGAGGCGAGGTGTCACATGGCGATCCGGGTGCTCATCGTGGACGATCAGGAGCCGTTCCGTTCTGCGGCCCGGTTGGTCGTGGAGTTGACCGACGGATTCGAGGTCGTCGGTGAGGCCGAGACCGGCGAGGGCGGCGTGGAGATGGCGGGGGACCTCGCGCCCGATCTGGTGCTCATGGACGTGAACCTGCCCGGTATCGACGGGCTCGAGGCGACCCGCAGGATCGTGGCGGGAGGCACGGCGAGGGTCGTGCTCCTGCTGTCGACCTACGAGGAGGCGGAGTACGCGCCTCGTGCGGCCGAGTGTGGTGCGGCCGCGTACGTCCCCAAAGCCTCCTTCTCGCCGGACCGGCTCGAGTCCGCGTGGATCGACGCGTCCGACTCGTGAGCCTCAGCGTCCGCGCACGCTGAGTTCGCTCATGTCCATGAACGTCGGGTCGCCACGGTTCCTGCGCATCGTCAACTTCACGAAGCGCACGTCGGCCGTGCCAGCCACCGGTGCGATCCGGGTCAGGACACCCTGAGGGAGCGCCGTGGTCTGACGCGCCGCGAGGATCCATCCGCCGGTCGCCGTCCGGGTGTGGAGGTCGAACGCCTTGACCGCGGCGGCGGGACCGTCGCCGCATGTGGCGCCGGGATCGATCCCGAACGACGTGACATCGACGAGCTTCGGCAGCCGCACGACCAGGGACCGGGGACCGGTCCTCGGGCTCCCGTAGGTGGAATCCGGCGCGTCGGAACCCCATCCTGCGCCGAGCGTCCGGTCGAGGGCGCCCGTCGGACCGCATCCGTACTCCGAGTAGTCGGGAGGGGTGAAGCTCACGATCCGCGCGCCGCCGTCCAGCGCGGCCCAGTCTCGGACGACCGCCCGGTCGAGGACCTCGGTGCCGTCCACGCGCACGTCGTGCAGGACCAGTGTCTCGAGTCCCCACCGATCGAGGACGACGTCCGGATAGGTGTGGAACGGGACGCCCCTCACCACGTACCGACCGTTCGCATCGGTGGTCGTGGTCAGGTCGATGCCGGCGAACCCCGATGAGAAGCCGCCGACCGAGATCCGCACGCCCTTGACCGGCCGCCCCGTCGCGGAATCGGTGATCCGGCCCCGGATCGTCCCGCACGGATCGGAGTCGCACGAAGGCGGGGCGGCGAAGCTCTCGGTGGGCGTGACGTCGTTCGCGTCGACGACCGACGCGAAGTACCCCATGCCACGCCCGCGGAAGACGTCCCACAGGGCATCGGCGTTCGCGCCCGCGTTGGCGACCACGTCCGCCTGGATGATCGCGTTGCGCATGTCGAGGAACGACGGGTCGGGCGGCGAGAGCTCCATCCCACGTGTGATCAGCTGCCGGGCGGTCGTCACGCCGAGCGTGTCACGGATGTCCCAGAGTGTCTGCGCCCAGATCTCGCCGTCACCGTGGACCTCGGGTGTGCCGTACACGTCGCCGAAGTCGCCGAACGTGAATCCACCGGAGCCGGTGCGGAGCCCCCCCGGGCACGATTCGGGACCGGCACCGACCGCGCAGTCTGTCGGCTGGACGCGGATCCCCCGTCCGCCGGTGATCCACTGCCCCACCAGCACCTCGCCCGACCGCGACGTGTCGAGCACCGCCGCCTCCTCGACGAGCAGATCCATCGCGTAGTAGTCGCTCCACCCTTCGGCCATCGCGCCCGACTGCCACGGGTTGAGGGCCTGGACACCACCCGGGTACGTGACGAGCCGGCTCGAGAGCCCGTGCGCGTACTCGTGGTACACGACCGACGCATCGTCACCGGCATTGGCTGATGGGAAGTCGGGGCTCCGTCGGTCCTTGCGGAACAGGTACATCTGCATGATCGGCGGGCTCCCGTCGGGAGGCGTGAACATGTTCGCGTTGTTGTAGTGGTACGGGTCGGGCAGCCCGCCGGCGGTGTCGGCTCCATCCAGCACCTCGCCGCGCACCCTGTCGGCACCCTCGAAGTTCCCGGCCGCCGCGTTGAACCCGATCGGCGCCGTCTCGAGATGGTCATGGAAGCGGTTCAGGTACCAGTAGACCTGCACGGCGTTCTGCTGCAGGTTGGCGCGCCAGCTCCTCGCGACGTCCTTGTTCCAGGTGCACGGGTACTCGGGTGCGCAGTTCTGCACCGGGTCGTCGACCCAGAGCTCTACCGGCTCGTTCCACGAGAGGTCTCCGTCCGACGGGACCTGGTCAGCCGGGCCCGGGCGCGAGTCGTCGTTCAGATCGGTGTACACGTGCGCGTTTGGACCCTTCAGGGCGCCGTTGCCGTTCACGGGGAAGGTCACGGGGATCTGCTCTGCGGCTCCGTTCGGCACCTCCGACCCAGGGAAGTAGCGCCAGGCCAGACCCGTGCCGACCGCCTCGTGCACGAGGTTCGTTCGCCACAGGACGCGACCGTCGATCGCGTCGACCACGGACAGGTGCCGCTCGAGGTCCGAGACGCTGGTGAACGTCTGCCATGCGAGCCGCGACCGTCCCCCGTGGAACCACACGAGTCTCGCCGTGTCACCCGCCCAGGCCTCCGCAGGAGCACCGACCGTCGTGCGGGCACGCCCGATCGCCGCGGAGCTCGAGAGTCCCGGCACCGCCGCCGCTCCGTCGCCCAACCCGTGCGCGGGCGATCCGGAGACGGTGACCAACTCCCCGTCGGCGGTCACGCTCGCCCGCAGCCCGTTGTCGAAGGCCCGGATCTCGTGACGCTGCTGGATCCACGACAGGTGATGCGTTCCTTCGATGTCCACGTAGTCGCGGACCAGCACGAGGGTCTTCAGGTCGCCCGGGTCCAACCCGAACGCATCGAGGTTGTCGGCGACGAAGTCGATCGCCACCCGTGCCGGCGGGCGAGCGCTCGGTCGGGTCAGGAAGCCGTCGAGACGCGCGATCACGCGCGGGGTGCCGGTCCGAGGATCCAGCTCGAACACGCCGAGGCGACCGAGCGATGAGGTCAGCCCCGATCGAGCTGATGCGGTCGCCGCCACGGATGTCCGCGGGGACACGATCGGACGCCGCGAATCGAGCGTCCGGTCGGACGGGGGTGCCGCCGGTGCGGGGGGCACGCCCGGCGTCTGCCCCGTGGCGCTGGGCACCGCGGCGACCATGACCGCGAGCACGGCGACGACGACCAGCCACGGACGATGGGTGGTGCGGACGGGCACGGGCCAGACTCCTGGGTGAGCGGTTCCCTGCGACGGTAACAGCCGGTGACTGTTTGGGGTGGCCGCGCCGATCCGGCGGCGGGCGCTGGGAGGCTAGTGGGTTCGCCCGTCCGGCGACGCCGAACCTCCTGCCGTCGGCGCGCGGCTCGAACCGGAGCCATCCGTCGGCGTGTGACACGGGCGTCGCCGTCGGGAACAGCTGGAGCGCCATCAGGAGCGGCAAGGCTCGCCGGCGGTGCGATCAACGACGCGAACGCGCGTACCCGGCGCCCGGACCAGCCAACGGTCAGTGCGCTCGCTCACGCCCCACTCCTCGCCGGCACCTCACCGCGCACCGTGGTCCCCACGCCGGGGACGCTCCGGATCGTCGCGGTGCCACCGAGCGCTTCGACGCGATCGAACGATGCCCTGCAGGCCGGTCCCCAGACCCCGGGTCGCGGGATCGAACCCGACCCCGTCGTCCTCGACCGTGAAGACGACGATCCCGTCGACGGCCGACAGGTCGATCGTGGAGCGGGTCGCCTGGGCGTACTTCGCGACGTTGTTCATCGACTCGAGGCAGGAGAAGTACACGGTGGCCTCGACATCGGGCTCGTAGCGTCCGATCCCGTAGGTCCGGACCATCGTCGGGACGACGGCCTTACGTGCCTGTGCCTCGAGTGCGGCGGCGAGGCCCTGATCCGCGAGCAGGGGAGGGTAGATGCCGCGGGCGAGGTCCCGGAGTACGCTGGAGCGCCTGACCGGTCTGGTCCTGGAGCTGCTCGAGGAGCTCCATCGCCTTCTCAGGGTCCCGATCGACCAGCTGGGCGGCGAGCCGCTGCTTCACCTGGAGCGCCACGAGCTGCTGCTGGGCGCCGTCGTGGATGTTCCGCTCCAGCCTGCGCCGCTCCTCGTCTTGGGCCGCGACCAGCCTCTGACGCGAGGCGCGGAGCTCCTCGATCAGTCGGACGTTCCGCAAGACGAGACCCGCTTGAGCCGCGAGGTCCTGGATCAGGGCCCGGCGTTTCGGGTCCAGCGGGTCGTCGACCGGGAACCTCACCGACAACGCGCCGAGCACCTCTCCGTGGTGGCGAACCTCGATCGCGTCGTCGGGCAGGGTGACCTCGCGTTCGGCGTCCGTCGGCCACGTGGTCTCGGGCCGGAACCCGTCGCCGATCCTGAGCCAGACCGTGGCGGTCTCTGCGCCGGTGCCCTCGCCCAGGACCGTCGCCATCCGCGTCAGCACGTCGTCCGAGGCGTACGTCTCTCCTACCTGTTCCGAGAACTCGGTGAGGACCTCGTAGGGCGTGGCCCGCCTCCCGTACACGATCCGGTCGGCGACCCGACGCGCGGGGCCGCGGATCCACGTGAGGGCAGCCGCGAGCAGGGTGGCCAGGACGACGACCAGCCAGAAGCTCACGTCGACCGCCGACCCGAGCACGAGCGCGGGGATCCCCACGACCACGACGAGGGCGACGACCGCCATCGCGGCGACGATCACCGCGGTCTGCACGGCCTTCTTGATGACGACGTCCAGGTCCCATAGACCGTGCTTGAGGATCGCGATCAGGTAGGCGGCGGGGATGCCGATGCCGATCGCGAGCACCGCGATCCCGAACCAGGTCGGGAACCACCACTCGACCAGTGAGGCCTGATCGCCGAACACGGTCGACAAGGCGATGCCGCCGACGAACATCATCGCCAGCGAGCCGATCGCGATCGTCGTGACGAACCGGAGCCACCGCAGCTGCTGGCGTTCCTCACCCTGCGCCCGTCGGTAGCGTCCGCGCACCCCGAACACCGTCGCCACCGCGATCACGAGGGCGATGAACACCCCCACGCCCTGCAACATCCCACCGATCCCCGCGAGCGAGGGCACCCCGAGCGGGTTGAGGTAGACGAGCCCGAGCTCGACCAGGTTGTTGAGCGGTCCGGGTGTGAGCACCGCCGCCCCGATCGCGAGCAGGACCGCGGCCGCATAGATACGCACGGGCCATCGCCATCGGCGGCTGGGGAGCCGCCCGTCCGGGAAGTACAACCACAGCAGCGGCAGCAGGATCGGCGCGACGAGCGCGTACTCGGTCACGAGCGCGAGGGCGCCGATGAACGGAACCGAGCCGGGTGCCGCCTTGATCCCGACGAATACCCAGGACCCCGCGAGGGCCGCGGCGATCGCGCTGCATCCGACGAGCAGGAGGATCCAGCCCGCCACGTTCCGCGGCTGCCGCGCGACGATGAGGCCCCCCGTCGACAGCCACAGGAGGCTGATGGACAGGACCACGACCGCGACGGGGCTTGCAGCATCGGGCGAGAGCGGTGCTCCCTTCGCCTTGCGATCCTGCAGGTCGCAGTAGACGGAGGGCGCGTCCCCGAGTGCAGGATCGACGCCTGCATCTCCTGTTGGGGTGCAGTCGTCCTCCGGATCGAGGTCGGCGGCGGCCGCTGCGATCGCTGGCTCCCTCTCGCTCGGGATCACGACGATCTGCCCGGGTTCGGCTTCGTCGAACATGGTGAGGGCGGCGACACCCGTGGCGACGATCCCTATCACGGCGAGCCCGATGATCGTCCGCGAGATCGCTCGGGCGGTTCGGGGGGTCATCGGCCACCGTCCATCGGCGGATGGTGCCACCCTCGGCGGTCGTACACCAGGCCGGGAGCACCCGGGTCCTTGGGATGCTGGCACCCCGGACGGATCCGCATGCTCGCCCGATCGCGCCCACCGATGCACGCGCCTACCGTGGCCCCGACGTCAGGAGGCGATCTCAGATGGCAACCATCGTGGTGGGGACCGACACGTCGAGCGCGGCGGACCTCGCGGTCCGCGACGCGGCACGGCTGGCGCAGGATCGCGGGGCCGAGCTCGTCGTGCTCTACGTCCGGCCGGGCGACGACGCGCGCGCGATGGTCGACCCGGACAAGGCCGCGGACCCGGCCGCCTACCTGGCGGGGATGGCGTCGCGCTTCCCGGCCGTGACCCTTCGGACCCGAGTGGTCGACGGGGACCCGGCCGAGCGCATCTGCGAGATCGCCGACGAGGTGGGCGCTGACGCGATCGTGATCGGGAACCGTGGCGCGCACGGATCGAGGTGGCGCGTGAAGGAGAG
This sequence comes from uncultured Actinomycetes bacterium, assembly GCA_963700855.1. Lineage (GTDB taxonomy): Bacteria > Actinomycetota > UBA4738 > UBA4738 > HRBIN12 > AC-51. The sequence continues at coordinate 125,620 of CAVOYV010000006.1, forward strand.
CGTCCCGAACCTCGTCCTGCGTCACGCCCCGTGCAGCGTCACGATCGTGGACACGAGGAAGGCGCAGTAGGTGCGCTCAGGCCTGATCCCGTTCGCGCAGGAACGCCAGCACCGCCATGACCCGTCGGTGCACGTTCGGTTCCTCCGACAGGCCGAGCTTGTGGAACATCGAGTTGATGTGCTTCTCGACCGCCCGTTCTGTCAGGAACAGGGCTTCGGCGATCCCTGCATTGTTCCGGCCCTGGGCCATCAACGACAGGACCTCGCGCTCACGCTCGGTGAGCGTCGCCAGGGGGGAATGCGCGAGCCGGTCCTTCGCCGAGACGAGGGCCTCGACGACACGTGGATCGAGCACGCTGCCGCCACGTGCGACCTCGCCCAGCGCACGGACGACCTCCTCGACGTCGGCGACGCGCTCCTTCAGGAGGTAGCCGAGCCCCTCCGCGCCGTCGCGGAGCAGGTCGTAGGCATAGGCGTCGTCGGCGAACTGGCTGAGCACCACGACCCCGATCTCGGGGTGCGTCGCTCGGATCTCGCGGGCGGCGACGATCCCCTCGTCGGTGCCGGTGGGCGGCATCCGGATGTCGGTGAGCACCGCGTCGGGGAGGTGCTCCTCGACCGCGGTGAGCAGCTCGTCCTTCGAGGCGGCGGTGCCGACGATCTCGATCTCGCCCGTTTCGGACAGCAGGGCGCTGGTGCCCTCACGGACGAGGTAGTTATCCTCCGCGAACACGATGCGCAGCACGCGCGAATCGTACAAGGGGGGTTCCTGGCGTCATGACGATCCGCGTGGTCCTCGGGGAGGACAACGTGCTCGTGCGCGAAGGCGTGCGTGCGCTCCTCGAGTCCTACGACGACCTGGAGGTCGTCGGGGTGGCCCAGGACGGGCCCTCGCTCCTCGCGGCGGCCGCCGAGCACGTGCCCGATGTCGTCGTCACGGACATCAAGATGCCGCCCTCGTTCCAGTTGGAGGGGATCGACTGCGCGCACGCGATCCGTCGCGACCACCCGGACACCGGGGTCGTCGTGCTGAGCGCCCACGACGACGAGGAGTACGCGATCGCGCTCCTCGGGAAGGGCCAGGGCGGGCTCGCCTACCTGTTGAAGGATCGGATCGCGCAGGGCGACGAGCTCGTACGGGCGATCCGCGAGGTGCACGCCGGCGGGAGCGCCGTCGACCCCACGATCGCCGAACGGCTCTCGGGTCGCTCCGACGCCGAGGAACGCGAACGGGAGCTGCTCGACATGATGGCGAAGGGCCTCGGGTATGCGGAGATGGCGTCGGCGCTCGGCACCACCCAGGAAGCGGTCGATCGCCAGGTCACCGAGCTGTTCGGCCGGATGGCCGGCGGCGACGGGAGCGGGGGGCTCGTCGACGAGTTCAAGCGCCTCCATGCCGCGGTCGTGGAGCAGGCGGCGTCCCGTGCGACCCTCGCCTCGTTCGTCCCGCAGCAGGTCGCCGAGCGGCTCGCCGCTCACCCCGATACGGCGATCGAGCCGCAGGAGGTTGAGGTCTCCGTCCTGTTCAGCGACATCCGCGGGTTCTCGACGATCGCCGAACGCCTCGCCGCTCGGGAGGTCGCGGCGGTCGTCGGGCGGCACCTCTCGGCCATGGCCGAAGTCGTGGCAGGCCACGGCGGCACGATCGACAAGTTCCAGGGCGACGCGGTGATGGCGGTGTTCGGTGCGCCCGATCCACAGCCGGATCACGCCGAACGCGCCCTCCGCTGCGCGATCGCGATGCAGATGCGCCAGCGGGAGCTGAACGCGGAGGGCTGGGGGGTTGACGGGCTGCCCCACCTCGACGTCGGGATCGGCGTGAACACCGGCCAGGTGATCGCTGGCACGGTCGGGGGAGGCGGACGTCTCGAGTACACGGTGGTAGGCGACGCGGTGAACGTCGCGTCCCGTCTGCAGTCCGAGGCCAAGGGTGGAGAGATCGTCGCGAGCGCGAGCACGATCGGAGCCGCGCCCTCGATCGCACGCGAACCGGTCGGTGAACGCCGCGTGAAGGGCCGCGAGGAACCCGTCGAGGTGTTCCGTGTCGTCGTCTGAGCACGACCCCAAGGCTCGTCGGGACCGCCGGTTCCGGATCCGCAGCGCTCCGGGACGAGGCACGACAGCCGTCAGGGAGTTCCCCCTGTGAGCGCGGTCCCCCCCGCGAGCGGCACTCCACGGCCCGCGCGCTGGCCGTGGGTCGCCTTCGCCGTCTTCTTCGGGATGGCGCTCGTGGGGTTGATCGGCGTCGTGGTGAACGACGAGTCGATCGCCGCCCAGCTACCGTTCATGGTGGCGTTCGGGATGTTCGGTGTCGTCGGTGCCCTGATCGCCAGCCGTGATCGGAGCAACGTGATCGGGTTGCTCCTCCTGGAGGGCTCGGTGGTGACCGCCTTCAGCTTCGCGGCCGGGGAGCTCTTCACGTGGATGCTCCGTTCCGGCTACGAGGGGGCGGTCGCCGTCCTCGCGGGCTTCGCGAGCAACTTCGGCTGGTTGTTCGGCGTCTTGCCCGTCATCTTCTTCCTGCCGCTCCTGTTCCCCGACGGTCACCTCCCCACGCGCCGGTGGCGCTGGTTCGTTCGCTTCGCCTTCGCCTTCCTCGCCGTCGTGAGCGTCGGGTTCGTCCTCGGGCAGGCCACGCTGACGGGATCGGACGGCTCCCTCACGGTCGCGAACCCGTTCTACATGGAGGCGTTCGGTCGACTCCCGAGCCTCGATCCGCTGATCGGTGTGGTGTTCCCCGGGCTGTTCGCGATGTCGATCGTCTCGCTGATCCTGCGGTTCCGTCGGTCGTCCGGTCTGGTGAGGCAGCAGATCAAGTGGGTCGTCTTCGGCCTGCTTGCTGCGTTGGTCGGCATCTTGGCCGGGTACGTCCTTGGGGACGCCGTCCTTAACGCGCTGGTCGTCGGGGGAGCGTTCCTGGCCTTCCCTCTCTCGATCGGGGTCGCCGTCCTGCGGTTCCGTCTCTACGACCTGGACGTCGTCGTGAAGAAGACGGTGGTGTTCGCGGCGCTCGCTCTGTTCGCGACGCTCGTGTACCTCGCCTTGGTCGTGGTGCTCGGTGCGTGGCTCGGCCGCGGGAACTCGCTGTTGACGATGGTGGCCGCGATCGTAGTGGCGGTGACGTTCCAGCCGGTGCGCTCCCGGTTCACCCGCCTGGCCGACCGTCTCGTGTACGGGCGGCGCGCGACGCCTTACGAGGTCTTGTCCGAGTTCGGCGAGCGGCTCGGCGAGACGTACGCGGCCGACGACGTGCTCCAGCGGATGGCGGCCGTCCTCGGCGGAGGGGTCGGCGCGGAGCGGGCGACGGTGTGGTTGCGGGTCGGTGAGGACGTCCGTCCCGTCGCCACGTGGGCCTCCGAAGGGCTGGATCCGGCGCGCGACGACGATCTTCGCGTGGAGGTCGAGCACCAGGGGGAGTCGCTCGGCGCCCTGTCGGTCGCGATGCCGGCGAGCGATCCGCTCGATCCGGCCAGGGAACGCCTCGTCACCGACCTCGCGGCACAAGCGGGGCTCGTGTTGCGCAACGTGCGGCTCACCGAGCAGCTGCGGGCTCGACTGACCGAGCTGCAGGCAGCGCAGAAGCGCCTCGTCGCGGCCCAGGACGAGGAGCGCCGTAGGCTCGAGCGCAACATCCACGACGGGGCCCAGCAGCAGCTCGTTGCGCTCGCGGTGAAGGCACGTCTGGCCCGCTCGCTCACCGAGCGCGATCCCGCCAGGGCCGTCGAGATGCTCTCGCAGATCGAGGACGAGACCCAGGCGGCACTCCAGGATCTGCGCGACCTTGCCCGTGGGATCTACCCGCCGCTGCTCGCGGACAAGGGCCTCGTCGCGGCGCTCGAGGCACAGGCTCGGAAGTCGCCCGTCGCGGTCGACGTCCGCGCCGTCGACCTCGGCCGCTTCCCGCAGGAGATCGAGGCGGCGATCTACTTCTCCACGCTCGAGGCTCTGCAGAACGTTGCCAAGTACGCCGGGGCCACCCGGGTCACCCTCGCGCTCGCCCAGCGCAACGGCGCGCTCACCTTCAGCGTGACTGACGACGGCCGAGGCTTCGACCCCGCCTCGACGGGCTACGGCACCGGGCTGCAGGGGATCGCGGACCGTCTCGGGGCCCTCGACGGATCGCTCGAGGTCACGAGCAGGGCTGGCGCCGGGACCTGCGTGACGGGTACGGTCCCCACGTCGCCCCCGATCCCGGAAGCCGAGGAAGAGGTGCTCACGTCGTGAGCCGGCAAGCCAACAAGCCACCGAAGGGGTTCCGCCGCGTCGAGCGTTGGGCGGTCGGTGTCGCGATGGCAGTCGTCGCCCTCGTGCTCGAGCGAGTCGTGATGCGCGCCGTCAAGGGGGAGAAGCAACTGCCGCCCGAGCCCACGACCCTGACGTCGAAGGGCGGGGAGGTCGACCTCCCCGACTAACCCTCGCGGCGCCGGTCGCGGAACAGGTCGGCGAGCAGCCCGATCGTGAACAGCAGGCCGATCCCGCCGAGCGCGACCGTCACCCATTCGGCCACGCGGTCCGAGGTCGCGACGATCGCCGTGCCGAGCAGCGCGGCCGCGGCGACGGCGCCGAGGGCGAGTCGTCGACCGGCCCGCCGGACCGTCTGCTCCAGGGAGGCCGCGCGGAAATTCACCTCGAGCTTCTGGCCCGGACGGGCCCCGATCAGGCGCTCCACGGCCTCGACCACCTTCAGCGCGCGGACCTTGAACCTCTGCGCCTGATAGAAGAGCGCTTTCGCGTCGAGCTTCCCCCCCATGCTGGTGAAGACGTTGCGCATCAGGAAGCGACCGGCCACGTCGAACGGGTCGATCTCGGGGTCGAGCTGCGCCGCGGCCAGCTGCATCTGCGCGAGAGCCTTCGCGGTCAGCGTCATCGACGCCGGCAGTGGGACCCCGTGACGGAGCGAGATCTCGGTCATCTCCTGCAGGACCGGACCCAGCTGGATGTCCTTGAGGGACGCGCCCCGGTACTTCGCCATCAGCACGCCGATCTCGTCGCTGAACGTCTGCACGTCGAGGTCGCTGCGGTCGATCGACCCGGACATCATCAGCGCGACATCTGTCAGGAAGCCGACGTCCTCCTGCCAGAACGACATCAGCAGGAGCATCATCTGTTCCCTCATCTCGGCGCCGACCTGGCCGACCATGCCGAGGTCCAGGAAGTACAGGCGCTCCTCTTCCGGCTGCCACATCAGGTTCCCCGGGTGGGGGTCCGCGTGGAAGAAGCCGTCCACCATGACCTGCTTGTAGAACGACTCCAGGAGCTGCTTGGCCACGTCGCTGCGGATCGGGCCTGCAGGGGCGGAGGAGATCGGGCCGCCGGCCACGTCGCGCATGACCAGCAGCCGGGACGACGAGTAGTCCGCGTGGAGCTGCGGGACCGCGAGCCGGTCGAACGGCTCGAGTACCACCCGCATCCGCTCCATGTTCGCGGCCTCCTGACGGAAGTCGAGCTCGCGGTGCAGGGAATCCGACAGGTGCTCGAAGACCGCCCCCATGTCGATCACGGCCCTGAGCCCCGGCCGCTTGCTGACCTTCTCGGCGAAGACCTCGAGGAGCGCGAGGTCCTGCTCGATCTGCTCCTTCGCCTCGGGTCGTTGAACCTTGACCACGACCTTCTCGCCGTTGGCGAGCGCGGCGCGGTGCACCTCGGCGATCGTCCCGGCGGCGAGCGGCTGCGGCTCGATGTGGTCGAAGACGTCCTCCCACGGCACGCCGAGCTCCTGTTCCATCACCCGGACGACCTGCTCCTCGGTGAGGGGCGGCACGTGGTCCTGCAGCGTCGCGAGCTCCTCGATGAACTCCGGAGGCAACAGGTCGGGCCTCGTCGAGAGGATCTGCCCCAACTTGCAGAATGTCGGTCCGAGCTCCTCGAGCGCGGCGCGCATCCGCTTCGCCGCCCGGGCCCGCCCGATCGAGCCCTCCTCGTCGGGGCGCCCGAACAGCTCCTGGAGCCCGTGCCTCGCGAAGACGGTCGCGATCTTCGTGCCTCGTGCAGCAAGGTGCGGCTGGGTCTCGGTCTCCACGTGCGAGCTGCGAACCACCGTTAGGCTTCGGGGGTCCCGCACCGGGGCCGTCACCTGGCCGTCGCTCGTGTTGACGATGATCACCGTGCATCGCGCGTTGTGGCTGATCCGGTTCGGAACGTTCCCCAGCAGGAACTCCTTGCGCCCGGCCATCCCGGCGTTGCCGACGACGAGCACATCGACGGCGTGATCCTCGGTGGCTCGAACGATCGCCATCGCCGGGTCGTCGTCCAAGACCACGTGCGCGACGCCGCGTTCGCCGGCGATCTCGTGCACGTAGACCTCCAGATCCTCCGCGGTGGCCGCGGCGCGCGTCCCCTCCGCCGCCCCGAACTCGGTGGTGGCGGGATTCGCCGGCAAGACGACCTGGACGACGTGCAGCTCCGCGTCGTACCTGGCCGCGAAGGAGGCGGCCCAATCGACCGCACGAGTGGCGGTGTCGGAGCGGTCGGTCCCGACCATCACCCGGCGGATCGTGCCCTGCTCGCTCGATGGCTCGCTCTTCATGGGCCGCATCATCCCAGGAGCGTCGTGGCGGCGATAGTGGAGCTGCCCCGTGTCCGAGCCGTGGTGGGGGGAACGCACCTCCCCACCCTGGTCCTGACATGCGGCGTTGGTACACTCCGTCACTGCCCGGCCGGAGTAGCTCAGGGGCAGAGCAACCGCCTCGTAAGTGGTAGGTCGGGGGTTCGAATCCCCCCTCCGGCTCCGATCGCTATCCCCCCGGTTGCCGGGCCCGGTTGCCGGGAAGGCCCATGGTTGCGAGAATCCCCGCGCGATGAAGACCCTGCGCTCGACCGCCGCCCTCCTCGCCGGTACCGTCGTGCTCCTGATGCTGGGCGCCGGCTCGGCGCTCGCGCAGAGCTCGATCCACCCCACGAACACGCCCGAGGTCAACAACGGGGGGTGGGTGTGGGACTTCCTGTTCCGGCCGATCGCCCTGATCGCTGCGGTGCTGCTGGTCGTGCTCGTGATCGCCTACCTGAGGTTCGCGCCCCGGTTCGCGAAGGACGAAGAGAGCGCCCGGTTCGTGCATGCCGACCGGGTCCTGCCCGGGAAGGAGGCGCCGCGGCGTGCGGTCGACCTGTCGCAGGCCGTCCCGATCGTCGTGCAGCCCCCTGGGGTGCCCGCCGCGATGGCGGCGACCGCCGCTCCGGCAGCGCCGGCGCTCGCCGAGGCTCCGACACCTGTCGCAGCTCCGACACCTGTCGCAGCTCCGACACCTGTCGCCGCCACCGCTGCCGCTCCCGCCGCCGCCGCTCCTGCGCCGACAGCTCCCGCCGCGCCCGCTGAGACCGAGCGCCGGGAGGTCACGATGGACCAAGCGGTCTTCGACTCGACCCTCGAGGAGCTCCTCGCCGCCGGCACGGACCGTCGGATCGCCGAGGGCAAGGCGCGCCGCGCGGCGATGATCGCCGCCAAGAAGAAGGCGGCCGGCGAGGGGTAACCCCTCGGACCCGTGGACCCCGCGACGAACGTCGACTGGTCCATGGGGTCTCAGGCGGCCCGTCTCGCCGATTGGGAGACCGCGCTCGACGTCGGCAAGCGGATCGCCGGCCCGGGGCCCCGCGTCCTGCCCGCCGACCGGGCCCGCATGCGTGAGGACCTCGCCGGCCTGGTCGTTCGCGCCGAAGGCCTCGTCACCGACCACACCGGCCTCGAGGTGTCCGGGTTCCGTTCGCGCGCCTGGGTGATGGGGCGTGGCGACTGGATCCGACAGAACCTCGTGGGGCTCCAGCGGTTGATGGAGCCGCTCGCGGAACGGGTGCTCGCCTCGAAGCCAGACAGGCCGCTCGGACGCAAGGCGCTCGGCGTCCAGGCGGGCGCGCTCCTCGGCTACGTTTCTCGCCGGGTGCTCGGGCAGTTCGACGTCTTCCTGCCGGCCGACGACGACGGGCTGATCTACTTCGTCGGTCCGAACCTCGTGGACACCGAGCGCCGCTATTCCCTGGCGCCGCGCGACTTCCGGATGTGGGTGGCGATCCACGAGGTCACGCACCGGGTCCAGTTCTCGGCAGCCCCGTGGCTCCGACGGCGGCTCTCTTCCCTCGTCGACGAGTATCTGTCGACGGTGTCCTTCTCGTCCGGCGAGCTGATCGGGCAGCTGCGTCACGCGGTCGAGGAACTCAAGGCCGGTGACGCCGACGTCCACGGTCCCGGGGGGATCCTGTTGCTGCTGTCACCGGAGCAGCGCGAGGTCTTCGAACGGACGCAGGCGATGATGGCCGTGCTCGAGGGTCACGCGAGCTACGTGATGAACGAGGTCGCGAAGGGCCACGTCCACGACCTCGCACGGCTGAAGCGGGCGCTCGCGGCACGGCGGAACGTCCAGGGCGTCGAGAAGAAGGTCCAAAGGGCGATCGGGTTCGACCAGAAGGTCGCCCAGTACGATGCGGGGGAGCGATTCGTGCGCGAGGTGATCGCACGTGCTGGCCAGGACGCGTTCAACCTCGTGTGGACGTCACCCGAGTACCTGCCCAGCGGCGCCGAGATCGCCGAGCCCGCGCGCTGGGTCGCCCGCGTCCCGGGTTGACATGGCCGACGAGCGACGTCCCCCGGCCGTCGCCCGCGTCCTCACGCAGGTCACGGCGACCGTCCGCGAGCACGAGATGTTCGAGCCCAGGAGTCTCGTCCTCGTCGCGGTGTCGGGGGGACCCGACAGCGTGTGCCTGCTGTACTCCCTGTGCTTCCTCCGCCGCCTCCTGAAGGTCCGGGTGGAAGCGTTCCACTTCGACCACCGCCTGCGATCCGATAGCGGGCTGGACGGGCGGTACGTGGCGCGCCTGTGCGCGCGGCTCCATGTGCCGCTGCATCTCGAGGAGGCAACCGGCGCGCCCGGCAAGGGCATGTCCGTCGAGGCCTGGGCGACGACGGCGAGGCTGACCGCGGCCAACGGCGTTCGTCGGGCGACCGGGGCGGACGTGATCGCGGAAGGACACACCCTCGACGATCAGGCCGAGACGGTGCTGCTGAACGTCGTGCGGGGTACAGGGCTCGAGGGTGCCGCCGGGATCGACCCGGGCGGGCCCGACTCGGCGCTGGTACAGCCGCTGCTGGGCGTGACCCGCGAGGAGGTCGAGGCGTTCTGCGGGGCGCTCCACCTCCGCCCTCGCCGGGATCCGATGAACGACGACCGTCGCTTCTTGCGCGCCGCGATGCGCCACGACGTCCTCCCCGTCATGGAGGAGGCGACCGGGCGAGGCGTGAAGCGGTCGATCGCGAGGACCGCGGCCACCTTGCGCGGTGACCTGGGCGAGCTCGTCGCGTCTGCCGAGCAGGCGTCGGCCCGACTCGTCGACGCGTCGCACCCCGGCCGGATCCGGATCGAGGCGTCGGGTCTGCGCGCCCTGCCTCCGTCGCTCGCGGCCCGCATGATCCGGATGGCGGCCTACCAGACGCTGTCACCCGACGCCGCCGCACCCTGGTCGAGATCGGCGATCGAAGCCGTGCTGGACCTCGCGGGTGGCCGTCCGGGACGTCGTCGCGACCTCTCCGACGGGATGACCGCGCGACGTGACCGGACGCACGTGATCGTCGAGCGCGCTCCCGAGACGCGCGGGTAGACTCCGGGCCTCTCGTGGATACGTACGCCCCCGACATCGAGAAGGTCCTCATCAGCTCGGAGGACATCCAGGCGAAGCTCGCCGAGATGGGCGAGCGGATCACCGAGGACTACGCGGGCCGCCCGATCCTGCTGGTCGGCGTGCTGAAGGGGGCGTTCGTCGTGATGGCGGACCTCGCCCGGTACATCCGGCTCCCGCTCGAGTTCGACTTCATGGCGGTCTCGTCGTACGGGGCGGCCACGAAGTCCTCGGGCGTCGTGCGGATCCTCAAGGACCTCGACCACGACCTCGACGGCATGGACGTCCTGGTCGTCGAGGACATCGTGGACTCCGGGCTGACGCTCAAGTACCTGCTCAAGAACCTCGCGGCGCGCAAGCCCGCGTCGCTCGAGGTCGCCGCGCTCCTGCGCAAGGTCGGGATCCAGCAGGTCGAGCTCGACCTGCGGTACATCGGGTTCGACATCCCGAACGAGTTCGTCGTCGGGTACGGGCTCGACTTCGCCGAGCGCTACCGGAACCTCCCGTACATCGCTACGCTCAGACCGGCGGCGTACGGGGGCGCGTGACCCCGGGAACCCCGTGCGTTCCCGGTCACGTCCCAGGCGCATGCGACGCGTGGCCTCGGTCACGACCCTCCTCAGCCTCCTGCTCGTGGCGTGCGGCCCCGAGGGCACGGGCGGCATCGAGGGTCGCGTCCTGGCCGGCCCCGTCTGCCCCGTCGAGACCGAGGATCTCCGTGCCCACCGAGCCCGTGGGAGGGGACCGTCCGCGCGACCGGCGCCGACGGCTCGACGGTCGAGACCACATCGGACGCCGAGGGTCGGTACTCGCTCCGATTGCCACCCGGGACCTACGTGGTGACGGCCGTCACGGAGACCGCGTCGTTGCCCGCTGCGATCCCGGCCGAGGTGACGGTGGTCGAAGGCTCGTCCCAGGTGCTCGATCTCGAGGTGGACACCGGGATCCGGTAACGGCCCGCGGTCCCGGTTGCCTCGTCGTGGGCCGGTGCTACCATCGGCCATGGGCCTCGGGCGTGCTGCCGGGGCCCGTGGCGTCTTGCGTGTCGAGGAGCACCGGCTGAGCGCGAAGGAACCCCCGTGAGACAGATCCTCAGGACCCCGACCGCCTGGATCTTGATGGGCGCGCTGGTCCTGTTGCTCGGTCTATCGATGTTCGATCGTCCGATCGACAGCACCCAGCTCACCACCGGTGAGTTCATCGACGCGGTCGGAGCGGGAGAGGTCCAGGACGCGACGCTCGACGCGGGGTCGGAGACGATCACGGGGCAGCTCACGAACGGCGACGACTACCGATCGACCTATCAGGCCGACCTGGTCGACGACCTGATCGCGGGGCTCAGGGATGCCGAGGTCCCGTTCGACATCGTCCCCGAGGCTGACGACGGGCTCCTCACTTCGCTCCTGTGGACCCTGTTGCCCACGGCGCTGATCATCGGCGCCCTCTTCTACCTGATGAACCGGTCGCAGGGCGCCGGCGGGCGGGTGATGCAGTTCGGGCGGAGCAAGCACAAGCAGGTCACGAAGGACATGCCGAAGACCGCGTTCACCGACGTCGCCGGTCTGGACGAGGCGATCGAGGAGCTTCAGGAGGTCAAGGAGTATCTGCAGTACCCGGAGAAGTTCCAGGCGATGGGCGCGAAGATCCCCCGCGGCGTCCTGCTGTTCGGTCCCCCGGGCACCGGCAAGACGCTCCTCGCTCGCGCCGTCGCCGGCGAGGCCGGGGTGCCCTTCTTCTCGATCAGCGGCTCGGACTTCGTCGAGATGTTCGTGGGCGTCGGCGCCGCGCGCGTCCGCGACCTGTTCGAGCAGGCCAAAGCGGCAGCCCCTGCGATCGTGTTCATCGACGAGATCGACGCCGTCGGTCGGCACCGCGGGGCGGGTCTCGGCGGCGGCCACGACGAGCGGGAGCAGACGCTGAACCAGCTGCTCGTCGAGATGGATGGCTTCGACCAGCGCTCGACCGTGATCTTGATGGCGGCGTCGAACCGCCCTGACATCCTCGACCCGGCGCTGCTGCGCCCGGGCCGGTTCGACCGGCAGATCATCGTCGACCGACCGGACCTCGAGGGCCGCAGGGCGATCCTCGAGGTGCACGCCAAGGGCAAGCCGTTCGACGCGTCGGTCGATCTCGCGGTGCTGGCACGGCGGACTCCGGGATTCACCGGCGCCGACCTCGCGAACGTGATCAACGAGGCCGCGCTGCTCGCGGCCCGGCGATCGAAGACCATGGTATCGATGAGCGAGATCGAGGAAGCCGTCGACCGGGTGATGGCCGGCCCCGAACGCAAGTCGAAGATCATGGATGAGGGTGAGAAGCGGCTGATCGCCTATCACGAGGGCGGTCACGCGCTCGTCGCCCACGTCCTTCCAGGCACCGACGAGGTCCACAAGATCACCGTGATCCCGCGCGGGCGTGCGCTCGGTTACACGCTGACGCTGCCCGAGCAGGACAAGTTCCTGATGTCGCGCGAGCAGATGCGCGACGAGCTCGCGATGCTGATGGGCGGCCGCGTCGCGGAGGAGATCGTCGCCGGCGACATCACGACCGGCGCCGCGAACGACATCGAGCGCGCCACGAAGGTCGCCCGCCAGATGGTCACCGAGTACGGCATGTCTGACCTGATCGGGCCGCGGACGCTCGGCCAGAAGCAGGGCGAGGTGTTCCTCGGTCGCGACTGGGGCTCGACACCCGACTACTCCGACGCGGTGGCGCTCGAGATCGACCAGGAGGTGCGCCGCCTGATCGACGAGGCGCACGACGTCGCGCTCGACATCCTCACGAAGAACCGGGACAACCTCGAGGCGCTCGCCGATCTGCTGATGGACAAGGAGACCCTCGACCGCGAGGAGGTCATCGCGTTCTTCTCCGCGGTCGAGAAGCGTGATCCCCGCGCGTTGCATGAGCGCAGCGCCGGGCTCGCGGTTTCACGCCGGTCGATGGGCCGGCCGTCTCCTCCGCCGTCGCCGCCGGCCACGATTGGCTGACGATGTCCGAGCGCTGGGCGACCTTCGACTGCTACGGCACCCTGATCGACTGGAACGGCGGGGTGCGAGCGTGCCTCGCCTCCCGGTGGCCCGGCGCGGATCCAGACGCGCTCCTCGCGCGGTACCACGAGGTCGAGCCGCGGCTCCAGGTCGACGGCACGATGACGTACCGCGATGTGCTCGACGCGGCCCTCGCGGAGATCGCGCGAGCCGAGGGCCTGACGCTCCCTACGGGCGCGTCCCACGCTCTGTCCGCGTCGCTTCCGTCGTGGCCCCCGTTCCCCGAGACCGCTGCCGCGCTCGCGACGTTGCGTGACCGTGGCTGGAGCCTCGCGGTCCTGTCGAACACCGATCCAGACCTGCTCGCGGCGTCCCTCGAGCTGATCGGCGTGCCGGTCGACCTGACCGTCGTGGCCTCCGAGATCGGCTCGTACAAGCCGGGGTTCGCGCACTGGGAGACGTTCTTCGAGCGCACCGGAGCTGACCGCGCCCGCCACGTCCACATCGCCGCGTCGCTCTTCCACGACGTGCAGCCGTGTGCCGCATTGGGACTGCCGTGCGTCTGGGTCAACCGTCTCGGGGAGACGAGCGAGATCCCGAGGGCCGGCCAGATCCCGGATCTCCACGCGCTCCCCGACGCCCTCGAAGCACTCGTCCCCGCGGACTGACCTACACTCGCGCGATGGTGGCCGACCCCGGCGCGATCGCGTACGACCCCTACGTAGTGCTCGGTGTCTCCTGTCTCGCGTCGGCCGACGAGATCCACCGCGCCTATCGGGCGCTCGCCCGTCGGTTCCATCCCGACGTGAATCCGGATTCCTCGGCGGTGACGTCCTTCGCGCAGGCGACCGAGGCCTTCGAGCTGCTGTCCGACGACGCGTGGCGACGGACGTACGACCTGCGCCGTTCGGCGTCGCACGGGCCGCGTGCCGCTCGCGCCGCCCCGGCGCCGACCGGCAACACACAGGTGCGCGGTCCCGGCGCGGTCCCGGCGCACCGGAGCCGTGGGGCCTCGCCGAGCGCCCCCCGCGAGGAGCCAGATCCGCTCGCCGTGATCGGCACGCTCGCGAAGCTCACGGCGGTCGCGGTCGTGCTGCTGCTGGTCGCGATCGCGCTCGTCGCCCTCAACAGCCCGCCCGTCTGCGCCCCGGGAGTCGACGAACCGTGCCGGGTCGTGGAGACCCCGGTGGACGGCTAGCATCCCGTCCATGGCGAACGTGGACCGGACGAAGATCGAGCAGGGCGTGCGGCTGATCCTCGAGGGGGTCGGTGAGGACCCGGAGCGCGGCGGGCTGCGCGAGACGCCGAGCCGTGTCGCGAGGATGTACGAGGAGATCCTCGCCGGCATCGGCGAGGACCCGGCACCACTCGTGACCGTCGTCGAGGGGGCCGATTTCGACGAGATGATCATGGTCCGCGACATCCCGCTGTCGAGCCTGTGCGAGCACCACATGATCCCGTTCAACGGCCGGGCCCACGTCGCCTACGTGCCGAACAAGACGGGCCAGATCACCGGCCTTTCGAAGATCGCCCGGGTCGTGGACGTGTTGTCCAAGCGTCTCCAGGTCCAGGAGCGGCTCACCACCGAGATCGCCGAGGCGATCGAGGCCGCCCTCAGCCCGCGTGGCGTGTTCGTCGTGATCGAGGCCGAACACCTGTGCATGACGATGCGTGGCGTGAAGAAACCCGGCGCGGTCACGGTGACGTCCGCGGTGCGCGGCCTGTTCCGCACCGACGCGCGGACCCGCCAAGAGGCGATGAACCACATCGGGATGCGCTGAGACCCGGCTCCTGCGGCCTCGCGCGCGTCTACGATGGCTCCATGAGCGAGCGGATCTGGCGATGCCGTGATCGCGTGTTCGTGCTGGGCCGGCGCACGCTCGTGATGGGGATCGTGAACGTGACGCCGGACTCGTTCAGCGACGGCGGGATGTTCGCCGACGCGCAGGACGCGGTCGCGCACGCGGCGACGCTCGTCGACGAGGGGGCGGATCTGGTGGACGTCGGCGGGGAATCGACCCGCCCGGGGTCCGATCCGGTGAGCGTCGACGAGGAGCTGTCGCGGGTCATCCCCGTGATCGAGGGGATCCGCGCGGCCAGGCCGGACGTGGTCGTGAGCGTCGACACCCACCACGCCGAGGTGGCTGAGCGAGCGCTCGCGTCCGGCGCCGCGGTCGTGAACGACGTGGGCGCCGGGCACGACGCCGCGATGTTCGATGTGGTTCGAGACGCCGAGGCGGGGCTCGTGCTGATGCACATGCTCGGCGACCCGAAGACGATGCAGGACGACCCGCGCTACGAGGACGTCGTCGGGGAGGTCCATGAGTTCCTCCGCGAGCGGGTGGAGGCGGCGGTGTTCACGGGGCTTCGCGCCGAGCAGCTCGCGGTCGACCCGGGGATCGGGTTCGGCAAGGATCTCGGTCACAACCTCGCCTTGCTGCGGGCGCTTGCGGCGTTCTCCGACCTCGACGCGACCGTGCTCGTGGGTGTGAGCCGCAAGCGGTTCATCGGCTCGCTGAGTGGCGTCGAGCGTGCGGTCGACCGCCTCGAGGGGTCCCTCGCGGCCGCGGGCTGGTGCGCGGCGAACGGCGCCGATGTCGTCCGGGTGCACGACGTCGCGGCGACCGTGCGAGCCCTGAAGGTGACCGACGCGATCGCGCGGGGGACCGGCTGACGTGGCGTCGGTCGTGACATCGCGGGGAGCACGCACGTACCTCGACGAGGGCGAGGGCGAGGCGGTGGTGCTCCTGCACGGGTGGCCGGTGGGTCCGAGCGTCTTCCGCCGACTCGTGCCCCTGGTCGCTTCCCGCTTCCGGGTCTTGGTCCCGGACCTGTCGGAGGATGCCGACCTGGCGGATCAGGCGGCCACGGTGGCCGAGCTGCTGGACACCCTCGGGGTCGAGCGGGTCGCGCTGGTCGGTCACTCGCACGGCGGCGGCGTCGCCCAGCTGCTCGCGATGGACGGCCGCGCCGAGGCCCTCGTGCTGATCGACAGCGTCGCGTTCGACTCGGCGCCCCCCGACGACCTCGAGCGGCGGACCTTCATCGAACGTGGAACGATCGAGTTCGCATCGGTGCCGGCGGTCGACCTTGCCGTCTACCTCGAGGCTCCCTCGAGGCCGGCGCCGGTGCTCGATCCGCGGCTGATGGACGTGGCGGGGGCGCTGGCCGAGCGCGACATCCCGGTCCTCATGCTGTGGGGCGAACAGGACCCCTTCGTCGGGGTCGACGTAGCCGAGCGACTGAGCGACGCACTCCCGGGCTCCGCACTCGGCGTGGTGCCGGACAGCGGCCACTTCCTGCTCGACGACGCGTTCGAGTCTGTCGGGGTGTTGATCGCCGAGTACCTGCGGGCTCGCTACCTGGGTGCGCCCCACGGCCACGAGGGCATCGTGACGCTGCAGCTCGAGCGTCGCCCCCCGTGGGTCGATCTCGCGCCCCTCGAAGAGGACGACGATGCCGTGGTTCCCGACCCGGCTGAGCAGGAGGTGGGACCGAGCCGATGAGCACGGCGCGGCTGTTCCTGTCGGGGATCCACGCCGAAGGGCGCCACGGCGCGCGACCGGGCGAGAAGGATGCCCCTCAGCCGTTCGTGGTCGATCTCGATCTCGAGGTGGTGGCGGGCGGCGACTCGATCGACCAGACCGCCGACTATCGAGGGATCTCTGAGGCGGTCCGCACCGTCGTGACCGACCGCTCGTTCGACCTCATCGAGTCCATGGCTGAGGCGATCGCTCGAACCTGCCTGTCCTTCGACCGGGTGGTCCGCGCGACGGTCGTGGTCCACAAGCCGAACGCCGCCACCCGGTTGGGGATCGACGGCGTCGCGGCGGCGATCACGCTCCCGGAGGGATGACGTCGTGCCCGTCGTGACCCTCGGGCTGGGGTCGAACCTCGGCGATCGGCTCGCGACGTTCCGCAGTGCCGTCGACGCCCTGGCCGGGCGGGGTCTGCGGCTCGTCGCCAGCTCCCGCGTGTGGGAGACCGACCCGGTGGGGGGTCCGGTCGGTCAGCCTCCGTACCTGAACGCGGTGATCCGCGTCACGACGGACCTGACCCCGCTCGAGGTCCTCGAGGCGGCCCATGAGGTCGAGACGGGCTCGGGACGCACGCGCGAGGTCCGATGGGGCCCACGCACCCTCGATATCGACGTCCTGCTGATAGACGACCTGATCAGCGACGATCCTGAGCTCACCGTTCCGCATCCGCGGCTCGCCGAGCGCGCGTTCGTCGTCCTGCCGTTGCTCGACATCGACCCGGACCCCGTGCTGCCCACCGGTGAGCGGCTGCTCGATCTCCCGATCGAAGGCGCGGCACGCCCGTACGCACCCCCCCTGCGACCGTGACCGACAAGCTCTGTCTGCGCTGCGACTGGTCGGGGTCGACCAAGGAAGGCGTGTGCCCGTCGTGTGGCTCGCAGCTGTTCCGACCACCCGGGGCGCCACCCGCACGGACACGCTGGCGACCCGTGCGGCGCGAGCCGAGCCGGTCGCGCCGGTCGGAGGCGCTCGCCACGCCGACGGCCGAGTCGTTCGATCCTGCGGTGCCCGACGAGGCACCGACCCAGGCCGCCCCCGTGTCGCGGCGCGCCGGGTGGATGGCCGGCGCGGTCGTGCTGGCGGTCGCCCTGGTCCTGGGTGTGGTCGTGCAGCGTGCCACGCCACCCGCGCCACCGATCGCGCCAGCGCCCGGGCTCCAGGGGGACCTCGTCTTCGCGGCCTCCGAACTCGGGGATCGGTCTCGGCTGTGGATCTGGGATCTGGCGACCGGCGAGATCCGTGAGGGTCCCGTGGTGGAGTCCCCCGTCAAGCTCGTGGACGCGTATCGGGCGGCGCCGGGCGAAGGCTGGATCGGGGTGGTCTCGACCGTTACGGGCCGTCAGGAGGCGGCGCTGCTCCGCAACTTCGCGACCACGGATGTGCCGACCCCTGTCCTCCGCGGCCAGCTGGTGGATTGGTCCACCGGGGGCGATCTGGTGGTGTCGGCGACGAAGTCGCCCGAGGCGTGCTCCGAGCTGCGGGTGGAGAGCTTCCGCTTCGGTGCCGACCTCCGGAGCGAGTCACTCGACCAGCCCATCTGTGGACGCCTGACGGGTCTCGGCCTCGACGACGCGACCGCCCATGTCGGACTCGAGGACGGCGAGCGGGCATGGGTGGCGCGCGTTTGGCAGGGAACGGCTGACCCATGGATCGAGGGCGTCTCACTGGTCGCGGTCGCGGAGGGAGGGGGAGCGCTCGTCACGACGAGCTGCGTCGCACCGAACGTTGATCCTGCCACCTGCGGCGCCCTCGCGTACGCGGACCCGGCGTTGCCCGGCGACGATCGGACGATCCCGTACGCCGACGACGAGGTCGGGGTCGGGATGCTGATGTCGGAGCGGTTCTTGGGTTGGAGTCGGGATGGACGGACCGGCTTCATCCTCGGTACCTACGGTGACGTGCGGGGCGTCTACGCCGTCACGCGGGCGCGCGCCCGGCCTCGGCCTCCCCGGCTGATCGTCGCGTCCTTGGCGACCGAGGTCTACGTAGCGGAGTCCTCGGGATCGGGTGGAGGCGAGCTGTTCGTCTCTCGCGACGGCGGGTTGCTGGTGGTCCGCGCCGACGGCGAGCAGGTCCCGCTGGTCGTGCCGGACGGAGCTCCCTCACCCGATGGACCGATCGTATGGCTCGCGTCGGCGGGGGGCGTCTGATGGACGTCGCGATCGTCGGTGCGGGCCGGGTGGGCACGGCCGTCGGCGTGCTCCTCCTGGCCGCGGGTCACACGGTGACCGCCGTGAGCGGCCGGGACGCGACCCGGATCCGCGCGGCCGAGTTCCTGCCCGGCGTGCCCGTCGTCGACCCCGCGCTCGCCGTCACCGGAGCGACGCTTGTGGTCGTCGCGGTGCCCGACGACGACCTGGCGAGCGTGACCGCGGAGATCGCTCCGGGGTGTCGCCGCGGGACGTGGGTGGCGCACTGCTCGGGTGCGTGGGGGCTCGATGTCCTGGAGGCCGCGAGGGCCGCGGGAGCGCGGCGACTCGCGGTCCACCCCCTCCAGACGTTCCCCGACGTGCGCCGGGCGATCGAGGAGCTGCCCGGGTGCGCCGCCGCGGTCACCGCCGACGACGAGGAGGGGTACGCGGTGGGCGAGGCGATCGCACGCGATCTGGGCGCGGGTCCGTTCCGCCTGGCCGACGACGCCCGCCCGCTCTACCACGCGGCCGCGGTCCTCGCCTCGAACGACCTGGTGGCGCTGTCCGGTCTCGCAGCCCGGGCGTTCGCGGTCGCGGGCGTCCCCGACCCCGCCGCCGCGATGCTCCCGCTGCAGCGAGCCTCGGTCGACAACGTCGGGCGGCTCGGGCCGGCGGCGGCGCTCACCGGACCGATCGTGCGCGGTGACGCCGGCACCGTGGACAGGAACCTCGCCGCGCTCTCCGCGCGCCTCCCGGAGGCCGTGAACGCGTACGTGGTCCTCGCACGGGTGGCCCTCGACCTCGCGACGTCCTCCGGGCGGCTCGACCCAGCGCGCGCGGCCTCGGTCGAGGAGGTGCTCTCGCGGTGGAGCTGACGCGGACCGCCTACGACCTCAGGGCAGCGACCGACGCGTGGCGAGCCGCGGGCGGACGTGTGGGGCTCGTGCCCACGATGGGCGCCCTGCATGCCGGCCATGTCTCGTTGATCGAGCGGGCGCGCGCCACCACCGACCGGGTCGTCGTGTCGATCTTCGTGAACCCACGGCAGTTCGGACGGACCGAGGACTTCGACCGGTACCCACGCGATGAGACCGCCGACCTGGCGATCTGTGAGCGGGTCGGAGCCGACGCCGTGTGGGCGCCGGCCGTCGACGAGGTCTACCCGCCGGGCGCCGCCGACCTGCCGATCCCGGAGCCTGGCCCCGTGGGGGCGGTGTTCGAGGGTGCTGCGCGCCCGGGGCACTTCGAGGGCGTCCTGACGGTCGTCCATCGCCTCCTCGAGGTCACGGGGCCGTGCGACGCGTTCTTCGGGGAGAAGGACGCGCAGCAGTTGTTCCTGGTTCGAAGGATGGTGGCGTCGTCGCCGACCCTCGCCGGAAGCGTCGTGGTCGCATGCCCAACGGTGCGCGAGGCTGACGGCCTCGCGATGTCGTCGCGCAACGCGTACCTGGGTCCCGCCGAACGGGCGCAGGCCGGGTGCCTGTTCCTCGCGCTCACCGAGGCCGCTGCGCGGGCCCGTGCGGGGGAGCGGGACCCGGCGGTCCTCGTGGCCGTCATGGCCCGTGAGATCGGCGCGACCTCCCTCGCGCGGCTCGACTACGCGGCGGTGGTCGACGATCGCACCTTCATCCCCCCCGCCGTGATCGAGGCTCCGGCACGGGCGATCGTGGCGGCGCGGTTCCCCGGCGCGAGGCTGATCGACACCCTTCGGCTGCCGATCGATGAGGTGCCGACCTGATGCTCGACCGTCCGACGATCCTCGAGGCCGTGCTCGGGTCGATCATGGGTATCAGGCCCGACCCCGACGAGGACCCGGAGGCGGTCGGGATGGCCACGATCGTGGCCGTGACCCCCGGGGTGGTGGCCGGTCTCCCGGTGGCGAAGGAGGTCTTCGGGCGGCTGGGGGTGAGGATGCGCGCGCTCGTGAACGACGGCGACGTCGTGGCACCGGGCCAGGCGGTGGCCCAGGTGGGCGGCGCGGTCGCGGCGATCCGTGGCGCCGCGCCGGTCGCGCTGACCTGGTTGCCACGGCTGTCCGCCGTCGCGACCGGCGCGGTACCTCCCGCCCAGGCCGACCCGCTCGAGACCTACGCCGCCGGGTTGTCGCCGCCGGATGCCGTCGCGGAAGCTGGACCGTCCTTCCGCATGGAGTACGAGGGCTGATGCTGCTCACCGCCGACGTCGGGAACACAGAGATCGTCCTGGGGGTCTTCCAGGGCGACGACCTCCGTCACACCTGGCGGATGTCGACACGCGCCGAGCGCACGTCCGACGAGATCGCGTTGCTGCTGGCCGGCCTCCTCGAACATCGAGACCTCGATCTGCGTCGCGACGTCACCGGGATGTGCGTCGCGAGCGTCGTGCCGGACGTGACGTCGAGCTTCCGCGAGATGGCGGCGAGCTACCTCTCGTTCGAGCCGGTCGTCGTCGGACCCGGGACCAAGACGGGGGTGCCGGTCCTGACCGACAACCCGCGCGAGGTCGGTGCTGACCGCGTCGTGAACTCGCTCGCGGCCTTCACACGGTTCGGCGGACCGGCGATCGTCGTCGACTTCGGGACCGGCACGAACTTCGATGTGGTGTCGGCGCAGGGGGAATTCCTGGGCGGGGTGATCGCCCCGGGGCTGCAGGTGTCCGCGAGCGCCCTCGTCGGCCGCACCGCCCGCCTGACCCGGGTCGACCTGCAGCCGCCGCGCTCGCCGGTCGGGAAGAGCACGGTGGAGGCGATCCAGTCCGGTCTGATCTACGGGACGGCCGGCGAGGTCGACGCGATCGTCGACCGGATCCGGGCCGAGCTCGAGGCGCCCGACGCCACCGTGGTCGCGACGGGCGGGCTCGCGCCGGTCGTGATCCCACACTGCCGGACCGTGACCGAGCACGAGCCGTGGCTCACCCTCCAGGGGCTGCGGCTCGTCTACGAGCGCAACGCGGGGATCCCCGATGGGTGAAGAGCCGCGCGAGCCGCCGGACGACCCGGCGCCCGATGCCGAGCAGCGCGGCCGCGAGGCGGAGGTCCTGGCCGCTCGTCGCGACAGTCTCGACCGGCTCGGGTCCGACCGGGCGTTCGCTCTGAGCCTCGATGCCGCGCTCGGGGTCGAGGCGCCCACCGGCACCGCGTCGATCCGCGCCGCGTACCCGCAGCTGTCCTCGGACACCGTGACCCAGGACCGGGTGACCGTCGCCGGCCGGGTCGTGCTGAAGCGCGACATGGGCAAGCTCGTGTTCGCCACCTTGCGTGACCGTGACGGAGACCTCCAGCTCGTGTTCAGTCGAGGGGCGCTCGACGACGCCGCGTTCGCGCTGCTCGCCGAGGTCGATCTGGGCGACATCGTCGGGGTGACCGGTCTCATCGGGACGACGCGCAAGGGCGAGCTGAGCGTGTTCGCCGAGCGCTGGGCGATGCTGACGAAGGCGCTGCGCCCGCTCCCGGAGAAGTGGCACGGGCTGCAGGACCCCGACGTGCAGCAGCGACGTCGCTACCTGCACCTGATCGCCGACGAACGCCCCCGCCAGGCGTTCCACGCGCGGGCGGCGGTCCTGAAGACGATGCGGACGCTCCTCGACGAGCGTGGGTACCTCGAGTTCGAGGGTCCGATCCTGCAGACCGTCGCCGGCGGGGCCAACGCGCGACCCTTCGTCACCCACCACCACACGCTCGACCAGGACATGAAGCTCCGGATCTCGCTGGAGCTGTTCCTCAAGCGGATGTTGGTGTCGGGCGCCGAGCGCGTCTACGAGATGGGCCGGATCTTCCGCAACGAGGGCATCGACCGCGACCACAACCCCGAGTTCACGATGCTCGAGGCGTACCACGCGTACGGCGACTACCACACGATGATGGAGCTCGCGGAGTCGCTGATCGTCGCCAGCGCCCGGGCGGTCGCGCCGATCCTCGGGCGCTCGCCGGACGACCTGCGGATCCCGTACCGCGACGGGGAACTGAACCTCGCGCCGCCGTTCCGGCGGCTCACCGTGCTCGACGCGGTGTCGGAGGCCACCGGCGAGGAGATCTCGCTCGACCGCTCCGACCTCCGGGAGATCGCGGCCCGCCACGACGTGCCGCTGCACGACGTGTGGGGCCCTGGCAAGGTGGTGCAGGAGCTGTTCGAGAAGCTCGTGGAGGACACGATCTGGGAGCCGACGTTCGTCTGCGATTTCCCGCGTGAGGTCTCCCCGCTCGCCCGTCCCCACCGTGCGAACCCGGGACTGACCGAGCACTTCGACCTGGTCGCCGGTGGCGTCGAGCTGGTCACCGCGTTCAGCGAGCTCACCGACCCCGACGAGCAGCGCGCGAAGCTCGCGTTGCAGGCGGAGCTGCGCGCGGCGGGCGAGGAAGAGACCCACCCGCTCGACGAGGAGTTCCTGAGGGCTCTCGAGCACGGCATGCCGCCCGCCGGAGGTCTCGGGATCGGGATCGACCGGTTGCTGCTGCTCCTGCTGGACGCGCCGAGCCTGCGCGACCTCATCATGTTCCCGTCGCAGCGGCCCGAGTGATCGGCCCACGGTGGCGCGGGCCCGGTCGGCCGCGCTAGGCTCGCTCGGATCGCGACACCCGTTCACGACGGAAGGACGACCGATGGCTGCAACGATCGACGAGCTCCGCCAGGTCCCGCTGTTCAAGGGGCTCCCGGACCCCGCGCTCAGGCAGATCCTCGAGATCGGCAAGGAGGTCCCCCACGCCAGTGGGTCCCCCGTCTTGGAGGAAGATCGTGGAGGGGTCGGCTTCCACCTGATCCTGTCGGGGACCGCCATGGTCACGGTCGGTGGCGCAGAGGTCGCCCGATTCGGCCCCGGCGACTACTTCGGCGAGATGTCGATCATCGACGGGCGGCCGCGGTCGGCCACCGTGACCGCGTTGGAGGACCTCACGACCCTCGCGATCACCGCGTGGGACTTCGAGGGATTGATGGAACAGCATCCGAGCATGATGCGGGCGCTGCTGGTGGAGCTGAGCGGCCGGATCCGCCTGATCGAGCACACCCGGTCGTAGCCTCAGTCGGTCTCGGTGGCCCCGTGGAGCACGATCACGAGGTCGCGCAGGCCGCTGCCCTTCGCGAGGAACCCGCTCGCGCCCGCCTCGAGCGCCGCACGCTCGACCCCCTCGTCGGCGTGGGCGGTCAGGATCACGACGGCCACGTCGGGGCTGTTCTCGTGGATCCGGCGCATCGCACCGATGCCGTCCAGATCGGGCATGGACAGATCCATCACGACCGCGTCGGGCTTGATCCGCTCGGCTTCCGCGCATGCCTCGAGCCCGCACCCTGCCTCACCGGCGACCTCGATGTCGTCGACCATCGCGAGCGCAGACGACAGGGCCTTGCGGAAGGCGGGGTGATCGTCGACCACCAGCACGCGCACGGGCATCTCCTTCGCGAGTCCATGAGGTCCGGCGGTCGGTGCATCGCGGGCCCGGACCTCGTCCACCCGACCCAAGGTTCGGCACGCTCTCGGGGCGGCTTGACGCCCTCACGCTCGGCGTCGGTCGAGACCCTCTTGGGGGGTGGGTGAACGGGGGTGGTTCGAACGGGCCACTCACCAGAACCTGTCCTGTGGGCTCATCCCGGGACGCCTGCGTTCCGAAGGGGAGGGAGCGGGTCGCGGATCAGAGACGGTCCGCTCGCCCGTTCCGGGGGTAACCAACCCCACGGGTATACTCGCTACCGGAGGCGCCGGGACCGAGCCACGGTTCCAGCGCCGTACGTACCTCGGGGGAAGGACGTGGTCCGTCGATCCCCGGGGGGCCGATGGAACGGACGGGCTTCGGCCCGGAGGACGGTGACATGTTCGAGCGATTCACGGACCGGGCCCGCCGCGTCGTGGTCCTCGCCCAGGAAGAGGCGAGGATGCTCAATCACAACTACATCGGGACCGAGCACATCCTGCTCGGCCTGATCCACGAGGGCGAGGGCGTCGCCGCGAAGGCGTTGGAGTCCCTCAACATCTCCCTCGAGGCCGTCCGTCAGCAGGTCGAGGAGATCATCGGCCAGGGACAGGCCGCCCCCACGGGCCACATCCCGTTCACCCCTCGCGCCAAGAAGGTGCTGGAGCTCTCGCTGCGCGAGGCCTTGCAGCTCGGGCACAACTACATCGGGACCGAGCACATCCTGCTCGGGCTGATCCGCGAGGGCGAGGGTGTCGCTGCCCAGGTCCTCCAGAAGCTCGGCGCCGATCTCAACCGCGTCCGCCAGACCGTGATCCAACTCCTGTCGGGCTACACCGGTGGCAAGGGAGAGCAGGTGTCCGCCGGTTCGCAGAGCGAGCAGGCCCAGGGGGGTTCCGCCGTCCTCGATCAGTTCGGCCGGAACCTCACCCAGCTGGCGCGCGAGAGCAAGCTCGACCCGGTGATCGGGCGTGAGCGCGAGATCGAGCGCGTGATGCAGGTCCTCTCCCGCCGGACGAAGAACAACCCCGTCCTGATCGGCGAGCCCGGCGTCGGCAAGACGGCGGTCGTCGAGGGCCTGTCGCAGGCGATCGTCAGGGGTGAGGTCCCCGAGACGCTCAAGGGCAAGCAGATCTACACGCTCGACCTCGGCGCCCTCGTCGCCGGTTCGCGCTATCGCGGTGACTTCGAGGAGCGTCTCAAGAAGGTTCTCAAGGAGATCAAGTCCCGCGGCGACATCGTCCTGTTCATCGACGAGCTTCACACGCTCGTGGGGGCCGGCGCGGCCGAGGGGGCGATCGACGCCGCCAGCATCCTCAAGCCGATGCTTGCGCGTGGGGAGCTCCAGACGATCGGCGCGACCACCCGCGACGAGTACCGCAAGCACCTCGAGAAGGACGCCGCGCTCGAGCGACGGTTCCAGCCGATCGAGGTGCAGGAGCCGAGCGTCACCCACACGATCGAGATCCTCAAGGGGCTTCGCGACCGCTACGAGGCGCATCACCGGGTCACGTACACCGACGACTCGCTCGTCGCGGCCGCGAACCTCGCCGACCGCTACATCTCCGACCGGTTCCTGCCCGACAAGGCGATCGACCTGATCGACGAGGCCGGCAGCCGCATGCGGATCCGCCGCATGACCGCACCGCCCGACGTCCGTGAGGTCGACGAGAAGATCGCTGACGTCCGGCTCAAGAAGGAATCCGCGATCGACGGCCAGGACTTCGAGCTTGCCGCCCGCTTGCGCGACGAGGAGCGCCAGCTCCAGGAGGAGCGCCAGCGCCGCGAGCAGACGTGGAAGGCCGGCGAGATGGACATCCTGTCGGAGATCGACGAGGAGGAGATCGCCGAGGTCCTGTCGATCTGGACCGGCATCCCGGTCTTCAAGCTCACCGAGGAGGAGACGGAGAAGCTCCTGCGCATGGAGGACGAGCTCCACAACCGGATCATCAGCCAGCACGAGGCGATCTCGGCGGTGTCGCGTGCGATGCGCCGCACGCGCAGCGGCCTCAAGGACCCCCGCCGACCCTCCGGCTCGTTCATCTTCCTCGGACCCTCGGGCGTCGGGAAGACGGAGCTGTCGAAGGCCCTCGCGGCGTTCCTGTTCGGCGACGAGGACTCGCTGATCCAGCTCGACATGTCCGAGTACATGGAGAAGCACACGGTTAGCCGCCTGATCGGGTCGCCTCCCGGTTACGTGGGGTACGAGGAGGGGGGCCAGCTCACCGAGCGCGTCCGTCGCAAGCCGTTCAGCGTGATCCTGTTCGACGAGATCGAGAAGGCGCACCCCGACGTGTTCAACACCCTCCTGCAGATCCTCGAGGACGGTCGTCTGACCGACTCGCAGGGCCACCAGGTGGACTTCAAGAACACGATCATCATCATGACGTCGAACCTCGGGACCCGTGACATCGCCAAGGGCATCGGCATCGGCTTCACCGCCGCCCGGGACGACGCGGTGACCTACGAGAAGATGAAGGAGACGGTGAACGAGGAGCTCAAGAAGAGCTTCCGTCCCGAGTTCCTGAACCGGATCGACGAGGTCATCGTCTTCCATTCGCTCGCCATGAGCGACGTGAAGCAGATCGTCGACCTGATGATGAAACGCCTCGAGGAGCAGCTGCAGACCAAGGATGTCGACATCGAGCTGACCGATGCTGCGAAGACCGTGCTCGCCGAGAAGGGCTGGGACCAGGCGCTCGGCGCCCGGCCGCTGCGCCGGACCCTCCAGCGTCTCGTCGAGGACCCACTCGCCGAGAAGCTGTTGCACAAGGAGTACCGGGCGGGCGAGACCGTGCTGGTCGATGCGGTCGACGGCGAGATCGTCTTCTCGTCGACGAACGCGGTGTTCCCGCCGGACGCGCCGCCGGTCGAGCTGGCGGGCTCCCCCGAGTAGACGGGGGGAACCCTCCGGAAGCCCCCGCGGTGCGGCTTCGGACCGCTCCGGGACCCGCACGACCTTGCCTCGTGCCTGTGCCCCTGTTCCAGATGGGGCTGGGGCGAAGCGCGCCTAGGGCGAGCCATCATCGGACCCTACGCCGTCGAACCCGACCACGCCCCTAGGGCTCTGGCTCGGTCTCGGGACCGGACGAGGGCGAGGTCCGGCGTGACTAAGAGTGCGGCGCCGCAACGGTTCTTGGTGACATGATGGGGGTGGAAGTCTGGAGGTGGATCCGATGTTGGGTGTCGAGTGTGTCGGCTTCCTCGCATCGTTCGTCGGCGGATCCGGGCAGTCGGTGGTGTGGTTCACCGTCGGCGCCGGATTGCTCCTGGGCGTGACGCTGCAGATCGCCGCCGCCATCGTGGCGCTCTACCTCGTCCTCACCACGATCCCTGCTCCGCACCCGGTCCGGCACCATCCGGGCGGGGGGCACGCGCGCCGCGCGTCCAGGTTGGCCGCCGCGTAGGGCGCCACCGGGTCGCTCGGGGTCCTCGTGAGTGCGCCTTCGGGCCTACCCGTCCAGCGCAAGCCCTCGAAACTCCTCGGGCACCAGATCGGCGAACGTCCACGCGGTCCACAGATCCTCGGCGATCGCGTCCCAGCTCAGATGGAGCCCCCGACGCTCGAAGAACGAACCCAGACGCCGGACGTCGCGTCCCAGGAACGCTTCGGCGTGCCGGTTCTTCTTGGCATCCACGGCCTGAGGGAAGTCGATCACGACGACCTCTCCCTCCCAGACCAACAGGTTGTAGCTCGAGAGGTCTCCATGGACGACGTCGTGATAGAGCATCCGCTCGATCGCCGCGTGGACCTGTGACCAGATCGCCTCGAGCTCGTCGCGGTCGTCGTGCTCGTATTCCTGCAGACGCGGGGCCGGGACGTCGACGTCGCCGACGTACGACATCAAGATCGCGTCGTCGGTCCACTCGATCGGTCGCGGGACGTTGACGGCGCCGTGCAGCAGCTGGAGGGTCTCCCATTCGCGGGAGACCCACAGCCCACCTTGAACCTCCCGCCCGAACCGGGTCTTCTGGTCCAGAGCGGCCCGGATGCGGCGCTCCTTGATGAACTCTCCGTCGCGGTACAGCGTCTCGTCGCGGAAGTCTCGTCGGTCGAGCGGGTGGTACAGCTTCAGCGCCACCAGCTCCTCGTCCGTGGTGCGCGGGTTCGCACGGAACAGGTGGACGCTCGCTTCCTTGCCGTGCTTCAAGGGCTTGAGGTGTCGTTCCACGAGCCCTTCGTCGAAGAAGTGCTCGAACGCTTCGTGTCGCAACGCGGTTGCTCCTTCGGGTGCGAGGGTGACGGCATGCAGAGCCGCGATCCCAGGGAGCATCCTGCGCGCGTCAGCGCGCGGTGCGACCGGAGGGGCGCGGCGATGAGGCGAGGCCGGCAGGGCGCGCAGTCATCGTGCATCCCTCCTTCCGGTGCGACATGGCCGTGCGAACGGCCGCGTATGGTTCGTGGAGCGATGGCGACATCGCGTCGCCAACCCCAACAGCCTACTCGTGATCGCCGTCGTGCGCCAGGAGGGTCTCCAGGCGCTCGACCACCGTGACCGGGACGTGGGTCACGGCGCGGAACCCCTCGCCATCGGGGAGCACCTCTTGCGCGAGGCGGAGGAAGCGCGGACCTCGCTCGAGGAGGAACCCGACCGTACGGACCAGGTAGTCGGGGCGATCGGACGCGCCGGCGCCGCGTTCGAAGTCGAAGAACGCGTCCCGCCAGGTCACGAGCACGAGCGGGTGCTCGACGGTGGTGGGGTCGATCGACGCGGAGCCCATACGCACATGCGACCTCCTGGGGAGGTGCGTACCGTATCGACGGGGTCCGACATCCCCCGACGGGACGGGGTCAGTCTTCCTCGACGTGGGCGGTCTGCTTCGCGATCCAGGTGAGGGCCGCGATCAGCAGGAACCCCGACAGGGCCATGTAGGCCAGCGTGATGAACCCGAACTTGCGGGCGAACGGGATCACGTTGCACGGCGTCACGAGTGAGCACGCTCCCGAGCCCTGCTCAGGGAACCACTCCAGCTGGTAGTGATAGCCGGCGATCGCCGCACCGATCAGGGCCATCGGCAGCACGTAGTGCCAGACGTCGCGATCGTGGCGCCAGGCCGCGATCGCGAGGACCAAGGGGAGCGGGTACATCGCGATGCGCTGGTACCAACACAGGGTGCACGGGATCAGGTTCTGGACCTCGGAGTAATAGAGGCTTCCCAGGGTCGCCGTGAGGGCCACGATCGCCGCGAGCGGGAGCGCGACCTCACCGACGCGGTCCCACACCCGATCCCGGAGATCCGCGGTGGCCCTCGAGAACCGAGCGACGAGCGCGATCACCAGGAACGCGACCACGGCGATGTTCGAGACGATCGCGAGCAGTCCGAACAGCGTCGTCAGCGTCTGACCCGTCTCACTCATGGCCTCGGAGCCTACCGTGTCGGAGGCGCTGTCTAGGGTCACCTCCATGGCGAGATCGAGGACGGTGTTCAGCTGCGGTGCGTGCGGGCAAGCGCTCGGCCAGTGGGCGGGCCGGTGCCCTTCGTGCGGTGAATGGGGCAGCGTCGCGCAGGTCGCGACGTCCGCGCCCCGATCGTCGTCCGCCCTGGTGACGTCGGACCTCGGCGACCTCGGTGATCCCGATCCCAGGGTGACCACGGGGATCGTCGGCGTCGACCGTGTGCTCGGTGGTGGCCTCGTGCCGGGCTCGGTCGTCCTGCTCGCGGGGGAGCCTGGGATCGGGAAGTCGACCCTCCTGCTCCAGCTGGTGGGGCGGCTCGCCGCAGGAGGTCATCGGTGTCTGCTCGTGTCCGGCGAGGAATCCCGCGACCAGGTCGCCGGCCGCGCCCGGAGGATCGGTGTCCCGGGCGACGCGGTCGCGTTCGCATCGGGTCGCGAGCTCGAACCGGTCCTCGAGACCGCGCGTGCGGCCTCGCCCTTCCTGCTCGCCGTCGACTCGATCCAGACGCTGCGCGATCCGAGCGGCTCACAGACGCCGGGGGGTGTGTCGCAGGTGCGAACGTGCACCGACGCGCTCGTCGGCTTCGCGAAGACGCATGGCGTCGCGGTGCTGCTCACGGGGCACGTCACGAAGGACGGCGACCTCGCGGGTCCTCGCGCCCTCGAGCACGCGGTCGATGTGGTGCTCACCTTCGACGGGGATCCGCGCTCCGGCTTGCGTGTCCTGGCTGGCGGCAAGAACAGGTTCGGGACCGAGGGCGAGGTCGCCTGGTTCGAGATGGGGCCTGAGGGACTCGCCGAGATCGATCCCATCCACCTGCTCGTCCCCGGTGACCGGGTCCCCGGGGCTGCCGTCGCGCTTCCGCGATCGGGCAGACGAGCGGTGGCGGTCGAGGTCCAGGCGCTCGTGGGGTCGACCGACGGGCCAGCGCGACGGCAGGCGACGGGTTTGGACGCCCGGCGGTTCCAGCTGGTAGCGGCCGTCCTCGAGCGCACCGTGGGACTCTCGATCGGGCGGGCGGAGCTGTTCGGCGCCACCGCCGGGGGGCTGCGCGTGGACGACCCGGCGTGTGACCTGGCGACGGCCGCCGCCGTGACGTCGGCCGCGACCGGGCTGCTCCCGCCCCCCCACAGCGCGTTCATCGGGGAGGTGGCCCTCACCGGGTTGCTCCGTCCCGCACCAGGGCTGGTGCAGCGGCTCCACGCCGCTCGCGCGGCCGGCTGCCACACGGTGTACGTGCCGGGAGGCCCCCGACAGGAGATCGACGGGATCGAGACCGTCCCCGTCCACGAGCTCGTTGATGCCCTCGGCTGGGCCCTCTCACCAGCGACGACGGGCCCCAGGCGCCTTCCGGCGTAGGCCGTTCGAGCCAGCCGGTCGCCCGATCATAGCCCTCTGACCTGCGGTTTCGTCTTGCGGGGGAAGGGCTCTCGATGCTACCCTTCGAAGTAGTCGTTCCCGCAGGCGCGATCTCGCTTCTACGAGGGAGGGTTCGTTGGCGTTCCGCAAAGGTGACACCGTCGTGCACCCGGAACATGGTGCGGCGGTGGTCGAAGAGGTACGTGAGAAGGAATTCCTCGGGGAGAAGCGGAGGTACCTGGTCCTTCGGGTCGTCTACGGCGACCTGACGGTGTTGGTGCCCACCGACTCCACCGACCAGGTCGGGCTCCGGGCGTGCGTCAGCAAGACCGAGGCGAAGAAGGTCCTCAAGGTCCTGACCGAGGACGAGACCTCCGTGGCCGCCAACTGGAGCCGCCGCTTCAAGAACAACCTCGAGAAGCT
The DNA here is from genome assembly GCA_963700855.1 of uncultured Actinomycetes bacterium. GTDB lineage: Bacteria > Actinomycetota > UBA4738 > UBA4738 > HRBIN12 > AC-51. The sequence continues at coordinate 156,439 of CAVOYV010000006.1, forward strand.
GCACTCCGGTGATCCGTACGAGGTTGCGGAGGTGCTCCGGAACCTCGCGATCCGCGACCGCGAGAAGGGCCTGTCGGCCGGCGAGAAGCGGATGATCACGAAGGCACGGCAGATCTTGATCTCCGAGCTCTCGTTCGCGACCGGCAAGTCCGAGGCCGACGCCGAAGTGATGATCGACGGCGTCCTCGACGACGCGCACGGCGCGAAGGTGGTCGCTGCGCAGGGCTGACCCCGGCACAGCTCGACCTCAGGTTCGTTCGGCCGCGTTCCGATGACCCCTGGGGGGGGGACGTCCATGTCCCCGTCTCGGGCCCCGTACGGGGAGAGGAACGCGATGCACGCCGACGACCGGAAGACTCGACTTCGCGGGCGCCTCGTAGAGGGCGTCCGTCTGATCTTCGTGGCCGTGCTCGGTGCCGCCGGCTATCAGATCGGGACGATGGCGACCGAGTCCACGGTCATCGCCGACCGTCGAGCGCTGCTGTACGTGTTCCTGGGTGCCGGCTCCGGCTACGTCCTGGGCGGGGTCTTCGGTCGCTTGACGCTCCAGGCCGTGTCCGGGTTGGAGCGTGAGCTGGGACGTCGCCCGGCCGCCGAGATCGCGGGCGGAGTGGTCGGACTGGTGATCGGACTCGTCGTGGCCGCGCTCCTGTGCATCCCGCTGCTGTTCGTCCCGCTGTCGTACACCTGGCCGGCGGCCGTGTTCATCTTCCTGGTCGTCGGGTCGCTCGGGACCCGGCTCGGTCAGGCCAAGCACGAGGACATCTTCGCCCTGGTCGGGATGAAGCCGAGAGCGACCTCTCGGGCTGGCGGCGACCTGCACGTGCTGGACACGAGCGCCCTGATCGACGGTCGGGTGGCTGATCTGGTCGGGACGGGGTTCGTCTCGGGCACGATCCTGCTTCACGAGGGGGTCCTGCGGGAGCTCCAGGCGATCTCGGACTCGTCGGATCCGGCTCGCCGCAATCGGGGGCGTCGTGGCCTGGACGTGCTGGTGGAGCTCCAGCGAGCGCCCACCGTTCAGTTCCAGCTCGTCGAGGAGGCTGGCGTCATGGATGTCGACGCGGCACTGGTCCGGCTCGCTCGTGAGAGCGGTGCCTCGTTGATCACGGTCGATCACAACCTGGCGAAGGTGGCCGAGGCGCTCCGCGTCCCGGTCGCCCAGGTCAACGCGCTCGCAGCGAAGTTCCGCGCCCCGTACACCGCCGGCGACGACGTGATCGTCCGCCTGGTGAAGGAGGGGCGGGAGCACGGACAGGCCGTGGGCTACCTGGACGACGGAACGATGGTCGTGATCGAACGAGCCGCCGAACGGATCGGGTCCGAGGTCGAGGCGAAGGTTCGCAACGTGATCCAGACGACGACAGGGCGGATGATCTTCGCGAGCCTGCCTGAGCCCGAGCCGGCCGCACCGTAGCAAGCCTCGCCACGCTCGAGCGTGTCTGCGATGCTTCGCACGTGAGCGACCGCACGATCCGAGCTGCTGCCGTGGTGCTCGCCGCGGGCGTCGGCCGCAGGCTCGGGGCCGAGGTCCCGAAGGCCTTCCTGCCCGTCGGCGATCGCCCGATCCTCTCGTTGGCCGCGGGCGCGGCCGCTGCGTCGCCGGCGATCTCGGCGCTCGTGATCACCGCGCCACCCGGGTACGAGCAGGATGCCCGCGCGTGCGTGGAGGGTCTGTCCGTCCCTTCCGTGGTCGTGACCGGAGGCAGGACCCGGCAGGCGTCGGTACGGGCGGCGATCGGTGCGTTGGACGACGACGTCGAGATCCTCGCGATCCATGACGCGGCCAGGCCGTTCGCCTCACCGGATCTGTTCACGACCGTCGTCCGGGCGGTCGCCGACGGCGCCGACGGCGCGGTCCCGGTGCTACCGGTGAACGACACGGTGAAACGGCTGGACGACGGCCGGATCCGGGGGACCGTCGACCGTGAAGGGCTGGGGCTCGCGCAGACGCCACAGGCGTTCCGGCTCCGGACGCTCCGGGCGGCGCACGAGGACGCGGCGTCGGCCGGCCGTGAGGTCACCGACGACGCGATGCTCCTGGAGGAGACCGGCATCGTGACCGCCGTGCCCGGAGAGCCGATGAACTTCAAGGTCACGACGATGCTCGATCTGGTGCGCGCGCGACAGCGGATGGGGTCGACGGGTGGCTGAAGGTCCGGCGCGCAGCGGCATCGGCTTCGACGTCCACCGGTTCGAACCTGGACGTGCGTTGATCCTGGCTGGGATCGGGTTCGAGGGCGACGGCCTGGCCGGGCACTCCGACGGTGACGTCGTGTGCCATGCCCTCGCCGACGCCTTGCTCGGCGGGTCTGCTCTCGGTGACGTCGGTCTGCACTTCCCCGACACCGACCCGTCCGTCGGCGGGATCGCGGGACCGGCGCTGCTCGAGCGGACGGTCGCGATCCTCGCCGCGGCGGGGTTCGCACCCGCGTCCGCCGACGTGACCGTGATCTGCGATCGCCCCGCGATCGCGCCGCGCCGGGACGAGATGCGCGAGCGCCTGGCTGCGGCGCTCGGTCTCCCGGTAGACCGTGTCTCGATCAAGGCGACACGCCCCGAAGGACTCGGGCTCGTAGGCGACGGCATCGGGTGCCTCGCGACCGCGGTGGTGGTGTGAGTCTGGCGCTCGTCACAGGCAAGCGTGCCGTCCTCGAGGCGATCCGGGCCGGCGCCGTGGACGAGGTCGTGATCGCGCGTGGCGCCCGGCGCGGTCAGGGCCTGCGCGACCTGTTGGAGGCGGCCGAGGAGGCGCAGGTGCGCGTGCGGGAGGTGCCCCGCGAGCGCCTCGACGCGATGGCCGATCCCGGTGAGCATCGCGGGGTCGTCGCCCGTGTGCGCGCCGAGGCCGTGCGGGCGACCCTGAGCGAACGCGACCTTGCGGTGTTCGGCTTCGCTCACGACGCGATCGTCGTCGTGCTCGACGGCGTGGACGATCCACAGAACCTCGGAGCCGCCGCTCGTTCGGCCGAGGCGGCGGGCGCGGCGATGCTGGTCACCCGCATCCGTCGTGCGGCGCCGGTGAGCCCCGCCGCGATCCGTGCGTCGGCCGGCGCGCTCGCGCACCTTCCGCACGCCCGTGTGGCGAACATCGCCCGGGCGATCGGCCGGCTCCAGGAGGCGGGCTTCACGGTGGTCGGCCTCGATGGTGGCGCTCCCGAGACCGTGTACGAGACGCCGTGCCCCGCCGGCCGCGTCGCACTCGTGGTCGGCAGCGAAGGGACCGGCATGTCGCGCCTCGTCCGAGAGCGCTGCGATGCACTCGTCGCGCTCCCGTTGCGCGGGAAGATCGACTCGTTGAACGCAGCCGCGTCCCTGGCCGCCGTGCTCTACGCGTGGGTGCTTCCCACGCGCGGGGGGTGGTCCGGGGGATGATGCGGGGTCATGGAGCCGAGACCACCCCAGGATGACCCTTCTCCGTCACGGTTCGAGGACCTGTCCGACATCCAGGTGCCCACACCGGTCCGTGGTCGGCCGAGCCGCCCGGCGATCGTCACGACGGCGGCCGTGGTGCTGTTCGTCTCCGCACTGATGAACGGCATCGTTGCGGGGACGGGCCTCGTCGAGGGCTCGGCGTTGATGCTCTCGGGAGGTCTCGCCGCGGCGCAGGCCCTGGGAGCCCTGCTGGCGGTCCTGCTGGTACCGATCGGGCGACCGTTCGGCGTCGTGCTCGGGGCCATCGGCGTGGTGATCGGCCTGGTGATCGCCGCTCGGGGTTCCGCGGCATCAGGACTGGTCACGATCGGGCTGAACGGGTTCGTGATCTACGCGCTCGCGGCGAGCGGACCGTCGTTCCGTCGGGGGTAGACTCGCGGTCCCGGCCGGCGTGGCGCAGTCCGGTAGCGCAACCGACTTGTAATCGGTAGGTCGTCGGTTCGAATCCGACCGCCGGCTCTCAGTGGTGGTGTCCCCATGAGAAGCTCGGCGCTCCTGATCGTGGTGTCATTCGTGCTGGCGTTCACCCTGGGGTCCTGCGAGCGGATCGAGCTCGACGATCGCTCCGGTATGGGGTCGCCCTCGCGGACCCCGGCCCGGATCACCCACGTGATCGACGGTGACACCGTGCGCGCGATCGTCGACGGCGACGAGGTGACGATCCGCCTGATCGGGATCGACACCCCCGAGGTGAAGGGTCCGTACACCGAGCTCGAGTGCTACGGAGAGGAAGCCACCGCCTACACCCTGGACCGTCTCGACGACCAGTGGATCGGCCTCGAGTTCGATGTCGAGCGCGTCGACCGCTACGACCGGATGCTCGCCTATCTCTGGCTCGGCGACGAGCTCGTGAACGAGTCGATCTTGGCCGAGGGCGCCGGCGTGCTCCTGACGATCCCGCCGAACGTCGCTCACGTCGAGCGCTTCGAGGACGCACAGCGAGCCGCACGCGAGGACGAGCGCGGCCTGTGGGGCGCGTGTCCCTAGTTGCTCCCGCGACGCAGCACCAACCCGCTCCGCGCGATCCCCGGACGCTCGGCCTCCCAGGCGATATCGCCGTTCACGACCACGAGGGAGATCCCCTGCGGGAACGCGTGCGGGGATCCGAAGGTCGCGACGTCGCGGACGCCGGCCGGATCGAACACGACCAGGTCGGCGAACACCCCCTCGGCCAGGCGGCCCCGGTCCCGTAGTCCGAACCGCTCCGCCGGCAAGGAGGTCATCTTCCGGATGACGGCTTCGAGGGGCAGCAAGCCGAGGTCGCGAGCGAGCGCGAGCGCCCGAGGGAACGTCCCGTACTCCCGCGGATGCACCGGCAGCGCCGCGCCGGGGCCGGTGGGCGCGTCTGCCGATCCGTCGGAGGCGACGAAGACCGACGGATCCGCGAGGATCGCGTGCACGTCGTCGTCGTGCATCGCGTGGCCGATGCAGCTCGTGTCGGGGTCCTCGATCAGGAGCCGGACGCACGCGGCGAACGGATCGAACCCCATCTCGTCGGCGATCGACGCCACGTCCATCCCCCGCCATCGGTCGTCGGCGGTCCCGACCACCACGATGCGGTCCCACCCGACCCCACGAACCGATGACTGGAAATCGGGCTCGCCCTGTTCCACCGCCTGCTGCAGCCGGTCCCGTGCGGCGACGTCGCGAACGAGCCGCTCCAGACCGCCCACCGGAGCCCAGGGCGGGAGCAGCGAGGCGAGCGATGAGTTCCATGCCGCGTACGGGTACTGATCGCCGGTCGCGTCCTCGGCCTTGGCGAGTCGCGCCAACAGATCGGCAGCCCTCCCCCAGACGAGGGACGATTCGCATTTCAGGTGGCTCACGTGCACCGGCAGGCCGGCCCGCCGCCCGACCTCGATCGCCTCATCGACCGCACCGAAGAGATGCTCTCCTTCCCCTCGGATGTGACTCGCGTACAACCCTCCCGCCTCCGCCGACGCCTCGGCGAGAGCCACCACCTCGTCGGTCTCAGCGAAGATCCCGGGGACGTAGATCGAGCCCGGTCGACACGCCGTACGCGCCGGCGCCCATCGCGTCTCGAACGAGCGACCGCATCCGTTCGAGCTGGTCGTCGGACGGCGGACCCGCCCCCAGCCCCAGGACCTCCTGGCGTACGGTGCCGTGTCCCACCAAGGTCGCGATGTTCACGGCCGGCCGGCCCTCGTCGAGGGCGCCGAGGTAGTCGCCGTAGGAAGGCCACCGCGGCAACTCGAAGGCGTCGGGATCGCCGTAGGCGAGCGCGATCCCGTCGCGGAACCCTCCGGCGGGCCACGGCGAGAGCCCGCAGTTCCCGACCACGACCGTGGTGACACCCTGGCGGATGTAGCTGTCGAAGGTCGGCAGGATCAAGGCCGACAGATCGGAGTGGTTGTGCACGTCCACGAAGCCGGGCGCCACGACCTTCCCCTCCGCGGCGATCGTCCGGATCGCCTCGGGCTGCGTCGCGCCGCCCCGCCATACCCCTGCGATCCGTCCACCTGAGATGCCCACGGCGCCGGGGAACGCGTTCCCACCCGAGCCGTCCACGACGAGCGCACCGGTCACCAGGAGGTCGAGCATCCCCGGATGCTATCGGCGGGCCCCGGGATGCGAACACACCCGAAGTCGCTCCTATTCCTCCGGAAGGCCCCGTCTTGTTCGGGACCCCCGTCCCCCACGTTCGGCAGCCGAACGCCGATGATGGTGGTGACACACACAGAGGTAGGCACAGGGGTACGAACGAACGGGGTACGTTCGCGGAAGGGGTACAGCGCATGAGCGACGATGGTTCCTTCTCGGTGGTCTTGTTCTCGGGCACCGACGACAAGCTGCAGGCAGCGGCCGTGCTCGCGGTCGGCGCCGCAGCGATGGGTCGGAAGGTGGAGATCTTCCTGCAGTACTGGGCGCTGGACGCGTTCCGAGCCGACCGGATCATGAAGGATCACGGTGTGGCCCCGGAGGCGGGCGAGGAGGGGCTCGCGGCGATGGTGGCCCAGGGCAAGATGCACTGGAGCGAGCTGTTCCGTCAGGCGAAGGATCTCGGCGACGTGCAGATCCACGCGTGCGCCGACTCGATGGAGATGTTCCACATCACGCAGACCGACCTCGATCCGCTCGTCGACGGCGTGTGGGGCGTCGCCTCGTTCTTCATGGCGGCCGAAGGTCCCGTGACCTTCATCTGAGGGCGACGACCCCGACGGCGAAGACAAGAAGCACAGACACGGCACACACAGACACACAGGAGGTGTCCACGATGACTACGACAGACATCACCCGCTCGATCGACGCGCGCGGCATGCCGTGCCCGGGGCCGCTGATGAGCCTGATCGGCGCGATCCGTGAGGGCCAGGTGGACGACGTGATCGAGGTGCTCTCGAGCGACGAGGGCTCCCGCTCCGACATCCCCGCATGGGTGTCGAAGGCCGGCCACGAGATGGTCGAGGTGGTCGAGGACGAGGGCTTCGCGCACTTCGTGATCCGGAAGGTGAAGTAGGCGATGCCGGCACGGGTCGTCGTTCTCGGTGGTGGTGTCGGAGGCACCCTCGTCGCGAACCTGCTCGACAAGGAGCTCGGCAAGGACGTGCAGGTCACGGTCGTCGACCCAACCGGGATGCACGACTACCAGCCCGGCTACCTCTACGTCGCGCTCGGCGAGGCGAGCGGTCACTGGCTCTCGCGCGACGAGCGAACCCTGCTCCGTAAGGGCGTCGACCTCGCGATCGAGGAGGCCGTGCGCATCCACCCCGATGCGCAGACGGTCCAGCTCGCTCGGGGCGGGAGCCTCGAGTACGACTACCTCGTGATCGCCACGGGCGCGCGCCTGGTCCACGACGCCATCCCCGGGCTCGCCGAGGGCTCGTTCGGCTTCTACTCCCTCGGGGACTCCGAACGGCTGCGCGAGGAGCTCAGGCGGTTCACGGGCGGCCGTCTCCTGATCGGCATCGCAGGTATCCCGTACAAGTGCCCGCCGGCGCCCGTCGAGTTCACGATGATGGTCGAGGAGTACTTCCGGAAGAAGGGCATCCGCGACAAGAGCTCCGTGACGCTGCTGTCGCCGCTGAACCGCGCCTTCACGATCGAGAGCGCGTCGAAGCTGATCCAGCCGATCATGGAGCAGCGCGGGATCGAGCTCGAGACGTTCTTCAACGTCGAGACGGTGCAGCCCTCCGACGGTACGGTCAGCTCGCTCGAGGGAGACACGAAGGAGTACGACCTGCTCGTGCTGGTGCCACCGCATCGTGGCAGTCTTCGGGACACTTTCGGCCAGCAGGTCAACGTTCCGCGTGGTGACATCCCTGTTTCCGGCCGGTCCGCGGCGTCGTCCGTGTCCCACGCCGGCGTGCCCAGCCGTTCGTGAAGGATCTTGACGGCCAGAGAGATTTCTCGCCGGATCTTGTTCCGCGCCTGCGCCGAGCCGAGGCAATCTCCTGCATCGACACCGTCAGCAGGTCTTTGACGGTGAAGATGGTGGCTCGGTTCAAGGCATTGACAGCCTGGTGGCCCAGGCCCAGCTCGGCGACCGAGGTGTCAAAGGTCGCATAATCCGGATTCGGACCAGCGACCCCCTGCTCCCGAAGCAGTAGCGTTCGCTTTGCTCACTGTGTGTCCAGGCTACGGAACATCCCGAATGATGTTTCTGTTGCCGTTGGCCCTATATGCCGAATACTTTAAGCATAGAGTCAACAAAGCCTTCGAGACCCCTCCCAAACAATAGAGAATTTTTTCTGGAAGAAGGAGTCTCCTGATAAATGCAATAACCTTTACCCTTAAACGTATCGTTCAGAAGTTCTCTCTTCCCGAGCAAATACGCAACGAATGTTTCACACCGCCTCGTTGAATAATCTAACCCCGCGCTAAAACCAATCGTTGAAGCTTGGTTGATGCTTCTTCCATCTCCAACAGGTTCACATCTGACGCCACGACAACCTTGCACAATCAATTTACACGGGCCGTGAATTGCGAGGTAGCGCAACTGGAGTGTCAGCCATGCATGGAGACTGGCAAGTCTCCAATGTGAAGTAATACGCACCGCTGAATCTATTGACTGAACGACACCAACAAGGTTATGAGGCTGAAGAACTACAGTCGCCCCAGAAGGGACACTTATAGCCCCGATCTCACTTGATGCATCTTCGTTGGCTGAGACAACAAAAACTTCCTCTCTATCTGTACGTATTCTGGTCAATGCAACCATTTGTGCGGCAATACAGGTAAAGGGGTACTTCTTGTTCAAAAACCAACTTGTATCTTTTTTCCCATCTGTTGAAGAGCTCTGCAAGTAGTCTGAATGGACCAGAAGTTCATGGTCTTTGTCTACTAATACTTCAGCAGACACAGAACCTTTACTCTCTTCAAGAAAGAGTTCTCCCGACTCACCTTGGACTATTTTTACTGGCTTAAGGAGAGACGCAAGAGGTGACAATATGAAGTAAAAAATAGCTTTGATAAAAACAGGAGTAAGGATTACTCCGAGCAGAATTGCGAATGCTTTTGGAAGTGATTCTTCAATTAAGATTTTAACTTTATACAGCAAGTTTTCCTTAAGATTTTTTTCTGCAGCTACGTATCTAGACTGCATTTCCTTAAGCCATAGAAAGTATGGTCTATTCTTATAATGCACTTCATAAATAGGATTTTTAAATGAACTTAGCTTGCGTCCTATTCCTGCCTTTTGCTCACGATATTCATTTAAATTATTTTCTAATCTTTCTATCTCTTCCTTGAGGTAATAACACCTTCCGCGTTCAGTGGGTGTGACGACAAGTTCACATCTCCCAAAAGAAAACTCTGTCAATTCTTCAAACTCAATTTTATATACATTGAGTCTCGTCGCATCATCTGCGATTACCTTATTGAGGGATTCTACCTTCTCAAAATAGTAAGATTTGTTTCTGACTAAATCTATGGCGTTATCGAAGTATTGAAGTGACCAGCCAATCAAGTCCAACTCTAAGTCCCTAAGTAGACAGTCTGGTAACTTATGTGCATTTATTACTGGGTATTCAAGATTCTCTTCAAAGGAGCCTTCTTCTTTCTGTTGGAGCTCAAGCTTTGATTTTTTCTCTTTTAATGGTTTTGTCCTTTCTTCAATTGCAGGGATTATTTCATTTAACTTATTGTCATCAGTATTCTCCATTAATTTCGAAAATTCTTCATGTATGTCGCTGTACTCTTCAACTATTGCATCGATTTTTTCTGCAAGAGCCGGGACATTTTTAACTAGCTGAAAATCATCATACAAGCCTTTGTATTTATCGTATGCGTGGATCAAGTAAGTTCCCGCAATTAGTATCAGAAGAATCCAAAGTAAGTTAATAAAATGCTTTACAAAAAATGAAAGCATGATCTGTATCAGATGCCCCATTCTTGTCCCTTTCTACTTAAAATAAAAAACGCCACCCAGCACGAAGCTGAACAGCGGTGATATAAGTTGCTAAATTTTGTT
>CAVOYV010000007.1:0-217849 GCA_963700855.1 uncultured Actinomycetes bacterium
CAACGATTGCTTTCCCGAAGTCGATCTACGACAACATCGCGTTCGGTCCGAAGATCGCCGGCTACAAGGGCAACATGGACGATCTCGTCGAGGAGTCGCTGCGCAAGGCCGCGCTGTGGGACGAGGTGAAGGACAAGCTGAAGGAGTCGGGCATGGCGCTGTCCGGCGGCCAGCAGCAGCGCCTGTGCATCGCGCGGGCGATCGCCACGAAGCCCGATGTGATCTTGATGGACGAGCCGTGCTCCGCGCTCGACCCGATCGCGACGGCGAAGATCGAGGATCTGATGCAGGAGCTCGTCTCGGACTACACGATCGTGATCGTCACCCACAACATGCAGCAGGCAGCCCGGGTCTCCGACCGGACGGCCTTCTTCACGGTCGAGGTGAACGAGGAGACGGGCCACCGGACGGGGACGGTGGTGGAGTACGACGCGACCGAGACGATCTTCACGAAGCCCTCGGATCCCCGAACCGAGGACTACGTGACGGGGCGGTTCGGATGACGACGGAACAGTTCCACGAGAAGCTCCAGGAGATCGAGCTCCGGCTGCTCACGCTCGGCGAGCTCGCCGGGGCACAGGTCAAGCGACGCGGTCGATTCGCTGCTTACGAACGACGACCGCGCCGCGCAGCAGGTGATCGACGGGGACGACGAGATCGACACGCTCTACCTGCGGATCGACCAGGAGATCCTGGGGATGCTCGCGCTGCAGTCCCCGGTCGCCGGGGAGCTCCGACTGGTCTCGGCCATCCTGCACTCGAACCTGCATCTCGAGCGGGTGGGCGATCAGGCGGTGAACATCGCCAAGATGTACCTGGCGAGCAATCACCTCCCCGGGAGTCCGCTGCTGCGCCAGCAGATCGAGGAGATGGGCGAGATCGTCGTGCGGATGCTCCGCACCGCGATGGAGGCGTTCGCGAAACGCGACATCGAGTTGTGCGGCAAGCTGAACGAGATGGACGATCCGGTGGATCGTCTGAACCGGGCGACCCACCTCGAGGCGCTGAAGCTGGCGGACGACCCGAAGGCCCTGGACTGGGGTCTCCACATGAACCTCGTAGCCCGCGCGCTCGAGCGGGTGGGGGACAACGCGGTCGATATCGGCGAGCAGGTGGCGTTCCTGGTGACCGGCGAGTTCGGCGAGTTCACCGACGCTTCGAGTGACGACGAGGCGCATGGGAGGCTGACTACGGCGTGGAGTCGCCAGGAGAGCCGCCCGCATCCTCTCGTCGAGGACGAGGAGTCGCTCGCCGACTCGGTCCGCTACAACCTCGAACGCGAGGGTTTCGCGGTGATCGTCGCGGAGGACGGACGCCGTGCACTGGAGCGGTTCCGCGCCGACAAGCCCAGCCTGGTGATCCTCGACCTGATGTTGCCTGAGCTCTCCGGGCTGGACGTGTGCCGCATGATCCGTCAGGAGTCCGACGTGCCGATCATCATGGTGACCGCGAAGGACTCCGAGGCCGACAAGGTCACGGGGCTCGAGCTCGGCGCCGACGACTACGTGACGAAGCCCTTCTCGATCCGTGAGCTCGTGTCCCGGGTCCGGGCCCACCTGCGTCGAGCTCGGATGGTGACGCCGACGCCCCCCGGACGACATGCTCGCCGGAGGCCAGGTCTCGATGGATGTCGCGCGACACGAGGTTCGGGTGGGCGGCGCCTCCGTCGCCTTCCCACCGAAGGAGTTCGAGCTCCTCGAGACGTTCCTCCGCCGGAAGGGACGTCTGCTGACCCGTGAGTTCCTGATCGAGGAGGTCTGGGGCACCGACTACTTCGGGGATACGAAGACGCTGGACGTCCACGTGAAGCGGATCCGGCAGAAGATCGAGCCCGATCCCCACGAGCCCCGCTACCTGGTGACCGTGCGGGGGCTCGGCTACAAGTTCGTGGAGTAGCCGAGGGGCAGCGGACCGCGGGTCGAGGCGAGACGCCCGACCTCCCGGAAGCCGAGCCGTCGGTACATGCGCACCACGGCGGCGTCGTCCGGATCGCAGAGCAGGCACAGGTGCCGTGCACCGGCCGTGGGCCTCGGCCGCGATCCGCCAGGTGACGGCGGCCGCGAGGCCCTTCCCCCTCGCGTCGGGGAAGGTCGCGACGTTGTCGACGTAGGCGGTACCGTCGAGCACCAGGAGCGCGGCGAGGGACACGACGGTCCCGTCTGCGTCGCGGACCCCGAACCACCGCTTGCCGCCGGGCGCGAGGACCTCGCGCTCGATCGTCTGCAGCTGCGCGACCGCGTCGCCTGGGTCTGCCCCGAAGAAGGCGAGCGAATCGCCCACGCGGCTCCACAGCTCCGCGCCGTCGTGGAGCTCCTCCACGCGGACCGAGGCCGGGACGACGGGCGGCTCGGACGGGTCCGCGTCCATCACGAGGTCCCACCCGAGCCGGTGGCCGCGCGTCGAGAGCTCGGCGAGGAGCCCCCCGTGGGCCTCATGGTGGAAGGTCACCAGGTGCATCACGTCGGCGCCCACGCGTGCGAGGGCGGGCAGCAAGGACCGCTCCACCTCCGCGGCACGAAGGCCTGGGTCGCCGACGTCGATCCGCGCGTAGTTCGCGTCCCAGATCCGTGGGAAGCGCCCGTCGGTGACGACAGCGCCCCAGGGCGTCGGTTGGACGTCGGCGAACAGGTCGTCGAGCGCGCACCAGAACCGGTGGATGTGGTCGGGGATCGGCACGGCGCGGGCACGCTAGCAGCTCATGTCGAGGGTACGCTCCGTCGTGATGATCGAGGCGCACGTGTACCGGGACGGCCGGATCGACGACGGTCCGGTCGACCTGGCGCAGGCTGGGCAGATCCTCCGCGAGCCGGGAACGTTCGTGTGGCTCGACGCCGTCGATCCGACCGAGCGCGATCTCGCCGACGTCGCCGCCACGTTCGACCTTCACCCGGTCACGGTCGAAGACGCCCTCCACCGCCAGCAGCGGCCGAAGGCGGAGCTCTTCGAGAGGTACGCCTTCACGGCATTGCGGCCGCTCGCCGCCGATCGCACCGCCGAGGAGCCGCTGCGAGAGGTCCACGCGTTCGTCGGGCCTCGGTTCCTCGGGACGTTCCGCTTCGGACCCGACCCGTTCCCGATCGACCGATCGCGGGAGCGGTGGGAGCGACAGCCCGATCTTCCTCGCCCGGTACGGGGGCGGGTTCGCGGCCTGGGCGCTGATCGACGAGGTGGTGGACGGCTACCTGAGCGAGATCGAGGCGATGGAAGACCGGGCGGACCTGCTCGAAGACGATGTCTTCGGTGAGCTCACGGTCGACGCCGGCCACGATCTGCAGGAGCGGATCTTCCGGCTCAAACGCGAGGTCGTGCAGCTGCGACGCGTCGTGTCGCCGCTGCGACAGGCGCTCGATCTGCTGCAGGAGGAACCGGAGCTGGTGCCGCCCGATCTGCAGCCGTACTACCGCGACGTGATGGAGCACTCCCTGCGCGTGACCGAGCTCGCCGACAGCCTGCGGGACCTGCTGACGTCGCTCCTCGAGGTGCGGGTGAGCCAGGTGGCGAACCGCACGAACGACACGATGAAGAAGCTCTCCGCGTGGGCAGGGATCATCCTGGTCCCCACCCTGGTCGCCGGGATCTACGGGATGAACTTCCGGGAGATGCCCGAGCTCAGCTGGTCGATCGGGTACCCGTTCGCGCTCGGCACGATGGGAGCGTCGGCGCTCGCCCTCTACGTCGTGTTCAAGCGCAAGGGGTGGCTCTAGGCGTGTGCACGACGGCGCCACCGACCTCCGTGACGCGCCCGGGGGCCACCGAGGTGGCGACGTCCCTCGAGGACGTCCGGGGGCTCGTGCGGAGCCCCCGCCCGGGCGGTCCGGTCTTCGGGTGAGCGATCACACCCCCCAGGGGGACCACCCGTAGCGACGCACCATCTTCATCGAGACGATGGTGTTCGCCCGGGCATTGTACGGGGACCAGCCCTTGAACCCGTAGCTGTGCGCGCGGCCGGGCCAGTACGCGCACAGATGCTGGAACAGGCCCTGCGCGCAGCTGGATGCGTTGTAGGCGTCGGGCTGGAATCGGGACTCGCGGTTCGCGACCCAGAGCGCCTTCTCGACGCTGACGCCGTAGTGGTTCGCGGCGCACCGGATCAGCTTCTTCACCGCCCAACGTCCCTCCCACCAGTCGACGGGACAGATCGTCTTGGGCGTGTACGTGTAGGTCGCTTCTGCCGTCACTGCGGATGCCGTCGCGACGGGGAAGGTGGTCGTGAGGGCGGTCAGGATGAGCGTCGCGACGAAGACGCGACGCAACCGGATCGCTCGGGTCATAGGCTCGTTCACCCCCGCGGTGGGCGGAGCTGGCAGCTGCGCCCGCGACAACCGACCCCGGTGAACGGTTCACCGGCCCGTCGGCCGACACGCGGTAGGTCGTGGGTGTTCGCATCACCTCCTGGTGTCTTCGGTTCCGTGTGTGACCTGTTCCCTCCTGCGGACAATCCCGTCCCAGCCTCCCGGCACGCAGACGCACGCCAACCCAACCCTGGGAAGGTGGGAAGCGCGCGACACTGCCGGGAAGGAACGGACGGAACGTCCGTAGGAAGGTGCGCCGACCCTACCCCGTGCCGGAACGTGTCGACAACCTAGATATGACCATCGGTCATAGCTGGGGATGCGACGATGGGGTCATGGGAAGGGTCCTGCTGGCCGCGCCGCGTGGGTACTGCGCGGGTGTCGAACGCGCCGTCGAGGCCGTGGAGCGGGCGATCGTGAAGCATGGGACCCCGGTCTACGTGCGCAAGCAGATCGTCCACAACGCCCACGTGGTCCGCGACCTGGAGGCGATGGGCGCGATCTTCGTCGACGAGGTCACCGAGATCCCGGAGGGCGCGGTCGCGGTGCTGTCCGCGCACGGGTCGCCTCCGACCGTGTTCGACGAGGCCGCACGACGGGGTCTCGAGCTGATCGACGCCACCTGCCCACTCGTGACGAAGGTGCACGTGGAGGCGCGCCGGTTCGCGGCGGACGGCCACACGATCGTGTTGATCGGCCATGCGGGCCACGAGGAGGTCGAAGGTACGAGCGGGCAGGCTCCCGAGCGCACGATCCTCGTCCAGGACGTGCAGGACGCACGGAGCGTGGACCTCCCGGCCGGCTCGCTCGCCTACCTCACCCAGACGACCCTGTCGGTCGACGAGACCGCGGAGATCGTGGGGGTGCTGCAGGCGCGGTATCCACAGCTGGAGGGCCCTCCACGGGAGGACATCTGCTACGCGACGCAGAACCGGCAGGACGCGGTCAAAGCGATGGCTCCCCGGGCCGACGTCGTCCTCGTGATCGGCTCCCGGAACTCGTCGAACTCCAACCGCCTCGCGGAGGTCTCGCGCGAACGCGGAACCCCCGCGCACCTCGTGGACGACGAGACCGAGGTCGATCCGACGTGGCTCACCGGCGCCGAGACGATCGGGCTCACGAGCGGCGCGAGCGCTCCGGAGCATCTGGTGGCGCGCATGCTGGGATGGCTCGCCGAACGCGGCTACGACGCGGTCGAGCAGATCGCGGTGGCGGAAGAGGGCGTCCGGTTCAGCCTGCCGGCGGGGGTGCGCCAGCTTCCGCTGCGTCCCAGCGGATGATCCGGTTCAGCTCCAGGCGCTGAACTGATCGCGGTCCTCGTCGCTCTCCTGGTACTCGATCGCGACCAGGGTGCTCGTGGCGACCACCCCCGGGATCGTGTGGATCTTCTCGAGGATCAGACCGCTCGAGATCTCCCAGGGGTGCGCCACGCAGGTCAGCAGATCCCAGCCACCGCCCAGGACGGCCACGCCGGCGACGTCGGGTATCTCGGCGAGCCGTTCCGCGATCCCGGCGGCAGCGCCGGACTCGGCCCGGATGTGGACGTAGCAGGCGTCGGCGATGATCGGCGGTGGTTTCGGGCCCCCGAACCCCGTGACGCCGATCCTGTCGGGAGGGACCACCGGGCGCGTCACGGTCCGCTGGACGCCGGGGATGTGGTGCAGCTCCGTCAGGACGACCGACCCGATCGTGCCGAGGTCCGGGCCATCCGCGTGCACCAACACGTCCCAGTCCCCGATGACGGCCACCGCCCGCCGGACCCCTTGCTTGGAGGCGAGCGAGGCCAGGACCTGGGACATCGAGCCCGGCGCGATCTGGAGGTACACGAAGGCGTCCATATGGCCGCAGGGTAGGGCCCCCGAGGTGGCGGCTCAAGTCTCTGGCGGCGCGACCGCGCTCCCGGGTCAGCCCTGGGCGAGCACGGGGAGGCCACCGCAGAGCTCGAGGAGTTCCTCCTCGCCCTCCTCGGGGCCGATCGAGATCAGGCGGTCGCCGGCGTGCAGGACGAACGTGCCGCGGGGTCGGTAGCTCCACCGGGGACCCCGCTGGATCCCCAGCACGAACATCCCGGTCTCGGTCTCGACCCGTAGCTCGCGGAGCGATCGTCCGTCCGCATCCGACCCGGGCTGGACCATGGTCTCGGCCGATGTCTCCTCCGTCTCCTCGAGCGCCATCTGGACGACGGGGTGCAGGGGCTGGCCCTGCTCCACGTACCACGTCATGTCGCGGGCGGCGTCGCACATCGATTCCGAGGCGCTGGCGAGGCGGATCAGCCCGCGCAACTCGTCGACGTTGCGGGCCTCGGGTGCCGCCCGGAGCACCCAGGACTCCAGCTCGTCCTCGAGCTGATCGCTGCGGGCCTCGAGCGAGCCCACCTCGGCGGCGAGCGCCCGGTTGTTGAACAGGATCGACGAGTACGCGAGCCCGACGGCCACCTCGGACAGGTCCTTCATCTCGACGAGGATGTCGACGGCCCGATCGAGCTCGGACAGGGGCGGGGCGTCCTCGTCGGGGGCGACGGGGAGCGGGGGTGCGCCCGCGAGCTCGCGGACCAGGTTGATCCCCTCCTCGGGACCGCGGATCAACAACACGTCGCCGACCGAGATCACGTCTTCGGGACCCGGGTCGAACTCCCAGTCGATCCCGCTGCGGATCGCCATGATCCACATCCCGGTCTCGACCGGCAGCGACAGGTCTCGCAGGGTCCTGCCCGCCATCGAGGTCGACTCCCGGACCTTGACGCGGGCGGTGATCTCGTCCGCGTGGCGCAGGTCCGGTCGCAGGGTGTCGGGGATCCCGAGCCGGGCCGCGACCACCCGCGCGATGTCGGACGCCGCGACCCCGATCTTCTGGATCGCGTCGGCGATCCACAGGACGCCGGCCATACCCTCTGCGTCCTCGGGGCTCCGGGCGGCGAGCATCGCGATCGTCCGCAATCGCCGCAGGTAGTGGTTCATCCGCTCGTCGAGGCGCTCGACCTCGCGCGCCAGCTTCTCCTCGTTGAAGAACACGGCCGCGTAGGCGAGATCGACCATCAACTCCGACGCGTCCTTCAGGACGATCAGGAGGTCCTTGACGTTGTTGGGTCGGTCGTCGTCTGCCATCAGATCACCCCCGATATTGCCATGACGAACAGGATGGCCGACACCCCGGACACGTCCAGGAGCGCCGTGAGGATCGGCACGCCGTGGTTGTCCGGGTCCAGCCGGAGCCGGAGCGACGTCACGGCGACGTAGTAGCCGGCGACCAGGATCAGCGGGATCAGCAGGACGCCAGACGCGACGGCGACGCCGATCGTGGTGCCGGCACCCGGGTCGGCCTGCCCGGTGAGGGCCGCGAGCAGCGCCGCCACGGTCCCGATCAGCACGAACACCGCGAGGGCCAGGGAGGCGACGATCGAGCCGTCGACGAGCGCGGGGGTCTCCGGGAGCCCGCGAGGGTCGATCACGCCGATCTGGAGCTTCGAGGACAGACGCGACGACAAGATCCCACCGAGGGCACCCGCCTGCGAGACGAACGGAGGGATCAGGATCAAGATCGCCGGTGCCGCCTGGAGCTCCACCCGGTGGGCCTCGAGGAGGGCGCCGGCCGCCACGTCGAGCAGCGGGGCCAGCGCGATGACGGCGCCGGTCTCCAGCAAGATCCGGCGTGCGGGTGTCGAGGCTCGCGTCGCGGCGTAGGCGAGTGCGCTCGCGCTCGCGAGCGTGCAGATGCCCGCGACCACCATGTTCGCGGCGTCGATCCGCGCGATCTCGGCGGCAAGGAAGAGCAGCGGCAGCGTGACCATGTCGCCGGCCGCCGTGACCATCGGGGTCGAGACCGCGTCGAGGTCCCACCCTCGGTGGAAGGACGCACGGGCCAGCGCCACGGTCAGGACGAGCAGGATGCCCGAGGCGGCGGTCCCGCCGAGCACCGACACGGTGACGAGGTCCCAGAGCGACACCGTCTCCTCGCCGAACGCGGACGCCACGAGCTTCGCTGCCACGGCTAGGTAGAACGACATCACGAGCGCGGAGACGATCGCGACCTCGATGTTCGTGCGCAGCGGCCCGCCCCGGCGGAGGTTCGGCTCGAACACACCGGCGGCGACCTGGGTGCCCAGGCGCGCTCCCATCGATCCGAAGATCATGCCCCGCATGCCGACGGACGCGGGGATCAGGACCAGGAGCCCCGGCATCCGCCGCAGCGCGTCGTCGAACGAGGCGAGCGTGAGGCCGGCCACGAACCCTGCGAACGTGCTGAGGATGAGCGCGACGAGACCCTGCCGGAGGGTGCGCGATTCGGAGCGCCAATAGCCGAGGAGCCTCGCGGCTCGGCGGGCCAGCCGGGTGGAGGCGACGCGGGCGCGGACGTCAGCCACGTCGCACCCCCGAGGGGGGGCTCAGGCGACGCGGCTCGCGGGGCAGCACGAAGAGCCGGTCGGGACGCGGGACGACGCGGACACGCGCCATCGGCACTCCTTCATGGGGCTCTCACCTGCCTCGTTCGGGCTCCGGTCGTGCGGGAAGGCCCCAGCGGGCCTCGGGAAGTATGGCTGGCTCGACCGGTCGGGACAACCCTCCCGCTCGGGTCTGCTGCCGGGTCCCGGCCTACTCGACCCACTCCCGGGTGCAGAACAGCCAGAACGCGAGCCCGGCCTCGGGTCCGAACCGGCGGAAGCGTCGCTCGATCGTACGGTCGGCGACGCTCCTGCGGCCCACGAGACGGGCGTAGGTCGGCCGGGTCCAGGAGTCGAGGATCAGACGGCTGTTGCGGCCTAGGGTCATCATCACGTGCGCGGCCGCGTACGGTCCGATCCCGGGAAGCGCCAAGAGCCGCCGCTCGACCTCCTCGTCGGAGAGCTCGTCGCGGTCGACCGCCAGCGCCTCCAGATCGACCTCTCCGCTCGCCACCAGCTCGGCGAGCCGGAGCAGGTTCGGCGCCCGGTATCCGCTGCGGACGACCTCCCGGTAGAACCGCTCGTCCTGCGCGGCCATCGCCTCCGGTGTCGGGAAGGCGTTCGTGCCGAGGTCCGCGGTGTGCCCGAGTGCCGGCTCCCCGAGGTGCCGGACGAGCGCGGTCACCATCACGACGGTCAGGGACCAGGAGCAGTTGGTGGTGCACAGGGTCTTCACGACGTCCTCCCACACCGTGGGGCTCCGGAGCATCCGGCCCGCCCCGGCGGTCACCCACGCGAGATCTGGGTCGGAGGCCGCCGCGGCGTAGAACGCCGAGAGGTCCTGGTCGAGCCGGAGCACGTGGGCCGCTCCTCGCGCGATCGCCTCGCGCGCCGCCACGCTCGTCGGTGCCGATCCCACGACGTCGACCCGTGCATGGGAGCGACCGCGCGGTCGGACGCGCACGCGTCGCGGCGCCCCGCGAGGGAGCCGCAGGGTGAACGCGAGGCTCCGCGTCTCGTGATCGACGGCGAGCGGTGGGAGCTCGGCGAACCCGTGCGAGTTGAGCGTTCGCCACAGGTCGACGGGCTCGCCGCCGGGCCCCTGGAGTCGCAGCAGGATCGGGTCGGCAGCCATCCGCGGACGATACTTGGTCCTCGCTCGGCGCGCGGCGGGGTACCATCCGGCCGATGATCGTGTTCACGGACCGCGCGCGCGAGGTGCTCGAGGCCGCCGAGCGTGCCGCGCGGCGCTTCGACCCGGACGCGCGCGTGCGGTTGCATCGGTCTCCCGACGGCGGGGTTGCGTTCGAGCTCACGAACGACGTCGGTTCGGACGACGAACTCGTCCAGGCCAACGGCTTCTCCCTCGTCGTCGAGCGCGGGCTCGACGGCACCGTCGACGCGGGCGAGCACAACGTCCTGACCCTCGAACCCGGCGCCTGAGCCGCCCCGGGCTGCCGGATCGCCGCCGAGCGACCGGTACACTCCGGACCCATGGCCGACCGCGGCTCCGTCCGTTCGCTCGCCTCGATCCCCGGCGTCACCGCGGGTCCCGTGATGGTGATCGGCGGCGCCGAGGACAAGATGCGGGACAAGCTGATCCTGAACCGCTTCGCGCGGTTCGCCGGCGGCAAGGGCGGACACGTCGTCGTGATCTCCACCGCGTCCTCGCTCGGTCACGAGGCGACCGAGGCCTACATGACGTTGTTCCAGGGCCTCGGGATCGGGACCGTGACGGGCCTGCATCCCGAGGAGCGCGACGAGGCGGACGATCCGGTGGCGGCGAAGCTGCTCGCCACCGCGACGGGGGTCTTCCTGACCGGCGGCAACCAGTCGCGGCTCACGCAGGTCGTGGCGGGCACGCGGATGGGCGACGCGCTCGCGAACGCCCACGACCGGGGGGCCGTGCTCGCTGGGACGAGCGCGGGGGCGAGCGCGATGGCGAGCCACATGGTCGCCTACGGTCAGACGGGAACCACCCCGAAGAACCGCATGGTCCAGTTGTCGGCAGGACTCGGGATCCTCCACGGGCTCGTGATCGACCAGCACTTCGAGCAGCGCGGGCGGATCGGCCGGTTGCTCGCCTTGGTGGCGCAGTCGCCGTCGCTCCTCGGGGTCGGGGTTGACGAGGACACCTGCGCGATCGCGTTCGCCGACGGCACCCTCCACGTGATCGGGCGGGGTGCGGTCACGATCGTGGACGGCCGTCAGGTCTCGACGGACGCCTACCGAGGGAAGGGGTATAAACCGCTCATGGTCTCCGGGGCGGTGCTCCACTCGTTGCCGTCGGGCTACTGGTTCGACCTGCGCCGCCGCGAGCTCATGGCCGGATCCCACGGCCGGCTGAGCCAGCGGGAGGCGTCGGAGTAGGTGGCGACCAAGAAGACCTCGCCGGCCACCGCCACCGAGGCCGCCCGGGCCACGAGGAAGGCCGAGCCCAAGGACGCGAAGCCTGCGCTCGCCGCGGACCTGCGGGTGCTGCAGACCCAGGTGTCCCGCGGACCCAACTACTGGTCCTACGAGCCGTGCATCAGGATGCTCGTCGACCTCGGGGTCCTCGAACATTGGCCGTCGAACACGATCCCCGGGTTCGTCGACGGGTTGCTCGCGTTGCTGCCCGGCGTCGCAGAGCACACCTGCTCGCTCGGCAAGAAGGGTGGTTTCGGAGCGCGTCTGGCGGACGGCACGTGGCTCGGGCACGTCGCCGAGCACGTCGCGCTCGAGCTCCAGCGGGAATCGGGCGCCCAGATCTCTCGAGGGAAGACGCGAGGCGCCGGATCACCGGGCGTCTACAACGTGATCTACGGCTACGCGGAGGAGCAGGTCGGGCTCGCCGCGGGCCGGCTCGCCGTCGACCTCGTGAACCACCTCGTCGTCCCGCAGGAGGGCTTCGATTTCCGGGACCAGCTCGAACGGCTGATCCGGTTGGCCGAGCGGCGGCAGTTCGGGCCGAGCACCCAGGCGATCGTGGACGAGGCGGTGAGCCGCGACATCCCCTGGATGCGGCTGAACGAGTACTCGCTCGTCCAGCTGGGTCAGGGCGCGTACCAGCAGCGGATCCGGGCCACGATGACCTCGCTCACGAGCGCGCTCGCGGTCGACATCGCGCAGGACAAGAAGATGACGAACCGGCTGCTCGCGGCCGCGGGGCTCCCGGTGCCCCGGAGCGAGGTCGTGACGTCCGAGGACGACGCGGTCGCCGCCGCGCAACGGATCGGGTTCCCGGTCGTGACGAAGCCGCTCGACGGCAACCACGGCCGAGGGGTGGGGCTCGACCTCAAGACCGAGCGCGCCGTGCGGACCGGCTTCAAGCGCGCGCTGAAGCAGTCCCGTCGAGGCGACGTCGTCGTGGAGACGTACGTGACCGGCAACGACTACCGCGTCCTCGTGATCGGCGGCCGGATGGTCGCGATCGCCGAGCGCGTGCCCGCGCACGTCGTGGGCGACGGCGAGCACACCGTCGCCGAGCTGCTGGAGATCACGAACCAGGACCCGCGTCGAGGGATCGGGCACGAGAAGGTCCTCACACGCCTGAAGATCGACGATGCGGCGCTCGATCTGCTGAAGAAGCAGGGCTACGCGCTCGACGATGTCCCCCAGGCGGACGCGTTCGTGAAGCTCGCGGCGACCGGGAACATGTCCACGGGCGGCATCTCGATCGATCGCACCTGGGACGCCCACGAGGACAACGTCGAGATCGCCGAGGAGGCCGCCCGGGTGATCGGCCTCGACGTGGCGGGCATCGACTTCATCGCCCCCGACATCACGCAGCCGGTCCGGGAGACGGGCGGCGCGATCGTCGAGGTGAACGCCGCACCCGGGTTCCGGATGCATACCCATCCGACCGAAGGTGAACCCCAGTACGTGGCGAAGCACGTGGTCGACCTCCTGTTCCCGCCGGGCACCCCGTCGCGCATCCCGATCGTCGCGGTGACAGGCTCGAACGGGAAGACGACGACGACACGGATGATCGCGCACATCTTCCGGGGGATGGGTCGGCAGGTCGGCATGACCACGACCGACGGGATCTACATCGACGAGCGACTGGTCAAGCGGGTTGACGCCAGCGGACCGAAGTCCGCACAGATGGTCCTGCAGAACCCGCGGGTGGATCTGGCGGTGTTCGAGACGGCGAGAGGCGGGATCCTCCGCGAGGGCCTCGGCTACGAGCGCAACGACGTCGGGGTCGTCCTCAACGTCACCGGCGACCATCTCGGCCTGCGGGAGATCGACACGCTCGAACAGCTCGCGGCGGTGAAGCAGGTCGTGGTCGAGGCGGTGCCACGCAGCGGGTGGGCGGTGCTCAACGCGGACGACCCGCTCGTCTGCGAGATGCGTCGTCACTGCAGCGGCAACGTGATCCTGTTCACGATGCAGCCGGACAACGCGTTCGTCGACCGATGGGTCCGCCGCGGTCGAAAGGCGGTCGTGCTCGAGCGGAGCGAGCGCGGCGAGATGATGGCGATCCGAGAGGGGCGCCGGACGATGCCGATCGCCTGGGTTCACACCTTGCCGGCAACCTTCGAGGGCAAGGCGCGGATGATGATCCAGAACGCGATGGCCGCTGCCGCCGCGGCCCACGCGGCCGGTGCGCACCTCCACGACATCCGACAGGGTCTGCGCTCGTTCACGACCTCGATCTACCAGGCGCCCGGGCGGCTCAACGTGTTCGACCTCGACGGGGTCACCGTGGTCCTCGACTACGCGCACAACGCCGCGGGGCTGGAGACGCTCGGCGACTTCGTCGAGCGTCTGGCGGGTGACCGACCCTCGGGCCCGGCGCGTCCGGGAGAGGCCTCATGGTCGGCGAACCTGCGCGTCGCGACGATCGCGACCGCCGGCGACCGTCGCGACGAGGACATGCGCGAGCTGGGTCGGGTCGCGGCCCGCTACTTCGACGAGGTGATCGTCCGGGAGGACGCGAACACCCGCGGGCGCAAGGTCGGGGAGGTCGCGGACCTGGTGATGGAGGGGATCCGCGAAGCCCAGGCGTCGGGCGCCCGCGCCGGCCATGTCGAGATCGTCCTCGACGAGATGGAGGCGGCGCGCAAGGCGCTCGACCGAGCGCGCCCCGGGGACCTCGTGGTGCTGTGCGTCGACTACGCCACCGAGACCTACAAGGAGCTCGAGGCCCGTCGCGGCGTCGCGGCTCCCAGTGCGCTGCGACCGACCGAGGGTGGGGGGTTCGAGTCCGTCGGCGGTGACCTCGACATCGTCGGGCACCCGGATGGCCCCGCGGCGTGATGGATCACACGCGGATCCGAGCCCTCCTCACCGAGCGTCTCCAGGGGCTCGACGCCGATCTGGCGGAGCTGACCGCCGTGCCGCGTGACCCCGCGTCCGCGATCTCGTTCGGCAAGCGCGTGGGGGAGGGGACGAACGAGGCGGTCGATCGGCTCACGAAGGTGGGGACCGCGGAACAGCTCGCCGCGATGCGGGCCGACGTCGTGCGCGCCCTCGAGAAGCTCGAGGACGGGACCTACGGTCTGTGCGATCGCTGCGGGGCGCTGATCCCCGAGGAACGCCTCGACGCTCGTCCGTGGTCGGTCCTGTGCGTCGGCTGCGCCTCGGCGCGGTGACGGCTCCCCGGGCTCACACCCGCGCGGCGCGCGCACGACGTCGTACGTCGGCCGGCGTGAGCCGGCGCGCGCCCCGCGACTCGAGCCACCGGAAGAGCTGCGGTCGCATCCCGAGGGCGGTGATCGCGACGACGTCACCGCGCCGAGACGCCGCGAGGATCTCCTTCAACGCGTGCAGCTCACCCCGGTACCTCGGCGGGTCGGTGACCCCGGCCTCGGCCGCCGCCGCCGCGAGCCGCTCGTAGATCTCCGCGGCGGTCCGCCCGCGCGTGTAATGACGCAGATCGGCGATCGCGAGGTGATCGGCCCCGACGGCCGCTTCGAGCGCGAACCCGCGGAGGATCTCGTCGGTGCGGTCGCCGGCCGTGCAGATCGCCACCCATGTCGCGCCACCCGGCGATCGAAGCCCCTGCACCACCTCGATGAGCCCCCGCATCCCCGCCTGGTTGTGCGCGTAGTCGATCACGACGATCCGCCCGTCGAGGGCGAACAGGTTCGCCCGCCCCGGGTTCCGCTCCGGGTCCAGGACGAACGACCGGAGCCCGCGAGCGACCGGACCCACCGGGAGCCCGATCGCGAGCGCGGCGGAGGTCGCCGCGAGCGCGTTCGAGGTGTAGACGCTGGACAGACCGGCCAGGGTCGACGGCACCCGGTCGACGGCGACGACCGGATGTGAGGAAGAGTCCTCGAGCCATACGATCCACCCGTCGAGGACGGTGGTCGCACGTCCGCCACCCGCGAGCGCGTCGCGCAGGGCGGGGTGCGCGGGGTCGAGCGAGTAGAGCCACGGACGACCGGTGGCGATGCGGCGCATCGCCAGGACGCGCGGGTCGTCGGCGTTCAGCACCGCCCACCCCTGCGGCCGGGTGATCCGAACGACCGTGGCCTTGACCTCGGCGAGCTGGTCGACGGTCGCGATGCCGTGCAGCCCCAGGTGGTCGGCGCTCACGTTCGTGACGACGGCGACGTCGTTGTGGAGCACCCCGATCCCTCGCTGGAGGATCCCCCCGCGGGCCGTCTCGAGGACGGCCACGTCGGGTTCGGCCGCAAGGGCCGTCGCGGCCCCGCCGAACCCCGAGTAGTCGCCCTTCTTCACGCGGCGACCGTCGCGGTAGACGCCGTCGGTCGAGGAGAAGGCGACGCTGCGTCCAGCGTTCGACACGAGGTGGGCCAGCAGTCGCACGGTGGTCGTCTTGCCGTTCGTGCCCGTCACCTGGATCACGGGGACGGTCGGGTCCGGCACGGTGGGCTCTGGGCCGGGCTCGGCGGCCGCGATCCGCCGGGCGAGCCGATCGACGATCCCGGAGGGGCTCCGGCGGATCGATCCGTCCATCGCCTCCACGAGGCCACGAGCCAGGGCCACCGCCGATCCCCGCCGCCGCCATGGGAAGGCGACGACGATCGTGGCCGGTGCCGGTCCCGGGCGCGCGCGCACCGCGAGACGGGTGACGCCTGCTTCGGCGGCGAGGCGACGGGTGAGCGACACGGCGATCCGTGCCGTGGTCCGCACGCGTTGCTCGCTGCCGGGCGCCCCCGGGTCGCCGGGGACGTCGAGCGCCCGTTGGACCCGCGCGACCGTGCCGCCGCCCGCGCGGAGCCACCCCGGGACCTCGAGCGTCAGCTTGAGCGCAGGTCGGGGGAAGTACAGGTTGGGCCCATCGAGCACGCGTACCTCGACGGCGGCCGCGGCGCCCGGTGCCATGTCAGGCGTCCGGTGGCTCGGCCACGCGCTCGATCGCGCGCGCGAGGTCGAGGTCCGTGCGGGTCACCCCGCCCTCGCCGTGCGTCGTGAGCGACAAGATCACCCGGCCGTCGTGGTTCTCGATGTCCGGGTGGTGAGCGGCGGCGATCGCCTCCTCGGCGACCCGGTTGATGAACGCGATCGCGGCCCGGAACCCGCGGAACCGGAACTCCTTGTGCAGCGCATCGCCGAAGTGGGTCCAGCCCGGCAGCTCCGTCAGGGCCGCTCGGATCTCGGGATCGCTGAGCGCGCTCATGTTCGGCGGAGCCTACTCAGTCGTCGGCCTGCGCGCGAGCACGCGCCCGGTACTCGCGCAGCTCCGGGTACCGCATCGCCACGAGGCCGGCGCCGACGATGCACGCGAGCCCTCCGGTCACGACGCTGAACGTCGGCGATACGGCCCTCGCGACGAGGCCGGCCTCCAGGTCGCCCAGCCGCGGCCCTCCCGTGACCACCAGGATGTGGATCCCCGACATCCTCCCGCGGAGACGATCGGGGACCGCGAGTTGCAGGATCGTCGAGCGGAAGATCGCGCTGATCACGTCGGCCCATCCCGCGAGCGCGAGCGCGACGAGCCCGAGCCACAGGTGGGTGCCCGACCACCCGAACAGCGCGATCGCCGCTCCCCACGCCGCGACGGCCCAGATCACCGCCCGTCCCTGGTGGTCGACGCGGCGCGTCCACCCGCTCGTCATCGCACCCACGAACGCCCCCACGGCAGGGGCGGAGAACAGGAGCCCGACCAACTCCTCGGAGCGACCGAACTGGTCCACGATCAGGAACGTGAACAGGGCGCGGGGCATGCCGAAGACCATGGCGATCAGGTCGATCACGAACGTGGATCGGATCAACCGGTTCGACCGGACGAAGGCGAACCCCTCGCGGATCGCGGCCCACCCGGTCGCGTTGCCCGTACGTCCCTCGGGCAGGATCGACGGAAGGGTCAATGCCGCGACGAGCATGCCGAGGATCGACGCGAGATCGATCGCGTACGCGGCCGTGAGTCCGAACCTGCCGATCACGATCCCCGCCACCGCCGGCCCGAGGAGTCCCGCTCCGTTCCAGACGACCTGGTTGAGCGCCTGGGCGGCGGGGATCAGCTCGGCCCCGACGAGCCGAGGGGTCATCGCCGAGCGGGTGGGGGAGTCCAAGGCGCTGAAGGCCGCCGCGATCGCCAGGGCTCCGTAGACGAGTGCGAGCGGCGGGTCCTCGAAGGTCGATCCGACGAGCAGCACGGCCGTCGCGATCGCGAGCCCGAACTGGGCCAGGACCAGGAGCCGGCGGCGGTCCCAGACGTCGATGATCTGCCCGAACAGCAGGGTGCCGGCGACGAGTCCGAGGAGCCAGACGAGTCCGCTCGCGCCGACCGCGACCTCCGAGCCGGTCAGCCGGGTGATCTGGACGAACACCGCGACGATCGTGAACTGGCTGCCGGTCGTGGTCGCGATCAGGCCGAGCCACAGATGTCGGTACTCGCGGGACACCCGCAGCGGCGTGACGTCGATCGCCATCCCGCGGAGCCGCGCGCGCCCACCCACGGAGGCGGACGCTAGCAGGCGCTCACGAGAGCGCGTCGATCACCCGCGGGACGACGACGCGTCCGAGGAGGTAGGTCACGCCGAACGCGAGGATCGCGGCATCGAGGAACCTCCCGCGCAGGGCTTTCGCTGCGTCCGGGGTCGGGCAGGCCCGGCGTTGCCGGCGGTAGAGCAGTGCGACGATCATCGAAGCGATCGCGGCGCCGATCCCGAACAGGAGGAACCGCTGGTCGGCGAGCCCGACGAGGAAAGATCCCGCGCCCAGGCCGAGCGCCACGCCGATCGCGGGACCGGCGCAGCACAGGGCGCCGATCGCGCCGCCGAGGGCTCCCGCGAGCCAGGGTCCGCGATCGGCGCCGCCGCCCTCGGTGGTGTCACCGTCGATCGCCGGCGAGGTCGGGGTCGTGGTCTCGGGCACGCTCGGGCCAACCGACGGGGACGGTCGCGGTATTCCCCGGTCCCTCAGGCGCCCAGGGCGCCGGCGATCGCGTCCTCCAGGACGTCCAGACCGTCGCGGAGCAGATCCTCGTCGATCGTGAGCGGCGGGAGGAGGCGAACGACGTTGCCGTACGTCCCGGCGGTCAGGACGATCACGCCCTGCTCGAGCGCCCTCGTGGCGATCGCGCCCATCGTCGTGGCCGCGAGCGGCTCCTTCGTGACCGGGTCCTCGACCAGCTCGATCGCGCACATCGCCCCGCGCCCGCGGACGTCGCCGATCTGCGGGAGGCGTTGCTGCATCGCGCGGAAGCGCTCGATCACGATCTCGCCGACGCGCACCGCCCGGTCGAGCAGTCCGTCGCGCTCGATCACGTCGAGCACCGCCAGCGCGGCGGCGGCTGCCACGGGGTTCCCGCCGTAGGTGCCGCCGAGGCCGCCCGGGTGCACGCTGTCCATCAGGTCGGCGCGGCCGGTGATCGCGCTGATCGGCAGGCCGCCGCCGAGGGACTTCGCGCTCGTCACGATGTCGGGCGTCACCCCCTCGTCGACGATCGTGAACCACCTGCCGGCGCGGCCCATCCCCGACTGGATCTCGTCGGCGATGAACACGATGCCGTTCGCCTGGCAGAAGTCGGCGAGGCCCTTCACGAACCCCGGGGCGGGCACGATGAACCCGCCCTCGCCCTGGATCGGCTCGAGGATCACGGCGGCGATGTTCTCCTCGCCGATGTGCTTGTGCATCTCGTCGAGCGCGTAGGCGAGCGCCTCCTCCGCGCAGTGGTCCGGGCCGCTCGGCCAGCGGTACGGGTAGGCGAAGGGAAGGCGGTAGACCTCCGGCGCGAACGGGCCCATGCCCTGCTTGTACGGCATCACCTTCGCGGTGAGGCTCATCCCCATCAGGGTCCGGCCGTGGAAGGCGTGGTCGAACGTGACGATCGCCGAGCGCCCCGTGGCGTAGCGGGCGATCTTCACCGCGTTCTCGACGGCTTCGGCACCGGAGTTGGCGAACATCGTCTTCGCCGGTCCGTCGATGGGCGCCAGGGCGTTCAGACGCTCGGCCAGCAGGAGATAGGGCTCGGTCGCCGATACGTGGAAGCACGAGTGGGTCTCGAGCTCCAGCTGGCGCTGGGCCGCCGCGACGACCTCGGGTGCGGTATGGCCGACGTTGAGGACGGCGATCCCCGTCGCGAAGTCGATCAGTCGGTTGCCGTCGACGTCCTCGACGATCGACCCGGACGCCCTCGCCGTCACGATCGGATGGATCGCCGCGACCCCCTTCGGGACCGCGCCACCCCGGCGCTCGAACCACTCGCGGCTCTTCGGCCCCGGGATCTCGCTGACGACCTTCCGTTCCTGCGGGATGTCCATCCGGTGACGCCTCCTTCGGTCTCGCCGACTGCGCGGAACATGGCTGCGGGCAGGCGAACACGCCCCCACACGTCCAGTGTGCCCCCGTCGCGGCCCTCCGTCGCGCTCACTCATGGCCTTGAACGCGGTTCAGCTTTGTACCGGATGTCGAACGGGGAGCCTCCAGGGATCGAGTGGGTGGCCCCTGACTGTACGTTCCGTACAATCGAGGAGTGTCGGTCACCGTCCGCGACATCGTGTCGATCCCGGGGCTCCCGATCCGGCTCCTCGCCGGGGACGACGAGGCGGACCGTCCCGTCCGATGGGTGCACTCGAGCGAGCTCGAGGATCCCACCCCGTGGCTCAAGGGCGGCGAGCTGATCCTCACCACGGGCATGGGGATCGGGTCGGGGGTGGCCGCGCAGCGGGCGTACGTGCGGCGGCTCGTCGACGCCGGCGTCGCCGGTCTCGGTCTCGGGCTCGGCTTCGGCCACGACCAGACGCCCCGCGCGCTCGTGACCGAGGCGAGCAAGCACGGGTTCCCCCTGTTCGAGGTGCCGTACCCGGTGCCGTTCATCGCGATCACCGAGGCCGTGTTCTCGCGGCTCGGGGCGGAGCAGCTCGACACGCTCCAGCGCGCGTTCGACGCGGAGCACGCGCTCACCCGGGCGGTCCTCGACGGAGGCGGGGTCGAGGCCATCGCACGCTCGCTCGCCGACGTGGTCCACGGCTGGGTCCTGTTGCTCGATCTCCACGGCATCGCGCTCACCACCACGAGCCGGGCGGCCGCGCTCCGGCACGAACACGTCTGGGACGAGCTGCAGGACTCACGCCCCGAGGGTCCGGCCTTCTCGCTCACGATGGTCGATCGAGGTCACCACGTCTGGGTCCAGCCGGTCGGCGCGCAGGGACGGACGGAGGCGTTCCTCGCCGTCGGCAAGCCGCAGCAGCCGACCCAGGTGGACCGGATCGTGGCGGGGCACGCGCTGTCGCTGTTCGCGATCGAGCTCGCGAAGTCCCGCGCCGTCGCAGACGCGCAGCGGCGGCTCCAGGGTGACTTCTTCCAGGAGCTCGTCCGTGGCGGGATCATCGCGGCCGAGGCGTCGCGAGGCCTGACCCGGTTCGGGTTCGTCCGAGACGCCGCCCTGCAGGTCGTCGCGATCGAGGCGAACGACGACGGTGTCGACCCCGATCTCCTGGCCAACGCCCTCACCGACCTCCGTTCTCGCGAGGGGCAAGGCTTCCTCGTCTCAGGCCACGATCACGGGGTCTACCTGCTCGTGCCCGCGGAGCCTCCGATCGATCTCCCCGGGCTCGCCGACGCGCTGGGCACGAAGGTGGGCACCCCCCTGCGTGTGGGCTCGGGCTCAGGGGCGACGGCCGACGACGTGGCACGGTCGCTCCGCGAGGCTCGCTACGCGCTGCAGGTGTGTCGTCTCGAGGGCTGGGCCCAGGCGGGGTTCGAGGATCTCGGGACGTACCGGCTCCTGTTGTCGATGGCGGACCCCGATGCCCTTCGCGCGTTCGCCGATGCGCTCCTCGCGCCGCTCGACGGCTACGACGCCGAGCACCACGGCGAACTGCTCATCTCGCTCGAGGCCTTCCTTCAGCACAACGCGCGCTGGGAGACGGCCGCGGCGCACCTGTTCGTCCACCGGCACACGCTTCGGTACCGGATGCGCAAGGTGGAGGAGCTCACCGGACGCGACCTGTCGAGCAGCTTCGATCGGATGGAGTTCTGGCTGGCCCTGCGGGCTCGCGACCTGCTGTCCGCCCAGGTCGGCGACTGACGCGGGTCGTCCGCGCCGCACAGGCCTGCGTCCCCGCAGGGGGCGTTGCGGCGGGTGGTGCTCATCACCTCCCACGCGGCATACTGGCGTCTGTCGAGGTCGTCCCGTACCCGGCGATCCGTTCGAGACGGAGGGGGAGCACATGGCGGAGCACAAGACCTGGCAGATGTTCATCGGCGGCGAGTGGGTGAACTCGTCGAGCGGTGAGACCGAACCCGACATCGACCCGTCGACGGGTGAGGCCGTCGCGACGGTCCAGATCGGGACCCGCGAGGACGCGGACAAGGCGGTCGCAGCCGCGCAGAAGGCGTTCGACGAGGTCTGGTTCGACACGCCGCCGAAGGAGCGGTCGGCGATGCTGCTGCAGCTAGCGGACGCGCTGGACGCCGATGCCGACAACCTGGCGCTCCTGGAATCTGAGGACGTGGGCAAGCCGATCGCGGTGTCCGCGGCCGACATCCCCTTCATCACGGACAACCTTCGGTTCTTCGCGGGAGCGGCCCGGGTCCAGGAGGGCAAGTCGACCGGCGAGTACGAGAAGGGCTTCACGAGCATGATCCGTCGCGAGCCCCTGGGCGTGACGGTCGGGATCTGCCCGTGGAACTACCCGCTGATGATGGCGGCCTGGAAGATCGGGCCGGCGCTCGCGGCGGGGAACACGACGATCCTCAAGCCGGCCGAGCTCACGCCTCGTACGACGCTGCGGCTCGCGGAGCTCGCCGCCGACATCTTCCCGCCTGGCGTGATCAACGTGATCACCGGCCACGGCTCGGAGATCGGCGACCAGTTGACGCGGCACCCCGACGTTCGCCTCGTCTCGGTCACCGGCGACACGTCGACCGGCAAGAAGATCCAGGCGGCGGCGGCCGACACGGTCAAGCGGGTCCACCTGGAGCTCGGCGGCAAGGCGCCCGTCGTCGTGTTCGACGACGCGGACGTCGAGAAGCTCGTCGACACCCTGCGGTTCGCGGGGTACACGAACACCGGGCAGGACTGCACCGCGTCGTGCCGCGTGCTGGCCGGGTCGCGCGTCTTCGACGACGTGCTGTCGACGCTCGTGCCCGCCGTGGAGTCGATCAAGGTGGGCGAGCTCGGCGACGAGTCGGTCGAGATGGGCCCACTGGTGTCCGAGCGGCAGCGTGAGAACGTCGCCGGGTTCGTCGACCGGGCCCAGGAGGCAGGGGCGAAGGTCCTCACCGGCGGCGAGAAGATGGACGGCGCCGGCGCCTACTACAAGCCGACCGTCGTCGCGGTCGACGACCAGAAGGCCGAGATCGTGCAGAACGAGGTGTTCGGCCCGGTGGTCACCGTGCAGCGGTTCGACGACGAGGACCAAGCGGTCGCCTGGGCGAACGACGTCGTCTACGGGCTCGCGTCGTCGGTGTGGACCAAGGACGCCGCCCGCGCGATGCGGGTGGCCCGCCGTCTGCAGTTCGGCGCGGTCTGGGTGAACACCCACTTCATGATCTCGCCCGAGATGCCGCACGGCGGCTACAAGCAGAGCGGGTTCGGCAAGGACATGTCGATGTACTCGCTCGAGGACTACACCCAGATCAAGCACGTGATGTGGTCGCTCGACTGACGCGCCTCTCGAAGGAGCGAAGGATCGACGGTTCCGGGGGCGCCCGTCGGGCGCCCCCGCACCGTGAGGGCCGATGAAGAAGGGATGGTGACCCGATGACCGTCCGTCCGTACCTCGTGAACGGGCAGTGGCGTACCGGTGAGGGGACCTTCGAGGTCAAGAGCCCGTACGACGATGCCGTCGTCGCGGAGATCGCGGTCCCGACCGAGGCCGACGTCGAGGAGGCCGCGGTCACCGCCCACGCGACCTTCGCCGCGTCGAAGCGGCTGTCCGTCGCCGCGCGCGCGGCCGCGCTCGACCACATCTCGGCGCGACTGGCCGAGACCCTCGACGAGAACGCCGAGCTGATCGCGGCCGAGGGCGGCAAGCCGCTGAAGTGGGCGAAGGTGGAGGCGGCTCGCGCCGTGTCGACCTTCCGCTGGGCCTCCGAGGTGATCCGGCACGGTGACGACGAGCTCATGCGCCTCGACACGGAGGCAGCCTTCGGCTCGCGGATCGGCCTGCTCCGCAGGTTCCCGATCGGCCCGGTCCTGGGGATCACGCCGTTCAACTTCCCGCTCAACCTCGTGGCCCACAAGGTGGCGCCGGCGATCGGGGTCGGCGCGCCGATCGTCGTGAAGCCGGCCTCCGCCACGCCGATCGGGGCGTTGCGCCTCGCGGAGCTGTTCATGGAGACCGACCTGCCCAAGGGGATGTACCAGGTGCTCCCGGTGAGCTCGACCGTGGCCGACACGATGGCCCGTGACGACCGCTACCGGAAGATCTCGTTCACGGGGTCTGCCGCGATCGGGTGGTACCTGAAGTCGATCGACCCCAAGAAGCGCGTCACGCTCGAGCTCGGCGGCAACGCCGGGGTGATCGTCCACAGCGACGCCGACCTCGACATGGCTGCCCAGCGGATCGCGTTCGGCGGCTACTACCAGGCGGGGCAGAGCTGCATCAGCGTGCAGCGGGTGCTCGTCGCCAGCGAGATCTACGACGAGTTCGCGGCCCTGCTGACGAAGCAGGTCCAGCAGCTGAAGGTCGGCGATCCGATGGACCCGACGGTCGACGTCGGTCCCGTGATCAACCGCGGCGAGGTGGACCGGATCTCGGCGTGGATCGACGAGGCCGTGCGCGAAGGCGCCGAGGTCCTCACCGGCGGCACGAGCGAAGGGCCCTTCGTGCAGCCGACCCTCCTGTCGCAGACCACACCGGAGATGAAGGTCAGGTGCGAGGAGATCTTCGGGCCGGTGGTCACGATCACCCCCTACCAGACCTTCGAGGAGGCCTTGGCCGAGGTGAACGACTCGCGGTACGGGTTGCAGGCGGGCGTCTTCACGAACGACCTCAACCGTGCGTTCGAGGCGCACCGCACGCTCGAGGTCGGCGGGGTGATCGTGAACGACATCTCGGCGTTCCGCGCCGATCAGATGCCGTACGGCGGGTCGAAGGAGTCCGGGTTCGGGCGTGAGGGCCTCCGGTTCGCGATGGAGGAGATGACCGAGCCACGGATCATGGTCCTCTCGCACGTGCCGCTGTAGGCCGCCGAGGCTGCCACGGCAGGTCACGGGCGCGGCGACGTCATGGCGAGATGATGGACGGGGACCTCGTCTTCACCGTCTTGCCATTCGCGGTGGTCATCGTGCTGGGTGCGGGGTTCTGGCTCGCGATCCGGGAGCATCCGGGCACGCGACGACGTCGGCTGCGGCGGCGCGACCGCCGCATGGACCCGAAGACGAACGGTCACGCGCATCGCGGTCCCGAGGTGTGAGGACCTGAGGCGGGTCACCCCCGCTCGCCGCTGACGGCGCGCTCCGCGAAGCCGCCGATGACGTCGGCCGCCTCTCGTTCACGTCGCCAGAAGTAGTGGTCGGTCCCCGGGACGACGACGACCTCCACGTCGGGGAACCCTCCTGCGAAGGCCCGCAGGTCGTCGGGCGGACAGAACGCGTCGTGCTCGCCGGTGAGGAGCATCGCGGGACGGCGGAACGTGCGGAGGTCCGCGGGTTCGGGGAGCGGTGGGAGCGACAGGTCCTTCGGGTGCAGCGGCATCCCGATCATCGCCACCGCGGCGACCCGCCGGTCGTCGAGGGTCTCGCGCAGGGCGACGCTCGCACCGAACGACCAGCCCACCACCACCGTCGGCAGCTCGTCGGCGACCTGCGCGCGCGCGAACCCGATCGCGGCGCGCACGTCCCAGAGCTCGTCGCGCCCGCCTCCGTAGGTGCCGGCGGACCCCATCGTCCCGCGGAAGTTGAACGAGACCACCGTGAGGTCGCGGGTGGCGGCGAGGTCGTTGCGGATCGCCCAGAGCAGGGGGTGGTCCTTCGACCCGCCCAGGCGTGGATGCGGATGACACAGCACCGCGGTCCCGGCCGGGTCGCCCTCGGGCGAACGGAGCTCGCCCTCGATCCGGACGCCGTCATCGGTGCTGAAGGTCACAGGCTCCATCGGTCTGGCACCATCGCAGCGTGACCGACGAACGCCAACCCGCGTCCTTCGGGCCCGCGTCCTTCGGGCTCGCGCTCCGCGAGCCGCATCTGTGGTCGGAGCTGTCGGCCCTCGCGCGCCGGGCCGAGGACCTAGGGGCGGCGGCCCTGTTCCTGCCCGAGATCGCCTCACGCGACACGCTCGCCGCGCTCACCGGACTGGCGGGGGAGACGGCTGCCCTGCGCCTCGGTACCGGCGTCGTCCCGGTCCACACGAGGAGTCCTCAGCTGCTCGCGATGGCCGCAGCGACCGTCCAGGAGCGATCGGGCGGCCGGCTCTGGCTCGGGCTCGGCACAGGACCTGCCCGTCGGGGCGCGCTCGACCGCCTGGGCAGGACCGTCGAGGCCCTACGGGCCGCGTTCGCTGGGGAGGCGACCGAGGTCGACGGGGAGCGGATCGAGCTGTCCCTCGTCCCTGGGGAGGCCCCTCGGATCTGGATCGCGGCGCTCGGTCCCCGCGCGGCGCGGCTCGCCGGCCGGGTCGCCGACGGCGTCCTGCTGAACTGGTGTTCCCCGGCCCGGGTCTCTCGTGCCCGCGAGGAGATCGCGGCCGGGGCCGCCTCGGTCGGCCGCGATCCGGCCGACGTGACGGTCGGTGTCTACGTGCGGGGAAGCATCGGCGGGGACCGGGGGGAGCCGTGGCGGCGCTGCGCGCCGCCACGGCGGAGTACGCCAGCTACCCCGCCTACGCGAGGCAGCTCGAGGCGCTCGGTCTGGGCGCCGAGGCCGCTGCCGCGGCCTCGGCGCACCGTGCGGGCAGGCCGCAGGACGTCCCGCAGCGCCTGCTCGACGAGGTGTGCCTGCCGCTCGATCCGGCACGGGCACGGGCTCGCCTGGCCGAGTATCGGGCCGCCGGGGCGGACCTTCCGGTGATCTATCCCGTGGTCCCGCCCGGGACCGAGCCGGGTTCCGTCGTGCGCGCCACCCTCGAGGCGCTCGTGACGGCGACCTGAGGTCGACGCGAGGCGTTGCACCCCCGTCCGTGGACGGTATGATTTCCCCGGTCAACACCGTGAGAATCGGGTAAATCCGACCGGAGGAGTAGGAAATGACGTATACGATCGCCGAGCCGTGCATCGACGTGAAGGACCGTGCCTGCGTCGACGAGTGCCCCGTGGACTGCATCTACGAGGGACCACGGATGCTGTACATCCAGCCCGATGAGTGCGTCGACTGCGGCGCCTGCGAGCCGGCGTGCCCGGTCACGGCGATCTTCTACGAGGACGACGTGCCCGCGGAGTGGAAGCAGTTCACCCCGATCAACGCCGAGTGGTTCTCAGACAGCGTCTCCGGCGTCGGGTCTCCGGGTGGAGCGGCCCAGGTGGGGCCGTCGAGCGTCGACCACCCCGTGGTCGCCGCCTGGGAGACCGTCTAGCTGCGGTCCGAGGCGTCCGGTCCTTGCCCGAGCTCGCGCTCGGGCGGGTCTCCGGGCAGGAACACACGGAAGGAGGCTCCGCCTCCTTCTCGCTCCTCGACCCAGGCGGTGCCTCCGTGGAGCTCGGCGAAGCGACGCACGAGGGTGAGACCGACCCCGACCCCCGGCGAGTGGGCGGGAGCGTCCGGTCCCTGCCGGAACGGTTCGAAGATCGTCTCGCGGATGTCCTTCGCGACGCCGGGACCGTCGTCCTCGACCAGCAGGAGTGCACCGTCGGCGTGCGAACGCACCCCGATCCACACCGTCGTGTTGGCCGGCGTGTGACGCGCCATGTTCGCGAGCAGGTTCTCGACGATGCGCTCCACCTTCGCGGCGTCGGCGCGAACGATCACGGGCTGGATGTCCGTGCGCAATCGTGAGTCGGGGATCAGCTCCGACTCGGCGACCACGCGCCGCACGAGCGAGCCGACGTCCGTCGACGTGAGGTTCGGGGTCACGATCCCGCGCGCGAGCCGGTCGAGGTCGAGGAGGTTGACCACCAGCCGGTCCAGTCGGCGGGCGTTGCCCGCGATCCGCCCGGCGAGGTCCTTCGCGTCTGCCTCGTCGAGATGGACGTCGCCGCGCTCGAGCGTGATCGCGAGCCCGAGGATCGCAGCGAGCGGGGTCCGCAGGTCGTGCGAGACCGCTTGCAGGAAGGTGTTCTTCATCTCATCGAGCGCCCGGAGTCGCCGGGTCCCCTCCCGCTCGACCTCGAGCGCCCTGGCGAGCTGCTCCTCGGCGTGCTTCCGCTCGGTGATGTCGAGCAGGAACCCCTGCCAGAACGGGGGTCTGCCCTCGATGCGCACCATCTGCGCGTCGTCCTGCACCCAGATGATGCGCCCATCCTTCGCGATCATCCGGTACTCCATCGAGAACCGGTCGTGACCGTCCCGGTTGCTGTCGGCGTCCATCGCCAGGACACGCTGCCGATCGTCCGGATGCACGATGCGCGCCCATAGCGTCGGGTCGCGCAGGACCTCCTCCACCGAGTACCCGAAGACCTCCGGCTGCCGCGGCGAGATGTAGGTCGTGCGCGACACGGAGGAATCGCGGGGGTCGAACTCCTGCGTGTAGATCACGGCGGGGTTGTGCTCGACGATCGTGCGGAACGTCTCCTCGGCTTCCCGCAGCTGCTGCTCGGCCTCCATCCGCTCGGTGACGTCGATCATGAACCCCTGCCACCACCCGGCCCCGGTCGCGTCGGCGACGTACGTGGCTTCGTCGTGGATCCAGACCCAGGTACCGTCCGCCCTCCGCAGCCGGTAGTCGGCCACGAACGGCTCCTTCGTCTCGTCCGCCGAGCGGTCGAGCGCGACGACCGCGCCGACGTCGTCGGGGTGGATCAGCCCGAGCCAGAACCCCGGCTCGGTGGCCCACCGCTCCGGTGGATGCCCGAACAGGTCCATCGTCTGAGGACTGATGTAGAAGGGTCGGCCCTCCGCGTGCGGCTCCTCGCGGTAGATCACCGCGGGCAGGTGCTCCACGGTCGCCCTGAAGACGCGCTCGGCGCCGAGGAGCCGTTCCTCGGCTCGTTTGCGTTCCGTGATGTCGAACATGAACCCCTGCCAGAATCCGTCACCGTCGGCCGTGGGGACGAAGACGGCGACGTCGTGCACCCAGGCGTACTCGCCGTCGGCGCGTCGGAGCCGGTAGTCGCTCGCATAGCTGGTCCGGTCCCGGTCGGTCGCTTCGTCGAGCGCCTCGACCCATCCCCGGTCGTCGGGGTGCAGGTGGTCGAACCAGAAGTCGGGCGTGTAGGTCCACTCCTGCGGGGTGTAGCCGAAGATGCGCTCGACCTGAGGGCTCAGGTAGAACTTGTCGGGATCGGCGTCCGGAGACTCGATGTAGACGACCGCAGGGATGTGCTCGATCAGGGCTTGGAGTCGCTCTCGGGCCCGTTGCAGCTGCTCTTCTGCCCCCTTGCGCTCCGTGATGTCGATCATGACGCCTTGCCACATCAGGGGCGTCCCGTCGGCGTCGTGGATCAGGTGGGACTCGTCGTGGAACCACACGACCCGGCCATCGGCCGCGATCACCCGGTAGTCCATCCTCGACGGCTCGCCCGTCTCGTCCGCGCGTCGCATCTCCTCGAGCACCCCTGGGAGGTCGTCGGGGTGGGTGGCGCGCGCCCATGCCCCGGTTTCGAGCCACTCCTCGGACGTGTAGCCGAGGATCGACTCGACCTGGGGACTCACGTAACGCAGCGGGGAGGTCTCCGAGACCCCCCGCTCGGGGGGCTCCTGGTAGGTGATCGCCGGCGTGTGCTCCACGATCGAGCGGAAGCGCTCCTCCGCGAGCTGCAGCCGCTCCTGAGCCTCCCGGCGCTCGGTCACGTCGACCAGGAACCCCTGGAAGTACGCGAGGGTACCGTCGTCCCGGAAGACGGCCGTCGAGGTGTCGTGCACCCAGACCCACCGGCCGTCGGCGTGCCGCATCCGATACTCCTGGTCGAACGGCGTCACGTCGTTGACGTCGAACGCGTTCACGGCCTCGAGGCCGGCGCGATCGTCGGGATGCATAAGCGAGAACCAGAAGTCCGGGTCGTCGACGAAGCGGGACGCCGCGTAGCCGAGGATCGTCTCCATCTGCGGGCTGACGAACGTGACGCGGGCTCCTGACGATCCGTCGACGGGCTCGTCGATGTAGGTCGCGGCAGGGATCGACTCGACCACGCCCCGGTACCGCG
The DNA here is from genome assembly GCA_963700855.1 of uncultured Actinomycetes bacterium. Lineage (GTDB taxonomy): Bacteria > Actinomycetota > UBA4738 > UBA4738 > HRBIN12 > AC-51. The sequence goes on from CAVOYV010000007.1 coordinate 29,257, forward strand.
CCTCCGTCTCCGACGAGCGGGCCTCCGCCTCCTTCCGCTCAGTGATGTCGATCATGAACCCCTGGAAGTGCGTCAGCGTGCCCGCCTCGTCGTGGACCGGGGTCGACGTGTCGTGGACCCAGACCCACGACCCGTCGGCATGCCGCATCCGGTACTCCTCGTCGAAGGGGAGCCCGTCGGTGCCGCTTCGGAGCGCGGCGTCGTCGATGCGCGCGGCATCGTCGGGGTGGACCAGGTCGAACCACAGGTCGGGCCCGTTCAGGAAGCGTTCGGAGGGATAGCCGAGGAGCGCCTCGATCTGCGGGCTCACGAACCCGATCCGCACGGCGTCGGGCTCGACCACGTCGACGTAGGTGACCGCAGGGATCTGCTCGATCAGCGTCCGGTGCCGCAGGTCCGCGTCGCGGAGCCGCTCGTCTTGGCGCCCCCGGCCGATCGCGGCACCGAGCACCGCGGCAGCGGCGCGGATCGCCTCGAGCTCGCCCGAGTCCCACGCTCGCGCCGTGTCGCAGTCGTCGAACCCGATCGCTCCCCACCAGTGGCCCTCCACGCTCACCGGCGCGTAGGCGAGCGACACGATCCCCTGCGCCGCGAGGTTCTCGGACTCGGACCTCGGGAAGTCCCCCACGGTCCCCCGGACGGTCTCTCCTGCTTCCAGCACATCGACCCACCGGGAGAAGCCCTGGTCCCACGGGTACATCGTGAGGGTGGGAGATCCCTGCAGCGACGGGACCCCGGGGGCGCACCACTCCGCGACCTGGGTGACGCAGCGCCGGCCCTGATCGTCGCGGACGTCCTGGATCACGGTCACCCTGGACGCGCGTGCGGCGACGCCGAGCCGCTCGAGGACCTCGGGGGCCACCTGCCGCCAATCGGCGTGCAGCAGCAGCCGCTCCGCCGCGAACGCCACGGCCTCGAGGACCGCGTCGCGCCGCAGCGGAGCCGCCCGCGGGACGCGCGCCGTTTCGGCCACCGACCAACCTCCTGGCCCCGGCCGTCGCCGGGGATGTCCGAGCGCCCCGTCGGGCCGCCTCGGTTGGGTTATCGACCGAGGCCGGCCGGGGTGAAGTCCCAGATCCGTTGGATCGTCCGTGGTCCGGAAGACCTAGCCGCCGACGAGACCGGGGGTGCGCCCCGCGTTGGGCACGGTCCCCGGGGAGGGCCAGCGCTCGCGGGAGCGGGCGGCGAGCTTGAACAGCAACTCGACGGCCGCGGGGTCGTCCGAGGCCGGTCGGGTCTCGATCACCCCGTCGGCCAGGGCGGCGTCCCACAGCCCCTGACCGCGCTCCGTGCGCACGATCGACAGCGTCCACCCCTCGGACTGTCCGAGCCCTCCGAAGGACACGTCGGCATGCTCGGCGGCGAAGTCGGGGCAGTGCAGGCAGCCGGGCCTCGTGAACCGGTGCGACGCCTTCAACGGATAGGTGACCTCGTCGCCGCTGTCGGTGTAGAAGAGCAGCCTCCCCTTCACGTTCACGCGGATCAGGTGGTCGAGGTCGAGGGCGAGCTCTCGCTGGGCGATCTCGATCATGAGCCCGTCGTACGTGAAGCTCTTCGAGCACAGCAGGCCGAAGGTCCACGCGATCTTCTTGCGCCACTTGTTCACCCGGCGCGCTTCCATCGCTCCCGTCACGGACGCCTGGCACCCCATCCCGACGAGCGCGACCTTCGACAGCCCCATCTCGGCTGCCTTGAGGAGCCCGAGCGGGTTCGCGCTGTACGTGTACCGGCTGCCGGCGGTCGCGAGCACCCCCTCGCGATCGCTGACGACGGTGGGCTCGGCGTCCCACACACGCTCATCCGACAGCTTCGAGGTGAGCGCGCCGTCGATCCGGCCGGTCTCGAGGCCCCAGGCGAGCAGCGCGGAGACCACGCCGCCATCCTGGCCTGCCATCAGCGCCTCGGGGGCGGTGGCCCTGGCGAGCCAGATGTCGCGGTGCTGGCCGATCAGCTCCTCGGGGCGGCGGGTCCTGCCGAACAGCAGGTCGTCGATCTCCGATTCCCACTCGCGGAACCGTGGGCACGCCAGGGTGCACAGGGAGCATCCCTTGTCCCCGTGCGAACAGGCGTCGGGGGCGCCCTCCTGCAACTGGACCGGCAGGTCGTCCTCGTACCCCAGGACGTGGAAGGGGCAGGCGACGATGCACGCGGTGCACCCGGTGCACAGGCCGGTCGTCACGACCTCGTGATGCAGATCCCGCCACTGCGTGTGATCGGTCTTCGGCACGGATCGCCAGCATAGCCCTCCGGGGTTGCGAGCCTCGTCCGGCCGTGGTTACCTCGCCCGTCGGGCGATCGAGGAGGTTCCGCATGCGGACGGGATGGGCACGTGCGTCGATCGCGATCGCGATCGTGCTGGTCGTCGGCGCCTGCTCGGGGAGCGAGGAGACGCCCCAGCCCGCCGGAGGATCCGAGGGCGGGGGACCCGCCGACGGCGTCGTGACCCTCACGATGGCGGGGTTCGCCTTCGAGCCGTCCTCGGTGACCCTGCCCGGGGGTGACTCGCTCACCGTGCGGAACGAGGACACCGCGACCCACACCTTCACGATGGACGACGGGTCGCTCGACGTCTCGCTCGAGCCAGGTCAGCAGGTCGAGGTCACCCCGGAGACCGGAGGTGCGTTCCACTGCGAGATCCACCCATCCATGACCGGGACGCTGACGATCGGGTGACGGCGGGTCGCGTCAGACGCTGAAGGACTCGCCGCAGGCGCACTCGTGGATAGCCTGGGGGTTCCGAACGCGGAGGCCACCCCCGAACAACGAGGTATCCAGGTCCAGGGTGGAACCGCGCACGATCGGCGCGCTCACCGCGTCGATCACGACCCGGACCCCCTCGCCGGACTCGACCACGTGGTCCGTCCCCTCGGCCGCGTCCACGAACGAGAGCTCGTAGGAGAACCCGGAGCACCCGCCGGCGACCACCCGGAGCCGCAGGACCGCGTCCGTGCGGCCCTCCTTCTCGGCGAGCTGGCGCACCTTGCGAGCCGCCGCGTCGGTCACGGCGATCGGGTCACTGACGGTCGCGTCCACGGGACCAGGATAGACGAGCCGGCGCGATGGTCGGTCAGGCGGCGCCGAGGAACGCCACCGCGATCCGCGCGTACGCGCGTGCGGCCGCCACCAGGTCCTCCACGGCGACCCATTCGTCGGCGGTGTGTGCAACCTGCAACGAGCCCGGTCCCAGGATGACGGTGGGGATCCGGGCCTGGTTGATGTAGAAGCGAGCGTCGGTGATGCCCGTGAAACCGACGTCAGCGGGCACGGCCCCGGTCTCGGCGGCGACGGCGGCCCGGGCGACGGCGGCGACCCGGCTGTCGGCCGGCGCCTCGGCCGCGTCGGTCCACTCCCGGATCTGCAGATCCAGCTCGACCTCGGGGTGCTCGGCACGGATCGAGTCCACGAGGGCGCGCAAGGGCGCGAGGACCCGCTCCGGATCGGTCTCTCCGGGGATCACCCGGCGATCGATGTCGACGCTGCACCGGTCGGGCACCACGTTCGGGGCGCTGCCGCCCTCGATCAGCGCCGCGTTGATCGTCGGGCGTCCGACGAGCGGGTGGTCGATGTCCGGAAGCCCTTCGGGCAGACGCAGGAGGAACCGGGCCATCGACGTGATCGCGTTCACTCCGAGGTGCGGCTGCGAGCCGTGGGCAGCGCGCCCGAACGCGGTGGCGGTCACCCATGCGCCGCCACGCTCGGCGAGGCCGAGCGCGAGGTCGCTCGGCTCGCCGACGATCGCGGCGTCCTGGTCGAGGACGCCGCGTTCCCACAGGACCTTCGTCCCGTGGAGCCCCGCCAGCTCCTCGTCGGCCGCCAGATGGAGGTGGAAGCCGCCGCCCAGCTCGAGTCCCGTCCGCCGGATCGCGGCGACCGCCGCGAGCACCGCGGCGACCGGGCCCTTCATGTCGCAGGCCCCGCGTCCGATCAGCCGTCCTCCCACCACCGCGCCGGCGAACGGCGGTGAGCTCCACGTGTCGGGAGCGCCTGCGGGCACGGTGTCGAGATGCCCGTTCCACGCGAGGGTCGGGCGATCGGTGCCGCCGAGCCGTGCCACGAGCGACGGCCGCCCGGCCTCGCCCCGGATCACCTCGGAGGACACGCCTATGTCGTTCAGCAGCGCCCCCGCGACGCCGACGGCCTCGTCCTCGGTGCCTCCCGGGTTCTCGGATCGCGCCGCGATCAGCATCTGGGCGAACCGGACGACCTCGTCGGGATCGACGCCGGCCGCGGCCAGATCGGCGGCGGGGGAGGCCACGTCGGCGTGCACGTCGCTCACGGCGGAACGCTACCAGCCGACGGTCACGTGCCTCGGCGTCTGGCGGGTCCAGCCTCGCCTACGATGGGTCGATGTCGAGCGAGCGCACCCGTGATGCACTCGTCGCAGCGCTGGATCCCGATCCGAACCCGTCGCCTGCGCCGGGCGACCGCCTCGCGGCGGTGCTCGCCCTCCTGATCGAGGAGCCGGAGCCGTCCCTGCTGTTCACCGAGCGCGCCCGATCGCTCTCCCGTCATGCCGGTGAGGTGTCCTTCCCCGGGGGGCTCGCCGACCCCGAGGACGAGGACCTGGCGGCCACGGCGCTCCGGGAGACCCACGAGGAGATCGGGATCGAGCCTGACACGGTGGACCTGCTCGGCGCGCTGCCGGCCGTGCATACGTTCGTCTCGGGCGTCCTCGTGTCGCCGTTCGTCGCCACGGTGCCCACCCTGCCGGTGCTGCACGTCGCGCCGGCCGAGATCGATCGGGTCGTGACGGTCCCGGTCCGGACGCTCGACCGGGTGGAGGAGTCGCGGGAGCTCCATCGGGAAGGTGGGAGGATCTGGCGAGGTTGGTGGTACGAGACACCCGATGTGACCGTGTGGGGTGCGACCGGGTTCATGGTGCACGCGCTGCTTGAGCTGATGAGGAGGGAGACACCGTGGCTGACGCCGTCACGCCGCAGGATCGAGAACTGAAGCTCCTGCTGGGCGACGCGGAGACGATCGCGGTCGTCGGGCTTTCCTCGAAGCCCGACCGGCCGTCGTACGACGTGGCCTCGTACCTCCAGGGGCGTGGGTACCGGATCGTGCCGGTGAACCCCACCGAGACCGAGGTCCTGGGTGAGCGCGCCTACCCATCGCTGCGCGAGATCCCGGGCGAGATCCGGATCGACGTGGTTGACGTGTTCCGTCGCGCGGAGCAGACGCCCGACATCGCGCGTGACGCGGTGGCGATCGGCGCGAAGGTGCTCTGGCTGCAGGATGGGATCGTGAACGAGGAGGCCTACCGTATCGCGAGTGACGCGGGGCTCGAGGTCATCATGGGGGTCTGCATCATGAGGACCCGAGAGCGCGTGATGCCCGGCGCGTGACGGAGGCCGAGGGGCCCAGGGAAGGCCGAGAGAAGGGACGGACGTGACGAGTTGGGAGTACTTCGTGGCGCCGGTGTTGGAGCACAATCCGGCCGAGATCCTCAACACCTTCGGCGACGACGGCTGGGAGCTCGTGAGCGTCGTGGTGCAGCCGACGCCCATGGGAGCGACCTCGACCGTGGCGTACCTGAAGCGGCCGAAGACCTAGCGATCGGACGCGTCCCGGGGGTCTGCGGAGCCCCGGAGCGCCCGTCCGGCGGAGAACCTGACCGCGAGGGCACCGACCAGCACGACGGCGGCCACGGCGGCGACCCATCTGGACGCGCCGCCTCCATCCTCGCTCGGCGCCGGCATCGGCGCGGGGCCGAGCGACCCGGTGGGGGCCGTACCGACGCGCCAGATCGTGTCGGCCGTCGACACGTAGAGCGCGCCGTCGGGTCCGACCTGAAGATCGGTGACCCCCGCGGGGAACCCGAGGACATCGGTGGCGTCGCCCGTGGCCGTGTCGATCCGGCGGACCCGTCCATCGTTCCAGGAGCCGGCCAGCAGCTCACCGTTCCACCACGCGCAGCCGGTGAGCGCCACCGTGTCGGGGAAGACCGTGACGGGGTCGGTGAAGCGGCCTCCCGAGTCGCCGGTGACGTCCGGCCAGCCGTAGTTCGCGCCCGCCTCGAGCCGGTTCACCTCGTCGTTCACGTCCGGGCCGTTCTCCGTCTCCCACAGGTCGCCGGTCGCGGGGTCGGCGCACAGCCCGAAGGAGTTGCGGTGGCCGAGCGTGAAGGCGGGGTTCCCCTCGGTCGGGTTCCCCGGCGCGGGTGACCCCTCGGGGGTCAGCCGCAGGACCTTCCCCCCGACGTCCTCGGGGTCCTGCGCTCGCTCGGGTTCGTGGGCCTCGCCCACGGCGACGTAGAGCATCCCGTCAGGCCCGAAGAGGAGATCCCCGCCGTTGTGATAGGCGTTCGTCGCGGGAACGGTCGTGAGCAGCGGTTCCGGCCCTGTCACCGCGTCGTCGGCCCGGACCCGCACGAGCCGGTTCATCCCGTCGGCCGGGTCCGACAGGTACAGGTAGATCCAGGGCTCGCCTTCGGTGAAGCGGGGATGCAGGGCGATCCCGAGCAGCCCGGTCTCGCCGGTGCTGCCCACGGCGATCGACCGCACGGGTTCGGGGTCGAGCACGCCATCGGCGGAAGCCACGCGCACCGCGCCCGTCGCCTTCTCGGTGAAGAACAGCCGGCCGTCGGCCGTGAAGGCCATGTTCGTGGGGAACATGAGCCCTTCGAGCCACGGCTCGGGCGCCTGACCCCGCGCAGGCGGAGCCAGGAAGAGCAGGAGCGCCACGACGAGGAGCGGGCTTCGGCGCATCGTCACCACGGTACCCGCCTCGGGGCGATAGTCTCGGGCCCGTGCTCCGGGTCGATCATGTCGTGTGTGCCGTCCGCGACCTCGACGCGGCAGGGGAACGGTTCTCGGCCGAGTTCGGGCTCGCGTCCGGGCCCGGCGGTGTGCACCCGCAGTGGGGCACGGGGAACCGCGTGATCCCGTTCGGGACCGACTACCTGGAGCTCATCGCGGTCGTGGACCCCGCCGCCGCGGCGGCGACCACGCTCGGTCGCACCCTGAACGAGCTCACCTCCGCAGGCGATCGGTGGTTCGCCCTGTGCCTGGCCGACGACGACATCGATGCGACGGGAGCGAGGCTCGGGCTGGAGGTGGATGTCGGGTCACGGGTCCGGCCCGACGGCCGCGCCGTCGCGTGGCGTGGTGCGGGGATCGAGGATCCACGGCGCACGCCCGACCTCCCCTTCTTCATCGCGTGGGACGTGCCCGCCGAGCTGCATCCCGGCGCAGGCCGGCTCGCCCACCCGTCGGGAGCGAGCGGCATCGCCTGGGTCGAGATCTCGGGCGACCCTGCGGCGTTCGGGGCGTGGACCGGCGGTGCGGACCTCCCGGTGCGGTTCGTCCGTGACGAGCCGGTGGGCGTCCGCGCGGTCGGGCTCGCGACGCCGTCCGGCGAGCTGGTCGTGCGTCAGCCGTCCAGCGCCTGAGCGAGATCGGCGATCAGGTCGCCAGGGTCCTCGAGGCCCACGCTCAGCCGGATCAGCTCGGGCGGCACCTCGAGCGGTGAGCCCGCGACGCTCGCATGGGTCATCGGACCCGGGACCTCGATCAGCGACTCCACCCCGCCCAACGACTCCGCGAGGACGAACACCCGGGTCCGACCGGCGACCCCGAGTGCCTCCTCGGCGGAACCGACCGTGAACGAGACCATCCCGCCGAACCCCACCATCTGCCGCGAGGCGACGTCGTGGCCGGGATGGCTCTCGAGCCCGGGAAACGCGACGTGCGCGACCCGTGGGTGGTCCGTCAGGAACCCGGCCACGGCGACGGCGTTCGCGCAGTGGCGTGCCATCCGGGTGCCGAGGGTCTTGAGTCCGCGGAGCGCCAGGTAGCAGTCCAACGGCCCAGGGACGGCGCCGACGGCGTTCACCAGGAACGCGACGTCCTTCAGCAGACCGGGGTCGTTCGCCACGAGCGCCCCGCCGATCAGGTCGGAATGCCCCCCGATGTACTTCGTGACGCTGTGTATCACGACGTCGGCGCCGAGCGCCAGCGGTCGCTGCAGAGCCGGTGTGGCGAACGTGTTGTCGACCACGACCCGGACTCCCGCTCGGTGCGCAACCTCGGCGACCGCCGCGATGTCCACGATCTTCAGCAGCGGGTTCGACGGCGTCTCGACCCACACGAACCGCGTCTCGTCGCGCAGCGCGTCCGTGAGCGCCGCCGGATCGGTCAGGTCGCAGGTCGTGAACGCGAGCCCCCATGGTCCGAGGACCCTCGAGAGGAGCCGGTAGGTTCCCCCGTAGACGTCGTCGGCGAGTACGACGTGATCGCCGGGGCGCAGGGTGAGCAGCAGGGTGCTCTCCGCCGCCATCCCGCTCGCGAAGGCGAAGCATCCCTCACCGCCCTCGAGCGACGCGAGGGCCTGCTGGAACGCCTCTCTCGTCGGGTTGCCGCCCCGCCCGTAGTCCCAGACCTTGGGGCGGCCGACGCCATCCTGCGCGTACGTCGAGGTCTGGTAGATCGGGACGTTGACCGCGCCGTACACGGACTCGGGGTCTTGCCCCGCGTGGATCGCGCGCGTGTCGAACCCCGGATCGTCGCTCATCGCACCTCCGGCGGCAGCGCCCACCCGCGTCGACGCAGCTCCTCGGTCGCCTCCTCGCCACGACGGACGTCCGCCCACAAGCGCGACTTGCGCTTCGCGTCGTGCCCGGGGGCGAACTCCGCCCTGGTCAGCTCGTGGCAGCCGGGATCGCCACAGGCGCACTCGCGGAACAGCGGGATCGTGGTCTCGTCGTGGGCCTCCTCGGGTGCGGGCCGGAACGGCCGGGCGGGCAGGGAGATCGCGGGCAGGACGATCACGCCCTCCCGCGGGTCGCCGGGGGCGAATCGCCGGCCCTGCAGCGCCAGCAACCCGGTGAGCGCGCAGAGGGCGGCGTCGACACGATCGGCGGTCGTCAGCTCGTGCGTGACGACGCCGTGGGCCTGGAGCACCCGCTCCCGCCATGCCTTCTTCCGTGCACCCTTCGGTGGCAGGCAACCGGCCAGGACGGCTGCGCTCGCGTGCGGGAACACCTCCATCGCCGTCCCACGCGGTTCGCCGGCGCGGAACCGCGCGTACCCGTGAGCGGCCGCCGTCTCGAACACCTTGAAGCCCGTCTCCATCCACGCGTAGAAGGCGTTGCCCGAGCCGTGATCCGCCGAGGGGGTGTTGAAGGCGTGAAGGTTGACCTCGGCGAGTATCCGTTCGGTCTGGCGCGACCGGCCTGTCGGCGCCCACGCCGGGGGCGCGTCGATCGCCACCACGTCGGGATGGAGCTCGTCGAGGAGCGATCCGAGCCGCTCGAGCCCCACACGCGACACGACGCGCAGCGGGGTCAGACGCTCGTCCAGGAGGACCACGTCGAGCCCCTTGCCGACCCCCACGTCGATCCCGAGCGAGCGCACGTCAGGCATCCTCGTCGACGGGCTTCACGGGGCAGGCGCCTGCCGGCGGTGGGCTAGGAAGTCGAGCAGATCGCTGCGGGTCAGGACACCCACGACCTGGCTGGTCTTGGCCACGAGGACCGCGGACGCCCGTTCGAGCTCTGCGAACGCGTCGTCGATGGACGCGTTCCACTCGACGACAGGGATCGGCGGCGCCATCACCGAGGCCACGTCGGCCTGCAGCGCGTCCGGGTCGCGGAACACCCGCTCGAGCAACTCGCGGTCGCGGATCGACCCGACGAACCCGGCCACGTCCGTGGTCGCCTCGCGCGTGACCGGCGCCTGGGAGATCCCGTGGCGCTGCAGCACCTCGACGGCCTGCCGGACCCGGTCGTGCGCCAGGACCGTGATCACGGGGGAGATCGATGCCCTTCTCCGAGAGCACCGCGTCGACCGTGACGATCTCGGGTCCTTCCAGGAACCCGTACTGACGCATCCATGCGTCGGAGTAGAGCTTCGACAGGTAGTTGCGCCCGGTATCGGGGAGCAGCACGACGATCGTGGCGTCCTCGCCGTAGTCACGTGCCACCGTGAGCGCCGCGAACACCGCGGAGCCGCACGATCCACCGACGAGGATCCCTTCCTGCCGCGTCACCGCGCGCGCCGTGAGGAAGGCGTCGCGGTCGGGCACGCGGACCCATCGGTCGACCACGCCGGGGTCGAACGTCTCCGGGAAGAAGTCCTCGCCGATCCCCTCCGTCAGGTAGGGCCGCGGCTCGTCGCCCGTGTACACGGAGCCCTCGGTGTCGGCGCCCACGATCACGATCTCGGGGTTCATCCGCTTCAGGTACCGGCCGACCCCGGTGATCGTGCCGCCGGTCCCCACCCCGGCCACGAAGACGTCGACGTGACCCTCGGTCTGGTCCCAGATCTCCGGACCGGTGGTCTCCTCGTGGGTGCGAGGGTTCTCCTGGTTGAAGTACTGGTTCGGCTGGAAGGCGCCGGGGATCTCGGCGGCGAGGCGTTCGGCGACCGAGTAGTAGGACTCGGGGGACTCGCGAGGCACCGCGGTCGGCGTGATGATGACCTCCGCGCCGTACGCGCGCAGGAGCGAGATCTTCTCCTGACTCATCTTGTCGGGCATCACGAAGATGCAGCGGTACCCCTTGATCGCGGCGGCGATCGCGAGCCCGTGACCGGTGTTGCCAGAGGTCGGTTCGACGATCGTGCCGCCTGGCCGGAGACGACCTCCGCGCTCGGCTGCCTCGATCATGCGGATGCCGATGCGGTCCTTCACCGAGCCGCCCGGGTTCATCATCTCGAGCTTCGCCAGGACGGTCGGCCTGAGCCCGCGCGTCACGGCCCGAAGACGCACGAGCGGGGTGTCGCCCATGGTGTCGAGGAACGTCTCATGGATCTGCACGGGCCCCATCGTCGCACGGGGCGGGGGGCGCCGTCCGCCCTCGACCGTGGGCGCCGAGGTGGCGAACAGCACGGCCGAGCGGATCGACCTGCCCAGGGGGCTCAGCTCCGAGGGGTATCCTGCCGATGTCCATGGCGATGTCAGCGATGTCGGGGACATCCGCCGGAACCAGAGGGGATCGGGTCGAGTGAGCGAACACGATCGAGGGTCTGAAGACGGGGGTGGCGAGCAGCTGCTCGTCGTCGACGACGATCCGTTCATCGCCCGCCTGCTCGAGATCGAGCTGGCGGCCGCCGGATACGAGGTCCGGGTCGCGAACGACGGCCAGCAGGCCCTCGACATGCTCCGCGCCGAGCCTGCCGACCTGGTGATCACCGACGTGATGATGCCTCACGTCGACGGGTTCGAGCTGACGCGGCAGCTGAGGCGCGACCCGCGAACGGCGGGCACTTCGGTGATCATCCTCACCGCGCGGGGTCTGTCGGCGGACAAGCTCGAGGGGTTCGCGATCGGCGCCGACGACTACATCGTCAAGCCTTTCGACACGCCCGAATTGCTGGCGCGGGTCCGCGGCGTGCTCCGGCGGTCGAAGGAGATGCGCGATGAGTCGCCGCTCACCGGGCTGCCCGGCAACGTCCGGATCCAGGAGGAGATCGAGCAGAAGGTCGCCGCCGGCGGTGACTTCGCGCTGCTCTACAGCGATATCGACCATTTCAAGCCGTTCAACGACCACTACGGATTCGCACGCGGCGACCACGCGATCCAGGAGCTGGCGAACCTGATGGAGGAGGTCGTCGCCGGAGTGAGCGGCGATGAGGGCTCGTTCGTCGGGCACCTCGGAGGTGACGACTTCGTGATCGTGGTGCCGTCCGGCGCCGCCGCGCTCGTGGCCGACACGATCGTCCAGCGCTTCGACACGCTCGCGCTCACCTGGTACGACGAGGAAGACCGAGCCCGCGGGTGGATCGAGGTCGCGAACCGTCGGGGCGATCCCCAGCGCTACGGTCCGCTCACCCTGTCGATCGGTGTCGCCAGCACCGAGCGCCGCCGGTTCGCTCACTTCGCCGAGGTCGTCGCGGTCGCGGTCGAGATGAAGAACTACACGAAGGGCATGTCCGGCTCGACGTGGGCGATGGATCGCCGCGCGCCCGTCTGATCTACAGCTCCGGGAGTGGACCCGGCTCGGCCAGGAAGTACCCCTGCCCGTATCGAACCCCGAGCTCGCGGAGGGTCCGGAGCTCCGGCTCCGTCTCGATCCCCTCGGCCACGATCGTCATGCCCATCTCGTCGGCGAAGGAGATCAGGGCGGATGCGAGCGCGCGGCGACCCCGATCGACGTCGATCTGGCGGGTCAGGGAGATGTCCACCTTCACGATGTCGGGGGAGAGCTGGAGGGTGTGGCGCAGGCTCGCGTAGCCGGCCCCCGCGTCGTCGATCGCGAGCCGCACGCCCATCGCGCGCAGGGTGCCGAGCGAGGTCAGCAACGCGTCGTAGTCATCGACCGGCTCGTGCTCGGTGATCTCGACGACGACTCGGTCGGCCACCGCCTCGAGCGTCTTGACCATGTCGGGCGAGCACGCGGCTCGGTGGGAACAGTTCACGGAGAGGTAGATGCCGTCCGGGATGTGATCGAGTGCCGCGAGCGACTGCCGGATCGTCACCAGCTCCAGCTGGATCCCGAGCTCGAGAGCCACTGCCTCGGCGAACCACTCATCCGGCGGGCGCAGCGGGATCGAGCGGAACCGGGCGAGCGCCTCGAGCCCGACCACCGCTCGGGTCTCGAGGTCCACGATCGGCTGGTAGGCCATCGTCAGACCCTCGCCGGCCAGGAAGCGGCGGATCTCGTCGCGGCGGGACTCCTCGGCCACGCGCTCGATCTCGTCGCGTCGCAGCTGCGAAGACAACTCGTGGACGATGCCGCCGACGACCTCGGCGGACAGGCTCGTCCCCCCCTCGGCGACCCGATGGATCGAGCTGAGGATCTCGTCGGCGGGGGTCCCCTTGACGAGGTAGCCGACCGCGCCGGCCCGGAGCATCTCGAGCACGGTGGGTCGATCCTCGAAGGCGGACAGGGCGATCACGCGCGTCGCGGGCGAGAGGCGGGCGATCTCTCGAGCCGCTCGCGGCCCCCCGCCAGCTGGCATCTTCACGTCGACGAGGGCGACATCGGGGCGCTCGCGGGCAGCCAGCTCGATCGCCTCGTCGGCGTCCGCAGCTGCACCCGACGAGGAGCACGTGCTCCTCGTGAGCGAACAGCTCGGCCAGGGCACCACGCAGGGCGGGCTCGTCGTCGGCGACGAGCACGCGGATCCGTGCGGAGGCCTGGTCGGCGGGATGGGGAAGACCGACGGTTGCCACGTCCAGCAGACGCTACCGAGCGCTGGGGCGTGTCGCAACCACCGCGGGTAGCATCCCAGGAGTGCCTCCAGGAGAGGCCCAGGAGACGGAGGTGCGCCGGTGAGCGCTCGAGAGATCCGCGCCCCGCGGGGCACCACGCTGACCTGCCGCTCGTGGCCCCAGGAAGCCGCGATGCGGATGTTGATGAACAACCTCGACCCGGAGGTGGCCGAGCGCCCCGAGGATCTCGTGGTCTACGGCGGGACCGGCCGGGCGGCGCGCTCGTGGGAGGCGTTCGACGCGATCGTCCGCACGCTGAAGGACCTCGGTGACGACGAGACCCTCCTGGTGCAGTCGGGGAAGCCCGTCGGGGTGTTCAGGACCCACGACCAGGCGCCCAGGGTCCTGATCTCGAACTCGATGCTCGTCCCGAAGTGGGCCGACTGGGACACGTTCCGAGCCCTCGAGGCGCAGGGTCTGACGATGTACGGGCAGATGACCGCCGGATCGTGGATCTACATCGGGACCCAAGGGATCTTGCAGGGCACCTACGAGACCCTCGCGGAGTGCGCCCACCAGCATCTCGCGGGGTCCCTCGCCGGCACGGTCACGCTCACCGGTGGTCTCGGGGGGATGGGAGGCGCCCAGCCGCTCGCGGTGACGATGAACGACGGCGTCGCGCTGTGCGTCGAGATCGATCCCGCCCGGATCGAGCGGCGCGTGAAGACCCGCTACCTCGATCGGGAGACCGACGATCTCGACACGGCGCTGCGGTGGGCTGACGAGGCGAAGGCCGCCCGAGAGGGCGTGTCGATCGCCCTGCTCGGCAACTGCGCAGAGGTGCTTCCCGAGTTGGTGCGGCGCGGCTGGCAGCCCGACGTCGTGACCGATCAGACCTCGGCGCACGACCCCCTCGGAGGGTACGTGCCTGCCGGCGTCACGCTGGAGGATGCGGCCGCGCTCCGCGCGGACGCCCCGGACGACTACGTGACGCGGGCCCACGCGTCGATGGCCGCGCATGTCGACGCGATCGTGACGTTCCAGGAACGAGGCGCGGTCGCGTTCGACTACGGGAACAACCTGCGGGCCGGTGCCGAGATCGGGGGACTCGCTCACGATCGCGCGTACTCGTATCCGGGGTTCGTCCCGGCGTTCGTCCGACCCCTGTTCTGCGAGGGCAAAGGTCCATTCCGATGGGCGGCGCTCAGCGGGGAACCGGCCGACATCGCAGAGACCGATCGTGCCGTGGCCGCGTTGTTCCCCGAGAACGAGCGGCTCCAGCGATGGCTCGCGATGGCCCAGGAGCGCGTCGCGTTCCAGGGCCTCCCGGCCCGGATCTGCTGGCTCGGGTACGGCGAGCGTGCGGAGGCCGGGGTGGCCTTCAACGACCTGGTCGCGACCGGTCGCGTGCGGGCGCCGATCGTGATCGGTCGCGACCACCTCGACAGCGGGTCGGTCGCGAGCCCGTTCCGCGAGACCGAGGCGATGGCCGATGGCTCCGATGCGATCGCCGATTGGCCGATCCTCAACGCGCTCGTGAACACGGCGGCCGGCGCCCACTGGGTGAGCGTCCACCACGGCGGGGGCGTGGGGATCGGCTACTCGATCCATGCCGGGATGGTCGTGGTGGCCGACGGCACGCAGAACGCGGCGGGCCGCCTCGAGCGCGTGCTGACCACCGACCCGGGCATGGGGGTGGTCCGCCACGCGGACGCCGGCTACGAACGAGCGGTCGACGTCGCGCACGAGCGCGGCGTCCGCATCCCGATGGACGAGGGCTGATGCCCGAGCGACACGTCGTGGCGATGGGAGGCGGTGGGTTCTCCGACGACGACCCGCTGCTCGACCGGTACGTCGTGGACCTCGTCGGCCGTCCCCGCCCGAGGATCTGCTTCGTCCCGACGGCCTCGGGCGACGCCGACCGGTACGTCCTGCGGTTCCTGGAGGCGTTCCCGGCCCGGTCGTTCGACACGTCGGTCCTACGGCTCTTCGATCGCGAGGTGGCCGACGTCGCGGCGTTCCTCGGCGATCACGACATCGTCTACGTGGGGGGCGGGAACACGCTGAACATGCTCCACGTCTGGCGGCTGCACGGGGTCGACGTGGCCCTGCGTCGGGCGTGGGAGGCCGGGGTCGTGATGGCGGGAGTCAGCGCGGGCGCGAACTGCTGGTTCGAGGCCTCCACCACCGACTCATGGCTGGTCGGCCGCGTCGATCCACTGCTCGACGGGCTGGGCCTGGTGCCGGGCTCGTTCACGCCCCACTACGACAGCGAGGAGAGGCGCCGTCCGTCGCTCCACGGGCTCGTCGTCGACGGCGACCTCCCACCGGGCTTCGCGTGCGACGACCTCGCCGCGGTGCACGTCGTCGGGACGGAGCTGCATGCGGCCGTCGCCGTCACCTCCGAGGCGATGGCGTATCGGGTGACGGCCGGTCCCGAGGGGGCGGTCGAAGCGCCGCTCCCGGTGACGCGCCTCGGGTAGCCTGCGGCTATGCCGGTACGCGTCGGAGAGCCGCTGAGCCTCGCCGACGTCGACGCCGTCGCGCGTGGCGCCCAGGTCTCGTTCGAGGAACCCGCTCGAGCTCGGGTCCGCGCCGCGCGAGGGGTGATCGATCGTGCCGTCGCCGACGGCCGCGTGATCTACGGCGTCACGACGGGGTTCGGGGCCCTCGCCGACACCCCCGTGCCGCCGGACCGCGCTGCGGAGCTTCAACACGGCATCATCGCGTCGCACGCCACGGCGGTCGGCCGGCCCCTCACACGTCTGGAAGCACGGGCGATGTTGCTGCTGCGCGCCCACGTCCTCGCGCTCGGGTACTCGGGGGTCCGTGAGGACGTCGTCGATCTGATGATCGCGATGCTGAACCGCGACGTCATCTCGGTCGTTCCCGAGCAGGGCTCGCTCGGGGCGAGCGGCGATCTGGCCCCGCTCGCGTACCTCGCCCTGCCGGTCATCGGCCATGGCGAGGTGCTCGTCGGCGAGGATGGTCGTGAGCCCGCCAGGGAGGCGTTCGCGCGTGCGGGACTCGAGGGGCTGGATCTCCTGGCCAAGGAGGGGCTCGCGCTCGTCAACGGCACCCAGGGGATGCTCGCCGTCGGGACGCTGGCGCTCCTGCGGGCGGAGAACCTGGCCCGGACCGCCGACGTCGTGGCCGCGATGACGATCGAGGCGGCGCTCGGCACCGACGCACCCTTCGACGCTCGGCTCCACGCGCTGCGACCCCACGCCGGCCAGGTCGCCTCCGCCGCGAACCTCCGGCGGCTGCTCGATGGATCGCCGATCCGGGAGTCCCACCGTGAGAGTCCCCACCTGATCCAGGACGCCTACTCGCTCCGCTGCACCCCACAGGTGCACGGGGCCACGCGTGACGCGACGACGTACGTGCGGAACGTGCTCGAGGTCGAGGTCAACTCGGTGAGTGACAACCCGATCGTGCTTCCCGACGACGACGAGGTGCGCAGCGGCGGCAACTTCCACGGGATGCCGGTGGCGGTGGCGGCGGACACCCTCGCGCTCTCGCTGGTGTCGCTCGCGTCGATCAGCGACCGCCGCCTCTACCGCCTGCTCGACCCGAAGTCCTCGAACGGCCTGCCGCCGTTCCTGGTGCCGGAGAGCGGCCTGAACAGCGGCTTCATGCTGGTCCAGTACACGGGCGCCTCGCTCGTGAGCGAGTGCAAGACACTGGCTCACCCGGCCTCCGTCGACTCGATCCCGTCGAGCGCTGGGCAAGAAGATCACGTGAGCATGGGGATGATCGCGGCACGACACGCGCGCGAGATCGTCTCGAACGCCGAGACCGTCCTGGCCTTGGAGGCGCTCGCCGGCGCCCAGGCGCTCGACCTCCGGGCGCCCCTCGCGCCCGGGCCCGCGACCCACGCGGTCCACGACCTGATCCGCACACGGGTGCCGTTCGTCGAACACGACCGGGAGTTCGGTCCCGACATCGAGGCGACGGTGGCGCTGGTTCGTGGCGGCGCGCTGGTCACGGCCGCCGCATCCGTCGTCGGCGCGCTGACCTGAGCGAGGGCCCTCGAACGAACGCCGAGGCATGGCAGGATGTGCTGCATGACGACCGTCAGCGAGACGCCACTTCCGGGTTTGGGGGTCCGGTTCGAGTTCGAGACCCATCGGGGCACGCGGATCGGCGTGCTCCAGCGTCAGGGTGGGCGGCTCGACCTGTTGGTGTACGCGCGCGACGACCCCGACACAGCGAGCGAGAGCGTCGCTCTCGACGAGGAGGACGCGCGTACGCTCGCGGAGCTCTTGGGTGGGTCGAGGGTGGTCGAGGACCTCGGCCGCCTCCGTCAGCAGGTGGAGGGCCTCGCGATCGACTGGCTCCCGATCGTCCGTGGGACGCCGTTCGACGGGGGGACGATCGGCGACACGCGGGCGCGCACCCGCACCGGTGTGTCGATCGTCGCCGTGCTGCGTGGCGATCGCCCGGTGCCCGCCCCCGGCCCCGAGCAGGGGCTGGAGGCCGCCGACACGCTGGTCGTCGTGGGGACGCCGAGAGGCATCGAGACCCTGGCGACGATCCTGCGGACGGGCTGACCCCCGTGGTCGAGCCCGCGTTCCTGCTGGAGCTCGGCGGGGTGGTGATCGGCCTCGCGATACTCGCCCGTGTCGCGGCGCGCTGGCAGCTGCCCGCGATCCCCCTGTTCCTGCTCGCAGGTCTCGCGTTCGGCCGCGGCGGGATCTTCCCGTTGCTCACGGCCGGGGAGTTCATCGAGCTCGGGGCGGAGATCGGCCTGATCCTGCTCCTGTTCATGCTCGGGCTGGAGTACTCGGCGCCGGAGCTCACGGCGACGCTCAAACGGCACGCACCGTCGGGCCTCGTGGATCTCGCCCTGAACTTCACGCCGGGATTCGTGGGCGGGTTCCTCCTGGGTTGGGGTCCGGTCGCCGCCACGTTCCTGGGGGGCATCACGTACATCTCGTCGTCCGGGATCATCGCCCGGCTGCTCGACGATCTCCGGTGGGCGGGCAACCGGGAGGCGCCGGTGGTCATCTCGATCCTCGTGATCGAGGACCTGGTGATGGCCGGCTACCTCTCGCTGGTCGCGGTGCTGGTCGCGGGCGTGGGCGCGGTTGAAGGGGTGCTGACGCTGGTCCTCGCGCTCGCCGCCGTCGCCCTGCTGCTGATCGTGGCACAGCGATGGGGCGAGCCGCTGAGCGAGCTGATGTTCAGCCGGTCCGACCAGACCCTCGTCCTGACGATCCTCGGCATCACGTTCCTCGTCGCGGGGATCTCGGAGCTCGTCGGCATCTCGGCGGCGGTAGGCGCCTTCCTCGTCGGCCTCATGCTCTCCGGCCCCGCCGCGGCACGCGCCCACGTCCTCCTCAGCCCGCTGCGCGACCTCTTCGCGGCGGTGTTCTTCGTGTTCTTCGGACTCTCGGTCGACCCCGCGACGATCCCGCCGATCCTCGATATCGCGTTGCTGCTGGCGCTCGTCACCGCCGGGACGAAGGTCGTCACGGGCTGGTGGAGCGCGCGGCGTGAGGGCGTGGGCACGCGCGGCCGGTTCCGAGCGGGGACCGCCCTGATCGCACGGGGGGAGTTCTCGATCGCGATCGCGGGGATCGCGGTCGCCGGCGGTGTCGAGCCTGAGCTCGCGGCGCTCGCGAGTGCCTACGTCCTGGTGCTGGCCGTCTTCGGACCCCTGGCGGCGCGAGCCACCGAACCAGCCGTGCGGGCGGTGCAGGACCGAGCGGCGGCACGCCGCGCCGCGTGAGCGGCGCGCGTGCCACCCTCTGCTCGACCGAGCGTTCGACGGGTTGCTCCCGTCAGCGGGACGCGACGACCGAGCCGGCGACGACGGTCGTCCGCACCGGGTCGTGTCCCGGGCGATAGGGGACCTGGGCGAACCGGGGTGCGTCGAGCAGCAGGAGATCGGCGCGCTTGCCCGGTTCGATCGTCCCGAGACGGTCGGCCAGCCCGAGTACGTGGGCGGCGTTGAGCGTCGCGGCGGTCAGGGCCTCCAGTGGGGGATCCTGTACACGGAGGCGGCCGCGGCGATCGCCTGGGCATCGAGGCGACCGGCGATGTTCCAGGGTTGCAGTCGGTCGCGACGGCGACCGGGACGCCGGCGGCGCGCAGGGCCGCCGCCGGTGCCGGTTGGAGCCCGAGGAACGCCGTGGATGAGGGGAGCAAGACGGCGACGGTCTCCGAGGCGGCGAGAGCGGCGACGCCGTCGGGCGACGTGTGGTTCAGGTGGTCGACGCTCCTGGCGCCGAGGCGCGCCGCCGCCGCCGCCGAGCCCGTGTCGCTGAGCTGGTCGCCGTGGACGCGAAGGGGGACGCCGGGCGCGGCCATCGCGAGCCGTTCGAGGTCGTCGGTCCCGAACGCGATGTCCTCGACGTAGATGTCGACCGCGTCGATCCCGATCGCCGCCGCGGCCGGCAGCAGCTCGGTCACGACCGTGTCCATCCAGGCGTCGCGGTCGATCCCCATCGGGATCGCATGGCACGGCAGGAACGTCACCGTGCACGTCTGGGCGGCGGCGTCGCGGAGACTCCTGGCGGCCTCCAGCTCGCGGAGCTCACCATCGGCCGTGAGGCCGTACCCGGTCTTGAGCTCCACCGTCGTCGTCCCCCAGGTCGAGCATCTCCTCCAGGAGGGGTCGGGAGAACGCGCGCACCTCATCGTCGCTCGCTCCGTGGAACAGCCGGCTCGAGCGGTAGATCCCACCCTCGCTGCCATGGAGCTCTGAGTAGGACACGCCCCGCAGCCGCGCCTCGAACTCGTCGGCGCGCCATCCGACGAAGGGCAGGTGCGTGTGACAGTCGACGAACCCCGGGACGAGCATGCCCTCCTCTGGGGTGCCGATGGATGGCGCCCAGGGAAGGTCGGCGGCGGGCCCCACGAAGACGATCAGGCCGTCATCGTCCCAGGCGACGCCGCTCGGGCCGCGGGTCTCGGTCGCGGTCTGCGCTTCGCCGCCCAGCTGAACCGTGCCAGCAGCCGTCGCCATCGCCGCCGCGACCGCCGCGCCCCGAGCCATGGGCGAAGCGTACCCGGGGAGCGCCTGCATAGGTTCACAGCGCCGTGCAGAGGTTCGGGTGGCCTACGCTCGGGGTATGCAGGTCGTCCGTGACATCGTGCTCCCGTGCCCGCCCGAGGAGGCCTGGGCGGTCCTGATGGACTGGGAGCGCCAGGCCGACTGGATGCTCGACGCCGACTCCGTGACGGTCGTGTCCGATCGGCGCGAGGGCGTCGGGGTCCGGCTCGCGGTCCGGACCCGGATCTTCGGCGTCCCGGCGTTCACCGAGCCGATGGAGGTCACCGGCTGGGAGCCCCCGGCTGAGCTCCGGATCCGCCATGGCGGGCCCGTCGCCGGCGAGGGGACGTGGCGGCTCGATCCGCACGACGAAGGGTCTCGGTTCACCTGGATCGAGCAGATCCGCCTGGCGGTTCCTCTCGTGGGCGAGCTCGCCGCGCGCGTCTACGCCCCGGTGATGCGCGTCCTGATGGGACGCGCGATGGTGGGTCTGCGAGCCCACGTCATCGCCTCGGGGCCACGGCGGGTCTGAGCACGCGGCGCGTGCTAGCGTCGGAGACGGACAGCAGGGGAGCCCGGGCGGACCGGGCTGAGAGGCCGGGAGCGCGCCGGCGACCCTCGGAACCTGATCCGGTTCGGACCGGCGGAGGGAGCTCGTCGTGGCATCGGTCAGCGATCGTGTCGAGGATGTGCTCTCGCGCGAGACGTCCGCGTGGGGCATCCGCCCCGTCCCCCGTGCGCTGAGGACCCTGTCCGGGCTCGACCTCGCCGTCTTGTGGGGCGACCTGTCGATCGGGCTGCTCGTGCTGGTCACGGGGGCGCTGCTCGTGCCGGCGCTCGGGCTGCCCGCGGCCGTCGCCGTGATCGGGATCGGGACCGTGATCGGGTGCCTCCCGCTGGGGCTCGCCGCCGCCGCCGGCGCCCGCGAGGGTGTGCCCGCGATGGTCCTGTTCCGGCCGTCGCTCGGCCTGGTGGGCTCCTACCTCCCGTCGGTCGCGAACCTGGTCCAGCTAGCGGGGTGGACGGCGTTCGAGTTCTGGGCGATCGCCCGGGTAGCGAACGCGGCAGCGAACGACCTGTTCGGCGTAGACGCCGGGCTCGCGTGGCTCGTGCTGACCGCGGTCGTATGCACCGGGCTCGCCCTCGCCGGGCCGGTCTTCGCGGTGCGCCGGTGGCTCGAGAAGGCGGGGATCTGGATCCTCCTGGGTGTGGGCGTGTTCTTGACCATCCGGGTGGCGGCCGTCGGCGATCTCGGGCAGCTCTGGTCGCAGCCGGGGACGGGCGGTCTTCCCTTCTGGCTCGCGGTGGATCTGGTGATCGCGATGCCGGTCTCGTGGCTCCCGCTCGTGGCCGACTACACGCGGTTCGGTCGCGACACCCGCGCGGCGGCGATCGGCTCCGCGACCGGGTACGCGATCGGCAACGCATGGTTCTACCTGCTGGGGGTGCTGCTGGTCCTGGCCGCGGGGGCGGCGGCCGATCCCCTCGACATCGGCACGACGATCGCCGCCGCGGCGGGCGGGGGCGTCGTGTTGCTCGCCCTGCTCGCCGGCGAGACCGACCAGGCGATGGCGAACGTGTATTCGGCCGCCGTCACGGTGCAGAACGTCCGGCCGGGCTGGTCGCAACGCGGGCTGATCGTCGGGGTCGGGTTGGTGGGGTTCGCGGTCGCCGCGGGGATCGGGGCCGACGCCGCGGCCACGCTCGAGGGGTTCCTGCTCCTGATCGGCTCGGTCTTCGTCCCCCTGTTCGGGGTGTTCCTGGCGCACTGGGCGGTCCTCGCTCGCGGCCGCTACGGGGAGGCGGCCCTGTTCGACGAGGCGCACCCCGGCGTCCGCTGGGGGAGCGCCGTCGCGTGGGCCCTCGGGTTCGTCGCGTTCCAGTGGTGCGCGCCGACGACGCTGGTCGGGTGGTGGGCGGACGGCCTGGAAGCGCTCTTCACGGGGCTCGGGCTCCCGTTCCCGCTGATCCCGGGCGCCGCGCTCGGGGGGAGCCTGCCCGGGTTCGCGGTGGCGTTCGCCGCGGCGCTCGGGCTCGCGCGGGGTCGCTAGGCGGGAGGCGGCGAGAGCACCAGCAGCACGACCGCGGGCTCCGGGGATGCGTTGCGGAGGGTGAGCGCGTCCCCGGGGGCGACCGCGGCCGACTCCCACTGCTTCAGTCGGGCCCGCCCCTTGCCGATCTGCGTGGCGACCTCGCCCGCGAGTACGACCAGGAGCCCGTCGGCGCGTTCGTCCGTGAGCGGCCCGACGCCCTGCGCGCCCTGCAGGCAGATCACCTGTGACCACAGCTGCCCGGTCTCGTGCAGGACCTCGGTGCGGGGGGCGTCCTCGTTGAAGTGGATCAGGTCGGTGACGTTGCGCGTCTTCATAGCGGCCTCAGCCTAACCATCGCCGAGCCCCGGGCCGCGTTTAGACTGCGCGCATCCGAGCATGAAGGAGCGCCCGCGTGACCACGTTCGCGTACTCGTCCGCCTCGTCCCACGAGATCGCCGCCGGGATCTTGGTCGTCCCGGTGTTCGAAGGCCCCTCGCCCGGTCCGGGTGTTCGGGAGACCCGCCTGCTCGACGCCTACGTCGCGGCGAAGCACACGGGGAAGAAGGGCGAGAACCTCCTGGTCACGAAGCGCCGGGGAGACCGGTTCGCCGCGGACGCCGTGCTGTTGGTCGGCGTCGGCGCGAAGGGCGCGTTCGACGTGCCGGCGATGCGGCGCGCCCTCGGCCGAGTCGGCGGGTCGGCCCGGCGGTTCGGCACGGTGGCCACGACGTTCGCCCTCGCGTTCGATGCTCGCCGCAGCGCCGAGGCCGTCCAGGCTGCCGCGGAGGGCCTCGGGCTGGGCGCCTACCGGTTCGACCGGTACCGGACGGCTGGTGAGCCGAGCGCGCCCCTGTCGAAGGTCACCGTGCTCGGCTCGTCGCGGTGGGACGACAAGTCGATGAAGGCGGCCGTGAAGCGCGCGGACGTGATCGTCGACGCCGTCACCTGGGCGCGCGACCTGGTGAACACGCCGGCGGGGGATCTGCCACCGGCCGAGATCGCTCGCGAGGCGCAGAAGATGGCGAAGGAGGTCGGTCTGACCTGCAAGGTGTGGACCGAGGCCCAGCTCAAGGCCGGCGGCTTCGGCGGCATCATCGGGGTGGGCCAGGGTTCGGTGAACCCCCCGCGGATGATCGAGCTCACCTACACGGGAGCAGGGAAGGCCACGCCGATCGCGCTGACCGGCAAGGGCATCGCCTTCGACTCGGGCGGTCTGTCGATCAAGCCCGCCGAGGGCATGGAGACGATGAAGGACGACATGGGTGGCGCCGCCTCGATCATGGCCACGATGAAGGTGATCGCCCGGCTCAAGCTGAAGATCAACGTGATCGCGGTGATCCCTTCGAGCGAGAACATGCCGAGCGGGTCCGCGCAGAAGCCCGGCGACGTGATCCGTCACTACGGCGGCAAGACCTCCGAGGTCCTCAACACCGACGCCGAGGGCCGGCTGATCCTGGCCGACTCGCTCGCCTATCTGGCCGAGAAGCAGCCCCAGCTCATCGTCGACACGGCCACGCTCACGGGCGCGTGCGTGGTGGCCCTCGGGACGGACATCGCTGGGGCGATCGGCAACGACGACGCGCTCGCCCAGGAACTGGTCGCGACCGGCGCCTCGGTCGGGGAGCCGATCTGGCAGCTGCCGCTGCACCCCGACTACCGCACGCTGATCGACTCGAACGTGGCCGACATCAAGAACATCGGGAAGCGGTGGGGCGGAGCGATCACCGCGGCGTGGTTCCTGGCGGAGTTCGTCGGGGACGTCCCGTGGGTGCACCTCGACATCGCGGGGCCGGCGTTCAGCGAGACGGGTACCGATCTTGGACCGAAGGGGGGGACGGGGGTGCCGGTGCGGACCCTCGTGCGGTTCTTGACCGATCGGGCGGCCGGGTAGCCGTGGCCGAACCGGAGCCACGCACCGGGCCCGTGCTCGGGGTGTTCGCGCACCCCGACGATGCCGAGATCGCGGCGGGCGGTGTGCTCGCGAAGTGGGCGGCCGCCGGCCGCGACGTCCACCTGCTGATCCTCACGAACGGCGATCGCGGTTCGCAGGATCCGGCGCGGCATCGCGAGGAGATCGCCGAGATCCGTCGCGCCGAGACCGAGGCCGCGGCCGAGCTGCTCGGCCTGGCGAGCGTCCTGATCGGATCGGTTCCCGACGGCGAGCTCGAGAACACGCCGGCCATGCGCGAGACCGTGACGCGGCGGATCCGGGAGGTCCGCGCCGAGACGTTGCTGTCCGTCGATCCGACGTCGGTCTTCTTCGAGAACCGCTACTACAACCACTCCGACCACCGGACCGCCGGCTGGGTCGCGCTCGACAGCGCGTTCCCCGGGAGCGGGAACCCGCATTTCTTCTCCGAGCACCTCGACGAGGGCCTCGAGGTCCAGGAGGTCGTCGACGTGTGGCTCGGCTGGACGAACGAGGCGAACCGCGCCGAGGACGTGACCGACTGGTTCCGCGTGAAGATCGACGCGCTCGCGTGCCACGCGAGCCAGCTCTCGGAGGGGATCCGCTACTTCGCGGAGGGGCTCGAGTCCGAGGCCCGTGCGGCGGGTGAGCGCGCCGGCGTTGGACTCGCGGAGGAGTTCCGTGTCCTCGACCTCAGCTGAGCCTCGGCTCAGGTCTTCGTCCCGACGACCAGCAGCACCTCACGGGCGTCATGGAGCGGGTCGGGGAAGCGCTGCGCGAACGTCGCCCGCGCACGGTCCATGAACGAGGCCCACCCTGCGTCGCCGATCATGCTGCGGACGAACCTTCCGGTCGCCCACGTCGTGAGCCCGTCGACGAACTCGTCGCGCGTGTACATCCACTCGTAGCGCGCTCGCTCGGTGCGGACGTGCGAGAGCCCTGCGTCGTGCAGCACCTGCTCGAGCGTGGCGCGGCGCCGGAAACGGTCGCGGTTGGGGATCGCGCGACGGACCGACGGTTCGAGCATCTCCCGAGGGACGACGCTCGTGACGAGTTCGAGCCAGGTCTCCGTGAAAGCGTCGACGCCGTCCTCCCAGGCCGAGAACCCGAGGTGACCACCGGGCTTCGCGACGCGGATCAGATCGAACAACGCCGTGTCGACCTTCGCGAAATGCGCCAGGACGAAGTTCCCGACGACCGCGTCGAACGAGCCGGGGCGGAACGGGAGGTCGATCGCCTGCGCGGCAACGGCCGGGAGCGTCGGCTCGTCACGTCGCCCCATCGTGAGCATCACGGTCGAGGGATCGGCCGCCACGACGTGCGCGCCGGCAGCGCGGACCGCCGCGGACGCCGCCCCGGTGCCCGCGCCGATGTCCAACACGAGCTGGCCCTCGCCCACGCCGATCAACTCCACGAGGTCGCGTGCGGGCTCGGCCAGCCGCGGAGCATGGACGCGCGCGTACGTCTCCGCCACGCCGTCGTAGGAACGCCAGTCGTCCATCGAGAGCACAGCCTACCGGCCGCTCCGCGGAGGCGAAGGTCGGCCCCGCACCGGGCCGGATAGGCTCAGGGTCCTGATGGGATCGGAGCGCGGATGACGGGTGTCGGCGGCGTGATCGCCGTCGTGCTCGCCCAGGCCGTCGCCGGCGCGGCCGTGCTCACGTGGCTCACGCCGCTGTGGCATGAGGCGAAACGCAGCTACTTCACGATCCACGGGACGGTCGTCACGTTCGCGTTCGCCCTGTGGGCGTGGATGGCGGCGCGCGACGGCGCGATCTCGGGCGACGTCGCCGGTGAGTGGACCGTGCGTCTCACGCTCGCGACGCTGGTCGTCACGGCGATATCGACCGCTCTGCTCGCGTTCCGCCAGCAGGTGGCGGGTCGCGTGGTCGGGATCGTGTCCGTTCCCGTGTCGATCGCGGCGCTGATCGCGTTCGCGGCCACGAGCCGCCAGGGGCTCCCCCTGGCTCTGTTCCAGGTCGCCGCCGGTGCCGCGTTCCTCGGGGCTTCCTTCGACGGGTTGTTCCTGGGGCACTGGTACCTGACCGATCGCAAGCTGACCCGTACCCCGATCAACCGGTTCACGACCGTGCTGATCGTGGCCTCGTGCGTCGAGATCGTCGCCATCGCGACCGGAGGGTTCTCCGGGACCACCGCGTCGTCGTCGTCGTTCAACCCGCTGCTCGGCCCTGGGGCGCTCGCGCCGTGGATCGCGGTCGGGATGGCGGGAGCGACCCTGCTGATCGCGGTGCTGGTCCGCGCCGCGCTCAAGGGGGAACGTGCCTCGGCGGTCCAGTCGGCCACCGGCTTCTACTACCTGGGCGTCGTCACGGCGTTCACGGCCGAGATCGCCGTGAAGACGCGCTTCTTCCCCGGGTAGCAGCATGCCGGCCGGGATCGTCGTCGCGCTCGGTCTCGTGGCGGAGATGATGGGTTGGTGGCGCGTGGCCGCCGGTCGCGCCGACGTCTGGCGGCTGATGCCGGTCGTCCTCGGGGCGATGGGGGTCGCCGCCGCGATCGTCGCTCCGTGGGATCCGCCCGAGGTGGAGGACCCCGTCGCCCTGGGGATCGGGGCGCTCAGCGGGCTCCTGTTGTTCGTCGGGACCCGTGGGTTCGTGTGGATGGCGGCGCGGTGGGAGCCGTTCCGCCGTCAGACGCTCGAGAAGTACGAGGAAGCGGCCGAGGTGTCCCTCGCTCGCTCCCTCGTGCTGTCGTTGCTCGTGATGGTCCCGGCCGAGGAGGTGTTCTGGCGCGGCCTCGCCCAGGCGACGCTGGCCGACTCGTCGCTGGGTGCCGCGGGCGGCGCCGTCGCGGGCTGGTCCCTGTACGTGGTGGCGAACCTCCCGAGTCGCTCGCTGCCGATCGTTTCCGGGGCCGTCGTCGGCGGGGCGCTGTGGGCCGGGCTGTGGTGGTGGACGGGCGGTGTGCTCGCGCCGCTCGCGAGCCATATCCTCTGGACCGGATCGATGCTCGTGCTCCCGCCGGGAGCGGGGCGTGAGAAGGAGCGTGCATGAGCTTCCTATCGACGGCCATCGCCTCGGTCCTCGACGACGGCTCCTTCTGCACGGTCGCCACGTCGACCCCCGACGGTCCCCACTGCACCCCGTTGGTGTTCGCGTCGAGCGGAGGTCGACTCTGGCTCACCACCTCGCGGCGATCGGTCAAGGCGCGCAACTGGAAGGCCGATCCGACCGTGGCCGGACTGGTCCGTCACGGCGATCTCGCGGTGACGTTCGCCGGGACGGTGAAGACCTATGACGCCCTCGACCGTCGGACGTGGGGGAGCGCGGTGGCCGGCGCGACATCGATCGCTCGCGCCGCCGCGAGCTTCAGCCGTAAGAACGCCCGATTCTTCGCCGGGTACGCGTTCGACGCTCGTCAGGTCCCGCTCGCATGGACGCCCCCCGGACGGGTGTTCGTCGGTGTCGATCTGGAGCGGACGGCGCTCCTGGACGCCGATGGTGTCCAGGAGGGGCGGGGCCGGTGGGCGGGGGAGGCAGCGTCGCGTGCCACGTTCCGTCGCTCGACCGTAGCCGCCGACCCGTTCGAAGGACTGCCGTCCACCGTCGTCGACCAGGTGGGGCGCGAGGGCGACGGGGCGCTCGCGATCGCCGGCGCGCGCGGGCCGGTCGTCCTGCCGGTCCGGTGGCGGTCCGAGGCGCACGCGCTGTACGCCGCCCTGCCCGCCGAGACCCTCGCCCTCGCCGACGCCCCCGCCGACGCGACGGCAGCCCTCACGATCGACCGGTCGTCGGTCTGGCGAGCCCGCGACATGGTCGGCGCGATGATCCAGGGTCGGGCGGCATGTTTCGTCGAGGGTGAGGTGGGCTCGGGCGCGAAGACGATGCGTCAGATCGCCCAGCGTCTCGCGGGGGGTGCGGACGCGCTCGTGCGGATCGATCCTGCACGCGTGGTCTGGTGGGAGGGCTGGTCGAGCGGAAGCGCGCGCCGATGACGACCGTCGAGTACTCGGTGGAGGTCGACGCGCCGCCGGAGGCCGTGTGGCAGGTCGCGAGCGATCCACGGAACCTGCCGCACTGGGACAAGCACATCGTGACCGTGCGGCTCCCTCCGGGGGGGTTCGAGCGAGGAGCGGGCTACGAGGTCACGCTCGGCTTCATGGGGGTGCACGCGACGGTGCCGTGCCGCGTCCTCGAGTGGGAGCCGCCGTGGCACGCCTCCTTCCATCTCGGCGGGCTGCTCGACGCCACGGTCACGACCTCGGTGGCGTCGTTGCCGTTCGACCGGAGCGTGTTGCGCCATGAGGTCGCCTACGTCTTCCGTGGTCCCCTCGGTCGGTTCGCCGCGGCGAGCGTGAACGCGGTGGGCGGCGCCGAGTTCGCGTTGCGGCGAGGAACGCTCGCGCAGAAGCACCAGATAGAGCTGGCGCTGCGGGAACCTCCAGGCTAGTCCTGGCGCCGATCGTGCAGCGTGCGTCGCGTCTGGCTCCTGCCCACCAGCCATCCGGCCGCGAACGCCAGCACCCCGACGGCCACCGCCATCATCCACAGCGGGTAGCTCCCACTGAAGAACAGGAAGTCGACGTCGGCCTCGTCGGTGTTCTGCAGGACGAACACCAGGAGCATCAGTCCGATGACGCCCGCCGCGATCGGTCGCTCGCCCCCGGGCCCCTCGTGCGTCTGCCTCCAGCCCTCACGCGCCGGCGCCGTCCCCATCGTGGCCTCCCCGTCCTGACGCCGCGCGTGCATCTTGCATGATGGGCGCCGATGGGGATCGGACGGTTCTGTGGGCGGGCAGCCTCGCGGCCGGCGCCGTCGCCGTCGGGTCGGCGCCATCAAGGGCGACGAGGGTCCGGCGGTCGATCGGGAGCTGTTCGAGTGGCTGAACCGTGGTCACGGTCCTCGGGCGGACGCGTTCTTCGCCGGGGTGACGGAGCTCGGGTCGCTGTACGCGGCCGGGGCGGCCGCGAGGTCGCTCGCGGTCGCGGGTCGGATCGCGGGCCCGCCGCCCGCGCCCTGGCGGGCGCGGGCGCCACCTGGCTCCTGCTGCAGGGCATCAAGAAGGTGGCCGGCAGGCCCCGGCCGAGCGACGCCCACCCCGGCGGGACGCGGCTGGTGATCGCGAGGCCGAACGCGACCTCGTGGCCGTCGTCGCACCCGGCGGTGCTGACGACCTTCACCCGCGTGGCCGCTCGCGAGCTGGGGCTCGGCGCCGCGGCGCGCGGCGCGCTCGCCGGGCTCGACCTGTCGGTGGCCGCCTCCCGGGTCTACCTGGGTGTCCACTACCCGTCCGACGTGGTGAGCGGTCTGCTGCTCGGCCGCGCGGTTGCGTACCTGGTCCCTCGCGGCCGTTCGCGGTAGCCCTTGCTACCCTCGATGCCGATGCTCTCCCTGATCGCCGAGGTCGGCTGGCCCGTCATCGACCGTTTCCGGTTCGGCGACAGCTTCGCGGTGTCCCCGCACGGCCTGTTCATCGCGATCGGGTTCCTGATGGGAGCCTGGATCCTGACGAAGCTCCTCGTCCAGCGCGGGGTCTCCGAGGACGCGGCCAACTCCGTGGTGTTCTGGTCGCTGGTGGGCGCGATCGTGGGTGCCCGGGTCGGCTACGTGATCGCCCACTTCGCCGACTTCGACTCTCCCGTCGAGTGGTTCCAGATCTGGGAGGGCGGCATCTCGTTGCTCGGGGGGATCGCCGGCGCCACGATCGCGAACGCGGTCAGCATCAAACGGAAGTCGTACCGCTTGCGGTTCTTCCAGGTAGCGGACTCGGTGGCGCCCGCGCTCGCGTTCGGCATCGCGATCGGACGGATCGGGGATCTGATCATCGCCGACCACCTCGGGAAGCCCACGTCGTGGCTGCTCGCGTGGACGTACCGGGGCGGGACGGTCGCGCCTCCGTTCTCCTGCGCGGACGAGGTGTGCCAGGCGCAGCTCCAGGACGGCCACCTCCAGATCCTCGAGCGCGGCGGGTCGCGTCTGCTCGACGAGGCCGGCAACGTGATCGCCCAGGGCTCGGGGGTCCACCAGGCGGCGCTCTACGACATGCTCCTGGCCTGGGTCCTGTTCGCCGTGCTGTGGTTCTTCTCGTCGAAGGATCGCCGCGAGGGGACGACCGCGCTGCTGTTCACCACGTGGTACGGCTGCGCGCGCCTGCTCGAGGACTCGTTCCGGATCGACAAGCGCTTCGGGCCCCTCACCGGCTCCCAATGGACCGCTCTCGCCGTCGTGATCGTGAGCGTCGGGGTCCTCATCTACTTCGCCGTGACGAAGCGGCCCGGCCCGACCACGCCGAGGAGGAAGCCCTTGCGTGCGTCTCGGCCCCTCGATGTCGACGAGGACGCAGCCGCCGACGCCCCGTCCGAGCCGGAGCCCGAGCCCGCGGGCTCCGTCGATCAGGCCGGGCCTTCGTCAGACGGGTAGCCGTACGTCGGGTCGGGACCTCGACCCGTGCTACCGCGTCATCAGGGACAGCGGCTTGCCCACCTTCGACTTCGTCGCCTGCCGGACCGCGGCCGCGGCCGCGCGCAGCGCCTCGCTCGCGGGGCTGTCGGGATCCTTGACCACGATCGGCGCGCCGATGTCGCCGCCCTCTCGGAGCAACGGGACGAGCGGCACCTGGGCCATCAGCGGCACCCCGAGC
The DNA here is from genome assembly GCA_963700855.1 of uncultured Actinomycetes bacterium. Classification (GTDB taxonomy): domain Bacteria; phylum Actinomycetota; class UBA4738; order UBA4738; family HRBIN12; genus AC-51. The sequence goes on from CAVOYV010000007.1 coordinate 59,894, forward strand.
GCCTCGGCCGCCACCCGACCGCCACCGGTGCCGAAGATCTCGTCGCGCTCCCCGCAGTGCGGGCAGACGTAGTAGCTCATGTTCTCGATCACCCCGATCGGACGGAGGTTCGTCCGTTCGGCCATCTTCCCGGCGCGCTCGGCGACCGTGCGTGCGGCCTCTTGCGGTGTCGTCACGACCACCATCGAGGCACCGGGGATGAACGAGGCGAGCGAGATGCTCACGTCGCCGGTCCCCGGGGGGAGGTCGCACAGCAGGAAGTCGAGGTCGCCCCAGTAGACGTCCCCCAGGAACTGCTCGATCGCCTTGTGGAGCATGGGTCCGCGCCAGATCACCGGCGTATCCTCCGGCACGAAGAAGCCCATCGAGATCACCTTCACACCGTGCGCCTCGAGGGGCAGGATCATGTCGTTGAACCCGACGGGCTTGCCCTCGACACCCATCATCCGCGGGACGCTGAAGCCCCAGACGTCCGCGTCGAGGACGCCGACCTTCGCGCCCTCGGCCGCGAGCGCCGCCGCCAGGTTCACGGTGACGCTCGACTTGCCGACCCCGCCCTTGCCCGACGCGATCGCCACGATCGAGGTCTGCGGCGGGAACGAGATCGCCGTCGGCCCTTGCGGCTGTCCACCGCGGAGCGTGCCGACGAGCGCCTCACGCTGCTCGGGCGACATCGGGGTCAGGGTGACCTCGACGCGCTCGACCCCCTCGAGCGGCTGGAGCGCGGTGGTCACGTCGTTCGTGATGCGATCGCGCAGGGGGCATCCCTCGATCGTCAGGAGCACGTGGACACGGACCAGCCCACCGTCGACCTGGATCGACTCGAGCATCCCGATGTCTTCGATCGGACGGCCGATCTCGGGGTCGTTCACGCTGCGGAGGGCTTCGCGGACCTGGGTCTCGGTGATCATGGCGGCGCTCCCTGGGCTAGGCTTCCATCGATAAACACGGTCATGACCGTGGAAACCCACAGTCTACGACGCACCCGGAGGACCGATGCCCGAGCCCGCCCCGATCGAGGTGCACAAGGCGCTCGCCGACGACACGCGGTTCCGCCTGTACCGGTACCTCCGGTTGTCGGGGCGTCCGGTGGGGATCCGCGAGCTGGCGACCCGGCTGTCCTTGCACCCGAACACGCTCCGCCCTCACCTCCGTCGACTGGAGGAAGCGGGACTCGTGGCGTCGGAGGTCCGCAAGGGCCCCGGTGTCGGCCGCCCTCAGACGATGTACGCCGCCGTCGACATCGAAGGGCGGGAGGGCCGCGACCACCGGCTCCTCGCCGACATCCTCGCGGGGCTGCTCACGGCGCCGAAGCAGCGAGCTCGCGCCCAGGAGCTGGCGCGCGAGTGGGGCGCCTACCTGATGGGACGCTCGGCTCCCCGCCCGGGTTCGCGCAAGCCATCCGGGCCCAACCTCGCCGTCGTCCAGGAGGCCTTGGCCGAGGCAGGCTTCACGCCTCGGTTCCGCCGGACCGGGACCCCCACGATCGAGATCAGCCTGCGCGACTGCCCCTTCCGCGACCTCCTCGACGAGCACCGCGAGCTGGTCTGCGCCGTTCACCGCGGGCTGTTGGAGGGCATCTTGTCGGGCGCCCGGCCTCCGCTCGCGATGACGGACTTCGAGCCGCTCGCTGATCGCTCGAGCACGTGCCGGCTCGTCGCCCGCCGGGCGTGACCCTCGGACGAGGGCTTGAGTCGGGGCGCGACGCGTCCGATGGAACAAGTGCCCGGGCGGGGCACGACCCGCCGCCCGGCCACCCCGACGACCAGGGAGAGGTTCCATCAGATGAGCGACGAGATCGTCCCGGAGTTCAACGGCTGGCTCGGAGAGCTGGTGAGCGGCCACGGGTCCGACCTGCACGTGAAGGTCGGGTCGGCACCGATGCTCCGGCTGCCGCAGGGGCTCGACCGTCTCGAGCGTGACCCGCTCACCGCGATCGAGACGCAGGTGATCGCGGACCAGATCATCCCGGAGGACCGCAAGGCGCAGCTCCACGAGAAGGGCGAGGTCGACTTCGCCTACTCGGTGCCGCACGTCGGACGCTTCCGCGCCAACGTGTTCCGGCAACGGGGGACCATCTCGATGGTCCTGAGGAAGCTGCGGTTCGGCGGGCCGTCCTTCGCGGAGATCGGGTTGCCGGATGCGATCCGGACGCTCGCCGACGAGCACCGTGGGCTGATCCTCGTCACCGGTCCGACGGGCTGTGGCAAGACCACGACGCTCGCCGCGATGATCGACTACATCAACAAGACGAAGCCGGTTCACATCGTCACGATCGAGGACCCGATCGAGGTGATCCACCGCGACGAGATGGCCTCGATCAACCAACGCGAGGTGGGCAACGACACACAGGACTTCCTGGGGGCGCTCCGAGCGGCCCTGCGTCAGGACCCCGACGTCATCCTGATCGGGGAGATGCGCGACACGGAGACGGTCCGTGCCGCGATCGCCGCCGCCGAGACAGGGCACCTCGTGCTGTCGACCCTCCACACGGTGGACGTCACCGAGACCGTGAACCGCGTGATCGACTTCTTCCCTCCCTACCAGCAGCAGCAGGTCCGCCTGGCGCTCGCCGGGACGCTCCGCGGCATCATCTGCCAGCGTCTCGTGCCGACGTTCGACGGTGGGCGGATCCCCGCGCTCGAGATCCTCGTGAACACCGGCCGTGTGGCCGAGCGGATCGCCGACGCGGACAAGACGCACGAGATCAAGGACGTCGTGGCCGAGGGCGGGTTCTACGGGATGGTCACGTTCGACCAGTGGCTCCTGCGTCTGATCCAGGAGGGCGCGATCTCGGTGCCGGACGCCTTCATGGCGTGCACGAGCCGGCACGACTTCGAGCTGGCGATGCAGCAGGCCGGCATGGCGCTGCCCGCCTGACGCGACGAAGGGCGCCAGGTCGCCCTGGCGCCCTGCCCTGTCGCGGGTCCGGCGATCAGCCTTGGGCCGATCCCTGGTCGTTGGTGGATGCCGCCTCGGCGATCGCGGTGAAGCCCGACACGAGCCCGGCGAGCTCCATCGGGACCACGATCTTGGACGAGGGACCCGCGCCCACCTGCTTCAACGCATCGAGGTACTGCAGGCGCATCGTCTTCTCGTCGACCGTGCTCGCGGTCTCGAAGATCCGTTGGAGGGCCAGCGCGAACCCTTCGGCCCGCAAGATCGCGGACTGACGCTCGCCTTCGGCCGTAAGGATCGCCGACTGCTTCTGACCCTCCGCCGTGAGGATCGCGGCTTCCTTCTGCCCTTCCGCCACGGTGATCGCGGCCGACTTGTTCCCCTCGGCCTCCGTCACGACCGCGCGCCGCGTGCGCTCGGCGGACATCTGGCGGGTCATCGCCTCCTGGACCGACGGCGGCGGGATGATCTCGCGGATCTCGACGTTCGTGACCTTCACGCCCCACCGCTCGGTCACCTCGTCCAGCTTCACGCGCAGCAGGCTGTTGATCTCGTCGCGCTTGGCCAAGACATCGTCGAGCAAGATGTCGCCGATCACCGCACGGAGCGTGGTCGCCGCGATGTTGGTCGCGGCGCCGGCGAAGTTGGCGACCTTGACGACCGAGTTCGCCGCGTCCAGGACCTTGTAGTACATGATGAAGTCGATCGAGATCGCGGCGTTGTCCTTCGTGATCGAGTCCTGGCGCGGGATCTCCAGGTAGAACTCGCGCAGGTCGACCTTGATCCCCTTGTCGATGAACGGGATCAGGATCACCAACCCGGGGCCCTTGGTGGCGAGCAGCTTCCCGAGGCGGAACACGACCAATCGCTGGTACTCGGGGACGATCTTGATCGCCTGGAACAGGAACAGCAGCCCCAGGATGATCAAGACCCCGACGATGATCAGCAGAGGGCTGATCTCCATCAGGAGGTTCCTCCTTCCTCAGCCGGCGCGGCACCGCCGCTCGCCGGAACGTGCTCATCATCGACCGGCTCGACGGTGAGCACGAGCCCATCGAGTCCGGTGACGCGGATCTCACGCCCGCCGGGGATCAGCCCGCCGGGCGCGACGGCCCCCCACTCCTCGGCGTTGACGCGGACCATCCCCCCACGCTCGTCGACCCCGCTCCCGATCACGAGCCCGTCGTGTCCGACGATCGCCCCGAGCCCCTGCACGGGCGGCAGATCGCGCATCCTCAAGACCTTCGCCACGACGACCCCGAAGAACAACGCCATCACGACGGCGACCCCGGCCAACAGCCATGGCGACACGGCGACACCGCTCGAGCGGTCGTAGAGGAACCACCCGCCGAGGACCAGCGCGATCGTCGCCGCGATCCCCCAGATGCCCAGCCCGGGTGCATTGAGTTCGATGACGAAGGCCACGACGGCGAAGACGAGCAACGCGATGCCGATCCATCGCACCGGCAGCAGTCCGAAGGACAGCAGCGCGATGATCAGCAGGATCGTCCCGATCGTGCCCGAGAAGATGTGGCCGGGCACGAGGAGCTCCAGCACGATCAGGGCCAATCCGAGCCAGAAGAACAGGAAGGCGATGTTCGGGTCGAACAGACCGTGGAGGAACCCGACGAAGGCGCCCATCGGCTCGTCGACGACCGCGCCGGATGACTCGATCGTCGCGGTGGCGCCGGTACCGAGGGTCACCGTACTGCCGTCCACGGCGGCGAGGAGTTCCTCCTCGGTGCCGGCGATCAGGTCGATCACGTCTTGGGCCAGGGCGTCCTCCGCCGTGATGCTCTGGGCATCCGTCACGAAGCTCGCGGCGACGTCGGCGTTGCGGTCGTAGGCCTGCGCGATGCTGCGCATGTACTCGGCGGCGTCGTTCGCGATCTTGTCGCTCAGGTCGCCGCCGGACAAGCCGACCGGCGTGGCGGCCCCGACGTTCGTTCCCGGGGCCATCGCCGCCACCGGGGCCGACAGCAGGATGAACGCGCCTGCGGACGCGGCGCGTGCTCCCGCCGGACCCACGTACGTGATGACCGGGACCTGCGCGTTCAAGATCGACTCGGTGATCTGCCGCATCGACGAGTCGAGGCCGCCGGGGGTGTCGATCACGATCAGCACCGCTCCGGCGCCTTCCTCCTGCGCGCGGGCGATCGAGCCTTCGAGGTAATCAGCGACGAGGGGGTCGACCGTACCGTTCAGCTCGAGGCGCACGGTCGGCGCGGTGGTGTCCTGCGCGCCGGCGGTCTGCATGGTGAGAGCCAGCGCGACCATCGCGGCCCCCGCGACGAGGCGGGCGATCCTGGCAGTCATGTCCGGTTTCCCCTTCCGTCACCGAGCGTTCGGCGACCCGAGCGCCCCGGTTCGCCCACCTGTGACGTTCCTGTGACGAGCCTACGCCGCTCGCGTCCGCACGGGTAGGGCGGACGCATCACGCGTGGCAGTCGGGGGGCGGCCGTGCGACCATCGGTCAAGGGGTCGCAAGCCGACCTCCAGTGGGCACGCGTATATCGGGAAGGAACGGCCTGTGCAACGACAGGACGGACCGCTGCTCCCTGTGGAGGAGCGGCAACTGATGGAAGGGCTCCTTGCCGGTGATGACGATGCCATCCGTGCGCTCTACGCGCGGTTCGGTCGACCCATCTACACGATGGGGCTCCGCCTGCTGGGGTCCCGCGAGGCCGCGGAGGAACTCACCCAAGACGTCTTCACGACCGCGTGGCGCAAGGCCGCTCGGTTCGACCCGGCACGGGGCCGGCTGTCGACCTGGCTCATGACGATCGCCCACAACCTCGCCGTCGATCGTCTCCGCCGCGACACGGGGGCGAGCCGCCCCCGCCTCGTCCTGGTCGAGGACGTGCCCGACGCCCCGGGCCTCGATGAAGGCGACGTCGTGATGGATCGGGATGCGGCGCTCCGCGCGATCGCGACCCTGTCCATGGCCGAGCAGCGTCTGCTCGCCCGCGCGTATCTCGGCGGCTTCACCGCCCGGGAGATCTCGGAGGCCGACGGCGTGCCGCTCGGCACGGTCAAGACCCGGCTCCGGACCGCGCTGATCAAGGTGCGGAAGGCGAACGAGGCGAAGGACCCATGGTGAGCTGCACGACGGTCCGTGATCTGCTCCCCGAGCATGCGCTCGGCGTGACGGGTCAACGGGAAACGGTGATCGTCGAACGACATCTGGCGTGGTGCGCCGCGTGCCGGAAGGAATCGGAGGATCTCGCCCGCGCGGCCGTGACGTTCGCCTACGCGCTTCCCTCGGCTGCCGAGCCCGAGGACCTGCAGCCTCGGGTGTTCGCCGCGGTCCGGCACGTCGCTGGACGTCCGGCCCGGACCCCGACGGGTCGTATGCGCAGGGTGGGGACCCTCGTGCTGGCCGCCGCACTCGCGGTCTCGGGTCTCGGTGTCGGCGCCGTGGTCGCACGGCGGTCCAGCCCCGACGAGCAGACGATCGCGTCCAGCGAGCGCGCGAAGGACGCTTTGCTCGAGTTCGTGACCCTGATCGAGGACTACGAGTTCGTCGACCCCGAGACCGATGTGTTCCTCGGCGTGCTCGGGCCCGAGACCGCCGGACGGGAACGGGGCACCGCCATGACGATCGTGGTCCCGACGGTCCAGGATCGTGCTGTCGTGATGGTCACCGGTCTGATCGACCGACCGGCGCGGCTGCCGTACCGCGTCGAGATCGCTGACGGGCTTGGCAACTTCGTCGAGGTCGGCACGATCGCCGTCCTCGATCCGGGTGGCGAGGCCACCGTGGCGACGATCACGTCTCGCGACCTGACCCCGTTCGTCAACGTGCTCGTGACGGACGCGCGCGACCGGCTGGTGCTGCGAGGCACGCTGCGCGAGCGCACGTCGGTCCCGTCGCCGTCTCCCTGAGCGCGGCGCGTATCCTCGGCGCATGCGGATCGGACTGAGCCTGCCCCACTACGGGTTCTCGCTCCCCGGCGGGGAGCCGATCTCGTTCGAGGCGATGGCGGACCGGGCCGCGGGCGCCGAACGCCTGGGCTTCGATTCGGTCTGGGTCTCGGATCACTTCTTCTACTCGTTCGCCCGGTACGGCGGCGATCCGACGCCGATCGATGCCCTCGAGCCGTTGACGTCGCTCGCCGGGCTCGCCTTGCGGACCGATCGGGTGCGCCTCGGCGTGCTGGTGCTCGGTGCGCCGTTCCGTCATCCCGGGCTCGTCGCGAAGATGGCGGCCACGATCGACCAGGCGTCCGCCGGGCGGCTCGAGCTGGGGATCGGCGCGGGGTGGCTCCGGGAGGAGTTCGAGGCGTTCGGGTATCGGTACGGCACGGTCGGGGAGCGGTTCGATGCGCTCGAGGATGCCCTCGCGATCCTCGACGCGTTGTTCCGGTCCAGGGGCGCGCCGGTCACCGTCGAGGGTCGCACCGCCTCGGTGCACGATGCGCGTCTGCTCCCGCGGCCGGTCCAGGACCCGATCCCGGTGTGGGTCGGCGGCAAGGGCGGTCCCCGGTTGCTGAGGGCGGCTGCGCGTCATGCGACGGGGTGGAACGTGGTGTGGCGGTTCACCGACGAGTGGTATCGAGGCAAGCTCGATGACGTGGCCGCGGCGTGCGAGACCGTGGGGCGCGATCCTGCGAGCTTCCGCAGGACGGTCGGGCTGTACGCGCTGCTGGGAGAGGACGAGGCGGCGGCTCGCGCGGCGTTCGAGCGAGGACGCGCCGCGATGCCTGGAGGCGCGATGGATGCCGACCCTTACGAGCGGTGGTGCGAGGAGACCCTGTCGGGGACCCCCGCCCGATCGCTCGCGCGGCTGCACGCGCTCGACGCGATGGGGATCGAGGAGGTCGTGGTGGCGCCCTGGGTGCTGCCGTTCGCGATCCCCGAGCCCGAACAGGTGGAGCTGTTCGCGGAGCGGGTCCTGCGGCCGTTCCGCGGCGGAGGATGACCGGGTGGCCCCTGACGACGCCGTCATGCGGGTCCTCGAGGAGGCGGATGAGCCGCTGCACTGGACCGTCGTCGTGGACCGTGCGCTCCGGGCAGGCTTCCTGGACCCCTTCGAGACCCCGGACGTCCGAGCCGTGGTGCAGCGATCGCTCGCCGAACTGGGGCGCGCGGGGATCGCGCGGAAGGTCTCGACCGGGGTGTGGGAGCTCAGCGGGGGGCCGCGATCTGCGACCTGAGCGCCAGGAGCTGGACCACGGCCGCCTGATCGATCGTGGGGCGCCCGTCGTACGATCCCATCCCTCCGGCGGTGAACCACCCGGAAGCGTCTCGGCCCTCCACGAGCAGCCGGTCGAGGTACGGATCGAGGATCTCGAGCACGGACCCCGTCGGTCGTTCGAGGAGCACCCGGAACAGGATGGTCGCGAACGCCGGAGGCTCGTGCCAGAGCCGGTCGCCACGGAAACGCCCGAGGGCCGAGGAGACCAGGTCGTCGACCAGGTCGTCGCGACCGAGGCGGACCCACGCGGCGATCGCGGCCCCTTGGTTGTAGCTCCACGCGGTCCGAACGACCTTGCCTCGGATCACACGATCGGCGATCAAGCCGTCGGGCCGGCGGAGCGTCCGGGCGAGCCACTCCATCGTTCGTGACGCGAACGCGACGTCGTCGGGCCGGCCGCGCTCGAGGGCGAGCCACGCCGCCGCCGCGGAGCTGCACGCGTTGCGGCTGGGGGAGCGCTCGGCCCAACTCACGCCACCTCCTCGCGCCTCACCGCGGCGAACGAACGCCGTGGTCCGCTCGGCCCGCCGCCGGTGCGCCTCGTCGCCGGTGGTCTCCAGCGATCGGAGCGAGGCCAGGCCGAGCCATGCGTTGTCGTCGTAGAACCGGCGACCGCCAGGCGTGGCGGCGTAGCCCTCGTCCCGCAGGAGCTCCCGGAGGGAAGGGCGGACGAGGTCGACGTCCACGGCGCCGCCGATCGCGACGACCTCCGCCGCCGCCCACAGGACGTGCACGAGCGGCCACAGCGGAGCCGGCGAGCCTCCCGGGGCGTCGCGAACCTCGGATCGGCCCGCATCCGCGCGCATCGCATCGCGCAGGAGCGCGTCCCAGGCATCGAGGGCCGCTCCCGCCCACACGCGCGCTAGGGGCGGTAGGCGATCTCGGAGAACTGCTCGAGCTTCTCGAACCGATGGTGCGACTCGATGTAGCGCGCCGTGCCCGAGCGACCTCGAAGCACCATCGAATACGTCGTGGCGCCGTCGGGGAAGTACCGGACCCCTTCCAGGAGGTACCCATCCGTGATGCCGGTGGCCGCGAAGAACACGTCGTCGCCCGCGGCGAGATCGTCATGCGTGAGCACCCGGTCCAGGTCGTACCCGTCGTCGACCAGGGCTCTGCGCTCGTCTCCGTTGCGCGGATAGAGCCTGCCCTGCATGGCGCCACCGAGACACTTCAGCGCGGCTGCGGCGATCACGCCCTCCGGCGTCCCGCCGATCCCGACCAGCATGTCGACCTCGGTACGGGGCGCGGCGGCCACGATGGCTCCTGCGACGTCACCGTCGGTGATCAGCGCGATGCGGGCGCCCGATTCGCGGATCTCCTGGATCATCCCTGCGTGCCGTTCGCGATCGAGGATCGTGACGGTGACCTCCTCGGGCCGCTTCCCTTTCGCCTTCGCCACCCGAAGGATGTTGTCGCGGACGCCGGCCTCGATGTCGATCACGTCGGCCGCCTCGGGGCCGACCGCGATCTTCTCCATGTACATCGCGGCACCGGGGAAGAACATCGAGCCACGTGGGGCGAGCGCGATCACCGCGAGTGCGTTCGGCTGCCCCACGCTCGTGAGGGTCGTCCCGTCGATCGGGTCGACGGCCACGTCGGTCTTCGGCCCGTGGCCGATCCCGACCCGCTCGCCGTTGAAGAGCATCGGCGCCTCGTCCTTCTCACCTTCGCCGATCACGACGACGCCGTCCATCGAGACGCTGTCGATCATGAACCGCATCGCGTCGACGGCCGCCTGGTCCGCCGCGTGCTTGTCGAGTCGACCGACCCAGCGGCCGGCCGCGAGCGCCGCGGCCTCGGTGACGCGTGCCAGCTCCATCGCCAGGTTGCGGTCGGGCAGCTGTGTCATCGGAACACCTCCGTCAAGGCGTCGTGATGGGTTCGGGTCTCGGACGCATCCTAGCCGTCGTCGGACGCGCGAGGGTCCCGGAGGCGAGCCCAGACGAGCGTCCGTTCCAGCGTCTCTGCGAGGGGTCGGTAGCGGAGGCCGAGCTCATGCGCCGCCCTCGATCCGTCGTACCGGTGCCCGTGGAGCAGGGCCCGGACGACCGCGGGGCACACGAGCGGATCCACATCTTCACGCCCGAGCCCGGCGAGCGCGGTGATCGGCGCGACCGCCCGTAGGGCGAGGGCGGGGATCCACAGGACCCGGCGCGGTCCGCCCGTCACCGCTCGCAGGGTCTCGAAGGCCTCGTCCACGGGGAGCGAGGCACCGGTGAGGACGTAGCGTTCCCCGGGCACGCCGTGACGAGCCGCGAGCACGTGCCCCGCAGCGCAGTCGTCGACGTCGACGACGGAGATCCAGGTTCGCACGAGCACCGGTCTGCGCGACCTCGCGACCCGGAACAACAGCTGCGCGGAGCCCGTCGCGCGTCCGGGCCCCTGGACCGAGCACGGGTTCACCACGACGACGTCCATCTCGAGCCGGCGCCCGGCGGCGAGCACCGCGCGCTCACCCAGGTACTTGCTCCGTTCGTAGGGCGAGAGGAACCAGCCTCGATGCGTCGTGTCCTCCCGGCCCACCTCGCCGGCCTCTTCGCCGAGCGTGGCGGCCGACGAGGTGTGGACGACGCGACCGACCCCGGCGTCCGCCGCCGCACGGACCACGGCCACCGCCAGATCGACGTTGTCCCGGTACAGCATCTCGGGCCGACGCGGGCACATCGCGTTGCGACCTGCGACGTGGAACACGGTCTCGGAGCCACGCATCGCGCGGGCGGAGGCGTCCGTGTCGGCGAGGTCGACGATCACCGGATCCGCACCGAGCGACGAGACCTTCGAGGCGGCCTCGCGGCTGCGGACGAGCGCCACGACCGACTCCCCGTCGGCCAGGAGCCTGCGGACGATCGCGCCGCCGACGAACCCGCTGGCTCCGGTGACGACCGCGGTCATCGATCGCGTCGCCGCGAGACCAGACCGCCGTACCGGATCAGGTAGTCGGCGCCCGACCAGACGCTGGCGAGCGCTGCCGCCCACAGGAGCCACGCGTCGAGGTACCACGGCCCGATCACCACGTCGGGTCGAACGATCGCGACGGTGATCGCGATGAACTGGAGGTTGGCCTTCGCCTTGCCCAGCCACGAGGGGGCAACGGCATCGCCTTTCGCGGCGCTCGCGACGCCCTTGAGTCCCAAGATCAGGATCTCCCGCCCGATGATCAGGAAGGAGGCCCACACCGAGGCGCGGCCGACGCTCACCAACGCGAGCAACCCACCTGCGACCAGGATCTTGTCCGCGGTCGTGTCGAGGAACGCCCCGAGCGGCGAGGTCTGCTTCCATCGTCGGGCGAGCAGACCGTCGATCAGGTCGGTGAGCGCGGCGACGGCGAAGAGCGCGCCGGCGATCAGCTGGTTCGTGTCACCGCCGGCGAGGACGAACGCCATCACGACCGGCGTGAGGAGGACGCGGAGCCATGTCACCGAGGTCAGGAACACGGCGGCGCGGTCGTCTGCACGGCTCACGGGGCGGAGCGTATCAACCGTTCTACGCGCCAACGCTCAGCGGTGCAGGAGCGTGGCGACGTCGTGTGCCGTCGCCGCGTCGAGCGCCCGACGGGCGAGCGAGCGCGCCTGGACGAGATCGATCTCCCGGATCGCGTCCTTGACGAGCGGGATCGACGGGGCGCTCATCGACAGCTCGTGAACCCCCAGACCCAGCAGCAGAGGGGTCAGCGCCGGATCGCCGCCGAGCTCCCCGCAGATCGCCGTGTCGATGCCGGCGGCCGAGCCGGCCTCTGCGGCCATCGCGATCAGCTGGAGGACGGCTGGATGGAGGGGGTCCGCGATCGACGCCAGCCGGTCGTTGCCTCGATCGGCGGCCAGCGTGTACTGGGCCAGGTCGTTCGTCCCGATCGAGAAGAAGTCCACCTCACGCGCGAGCACGCGCGCGGCGAGCGCAGCCGCGGGGACCTCGATCATGATGCCCACCGACGGTCGACCCCCGGCACCGGTGGCGTCGCACGCACGATCGACCGCCTCGCGTGCGAGCCGCACCTCGTCGAGCGTGGTGACCATGGGGAACATGATCCGGATCGGGTGGTCGACGGCCGCTCGGACGAGCGCGCGGAGCTGCACGTCGAGCACCTCGGGATGAGCGAGCCCCAGGCGGAGCCCCCGGACCCCGAGGAACGGGTTCTCCTCGGGCGGGAGCGGCAGGGCAGCGAGCGGCTTGTCACCACCCACGTCGAGGGTACGGATCACGACCGGGCGACCGCCCAACGCGTCGGCGACCGCCCGATACGCGGCCTCCTGATCGTCCTCGTCGGGCATCTCGTCGCGCTCGAGGAACAGGAACTCGGTCCGGAAGAGCCCGACCCCGTCGGCACCGGCCTCGACGGCAGCCGGGACGTCGGCGGGTGAGCCGATGTTCGCGACGACCCGGATCGTGGTGCCGTCGTGGGTGACGGCGGGGCCGGCGGCGCGCGCCCTGGCCGCCTCGCGACGCGCCGTGGTCACGGCGCGCGCCGCCTCGACGGCCTCGAGCTCCTCCGGGGCGGGCGCGGTCCGCACGAGGCCGTGGTCGCCGTCGAGGATCACCGTCGTGCCGTCGGCGAGCGCCGTGACGGGGTCGCCGAGCCCCACGACGGCGGGGATCGCGAGGGCGCGCGCGAGGACCGCCGCGTGCGCGGTCGGGCCGCCTCGGGCGGTGGCGATCCCCAGACAGGTGATGGGGTCGAGGGCTGCGGCGTCGGCCGGCTCGAGGTCGTCGGCCACGAGGATCCCGGGACCGGCGAGCGTCGCGCGGGGCAGCGCGACGCCGAGCAGCCGTGCGAGGACCTCACGCCCGACGCTCCGCAGGTCGGTGGCCCGGGCACGCAGGTACGGATCGTCGAGCGACTCCCAGGCGGTGGCGACCTCCTCGACGGCCTCGGACCAACCTGCGGCCGCGCCACGACCCGCCGCGATCGCCGCGCGCGTGGGGCCGAGGAGCGCCTCGTCGTCGAGGAACAGGAGGTGCGCCTCGAAGATCGCCGCTTGTGCGGCTCCGGCGCGCGCCGCCGTTCGCTCGTGGCGCCGTCGGATCTCGATCGCGACGGCCGCCCGCGCACCGTCGAGCGCCGACGTCTCCGCCGCCGGGTCCGCGTCCGCCACGGAGACCACCGGCGGCATGGGTGGCGTCTCGATGCGCCGAACCGATCCGCTCGCCACCCCCGGCGAGGCCGCGATCCCGGCGAGCACGCCGTCCGTGGACTCCGCGGCGGTCGGGGCGGGAGCCGGCGCCGCGGCCTCCTCGACCTCGTCGAACCGGCGTGCGACGAGCGCTGCGATCGCGTCCAGCGCCTGCGAGGCCTGGCGCCCTGCCGCGGCGACGTCGATCTCCTGCCCGTGCGTGACGCCCAGCGTGGCGACCGCGTTCAGGCTCCGCGCGTCGACAGGACCGCGCCCCGTGGCGGCGTTCGTCACCGTGACCCTCGCATCGAAGGCCGCCGCCGTCTGCACGAGCCGCGCGGCCGGGCGTGCGTGCAGTCCGTGGGGGAGGTCGATCGTGAATCTCGCGTGGCGGGCCTCGGCATCGATCTCCTGGGTCGCCGCGGCTGCCAGCTGCGCGGCCCCTTCCTCGCCGAGGTGGGTGGTCTTCCCCGCCAACCCGCCGCGCGCTTCCGCATCGACCTCCTCGAGCGAGAGACCGAGCTTCGCCGCGACCGCGGCGGCGACCGCGCCCTCGACGAAGGGCGCCCCGGAGAGCTTGACCGACCCCGTCTTGGCCGGGTCGAGGAAGTCGAGCGCCATCTCCGCGGACAGGACGGCACTGCCCAGATCCATCAGGACGAGGACGCCGTCGCCCGACCACACCCGCTCGATCGCGGCGTGGACACGCATCGCGTCCGTCCCGATCGAGCCGTCGTCGAGGCCGCCCGCCGCCACGATCGGGACCTCATCACCGGCCATCTGCCGGGCGAGCATCGCCGTACCCTCTGCGGCCTCGTGGCTGTGCGACACGAGGACGAGGCCGATCATCGACCCGCCTCACGCCCGGGACGCGAGCGTCCCGATCAGGAAGAATCCGTAGGCGATCGTGGCGAGCCCAAGCACCACGAGCCCCCGGTCGATCCAACGGCGAGCCCCCGGTGAGGGATCGAGGTCGTAGAGCACCCCGCGCACACCGAGCAGCGCGTGGACCGTCACGAACAGCAGGAAGAACGCCTCGATCGTGATGATCACGGGGGTCGAGATGTACTCGAGGACCTGGTCGTAGTCGCGAAGGCCCCCGACGTCCTCGACGACGAAGTGGTGGGCCACCATGTGGATGGTGACCAGCAGGAGCAGCGCGACCCCGGTGAGCGCGGTGATCCGCCACTCTCGGGCGGACCGGGGCGTGCGCGTCGGGTGCCGGCGCCGAGGGGCGGTCTCCGGACGGGTCCGGACGGCAGCCATCACGTGCTCCCCAGGATGTGCAGGGCGCTGTACAGCAGCGCGATCGTGCCGATCACACCGAATGCCCACCACAGCGCCTTCTGGTGGTCCGCGGCGACGCCGGTGCCCACGAGGGCGACACGGAGCCCGTTGAGCCCGTGATACAGGAGCCCGAAGATCAACAGGACGTCGAGGCCGAGGAACACGATGTTCGTGGCCAACGCGATGAAGTCGTTCCAGGCTTCCTCCCCGCCCAGGAGCAGCGAGAGCACCCCAAGGTGCAGGTACAGGTAGACGACGAGCCCCAGCCCGGTGACGCGGTTCACGGCGAAGGCGAACGAGCCGAGGCCGCGCCCACGAGGATCGAACCAGCCGGAGGTCGGGACGCCGACCCCCTTGCGTCGCACGGGTCCCCGCTCCGCGCGACGCTCGAGCCCGGGTACGCTGGGCATGGGTCCGTTCATCGCGTGTCGACCTCCTCGATCCTCAACCGGCCGTCCACGAGCATCCCCCGCAGCGCCATGATGCGCGCGGCCGGGTTCACGTTGGACGGACACGCCTCGGTGCACTCGAACGCCGCGTGACAGCGCCACGCGCCGACCGGGTCGTCGGCCCAGTCGAGGATCCGGTCGGGGTCGACCCCGCGGGGCTCCTCGAGGAGGCGCTGTGCCGCCGCCAGCGCGGCCGGACCCACGTAGTCGTCCGACGTCGCGGCCACGGGGCAGGCGGACAGGCAGAGCCCGCACTCGATGCAGTCCTCGTAGCGCGTGTAGCCCTCGATCCCGTCGGGTGGCGTCGCCTGCGGTTCGAACTCGCTGCGACGGATCACGGGGGTGTCCTCAGGCGAGCGCGCGAAGAACTCGTCCATGTCCACCACCAGGTCGGTCAGGACGGGGATGTTGGCGAGTGGCTCGACCGTGATGGTCTGACCCAGGTCATGGACCATCGTGACGCACCCCAGGACCTCCTGCCCGTTCACCACGAGACCGCACGTCCCGCATGAAGCGTGGAAGCACGAATGTCGGAGCGCCAGGCTGTGATCCTCGTGGATCTGGATCCAGCGGAGCGCCTCCAGCACCGTGGTCCTCGGTCCTACCGGAACGTCGAACGTGTCGAAGCGAGAGGTGGCGCCGTCGCGCTTGTAGCGGAAGACGCGGAAGCGACGGGTCGTCGGGGTCGTCGCAGCCTCTGCGATGCTCATGCGATCCTCCGATCGCGCGACGCGTAGTACGCGGTGTGGGGCAGGGTGACCACCTCGCGGGTGCGCGATCCGGCCTCGACGCCGAGCTTGCCGCACACGACGTTCCCGCAGAGTTCCGCCATCCCGCGGAGCGTCGTCGCCTTGCCTCCCGTGATCGTGACGAAGCCCTCGACGCCCTCATCGGCGTGGTCGATCGTCTTGAACGTCCGTGAGAGCTCTCGTCCGCTGTCCGCGTCCTTCGACCCGATCAGCGGGCGTGCCGCGGACCAGGCGGCGCGGAACTGCGCCTCGCGGACGGCGGGGATGAGCTTCGAGCCCTCGTCGTACATCCGCTGGATGTGGTCCTCGGGCACGTCGAGCTCCTCGGGGTCTTCGACGGTCCACGAGCTGGTCCCCACCACCGAGAGCGCTCGCTGCGGCACGACGATGTCCCCGTCGCCCGAGCGGTGCATCCGGTTGACGACCATGTTGCACATCCGGCCGCGCAGGGCGAGCATCACGCCGGGGGAGGGGCGGATCGGCACGTCGACGCCGGCCATCCGTGCCACCTTCTCCGACCACGGTCCCGTGGCGTTCACGACCAGGTCGGCCTCGATCCGTCCCTCGGTCCCGCTCACGTGATCGTGGAGGGTCGCGCCGACGACGCGGCCGTCCTGGATGTCGAGGCCGAGGACCTCCATGTAGCTGTAGATGCGAGCGCCGCCATGCTGGGCGGTCGCGAAGAACCGCAGGGGCATCCGCATCGCGTCCATCGTCGCGTCGGGGACACGGACGGCCGCCTTCAGGTCCGGGTTGAGGAGCGGCTCGAGCCGGAGGGTCTCGTCCCGGGTGAGCTCCTGGATCGGGATGTCGCACTCCTTGCACCCGCGGACGAAGTCGTCGTAGTACTCCATGTCTTCGTCGGTGATCGCGACGAAGAGACCGTCGTTCTCCTCGAACATCCCAGGGCAGATCCGGCGCAGGAGGGTGTTCTCCTCGATGCACTCCACCGCGGATTCCTGGTCGTTCACGGCGTAGCGGGCGCCGGAGTGCAGCAGACCGTGGTGACGTCCGGTGGTCCCGGACGTGAGCTCTCCTCGCTCCACGAGCGTCACCTGGACACCACGGAGCGTCAGGTCGTGCGCGAGGGCGCCCCCGGTACCGCCGCCCCCTACGATCAGGACGTGCGGCCGGGGGCGTTCCATCGCGTCCTCCTAGGTGTTGGTCTCGTCCTTCGGATCGACGCCGTCGTCGCGGGCACCGCGGGCGAAGTCGCCCTGTGGCTCGTCGTGCACGTGTTTCCCCTCGGCGAACGTCCCACGCTCTGACTCCGTCGTCACCTCGCCGCCCTCACGGCTGCCGCGCGCGAAGTCAGGTCGAGGCTCGTCGTGGTGCTCCTCGTGCTCCTTGGCCTCCTGCCCACGCGCGAAATCCGGATGGGCGACGTGCTCGTGCTCCTCGTGTTCCTTGTCCAACCTTCCCACCTCCCGGGGTCGGGAGGCCGGCCGGATGCCGGCCTCCCTCTAGGTCTTCCGACCGTGTTCCCCGAGAGGCGTTCCGTTACTCCACCCAGTCGAAGGTCCGGGTCACGGCCTTCTTCCACTGGGCGTATTCGCGCTCGATCTCGTCCGAAGACAACTTCGGGGACCACTCGGCGTCCTTGCCCCAGTTCTGGCGCAGGTCCTCGTAGGAACCCCAGAATCCGACGGCGAGCCCGGCCGCGTACGCCGCGCCGAGCGCCGTGGTCTCGGCCACCTTCGGCCGGATCACGGGCACCTGCAGGGCGTCTGACTGGAACTGCATCAGCGTGTCGTTGTAGACCATGCCGCCGTCGACCTTGAGCTCCTTCAGCGTGACGCCGGAGTCGGCCTCCATCGCGTCGAGGACCTCGCGGGTCTGCCAGGCGGTCGCCTCGAGCGCGGCACGCGCGAAGTGACCCTTGGTGATGTAGCGGGTCATGCCGACGATCGCGCCGCGGGCGTCGCCACGCCAGTACGGCGCGAACAGGCCCGAGAACGCCGGGACGAAGTACATCCCGCCGTTGTCGTCGACGGTCTTCGCCAGCTCCTCGACCTCGGCCGAGGTCGAGATCAGCCCCAGGTTGTCGCGGAGCCACTGGACGAGTGCCCCGGTGATCGCGATCGACCCCTCGAGGCAGTACACGGCCGGTGCGTCGCCGAGCTTCCACCCGACGGTCGTGAGGAGTCCGCTCTTCGACGGGACCATCTCGGTGCCCGTGTTCAGGAGCATGAAGTTCCCCGTGCCGTAGGTGTTCTTCGCGTCACCGACGTCGTAGGCGGCCTGACCGAACGTGGCCGCCTGCTGGTCGCCCAGGTCGCCGGCCACCGGGATCCCCGACAGGGATCCGATCGCGTTGCCGTAGACGGCGGAGGACGGCATGATCGTGGGCAGCATCGAGCGCGGGATCCCGAACGCGGCCAGCTGCTCGTCGTCCCAGTCGAGGGTCGCGAGGTTCATCAGCATCGTGCGGCTCGCGTTCGACACGTCCGTGACGTGGACGCCGGTTTCAACCCCACCGGTCAGGTTCCAGATCACCCACGTGTCGATGTTGCCGAACACCAGGTCGCCGGCCTCTGCTGCTGCCCGCGCGCCCTCGACGTTGTCGAGGACCCACTTCACCTTCGTGCCCGAGAAGTACGTCGCGAGCGGCAGGCCGACCTTCTCACGGAAGCGGTCCTGTCCGCCGTCGGCGGAGAGCTCGTTCACGATGTCCTGCGTCCGCGTGTCTTGCCACACGAGCGCGTTGTAGACGGGCTGGCCCGTCTTCCGGTTCCACACGACCGTGGTCTCACGCTGGTTCGTGATCCCGACGGCAGCCAGGTCGGCCGCTGTGATGCCGGCCTTCGCCAGCCCGCCATCGATCACCTCGGTCGTTCGCGACCAGATCTCCAACGGGTCGTGCTCGACCCACCCGGGCTTCGGGTAGATCTGCTCGTGCTCCTTCTGGTCGACCCCGACCACCGCGCCGGCGTGGTCGAACACCATGAAGCGCGTGCTGGTCGTGCCCTGGTCGATAGCACCTACGTAATCCGCCATCGATCGCTTCACCTCCTCATCTCTGGCTCCTCGTTCGGAGCCGTCGTCCGGTCGTGCTTCGGCTCTTCATCCTCCCCAGGTCTCCGCCGCCGTCCGCAGAAGCAGCGCGGACGACGTCGCACCCGGATCCTGGTGACCTGCGCTCCGCTCGCCCAGGTAGCTGGCTCGGCCCTTGCGGGCGACGAGCGGGATCGTGGCACGCATGCCCTCTTCGGCCGCGTCCGCCGAGCGCCGGAGCGCGTCGCCCAGCGAGGCCCCACCGTCGAGCGCAGCACGGAAAGCGTCGCGACCCGGCACGAGGGCGTCGACCATGGTCTTGTCCTCGAGCGCGGCCTTGCCCCGAGCGATCACCCCGTCGACCGCCGCCGAGAGCATCTCGGCCCAATCCTTGGGCTCCACGATCGGCTTGCCTGCGCTCTTCACTCCGAGTTGGAGGAACAGCGTGCCGTACAAAGGACCTCCCGCGCCGCCCACGGTCGAGACCAGGGTCATCCCGACCGTCTTGAACAAGGCGCCGACGTCGCCCGGCTCGAGCGGCTCGAGCTTGTCGACCACCGCGCGGAACCCACGGTCCATGTTGATCCCGTGGTCCGCGTCGCCGATCGCGGAGTCCAACTGTGTCAGGTATTCCTTGTTCTCGGCGATGACGCCCGCGAAGGCTCGGACGAACCTCACGGCATCGTCGTACGAGATCCCCACGGACACCTCCCTACGTCGTCGCTCTCGCTTCGGTGGCCTCGATGGCGGGGGCCACGTCGGCCCCCGCCATCGGACGATCGGCGCTCAGATCCCCCAGCGCAGACCCGGCGTGTTCACCGGGGCGTCCCACAGCTGGGTGAGGTCGTCGTCGAGCTTGACCAGCGTGATCGAGAACCCCTGCATCTCGAGCGACGTGATGTAGGAGCCGATCAGGTTGCGCGAGACCTCGACCCCGCGTCCCTTCAGGAACCCGACCAGCTCGTTGAAGACGATGTAAAGCTCGATCAGCGGGGTACCGCCCATCCCGTTCACGAACGCGAGGACCTTGTCCCCGGACGAGAACGGCAGGTCGTCGGCGACCGCGGCGGCCATCATCTCCACGATGTCGTGGACGGGTTTGAGCGTCATGCGCTCGCGCCCCGGCTCGCCGTGGATCCCGATGCCGATCTCCATCTCGTCGTCACCGAGCTCGAACGTCGGCTTGCCGGCGGCCGGCACGGTGCACGAGGTCAGGGCCATGCCCATCGAGCGACCCACGTCGTTCACCTTGCGCGCCACGTCGGCGACCTCGGCCAGGGGACGTCCCTGCTCCGCGGCCGCACCGGCGATCTTCTCCATCAGCACCGTGACGCCGACGCCACGACGGCCCGCCGTGTAGAGCGAGTCCTGCACCGCGACGTCGTCGTCCACCAGGACGGACTCCACCTCGATGCCCTCGGCTCTGCACAGCTCGGCCGCCATCTCGAAGTTCATGACGTCGCCGGTGTAGTTCTTCACGATGTGGATCACGCCGGCACCGCCGTTGACGGCCTTCGTGGCCGCCTCCATCTGGTCGGGCGTCGGCGACGTGAAGACCTCCCCGGGGCACGCGGCATCGAGCATCCCCATGCCGACGAATCCGCCGTGCATCGGTTCGTGCCCGGAGCCGCCGCCGGAGACGAGGGCGACCTTCCTCTGGACCGGTGCGTCCGCCCGCACGACGTAGTGCGGATCGATGTGCACCGTCACCAGGTCCGGGTGCGCGAGCGCAACACCCTGGAGCTCTTCGCGTACGACGTTCTCAGGATCGTTGATCAGTTTCTTCATCGCGTCGGTTCACCACCTCCCATGAACCCGTGGGCACTACAGGCCGAACGCCGCCTTCGCGAGGAACGCGCCGATCACACCCCCGATGATCGGGCCGACGACCGGGATCCAGGAGTACTCCCAGTCCGACCCGCCCTTGCCCGGGATCGGCAGGATGAAGTGCATGATCCGCGGTCCCAGGTCACGCGCCGGGTTGATCGCGTACCCGGTCGGGCCACCCAGCGACTGCCCGATCCCAAGGACGAGCAGCGCCACGAAGAAGTAGCCCATCGACCCCGCGACCTCGTTCTGGCCGATCGCGAGCACGCCGAGCACCAGCATCGCGGTACCGATGACCTCGGTGATCACGTTCGCAGCGGTGTTGCGGATCGCCGGAGCGGTGCAGAACACGGCCAGCTTCAGGCCCGTGTCCTCCGTCTCGCCCCAGTGAGCCAGGTACGAGAGCCACACGAGGGTCGCGCCGATGAACGCTCCCAGGAACTGACCTGCGATCAGCTGAGGCACGTCCTCCCACGCGACGCCGAGGTCGGCTGCTGCGAGCCCGATGGTCACTGCGGGGTTGATGTGGCCGACCCCATCGGTGACGGCGATGCTCGTCAACACGCCCATCAGCACGGCCATCGCCCACGCGAACGTGATCAACGATCCACCCGCTGTTCTGGGCCTTCGACTTGTTCAACAACACACCGGCGACGACGCCGTCACCGAGCAGGATCAGCACCGCGGTGCCGACCACCTCTCCGAGGAACATCGACCACCCCCTCTTCATCCGGGCCCCGATCTGGGGCATCTCTGGGTCGTCGGTAGCCCAACGCACCCGGGTCGGAACCGCAAACCGCTGGATGGCCGTCGAGGTCCGGGAAGGGCGAAAGTCGTTCGGCATCGTCGAACATCTGCCCACGACCAGCGCGTTTGACACGGGAGCGTCCTCCCGCGAGCGTTGGCGTCGTGACCGCCGGGGAGCGTCGCACCCAACGGACCCGCCGCGCGTCCGATGCCCGGTTCGACCGAGGCACCATCGCGCGGTGGATCGGCGCGTGCGCGGACGAGATCGGGGCGAACCGCGACTTCCTCACGCAGCTCGACGCCGCAACGGGAGACGCCGATCACGGCGTCAACATGGACCGCGGCTTCACGGCCGCGGTCACCGTGCTCGGCGCGGCGAGCGAGCTCCCGCCAGGGGACCTGCTCGCGGAGGTCGGCTCGACGATCGTCCTGCGTGTCGGGGGGGCGGCCGGACCCCTGTACGGGACCGCGTTCAGGGAGATGGGAGCGGCGCTGGGCGACCGCGATCGGTTCGGTCTGGCCGAACTCACCGACGCCCTCGCGGCGGGCCTGGACGGGATCGTGAAGCTCGGCGCCGCGGTCGAGGGGGACAAGACGATGGTCGACGCGTGGGTGCCTGCCGTCGACGCGCTGCGGAGCGACGGGAAGAGGGACCTCGCCGGCACCCTGCGTCACGCCCGCATCGCCGCCGAGGCGGGCGCCACCCGCACGATCCCGATGCAGGCGAGGAAGGGGCGCGCCTCGTACCTCGGACCCCGAAGCGTCGGCCACCAGGATCCCGGGGCGACCTCCACCGCTCTCCTGTTCGCGGCGCTCGAGCGCGCGCTCGAGGCGGAGGAGCGATGAACGGCACCAGGCGGGCGACGATCCAGTCGGTCGACAGGGCGGCCATGATCATGAAGGCGTTGGGCGCGGGCGTCCCCAAGCTCGGGGTGAGCGAGCTGGCCGAGCGGCTCGGGCTGGCGAAGACGACCGTGCACGGGCTCCTGCGGACCCTCGAGCATCAGGACCTGGTGGAACAGGACGCCGACACCGGGAAGTACCGGCTGGGACCGGCGATGCTCCAACTCGGCAACGCGTTCCTCGACCACCACGAGCTGCGCGCCCGCTCCTTACTGTGGGCGGATGCCCTCGCGACGCGGGTCGGGGAGTCGGTCCGTGTGGGGGTGCTGCACGGGCGGCAGGTCCTCGTGGTCCATCACGTGTTCCGTCCCGACGACTCGGTCCAGATCCTGGAGGTCGGGGCATCCCTTCCGTGGCACGCGTCGGCGCTCGGCAAGGCCCAGGTTGCGGCGTTCCCTGCCGATCGGCGACGAACGATGCTGGCCGGTCCGCTCCCGCGCCTGACCGGAAGGACGATCGTCGACCCGCACGAGCTCGCCCTCGAGCTCGACCGCATCGCGGCGGCGGCGGGGCTCGCCACCGAGGACCAGGAGGCGGTGATCGGTGAGGCGGAGATCGCCGCGCCGGTGTTCGACCATCGTTGGCACGCGATCGGCGCGATCGGCGTGGCGGGGCCAGCGGACCGGGTACTGGCGGTTCGGACCTCCGAGGCGGTGTCGGACGCCGTGAGGGACTCCGCGCGTCGGCTCTCGCGAGAGATGGGCGCCCCACGGACGGGGACGGAGTCGGGCCGCGGCGGCGTCCGCATGGCCGGCCGTTAGGACCTCGGTGTCTCGCAAGAACCTCGCCCTGCTGGCGCTGGGCGTCGCCGCCGTCTCGTTCTCGTCCGTGCTGGTTCGGTTTGCGACCGACGCCGGCGCGCCTCCACTCGCGATCGCCTTCTACCGGTGCGCGTTCGCGGCGGCGATCCTGCTGCCGATCGCGCTCGTGCGTCACCGCGCCCAGCTGTCGGCCTTCCCACCTCGCCGGTGGTGGCTGTTGATCGGCTCTGGTGTCGCGCTCGCCGCTCACTTCGCCACCTGGATCCCCTCGATCTCCTTGACCACGATCGCGGCGAGCGCCGTCCTGGTGCAGACGACCCCGATCTGGGTGGCGCTGTTCGGGCGGTTCCTGGGGGAACGCCCGACCCGTGGCGCACTGCTCGGTGTCGGGATCGCGCTGATCGGGACCCTCGTGATCTCTGGCGGTGGGTTCGAGGGCGGGGCCCGGGCGATCGCCGGCGATCTCTTGGCGGTGGCTGGCGCGATCTTCGCGGCGATCTACGTGCTGCTCGGCCGGTCGCTCCGTCAGGAGCTCTCCGTCACCGCGTACACGGGGGTGGTGTACTCGGTCTCGGCCGTGGTCCTCGCTGGCATCATGGTCGTCGCCCAGACACCGTTCACCGGCTTCTCCACCGAGGCGTGGCTGTTGTTCGCGGCGATCACGATCGGGCCGCAGTTCGGCGGACACACGGTGTTCAACTACCTGCTCGAGCACCTTCGGGCGTCCGTGGTCGCGGTGGCGCTCCTTGCCGAGCCGGTCGGGGCGACGATCCTCGCCTTCGTGGTGCTCGGTGAGGCGCCAGGGGTGCTCACCCTCGTCGGGGGGGCGATCGTGCTGGCCGGCGTCTTCCTGGCGATCCGTGCGGAGGCGGCCGTGAGCGTGGACGAGGTCGCCCCCGCCTGACAGCGTTCTCGCGTGTCTGGGAGCCTGGGTCCATGACCGGCTACGACCTCCACACTCACTCGACGTGCTCCGACGGCACGAACACGATCACGGAGAACGTGAAGCTCGCGCTCGAGCGCGGCCTCACCGGGATCGCGATCACGGACCACGACACCACCGACGGCTACGAGGAGGCGGTCTCGGCCGCCGACGGTGCCGATCTCGAGGTCGTGACCGGGATCGAGTTCTCGGCCGAGTACGAGGGCGCGTCGTTGCACGTGCTCGCCTACTGGGTCGACCCGACCCACCAGGGACTGCGGGACGAGCTGCAGCGGCTGACCGACACCCGGTTCCGTCGAGGCGAGTTGATGGTCGAGACGCTCCAGGAGCTGGGCTACGACATCTCGTTCGACCGGGTCCGCGCGATCGCGGGCGACCAACTGATCGCCCGGCCCCACGTCGCGCAGGCGATGGTCGAGGCGGGCATCGTGGGGTCGGAGAAGGAGGCGTTCGACCGGTTCATCTCCGACGACGGCGTCGCGTACGTGCCGAAGCACGCGCTCGACCCGGTCGACGCGCTGCACCTGATCCGCGACGCAGGCGGCGTCTGCGTGCTGGCCCACCCTGCGATGTGGAAGGGCCAGGGGAGCGTGCCCGATGAGCTGATCGAGCAGATGGCCGCGGCGGGCATGGTCGGCCTCGAGGTCGATCACCCCGACCACGACGACGGAGCCCGCGCGAGGTATCGCGCGATGGCCGAGCGTCTCGACCTGGTGCCCACGGGCTCGAGCGATTGCCACGGCGCCCGGTACGGCTACCGGATGGGCGCCTACACCACGCCCGCCGAGGTCTACCAAGAGCTCCGGCAGCGTGCAGGGCGCTGAGGATCGCCGGTGCGCATCGAGCGCGTCGACGACCCGTCCGACCCGCGCCTGCGCGACTTCCTGAAGCTCCGCGACGTCCAGCTCCGCTCGCGGCTCGAGCCCGCCGAGGGGCTGTTCCTCGCGGAGGGCGTACGGACGATCCGCCGGGCTTTGGATGCGGGGTACGAACCACGGG
Organism: uncultured Actinomycetes bacterium; assembly: GCA_963700855.1. Lineage (GTDB taxonomy): Bacteria > Actinomycetota > UBA4738 > UBA4738 > HRBIN12 > AC-51. The sequence continues at coordinate 84,759 of CAVOYV010000007.1, forward strand.
CGGTGCTGACGACCGGATCGTGGCTGGAGCCCCTCGCTCGTGTCCTCGGAGACGTTCCCGCGTACGTGATGTCCGAGGAGGCGCTGAGCGTCACGACCGGCTATCCGGTGCACCGAGGCGCGCTCGCGTCGTTCGGCCGTCGACCCCTGCCGCCGTTGGACGAGGTGCTACGCGACGCCCGCCGGGTCGTCGTCCTCGAGGACCTCGTCGACCACACGAACGTCGGAGCGATCTTCCGTTCGGCCGCGGCGCTCGGCTGGGACGCGGTGCTGCTGACGCCTCGCGCGGCCGATCCGCTCTATCGCCGAGCGGTGAGGACCTCGATGGGCGCGGTGTTCCGAGTGCCCTGGACCAGGATCGACCACCACGAGGGTCCGGCGAGGCTGCGCGATGCCGGGTTCTCGGTGTGGGCGATCACCCCCGACGGCGAGCTCGTGATCGGCGACGTCCAGACGCCCGAGCGGCTCATGCTGGTCCTCGGTGCCGAGGATCCTGGGATATCCGAACGGTGGCGCGACGCCGCCGACGCCCGCATCCGTATCCCGATGGCCGCCGGCGTGGACTCGCTGAACGTCGGAGCCGCCGCCGCGATCGCGCTCCACCTGCTCCAGCCCGCCGGGAGACGATGAGGTGGCATCGACACGCCCCCCACGGTTCCGGGCACGGACGTCGTCGCGGCGCCGGTAGGCTTCCGTCGATGCCCGGTTCCGTGGACTTCGTGTTCCTCGACATCGGCGGCGTGCTCTACGACGACCGGGTCTACGCCGAGGCATGGCGCCGTGCGCTCCGTGAGGCAGGCGCCGGGTTCACCGACGAGGCCTTCGACGCGGAGTACCTGGCGGCCAGACGAGAACAATCGAGATCGTTCCGCAGGCGACTCGCCGAGCGGTTCGGCGGCCCCGATGCCGACCTGCAGGCGCTCGAGGCACGCGCCTCCCGATACTGGCACTACCCGCCCACCGCCCTGCACGACGACGCCCGTACGGCGCTCGAGGCGCTCCGCGACGCCGGCTACCGGCTGGGAGTGATCGCGAACCAGCCGACCGCGGTGCGCGATGCGATGCGCCGCGACGGGCTGGTGCCGTTCTTCGAGGTCTGGGGGGTCTCGGACGATCTCGGTCTGCAGAAGCCCGACCCTGCCCTGTTCGTCCACGCGCTGGAGACCGCCGATGTCGAGCCGCCGAGGGCCGTGATGGTGGGGGACCGGCTCGACTACGACGTCCGGCCGGCGAAGGCCGCCGGGATGCGGACCGTGTGGGTGCTCCGCGGCGAGGCGCCCGACGACCCGACCCCCGAGCAGCTCGCCGAGACCGACGCATCCGTGCGTGACCTGACCGAGCTGCCGGGCGCGATCGAGCATCTCGCGGCGAACGGGGCATGAGCCGGATCCTGATCGTCGGCGGTGGCTACATCGGGCTCTACGCCGCTCGTCACCTCGAGCGTCGGCTCGGACCCGAGCATCAGCTGGTCCTGGTCAGCCCTGAGAACTTCATGACCTATCAACCCTTCCTCCCGGAGGTCGCGAGCGGGCTGATCGATCCCCGCGCGGTCGTCGTGACGCTCCGCGGCTCGCTGAAGCGGACCGGCCTCATCCTGGGAGAGGTCAGGAGGATCGACCACGCCACCAGGCTGGCGACGGTCCGGCTGGCCGGCGGTGACGAGCGCGAGGAGCCGTACGACGTGCTGATCTTGGGCGCCGGGTCCTGGTCGCGGACCCTCCCGGTGCCGGGGCTCGCCGAGCAAGGCGTCGGGTTCCGGACCCTCGCGGAGGCGATCTGGCTCCGGAACCGCGTCCTGTCCCAGCTCGACGCCGCGGACGAGATGACCGATCCAGAGATACGCCGTCGGGCGCTGACGTTCGTGTTCGTCGGGGCGGGGTTCGCGGGCATCGAGGCGCTCGGCGAGCTGGAGGACCTGGCGCGTCACGCGCTGCGCCTATACCCGACGCTCACGCGCGACGACATGCGCTGGGTGATGGTCGAGGCGGGCCCGCGGATCCTTCCGGAGCTCGGGGGCGACCTCGCCGAGTACGCGGCGCGGCGCCTGCAGGAGCGTGGGATCGAGTTGCGGACGACCACCCGGCTGGAGTCGGTCGAGGGCGGCCGGATACCACCTGTCCGACGGGGAGGCCTTCGAGGCCGACACGCTCGTGTGGACCGCGGGGGTGAGAGCCTCGCCGCTGCCGAGCGAGAGCGGGTTCCCCGTCGACGCCCGTGGGCGGGTGCTGGTGGATCCGACCTTCCAGATCCAGGGGCTCACCGACGCGTGGGCGGCGGGGGACGTGGCCGCCGTGCCGGACGTCCACGCGAAGGATGGCTTCTCGCCCCCGACGGCCCAGCACGCGCTCCGCCAGGCGAAGCTCCTCGCGGCGAACGTCGCGACATCCCTCCGCGGCGGCCGCCCCGAGCCCTTCCGGTACGAGAACAAGGGGATGCTCTGCTCGCTCGGGCACTTCAAGGGCGTCGCGAACCCGATGGGCGTCCGGATCAAGGGGTTCCCAGCGTGGTTCCTTCACCGCACGTACCACCTGCTGTACATGCCCACGATCGGGCGCAGGGTGCGGATCGCGATGGACTGGACGGTCGGGCTGCTGTTCCCGCGTGACGTCGCGCAGCTCGGGTCGCTCGAGCGGCCGCGCGACGCGTTCCGGCGCGCGGCCGGCGGCGGTCCCTCCTAGGAGCTCATCCGGCGCTGCTTCTGCAGATCGCTCGCGGCCTTGAGGGCCTTCTGCGACCGCGCGATGTCGGGCATCTCGTGCCCGCCCGACAGCTCCTCGGCCGCCCACTTCGTCAGGTCGCGGATCGACACGATGCCCACGACCTTCCCCTTGTCGACGACCGGGAGGTGCCGGATGTTCAGCGAGACCATCCGGTCGGCGGCCTCGGCGATGTCCTCCTTCGGCGACGCCGTCTCGAGGTGCCGACGGGTCATCCCGTGGACGACCTTCACCGAATGCGGATCGCCACCGGCCGCCACCAGGTTCACGATGTCGCGCTCGGTCACGATCCCGGCGAGCTTCCCGGCCTTGTCGAGCACGACGACCGACGAGATGCCGTTCGTGCGCATCGCCTTCGCGACGTCGGCGAACGTGTCCTCGGCCTCGGCCAGCTTCACATCGGTGTGCATGATGTCGGCGACGTACATGGGGACCTCCGGTGAGACGGGACCCGCAGCCTACCGCCTCGGTGGCCGCGTCAGTGGTCGCTGACGCCCGAGAAGTGGAACGCCTCGACCTTGAGGGCGGGCACGCGGGAGGCGCTGTAGAAGAACTCGCTCGCGAGCTCGGTCTCGTGTCCGATCATCGACACGTCGGCGAGGGCGCCCAGCAACGACTGCGTGAACCGGAAGTTCCTCACCGGTCGGGTCACCTGTCCGTGCTCGATCAGGAAGGTCCCATCGCGTGTCATCCCGGTGATCGAGGAGTCCATCGGGTTGACCACGTTCGCGTAGTGGAACCGGCTGATCAAGAGGCCGCGGTCGGTCGCGGCGATCATCTCGTCGAGGCTCGAGTCGCCGGGCGCCATCACGAGGTGCATCGGGAACGGCCCCTCCGGGTTCGGCGAGGGAAGCCCGTGGCCGGTGGACCCGTCCTTGCGGCCCGCCTGCCGGGCGGTTCGCAGGTCGTACACGGCATCGAGGAACACCCCGTCGCGGATCAGGTCGACCCGCCGCTTGGGCACACCTTCGAAGTCGAAGCCCACGCCGGGCATGTCTCGTGCCGAGCCGTCGTCCCACACCGAGACCCCGGGTGCCGCAACCGCGCGACCGGTCTTGCCCGACAGACAGGATCGCCCCTCCACGTACGAACGCCCTGCGAACCCGATCCACGAAAGGAAGCCGGTGATCGTGCTGACGGCGGCGGGCTCCAGCACCACGGGGTAGGTGCCGGGCTCGTGCTCGGTGGGCCGCTGGGATCGAGCGGCCGTGTCCATCGCGCGAGCGCCCACCGCCGACGGGTCCAGATCGTCAGCGCGGCGGGCGACGACCTCCGCGTATCCGCTGCCGCGGTCCCCACCCGTGATCACCGTACTCATCGAGGCTTGGGTGAAGGGCTCCCAACAGACCTGTCCTTCGGTGTTCGCGAGCGCGACCTCGACGGCCCGGGTTTCGTATGCGCCGGCGGCCGTGAATCCTGGCGCGCACCGGCCCACCAGTGCCGCGACGCTCTCGGCCCGTGCCTCGGGGGTGCACTGCGCGGTCGCGTCGTCGAAGCGCCCGCTCGGTGCGGTGTCGGCGGGCGGCGCGAGTCCCGGCCACTGCGGGTCGGGGGTGGCCACCGCCGCCATCGCGGCGGCCCGTTCGGCCGCCGCGAGGGCGCCCGCCGGTGTGCAGTCGTTCGTGGCGGCCACGCCGATCCGTGCTTCGGATACCACGCGGACGCGCAGCGAGGTGTCTTCGCTCGCCGTCGACTGGTGGATCTCGGAGCCGGCGAACCGTGTCAGGCCGCCCCACTCGTGGAGCAGGAGGACCTCGGCGCCGTCGACCCCCGGGATCTCGAGCGCCGGCGCGGAGACCTCGAGGAAGCGGTCCCTGCCGAGGGCCCCCATCAGCCTCGCACCCCCACCTGGACGCCCCTGAACCTGGCCGGCGCCGCGCCGTGTCCGACGCGCCCGGTCTGCCCGGGCTGTCCCTTGCCGCAGTTCGGCGTCCCGTAGACGACCCAGCTCTCGGGCCCGCCCACCGCGTCACACGAGCCCCAGAACTCCGGCGTGATCCCCGTGTAGTTCGGGTTCTTGTAGAGCTGCGTGAGCTGCCCTCCCTTGATCCGCCAGGCCATCTCGCACCCGAACTGGAAGTTGATCCGCTTGTCGTCGATCGACCACGAGGTGTTGGACACGAGGTAGAGGCCATCCTTCGTGTCACCGATGATCTCGTCGAGGGTGCCCTCCTTGGGTTCGATCGAGACGTTCGTCATCCTGATCAGCGGTAGGTGCGACCAGCCGTCGGCGCGCGCGGTGCCGTTCGAGGTGCGGCCGATCGCAGGCGCGGTCTCGCGGCTCGACATGAAGTCGTGGAAGACGCCGTCGACGATCAGGGGAACCCGTTGCGCTGGGACGCCTTCGTCGTCGAACGCGAAGGTGCCGAGGCCACCGGCGAGCGTTGCATCGGCGGTGATCGACACGAGCGGGCTGCCGTAGCGGACCGAACCGCCGTCGCCGGGGTTGAGCCACGAAGAACCCGCGTACGCCTCCTCCATCCCGAGCACCCGGTCGAGCTCCGTCGGATGGCCCACCGACTCGTGGATCTGCAGGTCCATCTGGTTCGCGTCGATCACCACGGTCGTGACCTCGCTCGGACACTGCGGGGCGTTCAGCAGCTCGACGGCCTCCCGGCCCGTGCGCTCGGCGTGCTCGAGCAGGCCGAGGGAGCGGACGTGCTCCCAGCCCGCCTGTCGCACGTGCCCCCGGAAGGAGCACGGGAACGACCGGATCTGCACGTCGCCGTCGCCGACCGCCGTGGCCTGGATCCCCGCGCCGGAGTGGGTGACGCGCTGGTCGATCGCGGCACCCTCGGACGACGCGAAGGACGTGGTCCGCTTGAAGAGGTCGACGAACCCCTCGGCGAACGTGACGCCGGCGACGGCGCGCATGCGGGCCGTCGCCTCAACCAGGAGAGCCAGCTTCTCGTCGAGGGGGACCGTGAAGGGGTCCACCTCGCAAGGCCCGTGCCAGGTGGCGACGTGGGGCTCGAGGGGGCTCAGCCGGACCGGGTCACCGGGGAGCCGCGAGGCGGCCTGGGCGATCCGGACCGCGAGTTCGGCCGTCCGGACGATCTCTGCTTCCTCCAGACGTGCGGTGGCGGCGAACCCCCACCGGCCGTTCACCAGTACCCGGACGCCGAGGCCCGTCGATGTCGTGTGCTCGAGGCCCTCGAGTTCCCCGTCGCGGACGGTGATCGATTCGGTCTCGTCGGTGCCCGCGCGGGCGTCGGCGACGTCCGCGCCGGCGCGACGTGCGGCATCCACGGCCCGCCGAGCCAGGTCGAGCATGCGAGCGTCCTTCCTCGGTCCGGAGCCGGACCGAGGGCCCGGCTGCTGAGGGTCAGCCTACCCGTCCGGCCGAGTGGCTCCGCTCTACCGTGGCAGCGATCCACGGAAGGAGATGGCGATGGACGACCCACGGACGGAGTTCAGCATCGACCAGGCCAAGGCGGTGGCGGCCGAGCTCGGGATCGACTTCTCGACGGTCGCCTTCGATCTCGACCAGTTCAGGAGGGGGATGGACATCGAGCTCGAGCACGGCCGCCGCGACCCGGAGACGAACGTGACCAACGACGACCCGGTCGCGACGGGCCGGATCGCGCTCGCACATCTGCGAGAGATCGCCGACTACTACGACAGGCTCGACGCGATGGAGCGGGAGGCCGAGGCGTAGACGTGGCCGACTCGGACCGGCCGATGCGATGATGCCCCCTCGTCCGACCCGGAGGTCACTACCATGCCCGTGGAACGCGCCGCCGAGCATCCGTCCTTCGAGCTCGGGGAACTCGATCACCAGCTATGCCGCGCCGGCCCGCGGCGCCGATGAGGCCGCCCTGTTCCGGATCGACGTGCCGGCCGGAGGGGGACTCCCGCGGCACCACCACGATCACCTCGACGTCTTCGTCGTCGAGGCGGGCGCAGGCACGTTCCACCTCGGCGACGAGACGATCGAGCTCGCCGAGGGCGACTCGGTCGTCGTGCCGTTCGGCGACTGGCATCACTTCGTCGCGGGGCCCGACGGCGCCGCGATCGTCGTCACGATGCTGGCCGGTACGAAGATGGTTCGCGAGGACGGCTCCGAGGTCGTCCCGCCCTGGGTGAGCTGATGGCTGACACGTACGTCGCGGACGTCACCCTGTTCGACGGGCGGCGGGTCCGCCGCCGGCAGGGGGTGGTGATCGAGGACGGCCGCATCGGGTGGGTGGGTCCGCACGCACGGGCGCCACGCGAGGCATCGAGGGCACGTCCCGTGGACGGGAGCGGCGCGACGCTCACGCCGGGACTGGTCGACTGCCACGTCCACCTGTCGTTCGACGGATCGAACGATTTCGCGGGTGAAGCTGCGGCGATGAACGCCCCGCTCGCCGCGATCAAGGGGACGGTGAACCTGCGCAGACACCTCGCGGCCGGCGTCACGACGGTGCGGGACCTGGGCGGTCTGGGGACCTGCGAACTCGGGAGGGCGGTTACCGACGGGGTGATCCCCGGGCCTCGGGTGGTGGCTGCCGGGCGTGCACTCACGGTCACCGGGGGCCACGGTCACAACGTCGCCTTCGCGCGGGAGGTGGACGGTGCCGACGGGCTGCGCCGAGCCGTCCGCGAGGAGATCAAGGCGGGGGCCTCGGCGATCAAGCTGATCGCGACCGGCGGTGTCTTGACACCCGGGATCGGCTCGACGTTCACGGCCTTCACCGTCGAGGAACTCGCGGCCGCCGTGGATGAGGCCCATTCGTGGGGCCGTGGCGTGGCGGCCCACGCGATCGGTGCCGAGGGCATCGCCCTGGCCGTGCGTGCCGGCGTGGATTCGATCGAGCACTGCGTGCAGCTGACCGCGGCGATGGCTCGCGAGATGGCCCAGCGCGGTACCTTCCGCGGCGCGACCACCGTGGCGCTCATCGGGATCGCCTGGAACGACGAGGTGCCTGACTACGCGCGGCAGAAGGCGCTCGCCCTGATCGACGATGCGAAGACGGCACACCGCCACGCGGTCCGCGCCGGCGTCCGGCACGTCGTCTCCACCGACGCGGGGACGCCGTTCAACCCACACGGCAACGCGGCGAACGAGGTCGTCTGGATGGTCGAGTGGGGCTCGACGCCGCTGGACGCGATGATCGCGGCGACGTCGAACGGCGCGGAGCTGCTGCGTCTGCCCGATGTCGGATCGGTGGAGTCGGGGAAGCTCGCCGACCTCGTCCTCTACGACGGGAACCCCGTGGACGACCCGGCGACGCTCCGGTCACCGCGGACGGTGTGGAAGGGCGGCCGGGTGGTCGCCCGGGGAGGGAAGCTCACGACTCGCGCGTGACGCGTTCGATCAGCTCGGCGCCCAGGGTGACGGCGGCCAGCTCGTCGGGGGAGAGGCGCTCGAGACCGTTCGCCAGCGCTCGCACACGCTGGGAGCGACCCTTCGCGAGCGTTCGCTGCCCCTTCACGGTCGCACGGACCAGGACGCCTCGGGCATCTGCGGGGTCGGGTCCACGCGAGACGAGCCCGTCACGCTCGAGGCCGTCCACGAGCCGGGTCATCGTGGGTGCCGCGACGCCCTCGGTGGCCGCGAGCGTCCCGATCCCGATCGGACCGGCATACACGACCACCGAGAGCGCCGACAGCCGGGGAGGGGAGATGCCGAGGGCATCGTCCTCCGTGCGCAGGCGACGCAACAGGTGCAGGGCGGCGGAGTGGAGCCGATCCGCGACCGCCTCGACCTCTCGCGTTGGGGAAGTTCGCCTTGACGCGCTCATCGATCCGATTGTTCGCTGATATTTGCTTAGCCTAAGCAATTACGCAGGATACTGAGAGGATGGACCGATGGCAAGCACATCCGACGCGCTCTTCGAGGCGATCGCCGCGGCCGACGTCCGGCGGGTGCGAGCCCTCTTCGCCGACGAGCCATCGGTCGCGATGGCGCGCGACGAGCACGGTGTCTCGGCGTTGACGCAGGCGCGCTACCGGTTCGACCGAGGCCTCACGGAGGCGTCGGGCGACGCCGAGACGATCGAGGCGGTCCGTCAGGCGACCGCGTAGTCGGCGAAGCGGTACCCCTGCCGGGTCGAGTCGCAGGGGTTGCCGCGGCCGTAGTGGATCACGCCGTCCGTCACGTCGGCCACGCACCAGAACACGGTCTTGGAGTCCGGCGTTCCGAACTCGGGGTGCTTGCAGATCGAGTCGGGCTTCGTCTCGTGGTCGGCGAGCAGCTCGCGCATCCGTGTCATCGTGATCGAAGCAGGCGGCTCCCCAGCCAGGAGCTCCCGCGCGCGCTCGTAGCGGACGTTCGAGTGCTCCGCGTACTCGGTGTCGCCCTCGAAGGGCCGCATGCGGTCGCAGACGTAGTGGTTCGTGTGGGCGAGGTGGCCGGCGTCGTCGAGACCGGTGACCTCGGCGTCCGTCGCGCTGCCTTCGACGTTCGCGACCCCGCCGTCGGCCGAGGTCAACACGTTGTTGTAGCTGGAGGCCCGATCGGGCCGGAGCGCCGCCGCGACCATCTCGTCCAGCGTTCGCGAACGGATCATCTCCAGGACCTGGTGGTCGCGGCTGATGCCGACCTTCTCGTCGTTCGGGCTGAGCTCGTTGCCGGTCAGCGAAAGACCGGCGGAGTTCCATCCGACCGAAAGCACAGGGATGCCACCGAGCTGGAACACGACCGGGTCGCCGTGGACCTTCTTCTCGAGGGCGACGATCCGCGGCTCGGCGCTCGGGCGCAGATCGTTCGTGTGACCGACGATCAGGTGGCCGTCGGCCGTGGCGCGCGGGCCGGCCACCAGGTCGCTGCAGCGCCCCTGCGTCACCCGCACCCGTGGCTCGTACCAGATCTCCTCCATCGAGCAGGCGAAGAACTCGAGCGCGTCCACCCCGGCGGCCTCCGCGCAGCCGACGAGCTCCTCGATCAGCCACGGCAGGCGGGGCTGGGTGAACGCACGGTACTCGGCCGCGAGGTCGAGCTGCTCCTGCTTCGTCCGGCCGGCCGGGAGGTCGGCCCACGCCGCGTCGATGTCCGCTCGGATCGTGTCGCGCGCGGCCTCGCCCATCTGCAGCCCCACCTCGCGGTGGGTTCCTTCGACGCGGATCAGCTGGATCTCAGGGGGCGGTGTCATGGCGGGGAGTATGGCGTCAGCGGGTCAGGGCGGCCAACAGGGAACCGTAACCGTCGAGGTACCGGTCGATGTCAGCCTCGGTGGCCGGGACCAGGACCGTAGGACCGGCACCGGCGATCGCCTCCCAGATCCCCCGGTTCGCGAGCCAGATCCGCAGGAGCCGGGTGAGCCCGTCGTCGGCGAGCGCGAGGGCCTCGGCGCCGGTGCTCGGCGCAGGTCCGTACCACTGCCCGGCGCGCGGACCGAACCGGTACGTGGTCCACGGGAGTCCCGTGTCGGCGATCGCCGCCTCGATCCCGTCGGCGAGCCGCGCCCCGAGGGCGGAGGTCCGCGCATACGCGTCGGGGGTCAGTACCTCCGTGAGGGCGGCACGGGCGGCGGCCATCGAGAGCGGATTGCCGAATAACGTTCCGCCGGTCGCGACCTCCTTCCGGTAGTCGAGCTCGTCCGCGAGCCCCTCGCTCACTCCGTACGCGCCCATCGGGATCCCACCCGCGATCGCCTTGCCGATCGTGACGACGTCCGGATCGAGCCCCCAGAGCCCCGTCGCGCCGCCCGCGCCGACCACGTGCGTGTGGGTCTCGTCGAACGCGAGGATGGTGCCGTGATCGCGGGTCAGCCTCCGCAGGGTGTCGTGCCACCCCTCGGCGGGCGGGAGGAAGTGGACGTAGTTCGTGAGGGCAGGCTCGGTCAGCGCGAGCGCAACGTCGCCCGGGGCGAGCGCGCTCTCCAGCCCGTCGGGGTCGTTGAACTGCACGATCCGCACCCGACCCGTCACACCCTTCGACAGGCCCCGCTGCAGCGGCGTCGGCTCCCCGTGGTCCAGACCGACGAGGCCCTCCTCGAAGTGGCCGTGGTAGTGGCCCTCGAAGAGCAGGACCACCTCGCGGCCGGTGGCGGCGCGCGCGAGGCGGATCGCCTCGGTGTTGGCCTGCGATGCGGACAGGGTGAACTGCCAGGAGGGTACGGGGTACCGGCGTGCGAGCTCCTCGGCGACGTCGATCGCCTCCTCGGTCGGTAGCAGGAACTGGGTCGAGCGAGCCACCCGCTCGGTGACGGCCCGAACGATCGCGGGGTTCGCGTGGCCGCAGAACATCGCGAGATCGGATGCGTTGAAGTCGACGTACGTGAACCCATCCACGTCGGTGAACCTGGAGCCGTCGCCGCGGTCGACGTAGACAGGGAGGTCATTGTCGAACGCCATCCAGGTCATCGGGGTGCCGTTCGGCATGTGCGTGCGGGCGCGTTCCAGGAGCGCGTGAGTGGTGGGGCGCGCATCTCGGAACGACGCCCGCTCGTCTTCGAACAGGCGCCGGATCAGGGCTCGGTCGAGGTCGCCAGCGGCCGTCATGCCGGCGAGCGTCTCATGCGGGGCGCGTCATCAGCCAGCAGCGAGCGCGCTCGCCGTCGCGTGTGTCGAGATCGAGGACCTCACGGACCCGTGTGAACCCGGCCTTCTCGTACGCACGCTGCGCGCGGAGGTTGCCCACCTCGGTCGTCAGGGCGAACCCGGTCGCTCCGTGCTCCAGCGTGAGGTGCCGACACAGGAGTTCGACGGTCCTCGTGCCGACCCCCTTGCCGAGCGCGTCCTCCTCACCGACGTGGATGTCGATCCCGTAGGTGCGATCGTCGAAGTCGACCTCCATCTGACGTGCCTCGTCGGCGAACGAGGCCCACCGGTAGAACTGGACGTAGCCGACCGACCGCCCGTCGAGCTCGATGATGCACGGTGTGGTCGGCGACGACGGGTGGGTGCGCGAGCCGTACCTCGAGGCCACCTGCTCGCACGTGGGCGGCGGCTCGTCGGGATCCCACCACTCACGGACGTGCGGCATCGCCCGCCAGCGGGCCATCAGAGCGAAGTCGACCATGTCGTTGCGGAGGAGACGGACGGTCAGGTCGCCCTCGCTCGCGATCACGCTCGGGATCGGATGGGTGGCCGCCATGGTCCGATGCTGGCACAGGTTGGGCGACGGCGTTGACGGATCCCGGGACGGGCCTCGGTCCTCGGCGGACGGCTCCGATGTCAGAGGGGGCCACTACGGTTGCGTCGTCGGCTTCCCCTCGGAGGTGTCTGTGGACGGTCAGATGGTCGCGGTCGCGCTGGCGGCGGCGGTGTTCGGGATGCTCGGTGGGATCGCGGTCGTGTTGTGGCGTCGTCCGGACGCCGGCGACGACGAGACCGCGCTGACTGCCCAGTTGCAGGTCCAAGCGGCGGAACTGCGTCGGATCGCCGACGCGGCCGTCCAGCGTGAGCTGGTCTCGGAACACCTCCGCGAGGGGCTCGAGGGCGCACGCAGGACGCTCGACGATCTTCGCGTCCGCGAGGAGCACCGCCGGCTCGACGACGAGGAGTACAAGCAGGTCGTGCGCCGGCTCGCGACGGTGCTCGCCGGGGGTGCATCGAAGGGCCGCGCTGGCGAGCACATCCTGCGCGAGCATCTCGCGCAGCTCCCCCCGGGGATGCTCGTCACCGACGTCCGCGTCAACGGCAAGGTGGTCGAGTTCGGGCTGCTCCTGCCGGACGGGCGCCGTCTGCCGATCGACTCGAAGTGGACGGCCCTCGCCGAGCTCGAGCGGCTCGAGGCCGCGACCGACCCCGTGGAACGCGACGCCTGTGCTCGCGCCGTCGAGAAGGCGGTGACCCTTCGTGCGCGGGAGGTCGCACAGTACCTCGACCCCGCCGTGACGGCGCCGGTCGCGGTAGCCGCCGTGCCCGACGCCGCCTACTCGGTGCTTCAGCGTGCGCACGCCGATGCCTACAGCAAAGGCGTCGTGATCGTGCCCTATTCGTCGGCCCTTCCGATCGTGTTGTTCCTGTATTCGTTGGTGGGGCGCTACGGCGATGCCGCCGACGCCCAGGCCAGCCTGTCCGAGCTCGCGAGCGTGCTCGACTCGCTGGAGCTCGTCGTCGAGAACCGCGTCGTCCGGGCCGCGACGATGCTGACGAACGGCGCCGACGAGATGCGCTCGCAGCTCGGCAAGGCACGGGGCTCGATCGCGCGGGCGCGGGTCGTCGCCCCTGAGCCGGCCGACGAGAGCCCTTCGCTCCAGGTGATCGGTTGAACCGATCGAGACGTTCTGGCGTTGACCTTCAGGCGTCGTTCGTCCAGAACTCGGCCAACGACGGGTTCTCGCGGTCCTTCGCCGAGAGCGACAGACGTTCGTCGGTGATCGGCCAGTCGATCGCGAGGTCAGGGTCGTCCCAGCGCACGGCCGGGTAGCGAACGCCCGGGCGCCAGTGGTCGTTCACGAGGTAGGCGTAGACCACGACATCGCTCAGCGCCTGGAACGCGTTCCCCAGTCCCCTCGACAGGAACATCGCGTGGGCGTTCGTGAGTCGCCCGGTCCACACGCGACCCGCCGTGGGGGAGTCGGGGCGAAGATCGACGATCGCCGCGAACGCCTCGCCGTGAGCGACGTGGATCAGCTTCTCCCACGGTTCGGCATGGATCCCTCGGAGCGTCCCGCGGCGCGATTCCGACGTGTTCCACTGCACCGGTCGGAATGGTGGGAGACCGAGGGTCTGCATCTTCTGTGCGTGGAACGCCTCCCGGAAGGAGGCGCCCGGACGTTCGGCGTCATCGTGCACATCGAGGTCGATCAGCCAGAGGCCCTCGAACGGGCCGGGGGACACCCGCAGCTCACCCATCGCGTCAGCCTATCCGGCGCCCACCCGGTCTCCGACATGTGACAGACCCACCCAGTGACTGCATACTTATGCATCGTGACACGTGCGGCTGTGCTCGGGGCGTCCGGCTACTCGGGGGGCGAGCTGGTGCGGTTGCTCGCCGCGCACCCGTCGATCGAGGTGACGTTCGTCGGTGCGAAGGGGTCGGTGGGGACGGCGTTCGGGGTGTCGCATCCGCACCTTGGCTCGCTCCCCCTGGCGGACGTGATGCTCGCCGAGATGGATCCCGTGGCGATCGCCGACGCTGCCGACCTGGTGTTCTCCGCGCTCCCGCACGGCGCCTTCGCCGCTCTCGCGCCCGCGTTGCTCGACGTCGGACTCGCCGCGGTCGACCTCGCCGGTGACTTCCGGCTCACCCCCGACGCCTATCCCGAGTGGTACGGGTTCGAGCACCCCTCGCCGGGGCTCCTGACGACGGCCGTCTACGGTCTCCCCGAGCTGTTCGCCGACCTCGTGTCGGGCGCTCGGTTGGTGGCGAACCCCGGGTGCTACCCGACCCCGGTGATCTTGGGGTGCGCCCCGTTGCTGAAGGAGGGGCTGATCGAACCCGGGCCGATCCGCGTCGACGGGAAGACCGGCCTGTCCGGCGCGGGGCGCGCGGCGGGCGAGACGGCGCTGTTCACGTCCACCGAGGACTCGGTCCGGCCGTACCGCCTGCCCGTCCACCAACACACGCCCGAGATGGAGCGCGGGCTCGAGCTCGCCACGAACCTCGCACCACCCGTGATCTTCGTTCCGCACCTCGTCCCGACGGTCAGGGGCGTCGTGACCACGTGCTACGCGAGCCTCGCCGAGGGGATCTCCACCGAGCGGCTCACCGAGGCGCTCGGCGCCGCGTACGAGGGCCGTCCCTTCGTCCGGGTCCTGCCGCCCGGCGGCATGGTCGACTCGAAGCGCACGCGGGGGACCAACGTCGTCGAGCTCCAGGCGGTCGCGGACCCGCGGACCGGGACCGCGATCGTGGTCGGTGCGGTCGACAACCTGGTGAAGGGCGCCGCCGGCCAGGCGATCCAGAACGCGAACCTGATCCTCGGTCTCCCCGAGGACACGGGGTTGCCGACCCTGGCGGTGTACCCGTGAGCGTGACGTTCCCTCGCGGGTTCCGTGCGGCGGGCGTGACCGCCGGGTTCAAGCCTAGCGGTCACCCCGACCTCGCGATGCTCGTCGGCGAGCCCGGGACCACCGCTGCGGGGCTGTTCACGACGAACCGCGTGACGGCCGCGCCGGTCGACCTTTCGCGGACCCGGTTGGCGGCCGGCCGCGGGATCGGCGTCCTCGTGAACAGCGGGCAGGCGAACGCGGCCACGGGTCCGCGAGGACACGACGATGCCGCCGCGGCCCTGAAGGCCGCCGCGGCCCAGCTCGGTGTCGAGCCCGACGATGTGCTCGCCTGCTCCACGGGCGTGATCGGGGAGCCGCTCCACATGGAGGATCTCCTCCCGGCGCTCCCCGGGCTCGTCGCGGCTCTGTCACCCGACGGCGGCGACGCCTTCGCGGCGGCGATCATGACGACCGACACCGCGCCGAAGCAGGCGAGCGCGGAACGGGGGCCGTACCGTGTCGGTGGGGCCGCGAAGGGGGTCGGCATGATCAGCCCGAACCTCGCGACGATGCTCGCGTTCGTCACCACCGACGCGCCGGTCGCGCGCGAGGACCTGCAGCAGATGGCGGACGATCTGCTGAAGCCTCGGTTCAACGCGCTCACGGTGGACGCGTGCACCAGCACGAACGACACCGTGCTGCTGTTCGCGAGCGGAGCCGCGGGCGGCGATCCGGTAGCCCCGGGCTCGCCCAGGTGGTCGGGCGTCGTCGAGGCCGGCGAGGAGGTCGCGGACTCGCTGGTGTCGCAGCTGATCCATGATGCCGAGGGCATCACCCACGTGCTCCTGATCGACGTGGACGGAGCCCGCGACGAGACCGAGGCGCGCGTCGTCGCGCGAGCCGTCGCCGACTCTCCGCTCGTGAAGACCGCCGCGTTCGGCGAGGACCCGAACCCGGGACGCGTGCTCCAGGCGGTCGGCGCGTCCGGCGCCGACGTCGATCCAGCGCGGATCGACGTGTGGATCGGCGGTGTCCAGCTCGCTGCCGATGGGACGATCCCGCCCGCCTACTTCGAGGACGACGCCCTGCACGGCGCCGCGAAGGACTCGATGGCCGCCCTCGAGATCCCGATCCGCATCCGCGTCGGCGACGGGCCGGGCCGTTCACGGGTCCTCGGATGCGACCTGTCCTACGGGTACGTCCGCATCAACGGGGAGTACACGACATGAGCATGGACCTGCCACCACAGATCCGGGAGCGGACGGTCGCGAAGGCGAGAACCCTGCTGGAAGCGCTTCCGTTCATGCGGGCGCATCAAGGGCAGGCGATCGTCGTGAAGTACGGGGGGGCTGCGATGGACAAGGCGGGGCTCGCGGCCTCCTTCGCCGAGGATGTCGCGCTCCTGCAGTCGGTCGGGATCCGTCCCGTCGTCGTCCACGGTGGCGGTCCCGCGGTGACCCAGATGTCGGCACGGCTCGGGATCGAGACGACCTTCGTCGACGGGCTGCGCGTCACCGACGCCGAGACGCTCGACGTCGCGACGATGGTCCTCGCCGGCAAGCTGAACACCGAGGTCGTGGCGTCGCTCGTCTCGGGCGGCGTCAACGCCGTCGGGCTTTCGGGTGTCGACGGGAGGATGCTCCTGGCCCAGAAGCAAGAGGGTCCGGACCTCGGGTTCGTCGGCGAGGTCGTCCACGTGAACGTCCACGTGCTCGAGGCGCTGCTCGCGCAGCGGTTCGTCCCGGTCGTGGCCTCGATCGCGGTCGACGAGACCGGCCAAGCCTACAACGTGAACGCGGACGTGGTCGCGAGCGAGCTCGCGGTGGCGCTCGGCGCCGAGAAGCTGGTCTACGTGAACGACGTCCCGGGGCTGATCGGGCCGACGGGCGATCTGCTCTCCGAGCTGTCGGCGTCGCAGTGCCTCGAGCTGCTCGCCCAGCCAGGGGTGGTCGACGGGGGGATGATCCCGAAGCTCGAGAGCGCCGTGCGGGCGCTGCACGCCGGCGTGGGGCGCGTGCACCTGGTCGACGGCCGGGTCGAGCACTCGGTCGTGCTCGAGCTGTTCACCCCCGAGGGCGTCGGCACGATGATCACGCCTGACGCGGAGGTGATCTTGCCATGACGCTGCCCGGCGAAGCGTCCGTGATGGCCACCTACGCGCGGTATCCCGTGACGCTCGTGCGGGGCGAGGGTCTGCGCGTCTGGGACGACGAGGGCCGTACGTACCTCGACATGGTCGGCGGCCTCGGAGCGCTCAGCCTCGGCCACTGCCACCCGGACTTCGTCCGCGCCGTCGATCGAGCCGCCCGTACGATCGGTCTGACCTCGAACCTGTTCGCGACGCCTCCCCAGGCCGAGCTCGCCGCGAGGCTCGCCGGGCTCCTCCCCTTGGAGGATCCTCGGGTGTTCTTCTGTAACAGCGGCGCCGAGGCGAACGAAGGCGTGATCAAGCTCGTCAGGAAGTGGGGCCTGCCGCGAGGCAGGCACGTCATCATCACGCTGGAGGGTTCCTTCCACGGGCGAACGATGGCGGCGCTCGCGGCGACCGGTCAGCCCCCGAAGCGTGAGCCCTTCGAACCGATCCACGACTGGTTCCGGTACGTCCCGCCCGGCGACGTGGAAGCGTTGAAGGGCGCGCTGGAGCCCGGTGACGCGGCGGCCGTGTTCCTCGAGCCGGTGATGGGCGAGGGCGGGGTGATCCCGCTCGACCTCGGCTACCTACGGGAGGTGCGGGCCCTCTGCGACGAGCACGGCGCTCTGTTCGCGGTCGACGAGGTCCAGGCGGGGACCGGACGCTGCGGCCACTGGCTCAGCATCTCCTCGGCCGACGTCGTGCCGGATGTCGTCGCCCTCGCGAAGGCTCTCGGCGGCGGCCTGCCGATGGGCGCCCTCGTCGCGCCGGCCCCGCTGTCCTTCGCTCCCGGTGAGCACGCGTCGACCTTCGGCGGCGGGCCGGTTCCCAGCGCCGCCGCCCTCGCGGTGCTCGACACGATCGAGCGCGATGGGCTCCTCGCGAACGTCGCCGCGATGGGTGAGCTGCTCCGGGCCGAGGTCGCGCGGCTGGCTCCCGCCGGTTCGCTCGTCGAGGTCCGCGGTCGCGGTCTGCTGAACGGGTTCCAGGTCGCCCCCGGCATCGCCGCGCACGACGTCGTGATGGCGATGCTCCGCCGCGGGGCCCTGGCCTCGACCGCCGGGCCCGACACGGTGCGGTTCACGCCGCCGTACACGATCACGGCCGCGGAGGTCGATGAGGCCGTGAAGGCGCTGAGCGACGCCCTCGGGGAGGTGGCCTCGTGACCCGCGGCAACGGCCACTCGAAGGCGAAGCGCCAGCAGGTGATCCTGGGGCTCGTCGCGCGCGAGCGCCTCGGGTCCCAACAGGAGATCCGCGCGCGACTCGCGTACCTGGGGATCGAGGCCACCCAGTCGACGATCAGCCGTGACATCGAGGAGCTCGGCCTCGCGCGCGTCCACGACCAGGAGGGCACGCGCTACGTCGTCCCCGGCGAGCCGGGCTCGCACGGCCCGATGACCCTGCTGCGGCACCTGCTGGACGAGTTCGCGTTGTCGTTCGTGCGCGCCGAGGCGGGTCTGGTGATCCGAACCTCGCCCGGCGCGGCCGCGGCCCTCGCCGAGGGCCTCGATCGGGTCGGGATGCCTCAGGTCGCGGGCACGATCGCTGGCGACAACACGATCCTGGTGCTCGGCCGGGAGGGCGTGACGCCCGATCAGCTCGAGCGCGCGATGCAGACGATCACGGAGGTAGCGTCATGACGAGGAAGGCGGTGCTCGCCTACAGCGGCGGGCTGGACACGTCGGTCACGATCCGGTGGCTCCGCGAACAGGGATACGAGGTCCACGCGGTCGCGGTCGACGTGGGCCAGCAGGAGGACTTCGCGCAGGTCGTCGAGCGCGGCGAGAGGGCGGGCGCCGCGAGCGTCCGCGTGATCGACGCCGTCGACCGGTACGCGAACGATGTCCTGACGAAGGCGATCAAGGCGAACGCCCTGTACGAGGGCAAGTACCCGATGGTGAGCGGCCTTGCGCGGCCGCTGATCGCCGACGAGGTCGTGAAGGTCGCTCGCGAGCTGGACGCCGACACGGTCGCCCATGGCTGCACCGGCAAGGGCAACGACCAGGTGCGGTTCGAGGTCGCGTTCTACGTGCTCGCGCCCGACCTCACGATCCTCGCGCCGATCCGCGACGCCGGCATCCCGCGCGAGAAGGCGCTCGCCCTCGCGGCCGAGTGGGACATCCCGATCGCCGGGGTCGTCTCGACCTACTCGGTCGACGAGAACCTCTGGGGTCGAACCGCCGAGTGCGGCCCGCTCGAGGACCCGTGGGTGGCGCCGCCCGAGGACGCGTTCGACCGGACGACGTCACCTGCCGAGCGTCCGAGCGAGCCGGCCGAGATCGAGCTGACCTTCGAGCGCGGGGTGCCCGTGGCGCTCGACGGCACGGCGACCTCGCTCCCGGACCTGATCAGCGCCCTCGACGCGCTCGGTGGGTCGTTCGGCTTCGGGCGGGTCGACATGATCGAGAACCGCCGTGTCGGCATCAAGAGCCGCGAGCTCTACGAGGTCCCCGGAGCGCTGTCGATCATCCGCGCACACCAGGCGCTCGAGGACCTGACGCTCGAGCGCGAGGTGGCACACCACAAGCCGCAGCTCGAGCAGCGCTGGGCCGACCTGGTCTACGATGGCCAGTGGTTCAGCCCGCTGCGCGAAGCGCTCGACGCGTACATCGACGCCACCCAGGCGCACGTGAGCGGCGACGTCCGGCTGCGCTACGAGCCCGGATCGTGCACCGTCGTGGGCCGCAGGTCCGAGGCCGCCCTGTACGACCTGTCGCTCGCCACCTACGGCAGCGAGGACGCGTTCGACCAGTCGCACGCGGAGGGGTACGTTCGGCTGTACGGGCTCCCGCTCAAGGTGTGGGCGGCGAAGCAGGGCATCCCGACGACGTGACCGAGGGAGAGGGCGGCGGCGAGCAGCTCTGGGCCGGACGGTTCTCGAAGCCGCCGGCCCCTGAGGCGCACGCGCTCGGCCGGTCGGTGCACTTCGACCGCCGGCTCGCGTCCCAAGACGTCGAGGCCTCGCTCGCGCACGTGCGCGCGCTCCAGGATGCGGGGCTCCTCGACGCCGGCGAGGCCGCGAGGCTCGAGCAGGCGCTGAGCGAGGTCGGCGAGGACATCGGCGAGGGCCGCTTCGTGTTCCACGAGGCCGACGAGGACGTGCATTCGGCGATCGAGCGCGCGGTCACCGAGCAGCTCGGGGACCTCGGGGCGAAGCTCCATGCAGGCCGGTCCCGGAACGACCTGGTGGTGACCGACCTCCGCTTGTGGCTGCTCGCGGCCGGTCGCCGGATCGATCGCGGCGTCGTCGCCCTCGCCGCGGCCCTCGTCGCGCGGGCGCGAGAGCACGCCGCGACCGTGATGCCGGGGACCACCCACGCACGCTTCGCGCAGCCGGTGACGCTCGGCCACCACCTGCTGGCGCACGGGTGGGCGCTCGCGCGCGACCTCGAGCGCCTCGAGCAGTGGTCGAACCGCGCCTCGACCTCGCCCCTCGGAGCCGGCGCCACCGCGGGCTCGACGCTCGGCCTCGACCCCGACCTGACGGCGACCCGACTCGGCTTCCACAGGGCGTTCGCGAACTCGATCGACGCCGTGAGCGACCGCGACTTCGTCCAGGAGTTCCTCGCGGTGGCGGCGATCTGCGCCACGCACCTGTCGCGGCTGGCCGCCGACCTCGCGCGCTGGACCGACCCGGCGCTGGGTGGGCGGAGCTCGACGAGGCGTACTCGACCGGGTCGAGCATGATGCCCCAGAAGCGGAACCCGGACACGGCGGAGCTCGCGCGCGGGAAGGCGGCGCGCATCGCCGGGAGACTTCGTGACGCTGACCGCCCTGCTGCAAGGGCTTGCCGCTCGGCTACCACCGCGACCTCCAGGAGGACAAGGAGCCCGCCTTCGACGCGGCCGACACGCTCGAGCTGGTGCTCCCGGCGCTGACCGGCGCGATCGCATCGCTCAGGTTCGACACCGACGCGATGCGCGCGGCGTGCGACGACGAGGGCCTGTACGCCACCGACCTCGCCGAGGCCCTCGTGAAGGACGGGGTCCCGTTCCGAGACGCCCATCGCCGCGTCGGCGAGCTGCTGAAGCGCCTCGAGGGCGAGACCCGAACCCTCCGCGACCTCACCGACGACGAGTGGAAGGGGTTCGGGGTTGCCGACGGAGACGAGCTCCTGGATCCGATCAGGTCGGTGGAATCCCGCGACCTCTCCGGAGGCCCGTCACCCATGTCGGTCGGCGACCAGGCCGACGCGGTCGAAGCGTTCCTCCGTGCACGACCGGTGTCCCCGTGAACCTCTGCAGAGCCTGAGCCTTCGCAACGCCCTGGAGTTTCGAAAGACGTAAGGCCGCGTGCTGCACGATGATGCGTCGAACCGCCATCGGACCGGGCCGTTCCGCGGCGACGGCGGTGGCGTCGAAGGGAACGAGGGAAGGGTCGATCGGTGCCGGACGTGGTGCTCCCTGTGCTCAACGAGGTCCAGGCGTTGCCCTGGGTCCTCGAGCGCATGCCTGCGGGCTACCGGTCGATCGTGGTCGACAACGGATCCACGGACGGGTCGGCGGAGCTCGCCTCGTCGCTGGGTGCGCAGGTCGTGCACGAGCCGGTCCCCGGGTTCGGTTCCGCCTGCTTCGCGGGCTTGGTCGCCGCGCAGGCCGACGTCGTGTGCTTCATGGACTGCGACGCCTCGCTCGATCCCTCCGAGCTCCCTCGCGTCACCGACGCGGTCATGGGCGGGCGCGCCGACCTCGTCCTGGGGGCTCGGGTCCCTGAACGCGGCGCGTGGCCGTGGCACGCCCGCATCGGGAACAGAGCCATCGCCTCGGCGATCGGTCGCCGCGTCGATACACCGCTGCGGGATCTCGGGCCGATGCGCGCCGCCCGGCGCCAGGAGCTGCTCGCGCTGGGGATCGAGGATCGGCGCTTCGGGTGGCCGTTCGAGATGGTCCTGCGTGCGGGGAACGCGGGATGGCGGATCGCCGAGGTCCCGGTCCCGTACCTGGCGCGGGCCGGTCGGAGCAAGGTGACCGGCACGGTGCGCGGAACGACCCGGGCGCTCAAGGACCTGACACGGGTGATGCGGTGCACCTGATCGTGATCGCGAAAGCGCCCGTCCCCGGTCGTTCGAAGACCCGGCTCACCCCGCCATGCACGCCGGAGGAGGCGGCGGAGGTCGCGGGGGCCGCGCTCGCGGATACCCTGGCCGCGGTCGCCGCCGTGCCCGGCGTGGATCCCGTGCTCGTGCTCGACGGTGAGCCGGGTGGCTGGGTACCCGACGGGTTCCGGGTCGTCCCACAGCGAGGAGACGGGCTCGACGAACGCCTCGCGTCGGCGTTCGACGACGTGGGCGGCCCGGGTCTCCTGATCGGGATGGACACGCCACAGGTCACGCCTGACCTCCTGTCGGGGTCGCTTGCCCGCCTCTGCAGCGCTGAGGTGGACGCGGTGCTCGGACCGGCGCAGGACGGGGGATGGTGGGCGATCGGCCTGCAGCGCCCCGACCCGAGGGTGTTCCTCGGGGTGCCGATGAGCACGGCGGGAACCTGCGACGCGCAGCGGGCGCGGCTCCGCGAGCTGGGGCTCACCATCGGCGAGCTGAAGGAGCTTCGCGACGTCGACACCTTCGACGACGCCGTCGAGGTGGCACGGGTTGCCGAGAGCACCCGGTTCGCGGCGACGGTCGGTCGGATCAGGGACGGCGTCGGCCAGGCGAGGGCCTCGTGGGTCGGCGTCGCGGCAGCGCTGGTCGCGGTCGTGGCGACCTTCGTCGGCGGGCGGGCGCTCCAAGCCCGCGGCTACCGGATGCAGGTGAACGCACCGCCGCTGACCGGCAACATCGACCCTCGAGCTCCGTGGTCGGCGCTGCCCTCGGCGTTGCTGGCGGGCGTCGCGGTCATGTGGGCGGACCGGGTCGCAGGGCGCGTCCCGTGGCGGGCGCTGCTCGGCCTGTCGTTCCTGTGCGCGTTCGGATGGTCGGTCTCCCTGGCGGCGTGGGACGGCGTTGCCGGCTTCACCCGGTCGCCTGCGTCGGCGGTCGACTACCTGCAGGCATTGCCGCTCGTCGACGGCGTCGGAGCGTTCCTGGAGCGCGTGGTGGTCGATCCTTCGGCCTTCCCGTCGCACGTGCGTTCCCATCCCCCCGGGATGGTCCTGCTGTTGCTCGTGGCGGAGAGGTTCGGAGTCGCGACACCCGGATGGGTCGCGGTCCTCGAGCATGTCGCGGGGGCCTCGTCCGTGCCCGCGGTGCTGCTCGCGACGCGCGAGCTCGCAGGGGAGCGGGCAGCCCGGTCCGCGGCGCCGTTCGTCGCCTTCTCCTCGATCGCGGTGTTCTGGTCGTCGGGCGACGCGGTCTTCCTCGGGATCGGCGCGTGGGCCGTGGCGCTCCTCGTGCTGGCGACCGGGCGCACCGGGCGGCGCGCGGCCCTGCTCGCGCTCGGCTCGGGTCTGCTGTGGGCAGCGGCGCTGGCCCTGTCCTACGGGATCGTGCTCCTCGCGTCGGTGCCGGCGACGGTCGCGGTCGCGCGTCGGCGTGGATGGGTCCTCGCGATCGCCGCGGCGCCGGTCGTCCTCGCGGCGCTGGCCGCGGCCGCGGCCGGCTTCTGGTGGGTCGACGGGTTGTCGGCGGCCCGTCGCGCGTACGCGGTCAGCCTCGCGAGGGTCCGCCCGTACGGGTACTTCCTCCTCGCGAACCTCGCGGCCCTCGCCGTGGCGGTCGGTCCTGTCGTGTGGGGGTGGCTTCCGCGGGCGCGCGGGCGCGCGTGGCTCGTGGCCGCCGGCGCGGTCGTCGCGATCGTCGTCGCCGACCTCACCGGCCTGTCGAAAGCCGAGGTCGAGCGGATCTGGCTCCCGTTCATGCCGTGGCTCGTGGCGGGGGCCGCGGCGGTGCTCGCCTCCGCACCGGCGACCACCCGCCGCACGTGGCTGGGTCTCCAGCTCGGATGGGCGCTCCTGGTCCAGGCGGTGGTGTTCTCTCCATGGTGAGGAGGCCGGCGTGCGGGTCCTGGTGACGGGTGGGGCGGGGTTCATCGGCTCCCACGTGGTCGACGCGCTCGTCGCACGAGATCACGAGGTTCTCGTGGTGGACTCGCTCGACCCGGCTGCGCACGACGGCGTCCCGACGCATCGCAACCCGGAGGCGACCTACCGATGGGCGGACGTGGCCGACGCCGACGCGATGCGCGAGGCGGTCGAGGGGGTCGACGCCGTGTGTCACCAAGCGGCGAAGGTCGGCCTGGGGGTCGACCTCGGAGACATGCCCGCCTACGTGCGCGCCAACGATCTTGGGACGGCGACCCTGCTGACGGCCCTCCACGGACGTGGCTTCGCGGGACCGATCGCGCTGGCGAGCAGCATGGTCGTCTACGGCGAGGGCCGGTACCGCTGCGACTCGCACGGCGTGGTCCGCCCGGGCCCCCGGCGGATCGAGGACCTCGACGCCGGTCGGTTCGAGCCGCCCTGTCCCGCGTGCGGCGAACCCCTCGCGCCCGACACCGTGCCCGAGGACGCGCCGCTCGACCCCCGGAACGTCTACGCCGCCACGAAGCTCCACCAGGAGCACCTGTGCGCCGCCTACGCGCGCGAACACGGATCGCCCGTCGCCGCGCTCCGGTACCACAACGTCTACGGTCCGTGGATGCCGCGCGACACCCCCTACGCGGGCGTGGCGAGCATCTTCCGCAGCGCCCTCGAGGCCGGGGAGGCACCCCGCGTGTTCGAGGACGGGGGGCAACGCCGGGACTTCGTCCACGTGACCGACGTGGCGCACGTGAACGTCCTGGCCCTCGAGGCCGAGGCCGATGGAGCGTTCAACGTCGCCAGCGGCGAGCCCCACACGATCGGCGAGATGGCCGAGGCGCTCGCCGACGCCGCGGGTCCCGACGCTCCTCGACCGCAGGTCGTCGGCGGGTACCGGCTCGGGGACGTGCGTCACGTGGTCGCTTCGCCCGAGCGCGCCGCCGTCGTGCTCGGGTTCCGCGCCCGCACCTCGTTCGCCGACGGGATGTCGGCGTTCGCCCACGACCCCCTGCGTGCGCCGTCTTCGGCGCGTGCAACGGAGGGTCCCGATCTCGACACGGAGGCCCGATGATCCAGTCAGATGCCCGCGTGCCCCTGCTCGCCGAGGACCAGGCGCCGCTCAGCGTCCGTCCCCTGTTCGCCGGTGGCGACCCGGGGCCGATCGCCCGGTCGCTCGCCCAGGTGCCGGAGCTCGTCCAGACCGCGCTGCCGTTCATCGGGCAGGCCCTCCGGGGCTCGCTCGTCGACAGGCGCACCGCCGAGCTGGTGATCGTGCGTGCGAGCGCCCTGCTGGAGTGCATCTACTGCACCTTGACGCACGCGGCGATCGCGCTCGACGCCGACGTGGACGCGGGCGAGGTCCGGGAGCTCTGCGACACGACGGGCGGCCTCGGATCGTTCTCGGACCGGCGCGAGATCGCGCTGCTGCGATGGGTGGACGAGGTGGCCGCCGGCAAGGGCGAGGTCCCCGACGAGGTCGCCGACTCCCTGGCCGCCCACGTCGACGATGCGGTGATCGTGGAGCTCGCGGCGATGGTGGGGTGCACGATCTTC
Organism: uncultured Actinomycetes bacterium; assembly: GCA_963700855.1. Taxonomy (GTDB): domain Bacteria; phylum Actinomycetota; class UBA4738; order UBA4738; family HRBIN12; genus AC-51. The sequence continues at coordinate 109,924 of CAVOYV010000007.1, forward strand.
CTCAACCGGTACTGCACGGCGCTCCGGCTGCCCGTGAGCGCGGCGTCGCTCGCCCGTCTGGCCGAGGCGGGGATCGACCCCACGGAGCTTTCGGCGTGAGCGAGGCACACCTCGCGTCGGGGCCGGTCGCGGAGGCGATCGAACAGGGGCGGATCGGGTCCCGCCTGTACTTCTACGCGAACTACCACTGCAACCTGGCCTGCTCGTACTGCCTGACCGAGTCGGCGCCCGACGTCGCCACGCGACTGCTGCCCCCCGACCGGATCGAAGCGATCGCCGCGCAGGCGCCCGCCCTCGGGTTCCGTGGGTTCGGGGTGACCGGCGGCGAGCCCTTCCTCGTGTCCGAGATGCCCGAGCTCCTCCTGCGGTTGAGCGACATCATGCCGGTCATCGTCCTGTCGAACGGCACGCTGTTCTCGGACGCGCGGCTCCTGCGGCTGCGTCCGCTGGCTGGCCGGGACCTGAGCATCCAGATCTCGCTGGATAGCTCCGACCCGGTCGTGAACGACGACATGCGGGGTCCCGCGAACTTCCGCAAGGTCGTCGAGGCGATCCCGAAGCTCGTCGACATGGGGATCGGGGTGCGGATCGCGTCGACCCGGGAGTTCGTGGACGAGGACGACATGGCGGCCCTGTGCGAGCTCCATCGGACGCTCGGCGTGCCCGACGAGGACCACCTCGTCCGTGGGGTCGTGCGCCGGGGCCGGGCAGCGACGAACGGGATGGGGGCGCCGGCCGGCACCGACGAGCTCGCGCCCGAGCTCACCGTGACCGCCGACGGCGCCTTCTGGAGCCCGTTCGGACCGACGGTGCTCGGCGGCACGCTCGACGTCGACCTGCTCGTGACCCGTGCCGTCGATCCGCTGGGCGTTCCCGCGACGGCGCTCGCGGACCTCGTGGCCGGTCGCGGGTTCGCCGGACCGATCGACGACCGCTTCACCTGAACGTGAGATCGGCGCCCGGTCGGGCGCCGAGGGACCGTCGCGGCGCGGCGGGAGAGGAGGACCGACGTGCGAGAGATCGACGAGGACCGGCGGCTGCCGGTCGATACGTGGGCGTCCCGCGGGGTGATCGCGGCGACCCGGATCGTCTTCGGCCTGCTATGGCTGACGACCGTGTCCTGGAAGACGCCTCCCGAGTTCCGGACCCTCCGTCACTTCACGGAGTGGGCGTACGAGTTCCCCGTCTTCCCGCCGTACGCGTGGTTCGTCGAGAACGTGGTGATCCCCAACATGACGCTCTTCGGGTGGGTGACCCTCCTGACCGAGATGGCGCTGGGCGCCTTCCTGATCCTGGGGCTCGCCACGCGGTTCTGGGCGGTCGTCGGCCTGGCGCAGACCGTGGCGATATCGCTGTCGATCCTGAACGGGCCCCACGAGTGGAGCTGGGCCTACTACATGATGTTCGCCGGACATGCCCTCCTGTGGGCCACGGCGGCGGGACGAGCGTTCGGGCTCGACGCGATCCTGCGCCCGGGCTGGGCTCAGGCCGATGGCCGCGTGGCCGCGCTGCTGAGGAGGGCGTCATGAGGCAGGAACGTGGACGGGCGGTGACGGTGCTCGCCGTGGTCGCGATCGCGGGGGGGCTCGCCGGAGCCGTGAACGCGATCGGGGCTCCGTTCGCTGCCGACCGCGGCGAACAGCTGTGGAGGCTCTACGCGATGAACACCCTCGGCGGCGTGCTCACCGTGGTGGGGGGGCTGGTCGCGTGGCTGGGGGCGCGCCGGGCTTCGAAGGGCCCCGTGCTGGCCGCCGGCGTGCTCTTCCTCGCGATGGCGGGGCTGACCGTCGTCGGGGTCGGACAGACCTGGAACCCGTTCGGTGGGCGTGCGAGCACGGCGAGCTTCTGGCTGATGCTCGGCGTCGGCCTCGCCGCGCTGGTCGTGTCCCCCTCGACCGCCCCGGACGGTCTCGCCGGCGATCGGAACGCCTGAGGTGAGGCGCCGCCGGGTGCTGGTGGCTGCCGCCGTGGTGGTCGCCGCCGCGGTCGCCGCCGGGATCGCCTCGACGCGTGGCGACGACGGGATACCCGCGAACTTCCCGGCCGCGCTCGCCGTGGCCGATGACGGCGACCTCGTGTGGGGCGAGCGTCTGACCGGCCGCATCGTCCGCCGCGACGCCGATGGGACCCTCGACGAGGTCGGCAGGGTCCAAGTCTCCACCGACGGGGAGCAACGGGGTCTCCTCGGTGTCGCGATCGAAGGGGACGCGCTGTACGCGGCCTACACGGCGCCCGACGGGCGGCTCGAGGTCACCCGAGTGGACGAGGACAGGCTGCTCTGGGCGGGACCGGCCTCGGCCGACCGCGCGAACGGCGGACGCCTCGCCCTCTCGTCCGATGGTCAGCTGGTGATCGGGGTCGGAGACCTGCTCGATGCCGATGCGGCCGCCGACCCCGACACCCCGAACGGGAAGCTGCTCGCGCTCGATCCCGCCGGACCCCCCGACCAGATCCCAACCGTGCTGTCGCGTGGCTGGAACAACCCCTTCGCCTTCGCCTACGCGCCGGACGGGACGCTGTTCGTGGCGGACAACGCTGGGGGCGAAGGCGACGAGCGGCTCGCGATCGCGACGGCCGGCGCGCCCCAGGTCCTCGCGATCCTCGGACCGCACGCCGCGCCCAGCGGGCTCGCCGTGCTCCCCGACGGCCGGCTCGCGCTGTGCACCTACGTGACCCGGACGCTGCAGCTGTACCGGGTCTCGGACGGGGTGGCGACGCCGGACGGCTCACCGGCCGCCACCGACTGTGCGATCGCCGTGGTCACGCTCCCCGACGGGAGCCTCGCCTACGCGGACGAGGAGCGGATCGGGTTCCTCACGCCGTAGGCGTCAGGCCCGCTGACGCCGCAGGACCAGCACGCCGAGGCCGATCATCGCCGCCGCGAACGCGACCAGCGACCAGAGGTCGTTCGCGATGCCGTCGATCCCGGCACCCCCGAGCATGACCCTGCGGAGCGCGTGGACCGCATGCGTCACCGGGAACAGCACAGAGACCCACGTGAGCGGCTCCCACAGGGTCGCGACGGGCCAGAACAGGCCGCCGAGGAAGACCTGGGGGAGCAGCACGAGTGGGATGAACTGGATCACCTGCAGCTCGTTGCGCGCGTAGAACGACAGCGCGATCCCCAGGTTCACGACGCCGATCACGAGCAGCAAGAGCACGAGGACGACGAGCCAGAGCGAGCCGGTGACCTGGGCGTCGAGGATCACGATCGCGTACCCGAGCACGAGGGTCGCTTGGATCGTCGCGAACGGCAGGAACCCCAGCAGGTACCCGCTCAGGATCTCGCCCTTCGTGATCGGAGAGGCGAGCAGCCGTTCGAGCGTGCCCGAGGAACGCTCCCGCAGGAACGCGACGCTCGTCAGCATGAACGTGAACAGGAACGCGAACACCGTGATCATCGCGGGCGCCGCGAACGAGATCGTCGAAGGGCGTTCGCCGGTCGGGAGCGACACCCGTTCGACCGTCACCCCCGGGATCGCGCCGGGCGGCAGATCTGCACCCCCCGCGATCGCGCCCGCCCGGGATGCCGCCTGGACGATGGTGCTCTCGACCTGGACGTCGAGGCCGGGGACGATCACGACCACGGTGTCGTCTCCGGGGACGGCACCGACGGCGCCGGACGCCTCGTCGTCCAGCACCGCCGCGCGAGCGGTCGTCTCGTCCCGATAGGAGCCGGTCACGGTGACGCCCGGTTGATCCTCGAGCGCCTCGGCGAACGGGCTCTGGCTCACCTGACCGAAGAGCGCGACCTCCAGCTCCTCCTTGTCGTCGCCGACCAGGTAGCCGATCAGCATCATCACGACGAGGGGGACGACGACGATGAGCCCGAGCGTTCGCCGGTCGTGGCGGAACGCCCGGACGATCCGCTGGGCGAGCGCGCGGATCCGGGTCGGGTTCACGGCGCCTTCCCGTCCCGCAGGCGCAGGAACGCGTCTTCGACCGACGACGCGCCGCTGCGGGAGACCAGCTCGGGGGCCGTACCGACGTCGAGCACCGTGCCGTCGGCGACGAACGCGATGCGGTCGCAGCGATCGGCCTCGTCCATCACGTGCGTCGTCACGAGGATCGTGGCGCCCGCGTCGCGGAGCTCGGCGAACTCCGTCCACAACCTGCGCCGGAGCTCGGGGTCGATCCCGACCGTCGGTTCGTCGAGCAGCAGGAGCGACGGTCCGTGGACCATCGCGCACGCGAGGTTCGCGAGCTGCCTCTGGCCCCCGGAGAGCTCGTGGACCGGCCGGTCGACCTTCTCGGTCAGACGTAGCAGGGCCATCAGTTCCTCGCCTCGAGCCTTCGCCCCCCGGGCGCTCAGCCCGTAGACGAGGCCGAAGAACGCGAGGTTCTCGCGGATCGACAGATCCTCGTACAGTGCGGCCGACTGGGTCATGTACCCGATCCGCGACGACACGCGGCGTCCTGGCGGCTGCCCGAGCACCGTCACCCGCCCGCCGTCGAGAGCGACGAGCCCGGCGACGGTCCGGATGAAGGTCGACTTGCCGGCCCCGTTCGGCCCGATCAGCCCGAGGATCTCGCCGGTCTGGACCGCCAGCGTCAGACCGTCGAGCGCCCGGATGGGTCCGAACCGCTTCTCGAGCCCTTCGGCGGCGATCGCGAGGGTCGCGCTCACGACGGCATCATCGCGCAGCCGAGATCCGGGTACGCGGACGAACGGCCCTCAGGCGGTGAGGCCCTCCACGAACGTCCACAGGCGCCCCTGTTCGGCGTCGTCCGTCCCTGTCCCCGGGATCTTCTCCGTCGCTCGGGGTCGTCGGTCGTGCCAGAACAGACCGGTCGTGCGTGCCGGCTCGTCCGCGGCCACCAGCCACACCACCGTGTCAGCGCCCTCGTCCACGTCTCGGAGCAGAGGGCCGATCAGCTTCGTGAACGTGGGCAGGCCCTCGTGCAAGCCGGGTGTGTCGGCCCAGCCGGGATGCATCGCGTGCACGGCGATCCCACGGTCGCGCAGCCGGCCGGCCCACTCCTTCGTGAGGACGACCTGGGCGCGCTTCGCACGCGCGTAGGCGACGGAGCCCCGATAGTCGTCGGGACCCATCTCGACGTCGTCGACGTCGAGCTTCTGCGTGTACATCCCACCGGACGCCACCCAGATCACCCGCGACCCGGCGCCCAGCACCGGGAGCAGCTCACGGGTGAGCAGGTGCGGCCCGAGCACCATCGTCGCGAAGGTCCGTTCCCGCCCATCGGGGGTCGTCCCGTACTCGGCGGTCAGGAACCCGGCGTTGTGGACGAGGGCGCGGAGCCGGTCCGTCGCCTGACGGACCTCGCCGGCGGCCGCGCGCACCGAGCCCGGATCGACCAGGTCACACGTGACGACGAGATGTCCGTCGCCGGCCAGGTCCTGGACCGCCACCGTCCCCTTCGCCTCGTCGCGGACGAGCAGCACGATCCGAGCGCCCATCCCTGCGAGCCGCCGGGCGGTCGCGAACCCGAGCCCGGACGAGGCACCGGTGATCGCGACGACCTCCCCGTCGAGGTGCACCGCCGAGAGGTCTTCCCACGCGAACAGGCGCCGTCGCGCGGCGTACCCGAGCTTGGTGAAGCTGGGCACGACGGTGATCTCCATCGCGGTGTCGACGATCTTGCGCAGCACGGAACCACGGTACGCGCTGGGAAGCGTCGTGGCGGACCCCGGTCCCATGCGTTCGCCTAGGCTCGACGTCGATGCGGTTCGTGGTGCGGGACATGACCGGGTCGGACGCGCGGGCGATCGCCGGGTGGCGGTACGAACCTCCCTACGACGTCTACGACTGGAGCGAGGATCCCGAGGACCTCGCCGAGCTGCTCGATCCAGCCGGATGGGGCGAGACGTGGTTCGCGGTGGACGACGCGGAGACCGGCGAGCTGGTCGGGTTCGCCGAGTTGCGCGTGATCGGCGACCTTGTCGAGATCGGCCTCGGCATGCGCCCGGACGCCACGGGCCTCGGCCTCGGCGCTCCGTTCACCGAGGCGCTCATGGTCTTCGCGCGGGCCCGGTGGTCGCCGGCGCGGTTCGGGCTCGACGTCCTGCCGTGGAACGAGCGGGCGATGCGCGCGTACGAGCGCGTCGGGTTCCGGCGCCGCGAGCGCTACGTGCGTCGGTTCGAGAACGGCGCGGAACAGGAGTTCGTCCGCATGGATCGTGAGGCGTGACGGTAGGCTCCTCTCCCATGGCTACCCCGTTCGCCAACGCCGTCGTGGTGTTCGCCCATCCGGACGACGCCGAGTTCATGTGCGGGGGGACCGTCGCCGCCTGGACCCGCGAGGGCTGCGAGGTCCACTACGTCGTGTGCACCGACGGATCGGCGGGCTCGAACGACCCCGCCCACACCCGCGACTCGATGCGCCCGATCCGCGAGGCCGAGCAACGTGCGGCCGCCGAGGTCCTGGGGGTCGCGAGCGTGACGTTCCTGGACGAGCTCGACGGGTTCCTCGAGGTCACGCCCGAGACCCGCAAGAAGGTGACCCGCGAGATCCGCCGTCTCCGACCCGAGGTCCTCGTGGCTCCGGACCCCGCTCGGCTCTGGTCGGGCAACGGCTACATCAACCATTGGGACCACAAGCAAGCGGGGCTGCTGGCGCTGACCGCGGTGATGCCCGATGCGCCGACCCGCGTGATGTTCCGGGAGCTCGAAGACGAGGGCATCGAACCCTACGAGATCCCCAACCTCTGGCTCGTGACGAACGAGCCCGACACGTATGTGGACATCACCGAGGTGATGGACACGAAGCTCACCGCGCTCGCGTGCCACGTCTCCCAGGGCGCCGAGGCCGCCTCGCCCTGGGTCCGAGAGCGCGCACGTGAGGTCGCGGAGCGCAGTGGCCACGGCTACGAGTACGCCGAAGGATTCAAGGCCTTCCGGTTCGTCGACGACGAACAGGAGGAGACCAGCTGATGGAAGACGACGATCTCACTCCCGACGACGAGCCGTACGAGTTCACCGAGCAGGAGCGCGAGGACATCGCGGCCGACCTCGAAGACCTTGCGGCGATGCGCGTCGTGTTCGCCCCCCAAAGCGTCAAGGGGGTGGTGATCGCCTGCCAGGACTGCGGCCAGAACCACTTCTACGAGTGGGAGCTGTTGCGGGACAACCTCGAGCAGATGCTCGCGACGGGTGAGCCCCGCATGCACGAGCCCGCCTGGAACATCGACGAGAACGAGTACATCCAGTGGGACTACGGCAAGGGGTACATCGATGCGCTCTCCGACACGGGTCTCGAGCCTGATCGTCGCGTCGAGGTCACGCAGTGCCCCTGGTGCGAGACCCCCTTCGACCACGCGTTCCGTTTCTGCCCGCGGTGCGGGCGTTCGCTCGGAGTCGTGCGGCTGTACGCAGACCTGTTGTCGCGCGGGATCGAGGAGCGCGAGGCGCGCGCGATGCTCGTACGCGCCGGTTTCGACCCCATCTAGGCGGCGGTAAGCTGCGGCGCGTGTTCTACAACTGGCTGAAGTTCCTGCACATCGCTGCGGTCCTGGGACTGCTCGCGACCCACGGGGTCTCGATGGTGGTCATGTACCGGATCCGTGGTGAGCGTGACCGCGAGAAGATCCAGTCGCTCGTGACGCTGTCGGGCGAGACCGTCGTCCCGATGTACATCTCGATCGCCCTGATCGTCGTGTTCGGCGTGTGGGCGGGCTTCGAGGGGCAGCGGTTCGACGAGTGGTGGCTGTGGGCGTCGGTCGGGATCCTCGTGGTGACGATCGGTCTGATGACCGCGGTGGCGAAGCCCTACTTCCGTCGGGTGAAGGAAGCGTGCCAGGTCCGGCCCTCGGGCGTGCCGCGCGTCTCCGACCAGGAGCTCGGCGAGATCCTGGGCGGGCCCACCGCGCACGTGATCACCGCGATCGGCACGATCGGACTGCTCTCGATCCTCTACCTGATGGTGTTCAAGCCCGGCATCGTCTAGGCCGGGGGCAGCGCGCGCTGCGCCGGGCCGTTCACGACCTCGCCCGTCGGTCCGAACCGCGACCCGTGGCACGGGCAGTCGAACGTCGACTCACCCGGGTTCCAATCGACCGTGCAGCCCAGGTGCGTGCACCGTGCCGACATCAGGTTCAGCGTGCCGGCTTCGTCGACGTAGGCCGCGAACTTCTCACCGCGCCGCTCGATCACGCCGCCCTGGCCGGGCGGGAGGTCGGCCACCAGTTGCGTGACGGTCCGGCAGAGCATCGTGTCGCGGTCGGCGCCGACGATCACCTTCTCGGGCACGGAGCCGAGCAGGACCCCTCGCGCCCCGGCGAGGCCCCTGTTGCCGACGACCACGAGGTCGGCGTCGACCTCGCGGGCCGCCGCGAGGATCTCGGTCGCCGGGTCGCCCTGGCGCAGCAGCACCTGGGTCTCGATCCCCATCCCGTAGACCTGGATCGAGTCCTGCATCACGAGCTCGCCCGTGGCGGGGTGTCCCACGAACACGAGCGTGACCTCCGCGACGAGGGCGCGGGCCAGGTCGAACCCCTTGCGGGCGGCGCGGTCTGCCGTGGCGGAGCCGTCGCTCGCGATCAGGATCCTCCCGTAGGGCGCGTGCGGGTCGCGGCGCCGGTCCGTGGCGAGCAGCAGGTCGCAGGGGGTGTTCTTGAGCAGCCAGCGCCCCAGGTCCGACAGCGGGGCCTCGCCCTCGCCTCGGGCCACGACGATCAGCCCCGCATCCTCTTCCTCGGCGACCTCCACCAGGACGTCGCCGGGCCGACCGGGGCGCGCGATCGCCGCCATCCGAGGGCGGCGCATCCCCGCGGCCTCGGCCGCGTCGAGCGCCGCGGCCACGCGCTCCTCGGCGCCGACCGCCGACGCGTAGCCGGTCACGGCGAGGAAGCGCGAAGAGGTCGCACGGCCGATCGTGGCCGCCACCTCCCCGGCTCGAGCTGCAGAAGGGCTCCCGTCCGTCCCGAACACGATCTTCCCGTACATGGCTGACTGACCCCCCGGAGAACGCTGGCGGAGCGACGCTACCAAGCCTCAGCGCAGGGCGGCCCGGAACCGCGCTTCGTTCGCAGACAGCCAGTCGAGCTCATCGGCGGTCCCCCGGAGCAGGGAGGCCGAGTCGGCAGGCGAGATCGGCCACCAGCGGAACCGCTCCGGGTGACGCTCCTTGGCACGGTGCAGCAGCGTGAGGATCTCGTCGGGACCCCTCACGCTCGAGGCATCCGCGAACAGGCGCAGGCGGGCGGCGATATCGGGCGGCTCCTCCCAGCCGGTTCCGCGGAGGAAGTCGTCGTCCGCGAGAGGCACCACGTTCCAGGCGACCGTCGCCCAGTCGAGCCCAGGGTCGTCGGGGCGGATCGAGTCCCAGTCGATGAAGGCGACGGAGCCGTCGGGTCCGTGGACCGTGTTCCAGTGCCCGAGGTCGGAATGGCAGACGATCTGGCCAGGGCCGAGCGGATGGGTCCACTGGCGCCACGGCCGCTCCTCCGGTGGGACGAAGCCTCGCGACGCGTCATGGAGCTGGCGGATCGTGGTGCCGAGGCGCACGAGCATGTCGTCTGAGCGGACGTCATCCGGCCACGGCGTGGGACCTCCGTCCCAGTCGGGGTCGGCAAGCACCGTGCCCGGCAGGTAGGTGAGGATCTCGCGGCCCTGTTCGTCGATGCCGAGAGGTTCGGGGCAGGCGGTGAACCCGTTCCCACGGAGGTGACGCAAGAAGGCATGGACGGTCGGGGTCCACGGGCCGGTCGGCCGCCGGACCGTGTCGCCGATCCGCACGACGTCGCCCGGGTGCTCGCGGCCACCCGCCAGCGGATCTTCCCTGGTCATCGCGCCGGGACCTCCAGCACGCACTCGTCGGGCATCGTGTCCGGCCGGATGCCTTTGAAGCTCGGGGCGCGCATCTTGTGCTCGCTCTTCGTGACCTCGAGGTACTCGACCTCGCACACGAGCGTCGGCTCGACGAACACGGCGCCCTTGACCTCCCGGAGCTCCTCTACGGCGGGGTCGGTCCGCACGAGGGGCTGGAGGTCCTGCAGCAGTCGCTCGAGGGTCTTCTCGGTGAAGCCGCTGCCGACCTGCCCCACCCATCGCAGCTCACCGCCGTCCCAGGCGCCGACGAGGAGCGCGCCGAACGTCGCGCCCCGTCCACCCTTGCCGGGGGTGAACCCGAGGATCACGCAGTCCTGGGTGTTGCGGAGCTTGATCTTGCGCCAGGCGTCCGTGCGGCGCCCGGGCAGGTAGGGGGAGCCGAGGCGCTTCGCCATCACGCCCTCGAGGCCCTGGGCTTTCGCGGCCTCGACCAACGCGAGACCCGCGCCCTCGACGTGGGCGATCACGTGGAGGCGGTCATCTTCCTCGACCACCGCCGCCAGCAGCTCGCGACGCTGCTCGAGCGCGAGCCCGGTGACGTCGTGGCCGTCGAGCCAGAGCAGGTCGAACACGACCAGCGCGACCGGGATCCGCGCGCGGATCCGGTCGATCTCGCGCGGGTTCGACAGGTTCATCCGCTGCTGCAGCACGCCGAACGAGTTCCGCCCGTCCTCGTCGAAGGCCACGATCTCGCCGTCGATCACCGCGTTCACCTGGTTCACGAGCTCGTGGATCGTGCGGATCTCGGGGTACTGGGCGGTGACGTCGCGACCGGTCCGCGTCCGAAGGACGGTCTGCCCGGTCGAGAGCTCGGCGAGGCACCGGATCCCGTCCATCTTCGGCTCGAACCAGTACCGCGGGTCGTCGAAGGGCGTCCCGCCGCCCTCGGCGAGCATCGGCTGCATCCGCGGCGGCGAGGCGACCAGCGGCGCGGTCTGGGCGCTCGCGAGGAACGCGAGCCAGTCGGTCCGGGTCTTCACGAAGTGGAACTCGAGCCCCGGGTAGCGCCGTCCGTGCAGACGGAACGAGATCTTCGTGTCGGTCCACTCGACGGGCTCGTACCAGCCGTCGTCGAAGATCCGGACCTCGCCGGCTCCGTAGTGGCCCTCGGGGATCGAGCCTTCGAACTTCCCGTACTCGAGCGGGTGGACCTCGGTCTGCACGGCCAGGCGCTTGTCGCCCTTGGCGATCGGCAGGCCTTTCGGGACCGCCCAGGACGGGAGCCCGCCGTCGCGCTCGAGCCGCACGTCGTAGTGCAGACGCGTGGCCCGGTGCTTGTGGATCACGAACGAGTTCCCGGTGCCGACCTCTTCGCCGGGTGCCGGCTCGGTCGTGCCCTCGGGACCGAACTCGCGCCGGCGGACGTACTCGAACAGCGCGGGGTCCTTCGATGCGGCGGCGATCTCGTCGGGGGTCTTGCCGGCGACGCCGGGCGAGGCGGTGCGGGGAGCGGACCCGAGGGTGCTTCCGGCTCGACCCCGAGCGCCTCCATCGCCGGACCGATGTCCTGGCCGCGGGTCCGCACGTCCCCCCACAGATCGCCGACCTCGGCGAAGCGCGACCACACGTTGTCGATCCGGAAGTCCTGGGGCTCGAACCCGCCGGCCTCGACCTCGTCCCAGGTGAGCGGGGTCGACACGGGCGCGCGCGGCTCGGGGCGAAGCGAGTACGCCGCGGCGATGTTCGCGCCGGAGCGGTTCATGTTGTGATCGATGAAGACCTTGCCGGCCCGCTCGGCGATCCGCCAGGCCATCGTGACGCGGTCGGGGTCGGCGCGCTGGATCAAGCGTCCGCAGGCGCCGACGAACGCCCGGACCTCCTCGTAGGTGCGGGCTCCCCCCTCGAGCGGGACGAAGATCTGCATCCCGGTCGCGCCGGAGGTCTTCGGGTGCCCGGTCACGCCGAGCTGCTCCAGCACCACCCGCACGTGGCGTGCGACCGCGAGCACGTCCTCGTACGTGTAGGGCGGGAACGGGTCGAGGTCGAAGAACAGGTAGTCGGGGTGCCCCACGTCGTGGCACCGCGAGTGCAGCGGGTGCATCTCGATCGCCCCGAGGTTCGCGACGAACAGCAACGTGTCGAGGTCGTCGACGGTGAGGTAGTCGATCCGACCGTCCTTCGCGTCGTCGGACAGGACCGTGCACCGGTGGACCCACGCAGGCGTGTGCGACGGCGCGGTCTTCTCGTAGAAGGACGGACCGTCGATCCCGTCGGGCATCCGCTTCATCGTGAGCGGCCGGCGCTCGAGGTGAGGAAGCAGCAGGTCGGCGACGTTGAGGTAGTAGGCGAGCAGGTCGCCCTTGGTGAACCCGTCGTCGGGCCAGAAGACCTTGTCGAGGTTCGACAGGCGCAGCTCGTGCCCGCCCACCTCGAGCCACCAGACGTCGCCCTCCTTGCGGGCCTCGAGCGCGCGCGGCATCTCCACGGTGAACACCGGTCCCCCGCGCCGCCTCTTCGTGGGCATGCGGGCGATGGTAGTGGGGCCGGCGGCGCTAGGGGCTGACCACGGGGTCAAGGCCTGCCATGCTGGCGGGCCTCGACCGACCTGAGGAGGTGCTCGACGTGGATGCCTGGCTGAACGAGATCGCGGAGGCGCTCGGGGTGGACCCGCTCGCGCCCGCGGATACCGAGGAGCTGTTGGACCTCGCGCGTGACGTCGCGCACGGGGTCGAGCGCAAGGTGACGCCGCTCGCCGCGTTCCTGCTCGGCGCCGGCATGCAGCGTCGGATCGCCGAGGGCACCTCGCGCGCCGACGCGCTGACCGCGTCCGTGGCTGACCTGCGCGCCCATATCCCGACCTCCGGCTGAGCGATGCGCGCCGCGATCGTTCAGCGCCCGCCGGTCCTGCTGGACCGCGAGGCGTGCATGGGGCGCGTCCTCGACGGGCTCGAGGAGGCGGCTGCGCTCGGCGCGCGGTTGATCGTGTTCCCAGAGACGTACCTCCCCGGGTATCCCGAGTACATCTGGCGGCTCCGCCCGCTCCAGGACGAGGCGCTCGCGACCGAGCTGCACGGGCGGCTCGTCGAGGCCGCGATCGACCTGGAGGCCGACGATCTACGGCCGGTGCGCGACGCCGCGGCCCGGCTCGGGACCACGGTCGTGCTCGGCGTGCACGAGCGCGACGGAGCCTTCAGCCGCGCCACGCTCTACAACACGCTCGTGACGATCGGGGCGGATGGCACGCTCCTGAACCGGCACCGCAAGCTCGTCCCGACGAACGCCGAGCGGATGATCTGGTCGCCGGGCGACGGGGCGGGGCTCCGTGTGCTCGACACGCCGTTCGGGCGGCTCGGGGGGCTGATCTGCTGGGAGAACTACATGCCGCTCGCGCGGTTCTCCCTCTACGCGCAAGGGGTCGAGATCTACGTCGCCTCGACGTGGGACGAGGGCGACGCCTGGGTCGCCTCGATGCGGCACATCGCCCGCGAAGGGCGGTGCTGGGTCCTGGGCTCGGGCTGCTCGATCCAGGCGCGTGACGTCCCGGAGGGGTTCCCCGGCCGCTCGCAGCTCTATCCGGACCCCGACGAATGGCTGAACCACGGAGACTCGGTGATCGTGGCGCCCGACGGCGAGATCGTGACGGGCCCGCTGCGGGGAGAGCACGGGGTGCTCGTGGCCGACCTCGAGGCCTCCACGGCCCGCGCGCAGCACTACACGATGGACGTGGCAGGGCACTACGGGAGACCGGACGTCTTCTCGCTCCGGGTCGACCGGTCGGTCCGACCCCACGTGGCGTTCGACGGCGACACGCCGGCGCCGTCCGAGGACGTCCTCGAGATCTGAGGGTCTCGCGTCGGCGCCGCGGGATAGAATCACGGGCTCCCGCCGCGCCCGGCGGGGCCACGCTTCCCCGGGGGGTATCTCATGCCGCGAGCCATGTGGAAGGGGGCCATCTCGTTCGGCCTCGTCACGATCCCGGTCGCCGTCTATCCGGCCACCGAGGAGAAGACGCTGCGCTTCAACCAGCTCCACGACGAGGACGGCGGGCGGATCCGCTACAAGCGCGTGTGCGAGAAGGATGGCGAGGAGGTCACCTTCGAGCACATCGTGAAGGGCTACGAGGTCGACAAGGATCGCTACGTGATCTTGACCGACGAGGACTTCGACCAGGTTCCCGTCACCTCGAGTCGCGCGATCGACATCGTCCAGTTCGTCGATCTCGACGAGATCGACCCCGTGCTGTTCAAGAAGAGCTACTACCTCGTCCCCGACGAGACCGGTGCCAAGGCGTACGCGCTGCTCCGGGAGGCGATGACCCAGGACGGTCGCGTCGGGATCGCGAAGGTCAGCTTCCGCGACAGGGAGCACCTGGCGGCGCTCCGATTCAAGGACGATGCGTTCGTCCTGGAGACGATGTACTGGCCCGACGAGGTCCGCGAGGCCGACTTCGGCGGCGTCGACGTGCACATCGACGTGCGGGACCAGGAGCTCGCGATGGCTCGCCAGCTGATCGACTCGCTCGCCTCGGAGTGGAGCCCCGAAGGGTTCGCCGATGAGTACCGCGAGGCCCTGATGCGGATCGTCGAGGCGAAGCTGAGCGGCCAGGAGATCGAGGTCGTCGAGGCCGAGCCGACCGCGAAGGTCGTCGACCTGATGGAGGCGCTGAAGGCGAGCGTGGCCGCAGCGAAGAAGCAGGCCGACGAGGAGCCCGAGCCCACACCCGCCGAGAAGAAGCCTGCCGCGAAGAAGACGGCCACCAAGAAGACCACGGCCAAGAAGCCTGCCGCGAGGAAGCCTGCCACGCGCAAGAAGGCCGTTGGCGAGTAGCGCGCCGGCGGTGCCGGCCGGCTACGAGGCCCGGCCCGCGACCCTCGACGACCTCCCGGCGACCGACGAGCTGTTCGTCGCGTCCGACGTGGTCCTGGGTGTCCGCCCGGAGCCGCCGTCCGCTTCCCTGGGGTGGCGCTGGTCCCAGCCTTACGTCGATGTCGAGCGGGACACGCGGGTCTTGACGACGCAAGGCCGCGTCGTCGGTTTCGCGATGGGCTTCGTCGAGCCTGGCGCGCCGTCGGTGACGAGGTGCATGGGCGGGGTCCACCCCGAGCACGTGGGCCGAGGACTGGGCAGCTGGCTCGTCGGCTTCTTCGAGCGCCATGCGCGGTCGATCCCCGGCGTCGTCACCACGCGCCTGGGGATCACGGAGCAGGATGCGGCGGGTCACGCGCTCGTCCGAGCCGCGGGATACCGGCGTGTGCGGTCCTCGTTCGACATGGGCGCGCCGCTCGAGGTGGGGCTCGCCGCGGGCATCCCGCCAGGGGGCGTGACGATCCGCCCCTTCGTCGCCGGGGAGGAGCGCCTCGTGTGGCGGCTCGAGGTCGAGGCGTTCCGCGACCACTGGGATCACGAGGACGACCCTCCGTACGAAGCCTTCCACGGGGATTGGTTCGGCGACCCGGCCGGTCCGCCCGTGATCTGGATCGCCGAGCTCGACGGTCGTCCGGTCGGCGAGGTCGCGTGGATCGCGAGCAACGGGGTGCCCTACGTGTTCTCGGTGGCCGTCCTGCGCGAGGCGCGGCGCCGGGGGATCGCGACCGCGCTCCTGCGCCACGCGATGGCCGCAGCCGCGGCCGAGGGCCATCCCGAGATCACCTTGTCGGTCGACGCCGAGAGCCCGACGGGCGCAGTCCGCGTGTACGACAAGGTGGGGATGAGCGTTCACCGGACGACGGCGATCTACGAGCGAGGCGTCGCGTGAGCCTGCCGGACGGCTTCACGGTCCGTGACGTCGACACGGCCACCGACCTGCCTGCTGTCACCGACCTGGTGACGGCGTGCGACGTCGAGGACGTCGGGGAGCCCGACGTGCAGGCGTGGATCGGGGCGACGTGGGCCGGCGAGCTGCTGCGTGGGGCGTGGCTGGTCCACGACGCGCGCGGCGAGGTGGCCGCGTACGCCGAGCTCGAGTCGGTAGACCCCTCGTCGTCGATCGATGGCTTCCTCCCGACCCATCCGCGGCACCGCGAGGGTCCTCTGCGACCCGCGCTGCTCGGGTTCGTCCGGGAGCGGGCGCAGGGCGTCGCGACGGGCGCCGACGTCGCGCTGTGGGTCTCGGCGCCGTCCACGGACGACGCGTTCGCCCGCGACGCCGTTCGGGCGGGCTTCAGGAAGGTTCGCGTCTTCGTGCACATGGAGCGACCGATCGATCCCTCGTACGAACCGGGCGATCCGCCGCCGGGTGTCACGGTCCGGTCCTCGATCGATCCGCACGACGACCGGGTCGTCCACCGGCTGCTGGAGGACACGTTCGCCGGGCACTTCGGGATCGAACCGATGCCGTTCGACGCATGGCGGCGCGAGTTCAAGAGCGAGCTGTACGACCCTTCGCTCGTGCTGCTCGCGGAGCTCGACGGCCGGCCGGTCGGCGTCGCCACGAGCTGGATGCCCGAAGGCCTCGGCTGGGTCGGGGAGCTCGGCGTCCTCGCCGGCCACCGGGGTCGGGGGATCGGCGCCGCCCTGCTGCGGGCCTCGTTCGCGGCGCTCGCCGCGCGCGGTGTCAGCGTGGTCCGCCTGAACGTCGACGCGGACAACGCGACCGGCGCCGTGAGGCTCTACGGAGCGGTCGGGATGACCGTCCGCCGTTCGTTCGACGTCTACGAGACCCGGCTGGCGGGCGGGTAAGCTGCCCGTCCCATGAAGCTCGTCACCGCGATCGTGAAGCCGCACCGGATCGAGGAGGTCAAGGAGACCCTCCGCGAGCTCGGCGTGAGCGGGCTCACCACCACCGACGTCGAGGGTTTCGGACGTCAGCGCGGGCACACCGAGGTGTACCGGGGCGCCGAGTACCAGGTCGACTTCGTACCGAAGGTGAAGGTCGAGGTGGTCGTGGCCGACGACGCTGAGGACGAGGTGGTCGAGGCGATCGTGAAGGCCGCGCGGACCGGCAAGATCGGTGACGGCAAGATCTGGGTCACCGAGGTGGAGCGCGTGATGCGCATCCGAACCGGCGAGAGCGGTCCAGACGCGCTGTAGGGGCGCGCCGATGACGATGCCCTCGCCTGACCCGGTCGCGACCCTGCGGGTGGAGCTGGATGCCCTCGATCGCGCGTACACGCTCGGACACCACGGCCGTTGGACGGCGCACCGCCGTGCCGACCTCCTCGACGCGTGTCTCCAGCAGCTCTGGTGGCGGCCGACCCGCCGGCCGAGGTCACGCTGGCCGCGCTTGGGGGGTACGGGCGGCGGCTGCAGCTGCCGGCATCCGACATCGACCTGCTGCTCCTGCACGACGGGCTCGCGCCCGAGGACCTCGAGCGCCTCTCGCACGCGATCTTCTACCCGCTGTGGGATGCCGGGTTCACCCTGGGGCAGGTGGTGCGGACGCCCGAGGGATGCCTCGAAGCGTCCCGCGAGCGGCTCGATTCGCTCACCGCGATGCTCGACGCCCGACCGGTCGCGGGCGACCCGTTCCTGCTGATCCGCGCGCTCACGCCGGTCCTGGAGGAGCTCCAGGCCGAACCTGCTGCCCTCGGTGCGCGGCTCGTGGACGAGTCGTCGAGACGTCGCGATCGGTTCGGCTCGTGCGCACATCTCCTCGAGCCGGACCTGAAGGAGGGCGCCGGCGGTCTTCGCGACGTCGCCGCTCTCGCGTGGCTCCGGGCTGCCGTGGGGCGATCGCTCGAGGCCGCCGGGGTGCTTGCGTCCACCGAGGCCGAGGCCGTCGATGCCGCGGAGGAGTTCTTGGTCCGAGCCCGAAGCGCCGTGCACCTGGCGACAGGGAAGCGGACGGACAGGCTGCTCGTGGATCTCCAGCCGGAGGTGGCAGCCGGGATGGGCTTCACCGATCGTCCACGACTGGTCGCGACCGACGGGCTGATGCGCAGCCTGTTCGAGCACGCCCGCAACGTGGAGCACGCGCTGCAGGGCGCAGCCCAGCGGCTGGAAGCAGGTCCCAGCGTGGACCACTCGACGGCACCCGCGGATGCGGCCGGGGTCATGGCCGCGCTCGCCGACGTCGTGGCGTCCGGCGGGGTCGTGACGGCGGCGCTCCGAGATGCCCTCGCCCGGGCGGACGTGCCCGAGGAGGTGTCGTGGACCGCCGAGATCCGCGATCCGTTCATGCGGATCCTCCGCGCGGGGCCGGCTGGCGCCCCCGCGATCGATCTCCTCGACCGTACGGGGCTCCTCGCCCGATACCTGCCGGCGTGGGGGGAGATCCGATGCCGGCCGCAGCGTGATCCCTACCACCGGTTCACGGTGGACGCGCACCTCACGGCGGCGTGGGAGGCGATGGCGCGGCTGCTCGACGGGGGCGTGGATCCCACGGATCCGCTCCTGGGCGAGGCCGTGGCTGCCGTGGCGAGCCCGGACGGGCTCCTTCTCGGCGCGCTCTTCCACGATGTCGGCAAGGTGGGGGAGGGGAACCACGTGCCGATCGGCGCGTCGATCGCCCACGAGCAGCTCTCGGCGATCGGCCTCGACGACGCCACCACGGACCTTGCGGTGTTCATGGTGGCGAACCATCTGCTCCTGCCCGACACCGCGACCCGCCGCGACCTGACCGACGAGAACCTGATCATGGACGTGGCCGCGACGATCGGGACCCCGGAGCGGCTCGCGGCGCTCAGCCTCCTCGCGCGCGCCGACGCCGAGGCGACAGGACCGGCCGCGTGGACCCCGTGGCGTCAAGCCCTGATCCGCGAGCTGGTCTCGAAGGTGCGCCACGTCTTCGAGCGCGGGGAGATGGGAAGCGAGCTGGCCGTCCACCTGGCCGACCGGGTCGATCGGATCCGAGACCTGCTCGCAGCCGAGCCCGAGGCCGAGGTGGACCGATTCGTGCTCGGGATGCCGCGCGGGTACTTCCTCGCGGTCGAGCCCGCCCAGGTGGCTCGCCACTACCGAACGATCGCCCCGCCGCTCGGCGCGCTCGAGGTTCGTACGGCCTCGGCTCCGGGGTCCCGCCCCGGGACCTTCGAGGTCCTCGTGGTCACCACCGATCGCCCGGGCCTGCTCTCGTGGATCGCGGGAGCCCTCGCCGTGGGTGGGATATCGATCCTCACCGCACAGGTCTTCACGACCGAGGATCATGCTGCCATCGACCTGTTCGAGGTCGAAGGTGCGTTCGATCCCGACATCACCGAGGCCAGGTGGCGCGAGTTCCGCTCGACGCTCCGCCGGACGATCGAGGGGGCGATCTCGCTCGAGCGGAAGGTCGAGGACAAGCGCCGTCACTACCCGGAACCGAAGGTGCGCACCCCGATCACGGTGCACGCCGACAACGACGCATCGGACTTCTCGACGGTGATCGAGGTCGGGGCGCCGGATCGGATCGGCCTCCTCCACGACATCACGAGGACGTTCGCCGACCTCCAGCTCGACGTGCACGTGGCGAAGGTGGCCACGTTCGACGGACGGGTGGTGGACGCGTTCTACGTGCGTGACGGGCTGGGGCGCAAGATCGTCGACGGTGATCAGCTCGCGGAGGTGGAGCGGGCCTTGCGCGAGCGACTGACCCCGTCTGGGTAGGCTGCCGCGCGGCGATGGAGCGGGGTTCGGACTTCCTTCCCGCGTCGGCCCGCGCCACCTGGGAGGTGTTGCGGGCGTGACGCCCCGGCCGCGGCGGTTGCCCCTACGCCTGCGCTCGACCGGTTGTTCTCGCGGTTCGACGCGCTCGCGGATCGCTTCGGTCTCAGGATGCGCCCGGGGGTCGATGCTGACTCCAGGGACCCACCCCGGCCAGGTGGCTGCGGGGTGGGTCCCGGGTGAGCGCCTAGGAGGCGGGTGCGGGCGGCGGCGGAGGGGGCGCCATGCCCGAGCCGTCGGACGCGGCCGCGGGGCCCTGGTACCAGGCGCTGCCCCATCCCAGGATCGCGAGGAAGACCCACGGCAGGAAGATCAGACCGATCGTGAACCCGACGCCCTTGCCGAAGCTCTTCGACAGGTCGTTCCACACGATGATCGCGACGACGAGGTTGAACGATCGGGATGAAGTAGACGATCAGCCACCACCCGGGGCGTCCCACGACCTTGAGCGTCTCGTACACGTTCACGATCGGGACGAAGGCGGCCCACGCCATGTCCGATCCGGCCTTCTTGAACACCGCCCACAGGGGCAGGGCGAAGACCACGTACAGGATCACGAACCAGATGAACGAGATGCCACCCCAGATGCCACCCATGTCGTTCGATTGAGCCAACACGCGATGCTCCTTCCTGTGGAACCGACGAGGAACCCTGGCACGGGGGGCTGCGGGAAGCAACGACCGGTCGTGACAGGCTTCGGACGAGGCCGCGCCGACGCGAGCGGAAGGGACGTCGAGTGAACGACGACGAGGTAAGCGCGAGCGCCTTCGCCCGTTGGTTCGACGAGCGCCGGAGTCTCAGCCGGCGCTCGCCGAGCGCCCGACGTGCTCGATCAGGTCGGCTGCGCGGCGTTTGCCGTCGGCGGCCCGGATCGTGGTCCCTGCCGACGCCGCCCGTTCGTGGAGCGCCTCATCGGTCGCGAGGCGGTCCACTGCGTCGCGGAGCTCCGTGTCCCCTGACGCGTACGTGTCGAGGCGGACGCCGAAACCGAGCTCATGCACGCGCTGCGCGTTGTCGTGCTGATCCCAGAACACGGGGAGCACGATCATCGGCTTGCCGAAGTGCATCGACTCGGTGGTCGTGTTGTTCCCACCGTGGGTGATCACGACATCGCACAGCGGGAGGATCGACGTCTGCGGGAGGTTGGCCGCACCCCACATGTTGTCGGCCAGGTCGAACTCATCGGCCCGAGGGCCCTTCGAGACGATGAACCGGTGCGGCGACCCGGCGAACGCCGACACCAGCCGGCGCATCAGCTCGACGTCGGCCGACCCCAGCGTCCCGAGCGACAGGTAGACGAGCGCCCCGGGCCCTTCGCGAAGCTCGTCCGGCACCTCGAAGGGCTCGTCGGTCTCGCGCACGCTCGACTCGAGCCGGTGCCAGGTGGGCGCGAGCGGGCGTTCGCGCCGGTAGTCGAGCGCCTCGGGGAACACGTACATGTTCAGGTGGTCGGACTCGTGCACGAACTCGAGGTCGGGGAGCGGGGGTGCCCCCGAGTCGACCACGAAGGCGTTGAACCGCTCCCAGGTGTCGCGGTGGGTCCGCGCGTACGCGGCGCGGAACTCGTCCCACCCCGAGCGGTCGGCGTCCGGGTAGCCGCTGAACACGGGCGCGATCCCCGGGTCCTTCACCTCCAGGGGGTTGCAGCTCACGATCTTCACCCACGGCGCCCCGTGGGTGAGCAGGGCCGGGAAGGCGGCGACGTTGTCCTGGACGATGACATCGGGTTCCACGCTGCCCAGTGATCTCCCGGAGCTGCGGCTCGCAGTAGGTCGCCCCGTCGAGCATCGACGCGAAGATAGGCTCGACCACCGTCGAGAGCTGGTCGATCGTCGGCGTGCGCAGCGCCTCGGCCAGGGCGGCCATGAAGTCGGCCCAGTACTGACCGGCGCTCTGCGGCGCGTCGTCCGGAGGCGGGGGGGCCTGGCTCACCAGGTGCTCCTCGAAGCCGAACGGCTCGAGCTTGCCCTTCCACGAGGACTCCGACGTGAACACGATCCGGTGCCCCCGCTGCTCGAGGATCTTGCCGATGCCGATGCAGTTGTTCGTCGGCCCGTAGGCGCTCTCGGGCATGAACACGATCGTCAGCGGTCGGTCCATCATGGGTCCTCCTCAGCGTCGGGGGCGTCGCTTGTCCGGGTCGTAGATCGGGACCGATCGTACGGTCGCCGGCAGTCCGCCGGCCGAGACCTGCGTCCCGTCAGCCGAGGACTCGGTGGCGACGACCGCCAGCGCCAGCGGCCCGTACCCAGGCGTGACGACCGCGCTCGTCACCGTCCCGACCGGCCCGTCCGGAGCGCGGACCTCGCTGCCGCGATCGGGCACGTGCGCGCCCTCGAACGTGAGGGTCACGAGCCGTCGTGGCGGCGCCGGGGCCGTCGCGAGGCATCCGTCTCGGCCGATGAACGCATGATCGAGATCG
Organism: uncultured Actinomycetes bacterium; assembly: GCA_963700855.1. Lineage (GTDB taxonomy): Bacteria > Actinomycetota > UBA4738 > UBA4738 > HRBIN12 > AC-51. Next base: position 131,653 of record CAVOYV010000007.1, read on the forward strand.
ATGAACCGGTCGAACGACAGGTCGTAGGGGCTCGTCACGCCCGCGAAGTACTCCCTGCGCGCCATCACGAGCCCCGCCTCGACACGAAGCATGTCGATCGCGTCGAAGCCGATCGGCGTGGCGCCCGCCTCGACGATGCGGTCCCAGAGCCGGTCGGCTCCGGTGCGACCGTCGAGGAGATAGAACTCGTACCCACGCTCGCCCGTGAACCCGGCGCGGACGAGGATGCCCCGGACGCCGGCGATCCGTACCGGCTCGGAGACGAGCCTGAACCAGCGCAGCGCCCCCAGGTCGGTGTCCGTCAGGCCGGAGAGGATCTCCAGCGACCCTGGGCCCTGGACCGAGATGTTGCTGATCGACGCCGTCACGTTCTCGATCTGGATGTCGAGGTCGGTCGTGTGCTGTACGAGGTGCGCGAGGAACCGGTCGCCGGCGTCGTTGCCGAGGAGGAACGCCTCGTGCGCCGACAGGACGAGGGCGGTCCCCTCGTCGAGCATGAGCCCGTCGTCGTTCAGGATCATCCCGTAGCGCACCGTGCCGGGCTCGACGCCGAGCATGGCGCGGGTCGTGAGCCGGTCGAGGGCCGGCAGGACGTCACGACCGACGAGTCGGTACTTGGCCAGGGACGAGACATCCCACAACCCCGTCCCGTGTCGCACGGCCCGGTACTCGGCCTCGGGGTCCCCGAACCCCTGTGTCCACAGGGCGCCCGACGACGACTCGTAGAAGCGTGCGCCGGCAGCCCGCTGCACCTCGAAGAACGCCCCGGCATCGACGCCTGGAGGGATGGTCGTCACATCGATGGCTTCCATCGGTCGGCAGCTCCGGAGCGGTGGTCGCGTGACTATACACGTGGTGTCGCCGGCCCTGGATGCCGTTGGCGTCGGTTCGCTACGCCGTGCGGTCCAGCATCTCCTCGAGGCGTTTGGCCATCTGCGGTGAGGCCCCGAGATCTTCATGCTTGAAGTAGCAGAAGACCGTCGCCCCGGCATCGAGCGCCGGGCCGATCCTGGCAGCCCACGCGGCGAGCTCGGCGTCGTCGTACTCGGTCTTCCGCAGTCGTAGGTAGCCGGCCGGCTCCCATGACAGGTCGTCCGGGGAGGGGTCCTTCTCGTCGGTCTCCGCGACGCACCAGGCCACGCCCTGCGACAGGAGCAGGTCGCGTGCCTCGCGCCACGAGTCGTCGCGGAACTCCATCGCGAACCGGGGCACCCCGGGGCCGGGCGGCGGCAGGTAGCCGACGAACGACTCGATCAACGAGCGGTCGTACTTCAGCGACGGCGGGCACTGGAACAGCACGCACCCGAACCGGTCGCCGAGCGTGGAGCCGATCCGCAGGAAGTCGCGGACGTCCTCGTCGGTGTCGGCGAGCTTCTTGAAGTGGGTGATCCGCTGGTTCGCCTTCAGGGTGAACGCGAACCCCTCGGGGACGGCATCGCGCCACTTCTCCAGCGTCGAGACGTTCGGGAAGCGCCGGAACGTGTAGTTGATCTCGACGGAGCTCAGCTGCGAGGCGTAGTACGCGAGCTGGTCGTCCTTCTTCAGCCCCTCCGGATAGAAGACCCCATGGCGCCAGCCGTCGTAGGCGAACCCCGACGTGCCGAGATGGAAGCCTCCCCCCACGACGCCCATCATGCCACCCGCCGACGCGTCGGTGCGTGGCGCGAGGCTCGTGGCATACCCTGCCCGCATGATCACGTGTCCGCGCTGTCAGGAGCAGAACCCCGAGCGCGCGCGCTTCTGCCTCGCGTGCGGGCGCGAGCTGACGGCGGCGGCGCCCACCGAGGTCCGTCGCGTCGTCACCGTGCTGTTCTGCGACCTGGTGGGGTCCACCGAGCTCGCGCACGGGATCGACGCCGAGAGGTTGCGGGCCGTCCTCGCGCGCTACTTCGAACGGATGGCCACCGCGGTCGATCGTCACGGCGGTCGTGTGGAGAAGTTCATCGGCGACGCCGTGCTCGCGGTCTTCGGCATCCCGGCCACGCACGAGGACGACGCCATGCGTGCCTGTCGAGCGGCGGTGGACATGCAGGCCGAGCTCGCTGACCTGAACGAGGAACTCCAGCCCGAGTTCGGTGTCACGCTCGAATCGCGGATCGGGGTCAACACCGGAGAGGTCGTTGCGGGCGATCTGACCGGCGAGCGGTCCCTCGTCACGGGCGATGCGGTGAACCTCGCGGCCCGACTGGAGCAGAACGCGGCGCCGGGAACGATCCTGCTTGGGGAGGCCACGTACCGATTCGTTCGCGGATCGGTGGTCGCGGAACCCGCACCGCCGATCGACGCGAAGGGGTTCGACCGACCCTTGGTCGTGTATCGGCTCGAGGATGTCGATGCGCTCGTGGGTCGGGCGCGACGTTTCGACGCGCCGATGGTCGACCGCGAAGCCGAGCGTGCCTTGCTGCGGCGGACGTTCGAGCGTGTCACCACCGGTCATCGTTGCCAGCTGTTCACGCTGCTCGGGCCTCCGGGCATCGGGAAGTCCCGCCTCGTCGAGGAGGTCGCATCGACCGAGGTGGACGACATGCAGGTGCTCCGTGCGCGTTGCCTTCCCTACGGTGAGCAGATCGACCTTCCGCCCGGTGGCGGAGTTCGTGGAGCAAGCCGTGCGGTCCCACGGCGGCGACCCGGGTCGACAGGAGGATATCGAGACCCTTCTCCGTCGGCGTGCAGCGCGCGCGACGTGGCGGCCGATCGGCTCGCACAGGTGCTCGGGATCGCGCCCGGCGATCCAGCGCCCGACGACGTGTTCTGGGCGACGCGGCGCCTGCTCGAGGAGCTGGCCCGCGAGCGGCCGGTGGTGCTCGTGCTCGACGACATCCATTGGGCCCAGCCGCTGTTCCTCGATCTGATCGAACACCTCGCCGACCGCTCGCGCGACGCTCCGCTCGCGCTCGTGTGCCTGGCGAGGCCCGACCTCCTCGAGCTCCGCCCCAGCTGGGGCGGCGGCATGTTGAACGCGACGACGGTGTTGCTGGATCCGCTCGGCCCCGAGGACACGGAGCGACTGCTCGACAACCTCCTCGGCGATGCGCCGATCCCCACCGCACTCCGTGGGCGGATCGTCGAGCTCGCCGGCGGGCACCCGTTGTTCGCGGAGGAGCTCGTGGCCGAGTTGATCGACGACGGCACGCTCGTCGAGGCCGAGGATGGATGGAGCGTCGCCGAGGACGCGCACCAGGTGTCGCTGCCGGCAACGGTGGCCGGCTTGCTGGCCGCGCGCATCGACCGGCTCCCGTCCGTCGAGCGCGCGGTGCTCGAACGCGCGTCGGTGATCGGCCAGGAGTTCACCACCGCCGACGTCGGGTCCCTCGCTCCGCTCACGCCCGACGATGAGGCGGGGCGCGCGTTGGGAGCACTCCTACACAAGGAGCTGATCCGTCCGGCCGGCACGGAGGACGCGTGGGCGTTCCGGCACGTGCTGTTGAGGGATGCGGCGTACGAGGGGATGGCGAAGGCGGTGCGCGCGGATCTCCACGAGCGGTTCGCGGGCCGGCTGGCGGCCGAGAGCGGTGGGGTCCACGACGAGCTCGTCGCGTACCACCTCGACACGGCCCGCGAGCTCCGACTCGAGGTCGCACCGGGAGATCCGCACGCGAGCGACCTCGCGTTGCGTGCCGGCGCCGCCTACGCCGCCGCGGGCAGGCGCGCCGCTGCTCGCGGCGATACGCCAGCCAGCCTGCAGATGCTCGAACGCGCCGGCGCGCTGCTCCCGCCGACCGATCGCTCCAGGCTCGAGACGGTGCCGTTCCTCGCGGACGGTCTCGTACAGAGCGGTGACATGCGCCGAGCGCTGGCGCTCCTCGATGACATGGCGCTGATCGCCGATCGGATCGGCGAGGTCTGTATCGCGACACGTGCCAGGATCGAGCGCTACGTCTGGGGCCTCATCGCAGACCCGGGTTCCACCTCGGGGCCGGAGTTCGTCGAGCTGGCCCGAGAGGCTGTGGCGATCGCCGAGCGTGAAGGGCGCGACGAGGACCTCGCTGCCGCGCTCGACGCGCTGGTGCTCGCCGAGCGCCTGGTGATGGGCGACGCCTCGGCGATGCTGGCAGCGTCCGAACGCTCGCTAGGCGTTGGCGCTCGATGCCGGGCTGCACGCGCAGGCCACCAGCAGCGCGTCGAACATCGGGACCGCCCTACGGATCGGCGCGACCCCATGCGCCGATGCGCTCGTCCGGCTATCGACGCTCGGTGAGCGGCTGCCCCACGAACCGATGACGGCTGCTTGCCTGGATCTCCACCGAGCAGCCGTGCTCGCGAGCCTCGATCGCCCGGACGATGCACGTTCGAGCCTCGATGAGGCGCGGGCGATCTTCGACGATCTCCAGCAATCGCGGTGGGCGGCGGCGCTCACGGAGGTGGAGGCGGAGATCGCCTGGTCACGAGGAGACCCCGAGGCCGCTGAGGTGGCACTGCGCGAAGCTCACACGTTCTTCCGTGAGCGGGGGAGATGATGGAGGTGGCGCTGGGCGCCGCGGACCTCGCGTTGCTCCTGTGCGATCTCGGCGTATCGACGAGGCCGCGGCGCTGGCCGACGAGGTCGTCGCCGATGTCCCCGGCTACGTGCTCGAGACGCAGATCGGATGGCACCGGGTCAACGCCCGGGTGCTGGCCGCGCGAGGGGCTCTCGACGGACGCCGTGTCGTCGGCAGAAGCCGCTGTCCGCATCGCGCGCGGGACCGACTTCGTGCCGATCGTGGCGGGCACCTTGCTCGATCTCGCCGCGGTGCAACGAGCCGGCGGTCGTGGCGATCTCGCCTCGGCGGCGGCTGAGGAGGCCGATCGGGTGGTTCGAGCGCAAGGGGACATCCTCGGTGCCCGTCGTGCCAGGGGCTGGCTCGCCGGGGCTGCCTACGACCCCCCCGGAGCGTCGTAGCGGCGGTAGTCCGCGAACGCCGTCTCCGTGCGGACGACGCCATCGATCTCGGGAAGATGCTCCAGCGCGGTGTCGGCCAGCTCTTCGAAGGTCGATCCGTCCAGCTCGACGAGGATGTCGAGATCGCCGAAGACGACCGCCGCCCCGTTGAATCCCGGCAGGTCCGCCACCCGATCGAGGATGTCGTCGAGGCGACCGCGCCGGCACCACACCCGCACGATGGCTACGACGTCGCACTTCTTCAGCTTCATGCCGTAGGGCGTCGGCCGGTCGACCCTCGCCGCCGCCTGCACGGCGAACGTGCCCGTGAGCCGGAGGTCCCCCAGGGGGCCCGCGATGAAGTCCTGGAGCTCGGCGAGCGCGTCCGGAGGCGCCCACAGATGGACGAGCGCGCCGTAGGCACCGATGTACGAGGCCGCGGACAGCACCTTCGGATGAGAGAAGGACCCCTCGCCGTCGGAGGGTCCCTCCGGGATCAGCGGGATGAGCCCCTCGCGGATCACGTCGTCGAGTCGTGCGTCGCCGTCGACCCCATCCACGAACCAGAACGCGTGGATGCCGGTCGTGACGTACCGCTCCCAGAACGCGCGCTCCTCGGGATCGAGCTTCGTCAGGTCCATGTCGCTACCCCCTCCGTCGTGGTGGCTCGACTGTGACGGGAATGACCCACCGAGGCAAGACCTGCTACGGCCGGGTCGGGTCGTCGAGCATCATGGCCCCATCCGCGGCATCATGGGTGACGTGTCCGAGGACCGGTTCACCCTGACGACCCCCGCGGGCGAGGTGTCGGCGGTGTGGACCCCCGCGGCGGCCGGCGCGCCGGCGATGGTCGTCGCGCACGGCGCCGGCGCGGGGATGGACCACCCGTTCATGAGCGGCTTCTGCCGGGCGCTCGCCGACGAGGGGGTCGCCGCGCTGCGCTTCAACTTCCCCTACATGGAGGCGGGACGGCGCACGCCCGATCGTGCCGCGAACGCGATCACGGCCTTCCGGGCGGCGGTCGACGCGGCGGCGACGCGCGCCGGCGACCGGCCGGTGTTCGGCGGCGGCAAGAGCTACGGCGGTCGGATGGCCTCGATGGCCGCCGCCGACGGCGCGCCGGTCGCCGCCCTGGTGTTCCTCGGCTATCCCCTGCACGCGCCGGGCAAGCTCGACCAGGTCCGCGACGAGCACCTGTACGGCCTGGAGATCCCGATGCTCTTCCTGCAGGGCGCGAAGGACCCGTTCGCCGATCCGGGCGTGCTCGCCGGGGTCCTGGCGAAGCTCGGGGATCGAGCGACCCATGTCGCGTTCGAGGGCGCCGGGCACTCGTTCGAGCGCTCGCGGAAGGACGACCCGCGGGAGAACGGCGCGGCGCTCGCTCCCCACGTCGCGGCGTTCGTGCGGGAGCATGTCTGAGCCATGCCACGCAAGAACCGACGCGCGCCGCTCGAGTACCTGCCGTCGCCGGCCCCGCGGCCGCGTTCGGCACCGCCGCCGTGGGCCGAGGTCGCCGGCTACGACGTCCGGCACCTGACGGGGGACAAGCCGTACCGGTGCCCAGGCTGTGACCACATGGTGCGCCCGGGCCTGTGGCACCTGGTCGTGGTTCCGGATGGAGATCCGGACGAACGCCGGCACTGGCACACCGACTGCTGGAAACGGGAACTCCGCCGGATGGGGCTCCTGCGCCGGACCGACGACGAGTTGTGAGCCTCCCGCGCTTGCGCCATTGAGCGACGCCGTCATACCCTGCCGCCCGTGGCCGACCAGGTGCGCGCGCGGATGTGGGAGGCGGGAGGGCGCTGGTACGCGCAGGTCGTCGACGCGCCCGTGTTCCTCGAGGTGACCGCGACCGCGCGCCTCGCCTGCCTCGACGAGCTCCGCGAGGCCGTCGGCGACGACGTGGTACTCACGGTCGACGTGATCCCGCCGCTGGTCGGCGTGGCCGAGGCGGCCGAGATCATGGGATGGGACAAGCGGCGGGTGATCACCTACATCGATCGCGGGCACTTCCCGGAGCCGATCTCGTGGCTCGCCGCGGGTCGCGTGTGGCTCCGCGAGGACGTCGAGGCCTACGCCGCCGACTGGCGGGCCCGCCACCCGAACGCGAAGGGAGCCGTGCCCGCGTGAGCGACGAGCCGCGCCGTCTGTACCTGATCCGTCACGGGAAGGCCGACCAGCGCTCCGGCGCCGAGGCCCGGACCCCGCGTGGGCTCGCGGCAGACCCGCCGCTTGACGAGACTGGGCGCGAGCAGGCCGCGACCTTGGCGCGGCGCCTGATGAAGATGCCCCAGCCCGCCGCGATCTACTGCTCGACCCTCGCCAGGGCACGTCAGACGATCGCCCCGTTCGTCGAAGCGACCGGTGCCGACGTCACGTACCGCGACGACCTCGCCGAGTGGTTCGGGGGCGAGTGGGAGTTCAAGGAGTTCGAGGAGCTGCTGATCGAGCACCCCGAGATCCCGCAGCGGATCTTGCTCCAGGATCCGCTGTTCTTCCTGGCGCCCGGGGGCGAGGCGTTCGGGTCCTTCCAGGAGCGTGTGGTCCGCGAGATCGAGGACGCCCTCGCGAACCACCCGGACGGCGATGTCTGGGTCGTGTGCCACGGCGGCGTGATCAACGCCTACGTCGGCACGGTCCTCGGTGTCGAGGAGCAGGAGATGTTCTTTCTCCCGCCGAACACGAGCATCAACACGATCAAGGTGCACGGTGACCAGCGCGCGCTGTGGTTCCTGGCCGACGACACCCACGTGACCTCGCCCGAGCTCTTCCCCGACTGAGCAGGGGTATCCTGCCTGCCCCGACCTCGACGCCCGACATCGACGAAGGAGTCCGCGTGACCATGAAGTTCCTGTCCGAGGAGTGGGCGGTCGCCCTCTCCGAGCACCTGAACGGGAGCGACGCCTTCAAGGAGGCGGCCGGCTCCCAGAGCGCCACGATCCAACAGATCATCACTGACGGTGAGGATCGCACCCACTACTGGACCCGGATCGCCGACGGCTCGATCGAGATCGGCCTCGGCGACGTCGACGGTCCGGACGCGACGATCACCCAGAGCTACGCGACGGCGGTCGCGCTCGCGAAGCGCGAGCTGTCTCCGGTCACCGGGTTCATGATGGGCAAGATCAAGGTCGCCGGGAACATGGGGCAGCTGCTCGGTCTCCAGGGCGTGCTGGGACTGATCGCGGACGCGATGAACTCCCTCGACGTCGAGTACTGATCCCGGGTCGCTCAACCGCGCTCGTGGCCGACCGAGAACGTGCCGGTCGCCCGCGCCAGCACCCGCTCCTGCGCGTCGATCACGTCGGCTTGCGCGAACGCGATCTCTCGACCGATCCTGGCCACCGTGCCCCGTGCTCGCAGCCGCCCCGGGTGCGCCGGCCGCAGGTAGTGCACGCCCATCTCGATCGTCACGTGGCGCCGGCCCGGGTCGAGGGCAGAGCGGATCGCGAGGCCCATCGCGGTGTCGAGCAGGGTGGCCAGGACGCCACCGTGGACCAGTCCCTGGAGGTTGAGGTGCTCCTCGCGAGCCTCCCACCCCAGCACGACCTCGCCGCGGCTCGCCTCGTCGACCTCCATGCCGAAGCTCCGGTGGAACGCCGACCGACCGACCCGAGCCCTGAGTTCCTCGGCGATCGTTGTCCGTTCGTCCATCCACCTGCCTCCCCGGTCTCGTAGTCTCCCACGGGACCAGCGGCCGTCCGGCGGTCGCGGGACCCGCCGCGGGATAGGCTGCGGCTCGGGCCGGAAGGCCCGTTTGGGAAGATTCGAGGAACGGAGGGGAAGGCATGCCAAAGTGGCTTCGCGCGCTCGCCCTGCCGCTCGCGGTCCTGGCTCTCGTCGCCGCGTCATGTTCGGATGACGAGACCACGAGCGCGAGCGACACCGGGACGGCGACCGACACGGCGACCGAGCCGGCGTCTGATTGCGATCCCGAATTCTCTGTCGCCATCGCGCTCGACGTGGGCGGTCTCGGTGACAACGGCTTCAACGACCTGGCGAAGGTCGGTCTGGACAAGGCGATCGCCGACGGTCTCGTCTGCGAGGTGAACACGGAATTCCTCGAGGCGAACTCGGAGGGGACCAACCTCGACGAGAACATCGAGTCGCTGGCGTCCGCCGATTTCGACATCGTGATGGGGACCGGCTTCGCGTTCTCGCCGGCCGTCAACACGCTGGCGCCGGACTTCCCGGACGTCTCGTTCGGCATCATCGACGGCTATGCGACCTGCGGGACCGCCTGCGGTCTCGACAACGACGCCGACGCGATCCCGAACGTCGTGGATCTCGCCTTCAAGGAGCAGGAGGGCTCGTTCCTGATGGGCGTCGCCGCGGCGCTCAAGGCGCAGGAGCTCAGCTGCGACACGATCGGGTTCCTCGGCGGACAGACCGGCTTCCTGATCGGCAAGTTCGAGGCCGGGTACCGCGCGGGCGTCAAGGAGATCGATCCGGGCATGACCGTCCTGGTCGAGTACCTCGGTGACACGACGAAGGCCTTCGACGACATCACGGGCGGCGAAGCGAAGTCCAAGGCGATGTACGACGACGGCGCATGCATCATCTATCACGCCGCCGGCGACGCCGGGAACGGCCTGTTCAAGGCCGCAGCCGAGAAGGAGCAGATCGCGATCGGGGTCGACTCCGACCAGTTCCTCACGGTGACCTCGAGCCAGGCCCCCTGGATCATGACCTCGATGATCAAGCGGGTCGAGACCGCCACCTACGACGCGATCGTGTCGGCGGCCGACGGTTCGTTCGCTGGGGGCGCACAGGTATTCGACATCGCGAGCGAAGGCATCGGCTACGCCACGTCGAACCCCGATCTCATGGGTGACGACATCGTCGCGGTCGTCCAGGAGTACTCGGACAAGATCGTCGCCGGTGAGATCGTCCCGCCCGACGATCCCACGAAGGTCTGACGGGCGAGGAACCGGTGAGCACGACCGATGCAGGGGCGGGGCGCGTCAGCGCCCCGCCCCTCGTCGTGTTCGAGGGAGTCTCCAAGCGCTTCCCGGGCGTCCTCGCCAACGACGAGGTCTCACTCGAGCTGCGTGAGGGGGAGGTCCACGCGCTGATCGGGGAGAACGGCGCTGGCAAGTCCACCCTGATGCGGGTCCTCTACGGGATGTATCCGTCGGACGGCGGACGCATCTTCGTCCGGGGCAGCGAGGTCAAGATCGCGTCGCCTCGCGACGCGATCGCGCTCGGTATCGGGATGGTCCACCAGCACTTCGTGCTGGTGGACCCCTTCACCGTCGCCGAGAACGTGATCCTCGGCGACGAGGGCTCCCCGGTCCTTCACGAAGAAGAAGCGGAGGCGAAGGTCGCCGAGCTCGCTCGCACCTATCGCTTCCAGATCGACCCGCACGCCGTCGTCGAGGACCTGTCGGTGGGCGAGGAGCAACGGGTCGAGATCTTGAAGGCCCTCTACCGAGGCGTCGACATCCTGATCCTGGACGAACCCACCGCGGTCCTGACCCCCGCGGAGACGCAGGACCTGTTCTCGAACCTCCGCGAGCTCCGAGGGTCCGGCAAGACGATCGTGTTCATCAGTCACAAGCTCGACGAGGTGCTCGAGATCGCGGACCGGATCACGGTGCTCCGCCGCGGCAAGGTTGTGGGGGAGACCACGCCCGCGGAGACGTCCAAGGCGAAGCTGGCGGAGATGATGGTTGGGCGTCCGGTGCTCTTCGATCTCGTCAAGCCGGAGGTCGAAGCGGGTGAGCCGATGCTGAGCCTCGAGGATCTCCGCGGCGGTCGTCTGAAGGGCCTCTCGCTCGAGGTCCGCGCCGGGGAGATCGTCGGTGTCGCCGGGGTCGAGGGCAACGGACAGAAGGACCTGGCCGATTCGATCATGGGACTGCGCCCGCTCGACTCGGGCCGGGTCCTGCTGGGCGACCGTGAGATCACCGCCCACAGCACCCAGGACATCCGCAACGACGGTGTCGCGTTCATCCCGGAGGATCGGCACGAACAGGGCCTCGTGCTCGACATGACGCTGTGGGAGAACGCGGTGATCGGCAGGCACGACGACGCCGAGTTCTCGAGCAAGGGGGGCATCCTGCTGCTCTCGAAGATCAAGGATCTGGCCCGACGGCTGATCGAGCGGTACGACGTCCGGACCCGCAGCATCGAGGTCACGGCGCGGACGTTGTCGGGCGGGAACCAGCAGAAGCTGATCCTCGCGCGTGAGCTCGAGACCGACCCGGGGGTGCTGGTCGCCGCGCAGCCGACCCGCGGACTCGACGTGGGCGCGATCGAGTTCGTGTGGCGCCAGATCCTCGACCAGAAGGCGGCGGGGCGCGCAGTGCTGCTGATCTCGGCGGAGCTCGATGAGATCTACGCGCTCTCGGACCGGATCGTGACCCTGTACGAGGGGCGGATCACCGGCGAATACCCGCCGGACACGCCGCCGGAGGAGCTCGGCCGGGGCATGCTGGGCGACGTGGCAGGCACGGAGGTGGCCTGATGGCCGTCCCGCCGGTCGCCGTCGCCCACCGTCGCCGCACGCCGGAGTGGCTCGAGGGCCTCGTCGGTCAGCTCGCCGCGTTGCTGCTCGCGCTCGTGATCGCGCTCGCGATCGGCTCGGTGATCATCATGCTGTACGACGAGTCGCCGGCCAAGGTGTACGGGGCGATCATCGAGTACTCCTTCGGCGACGCCGAGGGCTTCGGCTACGTCCTGGTGACGGCGACCCCGCTGATCTTCTCCGCGCTCGCGACCGCGGTCTGCTTCAAGGGGGGGATGTTCAACATCGGCGTCGAGGGCCAGTACATCGTCGCCATGGCGTTCGCGGCCGCCGCGGCGCTGTGGTTCGACTTCCTCCCGGGTCCGCTCCTGATGTGGGCCTCGATCGCAGCCGCGATGTTCGGCGGCATGACCTGGGGTCTGATCCCGGCGCTGCTGAAGGTCAAGACGGGCGCTCACGAGGTCGTGACCACGATCATGTTGAACGGCGTGGCCGCGAGCCTGGTCGCGTGGATCATCGGAGGGCCGCTGCGCTACGAGGAGACCGGCGGGGGCTACAACGTGAACCTGCGGACCGACCCGTTCGCCGAGAACGCGATGATCCCGGATCTGGGCCACCTGCTCGGGATCCGGGCGTCGGTCAAGCTGAGCTGGTTGTTCCCGGCGGCGGTCGTCACCGCCGTCGATCGTGTGGTTCATCATGCGCCGGATGCGTCTGGGTTTCGAGGCGCGCGCGGTCGGCTCGTCTCCGGGATCGGCGCAGGCCGGGGGATCTCGATCGGCGGCACGCAGATCCGTCTGTTCATGCTGTCGGGGGCGCTCGCCGGGCTCGCGGGTCTCCAGCAGCTCCTGGGCGACCAGGGGTTCTTACCCGTCGGGTACGAGGCGGCGCTGGGGTTCATCGGGATCGGCGTCGCGTTCCTGGGGCAGAACAACCCGATCGGGATCATCTTCGCGGCGATCCTGTGGGGGGTGCTGGCCAGGGGCGAGACCGCGCTGCAGATCGAGACGGACGTGCCGCGCGAGTTCGTGATCATCCTGCAGGGCCTCCTGATCATGACGGTCGTGATCACGTACCAGATCGCGAAGCGACGGCTGCTCGCGCGCCAGCTGCGTCGGGCCGCGGAGATCGAGCAGGCACCGCCACCGACCGAGCCGACCTCTGACGAAGAGGAGGTCGCGGCCTGATGTTCGGGGACCTCGGTGCGGCGATCGCGATCGCGTTCACCTACTTCACGATCATCTACCTCACGGGCCTCGGCGGCCTGTTCTCGGAGCGCTCGGGCATCGTGAACATCGGGCTCGAGGGCATGATGATCATCGGCACCGTCACGGGCTCATGGGGCACGTTCTTCTTCACCGTCGCACCGGCCGACGGAGGGCTCGGATGGGGCCTGCCCTGGGGACCGATGATGGGCCTGCTGATCGGCGCGATCGCCGGTGCGCTCTTCGCGTCGATCCACGCGCTGGCCACGGTGACCTTCCGGGTCGACCACATCGTGTCCGGTGTCGTGATCAACCTGGTGGCGGTCGGCCTCGCCCGGTTCCTGTCGACCGTGTTCTTCGGTCAGGCCACGCAGTCGGACTCGGGGCAGCCCGCGATGCACACGATCGACATCCCGCTGCTCTCGAAGCTGCCGCTCGGCCTCGGGAAGGCGTTCCAGGAGCTCTCACCGATGGTGATCGTGGCGTTCCTGATGGTGTTCCCGGTGACGTACGCGCTGTACCGGACCCGATGGGGGCTGCGGCTGCGCTCCTGTGGAGAGAACCCGGAGGCGACGAGGTCGCTCGGCGTCCGGGTCGCTCCGCTCCGCTACCAGGCGGTCCTGCTCTCGGGGCCCTCGCCGGGCTCGCGGGGGCGTTCCTCGCGATCGAGGTCAACCTCAGCTGGAACGAGGGACAGACCCAGGGCCTCGGCTTCATCGCGCTCGCCGCGTTGATCCTGTCGAACTGGAACCCGAAGCGCCTGATGGTCGCCGCCTTCATCTTCGGGTTCGCGCAGGCGATCCCGTTGCGTCTGATGGACGCGCCGGTGCTGCGATCGATCCCGACCGGAGTTCGTGCGGATGACACCGTACCTCGTGACGATCGTCGTGCTCGCGGGGTTCGTCGGGAAGGTGCGCCCGCCGGCGGCGGCCGGCAAGGCCTACGAAGGCAGCACCGGTCTCTAGGCGGAGACTACGGCGTGCCGTGCAGGCGGTCCCCGAAGTCGCCGAGCCCCGGAAGGATGAATCCCACGTCGTTCAGCTGGCGATCGAGCGCGCCCGCCACGATCGGCACGTCGGGATGGTCGGCCGCCATCTTCTCGATGCCCTCCGGCGCCGCCACGACGCACACGAACGAGATCGAGGTCGGAGCGGCCTTCGTCTTCACGTGGGTCACCGCCGCGGACCCGCTGCCGCCGGTCGCGAGCATGGGGTCGAGGACGAGCGCGCGGCGGCCGTCCATCGGGGGGAGCTTCGCGTAGTAGTCGCGGGGCTGCAGCGTGACCTCGTCGCGCTCCATCCCGAGGTAGCCCACCACCGTGTCCGGGAAGAGGTCGGTGACCGCGTCGAGCAGCCCGAGCCCGGCGCGGAGCACCGGGATCGCCACGAGCCGCTCGGTCAGGTGGCGTCCCTCGATCGGCTCGAGCGGCGTGTCGACCGTGACCGCCTCGGTCGCCAGGTCGCGCGTCGCCTCGATCATCAGGAGCCACCCCAGTCGCCGGGTGAGCGTGCGGAACTGGGCGGGGTCGGTGTCACGCTGGCGCAGGCGCGCCATCAGATCGTGGGCGAGCGGGTGGTCGAGCACGGTGAGCGCCATCGTTGCGCGGATGCTACCCGTTCGCGGGGCGAGGCTTGCCACCACCGGGGGCGTCTGCCACCATGACCGTCGTCATGCATCGCTTCTACGGCTTCTGGTTCGCCTACGACGGGTCCGGCCCGGCGTAGTCGCCAGCAGCCACCGAGCAGCCAGCGACCCCGGGCCGGAAGCCCGGGGTTTCCTTTTCCCCGGGCACCTCGACCGGGCCGAACGAGGAGGTTCGACCACATGGTCGTCGTGATGACGTCGGAGGCTACCGACGACGATATCGAGCAGGTCTGCGAGAAGGTCCGTGTCGCGGGCGGCGAGGCGTTCGTCAGTCGTGGCGCCGTCCACACCGTGGTCGGGCTGGTCGGTGACACCGAGCGCTTCCAGGCGATCGAGTGGACCCAGCTCTCGGGCGTCGCGCACGTCATCAAGATCGGCAAGGCCTACAAGATGGTCGCCCGCGACCTGCACCCGGCCGCGTCGACCGTCTACGTGGGCCAGACGCCGGTCGGGCGCTCGACCTTCACGCTGATCGCCGGCCCGTGCGCGGTCGAGAGCTTCGACCAGGCGATGATCGCCACGAAGGCCGCGAAGGCCGCCGGCGCGACGATCCTGCGCGGCGACGTGTTCAAGCCGAGGACCTCGCCCTACTCGTTCCAGGGGTTGGGGGAGGAGGGCCTCGAGATCCTCCAGGAGTGTCGGCGCGAGACCGGGCTGCCGATCATCGTCGAGATCGTCGACGTGTCCCACGTGCAGCACGTCGCCGAGGTCGCCGACTGCATCCGGGTCGGGACGCGCAACGCCCAGAACTTCGAGCTGTTGAAGGAGTGTGGCCTCACGAACAAGCCGGTGATGCTGAAGCGCGGCCTGGCGATGACGATCGACGAGTGGCTCCAGGCCGCCGAGTACGTGGCCCAGCGCGGGAACTCGGACATCATCCTGTGCGAGCGGGGCATCCGGACCTTCGAGCCCGCGACCCGCAACACGCTCGACCTGGCCGGGATGGCGGTCGCGCAGCACGAGTCGCACCTGCCGGTGATCGTCGACCCGTCGCACGCGGTCGGGAAGCGCCACCTGGTGGCGCCGATGGCGCTCGCCGCGGTCGCGGCCGGCGCCGACGCGGTGATGATCGACGTCCACCACGACCCCGAGCACGCGCTGTGCGACGGACCGCAGGCGCTCCTGCCTGAGGAGATCGACGACCTGGGGAGGCGGATGGCCGCGGTCGCGGCGGCGGTCGGCCGCGGCTGATCAGACCGAGGCGGGCGTGGCGTTCGGCGTCAGCTCGAGGATGTCACAGGTGGTCCGCCACCTCGCGAGCGCCTCGCCGGGGGGACCGTTGCGGGACCGACGGCGGTCGACCAGTATCTTCGCCGCCTCCTCCCATTCGGCGCCCTCGAGGACCCGCGCGGCAACGGTGAGCTCCTCGAGCGAGGTATCGCGGAGCTTGCGGCGGGTGATCACGATCATCTGGCTCGCTTGTCCGACCCCGGGAACGGTCTGCTCGGCGGGACCGGCCTCGCGCTGGGAGAGCACGTAGATCTTGCCGTTCTTGTACGCGAACCACGCCGGGATCGTCAGGCGGGTCCCGTCGCTCTGCTCGACGCCGAGCCAGATCACGTCGGACTTCTTGAGGCCGTCCTCGGTGTCCTTCGGGAGCTTCGCGGGCGATGCCTGGACGAACACCGGGACCTCGATCTCGCCCACGACCTGGTCGTCGACGATGAACGAGGCGATGTAGGTGCCCGTCTCGTCGAACGCGGCGTCGGTCACGACGTCGAGCTCGGTCGTGAGATCGAACGCCCCCGCCATCCGCCGGTACTCGGGTCCCCAGCGCCAGATCATCCGCCCCGACGGGCCGTAGAGGCGGATCTCCTCCATCACATGACCGACGGGGATCTTCCACGCGCGGAAGAGCACGAACGGCAGGGCAGGGCCTGGCTGACCGGTCAGGTAGATCCCGTCGGGCGACGTGTCGCCGTGGGTCTCCCAGACGCGCTGATCGACGACGGCCGCGGCAACGAGCTCACCGATGGACAGCATGTCGCCGCGAAGATTACACGCTGCGAGACAGCCACAGGGTGGGCTCCTCGAGCTCGACGAGGGACGGCATCGCCTCGGGGGAGTCCCAGATCCGTGCCAGCAGGTCCTCGCCCGCCCGCTGGGCGACCGCGTCGCAGAAACGGCGACCCAGCGCGTACTGGTCGCGCTTCATCTCGATGCCCAGGAGCCGCTCGAACACCGGGTCGCCGTGCTCGGTCTCGCGGTAGCGCGCCATCGCCTCGGCGATCCGGCCGTACGATCCGAGCAGGTGCCCGCCGATCGCGTGCATCACGTGGTCGCCGTACCCCTCGGCCGCCGCCATGAACGCCTGGACGCGGGAGAGCTTGAGACGCTGTTCGTCGTCGAGGACCGACCCGAACAGGGCGCCGTCGGCGTCGCCCAGCGCACGATGGAACCCTTCGGGGTCCCCCGGATCGATCGAGGCGAACCGCTCGTGGATCGCCTCGACGTCGATCGCGATGGTCGACAGGAAGTCGTCGACGAGCTCCACGAACCTGGCGCGGGTCCACGGCCGAGCGAACTCGAACCGGTGGGTCACCTCGTGCAGGGCGACGTAGGTGCGGAACTCGGTGGCGTCGAGCGACCAGTCACGCTCGAACGCCGCGAGGTTCGGCACCACGAACAGCAGCGTGCCCGCACCGTCGCGCGGGACCGCCACGTCGTACTGCCCCAGCACCTGCTGCGCGAGCGTCCCGAGGACCTGACCCACCTGCGTCCCTTGCAGCAGCGGGCCGAGCTGGGACAGCAGGGGAAGCATCGGCCCGGCCTCCGCGGGCATCTGCTCGCGCATCGCGCGCTCGAGCGCCTCGCCCATCCGCCGCGCCGCGGGCTCGAGCAGGCCCTCGAGCGACGCCGCGTTCGCCGTCACCCACTCGGCGCGGCGAACGGCCCGGACGTGGACGACGTCGGTCGGCGCCTCGAGGCCCGTGAACGCCGCGACCTGCAGCTCCGCGACACGGACGGCCTCCTCCAGTCGCCGCTGATCGTCCACCTCGGGGGCGGGATCGGGCCCGGCCTCCACGGCCGTCGCGATGCCGACCTGGCGGGCCAGCTCCCAGTTCACCGGCCCGCTGGACGACGCCATGACCCGCTGCAGCTCACGGAACAGCGGCGCGTCGCGGAGCGCCTCGGGATCCATGCCGAACGGGAAGCCGAAGGGAGATGCCATGCGAGCCAGCGTACGACGTCCGCGGGGTACGATGAGCCGCGTGGCCGACCAGCGCGCCCTGATCCGAGTCACCCACGCCCCGCTGTCGGTCGACGAGTCGCTCGCGTTCGTCGCGGATCCAGCGGCCGGCGCGACGTGCGCGTTCGTCGGCACGGTCCGTGATCACAGCGACCACGGGAGCCGCGTCACGGCCCTCGACTACGAGGCCTGGGACGAGCTGGCGACGGAGCGCCTCGGCGACCTCGCTGGCGAGATGCTCGGGCGCTGGCCCACCTGCAAGGTGGCGTTGCTGCACCGCACCGGACACCTCGAGATCGGTGAGGCGAGCGTGGTCGTCGCCGCGTCGGCGCCGCACCGTGCGGAGGCCTTCGAGGCCTGCCGTCACGGGATCGAACAGCTCAAGGTCGACGTGCCGATCTGGAAGAAGGAATCGCTGGTCTCGGGCGATGCCGACTGGGTCATGGGGGCCTGAGGTGGGACGCGATCTCGCGATCGACCTCGGGACCGCGAACACCCTCGTCTACCGGCAGGGCGACGGCATCGTCTTCGAGCAGCCGACCGTCGTCGCGGTGCACGCGCACGAGGGAGGCGTCGTCGCGATCGGCGACGAGGCCTGGCGGATGATCGGCGGCGATCAGGGAGACGTCGTCGGGATGCGGCCGCTCCGGGAAGGCACGATCACCGAGTTCGACGTGACCCAACGGTTCCTCGAGGTCGTGATCCGCACGGTCGGTGCATCGCGGTTCCCGAAGCCCAGGGTGTTGGTGTGCATCCCCTCGGACAGCTCCGAGGTCGAGCGCCGGGCGATGGAGGAGGCCGTCGTCTTCGCCGGGGGGAAGCAGGTGACCCTGGTCGAGGAGCCGCTCGCGGCGGCGATCGGAGCCGGCCTGCCGGTCCACGAGCCGATCGGGAGCCTGGTCGTCGATATCGGCGGCGCTCGGTCCGAGATGGCCGTCGTCTCCATGGGTGGCGTGGTGTCGGGGCACGCGATCCGGGTGGGCGGGTTCGACGTGGACGCGGCGATCCAGGAGCGTCTGCGCGCGACCTACGGTGTGGCGATCGGCGAGAAGAGCGCAGAGGAGATCAAGGTCGCGATCGCATCGGCGTTCCCCTCGGAGACCGGGCGTGCCGCGTTGGTCCTCGGACGGGAGCTCGCAAGCGGCAACACCGTGGAGGTCAAGGTCGACGAGGACGAGATCCGACAGGCGATCGCCGAGCCGGTCCGTCGTCTGGTGGACGCGGCCCGCAGGACGCTCAGCGAGGCGCCGCCCGAGCTGATCCACGACGTGCTCGGATCGGGGATGTTCCTGACCGGCGGAGGGAGCCTGCTCCGCGGGCTCGATCTGTTGCTGGCACAAGAGTGTGAGGTACCGGTGCACGTCGCCGAGGACCCGCTGCGCACGGTGGCGCTCGGTGCCGGCGCGATGCTCGAGCATCTCGAGGACTACCGGTCGGCCTTCCAGCTGGTGCGCCGGCGCTGAGGGGGGCGCGCACGACGTCGCGAGCGACGCGGGTCAGTCACCGATCGCGTCGGTGGCGAGTCGGACCAGCCAGTCGACGCCCGTGTACAGCGTGAATGCCAGCAGGACCGCGCCCGTCACCACGGCGATCACCAGCCCGAGGAACCCGGTCAGCCGCGACTGCCAATCCCGCTTCGCGGGTGTCACGGGGACGTAGAGGCCGGGATCGGGGGGAACGGGCTCGGCGGCTCCGGAGAACCCCGCCGCCACCGATCCTCCGCTCCTCACGGTGGTGATGTAGACCGCGACCCCGACCCCGACCGCCAGCAGGAACACGAACGCGTAGGCCATCGCACGGGAGCGTACCCCCGGCCCGGCGTCCGGTGGCGCAAGCGGCCCGTAGGATTCCCCGACATCGTGACGACGAAGAAGATCAGCTGGATCGTGGCCGCAGCCGTCGCCGGGGGCGTCTTGATCGCGGCCGCCTTCATCCCGCTGCCGTACTTCGCGGAGGGCCCCGGGCCTGCCCGGAACGTGCTGCCGCTGATCTCCTTCGACGATCGTGAGCGCCACGAGGCACGGGGAGAGCTCGCTTACACCACCGTGCGGCTCCAGCGGTTGACGCTCTTGGGGCTCGTGGCCGCGTGGCTCGACCCCGTGCGGTACGTCGTGTCGGAAGACCTCGTCTACCCGCCGGGCATCGATCGGCGGGAAGAAGCAGAGCGCTCGATCTCCGAGATGGACCAGAGCAAGATCGACGCGACCTTCGTGGTGCTGACGCGCCTCGAGGACTACCCGCGCGAACACGGTGAAGGCGCGCTCGTGCGGGCCACCGTGCCCGGCTGTCCTGCAGCCGGCGAGCTGTTCCCCGGTGATGTGATCCTGGAGATCGACGACCGGGACGTCGGATCACGCCGCGACGCATCGCGAGCGATCGAGGCGGTCGGGGAGGGAGAGCCGCTCGAGTTCGTCGTGGAGGTCGACGGGGAGCGTGAGGAGGCACGGTTCACCCGGGAGGCGTGCGGCCCCGACGAGGAGATCGTCGTGGGGGTGAGCCTGCTCGACGCGTTCCCGTTCCCCGTGACGATGTCGAGCGGCGCCGTCGGCGGCCCGTCGGCGGGTCTGATGTGGGCTCTCGGGCTGTACGAACTCCTGGACCCCGGTGATCTGGCCGACGGCCGCATCGTCGCAGGGACCGGCACGATCGACCTCGAGGGCAACGTTGGTCCGATCGGAGGGATCCGCGACAAGGTGATCGCGGCCGAGCGTGCAGGAGCGGACCTGTTCTTGGTGCCGGCGGACAACATGACGGAACTCGAAGGCATGGAGACCGGCGCGATGGAACTGGTGTCGATCGCCACCATCGATGAGGCCATCGACGCCCTGGAGACGCCATGAGCGTTCAGCCAGGCGTCAAGTAGCCTGTCGCTGCATGGTGACGGTCAACCTCGGCAGACGCCAACGACGGTGGCCCATGATCGCGCTCGGCGTGGTCGTGGGGTTGTTCCTGCTGTTCACGCTCGTGTCGGGCTTCGTGATCGACGTCTTGTGGTACCGGGAGGTCGGTCAGAGCACCGTCCTGTGGACCACCGTGTGGACGAAGGTCGGCCTGGGCGCCGTCGCCGCGATCGTGTTCGCCGGCCTCCTGTATGTGAACCTGCTGATCTCCAGACGCCTGCGTCCCAGCACCAGGATCCTCACCCCCGATCAGGAGGTGCTCGAGCGGATCCGCGACATCTCCGATCCCTTCATGCGCTGGCTCGTGCCGCTCGCCTCGATCCTTCTCGGGGTCCTCGTCGGGATCGGGGTGAGTCAGGAGTGGCAGACGTTCCTGCTCTGGCGCAACTCGTCGGGGGTCTCGTTCGGGAGCCCGGAGCCGCTGTTCGGCCGAGATCCCGCGTTCTACATCTTCTCGCTCCCGTGGCTGAAGTTCCTCCAGGGGTGGCTGTTCTCCTCGCTCGTCGGGGTCGTGATCCTCACCGCTCTCGCCCACGTCCTATGGGGCGGGATCCGCCCGCAGGCGCCTGCGTTCGCCGACAAGGTGACTCCGGCGGCCCGGGCGCACCTGTCGGTCCTGCTCGGGCTCCTGATGCTGGTGAAGGCATGGGGCTACTGGCTCGGACGCTACGACCTGTTGACGTCACCCCGGGGGGTCGTTGATGGCGCCTCCTACACCGATGTGAAGGCGCAGCTTCCCGCGCTCAACTTCCTCGCGATCGTCGCGGTGATCTGCGCGATCTTGTTCTTCGCGAACATCCGCCTGCGCCAGTGGAGCCTGCCGGTGATCTCGGTCGGCCTCCTCGCCCTCGTGTCCGTGCTGCTGGGGACCGCCTACCCGGCGTTCATCCAGCAGTTCCGCGTGAACCCGAACGAGCAGGAGCTCGAGCTGCCCTACATCGAAGACAACATCGCGGCGACCCGACAGGCGTTCGGCCTGGACGGGATCGAACCTCAGCGTCGGGATGTGTCGGGGCCGCTCACGGCGGATCAGGTGCTGGACAACGAGACGACGGTGTCGAACATCCGCTTGTGGCGCGGAATCCCCGTGCTCCTGGAGAACATCCAGTCCTTCCAGCGCCAGCGGCAGTACTACGACTTCACCGACGTGGACGTCGATCGCTACCTGATCGACGGGGAGCCCCGTGTGTTGATGGTGTCGCCGCGGGAGATCCACCAGGACGGCATCACCACGGCGGGACGCACCTGGCAGAACCTCTTCCTGACGTACACCCACGGGTTCGGCGCGGCCGCCGTCCCGGTCAATACCGCGACGAGCGAGGGGCAGCCCGTGTTCTCGCTCGGCGACCTTCCCCCCGTGGGTGACCCCGCGATGGAGCAGCCGAGGATCTACTACGGGGAGAGCGACGACGTGCCCTTCGTGGTCGTCGGGACCAACGTCGCTGAGCTGGACTACGACGGCGCTCCGGAGAACGAGCCGTACCAGGGCGAGGGCGGGATCTCGATCGGGTCGTTCCTGACCCGTGCGACCTTCGCGTGGAACTTCCGGGACTACAACCTGCTCGCCTCCGGCGCGATCACGGACGAGAGCCGGATCCTGATCCACCGGGACATCCAGTCGCGGATCCCCAAGGCCGTCCCGTTTCTCGGGTTCGACGACGACCCGTACTTCGCGATCGTCGAGGGCCAGCCGGTGTGGATCTGGGACGCCTACACCTACACCGACGAGTACCCCTACGCGCAGTACATCGACGTGGAGGAAGCGACGGGCGGGTTGCTCGCGGGCCGTGTGAACTACCTGCGGAACCCCGTCAAGGCGGTCGTAGACGCCTACGACGGGACGATCACCTACTACGCGGACACGTCGGAGCCGATCGTCCAGGTTTGGGACCGGGCCTTCCCGGGGCTGTTCACCCCGATCGGGGAGGCCCCGGCGGAACTGGAAGCGCACTTCCGCTATCCGGAGAACCTGTTCCAGGTCCAGGCCGCCCAGTACGCGAACTACCACGTCGATGATCCCGAGGCCTTCTACCAGAAGCGGGACTTCTGGCAGATCCCCGACGACCCCTCCACCAGCCTGGGGACCTCGGGCACCACCGGCGTCTCGGGGTCGGCGATGCGCCCCTACTACCAGCTGATCCGACTCCCCGACGCGGCGAGGGAGGAGTTCCAGCTGGTCCTCCCGTTCGTCCCCGAGGGGCGGCCGAACATGGTCGCGTGGATGGCCGCCTCATCCGATCCCGAGAGCTACGGCGACATCACCGTGTACCGCTTCCCCGAGGGGCGCAACATCGAGGGGCCGGGGCAGGTCTACGCGAGGATCAACCAGGACCAGGCGTTCTCGGAGCAGCGGACCCTCCTGGGGCAGGTGGGCTCCTCGGTGATCTTCGGCGACTTCCTGGTGATCCCGATCGAGGACTCGTTCCTGTACGTCCAGCCCGTGTACGTCCGCGCCTCGCAGGAGTCCGCGATCCCCGAGCTGACCTTCGTGGCGATCGTGAACGGGAGCGGCGGCGACGTCGCGTTCGCGTCGAACCTGACCGAGGCGCTCGCGCTCGCGGTCGAGGGGATCGAGCCCCCCGACGGCGAGGAGCCCCCGCCCGACGGGGAAGGGGTCTCGGTGCGTGAGCAGATCGCAGAGCTGTTGGTGGTGGCCGAGGGGCACTTCGTCGCGGCCGAGCAAGCGTTGCGCGCCGGCGATCTGTCCCTGTACCAGGAGCAGATCAGGCTCGCGGAGGCGGCCGTGGCCGAGGCCGTGGCGCTCGCGGGGGCAGCTCCGGAGGAGGAGCCTTCGGCCGAGCCGTCGGCTTCGGCCACCGCCAGCCCTTCAGGATGACACCGGCTACGGCGTGAGCCGGAAGGATAGGTCGGCGTCGATATCGGGGACGTCCATCTGCGCCTTCTGGAGGCGCCCCGAGTAGTCCCAGTTCATCGCCTGCCACCGTGTGAACTGATCGAGCACCCACACCCCCGATTGGCGTGAGCCGTTGCCGCTGCGCCCGTTCCCGCCGAACGGCAGATGGGCCTCTGCCCCGCTCGTCGAGTTGTTCACGCTCACCATCCCGGCGGAGATCCGCTGGCGGAACCGGAACGCGAGGAGCGGGTCCCGCGTGTAGATCGACGACGACAACCCGTACCCGTGGGCGTTCGCGAGTCCGATCGCCTCGTCGAACGTGTCGAAGGTGGCGACCCCCACGATCGGGCCGAAGGTCTCGGTCATCGCCAGCTCGTCGTCGATCACGACGCCATCGACGATCGTCGGGTGGTAGAAGAGCCCCGCCTCGGGGTCGTCGCCCACGAACCCGTCGCGTGGGGCGGCCGACGTGATCCGTCCCGTGGCCGTCGAGCCGAGGACGGTGTGGTGGTCCCGGATCAGGTCGAGCCACCCCTCGAACCGCTCGGCGAACCGCGCGTCGATCATCGGTCCGTAGAGCACGTCGCGCGTGGGGTCGCCGATCGCCGCGCCGCGGACCGCTGCGTCGAACCTGGCGACGAAGTCGTCCCGGATGTCGCGGTGAACGATCACGGTCCCGAGCGACGTGCAACGCTGCCCGGCCGTGCCGAACCCGCTGAACAGCGCCCCCTCGACCGCCAGATCGAGGTCGGCGTCGGGCATCACCACGAGTGGGTTCTTCCCGCCGAGCTCGAGGCACGGGGACTGGAGATGCCGCCCGCACATCTCGCCGATCCGCCGACCGACGTCGGTCGAGCCGGTGAAGCCAACCTTGTCGACCAGGCCCTCCGTGAGCGCCCGGTCGAGTCCCTCGAACGTGGACGGGCCGTCCGCGAGCACCATCTGGAAGGCTCCCTCGGGGAACCCGGCGTGCAAGATCAGCTGTGAGAACGCCTCGGCTACCGAGGGGGTGTATTCGGCCGGCTTCCAGACCACGGTGTTCCCACACAGCAGCGCCGGCACCAGGTACCAGGACGGGACCGCCACCGGGAAGTTCCCGGCCGTCACGATCGCGGCGGTGCCCACGGGGACCCGGAAGGTGAACAGCTGCTTGTCGGGCATCTCGCTCGGCACCGTCATCCCGTAGAGACGTCGCCCCTCGCCGAGGAAGAAGGTGCAGGTGTCGATGGCCTCCTGGACCTCCCCACGGGCTTCGGCGATCGGCTTGCCGATCTCACGCGTGATCAGCGCCGCCAGGGTCTCGAAGTTGTCCTCGACGAGCCGCCCGAGCTGCTGGATCGCGCGACCTCGGACGGGCGCCGGCACCGACGCCCATGCGGGCTGAGCCGCCTTCGCCAGATGGCATGCCTCGACGAAGGTGTCTGCATCACCCAGGTGGGCTTCGGCCATGCGTTCCGCGAGGCGTGCCGGGTTCGCGATCGTGCGGGGTCGGACAGGGGCGGCCTCCGCGGGTCGGCCGTTCAGCAATGAGGTCACGGTTCGCATGGCGCGATGGTACGCAGCGGGGCGGTCACGCGTCGGTGCCGCCTGCTTTGCCGTCGTCGATGCCGCGCAGCGACCACCATGCGAGCCCGGTTCCCACCGCCGCCAGGACGCCGGCGCTGGCGAACAGCCAGGGCGGCCCCGCATGGACGTAGACGAACCCTCCGACCGCGGGGCCGACGATCGGTCCCACGCTCCAGGTGGACACCTGGAGCAGGGCCTGCCCGGTGCTCCGCAGGTGAGATCCGACGAGCCGGTCCGTCAGGAGCACCGTGGCGGCGTACTTCAGCCCGAACCCGGCGCCGGCGAGCACACGGATCGCCGCGACGGTCGCGGGGGAATCGGCCGCCGCCCATCCGAGGAGGACGGCCGTGCCCATCGCGAGACCGGCCACCATAAGGGTCCGGCCGCCGAACCGCGCGACCAGCCGGCCGCTCGCCACGAAGAAAGGGATCTCGAGTGCGGCGCCAAGCCCCGCCGCGAGCCCGATCAGGAACGGGCCGCCGCCCTCGCCCAGCATCTCAAGCGGCACGAAGCCGTCGGTCGCCGAGGTGGCGACGCTGAACAGCATCAGCCCGCCCAGGAAGGGGGCGAGCCGGGGTGCGTCCCGGAACGCCTCGCGCGCCGACGCGAGGCGGGGACCGCGCGGCCCCTCGGCGCGCGGGCGCGGCGGCGACGCCATCCGCCGGGCGGCCAGCGCGAAGCCCGCCTCCGACACGGCGAACAGCGGGATCATCAGCCACAGGTCGGCCCCGTGGTAGACGGCGCCGAACGCGATCGCCGCGATCGCCCAGCCGCCGCTCGCGAAGGCTCGCACGTGCCCATACGTGCCGGCGCGATCCGGGCCGAGCGAGGTCAGCGCGACCGAGTCCAGGAGGGCGGCGCCCGGGCCCCAGGCGGCGGCCATCGCCATCGCGACGAGCCCGACCAGCCACGGGTTCGCGCCCGTGAACGACTGGAGGAGCGCGCACCCGGACGCGGCGAGCGCGCTCCAGGACAGCGCCCTCGCGGCGCCGAGACGCGTGTCGGCCTCGTGGCTCCACATCGGCGCCGCGATCGCACCGGCCAGGGCCGAGGCTGCGAGCACCAGACCGATCTGGTCCGCCGGCATGCCCCGACCCGCGAGCAGTGCGGTGAAGAACGGGATCCACGCAGCGCCCGAGGCGCCGCCGTAGCCGAAGAGCCGGCGGACCCGGCGGTCGTCCGACGAGCGGCGCCGCGCCTCGAGCCCCGACCCGCCTGCCATCGCCCCTCGCTCCGTACGTCGGGCGTCAGCCTAGCCGACGCCCTCGCCCGGAGCGGGGGAGCTCAGCCGTCGCGGCGTCTCTTCAGCCCACGCGAATCTAGGTCGCTCAGGAACGAGTCAACTCGCTCCAGGGCGGACCACATCCGCTCGGTCCGGCGTGGCTCATCCGACGCCTGGTCCTCGATCACCATCGGCGTGTCGGGCTCACCGTCGGCGAACGACGCGAGGTGCGCTGCCGACTCCAGGTCGCCGCTCGCCCGGGCAAGCTCGACGAGGTCCTCGACCGCCGCCACCCGCGCGGTCACCCCACGTCCGAGGTCCGTGTCCTCTGCCCGCGCGCGCAGGTCTTCGAACCCCTCAGGCGCCTCGAGGATCGCGAACCGCCCGGCCGTCGACCCGAAGCTCACGCGATGCTCGTCGTCGTGCTCGGAGGGTGCCGGGGTGGCCACGAGGTCCTCGAGTGCGAGCCCGAGGCGCAGTAGGTTGGCCTCGTCATCGGCGACGCAGACCTCCACGTCGGCCGTGGTGACCCCCGAACCCCGTGCGGCGGCCGCGAGACCACCGGTCAGCACGAACGAGACGTCGCGCGCCCGGAGCGCCGCGACGATGCGGATCGGATCGGACCCCTCATCAGGCATGGTTCCCCCTCGCCTCTGTTCGAACCTCGTTCGGATAGGTATCGGCGCGACGGGGCCTGAGTCTTTACCCCGGTAGGGTGTCGCCGTTCGGCGACCGGAGGTGGCGACGATGGCAGATCGGGAGCTCCAGCGCGAGGTGCACGAGCGAGCGAACGCGCTCGACGTCCCCGGAGCGGCTGTGGGCGTGTTCGTCGACGGCCATGCCGAGTACGCGTTCTGGGGTGTCACGAGCGTGGACCATCCTCTGCCCGTAGATGCGGGCACCCTCTTCCAGATCGGGTCGACCGGCAAGACGTACACCGGGACCGTGATCATGCAGCTGGTCGAGCAGGGACGCGTCGATCTTGCCGCACCCGTCAGGACCTACCTGCCTGAGTTCCAGCTGAAGGACGAGGCCGTGGCCGGCGAGGTCACCGTCCTTCAGACGCTGAACCACACCGCGGGGTGGGACGGCGACTTCTTCGAGGATCAAGGCGAGGGCGACGACGCGCTCGCGCGCTACGTGGCCCGGATGGACTCGATCGAGCAGGTGACCCCGCTCGGCGACACCGTGTCATACAACAACGCCTCGCTGGCGGTCGCGGGTCGCATCATCGAGGTCGTCACCGGCCGAACCTATGAGCAGGCGGTCAGGGAGATGCTGCTCGACCCGCTCGGGTTGGAACGGAGCTTCTTCTTCCCGCACGAGATCATGACGGAGCGGTTCGCGGTGGGGCATCACCGCTCCCAGGAGGGCGAGGTGCTCGTGGCGCGACCGTGGCACACGGGGCGCTACGGCAACCCGATGGGCGGGATGGTGTCGAACGCGGCCGACCAGATCGCGTGGGCTCGCTTCCATCTAGACGGCGGCGTCGCATCCGACGGCGCGCGGCTGCTCGCCGAGGACCTCGTGCGGCGGATGCAGGAGCCGACCGTCGAGTGCCCGGGCAGCGCGATCGGCGATGCGATCGGGATCAGCTGGCTCCTGCGCGACGTCGAAGGCGTCCGGGTGGTCGCGCACGGCGGGACGACGGTGGGCCAGCACTCGGTCTTCGAGATGGTCCCGAGCCGTGGGTTCGCCCTGACCTCCCTCACGAACTGCGGTCCGAACGGCCCCGAGTTCAACGAGGCGATCACGCGCTGGGCCTTCTCGAAGTACCTGGGGATCGGGGTCCGTGACCCCGAGCCGATCGCCCTCGATGTCGAGGCGCTGGCTCCGTACGCCGGCATCTACGAGACGATCGCGTCGATCTGCGAGGTGACCGTGTCCGGCGGGAGCCTGCTGCTCGACGCCAGGACGAAGCCCGAGATCTTGGAGCAGCTCGGCGAGGACGAGCCGGACGAACCGCCCATGCCGCTGGGCCTCCTCGCGGGCGAGGGCGACCGGTACGTGGTCACCGATGGGTCCGCGAAGGGGATGAAGGGGTACTTCCGCCGCGGTGCCGACGGCGAGGTCGACGCGCTGCACGTGGGCGGGCGGCTCGCGGTCCGCGTCGACGCGTGAGCGGTCGTTTGTCGCTGGGAGCGACCTCCGCTAGCCTCGTCGTGCGGGGTGGAGCAGTCCGGTAGCTCGCTGGGCTCATAACCCAGAGGTCGTAGGTTCAAATCCTACCCCCGCGACGAGGCACTACCTGCACAAACGCAAGAGCCCGGAGGGCCGAGAAGGCCTCCGGGCTCTGTTGTTCCCCCAACATCCTCCCAACAGGCTCAGCCGCGCCCCTTCCGCGCTGCGACCACCCGATCGCCGCGCGCCTTCTCGTGGGCGGCGTAACGCGCGCCGACCTCCTGTGACTTCTTGGGCACGGCCGCCAAGGGCTCCCGCATCAGCCGGTCTGGACAGACGACGGGCCCGGTGGTGGAATACGCGGAGCCTCGGCGTGTCCCCAGTCGCCCGCCGCCCGTACGCGACCGAGTCAGGGGAAGGTAGACGTGATGCAGCCACGTTCCTGGCGCCCGCGAGTCACGATCGTCATCGCGCTGGCCATGACCACATCGATCATCCAACTCTCGGTCGCGCCGTCTGCGGGCGCCGTCACCATCAACGCGCCGTCGAACGCCACGGCAAGGAACGGTGACGAAGACGAATCGGCGGTCGCGGTCAACCCGAACAACACTCAGCAGATCGCCGTCATGACGAATGGCGTTGCCGGCGACTTCGGCTTGCCTCTCTCGATCTCCTCGAACGGCGGCCAGACGTGGACCCGAACCGTGTTCGGGACCGGCACCGGCGCTGGACAGGACGGCCGACCCGCGGCGTGCTGCGATCCGACGCTCGCCTGGGACGACCATGGCAACCTGTTCGTCGGCTATCTGTTCCGCGATACCGCGAACAATCAGCCATGGGTGCGCTCGATCGAGTTGTACGTCACGACGGACCTTGGCGCGACCTTCACGAACGTCGGACCGGTCGACACGGCGAACGCTACGAGCCCGGTTCTCGACCAGCCCACGGTGGTCGCTGCCGAGAACTCTGTCTGGGTCACGTGGCGGGACGACTCGGGCGGTATCGCCGTGCGCGGACGATCGGTGACCGGTGCGGGGACCTTCGGTGTCTGGGGTGGCGAGCAGGATGTCTCGACGGTCGGGAACTTCGGCGACATCGCGATCGGCCCCACCGGTGAGGTCATGGTGGTGTACCAAACGCCGACCGGGGACGAGGGGCCATCGAACATCATCGTGCACTCGGATGCCGACGGCCTGGGTGCGGGCGGGTTCGGCGCAGGGGTGACCGTCGGTTCCACGAACGTAGGGGGCTTCGATTTCCTGCCCGCACAGCCCCAACGATCCGTCGACGCGGAGGCCGGTCTCGCATGGGACCGTACCGGCGGCACGAACGACGACCGGGTGTACCTCGTCTACACCGACGAGAACCCGGCGGAGAGCAGCGACTTCGACGTGTTCGTGCGGACCTCCGACGACGACGGGGCGAACTGGAGCACGCCGGTGCAGGTCAACGACGACGCGGGAACGAACTCCCAGCTGCTCCCGAAGATCGCCCTCGATCAGACGAACGGCGACGTCGCCGTATCCTTCTATGACGCCCGGGGCGACACGGGTGGTGGACCGAATGCCACCGACATCGACGGCACCGCGAACAACGACGTCACGCTGTTCGCGTCGTGGAGCCTGAACGGTGGTGCGAACTGGGCCGCCAACGTTGCAGTGGCCGATGCGCCGACCGACGGGTACGACACGAACGGCGCCCAGGAGCTGGGTGACTACGCGGGACTCGCCTTCCACGGCGGCGTCTTCTACCCGTCGTGGGCCGATTCCTCGAATAGCACGGGCGACAACCCGGGCGGGACGCAGGCAACGCTCGACGTCTACGTGGCCGCGGTGCGGCCGCGCAATACCGCGCCGACCGTTTCGGTGTCGGCTGCCTCGGGCGCGGAGGGCGCCGCGATCAACCTGTCCGGCACCGCAACCGATCCAGATGCTGAACCACTCACGTACGGCTGGGCGCTCACGGCCGGTGCCGGAACCGATCCCGGCGCGTCGTGCACCATCACGAGCGGCGGCACGACGCTCACGCCGACGATCAGGTGCAGCGACGACGGCACCTTCTCCGCCGCGCTAACCGTCAGTGGCGATCCTGCCGGCCCGGTGAGCGCCTCCGCCGACGTCACGGTGACGAACGCGGATCCGTCCGTCGGTTCGGCGTCGGCCACCCCATCCACTATCGACGAGGGACAGAGCACCAGCTTCACCGCGTCCTTCTCCGACGCGGGCTGGAACGACACGTACTCCGGCTCGATCGACTGGGGGTTCGGGTCGCCCGAAGCGATCACCGCGATCGTCACGACCCAGGGGTCGGCCGGGACGCCCGACAGCGGCTCGATCTCGGGGAGCCACGTCTACATGGACGACGGGAGCTTCACCGTCACGGGCAGCGTGACCGACGACGACACGGGCAGCGGATCCGCGTCAACGGCCGTGACGGTGAACAACGTCCCGCCGACCGCGGTGATCGACGAGTCGGGCACGGTTCTGGTCAACGGCGTCCCGACGGTGCTCGCGAACGCCGGCGCGCCGGTCGACTTCAGCGGGCGGAGCTCCGATCCCGGAAGCGACGACCTCACGTTGACGTGGGACTGGGACGACGGGCTGCCCGCACCCGACGTCACGGTCGTGTCGAAGCATGCGCCGCCGACCGATGATCCGGACCCGAGCCCGGACGGGAGCGCGCGCGACGTCACGGACGACCAGACCCACACGTTCGGCGACGCGTGCTTCTACGAGGTTCTGTTCGGATCGGCCGACGACGACAGCGGGTCGGCGACCGATGACATCGCCGTGATCGTCGTCGGGAACTTCGTGCGTACGCGGTCCGCGGGCTACTTCAAGTCGGAGATCCGCAGCCCTCGCGACCACACACCCGCCCAAATCCAGTGCATGCTCGACATCGCCGGCTTCATGAGCACGGTCTTCGACGAGGAGCGAGACGCGTCGACACCCGCAGCTGCGCTCGTCGTGCTCAGCTCGAGGGCGAGTTCCTCGGCCACGGACCTGCTCGATCTTCAGCTCCTGGCCGCCTGGCTCAACTTCGCCGACGGACGGGTGGCGCTGACCGACATGGTCGACACAGATCGGAACGGGATCCCGGATACGCTGTTCAGCGACCTGATGACGCAGGCGGAGGCCGTGCGCCTCAACCCCGCATCGCCGAGGTCAGCGATCCTGGCGCAGAAGGATCGATTGGAGTCGGTCAACCTGTCGAAAGCCTGAGGATCGACGAGAAGGGCCGTCCAGCTCGCGGTCAGCCTCGCGCTCTCGTTGATCGGAACGGGCGCCGGGGAACCGGCGCCCGTTCACGTTCCCGGGGTCGACCCCGGTCAGTGCTCCGCGTGCTCCTGGTCGTACTTGAACGAGATGTTCACCCGAGCTCGGTAGTTGGTCACCCGGCCGTCCTCGATCGTGACGTCGAGCTTCACGACCTCGCCGACCCGGAGGTCGCGCAGGGTCCTCGCTGCCGTCTCGACCGCGTGACGCGTGGCGTCTTCCCATGAGTCGGTGCTGGTCCCGATCACCTCGGTGACCCGGTAGATGCTCTCTGCCATCCGGCTCGCCTCCTGCGTCCGTCGATCCACTTCGGACACCTTACGCGTCGCCGATCACCCTGGTCACGGACGCCCTCACGCGCAGGCCGCCGAACCGACCGTTCGCCAGATATCGGCCACGGGAGGCGCGCGTAGACTCCGCCCATGGCCGCCTTCCCGCGTCCGACGGCGCTCGCCGTCTCGTTCCTGCTGCTCCTCGCCGCGTGCAGCGGGCCGGACGCGCCGGAACCCTCGCCATCGCCGAGCGCGGGGACGCCGATCCCCGCCACCCCCACGGCGGAGCCGTCCGTGGTCGTCACGGGGCCCACCCTGGCGGAACCGTCGTACACGGTCGCGCTCCGTGGGAACGGCGGAGGAACGCGGTGGCGGGGCACCCAGGAGGTCTCCTTCACGAACACCGGCGACACCCCGATCCGGAAGATCTGGTTCCGGGCCTGGGCGAACGGCGTCGGGGGCTGTGACCCATCGGCGATCGACGTCTCGGCCGTGGTGGGCGGAGACCTCGGCCGTCCTCAGCTGGACTGCACCGCGCTCCCGGTGCGCCTCCCGGAGGTGCTCGACCCCGGGGAGCGCGCCACGGTGGGGTTCGACCTGGCGATCGCGGTGCCCGAACGCAACGACCGGTTCGGCACTCACCAGGGACTCGCCCTGATGGGCAACGCGCTGCCGACGCTCGCCGTCCACGAGGAGGGTGAGTGGCATCTCGACCCCTACGTCGATGTTGGAGACAGCTTCTACTCGGTGGTGGGCCGCTACCGGGTCGCCCTCGACGTGCCGTCGGCGCTCCTGACCGCGGCGACGGGGAGCCTCGTGTCGACGACGAACGACGGGAACCGGGTCGTGCGCACCTACGCGGCGCGCGACGTTCGCGACTTCGCGTGGGCCGCCGGCGACCTGGACGTCGTGCGGGGAGATGCCGACGGGGTCGCCGTCACCATCTGGTACCAGCCGTCGTTCATGACGGCGCCGCGGGCTCGGATGAACCTGCGCGACGCGGTCCAGGCGATGACCACGTACTCGGAGGCGTTCGGGGCGTACCCCTACGGCGATGTGGACGTGGTGATGGCCGCGTTCACGTCGTTCGGCGGGATGGAGTACCCGCGGCTGGTGTTCTCGAACCCCGAACGGCGCGTCCTCGCGCACGAGCTGGCGCATCAGTGGTGGTACGCGGTCGTCGGCAACGACCAATACGCGGAGCCCTGGCTGGACGAGTCCTTCGCGACGTGGGCCTCGATGCTTCCCTGGCAGCCGTGGTCACGCTGCCCGGCCTACCGCTGGCCGAGCCCGTCGGCTCGCCTCACGAACGACATGGGTTACTGGGGAGACCATCCGGACGAGTACGCGACGATCTACGAGGGTGGGGGGTGCATGCTCGCGGACCTCGCGGACCGGTTCGGCCTGCAGCGACTCATCAGCCTGCTCCGGGCCCATGCGCGGTCGCACTGGCTCGGCGTGACCACGACCTCGGACTTCCAACGGCGCGTCGAGCGAGCCGCCGATCGGCACCTCGACGGCTTCGACGCCGCTGGGTACTGGGAGACCTGGCGGGTCGGCTGACGGTCGCTACGTGACCGGCCGACTGGACCCAGGCGGCCGCCACGCGTAGCATCGTGTCGGAACACCCGCCCGGACCGGAGGAGGGGAACGTGGCAACGAACGACGTGGTGACCCGCCTCGGCCAGGTGCCGATCTTCTCGGGTTGTTCGAAGCGTGAGCTCCAGACGATCGCGCGAGCGGTTCGCCGACTCGAGCACGAGGCGGGATCCGTGGTCGCCCGGGAGGGCGAACCGGGTGCGGGCCTGTTCGTGATCGACTCCGGCGAGGCCGAGGTCACGGTCGGCGGCAAGAAGGTGAACCACCTCGTGCCCGGCGACTTCTTCGGCGAGATGGCCCTGCTCGATGGCGGGCCCCGCTCGGCGACGGTGACCGCGAAGACCGACATCGTGCTGTTCGCGCTCACGGAGTGGGTGTTCCGTGGGCTGCTCGCCGAGCACCCGTCGATCGCCCTGCGGACGCTCGAGTCGGTCGCGGCGCGGCTGCGCAAGGCCACCCCCAGCACCACCGCCTAGTGCCGTTCCTCAGGCGCCCCGACGGGTGCCGTCTGTACCACGAGATCCACGGGGAGCCGGATGCCGAGCCGCTCCTGCTGCTGGAGGGGATGGGCGGCGATCTCCCCGGCTGGCGGCGCAACATCCCGACCTTGGCATCCGAGCTGCGCGTGATCGCGTACGACCACCGGGGGAACGGTCTGAGCGACGAGCCCGCCGGACCGTGCACGATGACGACCTTCGTGGATGACGCGGTGGCGCTGCTCGACGACCTGGGGATCGCAGGCGCCCACGTCTACGGACAGTCCTTCGGGGGGATGGTGGCCCTCGAGCTCGGGCTCACGCACCCGGACCGGGTCCGTTCGCTCGTGCTCGCGTGCACCCACGCGGGTCACTCGCATGCGGTCCGGGTCGACGGACGCGCCGTGCCGAAGGGGGAGCCGTGGCGCTCTCTGTACGCCCCGGGGTTCCCGGACGCGCATCCCGAGCACGTGGCCGATGATCTCCGCGTCGGTTCGGCGTCTCCCGCCCACCCGAACGGCCAGCGGCGACAATGGGAGGCGGTGGAGTCCTGGGATGCCTTCGACCGACTCTCCTCCGTGGAGGCGCCCACCCTGGTGCTCCACGGCACCGAGGATCGCCTGATCGCCCCCGAGAACGCCCGCCTGCTCGCCGAGGCGATCCCCGGCGCCGAGCTCGCGTGGCTCGAGGGCGCTGGGCACCTCTACCATTCCGAGCGAGCGGCCGAGGCCGACGCGGCCGTGCTCTCGTTCGTGCGGAGGCAGACCGGTGGATGAGGCTCCGTCCGAGATCGTCGTGCTCGCACAGGCGCGGGCGGCCGCCCGTGCGGCCCGGGACTTCGCGAGGGCCGACGAGCTCCGAGACGAGATCGCCGCCTCCGGCTGGGTCGTGGTGGACGGACCCGAGGGCTGGCGACTCGAACCGGCGACGCCCGCGGAACCCTCCGAGGCGCCGCCGCGTGGGCGCGTGAAGGCGGCCGACGTCGGGAGCCTGCTCGACGACCCGTCGACGCACGACGTGAGCCTCCACTGGGTCTGCGAGGGGTGGCCCGAGGACATCGAGCGCGCGATCGCCTCGTTCCGCGCGCACGCCCGCGGCCGCGATCTCCAGTTCGTCGTGGCCGACGTCACGGGAGCCGAGCCCGGCCGGTGGGGCGACGACGTCGAGGTGGTCGGCCTCGAGGAAGGCACGGGGTGGGCGGCCGCGCGCAACGCGGGTCTCCGCCGATCGCTCGCGCCGGTCGTCGTCGCGCTCGACGGCTCGGTGGAGGCGACGGGCGACGCGCTCGGACCGCTCACGGACGCGCTCGCCCGTCCGGAGCTCGGGATCGTGGGTCCGTTCGGGATCGTGACGCGCGACCTCCGCGAGTTCGAGGAGGCCCCCGGCGCGGGCCCGTGCGATGCCGTCGAGGGCTACCTGATGGCGTTCCGCCGGGATGTGCTCCGCGAGGTGGGCGGGTTCGACGAGAAGTTCCGCTGGTACCGCACCGCGGACATCGAATGGTCGTTCCGCGTCAAGGACGCGGGCTACGGGTGCGAGGTCGTGACCGTGCCGGTCACGAAGCACGAGCACCGGATGTGGTTCGAGACCTCACCCGCCGAGCGCGCGAAGTGGTCGAAGCGGAACTTCTACCGGTTCCTCGACCGGTGGCGCGGTCGCTGGGACCTGGTGCTGTCCGGCGAGCCCCCGGGGGGCTGAGGCGCCGCGTCAGTCGGCGGGCATCGGCGGCGCCGGGGGGAGCGCGATGCCTGGACGGCTGACCGGGGTCACGGTGTGGCTCGGGGTGGGCGGCTTCGTGGCTTCCGCTGCCGCGGCGGCTGCCGCCTTGCGCTCCGCCTCTTCCTTGACGACCTCCGGATCCGGGATCGGCTTGGTGCCGGTCGCGTAGGCCTCGAGGTCGTCGCCGTCGATCGTCTCGGTCACGAGCAACAACTCGCTCAGCCGGTCGAGCAGCTCTCGACGTTCGTGGAGGATCCGCTCGGCTCGATCGTGCGCGTCGTTCAGCAGTCGCAGGACCTCTTTGTCGATCTTCTCGGCGGTCCCACCGGAGATCTTCGGCCCGGTGAACATCGCGTTCGGGTCGTCCATCCCGAGGGAGAGCGGGCCGACCTCGTCGCTCATGCCGTACTGCGCGACCATCGCGCGCGCGATCTGGGTGGCCTTCTCGAGGTCGTTCTGCGCCCCGGTCGAGACCTCGTCGAACATGATCTCCTCGGCGACGCGGCCGCCCATCGCGAACGCGAGCATGTCTCGCAGTTCCGGCTCGGTCGCCAGGTAGCGGTCTTCGAGCGGCCGGGTCATCGTGAGACCGAGAGCCGCGGTCCCGCGCGGGATGATCGTGATGCGGTGAACCGGGTCGAGGTTGTCGCAGAAATGGGCGACGAGCGCGTGCCCCATCTCGTGCGCGGCGACGCGGGTCTTCTCCTTCGGGCTCATCACGCGCGACTTGCGCTCGAGACCCATCGAAGCCCGGTCGATCGCTTCCTCGAGCTCGTGCTCGGTCACGGCGTCCTTCTCGCGCCGGGCGGCGAGCAGGGCGGCCTCGTTCACCACGTTCTCGAGGTCGGCGCCGGTGAACCCCGGGGTACGGGCGGCGATCGTGCGGAGCTCGACGTCCGGGTCGAGCGCGACCCCGCGGGCGTGGACCCGCAGGATCTCCTCGCGGCCCTTGAGGTCGGGGCGGTCGACGACGACCTGGCGGTCGAACCGGCCCGGCCGCACCAAGGCCTGGTCGAGCACGTCCGGCCGGTTCGTGGCGGCCATGATGATGACGCCCTTGCTCGAGTCGAAGCCGTCCATCTCGACCAGGAGCTGGTTCAGCGTTTGCTCGCGCTCGTCGTGGGCGCCGAACCCGGAGCCCATCGCGCCCGATCGGCCCTTGCCGATCGTGTCGATCTCGTCGAGGAACACGAGTGCGGGCGCCTTCTCCTTCGCCTGCTGGAAGAGCTCTCGCACGCGCGCCGCGCCCAGTCCGACGAACATCTCGACGAACTCCGAGCCGCTCATGAAGAAGAACGGGACGTTCGCCTCACCCGCGACCGCGCGCGCGAGGAGCGTCTTCCCGCAGCCGGGAGGGCCGAGCAACAGCACGCCCTTCGGGATCCGCCCGCCGAGGCGCTGGTACTTCTTCGGGTTCTTGAGGAACTCGACGATCTCTCCGAGCTCTTCCTTCGCCTCGTCGACGCCGGCGACGTCGTTGAAGTTGGTCTTCATCTCCTTGCGGTCGTAGATCTTGACCTTGTTCTTGCCCATCGTGAGCGGGTTGCCGGCTCCGCCGCCGGCCATCCGCCGGAACAGGAACCAGTAGACGAGGCCCATCAACAGGACCAGCGGCAGGATGCTCGCGAGCAGGCCGATCCAGGCGCTCGGCTGTTGTCCCTTGAAGGGGATGTCGGCCTCCTGCAGCGCCGGCTCGAGGGTGTTCGACGTGTCGTAGTTGGGCGGGAGCGTCGCGGAGAACGAGCGCTCCTGTCCTTCCTCGTCGACGTAGGAGCCCGAGACGTCGGTGCCCGAGATCGTCACGGTGCCGACGACGTTGCCCTCCTCGATGAGGTCGAAGACCTTCGAGAGGTCGATCTGGTCCGTCGCGGCCCTCGTGAAGACGCTGCTGAGCACGAGCAGACCCACGACGACCAGGCCGATGACGAGCCAAGGGGCCATCTTGACCTTCGGGACGCCGGGGCCGGCGCCGTCGGGGCGTCGAGAGGGGGTTCGATCGTTGTCGGGCATGGAACCCATCTTCGCACCGCCCTGTGAGATATGACAGTCGCCTCGCGGCGCTGCATGGGGTTCGTCATACTTCCGTCATCACCCACGACGTACCGTTCGGGGGTGAACGACGTACGAGGACACCAGGGATCGGCCGCCGCCCTGCGTGGGATGGCGGTCGCGCTCCTGGCCGCCGGAGCGGTCACCGCGGTCTGGCCCTCGATCCCGTTCCCGCTCGTCGCGGTGGCCGAGCGGGTCGCCACGGCGACCCCGGGCGGCGTCGCGACGTTCTTCATCGAGCTCCTCCAGCACCTAGCGCTGCCGCTGACGGTCGTCGTGGTCGGCGTGGGGTTGGTCGGGGTCACGTGGGCCCTCGGCCGGCTGGCGTTGCCCCCCCTGGCGGGGCGGCTCGGGGCGCTCCCCGCGTCGGTCCTTCTCGCCGTGCCCTCGTGGCTCGTGGTGGTGCTCGCCTTCGAGCCGGACGCGTCGACCGTGGGCCGCGCCGTCTACGCGCTGACGCTCGGCGCCTGTGCGTTCCTCGGCGCCGTGGTCACGGCCCGGGGGTTCGATCGGCCTGTGCCCGTCGATCCGTCGGCGGTCGCGGACCCCGCGCGTCGCATGCTCCTGCAGGCGACCGCCGCCGGGGCCGGAGCCGTCGCACTCACGTGGCTCCCGCTGGGCGGCCGGTTCGGCCGCCGCACGGACCCCGGGACCCGGCCGCTCGCCGCGACGCCCGTGTCGCAGGCTCCGCTCCGCCCGGCGTCGTTCGACGGCGTCGCGGGACTGACACCGCGGATCACCCCGCTCGAGGACTTCTACACGGTGGACGAGGAGCTGATCGATCCCGACGTCGACCCGGCCCGGTGGCGACTGAGCGTCGGAGGGCTGGTCGAGCAGCCCTACGAGCTGTCGTACGACGAGCTCCTCGCGTTCCCCCTCGTCGAACAGCACACGACGCTCGCGTGCATCTCGAACCCCGTCGGCGGCGACCTGATCTCGACCGCGACGTGGACGGGTGCTCGTCTTGCGGACCTGCTCCAGCGGGCCCGGCCACGGGACGGCGCGATCGAGGTGGTCTTCCGAGCGATCGGCGGGTACAGCGACTCCCTGCCTCTCGCCGACGCGCTTCGCCCGGTCACGCTGGTCGCGGTCGGGATGAACGGGCAGACCCTGCCGCGTGCGCACGGGTTCCCCGCCCGTCTGCTCGCCCCCGGCTATTTCGGGATGAAGCAGCCCAAGTGGCTGAGCTCGATCGAGGTCGTGGACACCCCCTACGACGGGTACTGGGAGCAGCGCGGCTGGGTCAAGGCGGCGGTCGTGAAGACGTGGTCGCGGATCGACGGCCTCGACCAGCCCGACGACGGTGTCTGGACGGTCGCGGGAGTGGCCTACGCGGGCGATCGACGCGTGGAGCGGGTCGAGGTGTCGCTCGACGACGGCAGCTCGTGGCGGGACGCCGAGATCGAGCCGCCGCCGTCGGGGATGACCTGGGCCCGGTGGCGCCTCGCGTTCGATCCTTCCGAGGCGAGCCGCGTGGTCGTGCGCGCCACCGACGGCGACGGCGTCGTCCAGGTCTCCACGCCCCAGGCGCCGCATCCATCCGGTGCGACCGGGTACGACGCGGTTACCCTGTAGCGCGATGGCCCAGGCGACGGCGAGCGACCAGGCTGACCTCCGGGCGCGCTTCGAGCGCGACGTCCTGCCCATGCTCCCGTCGCTGTACGGAGCGGCCCTGCGCATGACCCGCAACCCGTCCGACGCAGAGGATCTCGTCCAGGAGACCTACCTGCGGGCGTTCCGTGGGTTCGGCGGGTTCCAGGAGGGGACGAACCTCAAGGCTTGGCTGTACCGCATCCTCACGAACAGCTACATCAACAGCTACCGGAAGAAGCAGCGAGAGCCGCAGATCGTCGAGAGCCCGGACGACGCCGACGACTGGTTCCTGTACGACCGACTCGGGTCGCGCAACGTGGAAGGGTCGGCCGAGCAGGAGGTGCTCGACCGGATCCCGGACGCGGACGTCAAGGCCGCGCTCGAGTCGCTGCCCGAGAACTTCCGGATGCCCGTGCTCCTCGCCGATGTGGAGGGGTTCAGTTACAAGGAGATCGCCGAGATCATGGACACGCCGATCGGCACGGTGATGTCACGTCTGCATCGGGGAAGGAAAGCCCTCGAGAAGGCGTTGTGGCAAACGGCGAAGGAACGAGGGCTGGTCGATGGTTGAATGCGGACCGAACTGCGAAGAGACGCTCGAGGAGCTCGAGCGGTTCCTCGACGGTGAGCTCGACGACCTGACCGAGGGCCAGGTCACGCACCACCTCTCGGACTGCAACCCCTGCATGGAGCGCGCCGAGTTCCGCAAGCACGTGAAAGACCTGGTGCACGAGAAGTGCGCCGAGCGGTCCCTCCCTCCGGGGCTCTCCGACCGGATCCAGGAGTTGCTCCGGTCGTACGACTCCCCAGCCGACGCGTAACGTCGCTGCACGAGCGTGGCACGGTGCATCGTGGGGGGATGCGCGAGCCGTGCGGATGCGGCACACTTACCCCTCGATCACGAGTCCGACATGCCCGCCGGAGGGGGAGGTGGAGCGGTGGACACGATCTCGCACGTCGATGCCGCGGCGACGCTGGCCGAACATCTGCGTCCGGCCTCGGATCCGAGTCCCGACGGCGTCTACCTGTGGCTAGGTGAGGAGCACCGGATCTGTAGGGAGCGCTTCGCGAGGATGTGCGGGTGCGACTCCCCAGATGAGCTCAACGACCCCCCGCACCTCCTCCAGGTCGTCCGGAAGGTGGGCTGAGGTGGAGAACCTCGGCACGGTGATGGGGGTCTGGGCGCATCCCGACGACGACATCTACCTGTCGGCCGGCCTGATGCACGTCGCAGCGAGAGCCGGGGAGCGCGTCGTCGACGTCACGGCCACCCGCGGCGAAGGCGGTTCGATGGACGAGGAGCGCTGGCCGCCGTCGTCGATGGGCGCCGTCCGCACGGCTGAGCTGATGCGCTCGTTGGAGATCCTGGGGGTCGAGGAACATCGGTTCTTGGATGGCCCCGTCGACGTGGACATGGACACGTCGCTCGACGGATCGGGCGCCGAGCAGATCCGCGAGATCGATGGCGGAGATACGTCCGCGAACGGTGTTGACCTTCGGCCCGGACGGGATGACCGGGCACGCGGCGCACAAGGACGTCTGTCGCTGGGCGACGGAGGCGTTCCGCCAGGTCGCGCCGCCCGGCGCGCGGCTGTATTACGCGACCTACGTGCCCGACGTCGCCGACGAATGGGTCCCGAGACTCGAGCCGTTCGGGATCTTCCGGCCGGGGACCCCGCCGGTTACGCCCCGCAGTGAGCTCGGGATCGAGTTCGAGCTCCCCGACGACGTCCTCGACCTGAAGCTCCAGGCGATCTCGGCGCACGAGAGCCAGGTCGAGGGTCTGCTCGAGGTGTTCGGGCCTGACGGGTTCAAGCAGGTCATGGCCGGCGAGTACTTCCGCCTCGCGGAGGAGAAGGACGAGGAGGCATGATGGCCGGGTCCCGACAGATCGAGCGTGTGATCGGCACGATCGGGAAGTTCGCGGGGTGGGTGACGTCCCGGGAGATGGAGGAGGCGCAGGCTCGCGCCGAAGCCTGCAACTTCCTGTTCGGGAACCCGCACGACGTCGCGCCCGGCGCCTACGTCGACGCGCTCACCCGCGGCACGCAGCCGACCGGGCCCAACCACTTCGCCTACAAGATGAACGAGCCGGACGCCGCCTCGACGGTCGCGGCCGGGCTCCGCGAGCGCTTCGGCCTCGGCTTCCGTGGCGAGGACCTGATGATGACCAGTGGGAACTTCGCGGGCCTGTCGATCCTGCTGACAGCTCTGTCGGACCCAGGGGACGAGGTCGTGTTCATCTCGCCACCCTGGTTCTTCTACGAGACCCTGATCGTGGCCGCGGGGGCGACGCCGGTGCGAGCGTATGCGGATCGGGAGAGCTTCGATCTGGACCTCGACGCGGTCGCCGCGGCGATCACCGAGCGGACGCGGGCGATCATCGTGAACTCACCCAACAACCCGTCGGGGCGGATCTACGGGCGTGACCTGCTCGACCGGCTCGGCGGGCTCCTGCGCGACGCGAGCGATCGCCACGGTCGACCGATCTGGCTCCTCTCGGACGAGGCCTACAACCGCATCGTGTTCGACGGGCGCACGTTCGAGACGCCGGTCGCCTCGTACCCGTGGTCGTTCCTGGTCTACACGTACGGGAAGACCCATCTGGCTCCCGGGATGCGCTTCGGGTACATCGCACCCTCACCCGACCTGCCGGACCTCGGCGAGCTGCGGATGCCGCTCCTCGTGTCGCAGATCGCGAACGGGTGGGCGTTCCCCGTCGCGCCGCTCCAGTACGCCGTCGCCGATCTCGACCGCTTCGTGGTGGATGTCGGCCGGTTGCAGGCACGACGGGACCGTCTCGTGATGGAGCTGCGCGAGCAGGGCTACGAGTTGATCGAGCCCGAGGGCACCTTCTACATCATGGTGCGCTCGCCGATCGCGGACGACGAGGCGTTCTGCCGGACGCTGGCGTCGCACGACGTCCTGGTGCTGCCGGGCGCGATGTTCGAGATGCCGGGCTGGTTCCGGATCTCGGTCACGGCGAGCGACGACATGGTCGAACGCTCGATCCCGGCGTTCGCCAAGGCGATCGCGGAGGCACGATGAGCGGACGGTCGTTCGCGCTTCTGGGTGCGGGGGAGTTCGAGGACTGGCACGCGCCGATCGACCGGGAGTTGCTGGCCGGCGCGAACGGCGACGGCAGGGTGCTGATCGCACCGGTCGCGAGCGCCCCCGAGGGCGATCACGTCTTCGCGTCGTGGGCGGCGAAGGGGCTCGATCACTACGGACGCCTCGGGGTGCCAGCCCAGGTCCTGCCGGTGAAGACCCGGGAGGATGCCGTTCGATCCGACGTGGTCTCGATGCTCGAGGATGCCTCGCTGATCTTCTTCTCGGGCGGGAACCCCTGGTACGCGGCGCAGACGCTGCGGGACACGCCGTTGTGCCGGAGGCTGTGGGAACGGCTCGATGACGGGCTCGCCTACGCTGGGTGCAGCGCGGGGGTCGCGTGCCTCACCGAGCGGACCTTCGACAGCGACACTGACGACCTCGACGAGGTCTTCAAGCCGGGCCTCGCCTACATGTGCGGGGTCTTGTTCGGACCGCACTGGGACGTCCTCGACGATTGGGTCCCAGGTGCCCGCGACGCGATCGTCGCGTCCCTGCCGGCGGGGGAGGCCCTCGTCGGGCTCGACGAGCGCACCGCGATCGTGGGTGACGGCGAGCACTGGACGGTCCGAGGGTCGGCCGGGGTCCACGTCTACGACGGTGCGTGGATCGACCCACACCGAGGGCGACGTCTTCCGTCTTCCGATCAGGGTCGCGTCTGGGGGTCGCGAGGGCGCGCGGTAGCATCCGGACGTGCCCGCGAAGCTCCCGTCCCGCGACGCCCCGATCGAGGAGCGTGCGCCCCACGTGATCCGCGTGCTCGAGAAGGCGTACCCGGGTGCGCATGTCGCGCTCGAGTTCTCGACCCCGCTCGAGATCTTGATCGCCACGATCCTGTCGGCGCAGTGCACCGACCAGAAGGTGAACGAGGTCACGAGGACGCTGTTCGTGAAGTACCGGCGGCCCGAGGACTACCTGGCCGTGCCCGAGGAGGAGCTCCGCGCCGACATCAAGCCGACCGGGTTCTTCAACCAGAAGGCCGCGTCGATCCGCGCCACCTGCCAGCGGCTGATCGACCGGTACGACGGCGAGGTGCCCGACACGATGGAGGACCTGATCACGCTGCGCGGGGTGGCGCGCAAGACCGCGAACATCGTGATGGGCAACGGGTTCGACAAGGTGGAGGGGATCGCGGTCGACACCCACGTGCGGCGGCTCGCGAACCGGATCGGGTTCTCGTCGGAGTCCGATCCGGACAAGATCGAGCAGGACCTGATGCGGCGGATCCCGCGGAAGAAGTGGTTCGACTTCAGCTACGTGCTGATCGACCACGGCCGGGCGGTCTGCCAGGCGAAGAAGCCGAGGTGCGCGGAGTGCCCGATCGAGCCGCTCTGTCCTTCGAGCCAGGCGTGAGCGCGGGCGAGGCGTCAGCTCGCGGCGGCCATCGGCGCCGTGGTCGCGGCGGCCGCCTCGCGGCGCCGAGCCCGGCGGATCTCGCGTCGCTGTTCCTCGTCGAGGCCGCCCCACACGCCGGCGTCCTGGCAGGTGACGAGCGCCCACTCGAGGCACTCGGGACGCACGGCGCACTCCAGGCAGATCGACCGAGCCTCATCGGTCTGGGCGAGCGCGTCGTCGGAGGTCCCCACGGGGAAGAACAGGTCGGGATCTTCGCCGATGCAGCGCGCGGCGGACACCCACCACGTGTCGTCCGCCTTGTGTCTGAATCGCCGTTCAG
Organism: uncultured Actinomycetes bacterium; assembly: GCA_963700855.1. GTDB lineage: Bacteria > Actinomycetota > UBA4738 > UBA4738 > HRBIN12 > AC-51. The sequence continues at coordinate 175,451 of CAVOYV010000007.1, forward strand.
TCATGGGTCCGTCATGGTTGTTCATCGGGTCATCGAGGCACGTGGGGGGGAGGCTAGTGTCTGAACGGGCGTTCAGTCAAGAGGCTCGAAGGCTCGTCGTGGCGCACCGTGGCGCGAGTGCGGAGGTCCCCGAGAACACGTTCGAGGCCTTCGAGCGGGCCGTGGCCCGTGGCGCGGATGCGGTCGAGTTCGACGTGCGCCTGACGGCCGACGGGGTGCCCGTCGTGCTCCACGATCCCGACCTGGCCCGCACGACCGATGCTGTCGGACCGGTGGCCGGCGTCACCGTCGCGGAGCTCGCGCGCGTTCGCACGCGCGATGGGCAGGCCGTCCCCACCCTGGCCGAGACCCTGCGGTCGCTCTCGGGGCGGATCGCGGTCGACATCGAGCTCAAGAACATCCCCGGCGAACCGGACTTCACCCCCGACGGCGAACCGCTGGTCGAGGCGACGCTCGAGGCGATCGAAGCCTCCGGGTTCGTCGGCCCCGTGCTGCTGTCGAGCTTCAACCCGGCATCGATCGCGCATGCCCGACACCTCGCGCCCGACCTGCCCACGGGCCTGCTGACGAGCACCGATGTCGATGCCGACGCCGCCCTGACGTTCGCCGCAGCCGAGGGGCACGCGTGGGTGCTCCCGTTCGTTCGGACGGTCGCGGCCGCCGTAGACGGATACCCGGAGCGGGTACACGCCGCGGGCCTGCGCCTCGGGACGTGGATCACCGACGACCCCGCAGAAGCGCTCGCGCTGTTCGAGGCCGGGGTGGACGCGGTGGCGACGAACGACCCGGGCGCGGTGGTCGCCGTGCGCGAGCGGGAGGCGACATGATCTTCCGCAGGAAGGAGCTGCCGCCCGAGCTCCGGCCGGTGGAGGCAGCCTTCGCCCGGGTCCTGGAGGAACTCGAGCCCGCGAAGGTGGCGATCACCGACGTGCTCCCCGGCACGCGGATGCCCGGGAGGCCGTTCCACGATGCGCTCGACGAGTACGAGCGCCGACTGGTCGTCGCGTCCGAGGCCATGCCGGGGTGGCGCCATCCCTCGGTCGAGGCGGAGTGGTCCGCATGCGCGGCCGGCCTGGCGTCTGCGCTCGACCTCACCCGTCGGGCTCGGGCCGAGGCCCTCGACGTGCACGGCTTCGAGGAGATGCTCGGGCTCGTCGAGGCGCTGCTCGATCCGCTCGACCCGTTCGCCGACGCAGAGGCGCGGTTCCGGCGGCTCCGCGAGCGGCCGAACGGGTAGCCACTCCGTATGCTCGCGCCGTGGAGGACCTGGACCGGATCGGGGACGAGGTCGTCGCGTGCCGCGCATGTCCACGGCTCGTCGAGTGGCGCGAGCGCGCGGCACGCGAGAAGGTCGCGCGGTTCTCCGGTGAGACCTACTGGGGCCGGCCGGTCCCCGGGTTCGGGGACCCGAAGGCGCGGATCCTGGTGCTCGGCCTGGCTCCTGCTGCCCATGGTGGCAACCGCACGGGGCGCATCTTCACGGGGGACCGCAGCGGGGACTTCCTGTTCGCGGCCCTGTACCGGGCGGGGCTCGCGAACCAGCCGACGTCCGCGTCGCGCGACGACGGCCTGCGTCTCACCGGTGCGTTCGTCAGCGCGGTGAACCGGTGCGCCCCGCCGAGGAACGCGCCGACCCCGCAGGAGCGCGACCGTTGCCTGCCGTTCCTGGCCAGGGAGCTCGATGCCCTGGCCGAGCTCCGCGTGATCGTGCCGCTCGGCTCCTACGCGTGGGACGGCGCGCTCCGAGCGCTGTCCTCCCTGGGTCACCCTGCGACACCGAAGCCGAGCTTCGGTCACGGGGCCGAAGCGCGGGTCGGATCGTTCGCGTTGGTCGGTTGCTTCCACCCCAGCCAGCAGAACACCTTCACCGGCAAGCTCACGCCGGCCATGATCGACGAGGTCCTCGAGCGAGCGGTCGAACGCTCTCGTTGAAGCTCGCGCCCGGGTGTGCCACGGTGGCCGAACAACGACCCGAGAGGAGTGCAGGATGCGAGCGACCCTGAGATGGCTCGGGCTCGTCGCCGTCGGCACGGTCGTGGCAGCGGCGACCCTCGCGGCCCCGGTCGGCGCCCAGCCGCCCGGGTGCACCCAGGTGGGGACGCCAGGCAACGACGTACTGACGGGCGGTCCCGGCGACGACGTGCTCTGCGGGCTGGCCGGGAGCGACGAGCTGAACGGCAAAGGAGGCGACGACGTCCTGTACGGGGGGGACGGCCGCGACCTCTTGGACGGCGGGCACGGGAACGACCTCCTGGTCGGCGGGGCGAACAACGACCACGCATTCGGTGGCAACGGCAACGACCGGTTCCTCGGTGGCAACGGCAACGACTACGGGTACGGCGGTCCCGGGGCCGATCGTCAGCTCGGTGGCCCGGGCTCGGACTTCCTCTACGGCTGGAGCGGTCATGGCGACCTCGTGAAGGGCGGCAGCGGCAACGACCGGTGCCTGTCCACGTGGGACTCCGACGGCGACGACACCGTGGTCGGTGGACCCGGGACGGACAACTATTTCGTCGACGAGGGCGACCGCCGGTTCGGCGTGGAGAAGGTCATCGCGTGCGTGGGGGACTGAGAAGAGCGCGACGATCGCGACCCCGGGCGACACGATCTCGGACGTCGAGGTGAACACCGGCCTCTGCCTCGGCGGGTAGCCGAGCCCCGGCGTTCGCGGTTCCACGGCGTATCGTGGGTCCGTGGGCCGACACCGGATGTTCTTCAACGTGCGGCCCGACGAGCCCACGCGGCCGGTGGACCGCGCGACGGTCCGGCGGGTCGTCTCGATCTTCCGCCCGTACCGGGGGAAGGTTTCCCTCGTCGGGGTCGCGATCGTCGTCACGTCGGTGCTCGGGGTCGTCAACCCGCTCCTGATCAAGTGGATCTTCGACGAAGGTCTGTTCGGGAACCCTCCGGGAGCGTGTCAGGGCGGCTCGTGCCCCCAGATGGACGTCGTGTACCTCGGCGTCGCGCTGATGATCGTGATCCCGATCGTGAGCAACGTGATCGGGGTCGGCCAGACCTACTACGCGAACTGGGTCGGCCTGCGTGTGATGCAGGACCTCCGCAACGCGCTCTACGCGCACCTGCAGAACATGCCGCTCCGATTCTTCACCCAGACGCGCACCGGTGAGATCCAGTCCCGGCTGTCCAACGACGTCGGAGGCGTACAGACGGTCGTCACCGATACCGCCTCGAGCATCCTGTCGAACGTCGTGGTGATCATCAGCACGATCGTCGCGATGGCCGTCCTCTCGATCCCTCTCACGATCCTGTCGCTGGCGATGACCCCCGTGTTCCTGTGGCTGACCGCCAAGGTCGGCAAAGCCCGTCGGGAGGTGGCCGCGAGCACGCAGAAGACGTACGCGGACATGACGGCCGTGACCGAAGAGACCCTGTCGGTGAGCGGCATCCTGCTCTCGAAGGCGTTCGGCCGGCAGAGCCACGAGATCGGCCGGTTCCACCAGGAGAACGAGCGACTCACAGGCCACCTGATCCGTCAGACGATGATCGGTCGCTCGTTCTTCGCGATCGTCGGCACGTTCTTCTCGATCACCCCCGCGCTGGTCTACCTGGTGGTCGGCATCATGCTGGACCGGGGCAACACCACGTACACGGCGGGATTGATCGTCTCCTTCACGACGCTGCAGTCCAGGCTGTTCTTCCCGATCGGCTCGATGCTGCAGGTCTCCACCGAGATCCAGTCCTCGTTCGCGCTCTTCGACCGGATCTTCGAGTACCTCGATATGCCGCACGAGATCGTCGACGCGGCGAACGCCGAACCGCTCGTGGCCGCACGCGGTGAGGTCGAGTTCGACCACGTCCGGTTCCACTACGACACGCCGCCCGATGGCGAGGTGCCGGTGTCGCCCACCGATCAGCCGTCGGAGGGCGAGCGGGAATGGACGCTCGACGACGTCTCGTTCCGGATCGAGCCGGGACAGCTCGCCGCGCTCGTCGGGCCGTCGGGGGCCGGGAAGACGACGATCACCTACCTGGTCCCGCGGATGTACGACGTGCAGCACGGCGCCATCCGGATCGACGGCCGCGACGTCCGGATGACCACGCTCGAGTCGCTGGGCGAAACGGTGGGCATGGTCACGCAGGAGACGTACCTGTTCCACGACTCGGTCCGCCGGAACCTCCTGTACGGCAAACCCGATGCCACGCAGGAGGAACTCGAGGCCGCGGCGCGCGCGGCGAACATCCACGACCGCATCGCCGAGCTCGACGAGGGCTACGACACGATCGTGGGGGAACGGGGGTACAAGCTCTCCGGCGGAGAGAAGCAGCGGCTCGCGATCGCGCGCGTGATCCTCAAGGACCCGAAGATCCTGATCCTCGACGAGGCCACGTCGTCGCTCGACACCACGTCGGAGCGGCTCGTCCAGGCCGCGCTCGAGCCGCTGATGCACGGTCGCACGACGATCGCGATCGCCCACCGGCTGTCGACGATCCTGCAGGCCGACGTGATCTTCGTGCTCGACCGGGGGCAGATCGTCGAGCGCGGCACCCACGACGAGCTGCTCGCCAACAGCGGCCTCTACGCCCGCCTCTACGAACAGCAGTTCCGCGATCAGCTCGTGGAGGGCTGAAGGTCCTTGCGGTAGCCGAGCAGGACGAACCCGTCCGGGAGCACCCGGTCGGCGGTCCGCTCGTAGCCCATCGACGCGTACATCGCCTGCGCCACCTGCATCAGCCGTGTCGTGTGCAGCGTCATCTCTGATTTCCGGGCGGCGAGGGCACGGCGCTCGCACTCGATCCATCAACGCCCGCCCGATCCCGCGTCCGCGGGCCTCGGGAGCGACGCCCAGCATCCGGATGTGCGCCCGCTCCGGAGCGAGCGGATCGTCGTCGAGATCGGTCCTGCCTTCGAGCTCGAGGGTGACGCACCCGACGATCCGTCCGTCGTCGACGGCGATCAGGATCGTCGTCCGCGGCGCCCGGCCGGGCACGTCGCCGATCGCGCGCAGGTACTCGTGGTCCGCGTCCGCGCCCTCGGGAGCGAAGTACTCCGCGTAGGCGGCCATCGTGACCCGGCCGGCTTCCTCGTGCTCGTGCGGCAGGGCCTCGCGGATCTCCACGAGCGGCTACCCCGCGACCGACACGCCCAGGGCCGCGCCCACGGCATAGGTCACGAGCGCTGCGCTCATGCCGATAGCGAACATCCGCAGCGCCGACGTCACGATGGGACGCCCGGTGAGCTTCGACGTGAACCCCCCGACCACCAGGAGCGCGAGGCCGGTGACGCTCGCTGCGGCGACGGTCCCCGCCGTGCCGGCGATGAACAGGAACGGGACCAGCGGGACGAGCGCCCCGACGGAGAACGTCAGGAACGAGTAGATCGAGGCACCCCAGGGGGAGCCGAGGCCCTCATCGGGGTCGATGCCGAGCTCCTCCCGCGCGTGCGTGTCGAGCGCGACCTTCGGGTCGCGCATCAGCTCGGTCGCGATCTCGTCGGCGAGCTCGGCCGACACGCCCTTGCGCCGATAGATCTCGGCCAGCTCGACCCGCTCGGTCTCGGTGTCGGATCCCAGCTCGTGCGCTTCGAGGTGGAGCATGCGTTCCAGGAGCTCGCGTTGGACCCGCATCGAGATGTACTCGCCCGCGCCCATCGAGAAGGCCCCGGCGAGCAGACCGCTGATCCCCGCGAGCAGGATCACCCCGCGCTCCTGTGCGGCGCCCGCGAACCCCATGATCAGCGCGGCGTTCGACACGAGCCCGTCGTTCACGCCGAAGATCGCCGCACGGAGCGTCCCGCTCTTGCCGGCGCCCGCGGTCTGTTCGCCGTCCACCGGCCCAGGATGAGGAACGAGCGGGATGCGAGCCTGTTGCCGGAGCCGCCGCCGGGCCGCGAGCAGCTCGGGGAGCCGCTGCTTCGTCTCAGCCGCCTCAGGGGGCAGGTCGTCGCTCATCGGCCGCCAGGCTACCGCCGCGCCGCGGGACCGGTGGTCAACCTGATTGACGACAGAGCGGCTGCCGGGCATCCTGGAGCGATGACGGATACGGCTCGTCTGTTGCTCTCGGCTCGACGCGCCCTCGCTGCGGAGCTCGACGCCGATCTGGCCGAGCGGGGATACCCCGATCTCCGTCCCGCGGACACCGCGCTGTTCCTCGCGATCGATCGGCGTAGCGGCTCACGCGTGACCGACCTGGCTGCCGACGCTGGGGTCACGAAGCAGGCGATGATGAGCCTGGTCGACGACCTGGAGGCCAGGGGGTACGTGCGACGGGTCTCGGACCCCTCCGACGGCCGCGCGAAGCTCGTGCGGCTGACGGCGCATGGACGCCGGGCCACGACGGAGTGTCGACGCGCCGTCGTCTCGTTGGAGCAACGAACGCGACGCCGGGTCGGGGATCGACGCTTCGAGCTCCTCCGCGAGGTGCTCGAGGAACTGGTGACCGGCGCCGAGGGGTAGGTCCGCGTTCGTGGGCGCACCGGTACCATCGGACCATGCGCGAGGAAGCCACCGGGAAGACAGGCGTCCCGAGCCCGACCCGTCAGAAACCCGAGCGCCCCCGCGACCGGCTCGGCCGCCCTCTCGCATGGGACGCCGAGAACCAGCTCCACCTGCCGGACTTCGATGCGATGACCCTCGATCAGAACCACCAGGCCGGGCGTCGCCTGGCCGGGGAAGGGAACTGGTTCGGCGCGCACGAGGCGTGGGAGACCGCCTGGAAGCAGGCGCGCGGCACGGGGGACGAGGAGTTCTACAAGGGGCTGTCACAGATGGGAGCCGGCTACGTCCATCTGTTGCGGGGCAACGCGCATGGCGCTCGCACGCTGCTGCGGCGCGGCGCGGGGAGGGTGGGAGCCTTCCCCGATCCGCACCTGGGGATCGCCACCGCCGCGGTCGCGGCCGAGCTCGAGGCGCTCGCGGCCCGCGTCGCGGACGGCCGCGTGGTCCCTGGCGAGGACGCGGCGTACGACACGCCACCCGTGTAGGCCCGGCATCGCGGGGGCGTTGACCCGGGACGGCCACATCGGCGACCATCCTCCGGTCGGACCCGCCGTGGAAGGCGTGAGATGAGCAGCGACGCGATCCGGATCGAGTGGAAGGGCCGGGCGGGCCCGTTCCCACTGTTGATCCGCCCCGGCACGTTCAGTCCGACCCACACGAGCAAGACCCTCGCCGACGCCCTGGAGATCGGTCCCGACGACACGGTGATCGATGTCGGCTGCGGCAGCGGGGTCCTCGCGTTCGTGGCCGCGAAGCTGGGGGCGAAGAGGGTCTACGGGTGCGACCTCTCGGAGGGAGCGGTGCGGGCCGCCACGGAGAACGCGAAGCTCCTCGGTCTCGACGGCGTGTGCGAGTTCCGTCAGGGGGATCTGCTCGAGCCGATGCGCGACGTCCAGGCCACCGTCCTGATCGGGGACGTGTCGGGCATCCCGGATGAGATCGCCGCGGCCTCCGGATGGTTCCAGGACGTCCCGTCCGGGGGACCGACCGGGGCGGAGCTGCCCGTGAAGTTCATCCGCTCGATCGGCGACACGCTCGCCCCCGGTGGCCGGCTCTACCTTCCTACCGGGACGATCCAGGACGAGGCGGCTGTGCTCGCCGCCGTCCGTGAGATCTTCGGCGAGCGCATGGAGCCTGTCCTCGAGCGAGAGTTCCCCCTTCCCGACCTGGTCGCGCGCTCCAAGGCCGTCGCCCGGATGGTGAAGGAGGGGCTCGTGAGCTTCCGTCAACGGGGGAGCCGGCTGCTGTGGCAACTGCGGATCTGGCGCTGCGAGCGCGTCTGAACCCTCATCCCTCCGGGCGCAGCACGGCGACCGCCGCCACGTCGTATCCGGCCTCGCGGAGCAGGTCCGCCCCGCCGCGGTCGATCGCGAGTACGATCCGCGCGACGTCGGCTCCCGCCTCGGCGAGCACCTCGGCGGCCCGCTGCACCTGGTGTCCGGTGGTGCTCACGTCCTCGAGCAGCGTCGTGCGCGCGCCGGGGGTGACCTCACCCTCGACCTGGGCACGCGTCCCGTAGGCCTTCGCTTCCTTGCGCACGACCGTGACGGGGAGCCCGGTCTCGAGCGAGACGGCGGCCACCAGGAGCATCGCGGCACCCTCCGGAGCTCCCAGCAGCTCGGTCCCGGGCGCGAGCAGCCCGGCCACCTCGCGGGCGACGTCGCGGAGCAGATCGGGTCTCGTCAGGAACCGGAACTTGTCGAAGTAGACGGTCGAGGACTTCCCCGACGACAGCAGGAACTGGCCGTGCAGCTCGGATGCCTCCACCATGCGTCGGACGAGCTGCTCGTTCACGGCCCGCGACTATAGTGCCTGCGGATGGACTGGTACGAGGCGGTGGGACGGCGCGCATTCTTCGCGTTGGAGCCCGAGGCCTCGCACAACGTGGCCCAGCGCCTCCTCGGGCTCCCGCTCCCGTGGCGCCGGATCGGGGGAGTGCCGTCGGATCTCGATCTCGGAACCGCGCTCGCCGGTGTTCCGCTCCGGGTGCCGATCGGCCTCGCGGCCGGGTTCGACAAGACCTGCGCCCATCTCGATGCGCTCGGTCGACTCGGGTTCGGATACGTGGTGGGGGGGACCCTCACCCGGGCGGCTCGGCAGGGGAACCCGCGGCCTCGCATCGTCCGCGACCCCGACCGGGCGGCGCTCGTGAACGCGATGGGCCTGCCGAACCCCGGCGCGGCGGCGGCGGCGCGCACGTTGGCGCGGGGTCGTCGAACCTGCCCACGGTTCGTGAGCCTGGCGGACGAGGCTCTCGACGACGTGCTCGCCTCGCTCGCGCTCGTGGAGCCCCACGTCGATGGGCTCGAGCTCAACGCCAGCTGTCCCAACGTGGCGTGGGGCCGTGACACCGACACCGAGACTCACCTGCGGGCGCTCGTCGAGGCGATCGAGGCGCGCACCACGAAGCCCGTGTTCGTGAAGCTCCCTCCGTACGACGACCGCCCGGGGCGCGATGCGGTGCTCGCGCTCGCGGGGGTCGCGGCCGAAGCGGGCGCCGAGGGACTCACCTGCGGCAACACGCGCCCCGTCGAGGAGCCGCGCCTCTCGGTCGGGCGCGGGGGACTGTCCGGCGGGCCGCTCGGCGAGCGGACGGCGGCGTGCGTCCGCGAGGTGGTCGAGGCGACCGGGCTCCCGGTGAACGCGTGCGGTGGCATCGCGACCGCCGAGGCCGCGGCCCTCTGCCTCGAGGCGGGCGCGACCACCGTCCAGGTCTACACCGCGATGATCTACCGGGGTCCCGGGATCGTCGGGCAGCTCGCCCGTGGCCTCGCGACACGCATGCGAACCGTGTCCTGAGCGCGCACCCCGGTTGCGGTGCTTGCGTTCGGCCGTCATGATGTGCGCCGATCCGCGACGTCCGACGGGGGTGGCTTGAGCGACGCTGCGATGGTTCTCGACGAACGGCCCGATGAGGGCGGCATCGCCGTCGCCTTCGAGGGGGTCGTGAAGCGGTTCGGGGACTTCACCGCCGTCGACGGGATCGACCTCGAGGTCCGCGAGGGCGAGTTCTTCTCGATGCTCGGACCGTCGGGATCGGGCAAGACGACCTGCCTGCGGATGATCGCGGGCTTCGAACGTCCGACGGCGGGCGCGATCCGCCTCGCGGGCCGGGACGTCGCCGGGCTGCCGCCGTTCGCCCGCGACGTGAACACGGTGTTCCAGGACTACGCGCTGTTCCCGCACATGACCGTGACCGAGAACGTCGAGTACGGCCTGCGGGTCCAGAAGGTCGCGAAGGCCGAGCGGCGGGAGCGGGCGCTGGACGCTCTGAGGATGGTCCGGCTGGACGGGTTCGAAGACCGCAAGCCTGCGGCCCTGTCCGGCGGTCAGCGCCAGCGGGTCGCCCTCGCGCGTGCGCTCGTGCTGAACCCGAAGGTCCTGCTGCTCGACGAGCCGCTCGGCGCGCTCGACCTCAAGCTCCGCCAGGCGATGCAGGTCGAGCTGAAGGAGATCCAGCGCCGGGTCGGGTTGACGTTCATCTACGTCACCCACGACCAGGAGGAGGCGCTCACGATGAGCGACCGCATCGCGGTCTTCAGCCACGGCCGGATCGAGCAGGTCGGAGCGCCGGCGGAGGTCTACGAGCAGCCCGCGACGGGGTTCGTGGCTGGATTCGTGGGCGTGTCCAACGTCCTCGAGGGCGACGCTGCGCGCGCCGTCACGGGGTCGTCGCACGCCGTGACGATCCGCCCCGAGAAGATCCGATCTCGAGCTCCAGGAGATCGCCCCACGCGACGGCTTCACGGTGGCCACCGGCACCGTGTCGAAGGTGGTGTACCTGGGGGCGTTCACCCGGTTCGTGGTGGCGCTCGACACCGGTGGAGAGCTCGTGGTGATGCGACAGAACCTGGCCTCCTCGTCGATGGAGGCGTTGCAGGTGCGCGGCCAGCGTGTGTGGATCGCGTGGGAGCGACAGCACGCGCGCCCCGTGGATGAAGGGCTGGCCGAGCAGGGGGAAGAGGGGTCCACGGACCCGGAGGAGGAGAACGGATGAGCAGATGGATCCGCGTGGTGGCCCTCGTGGGCGTCCTCGCGCTCGTGGCCGCGGGCTGTGGGAGCGACGACACGAGCAGCGAGACCGACGGGGGTGGGGGCACCGAGACCGCCGCACCGGTGGGAGACCCGGACAGCCCGCCGATCACCGAGATCGGCGAGGGTGAGGGCGAGGTCAACATCGTCGCCTGGGCCGGGTACATCGAGGACGGCTCGACCGACGAGAACTATGACTGGGTGACCCAGTTCGAGTCGGACACCGGGTGCCAGGTCAACGTCAAGACCGCCGGCACGTCCGACGAGATGGTCTCGCTGATGCAGGAGGGCAGCGAGTACGACCTCGTCACGGCCTCCGGCGACGCGAGCCTACGGCTCGTGTACGGCGGCACGGTCCAGCCGATCAACCTCGATCTGATCCCGAGCTACGACACGGTCGACGAGCGTCTGCAGGACGCCGAGTGGTTCACGGTCGACACGAACGGCAACGGGGAGATGGAGCACTACGGCGTTCCGTACCAGTGGGGCTCGAACGTGCTGATGTACAGCACCGACGCCTTCAAGGACGTGACGCCGGATTCCTGGTCGGTCGTGTTCGAGGAGCAGAAGCTCCCCGACGGCGAGTCGAACACCGGGCGCGTGCAGGCCTACGACGGCGCGATCTACATCGCGGACGCCGCCCTGTACCTGATGGCGACCCAGCCCGAGCTGGGGATCGAGGACCCGTACGCGCTGACGCGTGACCAGTTCGACGCCGCGCTGAACCTGCTGCGTCAGCAGCGCGAGCTCGTGGGCCGCTACTGGCACGACGCGTTCGTGCAGATGGACGACTTCGTGAACGGTGAGGCGGTCGCCAGCTCGTCGTGGCCGTTCCAGGTGAACTTCATCGAGGGCACCGGCGAGCGGTTCCTGAGCGTGGTCCCGAAGGAAGGTGCGACGGGTTGGGCCGACACCACGATGATGCACACGGACGCACCGCACCCGAACTGTGCGTACGAGTGGCTCGAGTGGTCGCTGAACCCGAAGCTCCAGGGCGACCTGGCGTCGTGGTTCGGGTCGGTCCCGGCGGTCCCGGCCGCATGCGACGGCAACGAGCTCCTGGGACCCGACGGGTGCCAGATCAACGGGATCGACAACTTCGAGCAGATCAAGTTCTGGAAGACGCCGCAGGCCGACTGCTTCAAGGGCGACGGCTCGACGGAGTGCGTCCCGTACCTCGAATGGGTCACGAACTACGTGGCGGTGATCGGCGGCCGTTGATCGGCGCCGGCACCATGACGCGAGCGACGGTGGGGCCCCGCACGGGGCCCCACCTCGCGTGCGCGGAGGGCACGCCGTGGCGGTGAACGCACCGATGACCCGCGGGCAGCGCATCTCCGCGTTCTTCTATCGCCATCCGTGGGCCAAGCCGGCCCTCCTGATGCTGCCGGCCGTCGTGTGGCTCGTCGTCGTCTATCTGGGGTCGGTTGGGGCGATGCTGCGACAGAGCTTCTGGAGCCTCCAGGAGTTCACGGGGGCGCTCGACAAGACCTTCACGCTCTCCACGTACGAGCAGCTGTTCGACGGCGCGAACCGCGACATCATCGTGCGCACGGTCGGGTTGGCGGCGACGGTGACCGTCCTGTGCGCGGTCCTCGCGTTCCCGCTCGCGTACTACATGGCGCGGTTCGCGACCCCTCGGATGAAGACGATCCTGTACCTCGCGGTCCTGATGCCGCTGTGGTCCAGCTACCTCGTGCGTGCGCTCAGCTGGCGGCAGATCCTGGCGAACGAGGGCATGCTGCTGTGGCTCCTGCGCAAGCTCGGGATCGAAGGAGTCGTGGACGTGATCCTGCAGGCCCCCTTCCTGGGGGGGACCTCGTTGATCTCGTCGAGGTTCAGCCTCGTGATCGTGTTCACGTACCTATGGCTGCCCTTCATGGTGCTGCCGCTCGAGACCGCGCTCGAGCGGGTGCCGAAGAGCTTCGTCGAGGCCTCGAGCGACCTGGGTGCCAGGCCCAGGTTGACCTTCCGCCGGGTGATCGTGCCGCTCGCGATCCCCGGATTGATCGCGGGGTCGATCTTCACGTTCTCGCTCACGATGGGCGACTTCATCCTGCCGAACATGTTCGGCAGCTCCGAGCTGATCGTGGGCCAGCAGGTGTACGTGCAGCAGGGGGTGGTCGGCAACGACCCGCTCGCCGCCGCGTTCACGTTCGTGGCGATGGTGGTCATGCTCGTCTACCTGCTGCTCGCGAAGCGGGCGGGGGCGTTCGAGGCGCTATGAGCGACGAGCGCGCGGGGCTGGGTCTGAGGATCGCCGCCTTCGCGGTGATGGGGTTCCTCTACATCCCGCTCGGGGTGATCGTCCTCTACGCGTTCACGACCCAGTCGACGTCATTCACGTTCCCACCGCCCGGCCTCACGACGAAGTGGATCGGGGTCGCGTTCGGTCGCTCGGACATGTGGGAGGCGTTCCGCCTCTCACTGCTGGTCGGAGCGGCGGCAACGGCCGTCGCCGTGCTGCTCGGAGGACTCCTCGCGGCCGCGGTCTACCGCTCGACGTTCTTCGGCCGCAACGCGCTCGCCTTCATCGTGGTGCTTCCGATCGCGCTCCCCGGCATCGTCACCGGGATCGCCTTGCAGTCCACCTTCAACCAGTTCGAGATCCCGTTCAGCACGTGGACGATCGGCATCGGTCACACGACCTTCTGCATCGTGATCGTCTACAACAACGTGGTCGCGCGTCTTCGCCGGATGTCGCCGAACCTCGTCGAAGCATCGTCAGACATGGGCGCGAGCGGGTGGCAGACGTTCAGATGGGTGATCTGGCCGAACCTCGGCACGGCGCTGCTCGCCGGCGGGATCCTCGCGTTCGCGCTGTCGTTCGACGAGATCATCGTGACGACGTTCACCTCGGGACAGCAGAAGACGCTCCCGATCTGGATCTTCTCGGAGCTGTTCCGCCCCAGGAACCGCCCGGTGACGAACGTCGTCGCGCTGTTCGCGATCGTGATCACGTTCGTGCCGGTGCTGGTGGCGCAGCTGCTGACGCGCGACCCGACGGAGGGCGGCGGGGCGATCATGGCGGGTGCGACGACGGAGCGCTCGAGCTAGAGGTACTGACCGCCCCGCGGCGGCGCCTCGGGCGCCCCGGGCTCCTGCGGGTTCTGCGCCAGCAGCCCACGGCGTCGGAGCTCCTCGAACTGGGCGCGCGCGGCCGCCTGCTGCGCGAACATCGCGGCCTGGATCCCGTGGAACAGCCCCTCGAGCCAGCCGACGAGCTGGGCCTGCGCGACGCGGAGCTCCGATTCCGAGGGAACGCCCTCGACCGGGGGCGCGAGCTGGCCGAGCTCCTCACGGAGGTCCTCCGACAGGACCTCGGAGAGCTCGCCGACCGCCCGCTTGTAGATCTCGGCGAGGCGCTTGCGTCCAGGCTCGTCGAGGGTGGCCTGGCGGGTCTCCTCGAGCAGCTCGCGGACCATGCTCGCGATCCGCAGCAGTTTCGCGGGCTCGGTGATCGTCTCCTGGGGGGCATCCTCGGCGGGCAGGGGCTCGCCCTCCACGGGCACGGCCTGTACCACCTCGGGTGTCGTCGTCGGGTCGTCGCTCATGTCGTCCACGCTAGCACCGAGGCGCGGTCAGCCCCCGCCGAGGTTCCGGAGGAACAGCGCCTCGGCCAGGGCCATGCGCTCGAGGTCGTCGAGCGGAACGCTCTCGTCGATCGAGTGGTAGTTCGACAGGTGGTCGCCCTGGCCCCAGATCAGGACCTGGATCCCCGGGAACGTCTCGGCGAGCATCGGCACGAGCGGGATCGATCCTCCCGAGCCCATCTCGACCACGTCGGCGCCATCGAAGGCCTCCGAGAGCGCCTCCTTCGCCGCCCGGTAGCTGGGCGTCGAGTCGTCGACGAGGTAGCCGATCCCCGGATCGTCGGCCGTCATCGTCACGCGGACACCCCACGGCGCCGCCGCCCGCAGGTGTTCGACGAGCGCCTGGGTCGCCTTCGGCGCATCTTCGCCGGGCGCCAGGCGCAGCCCGATGACCGCCTTCGCGCTCGGCACGATCTGGTTCGACGCGTCGACCACGCGCGGGGACTCGAACGCAAGCACGTTGATCGACGCCTTCGACAGCGTCCGGTCCGCGATCGTCCCGGACCCGAGCAGCTGCACCTCGTCGAACACCCGAGACTCCTCGCGGAACTCCTCCTCGCTGACCTGCGTGCCCGCCCACTCGAACGCGTGGAGCCCTGCGACGGCGACGTTGCCCTCGTCGTCGTGGAGCGACGCGATCATCCTCGACAGCGACATCACCGCGTCGGGCAGCGGCCCTCCGAACGCGCCGCTGTGCTGTGCGATCGGCAGGACGTCGACCCGGACCTCCACCGAGGTCGACCCGCGGATGCTCGTGCCGATCGTCGGGACGCCCGTGCGGTAGTTCCCTCCGTCGGCGATCACCGCGACGTCGGCGCGCAGCAGGTCCCCGTGCCCTTGGACGAGGTCGGGCAGGTGCTCGGTCGAGCACTCCTCCTCGCCCTCGACCACCACCTTGACCGTGCACCCGAGCTCCCCGGCGAGCGCCCGAAGGGCGGCAGCGTGCACCACGATCCCGCTCTTGTCGTCGGCTGCCCCACGCCCGTACAGACGCCCGTCGCGCGCCGTCGGCTCGAACGGCGGCGTCATCCAATCCTCCGGATCGGCCGCCGGCTGCACGTCGTGGTGCGCGTACAGCAGGACCGTCGGCGATCCCTCCGGCCCCGGGATCTCACCGAACACGGCCGGATGGCCGCCCTCGATCTCGAGCAGCCGCACGTCGGTGACCCCGGCCTCCGCCAGGATCTCCCGCGTCAGCTCCGCCGAGGCCCGGACGTGGGCGGGGTCGTAGCCCGGATAGCCCACCGAGGGGATCGCCACGAGCCGAGAGAGCTCGTCGATCACCCGTGGCATGTCGTCACTGATCCGCTGCGCAAGCCCGTCCGTGTCCATGGACGTGAGCCTATCGCCGCCCGTCACGCGGCTCGGGGCACAGACCCGGTCGACCGTGTCGCGCGCGGCCGCTCTATGCCCGGTTCGTCGTCTCGGACAGCCGCCAGTCGTACGGCGACACGAAGCTCGTCACGAGCCGCGCGTAGTTCGACCGCGCGTACGCGACCGGGTTCGGGACCTTCGCGAGCGACATCGACCCACGCGCCTGCGTGACCGACTCGTACTCATGCTCGCTCAGCCATGCCTCCATGTCGTGCAGCACGGTCGCGACGTGCCCGGGTCCCTCTCGGAGCAGCGCGCTCGCCATCATCGCGACGTCCGCACCGACCAGGATCGCCTTGAGCGCGTCCTCGGCGGTGTGACACCCGGTGGTGAGCGCGAGCGACGCGTGGACCCGGTCGCGCAGGATCCCGATCCAGCGCAGCGGCAGGAGCAGCTCCTGCGACGTCGACAGGTGGAGCTGGGCATCGAGCGTCAGGGTCTCGAGGTCGATGTCGGGCTGCATGAACCGGTTGAACAAGACGAGTCCGTCGGCACCTGCGGCGACGAGCCGGTGCGCCATGTGCCCGACCGAGGAGAAGAACGGCCCGATCTTCACCGAGAGCGGGATCGTGATCTCGGCGCGAACGGCCTCGACGAGCTTCACGTACCGCATCTCGACGTCGTCGCTCGTCTCGTCGGGATCGGCGGCGATGAAGTACACGTTCAGCTCGAGCGCCGCGGCGCCGGCCTCCTGCATCCGCTTCGCGTAGGAGATCCAGCCGCCGCTCGAGATCCCGTTGAGCGATCCGATCACGGGGATCTGGAGCTCCTTCACGCACGCCTCGAGGTGCTGCAGGTAGGGGTCGGAGCCGGTGTTGTAGTCCTCGAACTCCGGGAGGTACGACAGGGCCTCGGGGTTCGAGTCGGCGACGAGGTCGAGGACGCCGTGGAGCTGGATCTCCTCGTGCTCGATCTGCTCCTCGAAGAGCGAGGGCAGCACGACGGCGCCGGCGCCCGCGTCCTGCAGCGCCTTGAGCGTATCGACGCGCTGGCCGAGTGGCGACGCGGACGGGACGATCGGGGACCGGAGGTTCAGGCCCAGGTACCGGGTGGTCAGGTCCACGGTCATCCCTCCGCCTCCTCATGGGTCTCGGACCCGCCCGTCTCCGACTCGTGGTGGTCGGGGCCGCGCTCGACGCCGGCCATCTGCTCGTACAGGTGCCACCGCGCGTCCACGTCGTCCTGCGCTCCTTCCAGGAGCATCGCCGCACGGACCGGGTCGCTCCGCTGGAGGACCGCGTAGCGGACCTCCTTCTCGACGAATCCCTTGAGCGGGAGTGTGGGCTTCTTCGAGTCGAGTTGGAAGGGGTGCTCGCCCGCGTCGATCAGTTTCGGGTCGAAGCGGTAGAGCGGCCAGTAGCCCGATGCCACGGCCTCCTTCTGGTGCGCCATGCTCGTCGACATGTCGATCCCGTGCGCGATGCAGGTGCTGTACGCGATCACGAGCGACGGGCCAGGGTGCGCCTCGGCCTCGGAGAGCACCTTGACGGTGTGCGGCATATCGGCCCCCATCGCGATCGTCGCGACGTACGCGTCGCCGTAAGCCGTCGCGATCATCCCCAGGTCCTTCTTGCCCTGGCTCTTGCCGGCGGCGGCGAACTTCGCCACGGCCCCGCGGGGCGTCGACTTCGAGGCCTGGCCGCCGGTGTTCGAGTAGACCTCGGTGTCGAGCACGATGATGTTCACGTCGCGCCCGGTCGCGAGCACGTGGTCGAGTCCACCGAACCCGATGTCGTAGGCCCAGCCGTCGCCGCCCACGATCCAGACGGCCTGCGGGACGAGCGCGTCGGCGGCGGACTCGAGGTTCCGGGCCCTGGGATCGTCGATCGAGACGAGGACCTCGAAGAGCTGGTCGAGCCGTTCTCGCTGGGCCTCGACGACCTCGTCGCCACGGAGCGTCGAGCCGGCGATCAGGTCGCTCGCGAGCTCGGGGCCGATCCGGTCATCGAGCTGACGGAGCAGGGTGACCGCGAGGTCGCGCTTCGCGTCGAGCCCCAATCGCATCCCCAGCCCGAACTCCGCGTTGTCCTCGAACAGGGAGTTCGACCAGGCCGGCCCACGTCCGAGGTCGTCCACCGCGTACGGGGTGGTGGGGAGGTTGCCGCCGTAGATCGACGAGCACCCGGTCGCGTTCGCCACGATCATCCGGTCGCCGAACAGCTGGGTGATCACCTTCAGGTAGGGAGTCTCGCCGCAGCCCGCGCAGGCGCCAGAGAACTCGAACAGCGGTCGGAGCTGCTGGGAGCCCTTCACGGTGTCGACCCGGATGTCGCGTCGGTCGGGGTCGGGGAGCGACAGGAAGTGCTCCCAGTTCCCCCGCTCCGCGTCGAGGTGCTCCTCCTTCGGCAGCATGTCGATCGACTTGTGCTTCACCTCGGTCTTCGAGCGGGCGGGGCACACGTCGACGCAGACGCCGCATCCGGTGCAGTCGTCGGGCGCGACCTGGATCGTCATCCACATCCCGGGGCGGTCGCGGTCCTTCCACTCCTTGTGCTTGAAGGTCTCCGGCGCGCCGTCGAGGGTCTCGGGGTCGTACACCTTCATCCGGATCGCGCTGTGCGGGCACACGAGCGCGCACTTCGCGCAGTCGATGCAGATCGACGGGTCCCAGATCGGGATCTCGCGCGCGATCGAGCGCTTCTCCCATCGCGCGGTGTCGGTCGGGAACGTGCCGTCCACCGTCATCGCGCTCACGGGCAGGAGGTCGCCGTTGCCTTCCATCATGATCGCGGTGACCTTCTGGACGAAGTCGGGCGCCTCGGTCGGCACCGCGGGCGGCCGCGCGCGCGACGACGTCGGCTCGACCGGCACCTTCACCTCGCGCAGCGCCGCGATCGCTCCGTCGACGGCGGCGAAGTTACGGGTCAGCACGGTCTCCCCGCGCTTGCCGTACGACTTCACGATCGCGTCCTTGATCGCCGCGATCGCCTCGTCGAGCGGCAGGATCTCGGTGAGCGCGAAGAAGCACGTCTGCAGCACCGTGTTGATCCGCGTGCCCAGACCCGCCTCCTTCGCGACCCGGTACCCGTCGACCACGTAGAACCTCAGCTGCTTGTCGACGATGGCCTCCTGGACCTCGCGAGGGAGCTGGTCCCACGTGTCCTCGGGCTCGTACGGGCTGTTCAGCAAGAAGGTGGCGCCCGGGGCCGCCACCGAAAGCACGTCGACCTTCTCGAGCCGTTCGAACTGGTGGCATGCGACGAAGTCGGCCTGGTCGATCAGGTAGCTGCCCCGGATCGGCTGAGGCCCGAACCGCAGATGCGAGACCGTGGCCGAGCCGGCCTTCTTCGAATCGAGGACGAAGTAGCCCTGCGAGTAGAGATCCGTGTGGCCTCCCGATGATCTTGATCGAGTTGCGGTTCGCGCTCACGGTGCCGTCGCTGCCGAGCCCGAAGAACACGGCACGGACGGTGCCCTCGGACTCCGTCCGGAAGTCGGTGTCCACCGGCAAGCTCAGGTGCGTGACGTCGTCGACGATCCCGACCGTGAAGTGCGTCGGCGGGTCCGGGTCGATCAGGGCGTCGAAGACCGCCTTCGCCATCGCCGGGGTGAACTCCTTCGACGACAGGCCGTAGCGTCCACCGATCACGCGCGGCAGCCCCGCGGTGAACGCGGTACGACCGGCGCTCGCCTCCTCGGCGAGGGCCGTGACCACGTCCTGGTAGAGCGGCTCGCCGAGCGCTCCCGGCTCCTTCGTCCGGTCGAGCACCGCGATCTGCTTCACGGACATGGGCAGCGCCGCGACGAAGGCCTCGGCAGAGAACGGACGGTACAGCCGCACCTTCACGCAGACCGACCGGCTCGCCCTGCAGCGCGAGCCGTTCCACCGTCTCCTCGACGGCGCCGACCCCCGAGCCCATCAGCACGACGACGCGTTCGGCCTGCGGGTGCACCGACGTAGTCGAAGAGCCGGTATGGGCGCTCGGTGAGCTCGCCGAGCTCGTCCATCACCTGCTGCACGACGTCGGGGACCGCCAGGTAGAACGGGTTGCAGGCCTCGCGAGCCTGGAAGAACACGTCGGGGTTCTGGGCGGTACCGCGCAGCTTCGGGCGGTCGGGGGAAAGCGCGCGGTCGCGATGCTCGCGCACCAGCGTCGTCGTCGATCATCGCGCGCAGGTCGTCGTCGGCGAGCCCGCGGATCTTCGCCGACCTCGTGCGAGGTCCGGAACCCGTCGAAGAAGTGCAGGAAGGGCACGCGGGTGCGCAGCGTCGCGGCATGGGCGACGAGCGCGAGGTCCTGCGCTTCCTGGACCGAGGACGCCGCGAGCATCGCGAACCCCGTCGTCCGGGCGGCCATCACGTCGCAGTGATCGCCGAAGATCGACAGCGCGTGCGTCGCGAGCGTCCGCGCGGCCACGTGCATCACGAACGGCGTCAGCTCGCCGGCGATCTTGAACATGTTCGGGAGCATCAGCAGGAGCCCCTGCGACGCGGTGAACGTGGTCGACATCGCTCCGGCTTGCAGCGCGCCGTGCAGCGCGCCGGCCGCGCCGCCCTCGCTCTGCATCTCGATCACCTCGGGGACGGCGCCCCAGAGGTTGGGCTCGCCGGCGGCGGTCCACGCGTCGGCGAACTCGCCCATCGGTGACGAGGGGGTGATCGGGTAGATCGCGATCACCTCGGACAGCTTGTGGGCGACCCGCGCCGCCGCCTCGTTCCCGTCCACGACGATCCAGGGCCGGAGCGCGGTCCGGCCCGGAAGGAGCTCGGTATCCATGGAGGCCATCGTGACACGAGGCGCGGGATCGATGCGGGGCGAGGGTCCCCAACAGGGCGGGCCGGGTGGCGCACAGGACCGGCGCGGCAACGCGTTCCATCGGATGGGGGACGGGGTCGCTGCCCGTGCGGCCCCGTCCCCTCCGAGCGAGGGGAGTTGCGATGGAACGCATCGAGGTGCGGCACGAAGACGGCGACCGGTTCGGCATCCGGGTCCGTGGACACGCGTTCGAGGTCGATCAGCCCGACTCGGGCGACGCCGCGCCGACGCCGACCGAGCTGTTCGTCGCGAGCCTCGCGTCGTGCGTCGCCTTCTACGCGGGGCGGTTCTGTGCGCGACACGGGATCGACCCCGCGGGGCTCGGGGTGACGTGCGAGTGGGCCTTCGCCGAGGACCGCCCGGCGCGGGTGGCGACGATCCAGATCCGCGTCGCGACGCCGCCAGGGTTCCCTGAGGACAAGCGGCGACCGGCTCCAGGCGGTGGTGGATCACTGCACCGTCCACACGTCGATCCGGATGCCCCCCGACATCTCGATCGAGCTGGCGGCGCCCGCGACGGTCTGAACGGTCAGGGGGAGAGGCGCTCGATCCGCCAGCCGCCGGCGTCGCGTTCGTACCGGAACCGGTCATGGAGGCGATGCTGGCGCCCCTGCCAGAACTCGAGGGCGTCCGGCACGATCCGGTAGCCGCCCCAGTGCGGCGGGCGTGGCACCTCCGTGCCGTCGAACCGCTCCTGCGTCTCGGCGACCCGCGCGTCGAGCGCCTCCCTGTCCGCGATCGGGCGGCTCTGCTCGGATGCCCAGGCGCCGACCTGCGCCTCCCGTGGGCGGCTCGCGAAGTAAGCGTCGGACTCCTCCTCGTCCACACGCTCGACGGAGCCTCCGAGCGAGATCTGGCGGTCGAGCTCCTTCCACAGGAAGACCGCCGCGGCATGCGGGTTCGTCGCGAGCTCGCGGCCTTTGCGGCTCTCGCGGTTCGTGAAGAACACGAAGCCGCGCGCGTCGATCCCGCGCAGGAGGACGTGGCGGACCGACGGGAGGCCCGTCGGCATCGGCCGTGGCGACCGCCATCGCGTTCGGCATCGCGACCCCCTCGGCCTCGGCTTCGTCGAGCCACGCGAGGAACTGGTCGACGGGATCGGGCGCGAGGTCCGCCCGGTCGAGCCGCCGGTCAGGGTGAACGCCGCTCGGCGCGTGGATCGAACGCGGATCCGCCATGGGATGGAACTGTAGCCACGTCGGCTGGGGCTGCCCACGAGACGGATCCCGCCCGCACGCCGTTCGGTTCAGCTCCTAGGTCGGCTCTCGGGCGTCATCGCCTCTCTCGTCCGGCGGAGCGCCTCCGCCGTTTCCTCGAGCGCTCGCTCGAGCTCGGCTTGGCGCGCCTCCAGGTTCCGGAGCTGCTCATCTCGACCCCGCTCCTCCTGAGCCGGAGGCCCGTATCCGTAGCCCCGGTCCCAGCGGGGGGGACCCCAGCAGTGGGGTCCACAGTCGTGGTGATGCCAGCAGCAACTCATCGTGGCACCTCCTCCGAGACCATCCTCGCACCTTGCAGGGGGGGGCAGTGGGGGCGAAGGTCCCGACATCGTCTCGAGCATCGCGATCCCGATGCGAGCGAACGACCTGTCCACGTGATGTCCGACCCCGGCACATGCACGTGCCCCCGGCGGCCTGCGTGCCCCCGGCAGGATTCGAACCTGCGCACCCGGCTCCGGAGGCCGGCGCTCTATCCCCTGAGCTACGGGGGCCCGCAGCCGTCGAGTCTAGCAACCGGGTCTGGAGGCCCCTGAGGCGCCGCTATGCTCGGGCGCGTGCCCCGTGTGCTCCTCGTCGACGACGATCAGGCGATCCTCCGGCTCCTGGAGGTCAACTTCCGTCTGGAGGGCTTCGAGACGGTGACGGCGTCCCGTGGAGAGGACGCGCTCGCCGCCGCCGCGCAACGGCGTCCCGACGCGATCGTGCTCGACCTGATGCTTCCCGGGCTCGACGGCAAGGAGGTCTTCCGGCGTCTCCGCGGGGACGAGGCCCTGTCGGCCGTGCCTATCGTCTTCCTCACGGCGCGATCGATCGAGGACGACCTCCGGTCGCTGGGCGCGAGCCGAGCGGACGAGCTTCATCATGAAGCCGTTCGACCCCACCGAGCTCGTCGAGACCGTCCGGGACCATCTCGAGGCGATCGCGTGATCGAGGATCGGCTCGTCGCCTGGCTCCGTGAAGGGCTCGCCGCCGCCGCCCCCGGTCTCGGCCTGGACGGCGAGCTCCCGGCACCGAGCTGCAGAGCCCCGCGGCAGAAGGAGCACGGGGACTTCGCGACGAACGTCGCGCTCGGGCTCGCGAAGGCCGCTGGGCGCCCGCCACGCGATGTCGCGCAGGCGCTCGTCGACGCGCTGCCCGCGGTGCCGTTCGTCGAGCGGGTCGAGATCGCCGGCCCGGGGTTCGTGAACGTGTTCCTCACCGACGAGTGGCTCCACGACGTCCTGCGACGGATCGCCGAGGAGGGTGCGTCGTACGGGGGCCGACCGCCGACCGGCGAGAGGATCCAGGTCGAGTTCGTCAGCGCGAACCCGACCGGGCCGCTCACGATCGGCCACGCGCGCAACGCGGCGATCGGCGACGCGGTCGCGCGGCTGCTGGCGTTCACGGGGGACGAGGTCGAGCGCGAGTACTACTTCAACGACGCCGGCCGCCAGATGGACCGGTTCGGGTTCCTCGGTCGAGGCCCGATACCTCGAGCTGCTCGGGCGCGACGACGGCGTTCCCCGATGACGGGTACCACGGGGACTACGTGCGCGAGTACGCCGAGGACATCGTGGAGCGCGGAGGGATCGGAGCTCGCCGATCTCCCGCGCGAGGAGCGCTTCGTGCGGATGCGCACCGAGGGCGCCCGCGCGCGCGATGGACGGCATCCGCGCGACGCTCGACCGGTTCGGGGTCGTGTTCGACACGTACGTGTCGGAGGCGTCGCTCGCGCGACAAGGGCGAGATCGCGCTGGCGATCGACCGGATGCGCGAGGCCGGCGCGGTCTTCGAGGCGGAGGGCGCCGTCTGGTTCCGCTCGACCGAGCTCGGCGACGACAAGGACCGGCCGCTGATCCGCGTCGAACGGGATCCACACGTACTTCGCTGCGGACTGCGCGTACGTGATCGACAAGTTCTCCCGGGGGTTCGACCACCTGATCTACGTGTGGGGGGCCGATCACCACGGCGACGTCGCGCGTGTGAAGGGCGCTGCTGAGGCGCTGGGGTTCGACCCCGACCGCGTCGAGCTGGTGCTCTACCAGTTCGTCACCTTCCTGCGGGGCGGCGAACCGGTGAAGATGAGCAAGCGCACCGGCACGCTTCGTGACCCTCGACGAGCTGATCGACGAGGTCGGCGCCGACGCCGCGCGGTTCCACCTGCTGCTGCCTCGAACGACTCACCTGATGAACTTCGACATCGAGGTCGTGAAGGCGCAGACGATGGACAACCCCGTCTACTACGTGCAGTACGGGCACGCGCGGATCGCGACGATCCTCCGGAAGGCCGAGGCGCGCGGGATCGCTCGCCGCCCGATCGACGAGGTCGATCTCGCGCGGCTGACGGACGAGACCGAGGTCGATCTGTTGAAGGCGCTCGCCGAGATCCCCTCGACGATCGAGCGGGCGGCGGCGCTGCGCGCTCCCCACCGGCTCGCGCACGCCGCGCAGGACCTGGCGGGGCGCTTCCACCGCTTCTACACGGAGTGCCGGGTCGTCGGAGACGACGAGGAGCTCACCCAGGCGCGCCTGTGGGTGTGCGCCGCGACGAAGCAGGTGATCGCGAACCTCCTGGGGTCTGCTCGGCGTGTCCGCCCCTGAGCGGATGGATCGCGCCGACGCCTGAGGGCGTCGCCGCCGACACGGAAGGGATACTGGGTCCCGCGGACGTGGACGCGGGACGACGGTGCGAAGGAGCGACAGGTGAGCGAGCGGACGATCCGCGTGGGGCTGCTGGGGTGCGGCACGGTGGGGACCTCCGTGGTTCGCACGCTCCACGAGCACGCCGACGACATCGAACGCCGCGCGGGGGTTCGCGTCGTCGTGACGCGGGTCGCCGTCCGGGACGTGGCCAAGGACCGTGACGTGCCGCTCGCCGCTGGGACCTTCACGACCGACGGCATCGCGATCGTCGACGACCCCGACGTCGACGTGATCGTCGAGCTCCTCGGGGGGATCGAGCCCGCGCGCTCGCTGATCGCGAAGGCGCTCGCCTCGGGCAAGCCGGTCGTCACCGCGAACAAGGAGCTGCTCGCCCGTCACGGGCGGGAGCTGTTCGCCGCGGCGGGCGCCTCCGGGCTCGACCTACGGTTCGAGGCCGCGGTGGCGGGCGGGGTCCCGCTGATCCGACCCCTCCAGGAGTCGCTCGCCGGGGAGCGGGTCGACCGGATCCTCGGGATCGTCAACGGGACGACGAACTACATCCTCACCCAGATGTCCGAACGTGGCTGGGGGTTCGACGAAGCCCTCGCGGAAGCGCAGCGGCTCGGGTACGCGGAGGCCGATCCGACCGCCGATGTCGAGGGGTTCGACGCGGCCGCGAAGTGCGCGATCCTCGCGACCCTCGCGTTCGACACCGACGTCACTGCCGACGACGTCCATCGCGAGGGGATCACGCAGGTGACTGCCCAGGACATCGCCGACGCCGATCGGCTCGGCTACGTGGTGAAGCTGCTGGCGATCGCCGAGCTCGAGGACGGGGAGGTCTCCGCGCGCGTCCACCCCGCGATGGTCCCGGTGGCTCACCCGCTCGCGAGCGTCCGCGAGGCCTTCAACGCGGTGTTCGTGGAGGGCGCGAAGGTCGGCCAGCTGATGTTCTACGGACGGGGCGCGGGGGGCGACCCCACGGCGACGTCGGTGGTCGGTGACGTGGTGCACGTGGCACGGCACCTCGCGCATGCGCACGCAGGGATGGTCCCGCAGGCCGGCCTCGGACGGCGACTCCGCCCCATGGGGGAGACGCGAGGACCAGTACTACCTGAACCTCCACGTCCAGGATCGGCCAGGCGTCCTCGCCGAGATCGCCGAGTGCTTCGGCCGGCACTCGGTCTCGATCGAGCGCGTCTGGCAGGAAGGTGCCGGCGACGAGGCGACCCTCGTGTTCATCACCCACCGGGCGCGCGAGGCCGACTTCCAGGCGACCCTCGGTGAGGTTCGCGGTTTCTCGTGCGTCCGAGCCGTCGAGAGCATGCTCCGCGTGGAGGGCGAGGGGTGAGCATGCACGCCTCGATGGAGGGCGCCCACCAGTGGCGGGGTCTGATCGAGGAGTACCGGGACCGCCTGCCCGTGTCCGATGCCACCCCCGTGATCACCTTGCGCGAAGGGGGCACGCCGCTCGTCCGATCGGAGCCCCTGTCCGCCGAGACCGGATGCGACGTGTGGCTCAAGTACGACGGTGCGAACCCCACCGGGTCGTTCAAGGATCGCGGCATGACGGTCGCGATCTCGAAAGCCCTCGAGGAGGGGGCCCGCGCCGTGGTCTGCGCCTCGACCGGGAACACGAGCGCGGCCGCGGCCGCGTACGCGGCGAAGGCCGGGCTCACCTGCGCCGTGCTCGTGCCCAAGGGGAAGGTCGCGATGGGGAAGATGGCCGCCACGCTGGTCCACGGCGCTCGCGTGCTCGAGGTCGAGGGGAACTTCGATGCGTCCTTCGATCTCGCGCGTGACCTCGCCGAGCGTTTCCCGGTCACGCTCGTGAACAGCGTGAACCCTTACCGTCTGCAGGGTCAGAAGACGGCGGCGTTCGAGATCTGCGACGCGCTGGGCCGCGCCCCCGACATCCACTGCGTCCCGGTGGGCAACGCCGGCAACATCTCGAGCCACTGGATCGGCTACTCCGAGTACCTCGCCGACGGCGTGATCGCCGAGCCGCCCCAACTGTTCGGGTTCCAGGCGGCAGGAGCCGCGCCGCTGGTGAAGGGCGAGCCGGTGAAGGACCCGCAGACGATCGCGACCGCGATCCGGATCGGGAACCCCGCGTCGTGGGACAAGGCGATCGCGGCCGCACGGGAGTCCGAGGGCGGGATCGAGGCCGTCACCGACCGCGAGATCCTGGCCGCGTACCGGCGGGTCGCCCGTGAGGGGCTGTTCGCCGAGCCCGCGAGCGCTGCGAGCGTCGCCGGGCTGCTCCACCTGCATGCGGAGGGGAAGCTCCCGGCCGGCCGGACGGTGGTCTGCGTGCTCACCGGCCACGGCCTGAAGGACCCGGAGTGGGCGATCGCGGGGGCTGCGACCCCGACCACGGTTCCCGCGGACGCGGCGTCGGTCGCCGGCGAGCTGGGGCTCTAGGGATATGCGGGTCACCGTCCGCGTGCCCGCGACCAGCGCCAACCTCGGCCCGGGGTTCGACTCGTTCGGGCTCGCGCTCGACCTGTGCAACGAGGTGACCGTCGAGTCGGGCGCCGAACCCATGGTGGCGTGGGAGGGCGAGGGCGCCACCGAGCTCCCCACGGACGGGAGCGACATGGTGTCCCGGACGATCGCGTCGATCGCCTCTCGGATGGGGATCGAACCCCCGGCCTTCGCGTTGCATGGGGTGAACCGCATCCCGCTCGAGCGCGGACTGGGATCGTCGTCGGCCGCTGCGGTCGCGGGGGTGGTGGCCGCGTCGGCGCTGTTCGACCTGGGCTGGGAAGACGACCGAACGACCGTGTTCGCGGCAGCGGCGGAGGTCGAGGGGCACCCTGACAACGCCGCGCCTGCCGTCTTCGGCGGGTTCACCGTGGCCCTGCCGGACGGCTTCGTTCGTCGACTCGAACCCCACCCGGATCTGCGTCCGGTGGCGATCGTGCCGGATATCCGGCTGTCGACCATCGAGGCGAGGGAGGCACTGGCTCCGGAGGTGAGCCGTGCGGATGCGGTCTTCAACGCTGCGCACGCCGCGCTCGTGCTCGAGGCGATCACCCGGGACCCGGGGCTGCTCGCCGTCGCGCTCCGCGACCGGCTCCACGAGGACGCGCGTCTCAGGCTCGTTCCCGAGGTCGCCGACCTGATGGAGGACCTCCGGCGCGTGCGCGTGCCCGTCTGCGTCTCCGGCGCCGGCCCCACGCTCCTCGCGTTCGAGACCGACGACGGGCCGGACCTCCGTCCTGGTCCTCGAGAGCCGCCCGACCTGGCGGGTCTTGCGTCCCGGCGTACGAGCGTCGGGGTTCGAGGTCGCCCGGGCCTAGGTACAGACCCCGGTGCCAGCAGGCTGGGTCCGGAACCGCGCGACGTCGACGATCGGTGCCACCTGGGCCGCGGTGAGCGCGTAGGCGAGCCGTTCGTCGAGCGACGAACTGGCGACGATCACGCCGGCGACCCGGCCGTCGGCCAGCACGAAGGGGCCACCGCTGTTGCCGGGGCGCACCGTGGTCTGCAGCTCGTAGAGGCGCCGCGTCACCCTGCCGCCTCCGTAGATGTCGCGCCCGGTGGCGTCGATCGTCGCCCGTACCGCGGCGGAGGACAGCGCAAGGGGCGGACCGCCCGGGTAGCCGAGCACGGCGCCGCCGGTCGTCCGGGGGACCTCCTCGAGCACCAGCTCGAGAGGCGTCGCCCGCAGGTCGGGGACGAACAGGACCGCGGCGTCGACATCCGGATCGAAGGCGACCACGGTCGCGGGGAGGTGCTCGCCGTCGATCACGACGGCCTGGTCGCGCGTCCCCGCCACGACGTGTGCGTTCGTCAGCACGTACCCGGGCGCCACCACGAACCCGGATCCTCGTTCAGCAGGCCCTCGTCGCAGCCGTCCCCGAGCACCTCGACCGTGCTCGGAGCGCCCGCACGGGCCGCGGCGCGGACGTCGGCCGACAGCGGCTCGCCGACCGGGGGCGCCGGAGCCGGAGGGATGCCGACGAAGACGTCGGGGAACCCCAGCAGGGCAGCGGCGCGCTCGAGACCGCTGAGCAGCGGCGGGGGTGCGGGAAGCGAGTCGTCGAGGAGCGCCACGACCTTCGAGCGCTGGATCGCCGACGACAGGGCGGGGAACGGTCCGTTCGCCAGGTTCAGCGCGAGGAACCACGTGGTGAACGCGAGCGCCGCGATCGACAGGGTGGCCCCGAGGACCGCGTCGGTGCGGTGGGCTCGGGGGTCGGCGAGTCGTGACCGCACGCGGGTGCCGGCCAGCCACCCAACGACGTTGCCGACCGCGGCACCGATCAGCACGATGCCGACCGCGCTTCCCATCCGAAGCGCCAGGTCATCGATCGCGCCGGTGGCCGTCGGGACGGCCCACACGGCCATGGCGACCCCGACGGCGAGCCCGAACAAGCCGAACGCCTGAAGGATCGCGCCGCGCCGGAACCCGCCGATCGCGGACAGCCCGGCCAACGCAAGGAGCACGAGGTCCAGCATCGACACGTCACAGGTATCGTCCCACGGTCCCAACCGAGCGACGGGGGAGGGAACGATGGAGCTGCAGGGCAAGGCGGCGCTGATCACGGGTGGCACCACCGGTCTCGGGCTGGAGACGGCTCGGCGCTTCCTTCAGGAGGGCGCTCGTGTCGTGGTCACCGGCCGGAACGCCGAGCTGGGCGAGCGCGCGGCGCAGGAGCTCGCCACGCTCGGTGACACGGCCTACATGCGTGCCGACGCTGCCGACCCGGCTCAGGTCCAGGCCTCGGTCGCGGAGGCGGTCGGGCGGATGGGGAGGTTGGACATCCTGGTCAACAACGCCGGCGTCGGCGCGGTCGCGGGGGTGCTCGACACGCCGCTCGACGTCTACGACACGATCATGCAGATCAACGTACGTGGGTGCTTCCTGTACGCGAAGGCGGCGTTCCCCCATCTCGAGGCTGTCGGCGGGAACATGGTCCATGTCTCCTCGGACGCCGGGATCCGGGGTGAGGTCGAGATCTCGATCTACTCGGTCTCGAAGGCCGCGGTCGTGATGCTCTCGGACATGCTCGCGATCGAGGGCGGGCGCCGCGGCGTTCGGTCGAACGTCGTGTGTCCGGGCGACACCGCCCCTGGGATGCGCCACATGACCGCACCGGGGGAGGATGAGCGCGAGGACGACCCCACGACGTGGCCCTTGCCCCTCTGGGTCGTATCGGCCAGGCACGCGACGTGGCCGACGCGGTCGTGTTCCTCGCGAGCGACCGTGCGTCGTTCGTCAACGGGGTCTCGCTGCTGGTCGACGGCGGGATGCGGGCGGGGATGCGGACCGAGACCTGGCCACCGGGAGCCGGGCCCGGCTGACGCACGCTCGCGCCTCACGCCCGTAGACTCGTTGGCGTGCTGACGATCGCCCACATCTCCGACCCGCACGTCGGGTCCCCCTACTTCGTCCCGAACCTGATGCACCGGGTGATCGAAGAGCTGAACGAGCTCCGACCCGACGTGGTCGTCGTGTCCGGCGATCTGACGAACGAAGGGTTCCGGCCCGAGTACAAGGCGTGGCTCGCCTACGCCGAGCGGATCGAGGCACCCCTGCTCACCGTGCCCGGCAACCACGATTCGCGCAACGTCGGCTACCTGCACTTCGAGGAGCTCGTGGGGCCTCGGATGTGGTCGAGGGACGTGGGTGACGTCAGGATCGTCGGGATCGACTCGTCGGAACCGGACCTCAACGAGGGCAAGGTCGGTCGGGTCCACTACGACTGGATCATGGAGCGCTTCTCTCATCCGGCGGCGCTGAAGATCTTCGTGCTCCACCACCACCTGCTGCCGATCCCGGGGACGGGCCGCGAGCGCAGCACGGTGATGGACGCCGGCGACCTGCTGGAAGTCCTGATGCACGCGGGGGTCAACGTGGTGCTGTCGGGGCACAAGCACGTGCCCTACGTCTGGCGCCTCGAGGATCTGTACGTGGCGAACGCGGGGACCGTGTCGTCGATGCGCGTGCGCGGGCACACGAAGCCGTGCTACAACGTGCTGGAGTTCGACGGGGACGACGTCCGGATCTTCCGCCGGTTCCCGTTCGGAGAACGACAGCTCATGGCGAGCTTCGCGCTGTTCGAAACTTCCCGTGGACACCGGGAACCCCCGGTCCAGACCACGGGCGGCGCTGAGCCGCGCTGATCCACCTCGGAAGCGAGCACCCACATCACCCGGACCCTCGTCCTCGTCGACGGCGAGCACTACCCGCCCGTCACCCGTGACGCGATCGCGCGGGCGCGCGAACGTGGCCACGACGTCGTGCTCGCGTTGCTGGTCGGGGGGATCGAGAAGCTCGCGGCCGGCGAGCTGCCCGACCTAGGTGTGCCGGTCCGTCGGATGGGCGCGGAGGGGCTCGAGGCCGCACTGGCGGCCGCGATCGTCGACGAGCGTCCCGAGACCGTCCTCGACCTGTCCGACGAGCCCGTCTTGGGCTATCGCGAGCGGATGCGGGTCGCGGCCGTCGTCCTCGCGAACCGGGCCGTCTACGAGGGTGCGGACTTCCGACTGACGCCACCCGCCGAGGATCCCGCGCCCGAGGGGCTCCCTACGATCGCGGTGTTCGGAACGGGCAAGCGAACCGGGAAGACCGCGATCGGGGGCGAGGTCGCCCGCACCGCGGTCGCGATGGATCTCACCCCCGTCGTCGTGGCGATGGGGCGGGGCGGTCCCTCGGAGCCGCAGGTCGTGGAGGCGGGGACGATGACGCTCGACCGCCTCCTCGGGCTGGCGCGCTCCGGTGGCCACGCGGCCTCGGACTACCTGGAGGACGCGATCATGAGCGGGGTGACGACCGTCGGGGCCCGCCGGGCCGGCGGCGGTCTCGCCGGCGCGCCGTACGTGTCGAACGTCCGCGAGGCGGTGGCGGTGGCTCGGGAGCGCGGCCCCGACCTCCTCGTGCTCGAGGGGAGCGGGGCCGCGCTCCCCCCGGTGACCTGGGATGCAGGTGTTCTGGTGGTGCCCGCGACCTGCCCACTGGAGTACCTGGCCGGCTACCTCGGCCCGTACCGGTTGTTGCGCGCGGATCTCGCCGTCGTTACGATGATGAGTAGCCCGGTTCCCGGGCCCGAGGATCCCCTCGCCGTCGTCGCCCATCTGCGTCGTGTGCTCGGCGAAACGCGCGTCATCGTTTCGGACTTCGTACCGGCGCCGCTCGGAGACGTCGCCGGGCGTGATGTCTACCTGGCGAGCACGGCATCCGATGCGGTGGTGGCGCTGAAGGTCCGCCACCTCGAAGCCGAGTACGGATGTCGGGTGGTGGGGTGGAGCGGCCGGCTCGCCGACCGCGCTGGACTGGTGGAGGACCTCGATCGGGCACCCGGCTACGACGTCCTCCTGACGGAGCTGAAGGCCGCCGCCATCGATGTGGCGAGCGAGCGGGCCCTGCTCCGTGGGGCGGAGGTGGTCTTCATGGACAACCGAGCCGTGGTGGTAGACGGACCCGCCGACCTGACCGCCGCGCTTCACACGACGATCGACCTTGCGATCGCGCGGGGGAGTGAGCGATGACCGAGCGGGCCAGGACCCCCCAGATCACGATCACCGACCGGGAGCCCGGGCTGCCGTTCTCGAAGGGCTTGCAGGCGTCCCACGTGATGGTGACCGGGTTGTCCCCCTACCGCGCCTACCAGATCGCCGAGGAGGTCGAGATCCGGCTCCACGAGCGGCGGAAGGCGTCGCTGACCTCGGTCGAACTCGCCGAGCTGACCCTCGACGTGATCCGGGAGCTGGCCGGCGATCGCTACGCGATGAACTTCGAGCGGTGGCGACAGGTCGAGGAGCTCGAGGTCCCGCTCGTGATCTTGATCGGGGGGGCCACGGGGGTCGGGAAGTCCACGATCGCGACCCAGCTCGCCGCCCGGCTCGGGATCGTGCGGGTTGTGGCGACCGACGCGATCCGCGAGGTGATGCGAGCGATGCTGTCACAGGAGCTGATGCCGAGCCTCCACCAGTCGACCTTCACCGCCGACGAGGCCTTCGCCGCCACGCTCGGACGCTCGGCCGACTCGCTCGTCCTCGGCTTCGGGAGGCAGGCCCACGCCGTCGCGGTGGGGACACACGCGTTGATCGAACGCGCGGCGGCCGAACGGACGAGCCTCGTGATCGAGGGTGCGCACGTGGTTCCCGGCTACCTCGAGCTGGACCGGTACGCGGACCGCATCCTCGCGGTACCCTTCGTGGTGACGGTCACCGACGAGGAGCGCCACCTGGCGCACTTCGCGGCCCGAGAGGACGCCGTCGCTTCTCGACCCGCCGAGCGCTACGTGGCTGGGTTCGACAACATCCGCGCGCTGCAGGATTACATCAAGCGGCAGGCGCTCGCGCACGGGGTGCCGGTGATCCCGAACTACAGCTTCGACCAGTCGATCGCCGCGGTGATCGACCTGGTGATGGAACGGGTCACGGCTCGAGCCGGGCAGTCCGGCGCCGCCGCCCCGACGGGTGCCGTGGCCGACGCATCGGCCGCGACGAGGGAAGGCAGGACCGCATGAAGTTGTTCCTGGACACCGCGAGCATCGACGAGATCCGCGAGATCAAGCGGTGGGGTGTGCTGTCGGGAGTCACCACGAACCCGACGCTCGTCGCCAAGGAGGCTGCCGATCCAGACGCCGTGTGGAAGGAGATCCTCACGGAGGTCGAGGGCGACATCTCGCTCGAGGTCACCTCACTCGACGCGGTGGGCATGGAGGAGCAGGGCCGGCGCCTCGCCCAGATGGGCCCGAACGCCGTGGTGAAGGTACCGATGACTCCCGATGGGCTCGCGGCTGGCTCGCGGCTGGCGGCCGA
Organism: uncultured Actinomycetes bacterium; assembly: GCA_963700855.1. Taxonomy (GTDB): domain Bacteria; phylum Actinomycetota; class UBA4738; order UBA4738; family HRBIN12; genus AC-51. Next base: position 208,279 of record CAVOYV010000007.1, read on the forward strand.
TGGGATCCGGATCAACGTCACCCTGGTCTTCTCTCCCGCGCAGGCGATCTTGGCCGCCGAGGCCGGTGCCTACTGCGTCTCGCCGTTCCTCGGCCGGGTCGACGACGTCGGGAGCGACGGGATGGCGCTGTTGCGAGCGATCTGCGACCTCTATGATGTGCAGGGCTACACGACCAACGTCCTGGCGGCCTCCCTGCGGCACCCGATGCACGTCGTCGAAGCCGCGCTCGCCGGCGCCGACATCGCCACCATGCCCTACGACGTCTTCACGAAGCTCGTGAAGCACCCACTGACCGACATCGGCCTCGACCGCTTCATGGCCGACTGGAAGGAACTCCAGCGCGAGCTGGGGGGAGAGGCTCACTCCTGATGGACAGCACCACGGACCGCGGGGTCCTCGAGGCGAAGCTGCTGCCTGAGTTGCAGCAGATCGCGCAGACGATCGGCGTCGAAGGCGCGCAGAAGCTGCGGAAGGCCGGTCTGATCGACGCGATCGTGGCCAAGTCGGGCAGCGGTTCGACCGGGGAGTCCCCCGCCGAGACCGCCCCCGGCACCAACGGGGATCACCCCAAGCCGGCCCGGGCGCGCCGCGGGAGCGCGGACGCGCCCCCCCCGGCACCCGCACCGGGCGGCGGCCCGACCGATGCCCCCGAGGGAACCGTCGCCGACGTCCCGGTGATCCAGGTGTCGTCCGGCGGCCGCGGCGACCAGGATCGCGGCCCGCGCGACGATCGCGGGGGACGCGATGACCGCGGCCCGCGCGAGGAGCGCGGGCAACGAGACGATCGGCCGCAGCGGGACGACCGTGGCCCGCGCGACGACCGCGGCGGGCGCGACGAAGGTGGCGACGGCGACCGACGTCGGCGCCCGTCCCGCGAGGACCGCCGACGTCAGCGCGAGGAGCGTCGCCTGCGTGAAGAGGCGGAGCGTCTCGAGGAGATGAAGACGGCGCCCAGCCAGACCGGCATCCTCGACATCCTCCCCGACGGCTACGGCTTCCTGCGGGCCTCCGGCTACCTGCCGGCGCAGGGCGACATCTACGTCTCGCTCTCACAGGTGCGCAAGCATCAGCTCCGCAAGGGCGACACGGTCACCGGCAAGGTCCGCGAGCCCAAGAGCAACGAGAAGTACCCGGCGCTGCTCCTGGTCGAGTCCGTGAACGGGATGGATCCCGACGAGGCCGCGAAGCGGCCGGTCTTCGACAAGCTGACCCCCCTGTTCCCGAACGAGCGGTTCCGGCTCGAGTCCGGCCCGCTCGCGATCGCCGAGCGGATCATGGACATGGTCGCGCCCATCGGCAAGGGCCAGCGCGGCATGGTCGTGTCGCCCCCCAAGGCGGGCAAGACCACGATCCTCAAGCAGATCGCGAACGGCATCATCAACTCGGCCCCCGAGACCCACGTGATCGTGCTCCTGGTCGACGAGCGCCCCGAGGAGGTCACGGACTGGCAGCGGACCGTCCAGGCGGCCGAGGTCGTCTACTCGACGTTCGACAAGCCGACCGACCAGCACATCCAGGTCACCGAGCTCGTGCTCGAGCGCGCGAAGCGTCTGGCCGAGATGGGGCAGGATGTCGCGATCATCCTCGACTCGCTGACCCGCCTGACCCGCGCGTACAACCTGGGGATGCCGGCCTCCGGCAAGATCCTCACCGGCGGCATCGACGCGAGCGCGCTCTACCCGCCGCGCCGGTTCTTCGGGGCTGCGCGCAACATCGAGGAGGGCGGCTCGGTCACGATCATCGCGAGCGCACTCGTCGAGACGGGCTCGCGCATGGATGAGGGCATCTTCGAGGAGTTCAAGGGCACCGGGAACATGGAGCTGCGCCTCGATCGATCCCTCTCCGAGAAGCGGCTGTTCCCGGCGATCAACGTCGACGCCTCGGGAACGCGCAAGGAGGAGCTCCTGCTCCCGCCCGAGGAGCTCGCCCTCGTGATCCGGCTGCGCCGAGTGCTCCACGCCCTCGATGCGGGCGCCGCGCTCGAGCTGCTGATCGACAAGCTGCGCGCCACGAAGTCGAACGAGCAGTTCCTCAAGGACATCGCGAAGGCCCCGACGGGCAAGTGACGGAATAGGCGGCGGTTGGAAGGGAGCAGGTACCCTTTCCCGGCGCACGAAGGAGACCCGGCGACGATGAAGAGCGGCATCCACCCCGAGTATCAGCTGACGAACGTCCACTGCTCGTGCGGGAACACGTTCACCACGCGTTCCACCGTGAGCGAGATCCGCGCAGAGCTGTGTTCGAACTGTCACCCGTTCTACACGGGCAAGCAGAAGCTGGTCGACACCGGCGGTCGCGTCGAGCGCTTCCAGCGCCGGTACGCGAAGACCCAGCAGGCCCAGCAGGCCGCGGCGAAGAGCTGACGCGTTGGGCGACGCGCCCGTCGAGAAGCCCCTGACGCACCTCTACGGCGGCCAGGCCGTCGTAGAGGGCGTCATGATGCGTGGCGCCGACCACTGGGCGGTCGCCGTGCGAGAGCCCTCCGGCACGGTGTACGTCGAGTCGCACCACATCGATTCGGTCGCGGGTCGTCACCCGATCCTCAAGAAGCCGTTCCTGCGCGGCATGATCGTCCTGGGACAGTCGCTCGCGATCGGCGTCCGTGCCCTGATGGTGGCGGCGAACCGCTCGGTCGACGAGGAGGAGCAGCTCAGCTCCCGTCAGGTCGGCGTCTCGCTCGCGATCGCCATGGTCTTCTTCATCGGGATCTTCATCCTCGGGCCTACCACGCTGTTCACCTGGGTCGAGAGCAAGCTCGATCTCCACGGGATCCTCGTGAACATCGGGGAGGGCATCTTCCGGGTCATGCTGTTCGTCGGGTACCTGTGGCTGATCGGCCGTTCGAAGGAGATCCACCGGGTGTTCGAGTACCACGGCGCCGAGCACAAGACGATCGCCGCGTTCGAGCACCGAGAGGAACTCGTCGCCGACCGGATCCAGCCATACCCGAAGGAGCACGTGCGCTGCGGCACGAACTTCCTGATCATCGTGATGGTCATCACGATCTTCGTGTTCACGCTGTTCGGGACCCCCGGGATCGCGTGGCGGATCGTGTCGCGTCTGGTGGCGATCCCGCTGATCGCCGGGCTCGCCTATGAGGCGCTGCGCCTGGGTGCGCGGTTCCCTGATTCCGTCGTGATGCGAGCGCTGATGGCCCCCGGCATCTGGCTCCAGAAGATCACCACCCAGGAACCCGACGACGACGAGGTCGCGGTCGCGGTCGCGTCGTTCCAGGAGGTCCTGCGCCGCGAGGCGGAGGCAGCCGAGAGCGCGTGATCTGCCCCGGGTTGGCCTGGGTCGTTGCATCCTTCGGTCTGGGCGTGAAAGATGCCTGACGTGAAGATGGTCCCCTGACCGTTCCCCAGGAGGTTCCCCATGACCAGTGAGCTCGACCTGCCGCTCCTTCCCAGCGCCGAACAGATCCGGCGTCGCGAATTCGCGACCGTCCGTCGTGGCTACGACCCCGATCAGGTCCGCGAGTACCTCGGCCAGGTCGCGACCCAGGTCGAGACGCTCGAGGGTGGCCTGCGTGAGGCGAAGATGCAGGCCGACACGAAGGTGTTGACCCCAGGTGAGGCGCTTGCCGGGAAGATGGCGTCCGACACGGTCGCGGCACCGGCACCTGCCGAGCCGATATCGAAGGACGACGCCTACGCGAAGCTCACGGCGCGGTTCGGCCGCATGATCGAGTCCGCCGACCGCGAGGCCACGGCGGTGGTCGACGAGGCGAAGGCCGACGCGACCCGCATCCTCGACGAGGCGCGGACAGAGGCCGATCGTGTCCGACTCGACGCGCAGTCCCGAGCCGAGGAGGCTCGCCAGCGCGGCACCGAGGAGCTCGCGAAGGCGAAGACCGAGGCCGACCGCATCCTCGGGTCGCTCGCGACCCGGCGCGAGTCGCTCGTGTCGCAGATGCAGGAGATGCAGACGAAGCTCCTGTCGGTGGCGAAGGACCTCGAGTCCGCGATGGACGAACGTGACGCGGCACAGACCGACGCGAGCACGACGACGTCGTCACCCGCCAAGCTGGCGAGCGCGGCGTCCGGGGGGCCGTCGTCCACCACGCGGCGCGACGACGACATGGTCGATCCGCGGTACGAGGATCTGTGGGCGTCGGGCAGCAAGGACCCGACGATCGACATCCCCGATCTCGCGCCGATCGACCTCGACTTCGACGACGACACGCGCGACCCGGACTGAGTCCCGCACGCACACCGCGCCTGGGGGCCTGCGAACATAGGGCCCATGGCACACGGCATCGATGCACGGCTCGACGAGATCGTCGCGCGCCACGCTCAGGTGCAGGATGAGATGTCCGCCCCGGACGTGGCGAGCGATCCCACCCGGCTGCGGGACCTCGGCAAGGCGTTCGCCGAGCTCGACGAGATCGTCCGTCCGTACCGCGCGTACCGCGAGCTGCTCCGGCAGGCCGCCGAGGCCGAGGAGATGGCCGTCGCGGAGTCTGACCCGGAGATGGTCGCGTACCTGCACGCCGAAGCCGAGCGTCTCGATGCCGAGGCGACCGAGCTCCGCGCCCGGCTCGAGCTGTCGCTCGTTCCCAAGGACCCGAACGAAGGCAAGGACGTCATCGTCGAGATCCGGGCGGGCACGGGGGGCGAGGAGGCGGCCCTGTGGGCCGGCGCCCTGTTCGATATGTACCGGCGGCTCGCGGAGCGACAGCGGTGGAAGACCGAGGTGCTCGCCGCCTCGCCGAGCGACCTCGGCGGATACAAGGAGATCTCGATCGAGATCCGGGGGAAGGACGCCTACGGCAGGTTGAAGTTCGAAGCCGGGGTCCACCGCGTCCAGCGCGTCCCGGCGACCGAGTCGCAGGGGCGCATCCACACGTCGACCGCGACCGTCGCGGTGATGCCCGAGGCCGAGGAGGTCGAGGTCGACATCCGACCGGAGGATCTTCAGATCGACGTGTACCGCTCGAGCGGGCCCGGTGGGCAATCCGTGAACACCACGGACTCCGCGGTACGGATCGTGCACAAGCCGAGCGGCATCAAGGTCGAGATGCAGGAGGAACGCTCGCAGCTCCAGAACCGCGAGAAGGCGATGCGCTACCTCCGGGCCCGGCTCTACCAGCTGGCCCTCGACGAGGCTCACGCGAAGCAGGCGGCCGAGCGTCGGTCGCAGCTGGGGACCGGGGAGCGGTCCGAGAAGATCCGCACGTACAACTTCCCCGAGGGCCGCGTCACCGATCACCGGATCAAGCACACGTCGCACCAGCTGCAGGACGTCCTGGCCGGCGGGTCGGAGCTCGACGGCTTCACCGAGCGACTCCGGGCGGCCGAGCGGACCGCGCAGCTCGCCGAGGGGGAGTGATGCGCCCCGCGGAGGTGGTGCGCCGGGGCGCCGATTACCTCGAGCGCCACGGCGTCGGGAGTCCCGAGGCGAACGCCGAGCGCCTGATGCTCTCGATCCTCGGCATCGATCGGGCGGAGCTGGTGAGGCGCAGGGACGGACTCACCACGGCCGAGGCGAGGGCGTACGGTCGGGTCCTGTGCCGCAGGTGCACGGGGACGCCGCTGCAGCACCTCACGGGTGAGCAGGCGTTCCGCCACCTCGTCTTGACCGTGCGCCCGGGGGTGTTCATCCCGCGTCCGGAGACCGAAGTGGTCGTCGACGTGGCCCTCGCCGCGATCGACGGGGGGGCCGCCCCGTCGGTGGTCGACGTCGGGACCGGGACGGGGGCCATCGGGCTGTCCATCGCGCAGGAGCATCCGGGCGCCAGGGTGTGGGCGACCGATCGGTCCCATGAGGCGGTGGCGCTCGCCCGGGAGAACGCCGAGCGTCTCGGGCTCGACGTGACCGTGCTCGAGGGCGAGCTCCTCGAGCCGCTCCCCGCGGAGCTGCGCGGCTCGCTCGACCTGGTGGTCGCCAACCCGCCGTACGTTCCTCCCGACCGGGCACCGGATCTGTCGCCCGAGGTCCTGGCCGACCCCGCCGACGCGCTCTTCGCCGGGCCCGAGCTCTCCGGACGGATCCTCGACACGGCCGCGGTGTGGCTCCGCCCCGAGGGGCATGTCGTGCTCGAGATCGACGACGAGGCGGCAGATGCGGTGTCGGGGCTGGCCCGCCGGTCCGGGTTCGCCGACGTCGTGGTTCACGAGGACCTGGCGGGGCGACCCCGCGTGGTCGCCGGGCGGCGGCCATGACCACGTCGGTGGTCGAAGAGGCCGCGGCCGCCGCCCGGCGTGGCGCGTTGATCGTCCTGCCGACCGACACGGTCTACGGCCTCGGGACCCGCCCGGACGACCCTGCGGCGACCGCTCGCGTGTTCGCGGCGAAGGAGCGCGCCGCCGGCCTCGCCCTCCCGATCCTCGTCGCGTCGTCGCAGGAGGCCCGCGACCTCGCGGTGTTCGACGAGCGTGCCGAGGCGCTGGTGGATGCGTGGTGGCCCGGCGCGCTGACGCTGGTACTCGCTCGCACCCGGACCAGTGCAGGATGGGAGCTGGGGGGGGACGGAGGGACGATCGGCGTGCGGATGCCGGCGCACCCGCTCGCGCTCGCGGTGCTGCGGGCGACCGGACCACTGGCCGTGACCTCGGCGAACCGGTCGGGAGATCCTCCCGCTCGCACCTGCGACGAGCTCGTGGCGGTCTTCGGCGAGGTGGTCGCGGTCTACCTGTGCGAAGACCGCCCGCTCGTCGGGGTGGCCTCGACCGTGGTCGACCTGGCTCACGGGGAGGCGCGCGTGGTGCGCGGCGGCGATCTTGCTCCGCACGAGCTCACCCGATCCATGGCCCCGGATGGGCCGCTGCTAGACTCCGGGCCCCCCGGGGAAGACACCCTGGACGAAACCTGACATGGGCCCAGTCCTCGTCGTATGCACGGGCAACATCTGTCGCTCCCCGCTGGGGGAGGGGTTCGTGCGTCGTGCACTACAGGCGCGCCTGGCGGGTTCGGCACCCGAGGTCCGGTCCGCCGGCACGGCGGGCTTGGAGGGCTCTGCAGCCACCCGTGGCTCCGTCGAGGCCGGGGCCGAGCGCGGCCTCGACGTCTCGGGGCACGAGGCCCGGCGACTCCGCGAGCCGATGATCGACGAGGCCGTGCTGATCGTGACGATGACCGCGGCGCATCGGGATGAGGTCACGGCGATGTCGCCGTCGGCGGGCCCGAGGACGTTCACGCTGAAGGAGCTCACGCGCCTCGCCGAGGCCCTGCCCCCCCCGGACGGTGTCCCCGACCTCCCGGCGCGGATCTCACAGGCGGACTCCCTTCGACGCAGCGGCTTCGGGGGCAATCCCTACGACGAAGACATCGCGGATCCGCTCGGGATGAGCCTCGACATGTACCGCGCGATCGCATGGGAGATCGAGGAGCAGGCCGATCGGATGGTCGAGGCGCTCGTCGGCCGCGGCACGTCCGAGGGGGGCGACTGACGGTGCGGATCGCGATGGGATGCGACCACGCCGGTTTCGCGCTGAAGGAGGAGCTCAAGGCGTTCCTGCGCTCGCAGGGACACGAGGTGACCGACCACGGCACCGACTCGGAGCGGCCCGTGGACTACCCGGCCTTCTGTGCCGCGGCCGCACGCTCGGTCGTCGCCGGCGATGCCGACCGAGCGATCTTGCTCGGCGGCTCGGGTCAGGGAGAGCAGATCGTGGCGAACAAGGTGGACGGGGTCCGGGCGGCCCTGTGCCACGACGTCTATCTCGCGCGTCTGTCGCGCGAGCACAATGATGCCAACGTCCTGGCGATGGGGGGCCGCGTGATCGCGGCCGCCTACGCCAAGGAGATCGTGACCGTGTGGCTCGCCACGCCCTTCGAGGGCGGGCGGCACGTGCCGCGTGTCGAACAGATCGCGGCGATCGAGCGAGGGGAGCTGTGATGCGGGAGTACGCGGCGGACTGGGAGACCCTGAAGGCCACCGACCCCGAGGTGGCCGGGGCCCTGGCGAACGAGCTGGAGCGCGAACGCACCACCCTGCGCCTGATCGCCTCGGAGAACTACGCGAGCCCCGCGGTCTTGGCAGCGGCGGGCTCCACGATGAACAACAAGTACGCCGAGGGTTACCCAGGGCGCCGGTACTACGGCGGGTGCGAGTACGTCGACGTCGTCGAGCAGCTGGCGATCGATCGTGCGAAGCAGCTGTTCGGCGCCGAGCACGCGAACGCGCAGCCTCACTCGGGCGCCTCGGCGAACATGGCCGTGTTCGGCGCCTTCCTCCAACCCCGCGACCCCGCCTCGACCGTACTCGGCATGGTCTTGTCCCACGGCGGCCATCTCACCCACGGCTCCCCGGTGAACGTCTCGGGCATGTGGTTCCACTTCGTCGGGTACGAAGTCGATCGCGACACCGAGCAGCTCGACATGGACCGGATCCGGCACCTCGCGATGGAGCACCGACCACGGATCCTGCTCGCCGGCTACACCGCGTACCCACGCACGATCGACTTCGCCGCGTTCCGCCAGATCGCCGACGAGGTCGACGCGCTGCTCTGGGTGGATGCGTCGCACTTCATCGGGCTGGTCGCCGGCGGCGCGTTCCCGAACCCGGTCCCGCACGCCGACGTGGTGACGTTCACCACGCACAAGGCGCTCCGAGGACCGCGAGGCGCGATGATCGTGTGCCGGGAGGAGCACGCGAAGGTGATCGACAAGGCCGTGTTCCCGATGATGCAGGGCGGCCCGATCGAGAACAACATCGCGGGGAAGGCCGTGGCGCTCAAGGAAGCGATGACCCCTGAGTTCCGCGACTACGCGGACCGCACGGTGCGCGACGCGCGCGCGTTGGCGGCGGGGCTGGCCGACGAAGGCATCAGGATCGTCTCCGGAGGCACGGACTCGCACCTGGTGCTCGCGGACGTCCGCCCGCTCGGGACCGAGGGCAAGACCGCCGAGGCCGTCTGCGACGAGGTGGGCATCTCGCTGAACAAGAACCAGATCCCGTACGACCCGAACCCGCCGTCGGCTCCGAGTGGGATCCGCGTCGGCACGCCGGGTCCGTCGACGCTGGGGATGGACGAGCCGGAGATGGCGGAGATCGCGGGCATCATCGGTGGGGTGCTGCGCGCACCGGGCGACGTCGCGGTGAAGGACGCCGCTCGCGGTCGCGTGCGTGAACTGATGGCGCGCTTCCCCTTGTACCCGTAGGCGTCCTTCGGCGCCGGTTGTCGCCCCAGCCCGTCCCGGACAGACTCGGGTCCACGTGAGCGCCTATCTCAGCGTCTTCGCGGTCGCCGCGGGGGTCACGTTCCTGGTGACGCCGCTCGTGCGGCGGTTCGTGGTGCGTGCCGGCGCGATCTACCACCCCGGTGACCGAACGGTGCACACGACGCCGCTGCCCACGATGGGCGGGCTCGCGATGTACCTCGGGTTCCTGGCGGCCCTCGGCGCCTCTCGGGTGTTGACGTACTTCAGCGAGGTGAACGCGGCGAGCCCGGAGCCCGTCGCGGCGCTGATCGCCTGTTCGCTGGTGGTCGGTCTCGGCGTGGTCGACGACACGCGGGGCGTCACGTGGCTCACGAAGCTCACCGCACAGATCTTCGTGGCCGGGGTGCTCGTGGCGACGGGGGTCAAGTTCGACTACTTCTGGATTCCGACGCTGGGGATGGTCGT
>CAVOYV010000008.1:0-237229 GCA_963700855.1 uncultured Actinomycetes bacterium
CTGGTGGGACATCGCGACCACGGAAGCGCTAGACCGTGCGCTCCGCCAAAGCGAGATCTCGAGGTTCGTGCCGAACCCGAGGATCTGCGCGATCCGTGAGTTGTACACGATGTCGAACCCGTTCTTGATGTCCATCGACCCGGCGTACAGGGCGCCCTCGCCGGGGTTGCCTTGGTTCTTGAAGGCCAGCTTGCCGGTCGTGTACAGGAGGCCGACGACGCCGTCGTCGGGGTCGGATAGGTCGCCCCGGTCGAACTCGATCGCGTTTTGCCCGTAGATGCTGCAGTCCCCCCCTTGGTCCGAACAGGAGGTGCCGTCGGTGGGCGTGTACAGCGAGATGATGACGATCTCGGCGGGCGCCGAGGAGCTCACGGTCGAGGTGTTGCCGAAGTCGATCGGGGCGTTCGTCACGATCGTGAGGTCCCCGCCGAGCGTGATCCCGTCGAGGTCGAGCGTGGTCGCGGACGACGGGTTCTCCTGCCACACGGCGAACGTGCCCGTGAGGGCGCCGATGTGCATGTCGACGTACGTCTGGAAGTCCGACACCGCTGTCGCCGACACGTTCGCCTGGGCGCAGGTCCCGACGCTCGGGTAGCACGTCAGGGACGGGTATGCGTCGACGTCGAACACGTATGACGGCAGTCCCATCACCGGCGGGACGTCGGTGGCGGTCCCGGGGCTCGAGGTCCCCACGACCGTCGTTCCAGAGATCGAACCGCACGCGGTCGCGTTCCCGTTCACTCGGCCACCGCTGATCAGGTAGGTCGCCCCGGCCGCGTCGCACGCCGTGCCGGTCGGGGCCGAGGCCGTCGCGTCGCCCTCGATCGTCGTCGTCCCACCGCCCATCACGATCGAGCCGTTCGCCCACACCATACCGTCCTCCCCCGTGCACCCGGTCGCGGCGTCCGAGGTCGTGATCTGCGTGTTGTTCCCCAGCGTGACGTTGCCGCCGGCAGCGATCACGCTCCCGCACACGCTGGTGTTGTTGTCGACCAGGACCGAGGTTGCGCCGTACACGTCCCCGATCACGACCGGGTTGTTCCTGATCTCCAACGAGTCCGCCGAGAAGATCGCGTACGTGAACGTGGGGGCGGGCTCCAGCAGGACCTGGACCTCGCGCGTGAGCTGCTGGGTCGCGATGTCCGGGTAGTACCCGATCGACCGCACGCTGACGTCGCCGCTGACGTCCATCGACCAGCTCACCTGGTAATCGCCGGAGTCCGTCTCGCACGCGGTCGCGCCGCCGATCGGGCAGGCCGGCGCCGCGGTGCGGTCCTGGGCGAGGGCGAGCATCGCGTCATCGATCCCGGCCTCCGCCACCGAGAGCGTCTTCGCCCAGCGCACGCCGAACTCCGAGTTGCGGAGCGCGGCGTTGCCGGCCTCGAGGGCGACCACGAGCGAGATCATCATGATCGCGATCAGCAGCATCGACATCACGAGGGTGTATCCATCCTCGTCCTGCTCAAGCCGGCGGGCGAGCGACCGCAGCATCAGGCGTTCCTCAGGAATACGTCGGTCGTGAGCTCCACGGTCGAGGTCTGGGTCTCCAGGTGGAGGTCGATCGTGACCTGGTCGGTCACATCGCCGCTCTGTGTATAGACGAACACCTCGTTCGTCGAGACAGGCGATACGAGCTCCGTGTACGTCGCTCCCCCGTCCAGGGAACGCTCGAGTGCGTACGGGGCTTCGCCCCCGGTCACGCGGTACACCGCATCGACCACCTGCCCGTCGACGTAGCTCGAGAAGCGGACCTCTGATGTGGTGCTGGCAGGGTCGATCGATTCGGCCTGGCGGAGGAGCTTCGTCATCTGATCGAGCGCGGAACGTCCGTCGGCGAACACGTCGCGGCGTTCGGTCACGGTGGTGGACACCGCGAAGGCCCGGTACGCCACGCTCATGATCGCCCCCCCGAGCACGGCCATGATGAGCATCGTCACCATGACCTCTGCGAGCGTGAACCCGCGCTCGTCGCTACACCGTGATCGTGTTGCTCGGCGCACTGTCGTTCCCTGCCGTGTCGTAGTAGGTGAGGTACACGGAGTAGTTCGTGGTCTTCTTGAGGGTCACCGAGCACCGGTTCGAGGTGATGACCGTGCACGCGGTCTGGATGAAGGCGCCCGTCGAGGTGGTGGTTCGCGTCCACACCCGGTAGCCGGCCTCGTCGGGCGAGGACGGTGAGGGCAGCGTCCACGTGAGCGTCACGATCTTGTTCGTACCTGCGTTCACGGACGAGACCTTCGCGAGCGCGGTGGGGGGGTTCGGCGGGGTCTGATCGAGCGTGATCGTGTCCGTGGCCCACGCGCCGTACCTGCCGGACTGCCAGAACCGTGCGTAGACGGTCTTCATCCCATCGCCGGACGACATCGTGAACACCGCCGATGTGGAGTACACGACCTTGCCGGTCCACGTCGCGCCGTCGGAGGAGAACTGCATCTTCGCGCCGCCCCCGCAGCTCGGGCACGACAGGGTCAGGGTGACCTGGGTCTGGTTGGTGATCGTGTCGCCCCCGCTCACGACCACGGTGCCCGCCGGCCCGCCGTTCCCCGTCGCGTTGTTGCTCGTGGTGCTCGCGGTGACCTGGCACCCCAGCGACCCATTGTCCGCCAGGCCACCGCCGTCGTCCGACACGTGGTTCGTGACGTCGTACGACCCGTCCTCGGGGAAGTCGTAGTGGAAGGTGTCACCCACGTCCGAGAAGTAGTCGTCGACGTAGTTGACCGGCCCCTGCCCCTCGATGTGCCAGTCGTAGGTCACGACGGTGCCGTCAAGGTCGGTCGCCTGCGCCTGGAAGTCGTACGACAGGTCGGAGTAGGACGTGACGGTCGGGCACGAGACCTCCGGGTTGAGGTTCGCCACGACATCGCTCTCGTGGTACGGGACCGTGTCCGGCGTGAACAGCGAGGTGACGCTCTGGCGCTGGAGGCCCCGCCCGAGGGTGTCCTGCCACGTCACCGTGACCACGACGCGCTTGCCGTCCTGCCCGTTCCCGTCGAACTCACCGTCGCCGTTCCCGTCGGCGAGGTCGTCGACGCCGAGTCCGTCGGTGGGCCCATCCACCCAGGTGATGTACAGGTAGACGGAGAACGTGGTCGAGCCTTGCACGTACGGCGTCTGGATGTGGTGCAGCGCGGGCTGCGCGCCCGCCTCCCGCACGATGCGCTCAGGCGCGAGCGGACCGTCGCCATCGGGATCGAAGGTCTGCGTGCCCTCGTCGATCCAGTAGTCAGGGTTCTCCGGATCGGTCGAGGCGGGCAACGGTTCCATGTCGTCGAGGACGAGCGTGTCGTAGTTCAGGGCGCGGGCGAGCTCCATCTGCTGCTCGATGCCGGCACGCGCGCCCAGGCGCTGCCGGGCGAGCCCGCTCGAGTCGAGGCCGAACAAGATCCCCTGAGCGATAGAGAATGCACCGACCGCCAGGATCGAGATCGACACGACGGCCTCGACGATGGTGAATCCGCTCTCATCCCGAAGACGTCGGGAGAGCTGACGACGGACACGCTCGCTCAACGGTTGGCTACCTCCTACTGGCTGATTTCGGCATCGCGGGAGCTGTGCTTGAGGTCCGGTCCGTACCCGGTCCCAGGTAAGAAGAAGGGGCGGCCCTTCGGGCCGCCCCTTCCGGACTGGTGCGTGACGATCGGATCTACCAACCGCCCGTGCAGGCAGCGAACGTCACAGCGGCGACGTTCCCCTGGTTCTGGCCGCCGCCCGCGCTCGTGTCCTTGGCGACGCAGAAGCTCGTGCCAGACGCGCTGAGCGCGTTGAGCACGATCGTGTCGTCGAGCTCGGTGATGTACACCGTGTTCTCGGCGGTCACGTCCCCGACCGCTGCGGCGACGTCCCACGTCAGCGAGGGCTCGATCGCCTCAGCCACGGTGTCGTCGAAGAGGTCGTAGCTGTCGTCGTCGGTGAAGTACGTGTCCGCCGCAGCGAGCCCGTTGCGCAGGTTCGACTGCGCGGCCTTGTCCTGCGCCCGGGTGCGGGCGCCGAGGAACGTCGGCAGAGCGATGGCGACCAGGATGCCGATGATCAGAACGACCACCATCAGCTCGATGAGGGTGAACCCCTCGTCACGCTTGAGCAGCTTGCGCATGCCGTGTTCCCTCCTTTCTGGTGGAAGGCGCGCCCCTGTGACGCGCGTTCCCGGTAGGTGTCGGTCGTGGCGGACGGCGACTTGACGCGCTCGGGGGCAGATACCCACGATCGGGTAGAACGCCTGGGGCGCTACTGGATCATCTTGATGATGTTGAACATCGGCATGTAGAGGGCGACGACGGCCGCCCCCACGAATCCGCCGATGAACGCGATCAGGAGCGGCTCGATCAACGAGGTCAACGCGTCGACCGAGGCCTCGACCTCCTGGTTGTAGAAGCTCGCGACCTTCTCGAGCATGATGTCGACCTGTCCGGTCTCCTCGCCGACCGCGATCATCTGCACGACCATCGGCGGGAACACCTTGTGCTTCATCAGCGGTCGCGCCATCGACTCGCCCTCACGGACGCTCCCCTGCACGTCCATGATCGCCTTGGAGATGACCTTGTTGTTCACGGTGTCGCTCACGATCTCGAGCGCCTGCAGGATCGGCACGCCCGAACGGAGCAGCATCGAGAACGTCGACGCGAACCGAGCCAACGCCGTCTTGTGGAACAAGCTGCCGAACACGGGAACCCGCAGCTTGAAGCCGTCGATCGCCTCGCGGCCCTTCGGGGTCTTCTTCCATCTCTTCAGGAACACCCGGAACCCGATGGCCCCGCCGAGCACGATGTACCAGTACTTCTTGAACGCCTCGGACACGGCCAGAAGCGCACGGGTCGGAAGTGGCAGCTCGCCGCCGAGAGATCCGTAGATCGTCTTGAACTGCGGCACGACGAACAGCAGCATCGCCGCCATGATCAGCAGGACCAGACCCACCACGGCGACCGGGTAGGTCATCGCCGACTTGATCTTGCCGCGGAGCTTGACCTCGCTCTCCAGCATCTCGGCGAGGCGGAGCAGCGTCCCGTCGAGCGACCCGCCGGTCTCACCGGACTTCACCATCGCGACGTAGAGGTCGTTGAAGACCTTCGGGTGCTTCGCGAAGGACTCGGACAGCGAGGCGCCCTGCTCGACGTCCATCCGGGTCTCCCCGAGGGTCTTCGCGAGCTGGGGGTTCGACGTCTGCTCGGCGAGGATCGCGAGGCCCCGCAGGATCGGCAGCCCCGAGTTCACCATCGTGGCGAACTGGCGGCTGAAGACGGAGAGCTCCTTGAGCTTGACCTTCTTGGGGCTCAGCTCGATGTTCATGCCCCTCTTCTGCTGCTTCACCTCCAAGGGCGTGAATCCTTGCTCGCGTAGCCGTTGCAGGACGAGCGCCTCGTTGTCGGCGACCAGCGTCCCGCTGACGATCGTCCCGGACTTGTCGCGGACCTTGTAGGTGTAGGTATCAGCCATCGCTCGTCACCTCCTCACATGCCGCCCATCGAGCCGTTCATCGAGCCGCTGCCCATGTCGTAGCCGCCCGATCCGCTGCCGATCTCGAAGCTCGACCCTGCCGCCGAGGCGGACAGCCCGCCCGACGAGCCGATCAGGCGCTGCAGCTCCTCGGGGTCGTGGCAGCGCTCGAAGGCCATCGCCTGCGTGACCCGGCCGGCCTTCACGTGCGCGGCCAACGACATGTCCATCGTCTGCATCCCGTATCGGCCGCCCGCCTGCATCGCCGAGTAGATCTGGTGGACCTTGCCCTCACGGATCAGGTTGCGGATCGCCGGGTGTCGCGACCATGACCTCGCAGGCGACGGCGCGGCCCAGACCGTCGGCCGTCGGGATCAGCTGCTGCGTGACCACGCCCTGCAGGGTGGTCGACAGCTGGACCCGCACCTGCTGCTGCTGGTGCGGCGGGAACACGTCGATGATCCGGTCGATCGTCTGCGGCGCGTCCTGCGTGTGCAGGGTCGCGAAGACGAGGTGACCGGTCTCGGCCGCGGTGATCGCCGTGCCGATCGTCTCCAGGTCACGCATCTCGCCGACCAGGATCACGTCGGGGTCCTGGCGCAGGACGTGCTTCAGAGCCTGCCCGAACCCGTGGGTGTCGGCCCCGATCTCGCGCTGATTCACGATGCACGTCTTGTGCTTGTGCAGGAACTCGATCGGGTCCTCGACGGTCATGATGTGCCCGGCCCGCTCCGTGTTCACGACGTCGACCATCGAGGCGAGCGTGGTCGACTTGCCCGAACCGGTCGGCCCGGTCACGACCACGAACCCGCGCGGGAACCGCGCGAGATCGGCGACCACGGGCGGCAGGCCCAGCTCCTCGATGTGCTTGATCTCGAACGGGATCACGCGGAACACCGCGCCGAGCGCGTCGCGCTGCATGAACACGTTCACACGGAACCGGGCCCGTCCCGGGAGCGAGTACGACATGTCGAGCTCCAGCTCCTGCTCGAAGCGCTCGCGCATCTTCTGCGGCAAGATCGCGTAGACCATCCCCTGCAGGGCCCGCGGGCTCATCTCCGGGTAGTCCTCGAGACGCTCGAGGTCACCGTGGACACGGATGACCGGAGGGGAACCAGCGGTCAGGTGCAGGTCCGAGCCTTCGGCATCGAGGAGCCTGCCCAGCAGCTCGGGCACCGGGACTTGGAGGTCGTCCTCCTGCCGGGGAGGAGCCATGCTCATCAGCTACTTCACCACCCTTGCGACTTCCTCGAGCGAGGTGACGCCCATCCGGACCTTCTCGAGGCCGTCGTCACGCAGGGTGATCATCCCCTGCTGGACCGCCACGGTCTTGATCGACTCGGAGGAGGCGCGCTCCACGGTGAGCCGCTCGATCTCCTCGGTCATCGGCATCACCTCGTACAGTCCGATCCGGCCGCGGTACCCGGTGTTCGAGCACGCGGGGCACCCCACCGCCTTGTAGATCTCCGTGATCTCCCCCCACAGCCACTCGGGGTACCCTGCGGCCTCCAGCTCGGCGTGCTCGGGCGCGTACCCGACCTTGCACCGTTCGCAGAGCTTGCGTCCCAGGCGCTGGGCGATCACGCAGTCGATCGCGGACGCCACCAGGAACGTCTCGACGTCCATCTCGATCAGCCGTGAGATCGCGCTCGGCGCGTCGTTCGTGTGGAGCGACGACAGCACGAGGTGGCCGGTGAGCGCCGCCTCGATCGCGATCGTGGCGGTCTCCTTGTCCCTGATCTCACCGATCAGCACGATGTCGGGGTCTGCGCGCAGGATCGACCGCAGGGCGCTCGCGAACGTCAGCCCGGCCTTCGGGTTCACCTGGACCTGGTTCACGCCCGGGAGCCGGTACTCGACCGGGTCCTCGACCGTGATGATGTTCTTGTCCTCCTCGTTGAGGATGTTGAGCGTCGCGTACATCGACGTCGACTTGCCCGAACCGGTCGGACCGGTCACCAAGATGGCGCCGTACGGTTTGCGGAACGACTCGGCGTAGCGCTTGTACGGCCCCTCGAGGAAGCCCAGGTCCTCCAGCTTCAGCAGGGCGTTCGACTTGTCGAGGACGCGGATCACGACCTTCTCGCCCCACACGGTCGGCAGCGTCGCGACGCGGAGATCGAGCGCCCTCCCGCCGACCTTCATCGAGATGCGGCCGTCCTGAGGGACCCGCTTCTCGGCGATGTTCAGGTCCGCCATGACCTTGAGACGGCTGATCAGGCCACCCTGGATGTTCTTCGGCGCCGGCGGCATCGGCTCGTGGAGGACGCCGTCGACGCGGAACCGGATCCGGACGTTCTTCTCCGCCGGCTCGAGGTGGACATCGGATGCGCGGTCACCGACCGCCTGGGTCATGATCGCGTTCACGAGCTTGACGATCGGTGCATCCTCGAGCGCCGCCTCGAGATCTACCTCGTCTTCGGCCTGTTCGGCGGCGATGCTCGCCATGGCCTCGACCTGCGAATCCATCCCCGCGTACTTCTGGATCGCGCGCTCGACGTCGTTCGCGGTCGCCACGACCGGCTGGACGTCGCGACCCGTGATCGTGCGGATGTCGTCCAGGGCGTAGACGTTCGCCGGGTCGGACATCGCGACCAGCAGCTTCCCGTCGCGCTCCCCGATCGGCAGGGCCCGGTACCGACGGGCGAGCGCCTCGGGCAGCAGGACCGTCGCGGTCGGATCGATCGGGTGATCGGCGAGGTCGACGAATTCGAGCCCGACCTGCTCGGCAAGGGCACGGACGAGGTCCGCCTCCTTGATCATCCCGAGGTCGATCAGGACGCGGCCGAGAGACTTCGGGGTCTTGCGATGCTCCTCGAGGGCGACCTCGAGCTGATCGTTCGTGATGTAGCCGAGCTCGATCAGGATCTGACCCAGCTGTTTCGACTTCCTTTTGACCGTCGTCATCGAGGACCCTCTCCGCGTCCGTTCGGGCTAGGTCGTCAGGAACTACCTTCGTCACCGTCCGAGTCGAGCTGAAGCAATCCCGAGAACTCTTTGGCCAGGAGCACCCGGTCGATCTCGGCGCCCTCCTGTCCGGGCTCCCGAGGGTCCGACGACATGAGCTTCTGAGGCTCCTTCTTGAGGGCGGTGACGGGGGCATCCGGCTCCGCCACGGGCTCCGCGGGTGGCACCGCCTCCACCGGGAGGGCATCCGCCGGAGGTGCGAACGCGTCGGCGGCCACCGGCTCGACCGGGGTGGCCGCGACCACATCCGCCGGGACCGGCCTGTCGGTCGGCGGGTGCAGCGGGGTCCGCGGCTTGCCCGACGGCGCCGCCGCCGCGTCGGGCACCTTGAGGGTGTCCCGCTTCGAGCGGCCGTCCTCCGCGGTCAGCAGCGCCTGCTCGAGCTGGTCGAGGAGGATCCCGGGACGGACGCCGACCCCGGCCACCACGAACGCGGCGTACGGCCCCCTGTGGACGAACCCCCAGATCTGGTCCCCGAACTCCACGAAGCTCCGGCGCACCTCGCCCATCGAGACGAACCGCAGCCATGCGGGCTTGAGCGCCGGCTCGGCTTCCTCCGGGAAGGCGGCGAGGATCAGGCCGTCCCTGGACAGCACGAGGCAGCCCTGCACGTCGCCCATCGTCAGGGCGACACGCTGCGCGAGCGCGGCGTATTCATCCATCCCTGTATCCGGAGCATCGTCGGGACGCCGACGGCGCTTGAGCGGGTGACCCGGATCGGCCCGTGCGGGACGTTCAGTCGCGCTCGGCCAGGGTGGCGAGCGCCGCGGCCGACATCACGTCGAGCGGGGCCACCTGGCCGGTCCACAGCTCGAAGGACAGGGCCGCCTGATGCAGCAGGAGCCCGAGGCCGCCGAAGGCCGTCGCGCCCGCGTCGCGCGCCGACCGCAGGAGCGGGGTCTGCGCCGGGTGGTACAGGAGATCCACCACGACCGTCTCGGCGCCGAGCGACGGCAGCGGGAGGGCCTCGCCCGCCACCCCCAGCGGGGTCGCGTTCACGACCAGGTCCGCCGGATGCCCCGGCGCGTCGTCGAACGCCACGGGGACCAGCTCCGTCGGGAGGTCCTCGGTCACCTCGGCGAGCTCGGCGGCGCGCGCCGGGGTGCGGGCGGCGACCACCAGCTCGGGTCAGCCCGGCGCGCGCCAGCGCCAGCGCGCACGCCCTGGCCGCGCCGCCCGCCCCGTACAGGAGCGCGGTGCGGCCCTGCGCGTCGAATCCCGCGTCCCGGCGCAGGAACCGGTCGAAGCCGGGAGCGTCCGTGTTGTGCCCGGCGAGCCGTTGCCCGTCGACCACGACCGTGTTCACCGCGCGCAGGAGCCGGGCGTCGTCCGACAGCTCGTCGACCCCGTCGGCGACCGCGTTCTTGTGGGGCATCGTCACGTTCGCGCCCTCGAGCCCAAGCGCCCGGAGCCCCGCGAGGGCCTCGGGCACCATCCCGGGCGCCACCGGCAGCGGCACGTACACCTTGTCGAGTCCGAGCGCCGCGAACGCGGCGCCGTGGATCGCCGGCGAGAGGCTGTGCGCGACGGGCCACCCCATCACGCCCAGGACGCCGGTCGAGCCCCGAACACGACGGGCCTCGCGCACCTCGTCATCCCAGGCAGGCATCGACGTTGGCCAGGTGCTGGTCGTAGGTCTCCGAGAACTCGTGGTGCCCGTCGTCGCCGCACAAGACGTAGTAGAAGAACGGGGTCGTCTCGGGCTCGAGCGCGGCCCGGAGCGACGCGAGCCCGGGGCTCGCGATCGGGGTCGGCGGCAGCCCCGCATTGATCCGGGTGTTGTACGGCGTGTCGGTCTCGATGTCGGAAGTGCTCAGCTGGCCGTCCGGCGTCGGGTCGTCGTACAGGAGCGTGGCATCGATCCCCAGCGCCATCGGTTCGGCGAGCCGGTTGTAGATCACACCGGCGATCAGGGCGCGCTCCTCGTCGAGCTTCGCCTCCTTCTCGATCATCGAGGCGACGATCACCACCTCGTACGGGGAGAGTCCGAGCGCCTCGGCGTTGTCCCACGGGAGGCTCTCGGCCTCCTCGGCGAACTGCGCGAGCATCGTGTCGATCACCGTCTCCTCGTCGAGCCCCTTCTTCACCAGCTCGAAGGTCTTCGGGAACAGGAAGCCCTCCGCGGTCGGGGTTCCCTCCGGCAGGTACGGAGGCAGCGCGTAGCGACCGCTCTCCGCGAGCGCGGCGACCCGCTTCCGGGACAACCCCAGCTCCTCGGCGACCACGCTCGAGATCGAGCGCTCCTCGGGGAACGTGGAGCGGATCCGCAGCCCTTCAGGCACCGTGAGCTCGACGGTCGGCACCTTCGGCGGAGGTGTCGTGAGCAGGACCATGATGTCGTCGAGCGACGTCCCCACGGCGATCTCGTAGGTCCCGACGCGGATCTCGCTCGCGAGGCCCGTGCCGCGGAGCAGCAGGCTCCCGACGAAGCCCCCGCAATTCGTGAGGCCCTCCGTCGCGAGTCGTTCGGCCACCGCGTCGCCCGTCGCCCCCTCGGCGATCTCCAGGGTGACGGTCCGGCCGTCGGCGACCGGGGCTTCGCGGCACGTCCGGTACCGCTCGCCCGCGTACGCGAGCGCGCCGACCAGCATCAGGAACAGCACGATCACGACGATCAGGGGGGTGCGTCGGGGGCGATGCCGGTCGGCGCGAGTGGGTACGGCGGTCGGCTCGTCCATCGGGGGGGAGGATACCTAGGCGGACCCGCGGGAACGGTGTGCATCGAGCCAACCCTGCAGGAGCACCCGGGCGGCCGCGGCGTCGACCACGGCCCGCCGTTCGCGGGCCTTGACGCCGGCTTCGCGGAGCCCTCGCTCGGCCTCGACGGTCGTCAACCGTTCGTCGAACAGCTCGACTTCGACGCCGAGGAACCCACGGAGCGTCTCGGCGAACCCCTCGGCCAGCGCGGCGCGGGGGCCGCGGGATCCATCCATGTTCAGCGGGAGCCCGAGGACGACGAGCGTGGCCCCGTGGTCGCGGACGAGCGCCGCGATCGCCGTGAGCTCCCCCGGGGGACGGCCCACGTGGACCGTGCCGATCGGGACGGCGAGCCGCCGGTCCGGGTCGGACAACGCCACCCCGATCCGGACGTCCCCGAGATCGAGCCCGATCACCGGTCCGGGGGGCCCGGCCACGACCTCAGCCCCTGCCTCAGCCACCGGCGAGGAGCTCGCGGAGCCGAGCCGGCACGCCGTCGAGCGCTTCGTCGAGTCGCGACGCGTCCTTGCCCCCGGCGTTCGCGAGGATGTCCTTGCCGCCCGCTCCCCCACCCAGCAGCGCCGCGCCGGGTCGCAGCAGCTCGGGCGCGGCGACGCCGCGCTCCACCGCCCCTGCGGTGCAGGCGGCCACGAGCATCGGCTTGCCGCCCTCGGCGTTGCCAACGACGACGGCGGTGGGGCGGTCCTGGAGCCGGTCGCGGACCTTCTGCGCGAGATCGCGGAGGCCCCCTGGATCCTCGCCGGGGACCTCCGACACGACGAGGACGACGCCATCCACGTCGACGGCCGCCCCGACGAGCGACGCGATCAGCGAGTCCCGGTCGCCTGCGCGGAGCGTGCCGAGCTCGCTGCGGAGCCGCCGGTTCTCCTCGACGACCTTTCGGGCGCGCTCGAGCGCCGCGCGGGGTCCTTCGCCTCGAGGGCGTCGACGAGACCCCGCAGCAGCGAGCGCTCGACGTTGATCTCGCGGAGGGCGTCGGGGCCGACGAGCGCCTCGATCCGGCGCATCCCCGCGCCGATCGAGCCCTCCCGGAGCAGCCGGACGACCGCCACGTTGCCGGTGCGCTGCACGTGGGTGCCGCCGCACAGCTCCCGGGAGTAGTCGCCGATCTCGACGACCCGGACGATCTCGCCGTACTTCTCACCGAACAGCGCGACCGCGCCGAGCGACTTCGCCTCGTCCATCGTGGTCTCGAAGATCTTCACGGCGTCGTCGCGGGCGAGGCGGCGGTTCGCCTCGAGCTCGGCCTCCTCGAGGACCTCGGTCGGGACGGCGCTCGGGTGCGGGAAGTCGAACCTGAGCCGTCCCGGCTCCACGAGCGAGCCGGCCTGCCGGGCGTGCTCGCCCAGGACGTGCTTCAGCGTCCAATGCACGACGTGCGTCGAGGTGTGGGCGCGCGCGGTCGCCTCGCGGGCGAGCCGGTCGATCTCTGCGATCGCGTCCTGCCCGGCGCGGACCTCGCCGGACTCGACGACGCCCACGTGCATGATCCCGCGATCGCCGACGCGTTGGGTGTCGCGGACCCGCACCATCCCGGTGTGGGTCCGGATCGTCCCACGGTCCCCCACCTGACCGCCGCCCTCGGCATAGAAGGGGGTGCGCTCGAGGAACACCCGAACCTCGGTGCCCTCCTCGGCCCCTTCGAGCTCCGCGTGGTCCTCGTCGAGCAGGAGCCCGACAGGTGCCTCGACCTCGGGCTGCGTGTACCCGACGAACTCGCTGGGGGGGACGGCGCCGGCGTCCAGACCGATCTCGACCTTCTTCGCCGCCTTGCGTGCCCGGTCGCGCTGTGCCGCGAGCAGCTGGCGGAACCGGTCCTCGTCCACCGTGAGCCCGGCGTCGGCGGCGAGCTCCACCGTGAGCTCGATCGGGAACCCGAACGTGTCCGACAGCTTGAACGCGTCGTCGCCGCCGATCCGTCCCTGGGACGCACGGGTGACGGCTTCATCGAACACCGTCATGCCCTGGCGCAGGGTCGCGCTGAACCGCTCCTCTTCGGAGCCGAGCACCTGCTCGACGAACGCCCGGTTCTCGCGGAGCTCCGGGTAGGCGTCGCCGAACCCATCGACGACCACGCCGACGAGCGGGCGGAAGACCTCGCCTCGAACGCCGAGCTGGCGGGCCGCCGACACCACGCGGCGGAGCATCCGCCGCAGGATGTACCCGCGGCCCTCGTTCGAGGGCTGGACGCCGTCGGCGACGAGGAAGCTGCACGCGCGCGCGTGCTCGCCGATGATCCGGATCGACACGTCGTGGCGCTCGTCGGCCCCGTAGTGCTTGCCCGAGAGCGACTGCACCTCGTCGAGGAGCGGCGCGAACAGGTCGGTGTCGAAGAAGCTCCCCTTGTCCTGCAGGACCATCGCGACCCGCTCGATCGACGAACCGGTGTCGATGTTCTTCTGGGGCAGGTCGCCGAGGATCTCGGCGGCGCCGTCCACCTGGTGCTGCATGAAGACGTGGTTCCAGATCTCGCAGTAGCGGTCCTCGTCGACCTCGGGCCCTCCCGCGGCGCCGTAGGCGTCGCCGCGATCCACGAAGATCTCGGAGCACGGGCCCGCTGGACCTGCCGCGTGTGTCCACCAGTAGTTGTCGGCCTTGCCACGGCGCACGATCCGCGACGCGGGGATCCCGAGGTCCTGCCAGATCGCGATCGCGTCGTCGTCATCCTCGTAGACGGTGGTCCACAGACGGGCAGGGTCGATGCCGTAGCCCTCGGAGACCAGCTCGAGACCCCAGGCGCACGACTCGGCCTTGAAGTAGTCCCCGAAGGAGAAGTTGCCGAGCATCTCGAACATCGTGAGATGCCGGTCGGTCACGCCCACGTTCTCGATGTCGACAGCGCGGAAGCACTTCTGTGCGCTGGTCGCCCGCAGGTACGGCGGCTCGACCTGCCCGAGGAAGTACGGGATGAACTGCTCCATGCCCGCGCCGGTGAGCAGCAGGCCCGACTCGGGCGCGGCGATCAGCGACGACGAGCGGACACGCGTGTGTCCTCGCTCCTCGAAGAAGCTCAGGAAGGTCTCGCGGATCCGATCGCCGTCCACGGCCGGGAGTCTACCGGCGAGGCCCTCGTGGGCCGCTCAGCCCCGTCGTTCAGCTGCCCGAGGGGCCGGGGATCTCGTAGCGCTCGCGGAGCTCGCGCTCACGGTCGACCCGAGCGCGCTTGCCCTCCTCGATCGACTCCGCGACGAGCTTCGACAGGTCGAGCAGACCGCCCTTCGCCTCCCGGGCGATCGCCTGGGGTTTCGCCTTCTCCACCTGCCTGCGCGTGAAGCGCCCAGCCATGATCGCGCTCGCGGCGCCGGCGCCGAGACCGAGGGCGATCCAGAACAGCCTGCGCACGCTAGGCCTTGCCCTTCTTCGCCTTCCCGACGCCCTTGCGCAGACCCGCGCCGAAGCTGATCACCTTCACGAGCGGGCTCGCCGCTGCCTCTTCGACCAGACCGGAGAGCTTCTCGACACGCCCCACGATCTGCCCCGTGGACTCGAGCATCGTGTCGACCCGGTCGATCTCGCGGTTCATCTTCTCGACGCTGGTCTTGACCTCGCGCAACAGGGGGACGGTCTCCTCGCGCATCGCGTCGATCGTCATCTTCGTCGACTCGAGCACGCGGAAGGTGTTGAGCAGGACCACGCACAGAGCCAGCACGAGCAGGCCCCAGAACGAGGCCATGACGATCAGCGCGGTGTCGCCGCCGGTGAGCGCGAGAGAGGTCATCGTCGGGTTCCTTCCATCCACATGCCGTTCCAGGGATCGGCCGTAGCCTACCCGCTCGGCGGTTCGTCCCGGGAGGGGCCGGCGCCGGGAGACCAGTCGCGTGCCTCCTCCCCCTGATCGGAGGGCTCGTAGTACCTCGTTCCCTGGAACCGGGGCGGCCGGTACTCCTGCTCCACGAAGTGCTCCGGGGCGTCGTGCGGATACCGGTAGCCCTTCCCGTGCCCGAGCTGCTTCGCGCCCTTGTAGCTCGAGTCCCGCAGATGTGCCGGGACCGGGTCGGCGCTGACGGCGTCGGCCATCGCCGCGGCGATCGCCGTGTAGACGCTGTTCGACTTGGGCGCGCGGGCCAGGTAGATCGTGGCCTGGGCCAGGTTGAGCCGCGCCTCGGGCAAGCCGACGTGCTCCACGGCGTGGGCGGCCGCGGTCGCCTGGAGCAGCGCCATCGGGTCCGCGAGCCCGATGTCCTCGCTCGCGTGCACGATCAGGCGGCGGGCGATGAATCGGGCGATCCTCCCCCGCCTCGATCATCCGGGCGAGCCAGAAGAGCGCTCCGTCGGGATCTGACCCGCGGATCGACTTGATGAAGGCGCTGATCACGTCGTAGTGGGCATCGCCCTGGCGGTCGTAGACCACGGCCTTGCGCTGCACGGCGTCCGAGGCGAGGGCCAGGGTGATCGTTGCCTCGCCGGCCGCCTGAGCGGCGAGCGCCGACGCCTCGAGACCGGTGAGCGCCATCCGGGCGTCGCCTCCCGCGATCGTGACCAGGTGCTCGAGGGCCTCGTCGTCGATCGTGAGCCCGAGCGACCCCAGGCCGCGTTCCTCGTCCTGCAGTGCCCGAAGGACGAGCGCTCTCAGGTCGCCGGGTTCGAGCGCCTCGAGACGCATCAGCAGGCATCGGGAGAGCAGCGGCGTGTTCAGCGAGAAGTACGGGTTCTCGGTCGTCGCGCCGATCAGCGTGACCGTGCCGTCCTCGACCGCGGGAAGCAGGACGTCCTGCTGCGACTTCGACCACCGGTGGACCTCGTCGACGAACAGGACCGTCTTGAACAGCGTGCCGCCCCTCGCCTGCTCCATCACCTTGCGCGCGTCGGCCACCCCCGACGAGACCGCCGACAGGGTGACGAGCTGCGCGCCCACCGTGTCGGCCAGGATCGTCGCCAGGGTCGTCTTGCCGGTCCCCGCCGGCCCCCACAGGATCAGCGACGGCAAGACGCCGCGCTCGATCAGCTTCGACAGCGCGCGGCCGGGACCGACCAGGTGCTTCTGCCCGACGAACTCCTCGGGGGTCCGCGGACGCATCCGCGCCGCGAGCGGGGCGTCGCTCATGTCATCGCGACCACGCGCTCGGGGCGGATCCGCAGGAGCACGCGTGCCTCCCTCTCGCCCTGGACGAAGGACCAGGGCGTGCCGTCGTAGGCCTGCGACAGGGCGTCGATGTGCGCGGCGGCCTCGGGGCCGGTGACCTCGTCGATCACGCGTCCCCAGATCGAGAAGGCGAGGTAGGGCGCAGACGAGACGTGGATCCCGAGCGCCACGCGTGGGTCGTGTCGGAGGTTCCGGAGCTTCACCGTGCCCTCGGTGGTGTTGATCCGGATCATGCCGTCATCGGTGTCGGCCCAGATAGGCACCACGTGCGGCGCCCCGTCGGGGCGGGTCGAGGCGACGAACACGACGTGGGGGGCGCGGCAGTAGGGCTCGGCGACCTCCCAGCCGACCGCGCTCACGACGCCTCCTTGGGCGCCTCCGGCTTCGTGGAGGTCGGGCGCAGCTGGAGCCCGACCTCGGTGAGCTGCGCCTCGTCGACGGGCGCGGGGGCGCCGGTGAGTGGGTCCTGCCCCGACTGCGCCTTCGGGAACGCCGTGACGTCGCGGAGCGAGTCCTTGCCCGCGAGGATCATCACGAGCCGGTCGAGGCCCATCGCGATCCCACCGTGGGGCGGCGCGCCGAAGGTGAACGCGCGCAGCAGGTGTCCGAACTTCTCCTGCTGCTCCTCGTGCGAGACGCCGAGCACGTCGAAGACCGCCTGCTGGATGTCCGACCGATGGATCCGGATGCTGCCGCCCCCGACCTCGAACCCGTTCATCACGAGGTCGTACCCTCGGCTCTTCGCCGTCCTCGGGTCGAGGTCGTCGGTGGCCGGCGACGTGAACGGGTGGTGCACCGAGACCCACTTGCCCTCGTCGTCGGACCACTCGAACAGCGGAGGCTCCGTGAGCCAGCACATCGACCATCCGTTCGGGGGAACAAGGTCGAGGCGCGCGGCCAGATCGCGGCGGAGCCCATCGAGGGCGACGTTCGCGCGGTCGACCCGGTCGGCCACGATGCACACGAGGTCTCCGGGGGCCGCGCCGGTGCGTTCGAGGACCCCCGCGATCTCCTCGCTCGACAGGAACTTCTCGACCGGGGAGCGGACCGCCCCGCCCTCCTCGGCCACGATCCACACGAGGCCCGCCGCGCCGCGACCCTTCGCGTCCTCGACCAGCTTGTCGAGGTCTTTGCGGCTGAACGCCGCGCCGGCGCCGGGCGCGCACAGGGCCTTGATCGCGCCGTCCTCGGTCGCCGCCACGCCCGCGAACGCGTTGAAGCCAGAGCCCGCGAACAGGTGCGTGAGGGTCACCAGCTCGAGGCCGTACCGCAGATCGGCCTTGTCCGAGCCATAGCGGTCCATCATGTCGTCGTAGGTCATCCGCGGGAACGGCACCGGGACCTCGACGCCGTGGACCTCGCGGAGGATCCGCGCGTACAGCGGCTCGATCACCGCGAAGACGTCCTCCTCGTCGATGAACGACATCTCGATGTCGAGCTGCGTGAACTCGAAGCCGCGATCGGCGCGCGGGTTCTCGTCGCGCATGCACCGAACGATCTGGTAGTAGCGGTCCTGGCCGGCCACCATCAGCAGCTGCTTCAGCTGCTGCGGCGACTGCGGCAAGGCGTAGAACGACCCCGGGTACAGCCGCGAAGGCACCAGGAAGTCGCGCGCGCCCTCGGGCGTCGCCCGCGTGAGGACCGGCGTCTCGACGTCCAGGAACCCGAGCGAGTCCATGTGCTCGCGCATGATCGAGGTCACCTGGTGGCGCAGCCGCAGCATCGCGGTCATCTCCGGACGCCGCAGGTCCAGGTACCGGTACTCGAGGCGGAGCATCTCGTCGGCCTCGATCCGGTCCTCGATCACGAACGGGGGGGTCTCGGCCTTCGACAGCACCTCGAGCGCCGTCGCGTGGACCTCGATCTCGCCGGTGCCGAGGCTCGGGTTGACCATGCCGTCGGGGCGCAGCCGGACCTCGCCCGAGACACGGACCACCCACTCGCCGCGGAGGTCCTGCGCGATCGTATGCGTATCGGCGTGCTCTGGACCGAACACGACCTGGACGGATCCCGCCCGGTCCCGCAGGTCGATGAAGGTGACGCCGCCGTGGTCGCGCCTGTGCGCCACCCAGCCACACAGGGTGACCTCACCACCGGAGTGTTCGGGGCGCAGTTCGCCGCAGGCGTGCGTGCGCATCGCCGTGCGCAGGATCGAGGGTTCGCTCATCGTTCGTCCGTCCAGTCGTCGAGTCTCGTCAACCACCTGGCCACGTCGCCCACGGGCACCGTCTTCTGGATGCCGTCCGCGAGCCGACGCAGGGTCACCGTGCCCTCCGCCAGCTCGCGTTCGCCGACGATCGCCGCGAAGACCGCTCCCGCGCGATCTGCCAGCTTGAGCTGCGCCTTCATCGGGCGCTCCTCGAAAGGGAGATCGGCCGCGAGGCCGTTCGCTCGGAGCTCTCGGACGAGCGCGACCGCGCGCTGGCGAGCAGGTTCGCCCAGCGCCACCACGTAGCAGCGCAAAGGGGGCTCCGACGGCGGCTCGAGCCCCTCGTCCGCGACCGCGAGCAGCACCCGCTCGAGCCCCATCCCGAACCCAACGCCCGGCGTCGGAGGCCCGCCGAGCGCCTCGGCCAACCCGTCGTAGCGACCGCCTCCGAACAGGGTGCCCTGCTGCTCGGACAGGACCTGGCTCACGAACTCGAACGCCGTTCGCGTGTAGTAGTCGAGCCCTCGAACGAGGGTCGGCGCGATCGCGGGCTCGAGGCCCGCCTCCCGCACGCCCGCCTGGACCTCGGCGAAGTGCGAGGCGCACGCCTCGCAGAGCCTATCGGTGATCCTGGGCGCCTCCGCGGCCACCTGGCGGCAGGCCTCGTCCTTGCAGTCGAGGACCCGCAGCGGGTTGTCCGCGTACCGGTCCTTGTGCTCGTCGCGAAGCCGGTCGCGGCGCGCGTCGAAGAACGCCACGAGCTCTTCGCGGTAGGCGGGGCGGCAGACGTCGTCGCCGATCGAGTTGAGCTGGAGCCGGTACCGCGTCAGGCCCAACGACCGCAGCAGAGCATCACCGAGCACGATCGTCTCGACGTCGGCGCCGGCGCCTTCGACGCCGAACACCTCCACGCCGAACTGGCGGTGCTCCCGGTACCGCCCAGCTTGCGGCCGCGAGTACCGGTACATCCGGGTCAGGTAGTAGGCCTTGAACGGCGTACCGAGCTCGTGACGGTGACCCAGGTACGCGCGCATCACCGGCGCGGTCCCCTCCGGGCGCAACGTGATCTCACGCTCGCCGCGATCCAGGAACGTGTACATCTCCTTCGAGACGACGTCGCTCGTCTCCCCGGAGGTCCTCTTGAACAGCTCGGTCGACTCGAACCCCGGCGTCTCGACGTACCGGTACCCGTACAGGCGCGCGACCGCGGCCGAGCGATCGTAGAGCCCGCGCATCTGGCTGCCCTGCGGCGGCAGCAGGTCCTGCGTCCCGCGAGGCGGCGCGGTCTCCATCACAGCCTCACCAGGAACGGATTCGACGCGCGCTCGCGCCCGACCGTCGTCTCGGGACCGTGCCCGGGCAGGGTGCGAAGATCGTCGGGGAGCTCGAGGAACCGCCGGAGGCTCCCCAGCATCGCTTCTGGATCGGAGTTCGGGAAGTCGGAACGCCCGATCGCCCCCGCGAACACCAGGTCTCCGCTGAAGACGAGGACGTCGCCACCGACGCGGAAGCAGCATGAGCCCGGCGTGTGCCCCGGCGTGTGGATCGACCTCGATGTCGAACCCCGCGAACCGCAGCACGTCGCCGTCTTCGAAGGTGCGCAGATCTTCCGCGATCGTGAGCGGGTTCGGGAACCCGGGGCGCCACGCCTCGGGGTCGGTGTAGGCGACGGCGTCGGCCGGGTGGACGTAGACGGGCACGTCGGGTCCTGCGAACGCGCCCGCCGCCTCCGCGTGGTCGCCGTGGGCGTGCGTGAGCAGCACCGCCGCGGGGGTCATAGCCGCCCTGGCCAGCATCGCGTGGATAGTCGCCGGTTCGAACCCGGGGTCGACCACGACGGCGTCGCTCGACCCCTCCGCGGCCAGGAGCCAGCAGTTCGTCCCGTACGGATTGCGGTCGAAGACGTCCAGGTACATCGCGGGGTCATGCTACCGGAGGCCTCAGGCGTGCTGGCCGGCGCGAGCCTCCGCGGTTCGGTGAGCCTCCTCGAGGCTGAGCGCGAACCCGGTGACCGCCTGGAGGAAGTGGTCCCGATCCACGGCGAGCACCTGCGCATCTTCCCTCGCGGTGACAGTCGCCGTCCGGGGCACGTCCTTCAGGAGCGCGATCTCCCCCACGGCGTCGCCCTCGCCCAAGATCGCCAGTTGCGTATCGCCTCGCACCACCTCGAACGAGCCCCTGTCGATCACATAGACACGATCTCCGTGGTCCCCCTCGCGGATCAGCACCGTCCCCTCCGCGACGGACATCGGGACCGCGACCTTCGCCAGATGATCGATCGTTGGGATGTCGAGGACGGCGAACATCGGGACCCGTCGCAGGAGCAGGACGGCCTCGACCGGCACGGACGCGATCCGGTCTAGACGCCGCAGCCCCGGCTGCGCGAGCCCGACCAGGACGATCAGGGCGGCGCCGAGGGTCGCGAGCGCCCCGCGCGCCCCCAGCGCGTCGATGGCGGGCGGTGCCACGGCGGCGCCGAGCGCCGCCCCGGCCAGGACGATCCCGTCGAGCGCTCCCAGCACACGCGCGAGCAAACGGTCTTCCACGATCCGCTGCAGCAACGTCATCCCGGCGACGTCCGTCAGGTTGTTCCCGATCCCGACGATCGCCATCGCGACGTACGCGACGATCGCGACCCCCGAGCCCGCCAAGAGCACGAGCGGAAGCCCCCAGAGCACCAGGCCCACCCCGAACCATCGGGCAAGCTGCGGACGGCCCACGAGCGACAGCGTCACGACGGCGCCCACGAGACCTCCGACCCCGATCATCGCCGTGAGGTACCCGACCCCCTGCTCCCCCAGATCCAGGAGTTCGATCGAGGTGACGACGATGAACACCGCCAGGGCGCCACGGACCACCGTCTGTGCGAAGAAGAGCCCGACCACGAGCCGAGGATCGCGCTCTGTCGCGATCGTCCGGACCCCCTCGAGCGCCTCGACGAGCGGTCGCGTCGAGGGCCCGCCGCGAGCGAACCTGACCGGCACACGGATCGTCCCGATCAAGATCGCCGCCAGGACGAAGATCGATGCCTCCCCCCGCCAGGACGACCGCCGGCCCGAACACCGCCAGGAAGATGCCGCCGATCGCCGGTCCGAGCAGGCCGCCGAGCCCCTCGATCGTGGCGAGTCCGACGTTCGCCGCGACGAGCTCGTCAGGTGCGGTCGCAAGCGCCGGGAGCAACGCGAACTGGATCGACCGCAGGGCGCTGGAGGCGACGGCGGCGGCGGCCATCAGTCCGTAGACGGCGAGTGCGGGCCACCCGAGCGCCGTGCCGACCCCCGCGGCGACGACGAAGCAGCCCCGCAAGCCTTCCATCGTCATCAGCACTCGCTCCCGGGGGAACCGATCACCGGGGAGCGCGAGGATCGGCGCCGCGACCGAGGAGGGGAGCAACCGCAGGAGGGCGGCGACGCCCACACCGGCTGCCCCACCCTCCTGGAAGGCGTACACCCCCAGGGCCACGGTGGTGGCCAGGTCCGCGGTCACGGACACGAACCACGCGACCTCGAGGCGTCGCAGTGCCGGGTTCGAGAACGCGCGAGCCGCCGCCCGTAGACCCTCCGCCGTCCGCGTCGACCACTCCATGGGCAGGCGACGGTAGCAGGAAGCCGTCGACCGGCTCAGTCCGTGTCGAGCGTGAGCGTGAACGGTCCGTCGTTGACCAGTTCCACCTGCATCTCGGCTCCGAAGACCCCACCAACGACCCGCACCCCACGCGCCGCGACGGAACCGGCGAACCGATCGACGAGCGTCGCCGCCTCGGCGGGGTCTGCGGCGTCGACGAACGAGGGACGCCGCCCCTTGCGCGTGTCCGCGTACAGCGTGAACTGCGACACGACGAGGACCTCACCTCCGACCTCGGCGAGGGCGAGGTTCGTCTTGCCCTCGGCGTCGCGGAAGATCCGCAGGTTGACCACCTTGTCCGCCAACCGGTCGGCCTGCTCGGCCGTGTCGCCGTGCCCGACGCCGACCAACAGCAGGTACCCGCGACCGATCGAGGACACCTCGTCACCGCCGACATGGACGCTCGCGCGGGTGACCCGCTGCAGGACGATCCGCACTAGCTAGGCACCACTCGGTACGCGTCGTAGACGGACTCGACCCGCTTGGCTGCGGTGAGGACCGAGGACAGGTGCGCGATGTCCGCGAGCTCGAAGGTGAACCGCAGCCGCGTGATCCGGTCGCGACCCGTGGTGGAGTTGGCCGACAGGATGTTCACATGGTGGTCCGACAGGACCGTCGCGAGTACCGACAGGAGCCGGGTCCGGTCGAGCGCCTCGACCTGGATCGCCACCACGAACGAGGTGGGCTTGCCCTCCGACCAGGACACCTCGATCATCCGCTCGGGTTCACGCCGGAGCGTCTTCACGTTGGGGCAATCCTCACGGTGGACGCTCACCCCTTGACCGCGGGTGACGAACCCGACGATCGCGTCGCCGGGCACCGGCGTGCAGCACCGGCCGAGCTTGACCCACACGTCGGGCAGACCCTTGACCATGACGCCCTTCGAGACGTCCGGCTGCGTGATCCGGACCGGGCGCGCGAGCGGGACCTCGGTCACGTCCTCGTCAGGTGTGCCCGAGACCAGCCGGGCGAGCCGGGCCACGACCGACTGCGGCGAGACGTGCCCCTCCCCCATCGCGACGTAGAGCGAGTCGAGGTCCGGGTACTTCAGATCGAGCGCGATGTGCTCGAGCGTGTCCTCGGTGGCCAGGCGCTTGATAGGGAGGTTCTGCTTGCGCATCTGCCGCTGGAGCAGGTCCTTGCCCTGGTCGAGCGCGTCCTCCCGGCGCCCTCTCGCGAACCACTGCCGGATCTTGTTGCGCGCCCGCGGGGTCTGGACGAACTGGAGCCAGTCCTGGCTCGGTCCCTCGCCCTGGGCCTTCGAGGTGAGGACCTCGACCGAGTCCCCGGTCCGCAGCTCGTAGTCGAGCGGCACCAGCTTGCCGTTCACCTTCGCCCCGATCGTGCGGTGCCCGACCTCCGTGTGGACCGTGTACGCGAAGTCCACGGGCGTCGCGCCGGCGGGCAGGTTCGTCACGTCGCCTTTCGGGGTGAAGACGAAGACCCGGCCGCCGGACAGGTCGATCCGCAGGCCCTCCATGAATTCCCGCGGATCGGCCATGTCCTTGAGCCAGTCCATCATCTGGCCGAGCCAGGCGAGGTCCTGGGCCTCTTCCTTCTGCTTGCCGCCACCCTCCTTGTAGCGCCAGTGCGCGGCGATGCCGTACTGGGCGGTGCGGTGCATGTCGCGGGTGCGGATCTGGATCTCGAGCGGCTTGCCCCCGGGACCCACGACCGTGGTGTGCAGCGACTGGTACATGTTCGACTTGGGCATCGCGACGTAGTCCTTGAAACGTCCCGGGACCGGGGTCCAGAGCGCATGCACCGCGCCGAGGGCGCCGTAGGTGTCGCGGAGGGACTCGACGAGGATCCGGATGCCGACGAGATCGTAGATGTCCTCGAACTCCTTGCCCCGGATCACCATCTTCTCGTAGATCGAGTACAGGTGCTTCGGGCGGCCCTCGACGTCGGCTTTGATGCCCAGCTCCTTCAGCTTCTGCCGGAGCGTCTGGGTGAGCTCCTCGATCAGCCGGGTGCGCTCGTCGCGGCGGGTCTCGACCAGGCTCGCGATCTCGCGGTAAGGCCCCGGGTGCAGGGTCTTGAAGGCCAGATCCTCGAGCTCCCACTTCACCTCCTGGACACCCAGCCGGTTCGCGAGCGGCGCGTAGATCTCGAGCGTCTCGGTGGCGATCCGCTGCTGCTTGTGCCCAGGCAAGGCACCCAGGGTCCGCATGTTGTGGAGTCGATCCGCCAGCTTGATCAGGAGCACGCGGATGTCGCCGGCCATCGCGACGATCATCTTCCGCACGTTCTCGGCCTGGGCCAGCTCGCGGGTGCGGAACGGGAGCTTGTCCAGCTTCGTGAGCCCGTCGACGATACGCCCGACCTCGTCACCGAACTCGACCTCGATCCGCTCCAGCGAGACGCTCGTGTCCTCGACCGTGTCATGGAGCAGGGCCGCCTGGAGGGTCACGGTGTCCAGGTGCAGGTCGGCGAGGATGCCCGCGACCGCGAGGGGGTGCTCGATGTACGGCTCGCCGGACTTGCGGAACTGGCCCTCGTGCGCCGCCTCGGCCACCTCGAACGCCTGCTCGAGCGATCGAAGGTCCGCTTTCGGGTTGTACGTCCTCACCTTCTTCAACAGCGGCTGCAGGCGCGGTGAGACCTCGAGCTCGGGTCGGCGCAGGCGAGGCCGAGGGAGCCGGGTCCCCCGCCTCGGCGGTGCCGGCGCTTCCTCGACCTGCAACTCCCCCCTCTCGTCCGAGGGGTTGACCACGAGGTCATCCGATGGGCGTTCGACTGGGCCATCCACGTTGTCCGGCCAGTGTACGCCGGGGTTCCCGGCGTCTCGAAGGGCCGCTCAGTAGTGGATCAAGGTCAACAGGTCGAACGCGTGCAGCTTCTCGCGGCCTTCGAGGAAGTCGAGCTCGATCAGGCACGCGATCCCGCAGACCTTGCCACCGATCCGCTCGACGAGCGAGGCCGCAGCCTTCGCCGTGCCGCCGGTGGCGAGCACGTCGTCGACGATCAGCACGCGCTCCCCCGGCGTGACCGCGTCCTTGTGGATCTCGATCGCGGCCGTCCCGTACTCCAGCGCGTACTCCTCGTTCAAGGTGTCGTGCGGAAGCTTGCCGGCCTTCCGCACCGGCACCAGCCCCGCACCGAAGTGGTACGCGACGGGTGCGGCCAGGATGAACCCACGCGCCTCGATGCCCACGACCTTGTCGACGTTGCCCCGCCCGAAGTGCACCACGATCATGTCGACGATCGTCGAGAAGGCGATCGGGTCGGCGAGCACCGGCGTGATGTCCTTGAACACGACGCCGGGCTCCGGGAAGTCGGGCACGTCGCGGATCAGACCCTGGATCTGCGCGAGGTCCATCCGGCTACCTCCGCTTCCTCTTCTTCTTCGCGGGCGGGCGGCGCGACGTGGTGGGACGCGGACGGCTCGACGCCCCTTGGCGCGCGGTGGCCCGGGTGGCGGCCGCGTCGCTCACCGCGGCGGGCTCGGCGGCGTCGGCTGCCGCGACCGCGGCACGGGCCGGGCGCGGCTGCGTGCCGCGCGCCGACGCCGCCATGGCCTCGCCGCGGTGGAACAGCGTGAGGATCGGCGCCGCGATGAAGATCGACGAGTAGGCACCGATCGCCGTACCGACGAACATCGCGAACGCGAAGTCTTTGAGCGTTTCACCGCCGAACAGCAGCAGCGACGCGATCGGCAGCAGCACGACGAGCGAGGTGTTCACGGAGCGCATCAGCACCTGGTTGAGCGAACGATCGACGACCCCGACGTAGCCGTAGTGCGCCACCATCGCGGGCGACTCGGTGTTCTCTTTGACCTTGTCGTAGATCACCACGGTGTCGTACAGCGAGAACCCGAGGATCGTCAGGACCGCGATCACGGTCTCGGGGGTGACCTGCCGTCCGGTCAACGCGTACACGCCGACCGTGATGATCACGTCGTGGATCAGGGCGACCATCGCGCCCGCCGCCATCTCCCATTCGAACCGCAGCCAGATGTACGCCGAGATCGCGAGCAGGACGAAGATCAGGCCGCGGAGCGCTTTCGACGAGATCTCCGCACCCCACGTAGGCCCGACGTCCTCGACGCTGATGTCGTCGAAAGTCACCCCCGCCTGCGACGCGAGGGCTTCGAGGAGTCCGGTCCGGTCCTCGACCAGGGTGAGCGTCTCGGTGCGGATCGCGATCCGCGGTTCGTCCCCCGTCACGATCTGGACCTCCGCGTCGTCGATCCCGAACTCGGCGAGGGTCCCCTGGACGTCTGACGCCTCAACCGTGGTTCCCACCGGGTAGCTGATCAGCGCCCCACCTTCGAAATCGATCGAGTAGTCGAGCCCCTGCCAGACGAACCCCAGGATCGACAGGGCGATCAAGATCCCCGAGAAGGCGAACCAGCGGTTCTTGTGCTCGATGATCTTGAAGTGCGGGATCCGGTACCCCCGGTAGACGTCCATGACTTCGCGGAGGTTCACGACGGCTCCCCCTCACCGGAGGTGTCCAGCGCCGCGTGGTCCCCGGCCGTCGCCGCCGACAGCCCGAAGCCCCGGAGGTTCACGAGCCTCGTGTTGCGCGCCAGGAGGAACACCGTGGGTCGCTTGAAGAAGTACACGACGAACACGTCGAGGAGCGTCGCGACACCGAGGGTGAGCGCGAAGCCTCGCACGGAGCTGACCGCGGTGAGGTACAGCACGATCGCGGCGAGCCCCGTCACGATGTCGGCCGCGATGATCGTGCGGAACGCCCGCTTGAACGCGGGCTGGACCACCGTTCGCGCCGACTTGCCCCCGCGCATCTCGTCCTTCAGCCGCTCGAAGAACACGATGTAGGAGTCCGCCGTGACGCCGAGCGAGATCACGAGTCCGGCGACACCGGCGAGGGTCAGCGCGTAGCCGATCTCCTCGCCGCCCGCGAGCGAGATCAGCGCCACGGCGAGGATCGCCCAGATCGACATGCCGAACCACGCCACGATGCCGAGGAGGCGGTAGTAGAGCAGCAGGTACAGGAACAACAGGATCAGGCCTGCGATCCCCGCCACGATGCCTTGGCGCAGCGACTCCTCGCCGAGCGTGGGGCTCACGGTGCGGACCGCTTCCTGGGCCAGCTCCACGGGCAGGGCACCGGCGGACAGGACCGTCGCGAGGTCCTTCGCACCCTGCTCGGTGAATCCACCGCT
Source organism: uncultured Actinomycetes bacterium (assembly GCA_963700855.1). Lineage (GTDB taxonomy): Bacteria > Actinomycetota > UBA4738 > UBA4738 > HRBIN12 > AC-51. The sequence continues at coordinate 27,106 of CAVOYV010000008.1, forward strand.
GATCTGACCGCTCCCGTTCGTGATCGGGCTCTGGACCACCGGGTTCGAGATGATCGTGCGGTCGACGGCGATCGCGATCTGGTTCTGTGGCGGCGCTGCGTTCACCGCCTGCGTGGTCGCGTCGGCGAACGCATCGGCTCCTTCCCCATCGAGTTGGAAGGTGACGACCCATTCGGGAACGGGCTGGGTCTGGGTGCCGCCGATCAGGGCGGCCGACGCGTCCTCGAAGTTCGCGCCGGTGACGATGACCGGGCCGAGCCGGACCTTATTACCGGTGCCGAGCTGGCCGTCGAGGTACACCACCTCCTCGCCGTCGAGGGCGCCGGGCTCGCACTCGGGCGTGCGCAGCTCGGCCTCCGTGCCACAGGTCACGGGGAGCGTCTGGTACCGCGGGTCCGTCGGGGGGATCGATCTCGAGGGTCTGGCGCTCCTCCAAGCGGGCGGTCGTTCCGATCACGTTGAGCAGACGTTCCTGACCCGTCTCGCGCTGCCGCTTGTCCGCCGCTTCCTGCGTCAGGTAGCACCCCAGGTCCTCGCCCTGGGCGCTCACGACGCAGAATCGCTCGGTGACGGCGCGGACCTCGATCGCGGCCAGCGCCTCCTCTGCCTTCTTCTTGCTCTCCAGGCGGTTGGGCAGCGGTTCCGCGCCGTTGAGATCGAGCTGGCGGTACAGGTCCACGCCCGACGGCGACGGCGACGCCGTGGGGGTCGGGGGAGGGGACGGCGTGGGGGTGCCGCTCGCGTCCGGTTCGGGACTCGGCGTAGGCTCCGGCTCGGCCACCGTGGGCGTGACGTTCCAGAACCGCTCGGTGACCTCGGACGTCGCGCCCTCGAGCACCTGGGTGGCCTCGGCCTCCGTGTCGTAGCAGGCAAGCTCCTCCTTCGCCCCGTTCGTGATGCAGTACTCGTCGGCGGGGAGCGTCGGCCCGGCGGAGGGAGACGCGGTCGGCGACGGTGTCGCGCTCGCCGACGGCGATGGGGTGGGGCTCGCCTTCGGGTCGACCGTGTACAGGAGGCGGGCGTTCGCGGCTTCTTCCTCGGTCGCGAAGCATTCGAGCTCCGTCTCGTCGCCGCCGATCAGGCACACCTCGGCAGGGCTCCACGTGACCTCGAGTTCGGCGAGGACGTCGTTCGCGGTGGCCTCGTCATCGGCGCATCCGTGGTTCGCGTCCTCCTCCCCGACCAGACACGACAGGTCCGCCTCACGCGTCTCGATCTGGCTCTGGGCGAGGCCCGGGATCTGGACCTCGATCGTCGTGCCCGACAGGAAGATGTCGGGCTCACCGACGCCGAACGCGTCGACGCGGTTGCGGATGTTCCCGAGCGCCTGCTCCATCACGTCGGTCGTCGTGCCCTCGGGGGCCGACAGGATCACCGCCACCCCACCCTCCAGGTCGAGGCCGAGTCGCGGCGTGAGGTACCCCGTCACGAGTCCCGCGATCGAGAGCGCCACGAGGACCAGGACGAACGCGATCGACAGCCAGAGGCTCCGGGTGTTCTTCACGCGAGCTCCTGCGAGTTGATCACCAGCCGGAAGCGGGCGTCGAGATGCTCGGCCGCATGGCGGCACATCTGCATCCGGCTCAGGAAGATCTCGAAGTACTCCATGACTTGGCTGATGGACGTGTCGATCGTCAGCTCGAGGCTGACCGTCCGGGCGTCGGAGTCTACCCGTAGGAAACTCTGCTCGACCGCGTAGTTGACCCGGTCGTGGATGTCCTGCTCGAGCCCGAGCGGCCTGCGGACGCGACTGCGGTGGACGTCGGACTTGTCCGCGAGGATCACCGCGGCGGAGATCGGCGAGACCGCCATCCCCTCGGTCTCCTCGTGGTTCGCGATCGCGGCCAGGATCGGCATCAGGTCGGCGCCTTCCGCGCGGTCCCGCAGGGCCTGGGAGACCAGGACCGCCCCGGTCTGCCCGTGGGCGTCGCGAGCGAGGGCGTTGCCGACGTCGTGGAGGTACCCGGCCACGCACGCGAGCTGGGCGTCGCGCTCGCCGAAACCTAGGCGGTGCAGGACCTGGTACGCGATCTTCGCGACGAGGTTCGCGTGGCGGAACCCATGCTCGGTGTACCCCATCGCATCCATCACGCGGTCAGCCGAGCTGATGTACAGCGAGAGCTCAGGGTCCTGCTGGACGTCCTCGAGGGTGACGCTTGCGATGCCGGGAAGAGCGGGGGATGGCCCCTCGACGGGGATCTGTCCGTCGGCGGTGACGGGATCGCTCACGAGCGGATCGGGCCCTCGGCGTTGTCGTCGGGACCGTCCGCCTCGTCCGATCCATACTCCTCGTACTCCTCCTCGTCGTCGACGAGGCGACGTGAGATCCCGGCACGCACCATCTTGATCTGGGTCCCCGGCGCGATCTCCACCACCACGGTGCCCTCGTCGTCGTCGGTCTCGACGATCGTGCCGTAGATCCCGGACGTGGTGAGGATCTCGTCGCCGACCTCGGCCTGCTGCTGCAACGCCTGTTGGGCCTGGAGCTTCTTCTTCTGCGAGCGCATCAGGAAGAACAGCAGACCCAGGGGCAGCAGGAAGATGATGAAGGAGAGAGGGCTGCCGCCCTGGCCCTCCTGGGCGAGCATGTCGATCATCGGGGTCCTTCCGGGATGGGAGCGTTCGAATGCGGTACGGCCGGGCAGTCTACCTGCGCGAACGGGCTACAGGGGGAGCTGGCCGGGCGCGGTCTCGCCGAGATGACGGTAGGCCAGCTCGGTCGCCACGCGACCCCGGGGCGTGCGCTGCAGGAACCCGAGCTGCAGCAGGTAGGGCTCCACGACGTCCTCGACGGTGTCTGGCTCTTCCCCCACCGCCGCGGCCAGCGTGCTCAGTCCGACCGGCCCGCCACGGAACTTGCGGATCACGGTGGCGAGGATCGCGTGGTCCAACCGGTCGAGACCCTGCTCGTCCACCTCGAACATCGCGAGACCTGCCCGCGCGATCTCGGCGGTGATCTCGCCGTCGTGACGGACCTCCGCCACGTCGCGGACCCGTCGGAGCAGCCTGTTCGCGATACGGGGTGTCCCACGCGACCGTCGAGCGATCTCCCGGGCGCCCTCCTCGGCCGTCTCCACACCGAGGATCCCCGCCGAGCGGAGCACGATCCGCGAGAGATCGCCGACGTCGTAGTAGTCCAGACGGGGACTGAACCCGAACCGCTCACGAAGGGGCAGGGTGATCCGGCCCGGTCGGGTCGTGGCCCCCACGAGGGTGAACCTCGGCAGCTCCAACCGGATCGACCGCGCGGTCGGGCCCTTGCCGAGCACCACGTCGAGCGTGAAGTCCTCGAGCGCGGGGTAGAGGACCTCCTCCACCACCCGCGGCATCCGGTGGATCTCGTCGACGAACAGCACGTCACCCGCACCGAGGTTCGTGAGGATCGCCGCGAGGTCGCTCGGTCGTTCGAGGGCCGGTCCGCTCGTCGGCTGGAAGCCGGCGCCCATCTCGACCGCCACGATCTGCGCGAGCGTGGTCTTCCCCAGACCCGGCGGGCCGTTGAACAGCAGGTGGTCGACCTGCTCGCCGCGGCGCTTCGCCCCGTCCAGGAGCACCGCGAGCTGTTCCTTCACCCGCTCCTGCCCAACGAACTCGCCCAGGGACCGCGGACGCAACGCGACGTCGAACTCGCGGTCCTCCGGACTGAGCGCGTCCGCCTCGATCAGCCGGTCGTCCGGCTCGCCGATGTCGACGACGTCGTCGTGTTCGCTCACGCGGCTCATCGTCCCACCTTCCGCAGCGCGTCGCGGAGGAGATCCTCGGTTTGCCTGCCGTCGGGATCGAGGTCGGACATCGCCGCGGTCGCCTCCGCCGGCGTCAGGCCGAGCGCCACCAGGGCCTCACGCACATCCGCCAACGGTCCGGTGACGACGAGATCACCGTCGCCACCCAGCTTGTCCCGTAGGTCGAGGACGACCCGCTGCGCAACCTTCTTGCCCACCCCCGGTACGACGGTGAGTGCGTCGGCGTCGCCCGCCACCACGGCCCGCCGGATCGCCTCGGCCTGCATCGCCGACAGGAACGCGAGCGCCACCTTGGGGCCGACCCCGGTGACGCCGGTCAACAGATCGAACAGCTCGCGGGCATCGGGCGACGCGAATCCGTACAGCGTCATCGAGTCCTCGCGGACCACCAGTCGGGTGTAGATGCGAGCGACCCCCCCGGCCGGCGGGAGCGCGGCCAACACGCTCGTCGGGACGATCACGTCGTAACCGATCCCACCCGTGGCCACGACGACGCGGGTGCCGGCCTTCTGCACGATCTCGCCCTCCAGGAACGAGATCATCGCGGTCCCGTCCGCGCGACGAGGCCCTTCATCCGAGCGGCGACCAGGTGGGTGAGCGCGACGGCCACCGCGTCGGCGGCGTCGGCCTGACGCGGGACGGCCTGCAGCCCGTGGATCCGCCGGAGCGCCTGCTGCACCTGACGCTTGTCCGCGTTGCCCATGCCGGTGATCGCCGACTTCACCTCGGACGGCGAGTACTCCTCGACGGCGAGCCCCGCCTCCGCGGCGGCCACCATCGCGGCGCCGGTCGCCCGCGCGACCTGCAGCGCGCTCACCTGGTTCTTGTTCCAGGCCACCCGCTCGATCGCCACGCTCTGGGGCCGATGCTCGGCGATCGCCTCGCGCACCGCGGCAGCGACGGTGCGAAGACGTGACGCTTCGTCGAGGTCGGCTGACGTCCGGACCGTGTCGGCCCACACGAGCACCGCCCGCCGGTCGCGTCGGGCGACCACGGCGAGCCCCATCTGCGCGATGCCGGGGTCGACGCCGAGCACGGAGGTATCGAACATCTGTTCGCGCAGTCTAGGCGGCGCCCTTCTTGCGGGCAACGACCTCACACGGGGACGACGGCGACGTACCGATCGCGGTCGTCGCCCATCGGGCCCGGCACGACCTCAGGATGCAGCCCCGCCCGACGGAAGCCCGCCCGGTACTCCTCGTCGGTGAACAGGGTCAGGACGTGCGTCTCGGAGGCCGTCTCGAAGCCGTCGAGGGTCGCGATCAGGTACCGCATCTCGAGGATCGTCGTCGCACCGTCTCGACGGGAGCGAACCACCCGGGCGGCCGCCATCTCCGATGCCGTCTCGGCCAGCGCGTGGACGCCTCCGGGCTCGCGCCAGCGGTCAGGGCGGATCCACCCGTCGATCACGAGCACGCCGCCGGGGCTCAGGTGGGCGGCCATCCGCTCGATCGCGGTCGCCAGGTCGTCGGCTCCCGGCAGGTATCCGACCGAGCTGAACAGACAGGTCACGGCGTCGAACCGACGACCCAGCTCGAAGGTCCGCATATCGGCGAGCGTGAGCGGGACGCCGGGCAGCCGGGCCCGGGCGACCTCGAGCATCGGCTCGATGAGGTCGACGCCGGCGACGTCGGAGAACGACTCGCGCAGGTGTGCAAGGTGGACCCCCGTCCCGCAGGCCACGTCGAGCAGGGATCCCGCCGCGGGGTTCCGGTCCCGGATCAGCGCCGCCAGGTCCCGCGCCTCGCCCTCGTAGTCCTTGAAGGAGTACAGGAGGTCATAGATGTGCGCGCTTGCCTCGAACACGCCTCCGACGATATCCCGAGCTCCTAGAGCGAGGCCATGACAGCTTCGGGGATGTCGAAGTTCGCGTAGACGTCCTGGACGTCGTCGAGGTCCTCGAGCGCTTCGATCAGGGTCAGCACCTGACGTGCCTCGGTCCCGTCGACCGGGATCGTGGTGGACGGCACCATCGAGACCTCGGCCGAGAACACCGGCACGCCGGCCTCCTCGAGCGCACCCTCCACCCCTTTGAAGTCCCCGGGCTCGGTGATGATCTCCCAACTTGACTCGGAGTCGCGCAGGTCCTCCGCGCCGCCCTCGAGTACGAGCTCCAAGAGGCGCTCCTCGTCGGGGGCGACCGCCTTCTCGACCACGATCACGCCCTTGCGCTGGAACATCCACAAGGTCGAGCCGGACTCGCCGAGGTTCCCGTTGTTCCGCGTGAACGCGTGGCGGACCTCCTGCGCCGTGCGGTTCCGGTTATCGGTGAGCGTCTCGACGACGAGGGCGATGCCCCCGGCCGCGTATCCCTCGTAGGTGATCTCTTCGTACCTGGCCCCGCCGTCGAGCTCGCCGGTCCCCCGCTTGATCGCACGGTCGATGTTGTCCGCCGGCACGCTGAACGAGCGAGCCTTCTCGACGGCCGAGGCGAGGGTCATGTTCGCCTTGACGTCGCCGCTACCGCCCTCCTTCGCCGCGACCTCCACCGCTCGGAGCAGCTTCGCGAACATGTTCGAGCGCTTCGCGTCGTTCGCGCCCTTCTTCCGCTTGATCGTCGCCCATTTCGAGTGACCCGACATGCGTCACACCTTCCTCAGCAGGTAGCCGTGGAGCCCGGTCTCGCCCACGAGCTCAGGATGGAATGATGCCACGACGACGTTGCCTTGCTCCAGGACGACCGGACGATCCTCGAAGGTCGCGAGCACCTCGACACCTTCCCCCACCCGTTCGATCCAGGGAGCGCGGATGAAGACCCCCCGCACCGGGTGATCGATCCCCAGGACCTGCAGGTCGGTCTCGAACGAGTCCACCTGGCGGCCGTAGGCGTTGCGCCTGACCGCGATGTCCATCAATGCGAACAGCGGCTCGCCCCCGACGACCTCGGCCGCGAGCACGATCATCCCCGCACAGGTGCCCAGGATCGGCATGCCCTCCGCCGACCGGCCACGGATCGGCTCCACCAGATCGTAGGCCCGCGCGAGCTTCGCGATCGTTGTCGACTCGCCGCCCGGGATCGCGAGACAGTCCACCTCGGCGAGCTGGGAGGCGGTGCGGACCTCGACGGGCGTCGCCCCGGCGTCGGCGAAGACACGGGCGTGCTCCCGGAAGTCGCCCTGCAGCGCGAGGACGCCCGCTTTCACCACGGCGGCGGCACCATCCGTGATCCTCGGCGCGGCTACCAGCCGCGCTCCTGCAGGCGCGTCTCGAGCGTGCCGATCTCGAGGCCCGCCATCGGGTCGCCGATCCCCCGAGAGACCTTCGCGAGCACGTCGGGGTCCTGGTAGTGCGTCGTCGCCTCGACGATCGCCCTGGCCATCGTCGACGGGTCCTGCGATTTGAAGATGCCCGACCCTACGAACACGCCGTCGACGCCGAGCTGCATCATCAGGGCCGCGTCCGCCGGGGTGGCGATCCCGCCCGCGCTGAAGTTCACGACGGGGAGCTTGCCCTGCTCGGCGACCACCCGCACCAGCTCGACCGGCGCGCCCAGTTCCTTCGCCCTCGTCACGTACTGCTCAGGACGAAGGGTCGTGACCTCGGCGATCTCGGACAGGAGTGTCCGCTCGTGGCGGACCGCCTCGACCACGTTGCCGGTGCCCGCCTCGCCCTTCGTCCGGATCATCGCGGCGCCCTCGGCGATCCGCCGCAGGGCCTCCCCCAGGTTCCGGCAGCCGCACACGAACGGGACCGTGAAGGCCCACTTGTCGATGTGGAACTCCTCGTCGGCGGGCGTCAGCACCTCGGACTCATCGATGTAATCGACGCCGAGCGACTGGAGGATCTGCGCCTCGACGAAGTGGCCGATCCGGGCCTTCGCCATCACGGGGATCGTGACCGCGGCCTTGATCTCCTCGATCTTCGTCGGGTCCGCCATGCGGGCGACGCCGCCCTCCTTGCGGATGTCGGCGGGGACGCGCTCGAGGGCCATCACGGCGCACGCGCCGGCGTCTTCGGCGATCTTCGCCTGCTCGGCCGTGGTGACGTCCATGATGACGCCACCCTTGAGCATCTCGGCCAGGCCGGACTTCACGGTGAAGGTGCCGGTCTCGCGCTGCACGGGTATCTCCTCCTGGATGCGGCGGGCTGGATGTGCCTGTGCAGCCAGTGTATCCGCCGTCCGGCGCCGCCGGGAAGCGGCCACGGAGCGCGTAGGTTCGGCTCGCGGACGGGCGATACGGAGATCGTGATCGAGAGCTGCCCGCGGAGCGCGCCGACGTTCGCGACGGCGGCCGGGACCTGAGTCCGGCTCACATCTCCTCGAGGCGGCGGATCCGGTCGGCGATCGGGGGGTGGGTCTGGAACAGCTTCTCCATCGGCCCGAGCTTCTCCCCCTCGAACCGGGAGGGGGTCGACAGCCACAGGTGGGCGGTCGCGTTGTTCGCCGAGTGCATCGCGGCCGGGATACCGGCGATCTTCCGCAGTGCGCTCGCCAACCCAGGTGGGTACCGCGTCAGCATCGCCCCCTGGGCGTCGGCGAGGTACTCACGGTTGCGCGACACGCTCGCGCGGATCACAGCGCCGGCGAACGGTGCGATCAGCATCAGCAGGAGACCGGCCACCAGGAGCACGAGCCCCACGACGCCACCCCCCTGATCGTTGCCGCGGCGGCCGCGTATCCCACCCCAGAACCACGCGCGCATCATGAACTCAGCGAGCAGGACCGCGGCCCCGACCACGGTGGCGACGACCGTGCCGACCAGGATGTCCCGGTCCTGGATGTGCGCCATCTCGTGTCCGATCACGCCCTCGAGCTCGACGCGATCCATCGCGGCGAGCAGCCCCTCGGTGACCGCGATCGACGAGTGCTTGGGGTCGCGACCGGTGGCGTAGGCGTTCGGCGCCTGCTCGGGAACCACGTAGACCCGCGGCTTCGGGATGCCGGCGGCGATCGCGAGCCCCTCGACCAGGTTGTGCAGCCGAGGCTGCTCCTGCGGGGTCACCTCGCGGGCACGCGTGGAGGCGAGGACCATCTTGTCCCCGGCGAAGTACGACGCGAGCGACATCGCGACGGCGACCCCGATCGCGATCACGAGTCCCCACGGCCCGTACCCGAGGAGGTAGCCGCCGGCGAGTCCGATCAGCGCCGCGAAGGCGATCGCGCCGAAGAACAGGACGACCGTCTTGCGCTTGTTCGAGGCGATCTGCTCGTACACGGACTCAGGGGCCTCCCATGTCGACCTCGACGGGGCCTCGAGCCGGCTCCTCGATGTCGAAGAACTCGCGCTCGGAGAACCTCCCGGCCCGTGCGATCAGCATCGAGGGGAAGCTCTGGATCAGCGTGTTGAGCCGCATCACCTGGTCGTTGTAGAACTGCCGCGCGTACGCGATCTTCGATTCGGTGCCGGACAGCTCCTCCTGCAACGCCAGGAAGTTCTGGTTGGCCTTCAGATCGGGGTACGCCTCGGCGACCGCGAGCAGCTGGCGTAGCCCGCCCGAGATCGCGTTCTCGGCCGCCGCTTGGTCGGGGACGCCGGTCGCACCGATCGCCTGGGCCCGGGCGGTGGTGACCCGCTCGAACACCTCGCGCTCGTGGGTCGCGTACCCCTTCACCGTCTCGATCAGGTTCGGGATCAGGTCGTACCGGCGCCGCAGCTGCACGTCGATCTGCGACCAGCCGTTGTCGACCCGGGTGCGGAGCGCCACCAGCCGGTTGAACGTCCAGATGCCCCACGCGAGCACGACGACCAGCACGCCGACGAGGATCCACAGGCCGAGTTCCATGCGACGCCTATCGTATCGGCGGCGCCTGGACGCCGGTCGCCCGTAGGTAGATGTCCTCCAGCCGCCCCACCACGACCTCCCAGTCGAACGAGGCGGCGCGCTCGCGCCCGCCGGTCACCAGCCCGTCCGCCAGCCCGGCCTCGTCGAGGACACGGGCGACCGCCGCCGCGAGGGCCGCCGGGTCCCGCGGCGGCACGAGCAGGGCGTCGAGACCCGGGCGGACGACCTCGTCGTAGCCGGGGATGTCGCTGGCGACCACCGGGAGGCGCGCGGCCATCGCCTCCACCAGCACGATCCCGAACGACTCGCCACCGGTCGCCGGCCCCAGGTACACGTCGCACGCCGCGAGCACCGGCGGCAGATCGGCGTTCGGGACCGCTCCGAGCATCATGACCCGGTCCCGGACCCCGGGAGGAAGGGCATCGGGCGCATCGCGGTGCGGCCCGTCCCCGGCGACCACGAGCCGTAGGTCGGGGCGCTCCGTCGCGAGGATCCCGAACGACTCGACCGCCACCCGGATCCCCTTCCGCTCGTCCAACCGCCCCACGAACAACAACTTCGCGCCCGGACCCAGGTCGCGCGGCGCTGCGCCCGCGAACCGGGCCACGTCGACACCGTTCGGGACGATCTCCCACTCGCCGCCGATCCGCGCTCGTTCGAACTCGGCGGCGCGCTCCGACACGGCGATCCGAACCGCCAGACGTCGCATCACCCGACGCAGGACGGGCGCGGCCAGGTCGTAGAGGCGCGCGCGCGTCGCCCCGGAATGGAACGTGCCCACCACCGGCGCGCGCGCCTCGAGCAGGGCCCACATCGCCGTCGACGGCGCCGTCGGCTGGTGGGCGTGCACGACGTCGGGCGCGAAGCGCGCGAGCTCCTCGCGGACGCGTCGCCGCGACCAGGGCCGTGGGTCGATGGGGGCGTTCGAGGCGTTGTACGGGATGTCGACGGGAGCGCCGACCTGCACGACCCACGGCTGGGAGGGCCGGGTACGGGCCGGGGTCAGGACCACGACGTCGTGCCTGCGGGCGAGGAGCCGCTCGGCGAGCTGGCGGACGTGGACCTGGACCCCACCGGGATCGTCCCACGCGTACGGGCAGACCAGCGCGATCCTCACGGACTCACGACCCCCACGGCTGGAACGCGTGCCAGTTCGCCGGCGCGGCGGAGATCGATCGCTCGAACCCGGCGGCGATGATCCGCGTCAGTGCCTCCGCGTCCGCGCGGCGGTCGCCCGTCGGCTCGTAGACGACCGGCGGGTGGACGATCAGGTGCCACCCGTCGGGGGTGTCGAACATGTCGGCCGGCAGCAACGGCGCACCGGACGTCAGCGCCAGGAGCGCGGGACCGGCCGGGAGCCGACGAGGCGCCCCGAACAGCTCGACCTCGATCCCGCGCCCGGTGAGGTCCCGATCGGCCACGAGCGCCACGATCATGCCTCTGCGCAGCGCCTCGGTGAGCTTCCGCCCGGTCCCGGACTCGCCCAGCCCGATGATCTCCATGCCCAGCGCCTCCCGGTGCTCGCGGAACAGCACGAACAGGCCTTCGGGCCGGAGCCGCTCCGCGACCGACGCGACCGGGAGGGAGCGCGCCTTCATCATCCGCCCCGTCGCGTCCCAGTTCCCCATGTGGGGGACCACCACGATCGCGCCGGTCTTCGTATCCACTGCGCGCCGGAGGTGTTCCTCGCCCTCGATCGTGAAGTGCCGTTGGATGCGCTCGTCCGACCAATCGACGACGTCGAACGAATCGAACCAGTAGCGCGCGTACGCGCGGAACGCCCGCCGGGTGACGGCCAGCACGAGCGGGTCGTGGGGCTCGCGCCCCAGGACCTTCGCCTGGTTCGCGGCGACGGTCGCTCGGACGCCGGGCGCCAGATGGAACGCGGCGATCCCCGCCCAGCCGAACAGCATCCTTCCCGTGTGGGTCGGCAGGACCCGTCCGAGCCACGCGATCGTCCGGAACACGCGGTAGGCGATCTGCTCGCGCCGTGTCGCGGGCGCGTCCGCCGGCGGGTCGCTCACGCGCGATCCTCCCGGGCGACCTGCCCGGTCCGCACCAGCGCGGCCAGGACGCTCAGGGCCGCCGCGGCCCACACCGCCGGACCGAGCCACCCGAACGCCAGCCCGATCATGATCAGGGCGTAGCGGAGACCGCGTGCGACATGGCTCTCCTCGACCGAGTAGCCGAGCGCTGCCCCGCGGGCCCGCACGTAGGAGGACAGGAAGCTCGCGCACAGCGCCACCAGCGCGCCCACGGCCGTGGCCGGCTCGGTCTCGTACGTCGTCCAGATGACCGAGCCCAGCACGAGCGCATCCCAGGTGCGGTCGAAGAGCTCCGTGAGCATCCGGTCGACGGGGCCCCCCTCGCCGTGGTTCGCCCGGTGCCCCCCGACGAGCAGGAGCACGGCCCCGACCCCGGCTGCGGCCCCTCCGGTCGCGGTCTCGCCCTCGATCACGAACCACGCCCCCAGACCCGCCATCGCGACGCCCACGAGCAGCGCGGTGCGCGTGAGAGCGGTGCCCGGAGGCTGACGTTGGAAGCGGACCATGTGGGGACCGCGCGAGCGTAGCAACTCGGTAGGATGCCGGGACCTACGACACCCCTCCCTTGACTGACGAAGGAGCACGCGCGTTGAAGACCTACGACGCGAAGGACATCCGCAACGTCTTGCTGGTCGGCCACGGAGGCTCCGGGAAGACGACGCTGCTCGAGGCGATGCTCTTCACCTCCGGCGCGATCACCCGCATGGGCACCGTCGAAGACGGCAACACCGTCTCGGACCACGATCCCGACGAGCAACGCCGGCAGATCTCCGTCTCACTCGCGATGGCCCCCGTCGAGTGGAAGGGCACGAAGCTCAACGTGCTCGACGCGCCAGGGACCGCCGATTTCGTGGGGGACCTGCGCTCGGCGGTCCGAGCGGCCGACGCCGTGATCCTCGTGGTGAGCGCGGTCGACGGGGTGGAGGTCCAGACCGAATACGCGTGGGAGCTCGCCGTCGAGGAGGGCCTGCCCCGCGCGATCTTCGTGAACAAGCTCGACCGGGAGCGCGCCGACTTCCAGTCGACCCTCGATCAGCTCGTGTCGTCGTTCGGCAACCAGGTCGCTCCGTTCGAGCTCCCGATCGGCCAGGAGCACGAGTTCGCGGGGATCGCCGATCTGCTGCACGAGAAGTCCGACCTCTACCCGGACGGGCCGATGGCGGAGGAATCCGACTGGCCCGAGGAGATCCACGCGATGGCGGACCCGGCCCGCGAGAAGCTGATCGAGGCGGTCGCGGAGTCCGACGACGCGCTGATCGAGGAGTACCTGGAGAACGGCACGCTGCCGGAGGAGCACATCGTGTCGGGGGCGAAGGACGGCTTCGCCCGCGCCCGCTTGGCCCCGGTGCTCGTCGGCTCGGCCTCCAGAGCCGTGGGGATCGACCGCCTCCTCGACTTCATCGTGGAGGAGTTCCCGTCCCCGATCGACCGCGGCGCGATCACGGTCAACACGAAGGGCGGCGGCGAGGCCGAGCGTGCCTGCGACCCGGACGGGCCGCTGACCGCGTTCATCTTCAAGACCGTGTCGGACCCGTTCGTGGGGCACATCACGATGTTCCGCGTGTTCAGCGGACGGGTGCGGCCCGACTCGAGCGTCCACAACGCGACGCAAGGCACCGACGAGCGGATCGGTCAGCTGTTCACCCAGCGCGGCAAGGAGCACGACTCGCTCCCGGAGGTGCCCGCGGGCGACATCGGGGCCGTCGCGAAGCTCCAGGCAGCCCACACGGGCGACACGTGGTCGTCGAAGGACGACGCCGTCGTGCTCCAGCCGGTGGAGCTGCCCGAGCCGCTGCTCGCGTACGCGATCTCCCCGAAGACCAAGGGCGACGAAGACAAGCTCGCCACCGGCCTCGCGCGCCTGCGTGAGGAGGACCCCTCGTTCCGGGTGGCGCGCAACGAGGAGACCCACCAGACCGTGATCTACGGCATGGGTGAGGCGCACCTCGACGTCCAGATGAGCCGCCTGAAGACGAAGTTCGGGGTGGAGGTCAACCACGAGCCCGCGAAGATCGCCTACCGCGAGACGATCCGCACCAAGGCCGCAGCCCAGGGCCGCCACGTGAAGCAGACCGGCGGCCACGGCCAGTACGCGGTCTGCAACCTCGAGGTCGAGCCGCTGCCTCGCGGCGAGGGCTTCGTCTACGAGGACAAGATCTTCGGCGGCTCGGTCCCCCAGCAGTTCATCCCGTCGATCGAGAAGGGCATCGTCAGGACGATGGCCGAGGGCGTGATCAGCGGGAACCCGATGGTCGACGTGAAGGTCACGCTGGTCGACGGGAAGTTCCACCCCGTGGACTCGAGCGACATGGCCTTCCAGATCGCGGGTTCCATCGGTCTCAAGGAGGCCGTCGACAAGGCCGGGGTGATCCTCTTGGAGCCGATCGTGCAGCTGTCGGTCGTGGTCCCCGAGAGCTTCACCGGCGACATCATGGGCGACCTGAACTCCAAGCGCGGCAAGATCCAGGGCATGGAGCAGATCGGCGGCGGGAAGCAGCGGATCAACGCGCTCGTGCCCCAGGGCGAGGTCGCGCGATACGTGATCGACCTACGCTCGATGACCGGCGGTCGCGGAGCCTTCTCGATGGCCTTCTCCCACTACGAGGAGATGCCGTCGCACCTGGCCTCGAAGGTGATCGAGGAGTACCAGAAGGCCCGCGAAGAAGCCCACAAGAGGTAGCGGTCTGCCGCGCCCTGCCCTGGGTGGCTCGATGGCAGAGGCGCTCACCTACGAGCGTCTCGGCATCGCGTTCGAGCTGCTCCGCTGAACCTCGTTCGACCTCCGGGTTCAGCCGGCGACGAGAGCGACCACACCGGCGAGGCCGAGCACGATCCCGAGCGACATCGGGATGGCGTAGGGGCGGCGCGCAGGGTCTGCGAGGACCCAGCTGAGCGAGTTCGTCGATGTGTAGGCGAGCGCGCCGAGGGCCGCCAATGAGACGCCCTCGGCCCAGGACGCGTCGGCGAGAAGCCCGACACCACCGACGATCAGCCCGAGCGCGGTCGCGTACTCGGCGATCCAGTGCGGGGGGTACCGCCAGCCGTTGCTCGGAGCGGTCCGAGGATCAGCACGCGGAGTCGAGGGCCGTCGAGAACTCACCGGTCGCGGCGATGGTCCACCCCGCCACCGCGAGGGCCAGCCATCCCACCAGCAGCAGCACGCCGCCGAACGGCGTCACCGCTCCCCAGCGCCGGTTCCCGGTCAGCGCGAGCACGACGAGGCTCCCTGAGAAGAGCAGCACGCCGAGACCGAACGCCCACCCGGCGATCGTCATGAACAGCTCTCCCCCGCAGGCGCTCGCGAGCCACGCCACGGCGAGCAGCCCCGCGACATGGAAGAACGCGTACCGCACCGCCAGCTCGAGCCGCTCGAGCCGCTCCGGCGGCACCTTCTCCTTCAGCGCGTGCGCCCCGAACGCCCCGAACGCCACGCCGAGGAAGCCGTAGAGGCTCGCCAGCACCAGCATCCACCGTGTCACGGGCGGACCTCCTCCAGGAACGGGATCACGGCGGCGTCGAACGCCGCCGGCTGCCGGAGGTTCGCGACGTGGTCGGCACCCTCCAGCCGCACGATCCGCCCGTCGACCACGCCGGCCGCGATCATGTCGCTCTGACGCCGAGAGTAGGGAGGATCGTGCTCGGCCTTGAGGACGAGCGTCGGCACGTCGATCTCGTTCAGCCTCCGCGCCGCGGGGGGGTCGAGCTCCTCGGCCCCGCTCTCATCCATCGAGAGCTCGTGGAGGTTGTCGAACGCGATGTCGCGGATCCGTCGGCCCGCCTCGTCCTCCATCCCGAGCGGCGCCCAGAGCAGCTCGAGACGCAGGCGCTGTGCCCGCTCGGGGTCGCCGTCCGCGAGCGCTTCGTCGATCGGAGCACAGACGTCATCCCACCAGTCGTCCTCCTCCTGAGACGGCTCGAAGCCCGGGAGCGCCGAGGCGACCGCCACGAGGGCCCAGACGCGCTCCGGATGCGACAGGGTCACGTCGAGGGCGATCCCCCCGCCCATCGAGCAGCCGACGAGCGCGCTCGTCCGAACGCCGCGCGCGTCGAGCAGATCGATCGCGTCGCAGACGTGGGAGTAGGGCGCCCCCGGCGCCAGCCGACTGGACCGTCCGTACCCGCGGAGGTCGTACCGGATCACGCGGAACCCCGCCTCGAGCAACGGCTCGATCTGCGGGTCCCAGGTCCGCATGTCCCACAGGCCCGGATGCAGGAGCGTCACCGCAGGGCCCTCTCCGACGTCCTCGTACGCGAGGCGGGCGCCGTCGGGAAGGTCGACGAAGCCCTCCATCAGTCCCCCACGAACAGCGGCGAGAGCTTCTCGTAGGTCTCGGCGAGCAGCTCCGGCAGCACCCGTGTCTGGCCGACGACGGGCATGAAGTTGGTGTCGCCGCCCCAGCGCGGGACCACGTGCCAGTGCAGGTGCTCGGGGAGCCCCGCGCCGGCGACCCGGCCCAGGTTGATCCCGATGTTGAACCCGTGGGGGGCCGACGCCTCCCGGAGGGCCCCGACCCCGCGTTGGAGCAGCGCCGCGATCTCGCCGTTCTCCTCGCCCGTGAGGTCCTCGAGCTCACCGACGTGCCGCGTGGGCAGCACCAGCAGGTGGCCGGGGTTGTACGGGTACTTCGCGAGGGTCACGAAGGCGAGCGCGGTGCGCGCGAGCACCCGCTCCTCCTCAGGTCCGGTGCCGTCGACGAGGGCACAGAACACGCAACCGCCGTCGGTCGCCGGCGCGTCTTTGTTCGCCTCGATGTACTCCATCCGCCAGGGGCTCCACAGGCGGTCCACGCGCTCAGCCCCCGAACGACGACGGCACGAGCTGCCGGGAGTCCGCCTCGGCGGCCAGCGTGGCGACGATCGTGGCGAAGCCCACGCCCTGGGTCTCGGTGCCGCTCCGGTCGCGCACGGTGAAGGTCCCCGCCTCGAGATCGCGGTCCCCCACGACCACCATGTAGGGCGTCTTCATCAGCTGCGCGGCGCGGATCTTCTTGCCGACGGACTCCTTCGCCTCGTCGACCATCACGCGCAGGCCCGCCTCGCGCGCCGTCGCCGCGAGCTCCTGACAGGCGCCGACGTGGCGGTCGGCCACCG
This sequence comes from uncultured Actinomycetes bacterium, assembly GCA_963700855.1. Taxonomy (GTDB): domain Bacteria; phylum Actinomycetota; class UBA4738; order UBA4738; family HRBIN12; genus AC-51. The sequence continues at coordinate 43,709 of CAVOYV010000008.1, forward strand.
GGATCAACCGCAGCTGCTCCGGGGAGAGCCATAGCGGGAACGCGCCGGCGTAGTGCTCGGTCAGCAGCCCGAAGAACCGCTCGATCGCGCCGAACAGCGCCCGGTGGATCATGATCGGGCGATGGCGCTCGTTGTCGGCGCCGGTGTAGTGCAGGTCGAAGCGCTGCGGGAGCTGGAAGTCGACCTGGATCGTCGAGAGCTGCCACGTCCGACCGATCGCGTCGCGCGCCTGCACGCTGATCTTCGGCCCGTAGAACGCACCGCCGCCCTCGTCCATGACCAGGTCGAGGCCCATGCTCGTCCCGACCTCGTGAAGCGCCTCGGTGGCCTCGTCCCACTCCTCGTCGGATCCGACGGCCTTGCCTTCGGGCTTCGTCGACAGCTCCAGGTAGAAGTCGTCGAGGCCGTAGTCGCGCAGCAGCGTGAGGGTGAAGGTGAGCAACGAACGGAGCTCCTCGCCCATCTGCTCCTTCGTCGTGAAGATGTGGGCGTCGTCCTGGGTCATCCCCCGGACCCGGGTGAGCCCGTGGACCACCCCGGACTTCTCGTACCGGTAGACCGTGCCGAACTCGAACAGCCGCATCGGCAACTCGCGGTAGCTCCGCACCCTGCTGCGGTAGATCAGGATGTGGAACGGGCAGTTCATCGGCTTGAGGTAGTACTCGGTGCCGCCGTCGAGCTCGATCGGGGGGAACATGCCCTCGGCGAACCACACCAGGTGCCCGCTCGTATCGAACAGCTCGCGCTTCGTGATGTGCGGCGAGTAGACGAACTCGTAGCCGCCCTCGACGTGCCGGCGTCGCGAGTAGTCCTCCATGATCATCCGGACGAGACCGCCACGAGGGTGGAACACCGCGAGCCCCGAACCGATCTCCTCCGGGAACGAGAACAGATCGAGATCCGCACCGAGCTTGCGGTGATCGCGCCGCTCGGCCTCCTCGAGCCGAACGAGGTACGCGTCCAGGTCGTCCTGGGTGGCCCAGGCGGTCCCGTAGATGCGGGTGAGCTGGGGGTTCCTCTCATCACCGCGCCAGTAGGCGCCGCTCACCGCGGTCAACTTGAAGGCGCCGAGATGGGCGGTCGAGGGCAGGTGCGGCCCGAGGCACAGGTCCTCCCACCCATCGTTGCGGTACAGCGTCACGCTCTCGGCGCCGGCCACCGCGTCGCCCGCCGCGTCCTCGCCCGCCAGCCCCTCCACGATCTCGCGCTTGAACGGCTGGTCGTCCAGACGCTCGAGCGCCTCGCGGCGGTCGACCTCCACGCGGATGAACGGTTGCCCCTCCGCGACGATCGCGCGCATCTCGTCCTCGATCCGCGGCAGGTCCTCGACCGACACGTGCTCGGGGATCTCGAGGTCGTAGTAGAAGCCGTCGGCGATCGCGGGCCCGATCCCCAGCCGCGTCCCCGGGTACAGGCGGGTGACCGCCTGTGCCAGCACATGCGCGGTCGAGTGCCGGAGCACGTGGAGCCCGTCATCGGTCCGCAGATCCAGCGGTTCCACGACCGCCTCCGCCGCCGGCACGAACGACAGGTCGCGCAGCTCGCCGTCGACGCGCGCCGCCACCGCCGACGGCGGGAGCGCACTTCCGATCGGCTCCCCCTCGGGGAGCTCCACGGCGGTTCCGTCGGGCAGCTTCAGGCGCGGCATGGCGGCCATGATATCGGCCGCGCCTCGGCGTCCCCGGCCTACTCGTACGCGATCGACTCGAGGACGTTCAGCTTCGCGGCCTTGCGCGCCGGCCAGATCGCGGCCAGCACCCCGGCGAGCGCGGCGAACACCACGTACAGCGCCAGCTGGCCCACGGGGATCTCGAGCTCGGTGATCCCTTCGGGTGCCAGGGCCTGCTGCAGCGCCCAGCCGAAGCCGAGCCCAACGAGGATCCCCAGCAGCGCGCCGAACAGCGCGATGATTACCGACTCGTAGCGCACCATCCGCTTGACCTGCACCCGGCTCATCCCGACCGCGCGCAGGAGCCCCAGCTCGCGCGTGCGTTCGTACACCGACAGGCCGAGCGTGTTGATGATCCCGAACACCGCGATCACGATCGCGAACAGCAGGAGCGCCGTGACGACGCCGAGCAGCACGTCGATCTGTCCAGAGAAGCTCTCGCGGAACTCGGCCTGGTCCTGCACCTGGACGTTCGGGAACGCCTCGAGCGAGGACTCCACGGCCGACTTCACGTCGTCGGACGCGACGCCCTCGGCCCCCTTCACGAGCACGAAGGTGTCCTGGCGATCGACGTAGACCTCCTCGTAGGTCGCGAGCGAGATGCCGAAGTCGCCTAGGAGCGAGTTCTCCTCGTAGATCGCGACGATCGTGAGCGGGCGTTCGCCGCCGGCCGGGAACGACGCGGGCACCTCGTCGCCCAGCTGCCACCCGCGGTCGGTCGCCAGCTCGCGGTGGACGGCGATCGTGTCGCCGGCGAGGTCCGCGACCGAGCCCTCGACCTCTCCGAGCGTGGCCACCGCCTCGACCGTCGCCGGGTCGAACCCGGTGAGGAAGCTCGAGGAGTCGTCGACGCGGAAGGCGTTCTGCCGGAACCCAGCGGCCGCCTCGACCTCGGGCAGGACGGCCACGGTTTCGGCGACCTCCGGGGAGATCGGCAGGAACGAGGTCCCCGACAGGGTCAGGTCCGACCGGAGCGTCGCCGTCAGCGTCGCGTCGATCGACGCCTTCAGCGAGGCCGCGAAGATCGCGACCATCGACACGAGCCCCAGCCCGATCATCAGGGCCGCGGCGGTCGAGGCGGTGCGCCGCGGGTTGCGCATCGCGTTGCCCCGCCCGATGCTCGCCGAGACGCTCAGCCGCCTGAACGGCGCGCCGATCGTGCCGGCCACCGGCCGCGCGGCGAGCGGCGACAGCATCGCCACCCCGACGAGCGTGAGCGCGGCGCCCGCGCCCACGTACCAGACCGCGTTCGGCGGCTGCCCGAACAGGCCGTAGAGGAGCGCCCCGAGTCCCGCCGCCCACACGACGCCGCCGATCACGGCGCTGCGCGTGAGGCCGTGGGCCGTCGTCGTGTCGGGCTCGCGGAGCGCCTGGATCGGCGCGACCTTCGCCGCGTGCCGCGCGGGGATGATCGAGGCGACCAGGGTCACGACGAGACCCACGACGAGCGAGACGACGATCGTCCGCGGCTGCAGCCGGATCCCGGTGCTCGGCAGGTCGATCCCGAACCCCTTCAGCAGCCCCTGGATGCCGACCGCGATCAGGATGCCGGCGCCGACCCCGATCACCGAGGCGACGAGCCCCACGACCGCGGCCTCGCCGATCACCGAGGCCAGCACCTGCCGGCGGGTAGCGCCGAGGGTGCGCAGCAGCGCAAGCTCGCGCGTGCGCTGCGCCACGATGATCGAGAACGTGTTCACGATGATGAACGACCCGACGAACAGCGCGATCGCCGCGAACACGAGCAACGCCGTCCCGAAGAACCCGAGGGCCTGCTGGAGCTGATCGGCGCTCTCGTCGGCGACGTCCTGGCTCGTGATCGTCTCGACGCCGTCGGGCATCACCGCCTGGACGTCGCGGCGTAGCTGCACGACGTCGACGTCCTCGGCGGCCTTGATCGTGATCGCGTCGTACTGCCCTTCCTTGTCCAAGATCGCCTGGGCGGTCGAGGTCTCGAAGATCGTGAGCGTGGCCCCGGCGAGGTTGTCGGTCTCACCGAAGCTCATGATCCCGACGATCTCGAACTCATCCGCCCCGGCCGTCGCGATCACCGACAGGTCCTGCCCCACCGACAGGTCGTACCTCTCAGCCGTGGCCGCGTCGATCGCGACCTGTCCGGCCGCCGTCGGCGGCGCGCCCTCACGCACCTTCAAGATCCCGTCGGCCAGCTCGTTCCAACTGATCACGAGGGTGGGCGGGCCCATCCCGCCGATCACCTCGCCGGTCGCGGGATCGACGACCGAGCCGAGCCCGCTGACATCGCCGACGGCGACCTCGACCCCGGGGACGGCCTTGACGGTCTCGAGGAGCGCGGAGTCGAGCGGCTCACGCTCCGGTGTTCCGCCCCCACCCGCCAGCGAGTTCTCGAAGGCGTTCTCGTTGCGGACGACGAGGTCGCTCGTGGTGGCGGTCTCGGCGAACAGCTCGTCGAACGCCGCGTTCATCGTGTCGGTCAGCACGAAGGTGCCGGCCACGAACCCGACGCCGAGCACGATCGACAGCGCGGTCAGGACGAGGCGGAGCTTCTTCGCCAGGAGGCTCTTCCAGGTGGCGCGCCACACGGGTCAGCCCTCCAGGGACTTGAGTTGGTCGAGCACGCGCTCGGTGGTCGGCTCGCGCATCTCGTCGACGACGTTCCCGTCGGCGAGGAACACGATCCGGTCCGCGAAGCTCGCTGCATGCGCGTCGTGCGTGACCATCACGATCGTCTGGTCGTGATCGTCGACGGCGCTGCGCAGGAACGCCAGCAGCTCCCCGCCGCTCTTCGAGTCGAGGTTGCCCGTGGGCTCGTCGGCGAACACGATCTGCGGACGCGACACGAGGGCGCGGGCGCCGGCGACGCGCTGCTGCTGACCGCCCGAGAGCTCCGAGGGCCGGTGGCCGAGCCGGTCCCGGAGCCGGATCGTGTCGACCACGGTGTCGAACCAGCCGCGATCGACGTCGCGGCCAGCGATGTCGAGCGGCAGCGTGATGTTCTCCTGGGCCGTCAGCGTCGGCACCAGGTTGAACGCCTGGAACACGAACCCGACCGCGTCGCGCCGCAGTCGGGTCAGTTCCTTCTCCGACAACGTCGTCAGGTCGACGTCGCCGATGAAGACCTGTCCCGACGTGGGCCCGTCGAGCCCGGCCATGCAGTGGAGAAGGGTCGACTTGCCGGAGCCCGACGGCCCCATGATCGCCGTGTACTCGCCGCGGCCGAACTCGACCGTCACCCCGGCGAGCGCCTCGACGGCCGCGTCGCCCTCCCCGTAGATCTTGCGCAGCTCGACGGCACGCGCCGCCGCCGCCATGGTGTCCCCCATCGTGCCGAACCCCTTCCCTCCCGGTCGTTCCAGGCTACCGCTCCCGGCGGCGAGGACCGCCGCGGGCAGATCCCTCCAGCGCGTCGAGCGCCGCGAGGGCCTCGTCGGCCCAGGCCACCGTGGCCCGCGCCGAATGCTCACCCGCCGACACCGTAACCAGCCAGTACGGCGCGTCGGCGGCGTGCGATGGCTCCTGCGAGATCTCGGCCCGGATCGCCGTGAACGTCCCGAGCGTCGCCTGGGCACGATCGCGGGCCTCGACGACCAGCTCCCGGCACCGCTCGGGACCGAGCTGACGCCCGAAGAACAGTCGGAGCATCAGCCCGTTGCGCGGCGCCTGCGGCACCACCGGCTCGCCCAACCGTTCGCGGAGCCGCTCGAGCCCCGCGGGCGTGAGCGAGAACGTGGACGACCCGGTCCGGTCGCCTCCCTCGCGCCGGATCAGCCCCTCGGCCTCCAACCGCGCCAGCGCGGGGTAGATCTGGCCGAAGCTCTCGCTCCAGAAGTGCCCGAGCACGTCCCGGATCGTCTGACGGACCTGGTATCCCGTGAGCGGGGCGACGCTCAGCGCGCCCAGCACCGCGGCCTCCGTTTGATTCGGTCTCGGGGTCATCACTGACAGATATCTCTACCAGCGATAGCACGGCATGGCAACCGGACCTCGGTTCCGTGGGATCGTGGGCGCGGCTGGGATCGAACCAGCGACCTCTCGCGTGTGAGGCGAGCGCTCTCCCGCTGAGCTACGCGCCCGGGAGTCGAGCCCCACGATAGCAACCGGAGCCTGCGCGCCGCGACCGGGCATAGTGACGGCGGCACGTGCCCGCGTCGTGCCGCCGTCGCGCCGGGCAGAGCCCGACGGGCGAGTGTTGCACGCCCATGAAGCTGGACGCAAGGCCTCGTGTAGGATGTGGCCCGCTCGCCGGATGCCCGTGCGCCCCGTAGATGGCCCGTGGAGGAAGAGGCATGCAAGACCTGATCCAGTCGCTGATCGGATGGCTCCCCGACGCGGTCGAGCCGTACGCCGAGGTGCTGGTCTACCTGGGGCTGCTCGGACTGCTGTCGCTCGTGCCTCTGATCCTCTGGCTCGCATGGGCCGCCGCGCCGCGCAAGCGCCGCTCGTCCTGACGCGCGTCCGTTCTGCGAAGGTCCTCGGCTATCCGGGGGTGTGACCTGCCGCCTCCCACTCGGGAGCGGGTCCCTTCTCGGTGGCGGTCTCGCAGAAGTGGACCGTGATCCACTCCTCGATCGCGTCGTTCATGACGTCCTCATACGTCCGCCCTGTGAGATCGGCGATCGCGTGCACCAGCTTCTGGAAGCGCTCGAACGCGGATCGCCGCTCCTCGGGGCCACCTTCACGCCAGTTGTTCTCCTCAGCGAGCGCCGCCCTGCAGAGCGCCTCTACCTCGGGTCTCGTCGCCATGCCACGCACCTCCTCGAAGGCAGGGTGCGCCTTGGAGACAGGCCGACGCAGGCCCGTTGGTCCCGGCTCGGCGGTGCCGTCCGGTCCCGGCCGCCTCGCCAGCTCACCGAAGATCGGGCCGATGTCGAGATCCCTCGGCACAGGGTCGATGGGCCCTCGACCCGAACGTGCCGAAAGGTGACGGTGGGTTGGTGCGTCTCCTGTAGAGGGAGATGGAACACGTGAGCGGCACCACGAGTCAGACGGCACCGAGCGGCTCGGCGCGAGCCGAGCCCACGGGGCTCGCTGAGCTCTACGAACGGAACGCCCCGAGGGCTCTCAGGCTCGCATACGTCCTCACCTCAGACCCAGAGCTCGCGCAGGACCTCGTCCAGGAGGCGTTCGTCCGGGTCGCAGGGAGGTTCAGCTACCTGCGCTCGCCCGACGCCTTCGACTCCTACCTGCGACGGACCGTCGTGAACCTGTGCAACTCACAGTTCCGGCACCAGCGCGTGGTGCGGGCGGCCCTGGAGCGCCAAGCAGGTCTCGCGACGGCCCTGGTCGAGGAGCCGGACGTCGGGCTCCGTGAGCAGCTGCGCGAGGCGCTCCACCAGCTGCCCGCCCGGCAACGCACCGCCCTGGTCCTGCACTACTACGAGGATCTCTCGGAAGAGCAGCTCGCGTCCGCGATGCGTTGCTCGGTGCCGGCGGCCCGATCGCTCGTCTCGCGCGGGAAGGACACCCTGCGCACGTTGATCGGGGAGGAGGAGTCATGATCGACCTCGACCGAGAGATGCGTGCGCTCCTCGAGGCGGACGCGCGGGGCACGCCGCCGCTCGCCGACGCGGAACCGGTCCTGCGGCGGGCGCGTCGACGGCAGGCCGTCGTCGCGCTCGGGGCCGTGGCGATCGCCTTCGTGCTCGTGGCAGGTTCGGTGGCGGGGGTCTCGGCGCTGGTGCGCTCGTCCGATCGGATCGTGATCGGCCCGGACGGATCGTCGACCCCCTCGGCGTGCCCGCCCGCGTCCACGCCCGAGGGACCCGGTTCGACCGCGTCCGCACGTCCTTCGACCGACGACCACGTCTACGCGCAGACCGTCTTCGATCCAGCGTCCGGACGGATCGTCATGATCACCACCGCCGGCGACATGTGGACCTTCGACGTCTGTACGAACACGTGGGTGCCCGCGCCACGCTCCCTGTCCCTCGAGGGCGTCCGCGAACTCGTCGCCGTCGCCGACTCCGGTCGGCTGGTCGCACTGCAGGCGGGCGCGAACGGCTGGCGCACGTGGACCCTCGACGCCGACGCGGACGCATGGGAGGAGCAGGGTCGACCTCCGCTGAGCTCGGAGGCCGGGTTCATCCAGGGACCCGAGGCGGTCTTCGAACCCGAGACCGGACATGTGATCGTGTGGGAGGGCGCCGCCTCGACGATGTGGGACTACGACGCCGACGCGGACACGTGGGAAGAGATCCCCATGAAGGAGGCGCTCCCACCCGCCCTCGATCCCGCCCTGGGGTGGGACGTCGGGCTGATGACCTACGACACCACGGTGGGGCGACTGATCCTCTACGTGGGCGGCGAGAGCGGCTACCAGACGTGGGAGTTCGACCTGCGGGACGGTCGGTGGACGGATCGCCGGGTCGACACCCCCGCCACCGGGTTCGGCTGGGTCCCGAGCGGGGACGAGACCGCGTTCGACGAGGCAAACGACGTCACGGTGCTCTCGAGCGGGGGGACGACCGCGACGTACGACGCCTCGGCGGGCACGTGGACCGTGCTTTCGGGGGGCGACGGCATCGAGCATGCTCCTGAGGCGCGCACGACCCGGTTGTACTTCGCGATGGCGTACGACCCCCTCAACGCGCGGATCGTGGTCGCCGGAGGGGACGTGAAGACCAACGGCCGATGGCGTCCGACGGACGACGTCATCGCCCTCGATGTCGCGACCGGCAGATGGGTCGAGCTCGTGGCACCGAGCACGGACCCCGTGGCGATGCCCGAAGGGACGTGAGAGGGCGGCTTCATGGTCTTCGGCGAACCGGTGTCCACGACCCGCATCTCGCTCCCGGCGAGGTGCGTGCAGGGCGAAGCGTGCGGCGATGGGGCCGTGCTGGGAAGGAGCGACGATCCTCACCCCGGAGGACGCCAACCGTCCAACCGCTGCACGGCCGCACGGCGACGTTCATCAAGCATCTCCTGCTGACCGGGCCGCAGATCACGGTGACGACGTGCCGTATCACGTGCCTGTCGACACCGGTCACGAGCGCCTCACGAAGGGCCCGCTGGTCGGCGTACCCGTCCGCCGCTACGCCTGGACCTTGTACGTGAAGAGGAACGTGCCTTCGTCCGGCCCCGCCTCGAGGCGCATCGTGCCCCGCGCGTTGCCGTACATCCCCGTGCCACCCGTGATCGCCATCGTGGTGGGCTTCGTGTCGTTGAAGGCGCCCTCGACGGTGATCGCTCCGTCGGCGAGCCAGGCGATCCAGCGGCATTCCCAGGTGCCCTTCTCCGGCGAGATGCGGATGCAATCGCCCTGGTTGCGTCCCACCTTCTCGGCGTTGTCCGCGTCGTAGAGAGGGTTGGCGAACGTGAGCAGGTCCCCGCTCGAATCGCCCGCCTCTCCTGTGTCGATCACGACGTCGGAGACGGCTCGCTCGACCACTGCGATCGTCATCGGCTCGGTCACCTTCGGCCGGCCTGCGGTCGCCATCGCGACGGCGCCAAGGACGAACGCCCCCACGATCGCCGCGACGAGAGGTACACGTCGCATGTTCCCTCCTTACCGCGGGCAACGGTGTGGACATCGCACCCTACCGCCGGTCGGGACTGGACGCGAACCGGCGCGGGCGAGAGCCCGCTTGAGACCCTCCCGGACACGTCGCCCAGAACCGCCGCCGTGACAACGGGTTACCGCCCTGGTCGGACGAGGATCTCCAGGACCTAGGCGACGGCGACGAGGGCCCCTTCGATGGTGTCGATGAGGTCGTCCCAATCGAAGGGCTTCTCTACGTAGCCGACGGCCCCGAGGCTCCGCGCGCGCTCCTCAGCTTCGGATGCCCTCAACGCCGAGATGATCACGCAAGGGATGTGCTTCGTCCTGTCGTCCTCCCGAAGGATCTCGAGCACTCCGTACCCATCCATGACGGGCATCATGATGTCGAGGACGATCAGGTCCGGCCGCTGACGACGCGCCGTCGCCCACCCTCGATGACCGTCGTCGCTGAGCGTGACGAGGTGACCCTTCGATTCGAGGATGAGACGAACCGCACGACACATGTCGATGTCGTCGTCGATCACGAGGATGCGAGCCACATCTCAGTTGTCGGCTCCGGTCGCGTCGACCTCAAGCGTCGCGGGCGGATCCAAGTTGGTCGCCCCGGAGGTGGCCTGCCCAACCCCATCTGACCTGGGCTTTCCGCTAGCGGGCGCCGCGTGGACGGGCGCTCTCGTGGGGACCGGGGTCGGCGTCCGGGTGGCCGTTGGTCATGTGGGAGGTCGCCTTCTTCTCGGGCATCGCATCTGCTCCTGGCGTTGGTCCTGACGCGCAGGGCGCACCGCCGTGGCTCTTCCCTCGGCCGCGCAGGCGTCGATCTCGTCTAGGCGATCAGCGCGGTTGAGGCGGGATGTCCATTCATCATCGCAGCGAGCGCGGGGCTCTGAGCGCTTCGAACACCTTGGGTGGGAGGGCGATCCACAACCGCTGGCGAGGGTGTCGGGCTCCACGGAGTCGGGACCTCGAGGGCAGGTACGGGGCCTCCACGGCCGGGCCGAGCGGGACGAGGGCAAGGGACGGGAGCGCCAGGATGAGCACCATCACGGTCTCCAGATCCAGGTCCCGAGTGTCCCGGGTAGGTTGACTCTTCCTGAACCCCTCAGACTCGAGCCACGATGCACACCGGTCCGCTCCCTCCGGAGCGGCAGGGAGAAGGGAGGGTGCACCATGAGACGTGCGACCGTTCTCTTCTTGCTGGCGTGGTGCGCGGCGTTGATGTTGCCGGCGGTCTCCATCCATGCCGCGGTGCCGAAGTGCCTGGGCAAGAAGGCAACGATCGTCGGCACCGCGAGCGCCGACGTGTTGAAAGGGACGGCGAAGACCGACGTGATCGTCGGGCTCGGTGGCAACGACACGATCAGGGGTCTGGGCGGTGACGACTGGCTCTGCGGGGGACCCGGGACCGACCAGGTGAGCGGCGCCGGGGGCGGGGACATCATCGCCGGCGACAAGGGGTCCGACCCTCTCTCGGGCGGCGCCGGTCATGACCTCTTCGTCGATGGACCTGGAAACGACACCCTCTCGGGCGGCGCCGGTTTCGACTTCGTCACGTTCTGGGGGGCCCGTGCCGCCGTCGAGGTGGATCTCAGCGCCGGAACAGCGACCGGACAGGGCGACGACACGCTCGAGAGCATCGCGTTCATCGAGGGCTCCCGGTACGACGACTCGATCACAGGCGACGCCGGCTCGAACGCGCTCTTCGGCACCCCGGGCGAGGACGTGCTCGATGGGGCTGAGGGCTTCGACATCGTCTTCTACGCCTACGCAGAAGCAGGTGTCGCGATCGACCTTACCGCCGGTACCGCGACCGGCTATGGGACGGCAACGTTGGCGAACGTCGAGGGTGCGATCGGCTCGCCGTACGACGACGTGCTGACAGGTGGGGCCGGCGACGACATGATCAGCGGTCTGGCCGGAGACGACACGATCAGCGGTCTGGCCGGGGATGACTCCCTGGATGGGGGCGCCGGCAACGACACGATCGACGGCGGCGACGGGACGGACGGGGTCAACGGCGGCAAGGGAACCGACACATGCACCGGCGAGACCGTGTCAGCGTGTGAGCCTTGATCGCCGTATAGACCGGTCGGCTCGCCACCGACCGGCGGCGTGGAGGCCTCGTGGTTGCTCCCGTATGGGTTGTCCCGACGCGCAGTACGACCGGCGCGGGAGCACCCCCGGCAACGTGGCATGGCGTCTCGGCGTGAATCCGGCCGAAGAAAGGGAGGTCCCGTCTCCAGATCAGGCAGCAAGGACCACGAAGAACCGGGGCTCTCCCACGGTCTTGCCGACCCCCTGTGACCTGGGCTTTCCGCTGGTGGGCGCTAGAGGATTTGAACCTCTGACCTCTTCCGTGTCAAGGAAGCGCTCTCCCCCTGAGCTAAGCGCCCTCAGGGCTGCCGCTCATGGTAGCGGCGTCTGCGAGGCGGGGACCGGAATTGAACCGGTGTACGCGGCTTTGCAGGCCGCTGCCTAACCACTCGGCCACCCCGCCGGGTGTCCGATCAGCCTACCGGCTGACGCACGAACGGCCGCCCGAGGCGGCCGTTCCAGAGCGGACGACGGGATTCGAACCCGCGACCCCCACCTTGGCAAGGTGGTGCTCTACCAACTGAGCCACGTCCGCGCGGTGCCTCCCCATCCTAGGCTCAGGCCGAGCGAGCTTCAACCGTGGCTCGGCGTTCGTCAGGTCGCCCAGGGCCGGACGATCACGAACGGCCCGTCGAGCCGAACCCGCCGTCGCCGCGGGCCGTCTCGGGGAGGTCGTCGGCCCACGCCGGCGCGACCTCGGGTACCGCGACGATCACGAGCTGGGCGATGCGATCGCCGACGGCCACGTGCACGGGCTCGGCGCGGTCGAGGTTCACCACCGCGCAGATCACCTCGCCACGGTAGCCGGCGTCGATCAGCCCCGGCGCGTTCGCGAGGGTCAGGCCGTGCATCGACGCGAGGCCGCTGCGCGGCAGGACGAGACCCGCCTGCCCGTCGGGGATCGCCACGGCGATGCCGGTCGGGATCATCGCGCGTTCGCCCGGACCGACGACCGCGGCCTCGGCGGCGCGCAGGTCGAGCCCGGCGTCCCCGGGGTGCTGGGCGGCCGGGAGCTCAGCTCCCGGCCGCACCCGCTTGACGGGAAGGTCCACCTCTACGAGCAGCCGCTGGTGCTGCCGCAGGTCGAGCAGACGTAGCACGACCCTGCGGGCTGCATCCTCGATCCGCACTGGTAGCACAGCGGTGCATCGAGGGTCCTCGCGCTCAGCTTCTCGCCCATGTCGATCCGCTGCGGCGTGGCCGTCACGGGACCGGTCTCGACCGGATCCTCCTGCGCGGACGCGGACCCCGTGGGCAACTCCCCGAGCTTCTCCTGAGCCTCGACCTTGCGTTCCTCGATCGACTTGATCCCGAGTCCCTCGCGGACCTCGATCGGCAAGTGGTCGAGCGCCAGCCGGCGGAACACGTAGTCGACGAGCGAGGTCGCGAACCGGATGTCCGGGTCGTTCGTCATGCCGCTCGGTTCGAACTTCGTGTTGATGAACTTCGACACGAACGCCTCGAGCGGCACGCCGTACTGGAGGCCGAGCGAGACGGCGATCGCGAAGGCGTCCATCACCCCCGACAGCGTCGAGCCCTGCTTCGAGGTCTTGAGGAAGATCTCGCCCAGGCCGTCGTCGGGGTAGGAGCCGGCGTTGATGTAGCCCTCGGCGTCACCCACCTGGAAGGAGGTGGTGATCGACGGGCGACTCATCGGCAGGCGCTTGCGGACCGGGTGCGCCAGGGTCGTCGCCTCCGGCTCCTCGGCCTTCTTCTTCTTGTCCGCGGACAGGGGCTGCGCGACCTTGCAGTTGTCGCGGTAGATCGCGACCGCCTTCAGGCCGAGCTTCCAGCTCTCGACGAACAGCTGCTCGACCTCCTCGACCGTCGCCTCCTCCGGCATGTTCACGGTCTTCGAGATAGCGCCGGAGATGAACGGCTGGGCCGCTCCCATCATGCGTACGTGACCCATGTAGTGGATCGGCTGGGCGCCCATCGCCGTGTCGAACACCGCGTGGTGCTCGGTCTTGAGGTGCGGTGCGTCCACGACCGAGTTGTGCTCGGCGATGTACCCGACGATGTCCTCGATCTCGTTGTCGGAGTAGCCGAGCTTCTCGAGCGCCCGCGGGACGGTCTGGTTCACGAACTGCATCGTCGCCGCCACCCACGAGCTTCTTCGTCTTCACGAGCGCGAGCTCGGGCTCGATCCCGGTCGTGTCGCAGTCCATCATCAGACCGATCGTGCCGGTCGGTGCGAGCACCGAGGCCTGCGCGTTGCGGTAACCGTGCCGCTCGCCGAGGGCCACGGCCTCGTCCCACGACTGCTTCGCCGCGGAGAGCATGCCCTCGGGCACCAGCTCGGCGATCGATCTCGTCGGCGGCTGCGCGATGCTTGCGCATCACGCGCAGCATCGCGTCTGCGTTCGGCGCGTACCCCTCGAACGACCCCGCGACCTCGGCGATCCGGGCGCTGGTCCGGTAGGCCCAGCCCGTCATGATCGCCGTGATCGCGCCGGCCCACGCACGCCCCTGGTCGGAGTCGTACGGCAGGCCGCGAGCCATCAACAAAGCACCCAGGTTCGCGTATCCGATCCCGAGCTGCCGGTACTGCCGGGCGTTCTCGCCGATCTTCTCGGTCGGGTAGTCCGACTCGCCGACCACGATCTCCTGCGCGGTGAAGACGATCTCGACCGCGTGCTTGAAGCTCCCGACGTCGAAGTTCCCGTCGTCATCGAGGAACCTCATCAGGTTGAGGCTCGCGAGGTTGCACGCGCTGTTGTCGAGGTGCATGTACTCGGAGCACGGGTTCGACCCGTTGATCCGACCGCTCGCCGGGCACGTGTGCCACTCGTTGATCGTGGTGTCGTACTGCATCCCCGGGTCGGCGCACTCCCACGCGGCTTGGGCGACGTCGCGCATCAGGTCGCGGGCCCGCAACGTCTCGACCGTTTCCCCTGAGGTGACCGCCTTCAGCTTCCAGTCACGGTCCTCGAGCACCGCCTGCATGAACTCGTCGGTCACCCGGACCGAGTTGTTCGCGTTCTGGTACTGGATCGAGTAGTTGTCGCGGCCGTCGAGATCCATGTCGAAGCCGGCGTCGCGCAGCGCCCTCGCCTTCTTCTCCTCGAGCGCCTTGCACCAGATGAACTCGCGGACGTCGGGATGGTCGACGTTGAGGATCACCATCTTCGCGGCGCGGCGGGTCTTGCCTCCCGATTTGATCGTGCCGGCGCTGGCGTCGGCGCCGCGCATGAAGCTGACCGGGCCGCTCGCCGTGCCGCCGCCCGCCAGAGGCTCGCGGGACGAGCGGATCCTCGACAGGTTGATCCCGGAGCCGGAGCCGCCCTTGAAGATCGTGCCCTCTTCGACGTACCAGTTGAGGATCGAGCTCATGTGGTCGTCGACGGCGAGGATGAAGCACGCGGAGCATTGCTGCGGCGTGTCGGGGACCCCGACGTTGAACCAGACCGGCGAGTTGAACGCGGCCTTCTGATTCACGAGGAGATGGCTGAGCTCCTCCGCGAACACCTGCGCGTCGTCCTCGGTCGCGAAGTAGTCGTTCTTGCGGCCCCAACCGGTGATCGTGTCGACGACGCGAGAGACCAGCTGGCGGACCGACGATTCGCGCTGGGGCGTGCCCAGCGTGCCCCGGAAGTACTTCTGGGCGACGATGTTCGTGGCGTTCTGCGACCACGATGCGGGGAACTCGACGTCCCGCTGTTCGAAGGCATTGCCGCCCTCCTTGTAGTTCGGGATCACCGCGTCGCGGATCTCCCACTCCACCTGATCGAACGGGTGCGTGCCGTCCTGGGTGAAGTAGCGGGTGAAGGTCAGCCCATCACGGATGACCTCGACGTCTCCCTCGCGTGTCGCCATGCGTTCCCCTCCTGTTCGTTCTTCGGCCCGTCGCTCGGCGCCTGTGGATCGTTCAGTGGATACCCGGTGGGGAAGTCGTGGGATCCGTGTGGAAAGAGTTACACCTCTGTGATTTCAGGCCCGCGCATCATGGACCTCAGACGTCCGAACGTCAAGTGGTAGTGGCCACATTCCTCATTGACCACAACATCTAGTATCTCACAGATGAAGCGACCGAGGCATACACAAGATGATGGGTGGCCCTCGGCGGCTACCGAGACCGGCGCTTCGCCGGCTCCTTCTTCTCGAGCAGCATGCCCAGCTCCTGCTCGAAATCCGCGATCCCCTGGAAGTCCTTGTAGACGCTCGCGAACCGCATGTAGGCGACCTCGTCGGTCTTCTGGAGCGCCGCCAGGACCTCCGCGCCGACCTGACGCGAGGTCACGTCGGGGCCCTTGCGCCGCAGGCGCAACTCGATCCGGTCGACGATCTGGTCGATCTGGTGGTTCGAGACGGGGCGCCCGGCCAGCGCCTTGCGGATCCCCGCTTCGATCTTCTCCCGGTCGAAAGGCTCGCGGATCCCCGAGCGCTTCACGACGACGAGACCGACCTCCTCGATCCGCTCGTACGTCGTGAACCTGCGCCCACACGCCGCACACTCGCGCCGGCGGCGGATCGCCGCGCCCGTATCGGCGGGGCGGGAGTCCACCACCCGGTCGTCGTCGGCATCGCACCAGGGGCAGCGCATCGTGAGGTGCCACAAGATGTTGTGGCCGCGGGGACGGTAGCCGCGCCACAGGAGTCCGTCAACCGAGGAGCAGGACCTGGCCCGGGACGATCGTGGCGCCCTCGAGATCGTTGACCTCGATCAGGTGCGCCAGGACCTCGCGCGGGTCCTCCTGCGGTACGAGTTCCGTGGCCACGTCCCAGAGCGTGTCGCCCGACCGGACCACGTACCGCCGCTCGGAGGTCGATGCATCGGCTCCTCCGAAGGCGTTGGCCGCGGCGGGCGCGCCCAGCGCCGCCACGAGGACGACGAGCAGCACCGCCCCCGACCTCCGGCGCCGAACACGTGTTCGGGTCATGACGGCATCTTGACCGAACACCTGTTCGTCGTCAATCATGGCATCGAACATATGTTTGAACCTCCCCTGGGCGGGTGCTACCGTCCGCTCCGCGACGAAGGGCTTCGAGCCGGGCCACGAGAGAAGGGTAAGGACCGTGTCTGACATCACATCCCGACAGCAGCGGATCCTCGACTTCATCGCCGAGACCGTGCGCGACCGCGGCTATCCCCCGACGGTCCGCGAGATCGGCGAGGCGGTCGGACTCACCTCGTCATCCTCGGTCCATGCGCAGCTCGCCAATCTCGAGCGGATGGGTCTGCTCCATAAGGACCCCACGAAGCCGCGCGCGATGAGCCTCGAAGGGCCGCGGACGGATGGGACAGCCGTGCCCCTCGTCGGAAGGATCGCGGCCGGCGCGCCGGTCCTGGCGACGGAGCACGTCGAGGAGTACCTGACGGTCCCCGCGGGTTTCACCCGTGGTGGCGGCGCCCACTTCGCGCTCCGAGTCGCCGGTGACTCGATGATCGGCGCCGGGATCCTGGACGGCGACGTCGTGGTCGTCCGTAGCCAGGAGACCGCGACCGACGGCGACATCGTCGCGGCGCTCCTGCCAGGTCCCGCCGAGGAAGAGGCCACCGTGAAGCGGCTCGGTCACGACGGTCCCCGCGTGATGTTGATCCCCGAGAACCCCGCGCTCGATCCCTTCGAGATGAGCGACGGGCGGATCCTCGGTCGCGTGGTGGCCGTGCTCAGGCACCTCTGACCTACGCTAGGCTCCCCTCCGTCGAGACGGACGAAGGAAGGGAGCCGCACCGTGGCGCAGCAGGGCCGTACGAGCTTCGAGCATCAGATCCGGTCGCAACCGGCGGAGCTCGAGCGGCTGCTGACGGCGCCGCATACCCGCGAGCAGGTCCACGCGGCGGCCGAAGGTCTCCACCGCGTGCGCCGGATCTGGGTGGTCGGCACCGGGAGCAGCCAGCACGTGGCGCACCTGGGTGCCGCGATGCTGCAGGACGCGGGGCGCTCCGCGCACGCCGTCTCCTCGATGCAGTTCGTGCGGAACGCCCCGATCGTCGGGCCGCACGACGGCGTCGTGATCGTGACCCACTCAGGCGAGAGCGCCTACGCGATGGCTGCCCGGGCGCTTGCCTTCACCGCCGGGCTGCAGACGATCACGATCACCCGCCGAGGGACGGCCCTCAACGACGTGATCGAGACGGTGGACAAGGAGACCTCGGAGACCCACTCGGTCGCCTACACCACCGGGCTGTACGCGATGGCACTGCTCGCCGCCGAGATGGGCGCGGATGCGATCACCCCCGACGCCCTCGCCGCCGTGCCGGGCGCCGTGTCGGCCGCGCTGACCGACACCGGCACCCAGGCGGTGCCCGCACCGGGGCGCGCGCTGGTGTTCGTCGGCGCCGGGCCCAGCGCGATCACCGCCCACGAGGGCGCGGTCAAGGTCCGCGAGGCCGCGCACGTCCTCGGCGAGGGCTACGACGCCGAGTACCTGCTCCACGGCAGCGGGGAGCTGCTCGGGTCATCGGATCACCTCGTCGCGCTGACCTCGCCCGATGAAGACGGCCTCGTCGAGGGGGTCGCCCGGGCGGCGGAGCGCGCCGGCGTCGGGGTGACGCGCGTGACCGAACCGTCGCCCCTGCCCACCCTGCTCGGCCAGATCCCGTACGCGGCGCGTTTGCAGGTCCTCGCGCTGCGCCTGGCCCTGTCGAAGCGCCGCGACCCCGATACGGTGGCCGTCGGCCCGTGGGCCGATCCGGGCCTGTGGGCGATCGGGGCTCCCCGCTCCGGTTAGATCTCCGCCTCCGGAACGGGCACCCGCACCGCCCCTTGCGCGAACGACCGCACCTGGCCGAGCACCCGCAGCCCGACGCGGGCACGCACGCGGGTCCCCTCGGGCTCGGCGACGGCCTCCAGGACCTCGGCATCGCGGTAGAGCATCGCGACCAGATCCCCGCGAGCCCACGGGATCAGGACCTCGATGTCGACGGGGGGGCGTGGCAACGCCTCCTCGATCGCGGTCAGGAGCCCTCGGAGGCCCTCTCCTGTCAACGCCGATACGGGGACCGATCCGGGGAACCGCCTCGCCAGCCGGACCCGTTCGCTCCCACTCAGCCGATCGACCTTGTTGAGCGCCAAGATCTCGGGAAGGTGGCCCGCTCCGATCTCCTCGAGCACGCGACGGACCGCCTCGATCTGCTCGTCGACCTTCGGCGACGCGGCGTCGGCGATGTGCACGACCAGGTCCGACAGCGCGACCTCCTCCAGCGTTGAGCGGAAGGCTTCGATCAGGTCGTGCGGCAGCTTCTGGACGAACCCGACCGTGTCGGCGATCGTCGCCTTGCGGCCGCCTGGAAGATCGAGCTTGCGGGTCGTCGGGTCGAGCGTCGCGAACAGCTGGTCGGCCACGATCACGTCCGCGCCGGTCATCCGGCGCATCAGGGTCGATTTCCCGGCATTCGTGTAGCCGGCGATCGCGACCTGCGGGATGTCCGAGTCGAGCCGCCGCGCGCGCTTCACGTCACGGGTCTTCGCGAGCTGCTTCAGGTCCCGACGGAGCTTCGAGATCCGGCGGCGGATGTGCTGACGGTCGACCTCGAGCTTCGTCTCCCCACCGCCGAACCGGGTCCCGATCCCGCCCCCGGATCGGCTGAGCGCCTCGCCCCATCCGCGCAGGCGCGGGAGGAGGTAGCTGAGCTGTGCGAGCTCGACCTGGGCCTTCCCTTCACGGCTCTGGGCGTGCAACGCGAAGATGTCGAGGATCAGAGCGGTCCGGTCGATCACCTTGACCTTCAGCCGGGCTTCCAGCGACCGGAGATGGCCGGGTGTCAGCTCCTCGTCGAGGATCACGAGGCCTGCGCCCGTCGTGTGGAGCAGTCGATGGAGCTCCTCGACCTTGCCCTTCCCGATCCAGTACTGGGGGTCGGGCTCGGATCGGCTCTGGACGACCCGCCCGACGGACTCCGCCCCGGCCGAGTCGGCGAGGGCAGCCAACTCGTCGAGGTCGTCCTCTGCGATCCCCGGGCCGATCCCGACGAGGATCGCCTTCTCGTGCGCGATCGAGCGCCACGTGGCGGCGATCGGCGACTCGAGGATCCTGTCGAGCGGATCGGTCGACGAGGGTCGGAGTTCTGGCATCGCCTCAACCCATCGAGGAGCCGAAATCGCGGAGCAGGTCGTTCAGCTGCACCTTCGACTCGGTCGCCTCGCTGCGGTACCCGATGATCAGGCCGCACGGCAGGCCGAAATGCCCGGCGTCGAACTCACGGGGGCGGTTCCCGGGGATCACGATCGCCCGCGGGGGGACCAGTCCGCGATGCTCCAGGGCCTCGGCACCTGTCACGTCGATCACCGGGGTGTTCCCGGTGAGCACCACGCCCGCGCCGAGCACCGCCTCACGGCCGACGCGCACGCCCTCGACGACGATGCAGCGCGACCCGATGAAGGCGCCATCCTCGACGATCACCGGTGCGGCCTGGAGCGGCTCGAGGACCCCTCCGATCCCGACGCCGCCCGCCAGGTGCACGTCGGCGCCGATCTGCGCGCACGACCCCACCGTGGCCCACGTGTCGACCATCGTGCCGCGGCCGACCCACGCGCCGATGTTCACGTAGCTCGGCATCAGGACGACCCCGGGCTCCAGGTGGGCCCCGTAGCGCGCCGTCGCCGGCGGGACGACCCGCACACCCAGCTCGCGGTACCCGTGCTTGAGCGGGAGGCGGTCGTGGTACTCGAAGGGTCCGGCCTCGCTCGTCTCGAGCCCTCGGACCCGGAAGTAGAGCAACACCGCCTCCTTCGCCCACGCGTTCACGCGCCACCCGTCGCCGTCGGGTTCAGCCACGCGGACCTCGCCCCGGTCGAGCAGGTCGACCGTCGCCTCGACGGCCGCGGTGTCGATCGCGGCCGATGGATCGGCCGCGACCGCCTCCCACGACGCCTCGATCCGCCCAGCCAGCTCCCCCACCTCGGTCATCCCAAGTCCTCCCGCAGCACCGCATCCAGGGCGTCGGCGGCCCGCTCGCACGCCTCCAGTGACGGCACCATCGCCATCCGCACGTAGCCCTCCCCCTCCGACCCGAAGAACGAGCCCGGCGCCACCACGACGCCGGCCCGATCGAGCAGGTCGAGCGCCCACGCGAGTGACGGGCGCTCCCTCGGGACCCGCACCCACAGGTAGAAGGTCGCCTCGCTCCCCTCGACGGGTACCCCGTGACGGCCGAACAGGTCGAGGAACACACGCCGCTTGGCCGCGTATCGCGCCCGGTTCTCCTCCACGTGCAGCTCGTCGCCCCAGGCGGCGACCGAGGCGCGTTGCACGAACTCCTGGGGCGTCACGCCGACGGACGGGCGAAGCGCCCTCAACGCGGTGACCAGGGTCTCGTCGCCGGCGACGAAGCCGCTGCGGTAGCCCGTCATCGACGAGCGTTTCGACAAGGTGTTGATCGCGAGGACGTTCTGGTGTCCGCGTCCGGGGATCTGGAGGGCACCAGGCGGGGGCTCGTCGGCGAACCACAGCTCGCTGTAGGCCTCATCGGACGCGAGGAGGACATCGTAGGCTCGGCAGCGCTCGGCGGCCTCCTCGAGGAACGCGAGCGGGGCGACCGCGCCGGTGGGGTTGTTCGGATAGTTGAGCCACAGGATCGCAGCACGTCGCCAGGTCGCGTCGTCGACCGCGTCCAGGTCGGGCAGGAACCCCCGGTCGGACGAGAGCGGGAGCCGCCGGACCTCACCCCCCGCGTACCGAGCCCCGCGTTCGGGGATCGGGTAGCCCGGCGCGGTCACGAGCACGAGGTCCTTGCCCGCCGCAGGGTCGAGGACCGCCTGGACGAGGGAGAACACGACCTCCTTCGACCCCAGGATCGGCAGGATCTGACGGTCGGGATCGACGTGGACCCCGAAGCGCCGCTCGATCCAGATCTCGATCGCGTGTCGCAGCTCGGGGAGCCCCGCAGCCCGCGGGTACGACGACACGGGGCCGATCGCGTCCTTGAGCGCATCCCGGATCAGCTCAGGGGTCTCCTCGCGGGGATCTCCCACGCCGAGGTCGATCACCTCGCGACCCGCGTCGACCGCCGCCTTGACGCGGCGGTCGAGGTCCTCGAACGGATAGGGCTCGACGCTGCGGATGCCGGGCGACAGGTGGGTCACGGCGCCCTCTCCCCTGCGCCGAGGAACGCCTCCACGACCCGGTAGCTGCGGACGAGCGCGTCGAGCTCGACCCGCTCGTCGTCGCGGTGCGCGTACGCCGGGTCGCCCGGCCCGAAGTTCACCGCGTCGATCCCTCCCTCGGCGAACTCGGCGACCGGCGTCCATGCCTGCTTCGGGCGGACCGGAAGGTCCCCCGCACGCGTCAGGCGCTGGACGAGGGGGTTCCGCACGGTCACCGGCCCCGGCCGAGCGTTCGATGTGATCGCGACCTCGACCGCGCGGTGGCCGAGCAGCTCGCGGATCCGGGTCTCGGCCTGCGCGGGCGAGAGCGTGGGAGCGTAGCGGAAGTTCACGGTCGCCTCGACGTGGTCGGGCAGCACGTTCGCCGCCACTCCACCCTCGATCCGTGTGACGTTCA
Source organism: uncultured Actinomycetes bacterium (assembly GCA_963700855.1). Lineage (GTDB taxonomy): Bacteria > Actinomycetota > UBA4738 > UBA4738 > HRBIN12 > AC-51. The sequence goes on from CAVOYV010000008.1 coordinate 65,392, forward strand.
CCACCTCACGGTAGGTGAGACCGTCGATCTCGACGTCGCGGATCGGCAGGTCGGCGATCGAGGCGAGCGCCTCGATGGCGTGATGGATCGCGTTGTCGCCCAGCCACGGCCGCGCACTGTGCGCCGCGACCCCGCGGGCGATCACCCGGGCGTTCAGGTTCCCCAGGCAGCCGACCTCGAGCGCATTGGCGGTCGGCTCCATCACGATGGCGAGCGCGGTCTCCGCGAGGCTCGGGACCCGCCCGAACAGCGGCCGGAGCGCACTGTCGTCGGTCGAGACCTCCTCGCGCCCGAAGAACAGGAACCCCACGTCGAGATCGGTGGCCACGGCGCCGGCAGCCAGCGCCTGCATCGCCTCGAGCATCACGGCGACGCCGGCCTTCATGTCCGACGCGCCCCGTCCCACGATCGCCCCGCCCTCACGACGGCCGGGCACGTTCCGCGCGATCGGCACCGTGTCGACGTGCCCCGCGAACACGACGAGGGAGGCGCCGTGACGCCGCTCCGGCGGCAGGTACAGCAGGCAGGAGTCGCGGTCGTCGGCCAGATCGAACGCGTCCGGCGCACCCTCGCGGATCGAGGCGAGGATCGCCTGTTCGTCGTAGCTCTCCGACGCCAGGTCGACGAGCGCCAGGGTCCGTTCGGCGAGCCGGTCCGGCAGCGCCGCGCTCATACGAGTCCATCCAGGTCCACCACGGCCTCGAACACCCTCGCCACGGGGCCGCCGAGCAGGACCTCGCCGTCGTCGCGACGCTCCACGTGGAGCGGTCCACCGGGGAACCGAACCGTCGTCACGTGGCCGACCCACCCGGCCTCCCGTGCGGTGACCGCGACGGCGCACGCACCCGTCCCGCAGGCGAGGGTCTCCCCCACCCCGCGCTCCCACACACGCACGTCGATCACGCCGTCGGCGATCCGGGCCAGCTCGACGTTCGTCCGCTCGGGGAACAGCTCGTGATGTTCGAGCGCGGGTCCGATGTGGTGCAGGTGGTAGCTCGCAGGGTCCTCGGTCGTGAAGAGCACGAGATGCGGGTTCCCCATCGAGACCGCGCTCGCGGTGAGGATCAGACCCCCTCCGATGTCGAACGGCTGTTCCAGGAACGTCTCCCACGCGGGTCCGCGCATCGGGATGGCCGCCTTCGTGAAGTTGGGGGGACCCATCGAGACCGTGGCGCCGACGGCGCGGTTCCCGTCCAGGTCGAGGGAGATCAGCTTCGGACCCGCGGCGGTCTCGACGACGAGCTCGGCCTCGTCGACACGACCGAGCTCGTGGGCGAACGCCCCTATGCACCGAAGACCGTTCCCACTCGTTCGCGCCGACGTCCCGTCCGCGTTCGACAGGGTGAACGTGAGCGCCGACCCGTGGCCCCCAGCGAGGCCGATCACGCCGTCGGCACCGACCCCGTGCCATCGGTCGCAGAGGGCCCGGACGTCACCGGGCGATGGGACATCCCCGTCGACGAGCAGGAAGTCGTTGCCCGAGGCCTGGTACTTGACCACCCGGAGCTCACGCATCGGCACCCTCGAAGTAGGCGGCGACGCGATCGACCGCCTCGATCGCGCCAGACTCACCGACATCGAACCACCGGATCCTCGGATCGCGGCGGAACCACGCCATCTGGCGGCGGGCCAGCTCCTTCGTGCGCTTGACGGTCAGCTCCACGGCCTCCTCGAGCGAGAGCCTACCGTCGAGGTGACGGGCAAGCTCCGCGTACCCGATCGCCTGCGTCGACGTCAGCCAGTCGCCGAAGCCCGCGTCGATCAGGCCACGCACCTCGTCGAGCCAGCCGGCATCGAGCATCGCATGGACCCGGCGCTCGACGCGGATCGCGAGGATCGGCCGGTCCACCCGGATCCCGGCCCCACGCATCCGTTGCGGGTCGTAGCGCTCCCACGCGTGGGCGAACGTGCTGAACCGCGACCCCGTGATCGCAGCCACCTCGAGGGCCCGGACCACGCGGCGAACGTTACCGGGTTCGATCTTCCCGGCCGACACCGGGTCGAGATCCGCGAGCCGCTCGAATAGCCGCGCGACGCCGACCGCCGCGGCCTCCGTCTCCAAGGCCTGTCGCACCGCGTGATCCTCCGGCGGGAAGACGAGATCGTCCACGACCGCTCGCAGGTAGAGCCCGCTCCCGCCCACGAGCAACGGATCTGGCACCCTCGCGAGCAGCTCGTGGGCCGCCGCCTGGAACCGGGCAACCGTGAAGCGCTCGGACGGAGCGGCCAGGTCCAGGAGATGGTGCGCCACGCGGTCCCGGTCGACGGCGGTGGGCTTGGCCGTGCCCACGTCCATCCCGCGATAGACGAGCATCGAGTCGACGGAGGCGATCTCGCGGTCCAGGCGCTCGGCGAGGGCGATCCCCGCCTCCGTCTTGCCGCTCGCGGTCGGCCCGACGAGGGCGCGGAGCATCAGACCGCGAGGGCCTCAGCCGTCGGTGCGACCACGCCGGCCAGGTGATGCGCCGCGGCGTCGGTGATCCTCGCCCAGGCGAACGTCCCGGGGTCGAGTGGTTCCGCGAGGTGCACGATACGGTTCGTTCGGGTGCGCGACTGCGTGGAGTCGCCCTTCTTCCCTGCGCCCTCGACGAGGACCTCCACCGTCGTGCCCACCTGCGCGCGTCCCCGCTCGAGGGAGATCCGGTCCTGGAGGTCGAGGAGCCGGTCGAACCGATCCTGGACGACCTCCTTCGGCACTTGGTGCTCCATCGATGCCGCGCGGGTCCCCGGGCGCGGCGAGTACTGGAACATGAACGCCGAGTCGAACCGGGCCTGCTCGACCAGGTCGAGCGTCTCGGCGAAGTCGCGTTCGGTCTCACCGGGGAAGCCGACGATGACGTCTGTCGACACCGCGATGCCGGGGACGGCCGCACGGATCGCCTCGAGCCACTCGAGATACCGGTCGCGCCGGTAGGAGCGCTGCATGGCCTTCAGGACCTCGTCGGAGCCCGACTGGAGCGGGAAGTGGATGTGCTCGCACACCTTCTCGCTGTCCGCCATCGCGTCGATCACGTCGGGCGTGAAGTCGTGTGGGTGCGGCGACGTGAACCGGATCCGTCGCAGGCCGTCGACCTCGTTGACCATCCGGAGCAGGTCCGCGAACAACGGCCGGCGAGCCGACCCCTCGACCGTCACGTCGCGGCCGTAGGTGTTCACGTTCTGACCCAGCAGGGTCACCTCCACCACCCCGCGGGCGGCGAGGCCCTGGACCTCGGCGAGCACGTCGCCGATCGCCCGGGAGCGCTGGGGGCCGCGGACGAACGGCACGATGCAGAACGAGCAGGCGTTGTCGCACCCGGTCGCGATCGAGACCCACGCGCGGAAGTCGTCCTGTCGCACGGCGGGCAGCGCGCTCGGGAACGTCTCGGTGTACTCCCGGATGTCCATCTGCGGGCCATCGGTCGCGGAGCGATCCAGCAGGTCGAGCAGGTGCGGCAGCGCGTGCGTGCCGACGACCACGTCGACCCACGGCGCCTTCGACTGGATCAGCCCCTGATCCTTCTGCGCGAGGCACCCCGCGACCACGATCCGCAGGTCCGGGTTCCGGTCCTTCAGGGGCTTGAGGTGCCCGAGGTTCCCGTACAACCGGTTGTCCGCGTTCTCGCGGATCGCGCACGTGTTGAACACCACGACCCGTGCCTCGTCGACGTCGTCGGTCGCGGTCATCCCGGCGGCCATCAAGACCCCGCCGATGCGCTCGGAGTCGTGCTCGTTCATCTGGCACCCGAAGGTGCGGATCAGGTACCTGGGCTCCATCGGGGGACCAGGCTAGCGGACGGTCGGGCGCCTGGCGCGACGACCCCGCGCGTGACAGCATGCGGACGTGGAGCCAGCGCGAGATCTCGACGAGATGATCGCCGCGGTCGCCCCGGCCCTCCCGGTCCCCGATCGCGGCGCGGAGCCCGTCGTCCTCACCGGGTCGCGCGCCACACTGGTCGTGCGGCTCGGAGGCACGATCGTCAGGTTCCCCCGCGACGAGGAGGGCCACCGGCGGCAGGTGCTCCAGGCCCGTCTCCTGCCCGTCTTGAGCGGACGTCTTCCCGCCGCGGTGCCATCTCCCCTGACCGTCGTAGACCCCACCCCGGGTCTGCCGTTCGGCGCGCTCGCGTACCCACGCTTGCCCGGCCGAGCGCTCGCGCCCGGCGACGAGGAGACCTGGCCGTCGATCGCCGGAGACCTCGCCCATCTCCTGGCGAGCATCCACGGCACGCCCGTCAGCCGCGCCACCGCGGCAGGCGTCCCGATCTGGAGCGCCGCCGAGCGCATGCCGGAGCTCGAAGCCGCCGTCGGCTCGGCGCTGGCCGACTCCCTTTCAGCCGACGAGGCGACGAGGTTCTCGTACAGGTGGGACGACGCCGTGGCCGTGCTGGCGCTCCACCCACCGGCCCCCCTCCTGTGCCACGGCGATCCCTGGTACGACAATCTCCTGATCGACGAGACGTCCGGACGGATCGTCGCCGTGCTCGACTTCGAGCACGCGCTGATCGCCGACGTCGCCCTCGACCTCGCCGCCGTGTTCCACATGAGCGAGGCGTTCGGGCGCGCCGTCGTCGAGGGCTACGAGGAACGCCGCGGCCTCGACCCCTCGCTCCGCGCACGGATCGCCGCCCATCGACTGATCCGCGAGGTCGCGGGCCTGGCGGATGCCGTCGGCGGCGACCCGCTCGAGGTCCCACAGCAGGTCGCGAAGATCAGGCTGCTTCTCTCCGCCACCTGAGCGTCACCTGGCGTACTCGGTCGCTCGCGTCTCCCGCACGACCGTGATGCGGATCTGGCCCGGGTACTGGAGCTCCTCCTCGACCTGCTTCGCGATGTCGCGGGCGATCACCTGCGCCTGGATGTCGTCGATCGCCTCCGGCTGCACGAGCACCCGGACCTCACGGCCGGCCTGCATCGCGTAGACCTTCTCGACCCCGTCGAAGGAGTTGCAGATCTCCTCGAGCCGCTCGAGGCGCTTCACGTAGGTCTCTAGCGACTCACGCCTCGCTCCGGGGCGACCGCCGCTGATCGAGTCCGCGATCTGGGCGAGCACCGCATGCATCGTCCGCTGCTCGACCTCGCCGTGGTGCGACTCGATGCAGTGGACGACCTCCGGGTCCTCCTTCATCCGTCGGGCGATCTCGGCTCCGATGATCGCGTGCGACCCCTCCACCTCGTGCGTGACCGCCTTGCCGATGTCGTGCAGGAAGGCACCTCGCTTCGCGATCGCGGCGTCGACACCCAGCTCTGCGGCGAGCGACGAGGCGATGTGTGCGGATTCGACCAGGTGCTTGAGCACGTTCTGTCCGTAGCTCGTCCGGAACTGGAGCCGACCGAGCAGCTTCACCATCTCGGGGTGGACGTCGGTGATGCCGACCTCCGCGACGGCATCCTCGCCGGCCCGACGGATCCGCTCGTCGATCTCGGCGAGCGAGCGCTCGTGCACCTCCTCGATCCGTGCCGGGTGGATCCGCCCGTCGGCGACGAGCTTCTCGAGCGTCAAACGCGCGGCTTCGCGCCGGACCGGGTCGAAGGAACTCAGCACGACCGCCTCGGGCGTGTCGTCGATGATGATGTTGACCCCGGTCGCCGCTTCGAAGGCGCGGATGTTGCGGCCCTCGCGGCCGATGATGCGCCCCTTCATGTCCTCGCTGGGGAGGGTGAACACCGCCACAGTGGACTCCGCGGTCTGCTCGGACGCCACGCGTTGGATCGCGACCGTCAGGATCTTGCGCGCCCGCTCCTCGCCTTCCTCGCGGGCACGCTGCTCGATCTCGCGGACCTGCGTCATCGCGGAGCGCTTCGCGTCGTCGACGACCTCCCCGACGAGCGCCTCACGCGCTTCGCTCGACGTCATACCCGCGACCCGTTCGAGCTGGGCGCGGTGCTGCTCGGCAGCCTTCTCGAGCCGGGAGCGCACCTCGGCGAGCCGTTCGTCGCGCTCCTGGAGCTCCTCGGCTCGTGCGTCGAGCCGCTGGGTCCTCGAGCGGATCTCGTCCTCCGCGTCGCTGATCCGACGCTCGAGGCGTGCGATCTCCTCCCGGCGCGCCTTGACGTCCTCCTCGGCCTCGCGCCGGATCTGCGCCGCGTCTGCCTTCGCCTCTTCGAGGGACCGACGCAGCGTCTGCGCCGAGTCCTGCTCGGCTTGGACCATGACCTGCTCGGCCTGACGACGGATCTGGTCGGCGTCGTGCTGGGCGTTCGTGAGAGCCAGATGTGCCTGTGCCTCGATCGTACGGGCCCCGGATCGGGACATGGATGCGCGGATCAGGAACCCGGCCCCGACGCCCACGATCAGGGCGACGACGCCGACGATGACCGGAGTCATGGTTCCTCCCTCTCGTCAAGGAGAGGAACCCGAGGGTTCGCCGTTCCTGCAGCAGCCTGAGCGGATGCGAACGCGCGTGCGCTCGCCTAGGGGGTACCTCGCTCCTTCGGGGAGTCCGGTCGATTCGGGGTCCGGTCGCTCATGTGGCTGGTCTCAGGTGAACGGGCGGTGTCCGTAGGGTTGCCTCTCATGGGTATCGTCTGTCCCGCCACGATACGGCGGGGACACCCGCGAGGCAAGACTCAGTCCTCATCCGATTCCAGCGCAAGCGCTCTGCGCGCTGAGCGCCGCGCGACCTCCGGGGCGTACCCACGCCTCATCAGCAGCCCCGCGAGCCGCTCGAACGCCTTCTCAGCCGGAAGCCCCGCGAGGCGGGAAGCGCGCTCGAGCGCGAGCTCGTTCGCCTGCGTCTCCTCGTCGATCGCGATGGTCTCGAGCACGCCGGCTGCCGTGTCGGGCGCCACCCCCGCAGCCGCGAGGCGACCCGCGACCACCCTGCGGGCCTCCTTGCGTCGACCCACCGCATGCTCCGCGAGCGCGCGAGCGAACGCCTCGTCGTCGATGAGGCCGACCCTCTCGAGCCGCTCCAGCTCGTCCCCGACCTCGTCGGCCTCGAACCCGGCCCGCAGGAGCCGGCGCTCGAGCTCCCGGCGGCTGCGTTGCCTCACCGCGAGGAGCCCGAGCGCGCGCTCGTGGCAATCCTTGGTCGACCTCCCGCGGGGGCCTGAGCCTGCGGTCACGCGACCCTCAACCGCCCTTCGACGCCTTCGCCGACACCGGCTCCTCGTCGAGCGCGAGATCGGGAACGATCTCGATGGGCTCGTCGTCCTCGTCGGAGAAGCCGTTGAGACCGACGGCGTCACGGACCTTCCGCTCGATCTCGTCGCGCATGTCGGTGTGCTCGGCGAGGAATGCGCGGGCGTTCTCGCGTCCCTGCCCCAGCTGCTCCCCCTCGTAGGTGAACCAGGCGCCCGACTTCTTGATCATCTCGAGGTCGACACCCACGTCGAGCAGGGAGCCCTCCTTCGAGATGCCCTTGCCGTACATGATGTCGAACTCCGCCTGACGGAACGGCGGGGCGACCTTGTTCTTCACCACCTTCACCCGCGTGCGGGAGCCCACGACCTCCTGACCGTCCTTGAGGTTCTCGATCTTGCGGACGTCGAGGCGGACCGACGAGTAGAACTTCAGCGCACGGCCGCCCGGGGTGGTCTCCGGGCTGCCGAACATCACGCCGATCTTCTCGCGGAGCTGGTTGATGAAGATCGCCGTCGTATCGAACTTCGACAGCGAGCCCGACAGCTTCCGCATGGCCTGCGACATGAGGCGGGCCTGGAGCCCGACGTGGGTGTCGCCCATCTCTCCCTCGATCTCGGCGCGAGGAACGAGCGCGGCCACCGAGTCGATCACCACGATCGACATGGCGGCCGAACGGACCAGCATGTCGGCGATCTCGAGCGCCTGCTCGCCGCTGTCGGGCTGGGACACGAGCAGCTCGTCGATGTTGACGCCCAGCTCCCGGGCGTACGTCGGGTCGAGCGCATGCTCGGCGTCGATGAACGCGGCGATCCCTCCGAGGCGCTGCGCCTCTGCGATCACGTGGAGGCAGACCGTGGTCTTGCCCGAGCCCTCGGGGCCGAACACCTCGACCACTCGGCCGCGCGGGATACCCCCCACGCCGAGCGCGATGTCGAGGGCCAGCGACCCCGTCGGGATCGTGGTGAGACCCGCGTTCATCGGGTGCTCGCCCAGCTTCATCACCGCACCCTTGCCGTGCTGCTTCTCGATCTGTTGGAGGGTGACCTCCAGCATCTTGTCGCGGTCCACGCGGTCCTCCTTCCGACCTGGCCCATCCCCGAGGGGACCGGGTGGGCGCACCTGTCTGACGGGGCGCAGGCTAGCCACAGGGTCTGACATGAATCACACGGATGTTATCCCGTCGAGCGTGGGGGAAGGCTACCCGAACAAGTGTTCGAGCACAAGCACCGACGGACGCGGACCTCAGCCGGCGTGGTGCGGGTGCGGATGCTCCGTGTGGACCGGTGGTTCGGGCAACGGCGGAACGTCACCGACGGCCGTGGCGCGCACCGCCTCCACGATGCCCTCGTAGCCGGTGCACCGGCACAGGTTCCCCGACAGACCCAGCCGGATCTCCTCGTCGGAGGGGTCAGGGTTGCCGCGCAGCAGCGCGGTGGCCGACACGAGCATCCCCGGCGTGCAGAAGCCGCATTGCACCCCTCCGAACTCGAGGAAGGCCCGCTGGAGCGCCCCAAGCTCGTCGCCCGGACTGAGCCCTTCCACCGTCGTCACCTGTTTGCCCTCGGCCTGCAGGGCCAGGTAGGAACAGGAGTTCACCGGCGCACCGTCGAGCAGCATCATGCAGGCGCCGCATTCGGAGTCGTCGCACCCCTCCTTCGCGCCGGTGAGACCGACCTGGGTGCGCACGGCCGTGAGCAGGCTCGTATGCGGGTCGAGCTCCACCGGGTAGGCGGTGCCGTTCACGGTCAAGGTGGCCTGGACCTTCATGTGCCTTCTCCTCAAGCGCCGAACAGCGCGTGGCTCGCAGGGACGGGGATCTCCTCACCCCGGGCGCGGGCTATCGCAGCAGTGATCGCCCGACGGGCGATGACCTCGGCCATCGCGGCGCGGTACACGGCTGAGCCGCGGACGTCGCTGATCGGGGTCGACCCGGCAGCGGTCGCCCGGGCGGCGGCGGCGACCGCGTCGTCTCCGCCGTCGGTCCCGACGAGCGCCCGCTCGGCCTCGTCGACCCGGCGGATCGTCGGGGCGAGGGCCGTGATCGCGATCCTCGCGTCGGTCACCGATCCGCCGTCCAGGGTCACGACGGCGGTCACGCCCACGACGGCGATCTCCATGTGACGCCGGTACTCCAGCCGAACGTAGGCTGACCCGGTGCTCGATGCAGGCGCCGGGAGGTCGACGCCCAGCAGGAGCTCGTCTGGCTGCGCGCTCGTGGCTCCGGGGCCCACCCACAGCTCGTCCAACGGCAGCGACCGAACGCCGCCGGTCGAGGCCAGGGAGGCTGTCGCCCCCAGACACAGCAATGGGCCCCCGGTGTCCATCGCCGGAGAGCCGTTCATGACGTTGCCGCCGATGGTCCCGTTGGCCCGCGTGGCATGGGAGCCGACGATCGCCGACGCGTCGGCGATCGCCGTGAAGCGGGAGCGGATCTCGTCGCTCGCGACGAGATCCGCGTGGGTCACCAGCGCGCCGAGATGCAGCCCCCGGTCGATCGCCTCGATCCCGTGGAGCTCGCCGATCCGATCGATCGCGACGATCGCATCCGGGAGCGGAGCCTTGCCCTGACGTGATCCCACCACGAGATCGGTCCCGCCGGCGATCGGTCGCGCACCCGCGCCGATCGCGTCCAGCGCTTCGGCGACCGTGGTGGCGGAGGCGAAGGATCGACTCATGCCTGCACCCCCTGCGCCGTCTCCCACACACGTTCGGGCGTCATCGGCAGCTGCCGCACCTGGTCGCCGAGCACCTTCGAGATGGCGTTCGCGATCGCCCCGGCCGTGGGGACCTGGGGCGGCTCACCGACCCCCTTCGAGCCGCGGGGACCGGCGTTCTTCGTGGGGATCTGGATCCAGTCGATCTCCATCTCCGGCGCGTCCGAGCAGGTGACCAGCTTGTAGTCGAGCAGCCCTGCGTTGCGCTGCCGACCCTGCTCGTCGAGCAGCGTGCCCTCCGAGAGGGCGAGGCCCACCCCCATCACCACACCGCCGGTGACCTGCCCATCGGCCCCCTTGCGGTTCAAGATGATCCCCGAGTCATGCGCGGCCGCGACCCTCAGCACCCGCACGACGCCGGTGTCCCGATCGACCTTCACGTGCGCCGCGTGGGTGATCAGCTGCGGAGCCAGGAAGGTCTCGTTGCCGATCCGACCCACGCACCCACCGGTGTCACCGGCGGGTGCCTCAGGGACCTCGCCGGAGCCCTTGCCGTGGATCGTGGCACTGGCCGCGAGGTCGGCGATCGTCGCCGACCGGTCCGGGGAACCCTTGACCCGCACCGAGCCGTCCACGAGCTCCAGGTCCTCCCGGTCGGCCTCGAGCTCGGAGGCCGCCGCGTCGAGGATCTGCTCGCGGACGTCGGCGGCCGCCGCCAGGATCGCCCGGCCGCTGTTGAAGGTCGTCTGCGACCCGCACGACCCCATGTCCCAGTTCGCGGCCGCGGTGTCCTGGTAGAGGATCGTGAAGTCCTCGGGCTTCATGCCCAGCTCCTCGGCCACGAACATCGGCATCGCCATCACCGCGCCGCTGCCGTTCTCCTGCGCGCCGGTGACGATCGTGCCGGAACCGTCGCCGTTGATGTGGACGTAGGCTCCCGAGGGCGCCGCCATGCTGGGCCACCACCCGACCGCCACGCCGATCGCCTCGTCGTCGGGCAGGTCGCGGTCGTAGCCGATCATCTCGACGGCTCGCTCGAGGGTCTGCTTCACCCCCAGCGCCTCGAACACCTGGCGGGTCGGCCCCTCTGCCCCCTCCTCGATCAGGGTGCGGCGGCGCAGCTCGACGGGGTCCATGTCGATCGCGCGGGCGATCTCGTCCATGTGCTGCTCGAGACCCCAGCAGACCTGTGGCGCCGTCGGGGCGCGAACGGAGCCCGACGGCTGGTTGTTCGTGTAGTTCAGGTGCGCCTCGACCGCGATCGCGTCGATCCTGTACGGACCACACGCGTGCATCGCCGCCATCTGTCCCAGGAAGCCACCCTCGCCGCAGTACGCGCCCTTGTCGAGGATCAGCCTCGCCTTGCGGGCCACGAGGCGGCCGTCGCGCGTCACACCGGTCTCGAACTCCATCGCGATGCCCTCGCGCCGCTGGGCGATCGCGACGAACTCCTCGCGACGGCTGAACACGAGCTTGACCGGTCGTTTGGCCGCACGCGCGAGCGCCGCGACCTGCGCCTCGAAGTGGAGGTCGCACTTCGCGCCGAAGCCACCGCCGAGCAGGGGCACGATAACGCGAACGTTCGCTTCCGAGATCCCCAGGGTCTCTGCGACGCCAGCCCGGGCCGCGTAGGGGACCTGGGTGGACGACCAGATCGTCACCTCGTCGCCCTGCCACTGGGCGACCACCGCGCGAGGCTCGATCGGCACCCCCTGGGACGCGTCGGAGACGTACCGGCCCTTCACGACGACGTCGGCGCCGGCCATCGCGGCGTCGGCGTCGCCCTTCACGATCGTGTGGTACGCCATCGTGTTGCCGGAGGCCACGATGTTCTCGTCCATCCCGTAGGAGGCCAGATCGGGATGGATCAGCGGCGCGTCGGGCTCCATCGCCGCGACGAAGTCGCTGAGCACAGGGAGCGGCTCGTACTCGACCTCGATCAGGCGAGCGGCTTCGGTCGCGATCTCCTCGGTGAGCGCCGCGACCCCGGCGACGATCTCTCCTTCGAACCGGACGACGTCCTTCGCGAACAGCGTCCGGTCTTGAACGAACCCACCGAAACGGACGTCGGGCAGGTCGGCCTGGGTCACCACGGCGACGACCCCGGGGAGCGCCTTCGCCTTCGACGTGTCGACCGAGAGGATCTTCGCGTGCGGGTGGTCCGCGTAGCGGAACTTCGCGACGGCCATCCCGGTGAGCGTGAGATCGGCCGTGTACCTGCCCGTGCCGGTGACCTTCTCGTGCCCGTCGGGCCGGATGAACATCGTCTCGGTCGCCATGTCCGTCGGTGTCACGCTGCTGGCCTCCTTCCGGTGGGCGAGCATCGTACCCGGGCCCGAGCTCAGGCGTGCGGCCCGAGCGGGAACTCCTGGAGGACCTCGTACCGGGGGGCAGGACGTTGCAGGTGGCTGCGGAACAGCACGACGCGGTCGACCTCCCATGCGACGGGCCGCACGGACCGCTCGAGGTCCGCGGCCTGTAGCGCGAGCGGCGGGTCGCTGCGTGCGAGCGTCAGGTGCGCCGAGAACCCGCGCCGTTCGGGCGCGAACTCGGCCACGAGCGAGCGATCGACCGCGGCCGCGAGGTCCGCGAGCGCCCCGGGAGGTTCGTCGCGGAGCCCGACCCACACCACCCGGGCCTGTCCTGAAGAGCGGAACGCCCCGAGCCCTTCCAGACGGACCTCGAACGGCGCGACGCCGGCGGCCGCTTCCCCGACGCGCTCGCGGACCCAGGCCTCGAGCCGCGGCCAGGTCTGCCCCAGGAACTTCAGGGTGACGTGCTGGTTCTCGGGGCGCGCCCAGCGGGCCTTCGGGAACCGCGCCCGAAGCTCCGCGACGGCCTCGGCGGCCGCGGTCTTCGCGTCGTCCGGCACCTCGACCGCGACGAACAACCGCAGCGCCTTCGCCTGGGGCCGGTTCGAACGGTCTCGCGCCATCGGTCGCCGACCCTCAGATCGTGGTGTCCGACACCGGTAGAGGGCGACCCTCCAGGTAGCGGCGGACGAGATCGAGCGACGCCTGCTGCGCCCACCGGATCACACGATCGCGCTCGCCGCGGATCCGGAACCCACGTGCGTGCGTGAACCCACCGGCGTCGAGCGCGATCCAGACCGTGCCGGGGGGCTGTCCGCCGTGCGGCTCCGGCCCGGCGGCCCCGGTGAGCGAGATGGCGACGTCCGCACCGAAGAGACGTCGAGCTCCTGCCGCCATCTCCCGTGCACACGCCTCGCTCACGACCCCTGGGCCGTCCAGCGTCTCCTGGCGGACACCGAGGACATCGCGCTTCACCTCCTCGAGGTAGACGACGGCGGCGCCGCGGAACGATCGCGAGGCCCCCGCGGGCGCCGAGAGGCGGGCGCTAACGCTGCCCCCCGTCAGGGACTCGGCGCAGGCGATCGTGAGCTCCTTCGCCCGCAGGAGGGACAGGACGGTCTCCTCGAGCGACTCGTCGCGGTCGGAGAAGACGGCGTCCCCGAGCCGCCCGCGGACCTCGTCGACGAGCGGCGCGAGCAGCCGCCCGGCCGCCTCCGGCGAGGACGCCTTGGCGGTCAGCCGGACCTTGACCTCCCCGGCGCTCGCGAGGAACGCGACCGTCGGGTTCTCCGACGCATCGAACAGGTCGCCGAGCAGCTCCGCCACCGCCGACTCACCCACCCCCGTGAGACGCAGCACCCGCGACGCGATCGTGCCTCCACCCGCGAGCGTCGTCAGCTCGGGCAGGATCGTGCCCTCCATCATCTCGACCATCTCGCGAGGGACCCCGGGGACCGCGTAGAGCCGACGTCCCTCCCCCAGCTCCACGATCAGTCCGGGGGCGGTGCCGCGTTCCGGCACGATCCAGCGGACGCCCTCAGGAACCTGAGCCTGGCGCAGGTTCGACTCCGGCATCGGGGCGGAGGAGAAGCCTGCGAACCGCTCGCGGAGCATCGCCTCGATCTCGTCGTGATGCACGAGGACGGCCCCGAGCATCGCCGCGATCGCGTCGCGGGTGAGGTCGTCCTGGGTGGGCCCGAGCCCGCCGCACACGAGCACGACGTCCGCGCGCGCCGACGCGTCCTGGAGGGTTCCGACGATCCGCTCGAGGTTGTCGCCGACGACCCGGTGGTGGAGCACGTCGACCCCGATCGCGGCCAGGCGCTCCGACATCCATCGCGCGTTCGTGTTCGCGATCTGGCCGAGCAGCAGCTCCGTGCCCACCGCGACGATCTCGGCCCTCATCGCGTCCGCGCCCCCGTCCTCACGCGCTCGGCGACGGTGCCGCGTCGTGGGGCGCGAAGGTGTCGCTCCACGGCTGCCCGAACACCCCGGGGGTCCCCAGGTCCTCCCCAGCCACCGAGAGGCTCACGAGGCCACCGTCGCTGACCTCGACGACCAGTTCCTGCTGCGCGGAGTAGGAGATCACCTCACCGGGGCGCAGCGACACCTCCCCGAGCGGCTCACCGTCGGCGATCGCCGAGGCGGTGACCTCGGCCGTGGCCGTGAGCGCCACCTCGATCCCCGGTGCGGTCGATGCCTCGAGCGCGACCGACGGCGTCGGCGTCTCGATCGCGGCGGGCGGTGGAGCCCCCCGGCGCGAGACGAGCCCAATCGCGACGAGGGCGACCAGCACCACCGCCGCGGCGATCAGGAGGAATCGCTGGTTGTCCCGAACCCGCGTGGCCGCGATCGCCCGTTCGACGCGCCCCAGCTTCCCCGGCGGCGGGGGAGGCGGCCGGTCATCGGCGTGGCGCGTGTAGGCGCCCACGACCTTGTCCGTATCGAGGCCCAGGTACTGAGCGTAGGTGCGCAGGGTCGCCCGCACGTAGACCTCGCCGTCGAACACCTCGAAGTCCTCCTCCTCGAGCGCCCGGATCTGCTCGGCAAAGAGTCTGGTGTCGCGGACGGCGTGGTCGATCGTGATCCCGCGGATCTCGCGGGCACGTCGCAACGCCGACCCGACCCCGATCGAGGTGGGGCGCACCGTCCCGGCCATGGTGGGCTCGATGGTACTGCGCCCTCCCCGGCTAGACTCGGGCCATGCCGGCCGACCTGCTCACGATCGTCGTCGAGATCCCGAAGGGATCGCGCAACAAGTACGAGATGGACCATGAGACACGGGAGATCTGGCTCGACCGGATGCTCTTCACGTCGATGCAGTACCCAGCCGACTACGGGTTCATCGACGGAACGCTCGGCGGCGACGGCGATCCGCTCGACGCCCTCGTGTTCGTCGGCGAGCCGACGTTCCCGGGGTGTCACATCGGGGCGCGTCCGATCGGCCTGTTCCGGATGATCGACGAGAAGGGTGAGGACGAGAAGATCCTCTGCGTCCCGCCGCGCGACCCCGTCTGGGGACACATCGCCGATCTCGCGGGATCCCCCTGACGCTCCTCAACGAGATCGAGCACTTCTTCCAGGTGTACAAGGACCTGGAGGGACACAAGGTCTCGACGGAAGGCTTCGAGCCGCGCGCGTCCGCCGAGCGCGTGATCGCCGAGGCCCGCGCCCGGTTCGCCGAGCACGACGCGCCGTAGCGCCGATGTCCTCGACCCCACCACGTGTGTACCTGCGACCGCTCGCGCTCGCCGACCGCGAGACATTCCTCGCGGCCGTCCGTCGGAGCCGGCGCTTGCACCATCCGTGGGTGGCGCCGCCCGACACCCCCGAGACGTACGACCGGTACGTCGAGCCCGATCCGTCGCGCATGCCCCTCGGCGTGATCCGGATCGACGACGATGCGCTGGTCGGGGTCGTGAACCTCTCCCCGATCGTCAGGGGGGCCTTCCAGAACGCGTTCATGGGCTACTTCGCGTTCACGCCGCACGCGAGGAAGGGCTACCTGCGCGAGGGCGTCGAGTTGGCCGTCCGCCACGCCTTCGACGAGCTCGGGTTGCACAGGGTGCAGGCCAACGTCCGACCAGAGAACGTCGCGTCGAGCGAGTTGCTGCGCTCCCTCGGGTTCCGGCTGGAGTCCCACTCCCCCCGATACCTGTTCCTCGACGGCGCCTGGCGCGACCACCTCGGCTTCGTCCGCCTGCACGAACACGCGCCTCCCGTGGTCGGCGCCGCCGGGCCCGTGACGCTCCACGAGGTCGACGCCGCCGACCGACGGGAGCTGTGGTCGGTGCGCGCACGACCGGCTCAGTCACGATGGGTCGTCGAGGTGCCCCGCTACCTGGCCTATTGCCTGTTGAGCGGCGAGTGGCAGCCGCTCACGATCCGTGCCGACGGCCGGATCGTGGGCTTCGTCATGTGGGCGCGCGACCCCGCCGACGGCAGCTACTGGATCGGCGGGTTCGTGATCGACCGGAAGGAGCAGGGCAAGGGCTACGGTCGAGCCGCCCTCACGGCCCTGATCGGCGCGTTGCGGGCGAAGCCCTCGTGTCGGGAGATCGCGTTGTCGTACGCACCCGACAACGAGGTCGCCAAGGCCCTCTACGCCTCGTCCGGCTTCCTCGAGACGGGCGAGATGGAAGACGGCGAGGTCGTCGCGCGTCTGCGGGTCTCCCCGATCCGGCGCAGGTCCTAGGTCCGAGGGCCGCGTATCGGCCGCGCGAAGTAGCCCTCTGGCCGCTGGTGTCCCACGGGTGGGTGACTAGAGTCCGTAGCGGGAGGGGGCGTCGATGGAGGCGGAGGACATGGGCATCAGCACGGAACACGATTCACCGTTGTCGGCTCTGCGCGAGCCGGTCGTCGCGCCCGACGCCCTTGCCGAGGGACCCGTCCGGTTCCTGCTCGTCTCGGGGTCACGCGACGACGCGCGCTGGGGCCTGGTCGGCGCCTTCTGGCTCTCGATCGACGGAAGGCGCGGTGGCTTCCTCGTGGCGCCGGAGGCGATCTGGCAGGGATCTGAGATGGCTCGGAGCCTCAAGAGCGCGATCGCCCGCGGCTGGAGCCACGAGGAGGTCTACCGCTGGTGGCAGACCCAAGTGGGCGCGGTCGGCAACGTGATGATCGATCCGCAGCAGCACGCGGACACGCTGTTCCAGGTCGCGCGCCGGGTCGGCGCGCTCTAGCCCCGCTCACGCGGTCCGGCGCTCTTCCCACTCCTCGGGGGTGACGAGCACGTCGCGCGCCTTCGAGCCCTGAGAGGGCCCGACGATCCCCTTGTCCTCCATCAGGTCCATCAGCCGCCCGGCGCGGGCGAACCCGACCTTGAGCTTGCGCTGGAGCATCGAGGTTGAGCCGAGCTGCGACCGGACGACCAACTCGGCCGCCTGCGCGAGCAGTTCGTCGTCGCCATCGAGGCCGTGCTCGCCGCCCTCGCTCTCTGTGGGCGGGAGCCCCAGTCCCTCGACGGAGTGCTCGTAGACGACCTCGCGCTGGGTCCGGATGAAATCCGTGATCGCCTGGATCTCCTGCTCGGTGACCCACGCGGCCTGTAGGCGGACCGGCTTCGAGAGGTTCGACGGGGCGAAGAGCATGTCCCCGTGCCCCACGAGCTTCTCGGCGCCGTTCATGTCGAGCACGACGCGGCTGTCTGCCTGACTCGAGGTCATCAGCGCGATACGGCTCGGGATGTTCGCCTTGATCAGCCCCGTGACCACGTCGACGCTCGGACGCTGGGTGGCGACGACGAGGTGGATCCCGACCGCGCGGGCCATCTGGGCGATCCGACAGATCGCGTCCTCGACGTCGCGAGGGGCCACCATCATCAGGTCGGCGAGCTCGTCGATCACGACCACGATGAAGGACATATGCTCGTACCGGTGCTCCAGGCCCGGGGGGATCCGGAGCGTCCCGGCCTTCAGGCCCTCCTCGTAGCCGTCGATGTCGCGGACGCCGACGGTCGCGAGCAGCTCGTAGCGGTTCTCCATCTCCCGCACGATCCACTGGAGCGCCTCGGCGGCACGCTTCGGGTGGACGATCACCGGGCTCAGCAGGTGCGGCACCTCCGCGAAATGGCTCAGCTCGACGCGCTTCGGGTCCACCAGGACGAGACGGACGTCGTCAGGGGTCGCACGCATCAGGAGCGACGTGATGAACGAGTTCACGAGGCTCGACTTGCCGGCGCCGGTCGCCCCGGCGATCAGCAGGTGAGGCATCCTCGCGAGGTTCACCATGCGGGATCGGCCGTGGACGTCCTTGCCGAGCGCGACCTCGAGCGGGTGGGTGGCCTCCCTCGCGTCCTTCGAGCGCAAGATGTCGCCGAGCATCACGAAGTCGCGGTGCTTGTTCGGGACCTCGACGCCGATCGCCGACTTCCCCGGGATCGGCGCCTGGATCCGGACGTCAGGGGTCGCCAGCGCGTAGGCGATATCGCTCGACAGCGACAGGACCTTGTTCACCTTCGTCCCCGCCGCGACCTCGACCTCGTACATCGTGACCGTCGGACCTCGGTGGGCGTTCGAGACCTTGGCGTCCACGCCGAACGTGCGCATCGTGCGCTCGAGGGCTGCCTGCATCGTGACCTCGTCCTGGGTGTCGGCCGTCGACGGCGGCGCCCCTCGGAGCAGGTCGAGCGGGGGGAGCTGGTAGGGGCCGCTCGCCGTCTCGACGGTCCGGGTCTTCGGCGCGCGGGCTCGCTTCTTCGGAGCATCCTGCTCGCCGTCGATCTCGGGCTCGGCATCCGGGAGGGCGATGAGGGCGTCCTCGGCCGGCATCTCCTCGAGCCCGAGCGCCTCGCGCACGCGACGGCCGCGCTTCGGCTTCGCCGCCGGCTCCTCGAGGGTGAGCACCGGCTCCGGCTCGATCTCCTCGTCCTCGATGTCGGCGGCGGTGAAGAAGTCGCGGATCCGGCGCACCGCGACCGCGACCGGGGTGCCGGTGAAGACGAGGAGGCCGAGCGCCGAGAGCCCCAGGCACACGATCGCGGCGCCGATCACCGAGATGACCTGGGACAGGGGCGAGGCGATCAGGGCTCCGAAGAGCCCGCCGGCCCACGCGAGCTCGTCGTACCCCTCCCCGGGGGCGGGGTTCCCGCCCAGGAGCGACAGGATGCCCATGACACCCATCCCGAACACGGAGAACCCGATGAACATCCGCACGCGGTCCTCCCGCGCCGTATCGCGGAGCAGGATCACCCCCCACCACACACCGATCACCGGGAACGCCACCGCGGCCACCCCGAACGCGCCGCGAAGGAGCCACGTCGAGCCAGCCCCCGAGCGCGCCGGCGGCGTCGAACCAGACGCCGAGCACGGCCAGGAGCGCGAGCACGACGAGCCCGATGCCGATCGCGTCGCGGGCCCACGGCGACAGGATCTGCCGCACGGGGGTCTTCGGTGGCGCCGGCTTCGGCTTCTTGGACGATGAGGACTTCGAACGGCCGGAAGGACGCGACGCGGAACGCCGCGACGGGGAAGTTTTCGTCGCCATAGGACCCCTAGTCTGACGCCTGGAGCCGAGGCTGCAAGCAGCCTGGTGAGGCCGGTCCCTCAGGCCTCCATGATCACCGGCAGGATCACCGGCTTGCGCTGGGTGACCTCGAAGAAGTAGCGCTTGAGGACCCGGCGGATCTCCTGCTGCAGCAGCGACGGGTCGGTCACCTCGGAGCTGGCCGTCTCGGCGAGCGCGGCGGTCACGCGCTCACGGGCCTCCTCCAGGATGTCCGCGGAGGTCGCCTCGTGGACGAACCCCCGGTTCACGATGTCGGGACGCCCGACCAGGGCGCCGGTCTGGGCGTCGACGGTCGCGACCACCACGACCACGCCGTCGCCGGCGAGCTTGCGTCGGTCGCGAAGGACCTCGCCCCCCACGTCGCCGATCCCGAGACCGTCGACGAACGTCATCCCCGCCTGGACCCGCTCCCCCTTGCGGACCTGGTCGTCGATCTCGACGACGTCGCCGTCCTCGCAGATCAAGATCCGGTCGCGCGGGATGCCGATCTCCTCGGCGATCCGCGCGTGGTGCTGTAGGTGCCGGCGTTCCCCGTGGACCGGGATGAACCAACGTGGCCGAACCAGGGACAGCAGCAGGCGGAGCTCCTCCTGGGCGGCGTGGCCACTCGCGTGCACCTGGTCCGCGGGCACGTGATAGACGTCGGCGCCGCTGCGGTAGAGGGCGTCCACGACCCGGTGGATCGCCGGCTCGTTCCCGGGGATCAGGCTCGACGACAGGACGACCGTGTCGGGGTCGGCGAGCTTCACCCACTTGTGCTCGCGCGCTGCCATCAGGCTGAGGGCGCTGTACGGCTCGCCCTGCGACCCGGTGCAGATGATCACGACGTTCTGCGGGCCCACGGTCGGGACCTCCGCGATGTCGATCACGTCGCGATCGTCGAGCCGGAGGATCCCCAGCCGCCGGGCGACCCCGACGCTGTTCTGCATCGACCGGCCGAGGAACGCGACGACACGGCGGTTCGCGATCGCCGCGTCGATCACCTGCTGGATCCGGTGGATGTGGCTCGAGAAGCAGGCCACGACCACGATCGCCGGGGCCCGCTCGACGATGTCGCGGAGCACGGGCCCCACGGAGCGCTCGCTCGCGGTATGCCCCGGCTCCTCGGCGTTCGTCGAGTCCGACAGGAGCAGGTGGACCCCTCGGCCCGCCTCTTCGGCGAACCCGTGGAGGTCGGTCGGGAGCCCGTCGATCGGAGTCTGGTCGATCTTGAAGTCCCCCGTGTGCAGGACGGTACCGAACGGGGTGTCGATCGCCACCGCCATGCCGTCGGGGATCGAGTGCGTCACGTGGAGGAACCGCATCGAGAACGGCCCGACGGTGAGCCCCTCGCCCGGGATCGCGAGCGTCAGATCCACCAGCGACGTCACCTGGTGCTCCTCGAGCTTGTTCCCGAGCAGCTCCAGCGTGAACGAGGTCCCGATCACCGGGACCGGCCGTCCGAGGTCCTTGAGCAGGTACGGCAGGGCACCGACGTGATCCTCGTGGCCGTGGGTGAGCACGACGGCCTCGACGTCGTCGGCACGCTCGCGGATGTACTGCATGTCGGGGAGCACGAGGTCGATCCCCAGCATCTCCGCCGACGGGAACGACAGGCCCACGTCGATCACGAGCAGACGGCCGTCCAGCTCGAGGCAGGCCATGTTGCGCCCGACCTCGCCGACGCCGCCCAGGAAGACGACGCGGCACGCGGCCTCGCGGGTATCAGGCAAGGAGACCGGCGTCCTCCAGTGCTCGGCGGACCCGCTCGCGCTCCTCGGCGGTGGCCGGGACCAGCGGGAGGCGAGGCTCGCCGCACCCGCGGCCGACCATCTCCAGCGCCGCCTTCAGAGGGATCGGGTTCGAGGTGACGAACAGGGCGTTGAACAGCGGGGACAGCTCCTCGTGGCGCTTGCGAGCCGCAGGGATGTCGCCGGTCTCGATCAGCTCGATCATCTGGCGGATCTGCGGCCCCACCAGGTGGCTCGCGACGCTGATCACGCCGACCGCCCCGAGGCAGAGGTACCCGAACGTCGCCCAGTCGTCGCCGGAGTAGACCTCGAAGCCGTCGGGCGCCTCCGCGATCAGCCGCGAGATCGCCTGGAAGTCGCCGGTCGAGTCCTTCACGGCGACGATGTTCGGGCGTTCCGCGACCTGCAGGAGCGTCTCGTGCTCGATCCGGGTCGCGGTACGCCCCGGGATGTTGTAGAGGATCATCGGCAGGTCGGTCGCATCCGCGACCCGCTCGAAGTGCGCGACGAGCCCGCGTTGCGGCGGCTTGTTGTAGTACGGCGTCACGACGAGCAAGCCGTCGGCCCCGGCGTCCTCGGCGGCCTGCGTGAGCTCGAGGGTCTCGGCGGTCGAGTACGTGCCGGTGCCGCAGATCAGCTTGCCGCGCCCCCGGATCGACTCGCCAACCACCCGGAATAGCTCGGCCTTCTCGCGATGCGTGAGGGTCGGGGACTCCCCCGTGGAGCCGGCCACGACGATCGCGTCCGAGCCGTGCTCGACCAGCCAGCCCGCCAGCTCTTGGGCGCGGTCCAGATCGACGGCGTGATCGTCGCGGAACGGCGTCACCATCGCGGTAACGACGGAGCCGAAGCGGCCTGGCATGCGCGTCGCTCCCTTCCCGTGGGTCCCTGACGCCGGCCGGGGCGCCGGCGCCGCGTCCGCCTATGCTAGCCCCCGATGCCACGCATCTACACGAAGACCGGCGACGATGGGACCACCGGGCTCCTCTACGGAGGCCGGGTCCCGAAGTCGGACCTGGTCACCGAGGCCTACGGGACCACCGACGAGGCCGTCGCGGCCCTCGGCCTGGCCCGGGCGCTCGCCGACGACGAGGACATGCGCCTGGACCTTCTGACCCTGCAGCGGGAGCTGTTCGTGGTCGGCGCCGACCTCGCGGCGAACCCGTCCGAGCGGGGCAAGCTCGAGCCCGGCGTCTCCCTGGTCACCGAGGAGATGGTCGAGCGGCTCGAGCACCGGATCGACCACCTGGTCGAGCTCAGGCCCCTCCCCGACGCCTTCGTCGTGCCGGGCGCCAACCCCGCGAGCGCGGCGATCGACGTGGCACGGGCGATCGTGCGCCGGGCCGAGCGGGCGACCGTCGCGCTGGAGATGGGTGGCCGCGAGGCGAACCCCGCGGTGCGCCTGTACCTCAACCGGCTGAGCGACCTGCTGTTCGTCCTCGCGCGCTGGCAGGCGGGAGAGAGCGAGCCCGCGACCCGCGAACCGTAGCGCGCTCAGGCGTGTCTGATCGTCCCGGCGTCCGGCACCCAGTCGACGCACGGCGTCGTCCGCGAGCATGGCGAGCGGTTCCAGACGGACCAGACCGCGAACCGGTACGGCGTGTCCCCGCTGACGGCCACCGGCACGTGCACGGCGACCCGGTCCTCGGCGATCCGGCGCACCGGGACGAACCGCAGGAACGATCCGTCGCGAGCGGCGACGACGCCCCGGAGCTCGTCGTCGACCGTCATCACGTAGACGCTCCGGCGCCAGCCGTCCTCCGCGGCGGCGAAGCCGATCCGTAGCCATCCGCGCTCCCCGTCGACCCGCCCGTCACGGAAGCCCTCGTGCGTGGCGATCCGGAAGACGTCGGCCCCCGCGGCATGCGAGACACGGACCCGGCGCAGATCCAAGGGCGATCGGGTGTCGTTCGGATCGGTCCGAACGAGCGTGCTCGCGACGACCGAGCTCACCTGGCTCAGCAGGATGAGGGACGCGAGCACGCCGAGGGCGAGCCGGAGGCGCCCCGCCAGGATCACTCCTCGGCCACGACGGGCGACATCGCGCCCCAGTTCTGTTCGCCGAATCGCAGCACCACGAGGCCCACGTCGGCGAGCGCCAGGTCGGGCGGGAACGTCGCCACCAGGTCCGCCGGATCCCCGTCCGCGACCGGCGCGGTGTCGGCGACCTCGGCATCGACGTGCTCCTGGGTCCTGGTGACGACGTAGAGCCCGGGCGCACCCAGCTCGGCGCCGGAGCCGTTCTCGACGCTGAGGGACCCGGTCTCCCACGAGAACGCGACGGTCACGTCGTTGTTCTCGTAGGTCCACTCTCCCGGAACGAAGTCGACGGGCACGTCCACGGTGGGCAGCGGCGACCCCGTGGTGGTCGGGTCGGCCGGGTCGGTGGACGGATCGTCGCCGGTGCAGGCGGTCGCGATCAGCCCCAGGGCAAGGACGAGGGCAGCGGTCAGACGGGTCGAGGTGCGCACGGGTGCGGCATGATACGCGAGCGGCCGGCGCCCCGACCCCGCCCCGCCGCAGGACCCGGTGCCATGGAACGGATCGAGCTCCGCCGCCACGCCCCACGCGACCCCGTCGCCGACCGCCTGTCCGCGGCCGGCCGCGGGCTCGCGGAGACCGTCGGCCGGACCCGGCGCGACGTCACCTACGTGGCCGTCTACGTTTCCCCCGCCCAGCGCGCCGCCGAGACCGCCGCATGGTTCCTCCGCGGCGCCGGCGCCCAGCTCCCCGACCACGCGATCGTCCCCGGTCTCGGCGGCCAGGACACGACCGGCGGCTCCCCCGAGGGCATGGCCTCGGGCATCCGGGCCCTGTTCGAGCAGATGCCCGAGGGCGGCCGGGCGCTCGCGATCAGCCACACGCCCCTCGTCGAACGCGCCGCGTTCGGCCTGACCGGCCGCGAGGTCGCCCCGATGCGCGAGTGCGAGGGCCTGTTGATCACCCGCCGCGACGACGGCTCGATCGAGGTGGAGGAGCTCCGCCTGGGCGGCGACGGGTGACCGATGCGTGGAACGGTGTGGCGCCGGCGTTCGCGCTCGGCTTCGCGCTGGGCGCGGCGCCCGGTCCCGTCCAGCTCCTGATCCTGTCCGAGACCGCCCGGCGCGGCTTCGGCGGCGGCGTCCGCGTGATGGCCGGCGCGAACCTGACCCTCCTCGCGATCTTGATCGCGCTCGCCCTCGGGTTCTCGGCCGCTGAACCGAGCGACACGCTGCTCCGCGTGCTCCAGGTCGTGGGCGGGGCGGTGCTCGTGTGGATCGCCTTCCGCGAGATCCGGCTGCTCCGCGGCGAGGTGCGCGCCGCGACCGTCGACGTGCCGAGCCGCCGCGTCGGTCCGACGACCCTTGGGGTGGTGTCCGTCCTGTTGAACCCCGGCGCGTGGATCTTCTTCGCGACGACCGCCTCGGCCGTGATCGCCGCCGCGTCGAGCGACGCCGGTCAGACGGCGGCGTTGCTCACCGCGTTCGCGATGGCGGTCGGGGTGTCCGCGTCGGACTTCGCGTTCACGCTGCTCGGCAGCGGCGGTCGTCGACTGCTCGGCGAGCGAGGCGTACGGTGGATCCGGATCGGGCTGGCGGTGCTGCTGGGCGCGATCGGTGTCGCGTTCCTCGTCCAGGGGGTCGTGGACGCCTGACGGACCCGTCAGAAGAAGAACGGGGACCAGGGCGCCACGCCGGTGGCGAACATCGCGTCCGCCCGCACGAGCGCCGCGGCATCGCGAACCTCGACGCGGCCGGCGGCCACGAGGCTGGCCCACCGGGCGCCGCCCAGGAAGACCGAGCCGATCTCGTTCACCGAGCAGACCAGATCCGGTTCCTCGTCGACGCGGTCGCAGGAGGCCTCGCCACCTTCCACGGTCAGGGCGAACGCCCCTCCCGTCTCGGGGATGAAGGGGTCGCTCACCGCGAGCACGACGCGACCGTCGGCGGCGTACGCGCGCGACGACAGCGCGGATCCCACGTCGACGGGGCGCGCGTGGAGGCCGTCGTACCACCGGGCCCGGACTGCGCGCGGCTCCTCCAGCTGCCACAGCAGAGGTTCGTCGATCGGGCGGTCCTGGGTCCGGACACGTGAGACGAGGTCGACGTCGAACAGGAACCGCCACATCGCGGCGTTGGCGTGCGGTGTCGTCGCGATCAGCTGGCGGAGCTTCAGCTGGACATGCGGGAGGCCCTTCGGCCAGTCGTGCTTCGTCCGGTACACGGCGAACGCGTCCGACGCACCGTCGTCGTCCTGGTGCACGGCGTAGAAGTGCGGCTCATCCTTCTTCTCCGCGAACAACCAGGGGAACGCACCGGCGTCGTACAGGAGCCCACCGGGACGGCTCCGCACCCACCGCTCGTAGATGCCGTGCATCACGGGAAGGGCCTCGTCGCGCGGCAGCAGCCGGACCCGCCCCGAAGGCTCGAACCCCGGCACGAACGCGACCCGGTCGAGTTGGATGTCGAGCTCGAGCCCCTGGGTGGCGAGCCCGAAGCCGAAGCGCCCGTAGATGGCCGCCTGCGAGGCGAACAACGACGTGAACGGCTCCTCCCGCTCACGGGCCTGTCCCATGATCCGGCGGAGCAGTTCGGTCGTGATCCCTCGGCGGCGGTGCGTCGGGAGCACACCGACCGTGGTCACGCCCCCGGTGCCCACGTCGGCACCCCCGGGCACGACGGTGCGCAGCGTGTACGTCCCCGCGCACCCGACGATCCGGCCGTCCTCCACGGCGGCCCAGGTCCGCTCGGGCTCGAAGAAGAACCGGTCGACCTCCAGGTCGTGTTCGTCGACCTTGGCTTCGCCGAACGACGCGAACAGCGCTGAGGAGAACGCCTCCAGCTCGCCTGCGTCGATCGTCCGGAACTCCATCGTCGCACCCTACCTCGGGCTCACAGTCCCTCGAAGACGTCGGTGAGGACCGGCGACCCGGGCCGACGCTCCGGCCACGCGATCACGAACGCCTCTCGGCCGAGGGCCTCGAGGTCGTCGATCTCATCCTCCTCGCTCATCTGGGTGACGTGCTGTTGGAGCGCCTCCAGCTTCCGCGCCGCCACCGACGAGCAGTCGACGAGTACCCCGAGGACGTCGTCGGAGACGCCGCGCGGGTGGTACAGCTGCTCGGGGTCGAAGGGCTCGCGGCCGGCCGCCACGAGCTGCGCGTTCCAGTCCTCCAGCCAGGACTGCGGCAGCACGTTGTGGAGCAGGCGCCGCAGGCCGTCGTCGGCGTCACCGCGGACCCGGTGGAAGGCGTCGCTCGTGGCGCGGCCCACGGTGATGTGGTCGGGATGCCCCGTGATGCCGTCCGGGCCGAAGGTGATCGACCACGTCGGGCCTCTCCGCACGCAAGACCACCGCGATCCGCTCGACCAGGTCCTCGTACGGCTGGTCCTCGACCGCGTGGTCGGGCAGGTGGAACCACTCGTGACGATCGGGCACGCGCCCCAGGACGACCCAGCTGCGGCGGTCCTCCTCCTCGCGGATGGCCCCGAGGGTCTCGGGGGTCGCCCCGCTCCCCTCGGCGATCTGGCCCGCCTCCCCGCTCGTGACGTGGACGAGCACGAACCGGAACGCCGGGTCCTCGGCGTGGAGCGCGACCGTGCCGGCGACACCCCAGGTGTCGTCGTCGGGGTGCGCGACGATGGCGGCGAGCCGTCGCGACATAACGACCAGCGTAGCGCCGCGGGCGGCTACAGGAGCGCGTCGAGGCCGACCGTGAGGCCCGGCCGCGCGCCGACCGCGCGGATCGCCATCAGGACGCCGGGCATGAACGCCGAGCGGTCGGTCGTGTCGTGACGGATCGACAGCGTCTGGCCAGAACCCCCGAACAGGACCTCCTGGTGCGCGAGCAGGCCGGGCAGGCGCACGCCGTGCACCCGGATCCCCTCGACGTCGGCGCCCCGGGCGCCAGGGTGGGCGTCGTCGCCGCTGGGACCGGTCCAGTCGCCGGCGCGCGCCTGGGCGATCGCCCGCGCGGTGGCGATCGCGGTCCCGCTCGGCGCGTCGGCTTTGCCGGTCGTGATGCAACTCGATCACCTCGGCCGCGTCGAAGGAACGCGCGGCCTCGGCAGCGAACCGGATCATCAGCACGGCGCCGATCGCGAAGTTGGGGGCCACGAAAGCGTTCGGCGCCCCCGCCTCCGCGAGCCCTCGGAGCTCCTCGAGATCGCCAGGGGTGAGCCCGGTGGTCCCGATCACGACGTGGATCCCGTTCGCGAGGCACCACCTCGCGTCGTCCATCACGGCCGTCGGGTGCGTGAAGTCGACGGCGACCTCGACCCCGGCGGTCCCGAGCGCCTCGATCGTCCCGTGAACGACCGTGCCCTCGACCTCCTCGCCCACGTGGGCGGGATCGACCGCGACGGCTGGTTCGAGGTCGTCGGCGGCCGCGAGGGCGGCGCAGACCTCACGGCCCATGCGACCGGCGGCGCCCAGGACGCCGACCCGGATCACCCCAGGGCCCCTTCGAAGGCCTTCGGACCCAGCGGACCGAGCACCGTGAGCGTCATCGGTTGCGACAGTACCCGCTCGGCGACGCGGCGTGCATCGTCGAGCGTGACGGCGTTGAGCCGCTGCAGCGACTCCTGGACCGTGAGGATCTCGCCGTGCGCGATCTCGGACTTGCCCAGACGCGACATCCTGCCCCCGGGGTCCTCCAGCGACAGCACCGTCGACCCCTTCACGTGGCCCTTCGCGCGCTCGAACTCCTCGCGGGTAAGCCCACCGTCGCGGACGTCCTCGATCTCGCGGCGCATCAACGCCACGACGTCCGTGGCGCGCCCCGGGGTCGTCCCGGCGTACGCGGTGAAGAGGCCGGCCTCCGTGTACTGCGCGTGGAAGCTGTAGGCGGTGTACGCGAGACCGCGCTTCTCGCGGATCTCCTGGAACAGCCGCGACGACATCCCGCCCCCGAGCGCCGTGTTGACGACGAGGAACGAGAACCGGTCAGGGTCGGTACGCGGGAGCCCGTTCGTGCCCAGGGCGATGTGTGCCTGTTCTGACGTCCGACGCTTCACGAACGCTGCGCCGCTCGGACGGGGAGCGCGGGCGTGCGTCCTGAGGTTCCAGGCCGACGCGTCGCCGCGGACGAGCTCGCGACCCGTATCCATCCGCTCCCCGAGCATCCGCACCACGTCTTCGTGTCGCACGTTGCCGGCGACCGCCACCACGAGGTGCCCTGGCACGTACCGGCGCCGGTAGAAGCCGCGTATCGACGACCGCGTGGCCGAGAGGATCCGCTCCTTCGTGCCGAGGATCGGACGGCCGAGCGGGTGCCCGGGCCAGAGCGTCTCGGTGAACAGGTCGTGGACGACGTCCTCGGGGGCGTCCTCGTGCATGTCGATCTCCGACAAGATCACGTCGGCTTCCGCGTCGATGTCCTCCTGACGGATCGTGCTGTGCTGGAGCATGTCGGCGAGGTGATCGACCGCCATCTCCAGGTCGCGGTCACGGACGCGGGCGTAGTAGCACGTGTACTCCTTCGCGGTGAAGGCGTTCACGTCGCCACCCACAGCGTCGAACGCCTGGGCGATGTCGAGGGCGCTGCGGTTCGTCGTCCCCTTGAACAACAGATGCTCCAGGAAGTGACAGTGACCGCTGATCGCCGGGCGCTCGTCGCGCGAGCCGGCGAGCACCCAGAAGCCGATCGAGACGGAGCGGACGCCGGGCATCCGCTCCGTCACGACGCGCAGGCCGGAGCTGAACTCCGAGCGCGTGATCGGCATCGTCAGGCTCAGCCGTTCGAGTCGGCGTCGCCGCTCGGGCTGCCGCCACCGTCACGGTCGCGGAAGCGCTTGCCCTGACGGTCGCCGCGGTCGCGGCGCGGCCGATCGCCACCGCCGCCTCCACCCCGCCGCTCGCCGCCGCCGGTCTCGACCTCCTGGCCCTCGGGGACCTCCCACTCGGACCCGACCGGCTTGAGGCTGATCTTGCCCTGCGGGTCGATGTCCTCGACCAGCACGGTGACGGAGTCGCCCTCCTTGATGGCCTCCTCGACGCTGGACAGGCGCTTGCCGCGCCCGAGCTTCGAGATGTGGACCAGGCCGTCGCGGCCGGGGACGAGGTTCACGAAGGCCCCGAAGGTCGTGGTCTTCACCACGCGCCCCTCGTAGGTCTCGCCGACCAGGACCGGACGCGGGTTCGCGATCTCGTCGATCATCCGCGCGGCCTCGTCGGTGCCCTCGGCGTCGTGCGAGCCGATGAACACCGTGCCGTCGTCCTCGATGTTGATGTCGGCGCCGGTCAGGGCGATGATCTCGTTGATCTTCTTCCCCTTCGGGCCGATCACCTCGCCGATCTTGTCGACGGGGATCTGGATCGTGATGATCCGCGGCGCCTTCGCGCTCACCTCGTCGCGCGGGGCGGGGATCGCGGCGAGCATCACCTCGAGGATCTGCAGCCGTGCCTCCTTCGCCTGCTGGAGCGCGCCGGCCAGGACGTCGGCGGGCATCCCCGCGACCTTCATGTCGAGCTGGATCGCCGTCACGAAGTCCTCGGTGCCCGCGACCTTGAAGTCCATGTCGCCGAGCGCATCCTCGGCGCCGAGGATGTCGGTCAGGGTGATGAACTTGCCCGTCGTCGGCGATCATCCCCATCGCGATCCCGGCCACCGGCGCCTTGATCGGCACACCTGCGTCCATCAGCGACAGGGTCGAGCCGCAGACGCTCGCCATCGACGTCGAGCCGTTCGACGACATCACGTCGGACACGAGCCGAAGGGCGTAGGGGAACTCCTCCTCGTTCGGGATCACCGGGATCGAGCGCCCGCTCGGCGAGCGCGCCGTGTCCGATCTCGCGTCGGCGGGGCGAACCCACGCGGCCCGTCTCACCCGTGGAGTAGGGCGGGAAGTTGTAGTGGTGCATGTACCGCTTCGAATCCTCGGGGTCGAGCGTGTCGATCATCTGGGTCATGCGGAGCATGCCCAGCGTGGTGATGTTGAGGACCTGGGTGTCGCCGCGGTTGAACAGCGCGGACCCGTGGGCGCGGGGCACCAGGTTCACCTCGGCCGACAGCGGCCGGATGTCCTTCGGGCCGCGGCCGTCGAGCCGGACGCCCTGCGCCACCACACGGCGGCGCATGACCTTCTTCTGCAGCGACTTCCACGCGGCCGAGAACTCCTGGCCGCGCGCCGCGAACGCCTCTTCGCCGAGCGCTCCGCTCAAGGCGACCTTCGCCTCTTCCTTCACCGCGCCGAACGCCGCGTCGCGCGCTTCGCGGTCCGGCACGATCGCCGCCTCGAGCTTGCCGGCGAAGCCCTCGTAGAGGGGCTGCCAGATGTCGTCACCGTACAACGGCGTCGGCTCCCACTCCATCTCGCTCACGCCGTGAGCGGAGATGAACCCATCCTGGAAGGCGATCAGCTCGGCGATCTCGGCCTTCGCGACCTCGAGACCCTGCGCGACGACCTCCTCGGTGGGCGCGACGGCGTCGCCACCCTCGGCCAGCATCGGCCAGGTGTTCTCGGGTGCCTCGCCCTCGATCATCAGGACGTCGACGCCGCCGTCGGCGGCCTTCGAACCGGCCACGACGATGTCGAACGTGGCGTCCTCGATCTCCTGGAAGGTCGGGTTCACGACCCACTCGCCGTGGATGAGCCCGAGGCGCACCGCGGCGACGGGGCCGTCGAACGGCAGCCCGGCGAGACCGACCGCGCACGCGGCGGCGTTCATCGCGGGGATGTCGTAGGGGTTGGCCATGTCCACCGACAGCACGGTGACCACGACCTGGACCTCGTCGCGGAAGCCCTCCTTGAACGTGGGCCGCAGCGGTCGATCGATCAGACGGGCGGTGAGGATCGCCGTCTCGCCCGGCCGGCCTTCACGCCGGAAGAACGAGCCGGGGATCTTGCCCGCGGCGTAGGCCCGCTCTTCGACGTCGATCGTGAGCGGGAAGAAGTCGATCCCCTCGCGGGGCTTGGAACGGACACAGGTCGCGATGACCTGGGTCTGTCCGTAGGTGACGACGACGGCTCCATCGGCGAGCTTCGCGAGCTTGCCGGCCTGGAACGTCATGTCATGCGCGCCGAGCTGGCGCGTCATCTCGGTGACCATCCGGTCGGTCCTCCTTGGATCGGTGTGGGGCCACGTCGGCGCCCACGTGCAGGTGGAGGGGGGCGGCCGGTTCTCAGTGGTCAACGTCCCAGCGCGGGTGGGGCGCTCGCCACTGACAACCGACCGTTCGGGGCTGTCCCTCCGGTCAGCCGCGGGTCATCTCAGGGGCATCAGCTCCTCGGACACGGAGCGGGCGCCCCGCGGGGCGCCCTTCACGCGGATCAGCGGCGGAGGCCCAGCTTCGCGACGATCGCGCGGTAGCGCTCGATGTCCTCGCGCTTGAGGTACTCGAGCAGCCGGCGCCGGCGACCCACGAGCATCAGCAGGCCGCGGCGGCTGTGGTGGTCGTGCTTGTGAGTCTTGAGGTGCTCGGTCAGATCCGTGATCCGGCGCGTCAACACCGCGATCTGCACCTCGGCCGAGCCGGTGTCGCCCTCGGAGCGGGCGTGCTCGGTGATGATCTGGGTCTTGTCGTCTTTGGTCAGCGTCATGGTCAGTCGTCAAGGCTACCAGCGAGGTTCCCCTGCCGACCGCCGAGCGCCTCGTCGACCACCTCCACGAGCCACGACCGCCGCTCGGCCAGGTCTTCGGCGGCGCGCCCGGGCACCGCCAGCCGCGAAGGCCGCAGCCGCGCCAGCCGGGCGCGCCGCAGCCGGTCCCCCACCACGGCCGCGACCAACCCGCAGACCGGGCCGATCGCGACGGTGAGCAGCCACGGGTTCGTAGCGTCGTCGAGCACCAGGTATCTCCAGGCCAGCCACGTCGCCGGGAACACCACGGACCCGACCAGGAACTTCAGGGTCGCGAGCGTCACCGGTGCTGCCGGGCGACGCCCTGCGAGGTGGACGAGGAGGGCGGGGACGGCGTTCACCACGATGCCGACCAGCGCGAAGGGCAGCGCGACCACTGTGAGGAGCCCGCCCGCGACGCGCGCCGGTGCGGTCGCGTCCCGAGGACCCGCTGCGACCTGCCGATCCGTCGCGTCGTTCACCTCGAGGGCCGCACGATAGCTGCCGACCGCGTCGCGGACCCGCCGCTGGGCGTCCCGTGGGGCATCCGCCAGCGCGCCCGCCACGCGGTCGATCGCCGACAGCGGCGGCGCCCAGGACGGGCTCCCGCCTGGCTTCCGGAGGTACACGGCCGCCGCGTATCCGAGCTCGTGGGCCTGGGCGGCATCCTCGAAGTCGAGCGCGGCCCGGCCGAGCCCTTCCTCGATCGCGCGCGTGAGCCGTTCGACCGTCGCGTGGTCGCCGGGGTCGGCCGGGTCCGAGCCGAGCCACCCGTCCAGATCGAGCGGCGTGCCGACCCGCACGTACGCGCGCGTCCGGGCGGTCTGCTTGCGTTCGTAGATCAGTCCGACGGGCACGATGCGGAGCCGGCGAACCCCGCCCGCGCGAGCGCCCAGCGCGATCCGCGCCGCGCCAGTCTTCACCGGCAGCAGGTGCGACTCGTCGCTCGCCTGACCCTCGGGGAAGATGCCGACGAGCCCACCGTCGGCGAGGACCCGGTGCGCCGCCACGAAGGCGTCGACGTTGCGGCCCGTCACGCCGTCCTGCGCGCGTTGCACCGGGATCGCGCCCGCGAACGCCAGCAACGGGCGGATCGGCCAGATCCGCCACAGCCGCGCCATCGCCAGGAACCGCGGCACCCTCGGCAGGACCGCCGTGAGCAGAGCAGGGTCGACGAACCCCCCCGCGTGGTTCGCGACCACGAGGGTGGGGTGATCGCGCTCGACCAGATGGACCCCCACGGCCTCGACCGCCCGGAACCAGCCCAGGGTGGCGAGCCGGGCGATCACGTGCAGGGCGCGGTCGGCGGTTCGGCGCATGCGGGCCCGATGCTGCCACACGCCGCGGCTACCATGCCCGCGTGAGGCGCACGTGAACGAACGCCGCAGCCGGCTGCGTGCGGCCAGCGGCCTGGTCGGCCCGGCCGCGTTCACCGTCGCGTGGCTCGTCGCGACCCGCCGCCAGCCGGCCTACTCCCTCGCGAACGAGCACATCAGCGGTCTGGCCGCTGCCGATGCCGAGGTCCCGCACGTCATGACGGCAGGGTTCGTGGCCTTCGGGACGTGCGCCGTGGTCTTCGCGTCCGAGCTGGAGCGCCGGTTGGACGCCCCCGGTCGGGGTCCCGGGATCGGTCCGACCATCATGGCCGCTTCGGGGCTCTCCATGCTCGCCGCCGGCGCGTTCCGGCGCGACCGGATCTCGAACTACCCGATGCCGGGGGCACCCGACGACCCTCAGTCGTGGCGCAACGACGTTCACGACCTGGCCGCGGTGGCTGCGGGGACGCTCGGGCTCGCAGCCCTGTTCGCCCTGGCGGCTCGGTTCCGGGGGGACCCCGACTGGGACGGGATGTCCCGACCCGCACTCCGCGCAGCGGCCGGCAGCAGCGGGCTCTCGGCCTGGTTCGTCCGCGACGTGACCCGGCCGGGCAACGGGATCGTGCAGCGGGCGAGTATCACGCTGCCGCTGGCGTTCATGGCTCGCGTGGCGCTCCGGATGCTCCGCGCGTAGCGCTACGAGATCTCGGCGCTCGGGATCAGGGCCTCGGTCCGCCCGACGTCGTCCGCGATCGCGGTCACCAGTTCCTCGATCGAGTCATAGCGCTCCTCGTCGCGCAGACGCCCCCAGAACTCGATCGAGAGCGGCTCGCCGGGGAGCTCCTCACCCTCGTAGTCGAGGAGGAACGCCTCCACGTGCAGAGGCTCGACGCCGAAGGTCGGGTTCGTCCCCACGTCGAGCGCCGTGCGGTATCGGCGGCCCCGATGTTCGGCGACACCCGCGTAGATCCCCTGGCCCGGCAGGAGCAGCCGCGGCCAGGTCTGGAGGTTCGCGGTTGGGTACCCGAGTCCTTTGCCACGACCATGCCCCGTCACGACCTCGCCGTCCAGGACGAAGCGCCGGCCGAGCGCGAGCGTCGGCCAGTCGAGATCGCCCACCGCGAGGGCCCCCCGGATCGAGGTGGACGACACGGGCCGCCCGTCCAGCTCGAACAACCCGACGGTCTCCGACGTGAGACCGAACGGCTCGCCGAACTCCGGCAGGTTCTCCATCGTGCCGAACGCCTTGAACCCGAACGTGAAGTTCGCGCCCATCGCCACGTGGCGCGCGTGCACGCCGTGCACGAGCACGTCACGCACGAAGTCCTCTGCCGGGATCAACGAGAAGTCGCGGTCGAACTCGAGGACCACGAGCGCATCGATCCCGCAGCCCTCGATCAGGTCCGCCTTGCGTTCCACCGTGGTGAGCAGCCGCGGCTCGCTCCCCGGCGACAGGACCTCGCGCGGGTGCCGGTCGAACGTGATGGCCACCGCCCGAAGGCCGTCGGCCCTGGCCCGTTGCACCACACGGTCGAACACGGCCCGGTGCCCCCCGTGGACCCCATCGAAGAACCCGACGGTGGCGACGCTCGGGTCGTGGTCCAGCGGCAGTGAGGCCATGCCTCGCACGATCTCCACGCGCGGGAGGCTACCGGACCCCGCACCGAGCGACGGGCCCTCTCTAGACGATGTCGGCGATCAGGGTGGTGAGCCCGGCCACCGCGACGCCGAGGCCGGCGCCGCCCACGATGTCGAGAGGCAGGTGCACACCCACGTAGATCCGCCCGATCCAGGTGAGGACCGCCAGCGCGACCAACACGGGTGCCCACCACCCTCCCAGGGCGACCCCCAGGACCACGGCGAGTGCAGTGGAGGTGGCCGCGTGCCCAGACGGGAAGCCCGAGCCGCCCTCCTTCGGGCCCCGGAGTGCCACCTGAGCCTCGAGCGCATGCTGGGGCCGCCCACGCTCCGCGACCTCCTTCACGGCCTTCGCGAGCAGCCACGACGCGGTCCCGGCCGCGAACAGGGTGACCGCCTCCGCGCGGCGCCCGGTGAGCCACGCGACCACCGCGAGCACGGGCGTCGTGATATAGGTCCCGAACTGCATCGGGACGAAGATCGGTACGAGCCACGCATCGGACAGTCCGTTCACCGCGCGGAACACGGCCTCCTCGCGTGGGCTCACCCCACGGACCGCGAGGGCGCCTGATCCGATCACGAGCGCGGCGCCGACCAGGACCAGCACGATCGAGGTGGCCGCTGACATGCGCCGGAGCCTATCGGGGGTCCGAGGGGCTCACGCCGGGGCCAGGACCATCTCAGGCCGAGCCTTCGCGCCGTCATCACGCCAGATCCCGATCAGCCGACCGCCGGGGTCGAACACCGCGTGCGGTCCGGGGACGCCGGCGGGCGCGAGCACCGACCCGTGCGACGCCGCGCGGGCCTCGTCGGCCTGGAGATCGACCCTCGGCAGATGAACCACGGCGCGCTCCACCGGCAACGGCGAGCCCGGATCGTCGGGGTCCACGGCGTCGTCGACCGAGAAGGGTCCGATCGCCGTGCGCCGGAGGCGTGTGAGGTGCGCCCCCACCCCGAGCACCTCACCCACGTCGGCCGCGAGGACCCGGACGTAGGTGCCACCGCTGACCGTGGCGAGGAAGTCGACCTCCGGCGGGCGGAACGCCACCGGCTCGAAGGCATCCACCTGGATCACCCGCGCGGCGGACTCGAGGTGTTCTCCCCTGCGCGCCGCGTCGTAGAGCTTGCGACCTCCGACCTTGACAGCGCTGTACGCGGGGGGGCGCTGGGCCGACGCGCCCAGCTTCGCACCCATCGCCGCAGCCACCTGGCGTTCGGTCACGCGCGACGGGTCGGCCTCGTCGGTCACGTCGCCGTCGGCGTCGAGCGTGGTCGTGCGCACCCCGAGCAGGTACGTCCCCTCGTAGGTCTTCGGCAGATCGCCGAGGAACCGCAGCAGCCGCGTCGCACGGCCGACCCCGACCACCAGGAGCCCGGTCGCCATCGGGTCGAGCGTGCCCGCGTGTCCGACCTTCTTCGTCCCGAGCGCCCGTCGGACCTTCGCCACGGCGTCGTGCGACGTGATGCCGGTCGGCTTGTCGACCAGGAGCAGACCCTCGGGCCGCGCCGGTTCGCTCACGAAGGGCCGGCCTGTGCCCGCAAGACCTCGACCAGGCGGGCGATCGTGGCCTCGGGGCCACGATCGCTCGTGTAGCCCGCGGCCAACCGGTGGCCGCCGCCGCCGAAGGCGGCGGCGGCCGCGCTCAGGTCGTGGCCGCCGCGGGACCGAACGCTGACCTTGAACCGGCCGTCGCGCTGTTGCTTCACGAGGGCCGCGACGTCGGCCTCGCGAGCCGAGCGGATCACGTCGATCAGGTCGTCGGTGTCGGCGGGATGCACCCCGAACTCGTCGAGGTCAGCCCGGGTCAGGTAGGTCCACACGAGGTCCACGCCCTCGACCAGCGTGAGCCGCTCGAGGGCCCGCC
The DNA here is from genome assembly GCA_963700855.1 of uncultured Actinomycetes bacterium. Lineage (GTDB taxonomy): Bacteria > Actinomycetota > UBA4738 > UBA4738 > HRBIN12 > AC-51. The sequence continues at coordinate 101,516 of CAVOYV010000008.1, forward strand.
CCAGGACCCGGAGGTACGCGAACCGGTTGTCCTCGTACAGCGCCTGCGACAGCCCCGCGTGATCGAAGCCATGCTCGCGAAGACGCGCAGCGACCCGGAGGGTCTCGGGTGTCGTCGCCTCGTACTGGAAGCGCCCCGTATCGGTCACGACCCCTGCGTAGAGGCACACCGCGGAGGCGTCGGTCATGCCGCCCCCGATCTCATCGATCAGCCGCACGACCACCTCACAGGTGCTCGACGCCGCAGGGTCGACGAGCCGGATCGTCCCCGTGCCGTCGTTCGAGCGGTGATGGTCGATCCAGATCAGCTCGCCGGCGTTCGACGCCGCGTGCCCGAGCGTGCCGAGCCGGTCGAACGAGGCACAGTCGCACGTGACCATGACGGCGGGCTCCGACGGGAACGCGCTCGGTGGCACCACCGACCCTGAGCCGGGCAGGTAGGACGTCCAGCGCGGCAGGTCGAGCGGCTCGTTCGGGTACGAGCACACCGTCTCGACCCCCAGCGACCCGAGGTGGTTCGCGAGCCCGAGCATCGAGCCGAGCGCGTCCGTGTCGGGGTTCACGTGGCACGCGATCGCGACCTGGGTCGCGCCGCGCAGGACCTCGCCGGCGCGGGCAAGGTCTTCAGGCGTCACGGTGGTCCTCCTCCTCGTGCAGGTGCTCGATGATCGAGTCGATCCGCTCGCCGACGGCGATCGTGGCATCCTCCTCGAAGCGGAGCTCGGGTGTGGCCTTCAGCCGGACCTGACGCCCCAACTCGTGCCGGAGGTGCGACGCCGCCGACCGCAGCGCGGCCCGGGACGACGCCTTCTCCCTGGCGTCGCCCAGGACGGTGTAGTACACCCATGCGACCCGCAGGTCGGGCGAGACCTTGACCCCTGTCACGGTGACGAACCCCACGCGGGGGTCCTTCAGCTTCTGGATCTCCTCGGCGATGATCTCGCGGAACTCCTCACCGACGCGGTCCGTCCGTGCTCCTCTGGGCATGCGGCTCTCCCTCCGGGAAGCAGGGTACTCAGTCGTCCGGATACAGGATCTGCAGCTCGGCGTCGATCACCTCGACCTCGCCCCATCGCTCCACGAGCTTCTCGACCTCGTGCATCACGCGGCGCAGGTGGTGCTGGTCCGCCCCGACCGCGGCCACGGCGATCGCCGCGCGCTGCCACAGGTCGTGGTGGTCGACCTCGGCCACGCTCACCGGGAACCGCTGCCGTATCCCGGCGGTGAGGGACTTCACGACGTGCCGCTTCTCCTTGAGCGAGCGGCATCCGGGGATCCGTAGATCGAACCGTTCGAGGGCGACCAGCATCGGCGGATCAGATCGTGCGGGCGATCTCCTCGACCTCGTAGGCCTCGATCAGGTCGCCCTCCTTGAGGTCCTGGAAGTTCGCCAGCCCGATCCCACACTCGTAGCCGTCGCGGACCTCGGCGACGTCGTCCTTGAACCGACGGAGCGATCCGATCTTGCCGTCGTAGACCACGACCCCGTCGCGGACCAGGCGAGCGGTCGCGTTGCGCCGGATCGTGCCCGAGCGGATGTACGACCCCGCGATCACGCCGAGCTTCGGCACCCGGAACATCTGGCGGACCTCGGCCTCCCCCAGGATCTTCTCGCGCTCCTCGGGCTTGAGCATGCCCGACAGCGCCGCCTTGATGTCGTCGATCGCGTCGTAGATCACGCGGTACACGCGGATGTCGACGCCTTCCTTCTCTGCGAGCTCGCGCGCGCTCGCGTTCGGCCGGACGTTGAACCCGACGATGATCGCGTCGGAGGCCATCGCCAGCTGGACGTCGTTCTCGGTGATCCCACCGGCCCCGCCACGGACGATGTTCACCTTCACCTCGTCCTGCGGGAGCTTGAGCAGGGAGTCCTCGAGGGCCTGGAGCGACCCCTGGACGTCAGCCTTCACGATCAGGTTGAGCTCGGCGACGTCGGCTCGAGCGACCTGGCGCATCAGGTCCTGCAGCGTCGCGCGACGGCTCGTCACCAGCTCGGCGGCGCGCGTCTTGGCCTCGCGCTCTTCGGCGATATGACGGGCTTCGCGCTCGTCGCCCACCTCGCGGAAGTCGTCGCTCGCGCTCGGCACGTGGCTCCAGCCGAGGATCTGCACGGGCTTCGACGGGCCTGCGTGCTCCACCGGCTGACCGTTCTCGTCCTGCATCGCACGGATCCGGCAGTACGCGGTCCCGGCGACGAGCGCGTCGCCCACCGACAGGGTCCCCTTCTGGACCAGCACCGTGGCGACCGGGCCGCGGCCCTTGTCGAGGTGCGCCTCGAGCACCGTGCCCCGAGAACGTCCGCTGGGGTCTCCCTTGAGGTCTTGCAGATCGGCCACGACGAGGATCGTGTCGAGCAACGAATCCAGGTTGAGCTGCGCCTTCGCCGACACGTCGACGAACTCGAAGTCGCCGCCCCACTCGGCGGGCACGACTCCGTGCTCGACCATCTGGGTGCGGACCCGGTTCGGGTCGGCGTCCTCCTTGTCCACCTTGTTCACCGCGACCACGATCGGCACGTTCGCTGCCTTCGCATGGTCGAGCGCCTCGACGGTCTGGGGCATGACGCCGTCGTCGGCAGCGACCACGAGGACCGCGATGTCGGTCACGCTCGCCCCACGGGCGCGCATCGCCGTGAACGCCTCGTGACCCGGGGTATCGATGAAGGTGATGTCGCGATCGCCCGCGTGCGCCTGGTACGCGCCGATGTGCTGGGTGATCCCGCCGAACTCCCCCGCGACCACGTTCGTGGAGCGGATGGCATCCAGCAGCTTCGTCTTCCCGTGGTCCACGTGCCCCATGATCGTGACCACCGGGGCACGCGGCTTCAGGTTCGCCTCGTCGATCTCCTCGGCAGCCTCCTCGGCCTTGAGTTCGTCCTCGAGCCCCACGATGTCGACTCCGTACCCGAGTTGGTCGGCGACCAGCTCGATCGCGCCGTCGGACAGCGACGTGGTGGCGGTCACCATCTCACCCGCCAGGAACAGCACCTTCACGACGTCTGCCGGTGACCGGTCGAGCTTCTCGGCGAGGACCTGCGGGGTCGCGCCGTGGACGACCTGGAGCACTGGACGCGAGGGTGCCGCGGGAGCCGGCTTCGAGGGGGCGGGCTTGGGCGAGACTTCGACGGGAGCGGCGTCGGGTGGTGGAGGCTCCGCGGCCGGGGCGGGAGCGGGCTCGGAGGGGGTCGCCTCCGCAGGCGCCTCGGCCTTCGGCTTCGCGGCTGGCTTCGGCTTCGGCTTGGGCTTTGGCTTGCGGGGCTGGGTCGGCGGCTCGAGCACCTCCCGCGGCTTCGCCGGCGCGGTCGTCGCCTTGCCGCCCGACGCGCGCAGGCGCGGGACCATGTCCTCGGGCACGCTGGACGAGGCGGACTTGCCCTCCGCCCCCATCTGGGCGAGCGCCTCCAGCAGCTCCCTGCTGGTGACGCCCAGCTCCTTGGCCAGCTCGTGAACCCTCACGTGTCCCTCAGCATCCTTTCGAGAAGCGTCCTTAGCCTACCGACTTCCCCCGGGCCCACACCCGTGCGCAGCGCCCTCGCGACGGCGCCGGTACGGAGCGCCCGATCGACGCACGCCGGGTCCCGGTGGACGTACGCGCCGCGACCGAGCGCCACCGCTCCTTCATCGACCTCGACCGTCCCGCCGGGGTCGCGCACCAGTCGCAGGAGCGCCACCTTCGGCGCCTTGCCCCGGCAACCGACACAGGTGCGCTCGGGGGCGGCGCCCACGTCAGCCCTCCGCGGGAGCCTCCGCGGCCTGCGTCTCGGACTTGATGTCGATCCGCCAGCCGGTGAGCCGCGCGGCGAGCCGCGCGTTCTGCCCCTCCTTGCCGATCGCGAGCGACAGCTGGTAGTCGGGCACGATCACCTGCGCCGTCGACGTGTCCGGGTCGATCCGAACCTCCTTGACCTTCGCCGGCTGCAGCGCGTTCGCGACCAGTTCGGCAGGGTTGTCCGACCACGGTACGACGTCGATCTTCTCGCCGCGGAGCTCGGTCACGACGTTGCGCACGCGCGAGCCCTTCGGCCCGACGCAGGCGCCGACCGGGTCGACCGCCGGCTCGTAGGAGAACACCGCGATCTTCGACCGGTGACCCGGCTCGCGCGCGACGCCCTTGATCTCGACGACGCCGTCCTCGATCTCGGGCACCTCGAGCTCGAACAGCTTCTTCAGCAGGCCGGGGTGGGTCCGTGACACGACGATCTGCGGTCCCTTCGCCCCCCGACGGACCTCGGTGATGAACGCCTTCAGACGCTCGCCGTTGCGGTAGGGCTCCGACGGCACCTGCTCGGCCTGCGGCAGGAGCGCCTCGACCTTGCCCAGATCGAGCAGCGTGTAACGGCGCTCGGACTGCTGGACGATGCCGGTGACGATGTCGCCCTCGCGGCCGGCGAACTCCTCGTACGTCATCTCGCGCTCGGCGTCGCGGAGCTTCTGGAAGATGACCTGCTTCGCGGTCTGCGCGCCGATCCGCCCCTTGAAGTCCTCGGCGACCTCGACCTCCTCTTCGGAGCGGACCTCCATCACGAGGCTCTCGCCGTCCTCGGACTCGACCTCGTCGAGCACCTGCTGGAACATCCGCAGATCGCCGGTCTCGGGGTCGATCTCGGCGCGGAACCCCACGAAGTCGTCGTCGGCGGTGGGGTTCTCCTGCTTCCAGGCGGACTTGTAGGCGGCGGCCATCGCCTCCTCCAGGCCCTGGAGGATGGTCTCGAACGCGATGCCCTTCTCACGCTCCAGTTCACGGAGCGCCGCGATCATCTCTGCGTTCATGCCCTGCTCCCCTTCAGCTCGGCGTCCCAGTCGACGACCGTCCTCGCCGAGGCGACGTCCGCGAGCGCGATCATGCGCCGCGCGCCGTCCACCTCCACGGTGACGGTCGAGTCGTCGGCCGCGACGAGCGTGCCGGCGTGCACCCGCGCGCCCTCGACGGGCTCGGCCGTCTTCACCTTCACCCGCGTCCCCACGAACCGCCGGAAGTGCTCCGGCGTCCGCAGCGGACGCTCGATCCCGGGCGAACTGACCTCCAGCTCGTAGCGCCCACGACCGAAATCCTCGAGATCCAGGCGCCGCGACACCTTCTCGGACAACGCCGAGATCGCGTCGAGGTCCATGTCCTCGCGGTCCACCGTCACGCGGAGGATCTGCCGTCCCGCCTCACGCCGGAACCCGACCTCCACGAGCTCGAAACCGGCCCCTTCGACGACGGGACGGATCAGCGTCTCCGCGTCCACCCGACCCCACCTCCCGAAGAAAAAGGTGGGCGCGCGCCCACCTCCGGCTCGTGCAACGGTACGTCTGAAGGGAGTATAGCGGAGGGCGTCCCGCGGAGCCGTTCAGGGGAGCCGATCGAGGCCCGCGAGGATCTCCTCGGAGAGCTCGGACAGGGCCACCTGGGCGGTGTCGCCGGTGTGGCGGAGCGTCAGATCGCCCACGCCGTCGGCGACACCGCGGGTTCCCACCGTCGCGCGCAGCGGCGACCCGAGCAGGTCGGCATCCGCGAACTTCCGCCCCGCCCGCTCGGCGCGGTCATCGAGGTAGACCGTGGCGCCGCCGGCCTCCAGCGCGTCGTGGAGATCGGCCGCGACGGCCGCTGCCTGCGCATCGTCGGGGGTCGCCAGGACGATCGTGACCTCGAAGGGAGCGAGCGCTCGCGGCCAGACCGGGCCCCTGCCGTCGGCGCACCGGACGGCGGTCGCGCGGACGAGCGCACGCGCGTCGATCTCGGCGCCGCGGGTCACGGCGATCGCCCGGCGGGTGGTCAGGCGTCCGCCACACGCCGGGCACGGATCGCCCTCGCGCGCCGGGACCAGGTCGGCCCAGGTGTCCACCTCGACATCTCGCCCGATCACCAGCCCTGTGACGTGGTGATCGTCCAGGTTCGCACCCGCCGCCCACCACGGGCGCGCACGGACCCCGAGGTCCGCGATCACCATCGCGTCCGGGTGGTCGTGCGGCCCCATGAACCCCTTCGACAGCTCGAACCGGGAGAACCCTTCCTCGTCGAGCCGCGCGAGAGCCGCCGGCGCCACGACCCGGGCCAGCTTCGCCTCGTCGACGGCCCGCTCCCCAGGAGCGATCGCGAGCACGAGCCGTCCGTCGGCCTCGTAGGCCATCGTCTTGAGGTTCGCCTCCACGGGCAGGCCGAGCGCCTCGGCTGCCGTCGCCATCGTGGTCGCTCCGGGGGTGGGCACGACGTCGAGCGGCACGACCGGATCGGCCGGCACCGCCTCCGGCGGACGTCGCGAGGCGGCGGCCAGCGTCGCCGCGTCCCCGCAGGCCTCACACACGAGCAACCGCAGGTCGCCCTCCTCGAGCGTCACGACCCGCACGATGCCCGCGTGGTCGCGGACGTCGACGACGTCGAGACCGACCGCACCGGGGTCCTGGAGCGTCTCCGCCCGCGCGAGGATCAACTCGCCGAGCGGCGTGGGCTCGAAGGATCCCTCGGCACCCCGGGTCAGGTACCCGCCGCGAACGAGCAGCCGGTCGGCCTGCGCCCGCACGCCGGCCGGCGCGTCGCGCAGCGTCGAGATCGGGAACGCGGTCGCACGCATCGGTTCGGCACGCTACCAGCCGTCGTTGACGTGCCCGGCGGGCCCGTGCCACCATCGCCGTCCGATGTCGGCACGGCAGAACCGGTGGTGGTGGTCCCAGGGCTCGTGAGCCCGGGTGCCACCGCGCGACGCCGCCGACCCGCACCACCCACGAGCCCCGGACCTCCGGTCCGGGGTTCTCGCGTTTCCGAGAGGATGAGGAGTCATGGAGCTGCAGGTTCGACCCGACCGGGACGTCTTCGAGCGTCTCGCGGCCGACTGGCCGCTCGTCCCGGTGTGGGCGGAGCTCCTCGCCGACGTCGCGACCCCCGTCGCTCTGTTCGACGCCGTCGCAGGCGCCGGCCCCGGGATCCTCCTCGAGTCGGTCGAGCGCTCCGAGCGCTGGGGCCGGTACTCGTTCGTCGCGGGCGATCCCGCGGGGATCCTCGTCGTCGACCACGACGGTGCCCGGCTGGAGGACGTCGTGCGGGACCTCCCGCCGGTCCCCGACGCGGGACCCCGCGAGGCCCTCACCCTGTTCGCCCAGGCCCTCCGCGGCCCACGGCTCCCCGACCTCCCGCCGCTCGCCGGCGGGCTGATGGGGATGTTGGCCTATGAGGCCGCCGGGCTCCTCGACGGCCACCCGGCGCCGTCACCCGACGAGGCCCCGTGCCCGCCGATCTCGCTCCTCGTGATCGACCGCGCGGTGGTCTTCGACCACTGGCGCCAGCGGATCGTGCTAGTCGCGCACGCCTCGGCCGGCGGCTACGACACCGCGGTGGTGGCGCTCGACGAGCTGGCCAGCAAGGTCGCCGGTGCCGTCGCGCCACCGATCGCCCAGATGGGCACGCCGGTGCCTGCCGAAGGCGATCCGAACATGCCAGACCAGCGCTACCGCGACACGGTCGCGACGTTCAAGGAGCACATCCTCGCGGGGGACATCTTCCAAGGCGTGCCTTCGCGAGGGGTCTCGTTCCCGGCGCCCGAGGGCGGATTCCCCATCTACCGGCGCCTGCGGGTCACCAACCCGGCCCCGTACATGTTCTACCTCCGCCTCGGGGGCATGGAGCTCGCGGGCTCCTCCCCCGAGCCGCTCGTCCGCGTCGAGGGCCGTCGTGTCTCGACCCGTCCGATCGCCGGTACCCGCCCGCGCGGCCAGACCGAGGTCCGCGACCGCCTCCTCGAGCACGAACTGCTCGCCGACCCGAAGGAGCAAGCTGAGCACGCGATGCTCGTCGATCTCGCCCGCAACGACCTCGGGCGCGTCTGCGTCCCCGGCTCCGTCCATCCGACCGAGCTGATGCAGGTCGAGCGGTTCACGAAGGTGATGCACATCGTCTCGACCGTCGAGGGCGAGCTCCGCGAGGACCAGCACGCGCTCGACGCGCTCGCGGTCACCTTCCCCGCCGGCACCGTCACCGGCGCGCCGAAGCGGCGGGCGATGGAGCTGATCGCCGAGCACGAGCCGACCCCGCGCGGCCCCTACGCCGGCGCGGTCGGCTACCTCACCTTCGCCGGCGACCTCGACTTCTGCATCACGATCCGCACCGCCGTCGTCACCGACGGCGTCGTCAGCGTCCAAGCCGGCGCCGGCGTCGTCGCCGACTCCGACCCCGAGACCGAGCTCCGCGAGACGAAGGCGAAGGCCGCCGGGCTGATCCCCGCCGTCGCCCCCGCGCATCCATCTGCTGGCAGGGAGACCAACCGATGATCCTCGTCGTCGACCACTACGACTCGTTCACCTACAACCTCGTCCAGCTCGTCGAGTCGCTCGGTCGCGAGACGGTCGTGGTGAAGTCCGACGAGAAGCCCGCCGACGAGCTCGTCGCGCTCGCGCCCGAGGCCGTGATCTTGTCGCCCGGCCCCGGCCACCCCCGGGACGCCGGGTGCTTCACCGAGCTGCTCGCCACCCTGCCGCCCGCGACCCCGGTGCTCGGCGTGTGCCTCGGGCACCAGGCGCTCGGCCTGCAGTGCGGCGGCACGGTGGACCGCGCCGCGCCCGTCCACGGGAAGGCTTCGCTCGTCTACCACGACGGGCGTGGCATCCTCGCGGGCGTCACGGTCCCCTTCGAGGCCGGCCGCTACCACTCGCTCGTCGTCGAGCGCGACGACCTTCCCGCCGAACTCGAGCTCACCGCCTGGACCGAAGACGGCCTCGTGATGGCCGCCCAGCACCGCGAACACCCCCGCTTCGGCGTCCAGTTCCACCCCGAGAGCATCCTCACCCCCGAGGGTCCGAGGATCGTCGAGAACTTCCTGCGCCTCGCGAGCTGACGGCCACCTTCACCGCCAGCCCTCGACGCGACCGATCTGGTACCACCATGGCTCCGTGGGTACTCGTTCCGAGAGCAGCTAGTAGTTCTGGTCGAACGTGTGAACGTCGTGCTCTTCAAGAGAGCTCCAGCGAGACTTTCCGTCCGTCAGAGCCTCGCACATCGTCTGGTCGGGGTCATTCCTGGGCACATCGTGCTGTTCACGAAGTGTTGATCCGTGATCGGATTACGAGCGTCGCTATCCAGCGGCAGCAGCGCCCATCGCGCCCACCCTCTGAAGGTGCGCGAAGTTGATAGCCCACACGAGGCCCAGCGCTAGGGGGAGGTCCACACTCTCGGCGATGTCGACGGGGTAGTTCCGCTTGAGCGGGAGAGTCGTCAGGTCCATCTTGACTACAGCCATGTCGTCCTCAAGCACTGCGTAGCCCTGCTTGACGCCAGCGTCCCTGACGACAGTCCACGCACCGCCGCTGGCGAGAGCAAGCTCCATGTACTTCTTGCCCAGTACAGAGTTGATCTTCAGGTTCCCGGCCGGCGTGCCGTCGGCATTCGTGTACTCGATCTTGGACTTGGTGACCCCCTTCATCAGAGCCTTCATCACCACCGATCCGCTGGCGTTCAGGATTTCGGCAGCACGCTTCTTCCCGACGACGGCGAATACCGGTTCCTCGGCGAAGGATTCATCCTCGAAGATCGACAGATCGCGCTGCAGCAGGGCCGAGCTCTTGACGTAGTACCGGCTCCAGCCAACTTCTGTGTTGTCCAATGCGTCACTCACGGGTTCTCCCCTTCTGACGTCGCTGGAGACTACTCCGTCACCCCGAAGGGGCACGGACCCGGGTCGCTCTCGTCGTCGCAGGTGAAGCGGATCGACACGTCCGGATGACCGGCCTCGACGATGTCGAAGGGCATGCCGTACGAGGGCGGGCCGAAGTCGGGATGGAGCAGCGTCCCGCGCGCGTGCATCGAGCGCTTCCAGACGTCGCTCCGCGGATGCAGCGGCAGGTTCGAGACGTCGAGATGCCAGACGTTCGACGCGGGGAGGACGCGGCACTCGGTGCCGGGGACCGGGCGGGCTGCGGCGGGCGTCAGCCCGGCGGCGATCAACGCGACGATCGCGACCACGAGGGCAACCCTGGGAACACGCACCTGTTCGTCATCGGCATCCGGGGCCGCTACGGTTGACCCTCACATGGCCCATCGAGGCGCGACCCGCGGGATCATCGAGACGACCCCGACCGCCCTGCTGGTGGCCCTGATCGCGGTCCGCGTCCTGGTCGTCGGCGTGGTGATCGTCGACGCGGGCCGTCACGGCGTCGACGACGCCGTCGTGCTGCACGCCCACGCGGTCGCGTCGTCGCCCGCCTCGCCGTGGAAGGGGTTCCCGGTCGCCTCGATGCCGGTCGAGACCGCGCTCATGCACGTGGTCGGGGGCGACTCCCCGACCTCGACCGCGGTCCGCATGGCACTGCTCGCGTTCGTCGCGGACCTGGCGGTGTTCGTCGGGGTCGGGTTCGCGTGGGGGCGCCGGGCGGCGGGCACCTACCTGCTGCTGGCGCTCCCCCTGCTGCCGATGCTCTACCGGCGGTTCGACCTGGTCTCGGTGGCGCTCGTGACGTGGGGCGCGGCGCTGTTCACCCGGCGCGGCGACGGCGAGGTCGGCAGCCCGGGCATCGCGTTCGGGCTCGCGATCTGGACGAAGCTCTGGCCGGTCGTCCTCCTGCCCGTGCTGTTCCTGCGGCGGGCGCAGCGGTCGCTGATCGCGACGGGGGGGCTCGTGCTCTTGGGCGGCCTCGCGTGGTTCTTCATCGGGGGCAAGAAGGCGCCCTTCCAGGTGCTCACGCTCCGTGACGCGGTCGGGTGGTCGGTGGAGGGGACGGTGGGCAGCGCGCTGCGCGCGTTCGGCCTCGCCGGGCCGACGAACACCGACGGGAACACCGTGCGGTTCGGGACGGTGCCGGGGCTCGCGGAGCCGCTGCTGTTCCTCGTGCTGGTCGCGCTGCTCGGGCTCGTGTGGTGGGGGGCGTCGCGGGAACCCCGGCGCGATCCGTTCGGGGCGACCTCGCTCGCCGCGGTCGCCGCGCTCCTCGTGTGCGCGCCGCTCGTGGCCGCGCAGTACGTGGCCTGGCTCGTGCCGTGGACCGCGGTCGCGTTCGAGGCGGACGAGGCCGAACGCGAGGTGGCCGTCGCCGCGACCCTCGCGATCGTCCTCACCGGGCTGACGCAGCTGGTGACGGTGGGCGAGGGATGGGTCGACGCGTGGCTCCTGTTCGCGCGGAACCTCACGCTCGTAGCGGTGGTCGGGCTGTGGCTCGTGCCGGCGCTGCTCCCGAGGCGCCCCGAGGCCGCGCACGCCGCCTGAGCCGGGTCAATCCTCGACGCCGGAGGCGACCTTCTCCTCGGCGATCCGGCGGGCTTCCTCGATCAGCCGCTCGACGAACTTCCCCTCGGGGATCTTGTCGATCACCTCGCCCTTGACGACCAGGAAGCCCTGGCCCTTGCCGGCGGCGATCCCGATGTCGGCCTCGCGCGCCTCGCCGGGGCCGTTCACGACGCAGCCCATCACGGCGACACGGATCGGTGCCTGGAGCTTCTCGCGCTCGAGCGCCTCGTTCACCTCGCGGGTCAGGCCGATCACGTCGACCTCGGCGCGCCCGCACGACGGGCACGCGACCAGGTCCAGGCCGCGCTTGCGGAGCCCCAATGACTGGAGGATCCACGTGCCGACCTTGACCTCCTCGACGGGGTCGTCGGTGAGCGAGACCCGGATCGTGTCACCGATCCCCTCGGCGAGCAGCGCCCCGATCCCGACGGCACTCTTCACGCCGCCCATCGGCATCGGCCCGGCCTCGGTCACGCCGAGGTGCAGCGGGTAGTCGCACTTCTCGGCGAGCTGCCGGTACGACTCGATCATCACCGCCGGGTTCGAGTGCTTCACGCTGATCTTGATGTCGGTGAAGTCCTCGTCCTCGAGGATCCGCGCCTCGTTCAGCGCCGACTCGACGAGCGCCTCCGGTGTCGGGTTCCCGTACTTCTCGAGCAGATCCTTCTCGAGCGAGCCGGCGTTCACGCCGATCCGGATCGGGACGCCGCGGGCCTTCGCCTCGCGAGCGATCAGCCGGACCTTGTCCTGGTACTTGATGTTGCCGGGGTTGATCCGCAGTCCCTGGATCCCCGCCTCGAGCGCGGCGATCGCGTACTTCCACTGGAAGTGGATGTCGGCGACGACCGGCACGGTCGACTTCGCGGCGATCGCGACGAGCGCCTCGGCGTCCTCCCAGTGCGGGACCGCGACCCGCACGATGTCCACGCCGGCCGCGACGAGCGGCGCGATCTGCTGCAGCGTCGCGTTGATGTCGGCCGTCTTCGTCGTGGTCATCGACTGGATGCTGATCGGCGCGTCGCCGCCCACGGCGACGCGGCCGACGTGCAGCTGACGGGTCCGGCGGCGTTCGGGGCTCACGTCAGCCAGTCTCCCAGAGCCCTCAGCCACCGAAGACGTGGAACGTGATCGTGCGTGGCTTCGGCTCGTCCATCTCGAACAGGATCAGTCGCTGCCAGACCCCGAACCCGGGCTCACCGGCCACGACCGGGATCGCGTGCGAGGTTGCGGACAGCAGCATCGCCTTCACGTGCGCGTGGCCGTTCGCACGCTCGTCCTCGTGCATGTTCTGCGTCCGGATGTCGAAGTCGTCGTGCTGGTAGTAGATCCCGTCGTGCGGCACGAGGTCGGTGAGGTGCCGGCGGAAGTCGGCGAGCGCGCCGTCTTCCCATTCGTTGATGAGCAGCGCGCACGTGGTGTGGCCGCAGAACGCGATCACGGCGCCCTCGGTCACGCCCGCGTCCTTCACCGCGCGTCGGAGGTCGTCGGTGAGGATCCAGGTAGGCGTAGCGGGCGGCGACCTCGACGGTCACGGTCGTGGTAGCGGACTTCACGTGGGCTGTCCCTCCATCTTCTCGGCCATCTCCAGGGGATCGTCCTCGGCCATGTCCTCGCTCATCCTGTCCGACTCGCGCTTCCTGTCCTTTGGTCTGTCCTTCGCGGGCACCGCTGCCGGCAGGTCGAACGTGAACACGCTGCCTCGGCCGACCTGACTGTCCGCGCGGATGTGACCTCCGTGTGCCTCCACGATCGAGCGGGCGATCGCGAGACCGATCCCGGTGCCGCCGTCCTCGCGGCTGCGCGAGGTGTCGACGCGATAGAAGCGCTCGAAGAGCCGCGGCAGGGCGTCGTCGGGGATCCCGGTGCCCGTGTCGGCGACGCTGATCTCGACGCGGCCGTTCACTCGGTGCGCCGCGATCGTGACCTCACCACCCGGCGGGGTGAAGCGGACCGCGTTGTCCACCAGGTTGAACAGGACCTGATGCACCCGCGCGGCGTCGGCCTCGAGCGGGGGGAGGTCGTCTTCGATCTCTCGTCCGATCGCGACGTCGGCCGACGGCCGCGCGACGTCGATCTCGGAGACGACCCGCGCGACCAGCGGTTCCACCGGCACCTCCTCCCGGTACAGAGGAACCTCACCGGACTCCAGCTTCGACAGGTCCAGCAACTGCTCCACGAGACGCGCCAGCCGCTCGGTCTGGCCCAGCATCACCTGGAGGGTCTTCGGGTCGGGCTGCTCCACGCCGTCGAGCAGGTTCTCGAGGTGGGCACGGATCGCCGTGATCGGCGTCTTCAGCTCGTGCGACACGTTCGCGACCAGGTCACGCCGGCTCTGCTCGAGGTTCTCGAGCTCTCCGCTCATCCGGTTGAACGCCGCCGCGAGTTGTCCGACCTCGTCGCGGCTGCGCGTGCGAACACGGACCGTGTAGTCCCCGATCTCCATGCGGTGCGCGGCCGCCGCCATGTCACGCAGAGGCTGGGTCATACCGCGCGCCAGGAACCGCGCCATCAGCAGGGCCATGGCCGAAGCCAGCACGCCGGCGATCAGGAACTGCCACCAGAAGGAGCCGAGGAACGAGAACGTCGCGCCGGCGCGTGCGAGGAACCCAGGGTCCGGGATCGGTCGCATGGCATACACCATCTCGACGACCGAGCCCTCGCGCGCCACGGGCACCGCCGCGAAGTCGACCGTCGTCGTCTTGCCGACGTGGACGCCGCCGTCCGGGAAGACGGGGAGACCCTCGGGCGGCTCGCCGCTCACCAGCACCCCTGACGTCGTCATGTGGACGATCGAGATGCTCCGCGGTGGCGCCTCCAGCTCGCCCGCAGCCTCGACGCGGGCGACGCGGAGCAACTGCAGCCGCTCGGTGTCGCGGTCGATGTCGCGGAAGGCGTACCCGAGCAGCAGGACCACGAGGACCACGGTCACTCCGACCGCGATCACGATGACCGATCCGAGCTTCCCCCGGATGGTCGGCAGCTTCTCGAGCGGCCGCATCGCCACGCGACTACTCCTTGAAGGCGTACCCGACGCCGTGGACGGTGCGGATGAACCGCGGATCGTTCCCGTCCTCGCCGAGCTTGCGCCGGATCCGGGCGACGTGCGAGTCGACGACCCGACCGCCCGCGTAGTCCCGGTAGCCCCACACGCGATCCATCAGCTGGTCACGCGCCATGACCACACCCGGCTCCCGCGCCAGCGCGAAGAGGATCTCGAACTCCAGCGGCGTGAGCGCGATCTCCTGGTCGTCGACGCTCACGCGCCTGCGCTGCGGGTCGATCGCAAGACCATGCCGCTCGATCGGGCCCTCCTGCTCCTGGCCGCGCATCCGCTCCATCCGACGCAAGATCGCCGAGACCCGGGCCGCGAGCTCGCGGAGGCTGAACGGCTTCGTCAGGTAGTCGTCTGCGCCGACGGCGAACCCGGCGACCTTGTCGGCCTCCTCGGTCCGCGCGGTGAGCATCAGGACCGGCGTCCAGCGATCCTTCTGGATCCTCGTGCAGACCTCGAGGCCGTCCATCCCGGGGAGCATCAGGTCCAAGACGACGAGGTCGGGGCGGTGCTCGGCGTGGATGCGGATCGCCTCGGGCCCGTCGCCGGCGACCAGGACCGTGTAGCCCTCGGACTCGAGCCGGGCGCGCACGGCCTCGGCGATGGCTTCCTCGTCGTCGACCACCAGGATCGTCTCGTCGCTCACAGGGCTCATCGTAGCCGGGTCGGCGACCGCCTCCGCCCGTTCCGAGGATGGAGAAACTGTGACGCGACCCGAGCGTCGGCCCAGGTCAGGGGGTCGGGAGCGGCTTCGTGATGTCCACGATCACCGTCGCCATCACGAACGTGACGAGGAACGCCATCACGGCGACCGAGACCGGGATCACCCTTCGCATGTCGACCGCGCGGCCCCGGATCTTCTCGATCAGGAGCATCAGCAGATGTCCCCCGTCGAACGGTGGCAGCGGGATCAGGTTGACCAACCCGATGAACACCGTGACGTACCCGAGGAACGCGATCACGACGGCCCACCGGCCGTCCCCGCCGACCGCGCCTACCTGCTGACCGATCCCGACCACGGAGGCGGGGTCGGTGATCTCCCGCTCGGCGTCGGTGAACAGCAAGGTCGCGACCCGCCCGATCCCTTCCGGACCGAAGACCCGACCGATCGACAACACGGAGTCCCAGGCCGAGGTCCAGACCATCTTGGTCCCCTCGATGACGGCCACCGGTAGCGGGAGCGGATCGGGCGTGAGGATGATGCCGACCCTGGGGATCTCGAGCCCGCCCACGCAGCCCCGCACCGGCGTCAAGGTCGTGGCGACCCGGTCCCCGTCGCGATCCACGACCACCGGCAGAGGTCGATCGATGGCCTTCGCGATCTCGTCGCGGACCTGGACGGAGGTCGGCTCGCGCAGGGCGCCGATCTCCTGGACCACGTCACCCGCCCGCAGGCCCGCGTCCGTGGCCGGCGAGGCCGACCCGTCGGGGAGCTCGTCGCGGACCTCCTCGATCCGAGCCGGCCCGTCGCCCTGCGACAGGACGAGCCCGGCCACGCCGCCCCACGTGCCGTCGACACAGTCCATCACCGGCGTGACCGTCACCTGGACGACCTCGTCCCCGCGCTGGACCGCCAGCGGCATCGGCATCCCGACGAACGCCCCGATCTGCTCACCCAGTTCGGTGCCGTTCGGATCCTCCACGTCGCCCGCGAGCACGACCACGTCGCCGGCCTGGAGACCCACCCCTGCAGCAGGCGAGACCGACCCATCGGCGAGGGTCTCATCGACGCCGCCGATCTCGTAGGCGATCGTCTGGTCCCCGTAGAAGAACAGCACGGCGGAGAACATGATCGCGGCCATCAGGAAGTGCGAGAACGGGCCGGCCGCGATCACCACGGCTCGTTTCCAGATCGGCTTCGAGTAGTAGGCGCTCGGAACGTCCTCGGGGGCGACCTCCTCGTAGGGGTTCATCCCGGCGATCTTCACGTACCCGCCCAGCGGCAGCGCTTTGACCCCGTACTCGATCCGGTTCCGGACGGTCGACCACACCCGGGGCCCGAAGCCGACGAAGTACTCGAGCACCCGGAACCGGTAGAGCCGTGCGAACGCGTAGTGGCCGAGCTCGTGGATCAAGATCACGACCAGCAAGCCGACGAAGAACACCACGATCGCCACGCCGCCCACCTGTGCCGCCTAGCGTCCCTCGACGATCGAGGCCGCGCGCTGGCGCGCCCACGCATCGGCGCGCTCGATCGCGACCACGGAGACCACCGTCGGCGGCTCGTGCTCGTCGACCACGGTCTGGACGATCTCGACGATGCGCGTGAGGGCGATCTTGCCCTCCAGGAAGGCCATCACCGCGACCTCGTTGGCGGCGTTCATCACGGCGGGGAACGTCAGACCGAGCCCGCCGACACGGTAGGCGAGGTCCACGGCGGGGAACGCCTCGCGGTCCACCGGCTCGAAGGTCAGGGGGCGGTCGGTGAGCGGCACGGGCTCCACCCCGGTCGGGAGCCGCTCCGGCCATCCGAGCGCGAGCTGGATCGGCAGGCGCATGTCCGCCTTCGCCATCTCTGCACGCAGGCTCCCGTCGCGGAACTCGGCCATCGCATGGACGAGGCCCTCAGGGTGGATCAGGACGTGGATCTGCGAGTAGTCGAGGTCGAACAGGTGATGGGCCTCGATCACCTCGAGTCCCTTGTTCATCAACGTAGCGGAGTCGATCGTGATCTTCGGACCCATCGACCAGACGGGATGCTGCAGCGCCTCCTTCACCGATGCCCGGGCAAGCTCGCCGCGGGTCCAGCCACGGAAAGGCCCACCGGATCCGGTGAGGACGACGCGTTTGAGGTCCTCACGCCGCTCGTGGCGCAGCGCCATCGCGAGCGCCGCGTGCTCGGAGTCGACGGGGAGCAGCCGTTCGGGCTCTCCCTTGACCAGGTCCATCACCAGCTCGCCCCCGACCACGAGTGACTCCTTGTTCGCGAGGGCCACGGTCTTGCCAGCCTGGAGCGCGGCGAGCGTCGGGCCGAGCCCGGCCGAGCCCACCAACGCGTTCAGCACGAAGTCGGCCTCCGTGTCGCCCGCGAGCCGCTCCGCGGCGTCGTGTCCGGTCAGGAACTCGACGCCCTTGACCGTGCCGACCTTCTCGCGGATGTCGGTCGCGGCGTCCTCGTCAGCGATCGCGACGACCGGCGGGATGAACTCCCGGATCTGCCCCGCGAGCAGCTCCTGGTTCATCCCGGCGGCCGACAGCCCAGCAACCCGGAAGCGATCGGGGTTGCGACGCACGACGTCGAGCGCCTGGGTCCCGATGGACCCGGTCGAACCCAGAACGGTCACGGACCTCATGCGCACCAGCCTACCCCGGCCCTGCGCGTTCGCAGGTGCGGGCTCTACGCGAAGCCGATCACACGGAACAGCAGGAACGCGGCCGGAGCCACGAAGAGCAGCGAGTCGATCCGGTCGAGGATGCCCCCGTGACCCGGCAGGACGCTGCCCATGTCCTTGATCCCGAGATCCCGCTTCACGAGCGACTCCGCGAGGTCACCGAGGGTCGCGGCCACGGCGACCACGATCGCGAGCAGCAAGGCCTCCAGCCTCTGGTCCGCGAACACGTCGATGAACGATGGCACGAGCGCGACCGACACCACGATGGTCACGAGCGAGGCGCCCAGCACACCTTCGAGCGACTTCTTCGGACTGATCGTCGGCGCGAGCGGGCGGTGGAAGAACGACCCACCCCACACCGACCCGACCAGGAACGCGGCCGTGTCGAACACGAAGGTCAGCCCGACCACGGCCACGACGAGCGCCCGGCCCTCCTCGAGCTTGAGGGTCGCGATCAGGTAACCGCCGAGCAGAGGGATCCATGCCATGTTGAGCACCGTCAACCCGACGTTGCGCACGACATCCTTCCGGTGGATCGCCGGAACCGTCATGAACCACAGGAACGCCGCGGCCACCCCGAGGGCGAACATCGCGGGTGTGGCGGCCTCACCACGGAAGTAGGCGCCGGCCATCATCAGAGCGCCCGCCACGAGCCCGACGGCCGTGGCCGGCTGCGCGTGGTGCTTCACCATCACCCCGAAGAACTCGCCTTGCGCGATCAGCACCGCGAGGACCGCGACGATCGCGAACGCGCCCTCGCCCACGAGCAGGGCAGCGAGCGCGACGCCAGCGAGGACCAGACCCGTCATGAAGGCAGCCGGCACGTCGCGCTCCCCGGTGTCCGGCCCACGGCGGTCGACGTCTGCCCCGACCTCGACCGCGGCTACGTCCTGCCAGCTCGGGCCGGACACGCCCTCGGCCCCGACCACGACCGTTCGCGGAGCCGCCGCGGGCTCCCGCAGGTCACTCAGGATGTCCTCCTCGACCTGCTCGGCCCCGAGATCCGACAACAGGTCTCCCCCACCTTCATCGGCGAACACGTCGACCGGCTCGGTCTCGTAGGACTCGGGGGTTCGGAACGGCCCCGCGAAGTGATCCGCCGCGGCCTCGAGGTCGTCGTCGGACGGCCCGTCATGAGCGACGACGTCCTGTTCCGTTTCCGCGTCCCCGGGCTCCTCCGGCTCGTCGAACGACACGGGCGGCACCGCGGCCTCGATCTCCACGTCGTCCTCGTCGGGCCAGTTCTCCTCCTCCACGAACAGATCCCTCTGGGACTCATCGGTGGCGGTGGGGGGCTCGGGTTCCGAGAACGCAACGTCCTCGTCTCCGTCGTGGTGGACGACGACGATCTCCTGGGTCGGCTCCGGGTGCTCGAGCGCCGCAGGGACGTCCTCGACGGCCTCGATCACGCCCGTGTCGTACCAGTCGTCCTCGCCCTCCTCGGCGACATCGACCTGCGCCGGTTCGTCGGGCACCGGACCGCCCTGCACCTCGACGTGCTCCTCGTGGGGAGCCTTGGAGGCCTGCGCCTCCGGCTCGTCCCAGTCGACGTCCTTGATGGGCGCGAAGAACTTGTCCAGGTCTTCGAAGAGCTCGTCGCCGTCGCGTTCGCCTGCCACAGGCCCTAGACCTCCATCAGCTCCTGCTCTTTGTGGCCTTGGATCTGGTCGACCTCGGCCACGAACCGATCCGTGAGTTTCTGCAGCTCCTTCTCGGCTCGGATCAGGTCATCTTCGGAGATACCGCCCTCCCGCTCAAGCTTCTCCATCTCTTCCTTCGTGTGGCGCCGGATGTTGCGAACGGCCACCCGGCCCTCTTCGGCGCGGTGATGGACCTGCTTCACGAGCTCCTTGCGCCGCTCCTCGGTCAGCTGCGGGAAGGCGAGCCGGATCAGGTTGCCGTCGTTGCTCGGCGTGATCCCGAGGTCGCTCGACATGATCGCCTTCTCGATCGCGCCGATCGAGTTCTTGTCGAACGGCTGGACCTGCAGCAGACGCGGCTCGGGAACGCTCATGCTCGCGAGCTGGTTCAGCGGCACCGGAGTCCCGTAGTACTCGACCGTGATCCGGTTCAGCACGGCGGGCGTCGCCCGACCCGTGCGGATCCCCGCGAGATCCTCCTTCAGGTGCGAGATCGCCTGCTCCATCTTGTGGTTCGCGTCCTTCATGGCGGACTCGATCGTCATCCCACTCCTCCGTGGACGAGGGTGCCGATCGGCTCGCCCGTCGCGACGCGGCGGATGTTCCCCTCCTCGCGGAGGTCGAACACGATGATCGGCAACGTGTTCTCCATGCTCAGCGACACGGCCGTCGCATCCATCACCTGGTAGCCCTCCTTCAGGAAGTCCACGTAGGCGAGGGAGTCGAGCCGCACCGCGGTCGGGTCGACATGCGGGTCCGCCGTGTAGACGCCGTCCACCTTGGTGCCCTTCAGCAGGGCGTCCGCGTGGATCTCGAGGGCGCGCTGGGCGGCGCACGTGTCGGTCGAGAAGTAGGGCACCCCGAGACCCGCCGCGAAGATCACGACGCGGCCCTTCTCGAGGTGTCGGATCGCGCGCAACGGGACGAAGGGCTCTGCCACCTGGCTCATCGCGATCGCGGTCTGCACCCGGGTGGGCACGTGGATCTTCTCTAGGGCGTCCTGCAGGGCGAGCGCGTTCATCACGGTCGCCAGCATCCCCATGTAGTCCGCGCGGTTGCGATCGATGCCGGGCGCCTGACGCCCCCTCCAGATGTTGCCGCCTCCGACCACGATCGCCGGCTGGATCCCCAGATCGACGACCTCGGCGAGCTGCCGCGCCACGAGGGACGTGGCGTCGGCGCTGATCCCCGAGCCGGACTCGGGTGCGAAGGCCTCCCCGGAGAGCTTCAGCAGGACGCGGTGGTACGTCGCGCGCCCTGCGTCGCCATCGGTCATCAGGTGCCTCGTCCCCTCCGTGGTCGTGAGCCGTCGTGCCGTTGCGGCCAGCTTACTCCGCGTCTTCGCCCAGCTTGAAGCGGGCGAAGCGGCGCACGACGACCTTCTCGCCCGTCTTCGCGCCGACCTCCTCGAGGTACTGCTGGATCGTCTTCGAGTCGTCCTTCACGAACGGTTGCTCGAGCAGGACGTGGTCCTTGTAGAAGGCCTCGAGCTTGCCCTCGACGATCTTCGTGATCACGTTCTCGGGCTTGCCGGTCTCC
This sequence comes from uncultured Actinomycetes bacterium, assembly GCA_963700855.1. Taxonomy (GTDB): domain Bacteria; phylum Actinomycetota; class UBA4738; order UBA4738; family HRBIN12; genus AC-51. The sequence goes on from CAVOYV010000008.1 coordinate 122,266, forward strand.
TTGGCCTGGGCCTCGAACAGCGCCGCGACCCGCTCGATCTCGGCGCCGGGAACGTCTTCGCGTGAGAGGTAGCGGGGCGCCGCGGGGCTCGCGATGTGCAAAGCGAGGTCCTTCACGAACGCGCGGAACTCGTCGGTGTTCGCGACGAAGTCCGTCTCGCAGTTGACCTCGACCAAGACCCCCACCGTGTTGTTGAAGTGGATGTACGAGTCGATGAGTCCCTGGTTCGCGGTACGACCGGCGCGCTTCTCGACGCTCGCGAGACCCTTCTGCTGCAGGACCTCCTTGGCCTTCGCGACGTCGCCGTCGGCGTCTTGGAGCGCCTTCTTGCAGTCCATCATCCCCGCGCCGGTCTCGTCCCGCAGGGCCTTGACCATCGCCGCCGTGATCTCGGTCACGGCTCAGCCCTCCTGTGGATCGGTCGTGGGCGCTTCGGCGGGCACGGGCCCGGTCGCCTCGGTCGCCTCGGGCTCGGGGGTACCTCGGTCGCCTCGGGCTCGGGGGTCACCTCGGTCGCCTCGGGCTCGGGGGTCACCTCGGTCGCCTCGGGCTCGGCGGTCACCTCGGTCGCCTCGGGCTCGGCGGTGGTGGCCTCGGGCGCGATCTCAAGCTCGATCTCCGGCGCCGTCTCCGCCTCCGGGACGTCGGGCTCGAACACCGTGCTCGCGGCGATCGCCGCAGCCTCCTCAGCCGAGGGCGTCTCATCGACCGCGGCCGGCGCGGCCTGGGGCTTCGGGCCCGAAGGCGCGGTGGGGCTCGGCGCGGTCACGCGCTCGACGACCTCCTCCTTCGCCATCCCGTAGCCCTCCGCGAGGGCGTCCGCTATCACCCGTGTGACCAGGTTCACGGCGCGGATCGCGTCGTCGTTGCCGGGGATCACGTAGTCGACCTCATCCGGGTCGCAGTTGGTGTCCACGATCGCGATCACCGGGATGTTCAGCTTGCGCGCCTCCGTGACGGCGATGTGCTCCTTCTTCGTGTCGATCACGAACACCGCGTCGGGCAGCCGCTCCATCGTCTGGATCCCGCCGAGGTTGCGCTCGAGCTTCTCGCGCTCGTGACGCAGGCGGATCGCCTCCTTCTTCAGCAGGCGGTCCATCGCGCCCGTCTCGTCCATCTCGCGCAGCTCACGCAAACGCATCAGACGGCCCTTGATCGTCGTGAAGTTGGTGAGCATGCCACCGAGCCAGCGGTTGTTCACGTAGGGCATGCCCATGCGCCCCGCCTGCTCCTCGACGACTTCCTGGGCCTGCTTCTTCGTCCCGATGAACAGCACGACGCCGCGGCGGCGACCCAGCTGCTGGACGAAGGCGTAGGCCTCCTCGAGTCCCGACAGGGATTTCTCGAGGTCGATGATGTAGATGCCGGACCGCTCCCCGAACAGGTACCGGTGCATCTTCGGGTTCCACCGACGGGTCTGGTGGCCGAAGTGCACGCCCGCCTCGAGGAGCTCCCGCCTGGTGACGACAGGCACGAGCGACTCCTTCCGGTTGTTCTCCTCCGCCCGGTTCGCCCCGTGCCGGCCCGCTCGATCATGAGCGGGACCCCGGCGACGGTCCCCGGGCGTGTGTGCTCGGCGCGGGTTGCGCCGGCGGGCCGCAGTCTACCAGCGGGGGTTCAGCGGCGGCCCCGCGCGGCAGGCGCCGGGCGAGGAGGGGGCTCGGGGGTGAGCGCAGCCACCGACAGGTACCGGAAGACGAAGGTCACGGCGACCGCGACGTGCAGCAGGTTCACCACCACCGACACCACCCAGGCGAACGCGGACGGGTTCACGCCGACCGCTCCGCCGGGGATCGCCGCCAGCAGGAGGGCCAGCGATCCGAGTGCGTAGAGGACCGCGAGCCACAGGTTCGACGAGCCCGGCATCCGCGCCATGCGGATCGCCCGGCGCATCGTGTCGGGCAGACCCCGATCCTCGTCGGCCGCGACCGCGGGGGCGAACGCGAACAGGTAAACGCCGGCGGTGATCGACGCGACGAACGCCAGCAGACCGAGCCCGGGGCCCAGGAAGACCGACACGATGTTGCCGATGATGAGGATCGCGAGCCCCGAGAAGCTGACCGTGAAGGTCGTGGGCAGGACCCGCAACGCACGTCGCAGGCTCCAGGAAGTCACCGTCCCCGTCCGGAGCCGCTCCACCGACACCGTTGCGACGAGGGCCAGGACCACCGCCCGCACGAACACGAACCCGAACACCCCGAACGCCGAGAGCAGTCCCTCACGGAACACCTGTCCGCTCAGCTGCGTGTCGACGAACGTCCCGACCGGGGGCACCGCGAACAGCGCCCCGAGGAGCGTGAAGGGGCCCTGGAAGCCGGCGGCGAGCAACGCGAGCCATAGTCCGAGCAGCGCGGCCGGGACCCCGAACACGAGGGCGGGCGTGGAGATCGTGAGGACGACCCCGCGTGCGAACGTGGTGCGAAGCCGTGGCATCGGCGTCGACCCCGGGGGCCTCGGCGTCAACAGCGAGTCGAGGAAGCCGCGCCGCTCCTGGGACGGCGCCTCCGGCGTGGGATCCCGATACCCGGTCGGGCGAGGCTTGCGGTTACGGTTGGTCACGCATCCTCCTGCGGTTCCGCGTCGTCCTCGACGGGGATCTCCGTGGGGCCGAGGCGCACCCACAGGGGTCGGCCGACCACGAACAGGGCCGCGGCGACCGCCAGCGCGGCCGCCCACGCGAGGAGCAGCGCGGGAGGGTCGAGGATCGTGGGGCTGGCCTCCCGGGTGAGGGCGGCTTCCGGGTCATTCACGAGTGCGGCGAGTCCGGCGTCTGCGCCGCCGCGGATCACGACGATCACGTCGTCGGCCACGGCGAGTCCCCGGAGCGGCGAGACCGAAGGGCCGCCGTCGGGAGCGGCCACCGACCCTTCCCACACCAGGTCGCCCGTTGCGAGCTCGAACGCCGCGACCCCGCCGTCGGAGGTCACCAGGACCACGTGCTCCTCCACGACGACGGGCGACGAACGCAGCACGGGGCGGTTGTACGCGTGATCCCAGACGCGGTCCCCGGTGACGGCGTCGAGCCGGTAGAGCTGGCCGCGGACGTCGGCCACGAGCACAGCGTCATCGGCGACGACAGGGGGTGACGCCGGGGAGAAGGGGTTGACGTAGGCGTTCAAGTTGGCCCGCCACAGCTCGGAGCCGTCGTCGAGGGAGACGGCACGGACGCTTCCGTCGGCGAGCGCCACGTAGGCCGCAGCGTCGCCGACGGACGGAGGGCCGGTGGACAGTGCCCCGGTCTGCGGCTCGTAGCGCCACGCCGGCTCCCCATCGGCCAGGGACAACGCGACCACCCCCGTCCGGGTGTCGTCGTCCCCGCGGACGGACACGAGGACGAGGTCCCCCGCCTCGGCGGCGGGCGTCTCGAGGAATCCACCGGGATCGGCGGTCCACAGGACCTGACCGGTCGAGAGCTCGGCGGCCGTGACGGTGCCGTCGATCGTCGGGACGATCACGAGGTCGCCGACGATGGTTACCCCGCTGCGACTCACGGCGGGGAGGTCCACGCTCCACGCAGGATCCCCGCCACCCACCGGCACCGCAAGGAGCCGAGGCTGCGTCGGTTCGGTGGCGGATGCTCCGTCGGGCGTGGCCGACGCGCTCACCGACGCGGAGGGGCTCGGGGACTCCGAGGTGTCGGGCGGGCCGTCGCCCCACCCCTCCGTGAACACCACGATCGGCCCGTCTGGACCCCGCGCGATCGCCGGGGAAGCGGAGGGGCCGAGGACACGTTCGATCTCCCAGGCTGCCTCGCCCGACGCAAGGTCGAAGGCCACGACCCTGGTCGGTCCCGTGGCGACCACGACACCATCACCGATCACGGGCGCCGACAGCCCGTAGGCGCTCCGTGGCCCTTCGGTCTCCTGCCCGATCGCCCATCCGGTGCGGTAGCCGGGCGCAGGTCCGGTGGCCACCGACCCGAGGTGCGCCGAGTCGCCCTGGAACTGGGTCCAGCCGCTCGAGGTCTGGGCGCCAGCGGTCCCCGTGAGCCCGAGCGTCGCCGCCAGCACGGCGACGCCCACGAGGGCGATGACGAGGTAGGGACGAACGGGTCGCAAGGCTCGCCATCCTACCGGCGCCGCCCGGACTCAGATCGGCAGCGGCGCCAGCCTCAGGAAACCGCTGACCGACAGAGGCCCGAGATACGTGAGCGGATCGACGTAGGCATCATCCAGCCTCACCCCCAGGTGGAGGTGCGGAAGAGGGCTCCCCGAATGACCCCATCCGGTCCGGGCGACGGGCATCCCACGGACGACCGGATCTCCCCGCCGTACGTCGAGCGAGTCCAGCCAGGAATAGGTGGACTCGAGGCCGCCCCCGTGGTCGATCGTCAGGAACAAGCGACCGCCGACCTGCCCGGCGAACGCGACGACGCCGTCAGCGGGCGTGACCACGATCGTGCCGGGGGTGACGGCGACGTCGATCCCCCTATGCCCCGACCCGTAGGGCGAGTCCGGAGGGTCGAACCCACGGAGGATGGGCCCCACGACGGGCCAGGTCCACTCCCCCGCGGCCCACGCAGGAGGTCCGGTCAGGAGGCACGACGAGAGGAGCACCGAGATGACGAGAAGGATCCGTCGCATACCCGCGACGCTACCGGCGGAGGCGGGGTCGTTCCGTGACCTGCATCACGTCCTGAGGCAGGTTCCCGGTTGATCAGTCGACCTCGGAGAGCTGACCCCGGAGCGACCCGACTGCCTTCGTGTGGATCTGGCAGACCCGTGATTCGGTGACCCCGAGGATCGTGCCGATCTCTGCGAGCGTGAGCCCCTCGAAGTAGTAGAGGGTGACGACGATCTTCTCGCGCTCCGACAGCGAGTTGATCGCCGCCGCGAGCAACCCTCGCGTCTCCTGCGACTCGACGCCCCAGCTCGGGTCCAGCCCCTTGTCCGCGAGGGTGTCCACGAGGGAGACCTGCTCACCCCGGTCGGCGCCGACCGAGACCGTCTCGTCGAGCGCGAGGACCGACACGAACGAGATCTGGGTGATGACCTCGTGCAGCTCGCCCAGGGACATCCCGAGCCGTTCCGAGAGTTCCTTCTCGGTCGGCTGACGCTTGAGCATCGACTCGAGGTCGGCGAGCGCCTTCTCGATCTCGCGCTGCTTGAACCTGACCGACCTCGGGACCCAGTCCATCGAGCGGAGCTCGTCGATGATCGCGCCCCGGATACGAGGGATCGCGTACGTCTCGAACTTGTTCCCCCGCCCGGGTTCGAACTTCGTCAAGGCGTCGATCAACCCGAACATCCCGTACGAGACGAGGTCGGCCTGCTCCACGGACGATGGAAGGCCGGTCGCGACCCGGCTCGCCACGTACTTGACCAGGGGCGCGTAGTGCAGGATCAGGCGCTCCCTCGCGTCGGCGTCAGCGGAGCCCTTCCATGCGTGCCAGATCGCGCCCAATACGTCGTCGACCTGCGGTGGCACGGTCACCACGGGCTCCACCTTGGGGGGGGCGACCTTCGCGACCGTCGCGGTCTTCTTCGCGGGTGTCACGACTCAGGCCCTCGGATGGGAACGTTCGTAGGCCTCGAAGAGGCGCGACCGCGAGACGTGCGTGTACCGCTGGGTGGTGGCCACGCTCGCGTGGCCGAGCAACTCCTGCACCACTCGGATGTCCGCCCCTCCTTCCAGCAGATGCGTCGCGAAAGAGTGCCGCAGGGTGTGCGGAGTTACCCGCCGTCCCTGCAACGAACCGCGTGCATATCGTTCCACAACTCGGCGGACATCGCGGGTACCCAGCCGAAGATGTCGGCGATTGACGAACATCGCTCGGCCCTGCTCGCCCGCGAGCCGGGGTCGGCCGATCCGGAGCCACACGTCGACCGCGTCGATCGCGTGATCCGACATCGGGACCTCACGTTCCTTGGAGCCCTTGCCTCGCACGAGCACCCGTCCCCGAGTCAGGTCAACGGATCCGATCTGCAAGCCGGCGACCTCCGCGACCCTGAGCCCCGACCCGTACAGCAGCTCGAGGATCGCTCGGTCACGCAGGACCACCGCTCGTTCGATCGGATCGGCGACCTCGGGAACGGCTGCCTCGGCGAGCGCGATCGCCTCGGGTACCCGAAGGACCGTGGGGAGCCGGTTGACGACCTTGGGTCGTCCCAGCAACAGCGTCGGGTCACGGTCGACCCGCCCGTCGGCGAGCGCCCACCGATAGAAGGTGCGGATCGCTCCGAGGCGTCGCGCGAGGGTGGCGCGTGCATAGCCAAGCGTGTGCTGTTGTGCCAGGAAGCGCCGGAGGAGGGCCGCGTCCGCCTGGGTCAAGCTCGAGGCGTCGCGCGTCAGGAACCGGGCGCAGATGCCGACGTCGTGGCCGTACGCGTCGAGCGTATGCCGAGAGAGACGGCGCTCGAGCCGTAGGTGATCCACGAAGTCGTCGATCAGCGCGCGCTCGGACGGGGGGAAGGTCGTCGGGGATCGTCACGGTCCTCTCCAGGCTGGGCCGGTATCGTCCCAGCGCCGCCAGGCTCAAGCAATCACCCTCCGGACCGACGCCTGCCCCCCGGTCGGAGGGGACTCCTCGCTCAGATGGCGGAGGCCGTTCGCTGCGGCCCCGACGTGCGGTGGTCTGCGTCGACGGCCCGCAGCGTGCGCTCGTACCGACCCGCAGAGGCTCGAACGATGCCGCGGAGCTCGAGTCGGACCAGGGCGGCTACGGCCGCCGGGGTCTTCATGCCCGCCGCCCTCGCGATCGTCTCGGGGAGCATCGGAGCCACCAGGGCGGCGAGCACGGAGCGCTCGTCGTCGGGGAGCCCGACCGGCGTGACGACCGGCAGGGCGGACGGGTCGAATCCGAGGTCCTCGAGGAGATCCCACCCGTCGCGGATCAAGATGGCGCCGTCTCGGATCAGCGCGTGCGGCGTGGCCGACAAGGGACTGGTCACCGAACCGGGGACCGCGAACACGTCGAGACCGAGGTCAACCGCGTGCTCGGCGGTGATCTGCGTCCCGCTCCGCTCGCGTCCCTCCACGACCACCACGCCGCGCGAGAGCGCCGCGATCAGCCGATTGCGGGCGGGGAAGCGCCAGGGCTCCGGGGGAAACCCTGGGGGGTACTCGCTCACCAGCGTCCCCGCGCCCGCGAGGAGGTCGCGGAAGAGTCCTGCGTTCGTGCGAGGATGCAGCACGTCGATACCCGATCCCAGGACCGCAACCGTTCGTCCGGCCGCGTCGAGGGCGCCCCGATGCGCCGCGGCGTCGATCCCGAGCGCGCCACCGCTGACCACCCCCACACCTGTCATGGCGAGCGTGAGGCCCATCGCCGTCGCGACCTCCCGACCGGTGACCGTGGGCCGGCGTGCACCGACGACGGCGATCCGCTGCTCCAGCGGCTCGAGCGCCGCGCCACGGACGAACACCCCCACGGGAGGATCGGCGAGCCGGGTGAAGGCCGGCCAGTAGTCGACGTCGCCCGGGACCGCGAAGCGAGCCTTCGCCATCCGGAGGTCGTCCCAGATCCGGATCGGACCCGTGGCCTCCAGGTACGCGCGGTCGTTGTCGCTGCCCGCCGCACCGACGACGATCGCCCGCAGGCATGCCGAGGCCGACCCCTCCCGCCACGCGAGCGCCCGGACCGCTCGCGGGCTGATCCCCTGAAGGCACGCGAGCATCAACGCGGCCTCTCGGTCGGCCGACGCCTGCCCGAACCCATCGGGGAACCCCGGGGGAAGTTCCGCCAGGTCAGCCGGCACGGGCGAGCCCTTCCCGGTCGTCGAACGCCGCACGGAAGGAGAGCGCCTCCACGACGTGCGCGGCGCGCACGTATCCGTCGCCGCCGAGGTCCGCGATCGTGCGCGCCACCTTGAGCACCCGATCGAACCCCCGGCCGGTGAGCGCCATCGTCTCGACCGCCCGAGCCAAGACGTCGTCGGCGTCATCCGACAACTGCACGACCCGGCGTGCCACCGGACCCGGCAGGAACGCGTTGCAGGCGAAACCGATACCGCCGGTGCGGGCTCGCTGGCGTTCTCGAGCGGCCAGGACGCGGGCACGCACGACCGCAGAGGGCTCGCCGTCGGCCGCCCCCAACAGCTCGTCCTTCGTGAGACGGGGTACGGCGAGGCGGAGATCGATCCGGTCGAGCAACGGGCCGGACAGCTTCTGACGGTAGCGCTGGATCTGGTCGGAGCGGCATACGCACGACCTGACCGGATCGCCGTCGAAGCCGCACGGACAGGGGTTGGCCGCCGCGACCAACATGAACCTGGCCGGGAAGGTCACCGCTCCCGTGGCCCTGGCCACGACGATACGGCCGTCTTCGAGGGGCTGACGGAGCGATTCGATCGCGTCGCGTCGGAACTCCGTCAGCTCGTCCAAGAAGAGCACCCCGTGATGCGCAAGGCTCGCCTCCCCGGGACGCAGCGAGGTGGAGCCTCCTCCCAGGAGGCCGGCGGTCGAGATCGAATGATGAGGTGCGCGGAAGGGACGGGTCCGAAGCAGGCCGCGGCCGGCGAGCAGTCCGGCGACCGAGTGCAGCTGGGTGGCCTCCAGCGCCTCGTCGTGCGACAGTCCCGGCAGGATCGTCGGGAGGCGCCGGGCCAGCATCGTCTTGCCGGCACCCGGGGAGCCGGCCATCAGGAGGTTGTGCCCGCCGGCGGCAGCGATCTCGAGCGCCCGACGGGCACCTTCTTGACCTCGCACCTCCGCGAGATCGACGTCGGGTGCGTGATGCGGGTCGTCGACCGGCTCGATGCGCTGCGGCGTCCACCGTCCGCGCAGGAAGTCCATCACCTCCGCGAGGGTGGCGACCGGCACGACCTGGAGGCCCTCGACCTCGACCGCCTCGGCGGCGTTGGGGGCGGGCACGACCACCGAGGCCGCGCCCCGTCGGGCCGCCGCGATCGCCGCCGAGATCACGCCGGGCGTGGTGAGGACCTCACCCTTGAGCGACACCTCGCCGAAGAAGACCACCCCCGCCAGGGCCCGCGCAGGCACCTGTCCTGTGGCGGCGAGCACGGACACGGCGATCGGGAGATCGAGCCCGGGACCTTCCTTCCGCAGGTTGGCAGGCGCGAGGTTGACGACGATCCGACGGAGCGGCCACTCGCCGCCCGCGTGCTCGACGGCGGGACGGATCCGGTCGCGGCCGTCGGCCACCGTGGCTCCCGGCAGACCGGTCACCGTCAACGAGGGGAGTCCACGGCCGACGAACGCCTCGACCGTGACCGGATACCCGCCGACCCCGACCACCGTCACCCCGGTCACCCGTCCGTACATGCGCGTGACGCTACGGGGAACGCCTCGCTCGTTCCGTGACGCCCGTCACATCGAGCGAGCGACACCCGATGTCTCGACGCTCGGGCTGCGCCGGAACGTCAGAACGCGTCCTCGAACAGCTCGACGGTGGCCGAGCCATCGTGGCGGAGCCATACGCTCGCGACATCGAACCGGACCCTGGGCGCATGGAGACCCCGCTGGAGCAGGAAGACCTCGGCGACCGAGCGCACCTTCCGCTGCTTCCGCGCGTCCACGGCCTCGAACCCGCCACCGAACGTCCCGCCTCGGCGGGTCTTCACCTCGCATACGACCACGGTGTCCTCACGCCCGAGGACGAGATCGAGCTCACCGACCGAGCACCGCCAGTTCCGCGCGAGCAACCGGAATCCGCGTTGGAGGTACAGCTGTTCCGCGGCGTGCTCCCCGAGCGTGCCGGTCCGGGACCGTGCGTCCATCGGGCGACCCTACGCCGTGGGTCCGACACCACAGGCCGATCAGAAGGTCGTTCAGATCGGGTCAGGCCGACGGCGCGTCCGGGATCGTCGTCTCGTCACGCCGGAGCTCCTCGACGTTGACGTCGCGGCGGGTCATGACCCGAACGTTCGACACGAACCGGGCTGGACGGAACATGTCCCAGACCCATGCGTCCTGCAGCTCGACCTGGACCCAGCCGTCGTCCGCCTTGGTGATGTCGACGCGGTTCGCCAGGTAGAAGCGACGCTCGGTCTCGATCACGAAGGTGAACATCGGCAGGACGTCCCGGTACTCCCGGTAGAGCTCGAGCTCACGCTCTTCCTCGAAGCGCTCGATGTCGTCGTCCATCATGAACGCACCATCGTCTCAGACGGGCTCGTCGATCGGCCGAGTCCCGGCAACGCGACCTGGCCGACCCCGGAGAACGACAACCTGTGCACCGGCGTGGGGCCGTGTCGGTCCAGCGCGTCCCAGTGGTCGGGGGTGCCGTACCCCTTGTTCTCGGCGAACCCGAAGCCCGGATAGCGTTTGTCGAGCGTTCGCATGATCCGATCTCGCGTCACCTTCGCGACGATCGACGCTGCGGCGATCGCCGCGGTGACCGCGTCGCCCTTCTTCACCCCGAGCGAGGGGCAGGGCATCCTCGCCACGGGGAACCCGTCGGTGAGCGCGTAGTCGGGGCACGGGTCGATCGCCTTCACGCACCGACGCAGGAGCGCGAGGTTGCTCCGGTGGAGCCCACGCGCGTCCAGGACCGAAGGCTCGATCTTGCGGACGGCCACCTCGCAGTCCTCCACGATCCGTGCGTACTGCTCCTCTCGCTGGGCGGGCGTGAGGAGCTTGGAGTCCCGGATCCCCAGGCGGTCGAAGCCATCGGGCAGCACCACGGCGGCCGCGACGAGTGGGCCGGCGAGCGCCCCGCGGCCGGCCTCGTCGACGCCCGCGATCCGGCGGAACCCGCGTGCCCGAAGGAGAGCCTCGTAGCGATCGAGGTCGTCCGTGGCTACAACCCTCCCCAGTGCCCCGGCGGCCATACGATCACGAACGCCCTCCCGATCACCCGGTCGACCGGCACGAACCCGACGCCGCCCTCCTCCGGCTCGAGCCGGGAGTCCCCCGAGACGAGCCGGTTGTCACCCAACACGAACAGCATGCCATCGGGCACCGTCACGGGACCGTAGGAGCGGGTGTCTTCCTCGGCCGCCAGGTACGGCTCGTCGATCGCCTCGCCGTTCACGTACAGCTGGCCCCGGCGGATCTCCACCACATCGCCGGGGAGTCCCGCGACCCGCTTGATGAAGTCCTCGTCCTCCGGCTGGGCGACCCCGATCCCCTCGGCGAGCCACCGCAAGGCGCCCGATACGGGACCACGTTCGTGCGGCGCCGGATCGGGATCGGCGAACACGACGACGTCGCCGCGTTCGATGTCGCCGAACCGGTAGCAGAAGCGGCAGACGAGGACGCGGTCGCCGCGTACCAGGGTCGGCTCCATCGACTCCGATGGGATGTAGAAGGCCTGGACCAGGAAGGTCTTGACGACGATCGCGATGACGAGCGCGATCACGATCAAGATCGGGAGCTCGCGCCAGAACTTCCCTCGATGCCCGTCGTCCGCGTGGCGGGTGGCTCGGGACGCGACGACGGGGTCCTCGGATCCGGGGTCGGGGATAGGGGCCGGGTCGACGGCGTCTGGCTGCCGGTCGGCCACGCGGGTCAGGCCTCGGCCTTCTCCTCGCCGGCGCTCGCCGCCGGCTCGTCGGTGGCCGACTCCTCGGTGGCCGGCTCGTCGGTGGCTGGCTCGTCGCTGGAGGGCTCGTCCGTCACCTCGGCCGCGTCCACGACGTCGGCCTCGACCCCGGCTGCCTCGGCGTCCACCGCAACCTCCTCGGTCTCTGCCTCGTCGTGCGCCGCCTCAGCCTCGGCCTCGGCGGCTGCATCGGCGGCGGCGGCTTCCATCGCGGCGAGCTTCGCGTCGTCGATGCGGCGCTCCTTGATCCGCGCCTTCTTCCCGCGGAGGTCGCGGAGGTAGTAGAGCTTCGCCCGGCGAACGCGGCCGCGCTGGACGAGCTCGAGTTTCGCGATCGATGGCGAGTGGACGGGGAACGTCCGCTCCACGCCGACGCCGAACGAGATCTTGCGGACGGTGAACGTCTCGCGGATGCCACCACCCGAGCGCCGGATCACGACACCTTGGAACACCTGCACGCGCTCACGGTTCCCCTCCACCACGCGGACATGCACCTTCACGGTGTCGCCGGGGCGGAAATCCGGGAGATCCGTGCGCAGGAACGGCTGCTCGATCAGATCGGTCGTGTTCATGGCAACGGCCGGGCAGTGTACCAGCGGTCAGTCGCCGCCCGACCGCTCCTCGAGCAGGTCCGGACGGTTCCGCAGGGTCTTCTCGCGGGCCGCCTGGGCCCGCCAGCGCTCGATCTCTCCGTGGTGACCCGACAGCAGCACGTCGGGGACCCGCATCCCGCGGAACTCTGCCGGGCGTGTGTAGTGCGGGTGATCGAGGAGCGCTGGGTCGGAGAACGAATCCTGACGGTGCGACTCCTCCTTGCCGATCACGCCGGGGATCAGCCGTGTCACCGCCTCGATCAGGACGAGCGCGGGGAGCTCTCCCCCCGAGAGCACGTAGTCGCCGATCGAGACCTCCTCGGCAGGGAGACCCTCGATCACGCGCTCGTCGAAGCCCTCGTAGCGGCCGCAGAGCACCGTGAGGTGCGGCTCCGCGGCAAGCTCCACGACCCGTGCCTGGTCCAGACGGCGACCGGCCGGCGACATCGCGAGGACCCGTCCCCGATCGGGATCGAGCGACTCCACCGCCGCGAAGACCGGCTCGGGCTTCACCACCATCCCCGGACCGCCGCCGAACGCCTCATCGTCGACCGTCCGGTGGCGGTCCGTGCTCCAGTCCCGCAGGTCGTGCACCCGCACCTCGACGAGACCCGCATCGATCGCGCGGCCGAGCAGGCTCTCCGACAGCGGCCCCGCGACGATCGTGGGGAACAGCGAGAACACGTCGATCAGCACGCCGCCGAGGCTACCGGAGCCACCACGCTCACGCTGCCCGATGATCGTGCGCTTGCCACGCGCCCGCTTCGAGGTCAGTATCCGCCGGTCCGAACGGAACGAGAGAGGTGGGCGTGGAGTACCTGATCCTTGCGGGCGTCGTGGCCGCCGCGATCGTGATCGGCCGCGACATGCTCCTGCAGCGGCGTCTCGAGCGCGACCGGATGGACGCGTACGGCATCCTCGCTGATCGCTTGCGCTCCCCGGCGACGGGGCTCGACGTCGGCGCTCTCCTCCCGTCCGGGATCCATGCCCCCACCCGTGAGTCCACGGACCCGTGGGATGCCGCCGAGGATGCGCTCGATATCGAGACCTTCCGACCCACGCTTCGACCTGACGCCGAGATCGCCGTCTTCCGGCTCCGATGGGGGGACGACTACGCGATGGCCTGCGGTCCCGACCGCATCCGGCACTTCCAGCTCGAGATCTGGGAGGCCGAGCTGCTGCAGCGGATGGACGGGTCGCGGACGGTCGGTGAGCTGATCGTCGACCACCTCGGGCGTAGCGGCGACCTCGACGCCGCCGGCGTGCTGGGGCTGATCGAGACGCTCCGACTGGACGGCTTCTTCGAGCCGGGGGCCCCCGTCGACGTGGACGCACTCGTGCAGGCGCGGATGGACCCGAGCACCACGGGCCGCCGGAAGATCCGGGAGTTCCTCAAGAGCCTTCAGCTGTCCTGGCACGGTGCGGATCGCCTGATGGAGCGCCTCTACGACGGAGGGTTCAAGCTCTTCTTCCGCCCCCCGTCATCGTGGCGGCCGTGCTCCTGGCGGTCGTGGGCGTTGCGGCGTACGTGTCGGTGCTCACGTCGGGAAGGTTCACCCTCGTGCTCAGCAACCCGCCCGCCCAGGCGGCGATCCTCATGGTGCTCGGGCTCGTGCTCACCGCCGCCCACGAGCTGGGCCACGCGCTCGTCCTCACCCACAACCGTCGCCGCGTGGGTTCGGCGGGGTTCATGCTCTACTACGGCTCGCCGGCGTTCTACGTGGACGCCTCGGACGGGCTGATGTTGCCGGCAGGCCCGCGGATCGCCCAGGCTGCGGCCGGTCCCTTCGCCGAGCTGGTGCTGGCGGGGATCACCTCGATCGCGCTGTTCGTGTTCCCCGAGTCCGCCGTAGCGCCGCTGCTGTTCAAGTTCGCGTTCCTGAACTACTACGTGATCATCCTCAACCTGATCCCGCTCCTCGAGCTCGACGGCTACTGGATCTTGTCGGACGCGATCCAGGTCCAGGACCTGCGGCCCCGCTCGCTCGCCTTCGTGCAGCGGGAGATGTGGCGCAAGCTCCGTCGTCGTGAGGGATTCACGATCCAGGAGATCGGCTTCGGGCTGTACGGGACCGTCGGGCTTGCGTTCACCGTGGTCTCGCTCCTGTGGAGCGCGTACTACTGGCGCGAGGTTACCGGCACGCTGCTCATCGATCTCTGGGAGATGGGGACGTGGGCCCGGCTCCTGCTGGTCGCGCTGATCCTGTTCATCGCCGGGCCGATCGTCCGCGCTGCGATCACGACCGGGCGGGCGATCGGACGGAGGGCGCGCGCGCTCTGGCGGCGGATCGTGTTCCGTTTCGAGATGCGCTGGCGGGTCGAGGCCGCGGAGCTGATCGACGCCCTTCCCGCGTTCGACGACCTGCCCGTCGATATCCTCAACGACCTCGCGGGCCGCGCCGGGCTGCGGACGATCCCACGCGGCCACGTGGTGTTCCATCGCGGTGACGACGCCGACAGCTTCTACGTGATCCGCCGCGGCCGGGCCGTGATCGAGGACGACGACCCCGATACGGGCGACACGCGGGTGATCTCGACCCTGACCCGGGGCGACTCGTTCGGCGAGCTCGGCTTGCTCAATAGGAGTCCTCGATCGACCACGATCCGCGCGGCCGACGACCTGGAGCTCTTCGAGGTCGATCGGCCGACCTTCGACCGCCTGTTGGCGCAGCTGATCGACGTCCCCGACTTCGCGCCCACGATGCAGGCCTTCGCGGAGCTGAAGCAGCTACCGCCGTTCCGAACCTCGACGTTCGAGGAGCTCGCCGACGTGCTCGAGCATGGCGGATGGCTCTCCGCCGCCCCCGGCCACGCGTTCGTGGAGCAGGGCGAGCCCGGGGATGCCTTCTACGTCGTGGGCTCGGGGCAGGTCACGGTCCTCGCGGATGGGCAGGAGGTGGCCGTCCTGGGGCCGGGGCAGCACTTCGGCGAGGTAGCCTTGCTCGAGGACGTGCCGCGGACCGCGAGCGTCGTCGCCCGGACACCGGTGCGGGTCTTCCGGCTGGACCGTGAGGGGTTCACCTCCATCGTGGCGGACGCGTTCCAACGGGGAGCGCTCCGGCGTTCGGCGGACCGCACGTGGCAGCACTGATCACCTGAGGAACGGAGCGAGAGGAGCAGGATGGACTGCTGGCACTGCAAGCGGAGCGCGGTGGGGACCTGCAGGTTCTGCGGCCGAGGGGTGTGCGAGGACCACGTCAAGACGAAGCCGTTCATCCTCGACCTGTTCCGTGGCACGGACCACACGCGAGCGCTCGTGGTGGAAGACGCCCTGTTCTGCGGCGCGTGCTCCCCACGGCCGGACCCGTTGGATCTGCCCGAACTCGACGTGTGACGTGCATCACATCTCCGTGTGTCATACGTCACCGTCATCCACGTGATGAACGACACCGGAAGATGGTGACCGCCGATACCGCGACATCACCACGCGTCGTGCATCATGACATCGAGAGCGGGCCGAGGGGGCCCGCAGACCCAGGAGGCAGCGAGATGGCGGACAAGAAGATCCAGCCGAAGGCTCCGGAGAAGACCGAGGCTGCGGCCGGCGCCCGCGAGAGCGCCGAGCGCGAGACACTGCGCAAGCAGAAGCGGAAGACCGTCAAGCGCGCGCAGCTCCGCAAGAGCGTCAGGTAACGGTAGATCTGCCAGCAGTCGAGAAGGGCCCCGGGCGGTTGCCCGGGGCCCTTCTGTGTGTCCGGGGTCGCGTCGCCCGCGCCCTTTGATAGGGTCCGCGGCGTGACGCGATCCTCCCCCCGACCCCCCGACCTTGCCCTCGTGATGACCGGCACAGCCTTCCTGGCCCGCGCGCCGAAGAGCCGCGTCGCGGCGCTCGTCGACCAGGGGCGCGTCCACCGGTTCCGCCGCGGCACCTACGTCTCCCATCAGGGCGACCCCGCCGATGAAGTGTTCTTCCTGATCGAGGGCAAGGTGGAGATCAGCTCGGTGTCCCCGACCGGGTCCCGCGTGCTCCATGCCGCGGTCGACATGCCGCAGTTCCTCGGAGAGCTGGGTGTCCTCGGCGGGCTCCCGAGGGCGGCCGATCTGCTTACGCTCGAGGACTCCGACATCTGGACGGCCGACGCGGAGGCCTTCCTCGGGTTCGTCACCTCGGAACCGTCGTCCGCCCGCGAGGTGCTACGGGCACTCGCGCGACAGGTTCACGAGCACCAAGCGTTCGCGGACGATCTCCTCTACCTCGATCTGAAGGGGCGCGTCGCGAAGCGGCTGCTCCAGATGGGGACGCCGTCGCTCTCGGACCTGCCCGCCGCGGGCACGACCGTGGGACCGATCACCCACGCGGACCTCGCGAGCCTGTGCGGCGGGAGCCGGGAGAACGTCACCCGGACCCTCAAGGACTTCGAGCGACGAGGGCTGATCGCTCGCGACGCGAACCGCTACGTCCTCAAGAAGGTCCCGGCGCTCGCGAAGATCGCCGATCTGTAGGCCTCACGTCTCCTCGTCGGGGACGGTGAGACCCGGGACGTCGCGGACGACGATCCTCTTCGCCGTGACGTCCACGTCGATCAGCACGTCCTTGAGTGCGGGGACGAGGGTCTCAACGCCGACCGCGTCGACGGCGACCCACAGGTCGTTCGCGGGGTTCGCGATCACCTCGCGTACCTCCCCCAGGTCCCGCCCCGATTCGGTCATGACCCGGCATCCCTCGAGGTCGTGCGGCCACCACTCGTCCTCGCCGAGGTCCGGGAGCCACGAGACGGGGACCACGAGCACCGCGCCGCGCAGGGCTTCGGCGGCCGTCCGGTCGGCCACCTCGTCGAACGTGACGGTGAGCTTCACACCCTGCATGCGGGCGGCCCGCACGGTGAGCGACCGGCCCTGCTCCGTGAACACGACGGCACCGGGTACCCAGCGGTCTGGGTTGTCGGAGCGGTTCTGCACGGCGACCTCGCCGCGCAACCCGTGGGCCCTGGTCACGAGGCCGACGACGATCGTCGGCTCGTCCACCTCAGTCCTCGAAATCGACGCGCGCGGCGACGTGCTGACGCCCGGCGGCGGCCCGAACCACCTGGCGGATCGCCTTGGCCGTGCGGCCGCCACGGCCGATCAGCTTGCCCAGCTCGCCGTCGGAGACCCGGACGACGTACACGGGGCCGCGATCGTCGAAGGACTCCTGGACGTCGACGGCGTCGGGCTCGTCGACCAGCTCGCGACAGAGGAACTCGACGAGCTCCTTCACGTCAGGCCTCGGCGCTCTCCTCCGCCGGCGTCTCCGCCTCGGCGGCCTCGGGCTCAGCAGGGGCCGGCTCGTCGGCGGGGGCAGGTGGCTCGGCCGCTGCCTTCGCAGCCTCGGCCGCCTTCGCCTGCGCCTTCTTCGAGACCTTCTCCTTCAGGACCCGCTCGGGCTTGGGTCCCCCCGCCACCTTGCCGGCGGACGGGCGCTCGGCCACGAACGTGTCCCAGATGCCCACCTTCGACATCAGGTTGCGCACCTGGCTCGACGGCTGGGCACCCACCCGGAGCCAGTGGAGAGCGCGCTCCTCGTCGATCTCGATCAAGGAGGGGTCGCTCAGCGGGTGGTACTTGCCGATCGCCTCGATGAAACGACCGTCGCGGGGGGCCCGCTGGTCGGCCACCACGACACGGTAGAAGGGTCGCTTGTTCGACCCCATCCGACGCAGCCGGATCCTCGTCGCCATCCTTCGTTCCTCTTCCTGTTCGTTCGTCTAGCGCTTCGGGAGCTTCGTGGGCATCTTCATGCCCGGAACCTTCTTGCCGCCCATCATCGTCCGCATCATCTTCCTCGCACCCTCGAAGTCCTTCAGGAGCGAGTTGACGTCGGCGGTCGTGACCCCGGATCCGTTCGCGATCCGCAGGCGGCGCGACCCGGAGATGATAGCGGGATTCCGACGCTCGGCGAGGGTCATCGACAGGATGATCGCCTCGGCGCGGGCCATCTCCCCCTCGTCGACGGCCTCGGACAGCTCCTTCATCGCGCTGCGACCCCCCGGCATCCCGGGCATCATCTTCAGCAGATCCTGGATCGGACCGAGCTTGCGCATCTCGCGAAGCTGCGTCAGGAAGTCCTCCAGGTTGAACTGCCCTTTGAGCATCTGTTCGGCCGCGGCGACGGCGGCGTCCTGATCGACCTTGTCCTGGGCCTTCTCGATCAGGGTCAGCACGTCGCCCATCCCGAGGATCCGGCTCGCCATCCGGTCGGGATGGAACGGCTCGAGGTCGTCGACCTTCTCCCCCGTGCCCACGAAGAACACCGGGCGGCCGGTGACGTGGGTCATCGACAGGGCGGCGCCGCCGCGGGCGTCGCCGTCGAGCTTCGTGAGGATGAACCCGGTCGTGTCGACCTCACGCATGAACTCGCGCGCCTGAACGACGGCATCTTGACCGGTCATCGCGTCGCAGGCCATCAGGACGTGCACGGGTCTGGTGACGTCTTTGATCTTGCGCGCCTGCTTCATCATCTCGGGGTCGACGTGCAGCCGGCCCGCGGTGTCGACGATCACCACGTCGGCGCCGGTGCGCTGAGCTTCCTTCACCCCGTTCTTCGCGACGCGGATCGGATCGCGGCCCTCCGACCAGACCGGCACGCCGATCTCGCGGCCGAGGGTCCGCAGCTGCTCGACGGCCGCGGGACGCTCGAGGTCGGCGGCGATCAGCAGCGGCCGCTTGCCCTTCGCCTTCAGATGCTTCGCGAGCTTCGCGCAGGCGGTCGTCTTCCCCGAGCCCTGGACGCCCGCCATCATCACGACGGCCGGGGCCGCACCCGTCAGGGTGAACGGTCGGTGCTCGCCTCCGAGCGTGACCGTGAGCTCCTCGTCCATGACCTTCACGACCTGCTGGGCCGGCGAGAGGCTCTTCATGACCTCCTCGGACAGGGTCCTCACACGCACGCGGGAGAGCAGGTCGTCGACGACCTCGACGGCGACGTCGGCCTCGAGCAGCGCGGTGCGGATCTCGCCGAGGGCATTGTCGACCTGCTTGGGATGCAGCTTGCCCCGCTGGCGGAGCTTCTTGAAGACGCCATCCAGGCGATCGGTGAGCGTGTCGAACATAGATGGGATGGGGGTGTGGTCGGCTTCGGCGTGAGGGTCACGTCGGGGCCCTAGTGTATCGGCCGGGCCGACAGAGATGAGGTGGGATACGACGGAGATGGTCACGGAGCGTCCGATCGACGACGCGCGCCGCCTCGAGGCGCTGCTGATCACCGTGCGCTGGCTCGTCGCGGCGTTCGGCGTGATCCAGGTCGGGTTCGCGGTGCGTGACTCCGGCGCCGATCGCCCCTTCGCGTTGATCCTCGGGGTCGCCCTCGTCGTCGGCCTCCTCGTGGGGAACCTGCTCCTGTCGCGCGCGCTCCCGAAGGCGACCGATGCCGGACGCCTGCGGGTGCTCGGGCTCGTCGCGTTCGGTCTGGACGCGGCGGCGATCCTCGGATTGATCTGGCTCGCCTCTGACGGCCCCGCGGACCCGGTCTGGGTCGTCGGGTACCTGCTGCCCCTCGAGGGCGCCGCGCGATGGGGTCTGCCTGGGGCGCTGGTCGGAGCCGCCCTGTTCCTGGGTGGCGAGGTCGCGCGCGAGCTCGAACTGCAGGAGACCGCCCCGCGCAAGACGGTCGGCCCGCCCGTGATCGCGTTCCGGGCAGGCATGGCGCTCGTCGTGGGCATGGTCACGGGCGCGTTCGCCTCGTCCGTGCGACGCGAGGCCGCCCGGGCGCAGGAGCGTGCGACACAGGTCGAGATCGCCCTCGCCGACGCCGAAGCGGCCGCATCCCGCGAACGCCAGGCCCGCGGTGAGGTCGCCGCGTTCCATGCCGCGATCCTCACGGAGCCCGAGCGCGACCAGCTGGAGAGCACGCTGCAGGAGACCGCCGACGCGATCGCACGGGAGCTGGGCGCGCAGGCCCTGGGCCTGCTCGTGCGCCGGCAGGGTTCCGCCGGTGAGGTGGCGTACGCGGCGCTGGGGGTTCACGGCGACCCGGGCTACCTCCGCCGCGATCTGCTGTCGACCGTGTCGGATCCCGTCGGTGCGGCGGCCGAGGAGGGTCAGCCGATCCTGGCCGGCCGCGACGTCGTCGCGCCGATGCTCGTGCGCGGCGAGATCGTGGGGGCCCTGCACGAACGCGTGACAGAGGGGCCTCCGCCCGACGACGACCGCCTCCTGCTGGTCGACCGGCTCGCCGACCAGCTCGGGCTCCTGCTCGAGGCGGCGCGCCTCCGCGCCGACCAGGAGGACACGGTCCGTCGCCTCCGTGAGCTCGACGAGATGAAGACCGACTTCGTCGCGATCACGAGCCATGAACTGCGCACCCCTTTGTCCGGCATCCGCGGCTTCGTCGACATGCTCCGTCGCCGCGGCGACGAGCTTCCGACCGCCGAACGCGAGGAGTACCTGGATATCGTCATGGTCCAGACGGACCGGCTGATCGGGCTCGTCGACGATCTCCTGGTGGTCTCGCGGATCGAATCCGGGGCGCTCACCCTCGAGCCAGAGGAGACGGAGATCTCGCCGTTCCTCGAGGACCTCGTTCGGACGCTCGGCGACGACGCCGACCGGGTGGTGATCTCGGGCGGAGACGGGGCACCGGCGCGGATCGTGGTGGACGCCGGCCGGCTCGCGCAGATCCTCACGAACCTCGTCCACAACGCGTTGAAGTTCTCGACGGCACCGTCGCCGGTCGGGCTCACGTGGTCGACCCCCGTGGAAGGGGTAGTCGCCTTCGAGGTCGCCGACGAGGGAGCCGGGATCGACGCCGAGGAACTGGAGCGGATCTTCGAGCGCTTCCACCAGGGCGAGCGCTCGATGGCTCACACGGAGGGGTTCGGACTCGGCCTCTACATCACGAAGCTGTTGACCGAGGCGATGGGAGGTTGGATCGACGTGACCTCGAGCGTGGGAGAGGGCACCACGTTCACGGTCACGCTCCCGTCGAGCCGGACCCTCCCAGCACCCGCGCGACCGCCCGCAGCAGCACGGCAGGACCGAACGGCTTCGTGAGGTACTCGTCGGCGCCCAGGCGCATCGCCGACGCCCGACCCTCCTCGCCCTCGGCGGTCGCGACGACCACGCGGACGGCCGCGGTGGCCGGGTCGGCGCGGAGCTCCCGCAGGACCTCGGCACCGGTCACCCCGGGGATGTTGAGGTCGAGGACGACCAGGTCGGGCGGAGCGCTGCGGATCGCCTCGAGGGCGCTCGCCCCGTCGCCGACCTCAGCAACCTCGTAGCCCTCGGCCTCGAGGATCACGCGGACGGCACCTCGCATCGTCGGGTGGTCTTCGACGAGGAGCAGCCGCGCCCTGCTCACCTCGCCCACCTCATCCGGCCCAACTCATCCGGTCAACTCATCCAGACAGCAGGCGATCTGCGAACGCGCCCGCCTCGAACGGTCGCAGGTCCCCGGGCTTCTCCCCCACGCCCACGAACCGGATCGGGACCCCGAGCTCCTCGCGGACCGCCAGCACGGTGCCCCCCTTCGCCGAGCCGTCGGTCTTCGTGAGCACGACGCCCGTGAGCTCGACGGCCTCGGTGAAGGCTCGGGCCTGCGCGATGCCGTTCTGACCGGTCTGCGCGTCGAGCACCAGCAGCGTCTCGTCGACGTCAGCGCCGGCCTTCTCGATCACGCGCTTCACCTTCTTCAGCTCCTCCATCAACGGCAGCTTCGTGTGGAGGCGTCCTGCGGTATCGACGATCAGCACGTCGCTGGCCCGCGCGGTCGCGGACCTCACCGCGTCGAACGCCACCGCGCCGGGGTCTGCGCCCCGCTCCTGACTCACCAGATGTGCTCCCGCGCGCTCCGCCCAGACCTCGAGCTGCTCTCCGGCGGCGGCGCGGAAGGTGTCCGAGGCGGCAAGGGAGACCCGCTTGCCGTCGTCGGCGAGCGCGCGAGCGAGCTTGCCGATCGTGGTCGTCTTGCCGCTCCCGTTCACGCCGACCACCAAGATCACGCTGAGCCCCCCGGGTTCGAGATGGAGCGGCTCGTCGGGACCGAGGATCCGCACGATCTCCTCGCGCACGAGATCCGCGGGATCGTCGCCGTCACGGTAGTCGGCCCTGACCCGGGCGACCAGGTCGGCGGAGCCCTTGGGACCGATGTCGGCCTTGAGCAGCACCGCCTCCAGCTCCCCCCAGACATCGGCGTCGGGACGCGAGAACACCGCGCGCACCTTCGCCCCGAGTCCCTCGCCACGGAACCCGCCGCCCGAGGACGTGTCGGTCCTGGTCCCCGGCACGGGTCCGGCCAGCGCGGAGCCACGCTCCCGACGGTTGCGAGCGATCCGGACGCTGAGGAACACGACCACGGTCGCGAGCACGAACAGCAGGACCAGGACGGAGAGGAGCTCCACGGCGCGAGGCTAGCCGACCGGCTCGTTCAGCGGCACCTCGACGACCGGCTCGTCGTCGGCCGAGGACTGCACCGCGAAGGCCTCGGTCGCCGCCTCCCGCTGGGCCTCGATCCGCGCCTCTTCCTCGGCGGTGCTCAGCCGGTCGTGTCGCTGTGCGACGACCTTCGTCGTGCCATCGCGGTTGAGCGAGATGCCGTACATCATGTCGGCGATCTCCATCGTGCGCTTCTGGTGGGTGACGATCAGGACCTGCGAGGCCGACGCGAACCCCTCGATCAGGCGCAGGAACCGGTGGAGGTTCACGTCGTCGAGCGCCGGCTCGACCTCGTCCATCAGGTAGAAGGGCGAGGGACGGGCGGTGAAGATCGCGAACAGGAACGCCATCGCGGTGAGCGAGCGCTCGCCTCCCGACAGCAGCGAGATCCGCCTGACCCGTTTCCGGCCGGGGCTCGCTTCGATCTCGATCCCCGACGCGAGCGGATCCGCGGGATCGGTGAGGATGAGCCGGCCCTCGCCGCCCGGGAACAGCTCCCCGACCAGCCGTTCGAACTGGATCGCCACGTCACGGAAGGCGGTCGTGAAGATCTCGGTGATCTCGCGATCCACCTGCGCGATCACCTCGAGCAGATCGCGGCGCGCCTTGCGCACGTCGTCCAGCTCTCGCTGCATGAAGTCGTGACGCTCCTGGAGCGCCTCGAACTCGCCCGTGGCGAGCAGGTTCACCCGGCCGATCAGCGCGAGGCGACGCTGCACCAGCTCCTGCGACTTCCCGAGCGACTCGACCGAGTCGTCCTCGGCGAGCTGTGCGAGGACAGCCTCCGGCTCGGTCTGGAAGCCCTCGCGGAGCAGGCGCTCGGCCTCGCGGATCCGCCGTTCGATGTCGCCGCGCAACCGGTCCTCGTCCTCGTACCTCTCGCGCAGGTTGTCGAGCCTGGTCGACGCCTCTCGCCACGCCTTGTTCACCTCGGCCTCGCGGGCCCCAGCGGCGCGCTCGGCCTCCGCGGCCGCGCGACGGCGCTCGTCGGCAGCGGTGAACCGCTCGTCGGCAGCGCGAGCGGCCTGTTCCGCGTGCGCGCGCGCCGCCTCCGCCGTCTCCAGGTCCGCACGGAGTCGGACCGGATCGTGGGCGGCGAGCTCGTCGCGCTCGGCCCGCAGCTGCGCGGCGCGGGCGTCGAGCTGGGCGCGGTCCCGCCGTAGGGTCTCCACGGTGACGCGGACACCGATCGGTGCCTGCGGCATCGGTGGCATGTCCGGGACGTCCTCGACCATGACCGGCCCGATCGCGGCCAAGCGGTCGCGCCAGGTGGTCATGCTCTCATCGAGCCCGGCGACCCGGCGCGTCAGCATCTCGCGCTCCTTGTCGAGCCCCGCGAGGTCGCGCTCGAGCACCGAGAGCCGGACGGCGGCCGCCGTGATGTCCGCGTCGGCCGCGTCGATCTGTTCGGAGAGGAACGACGTCTCCTGACGATCTCGTCGATCCGCTCCCGTCGCGGCCGCAACTGCTGATCGGTGGCCGTCAGGTCGTGCGCGAGCAGCTGCAGCTCCGCCCGGATCTCCCGCAGCCGCACGTCGGCCTCCCTCGCCGTGTGGATCACCGCAGGGCCGATCAGGACGCCTTCGGCCGTGACGAAGGACGCCCGCGGGTGGCGGGTCTGTTTCTCGGCCGCCTCCGCGACGTCGGCGGCCAGGTAGACGTCACGCAGCACCGTGCTGACGATCCCGCGGGCGGCCGGATCAGCATCGACGGCCGACAGCAACGACCGCTCACCCCTGAGCCCGAGGGGGACGGGCCCACCGGCCGAGATCGCGAGGATCGCTCCGTCGCCCTCGGGTGCGTCCTCGAGCGCACGGGCGCCGTCGTCGTAGACGACCGCGTCGGCGAGCGGACCGAGCGCCGCCACGAGCGCGCGCTCCAGACCCTTCTCCACGCGGACAAGATCCTTGAGCAACCCAGCCGAGCGGCCGCGGTGGGTCGTGAGGAACCGCGATCCCGGCGTCTCCTCGATGTCAGAGCGGCGCGCCTCGAGCAGGTCCTTCCGCGCGTGCATCCGACGGCGGGCCTCATCGAGCTCCTCGACCCTGTCGACCAGTCGGCGACGCTCGTCCTCGAGCGACCCGCGTCGGTCAGACAACGGCGCGCTCTGCCCGTCCATGTGTTCGATGTCGACCTCGAGCTGCGCGCGTTCCGTCGCGATCGCCTCGATCCGTTCGCCGACGCCGGCGAGCTCACCCTGGAGCCGTTCACGCTCCCGTTCCGACGACGCGAGCGAACGTTCGAGCGTCGCGACCTCGGCGCGCCGTGATGCGGCATCTTCGCCCGCGAGACGCCGGAGCTCCTCGATCTCGTGGCGGCGCTGCTCCGCCGCGCGATACTCCTGCTCCGCCTCGTCCAGCTCCCGCTCGCGGGCCTCGAGCTCCGCGAGCACCGCGGAGAGCTGCTCCTCGGTACGGGTGACGTCCTCGACGACCGCGTCCATCCGGACCGCGCGGCCCGCCTGCGCGGCGAGTTCCTCGCGGGCGCCGGCCTCGCGATCGACCGCCTCCCGGTAGGCCTGGTCCGCCCGCTCCCGTTCGAGACCGGCGACACGGAAGGTCTGTTCGGTCTCGGCCAGCATCGTCGCCGCGGTTGCCCTCACGTCGGCCGCGGCCAGCACGTCGCCGTCGAGCGCATCGAGGCGCGCCCGCGCCTCGGTGCGCTCGTGCAGCCCTTGGTCCCAGCCGTCCTTGCGGCGCTCCTGCTCGCGCAGGAGCGCCCGCAACCGCGCCGCCGCGAGCTTGCGCGCGAGCTCCTCCGCCTGGGCCGTGAGGGCCTCATGCTTCTTCGCCATCTCCGCCTGCTGCTGGAGCGGCTTCAGCTGGCGCCGGAGCTCGGCGAGCACGTCGGACAACCGCAACAGGTCCTGGTCGAGCCCGGCGAGCTTGCGCTCGGCGCGCTCCTTACGCCGGCGATGCTTCGCGATGCCGGCGGCCTCCTCGATGTACTTGCGTCGCTCCTCCGGCTTGGCCAGCAGCACTTCTTCGAGCTGACCCTGGCCGACCACCGTGTGGAGGGCACGGCCGATCCCCGATTCGGACAGCAGTTCCTGAACGTCCATCAGGCGGACCACCTGTCCGCCGATCCTGTACTCGGACTCGCCGCTGCGGAAGATCGTGCGGCTGATCTCGATCTCGGTCAACGGCACCGGGATCTTGCCCTCGCCGTTGTCGATCACGAGCTTGACCTCGGCCATGCCGAGCGCGGGTCGCGACGGGGTGCCCGCGAAGATCACGTCGGCCATCTGTCCGCCCCGGAGCGCTCGGGGACCCTGCTCGCCCAGCGCCCAGCTGATCGCGTCGACCAGGTTCGACTTGCCCGAGCCGTTGGGACCGACGATCACGGACACGCCCGGGACGAACTCGAGCACCGTCTTGTCCGCGAACGACTTGAAACCGCGGATCGTGATCGACCGGAGGAACATCGCGCGGATGCTAACAGGCGTGTGATTCGCTAGGCGGGAGGCGGGGCGAGGTCGTGGGACCCGCTCCTCAGCCCGTCACGCGGAACCCGGCTTCCCCCGTCGGCTCCTCACCTGCGATCTCGACCTCGTCGACCCAGGCGGCCGGAGGGCCCTCGCGGCACCAGGCGATCATCGCCTCGACCTGCGGTTCCGGGCCCTCGAGCACGACCTCGACCCGACCGTCCGGGAGGTTGCGCACCCATCCGGCCAGCCCGCGCGCCCGCGCTTCGCGGGCGCAGCTGGCCCGGTAGAAGACACCCTGGACCCGGCCCGAGACGACCAGGTGCACCCGTCGCATGCCGGTAGTCTGCCAGCGAGGAGACGGACCGATGACCTCCCCTACCTACGAAGCGCACACCGCCCTGCTCGTGATCGACGTCCAGAACGACTTCGCCGACCCGCGCGGGAGCCTCTACGTGGCCGGCGGGGAGCAGGTGGTCGACGTCGTCAACGAGGAGGTCGGTCGTGCCGTCGATGCGGGCTCTCCGGTCCTCTACACGCAGGACTGGCACCCGCCGGACACGCCGCACTTCGCGAAGGACGGAGGGGTCTGGCCGGTCCACTGCGTCCACGACACCTGGGGCGCGGCGCTCCACCCGGGCCTCACCGTGGCGGGCGAGGTGGTGCGCAAGGGGACGGGAGGCGAGGACGGGTACTCGGGCTTCAGCGTCCGCCACCCGGTGAGCGGCGAGACCTCGCCGACGCCCATGTACGAACGGCTCCGAGGACGCGGCGTGGAGCGCCTGATCGTGGTCGGGCTCGCGACCGACTACTGCGTGGTCGAGACGGTCACCGACGGCCGGATGCTCGGCTTCCCGGTGCGCGTGCTCGCCGCGGGCATCCGGGCCGTCGACCTCCAGCCGGGCGACGGCGAGCGCGCGATCATCCGGATGCGGGACGCCGGCGCCGACGTGGAGTGACGAGCGCGACGCCGGGCGAGCCGTGTCTCAGTCGTCGACGTGGACCTTCCGCACGCGCAGGTGGGCGGGTGTCGCACCCGCGCCCACCGCGCGAGCGATCGCCGCCTTCGCGTCGTCACGGGTCGGCAGGACCGCGAGCTCGACCCAGTGGTCGCCCTCGTGGAAGTCGACCGCGAACCCCGACAGCCCCCGTGTATCGCGCGCCGCGTTCACCCCGAGACCGACGAAGACGTCCTTCTGATCCATGCCGTCTCCTCAGCTCTGGCACTGCGGACAGTAGAAGCTGCTCCGTTGCGCGATCTTGATCGTCTCGATCGGCGTGCGGCACCGGCGGCATGGCAGCCCCTCGCGGCCGTACACCTTCAGCTCGGATCCGTACTCCCCCGGCTTGCCGAACAGGTCGACGTAGGCCTCGTCGTCGAGCGTGGTCCCGCGGGCCTTGATCGCCTCCTGGAGGATCTCCTGGATCGCTCGGTACAGGCGTCGAACCTCCTGTGACGAGAGCGTGTCGCTCATCCGGTCGTAGCGCAGCCCGGCGTGGAACAGGACCTCGTCGGAGTAGATGTTGCCGAGACCGCTGATGAACTTCTGATCCATCAGCAGGGGCTTCATCTTCGAGGCACGCTGGGCGAGCAGGTACTGGAACGTCGGCCAGGTGAAGACCTGGTCGAGAGGGTCGATCGCGATGTGCTGGAGCTCCTTGATCTTGCCCACTTCGTCGGCGGTCGCGACGAACATCTCGCCGAACGTCCGCGGGTCGACGAAGCGCAGGTCGCCTCCCTGCTGGAACGTCAGCACCACGTGGGTGTGCGGCGGGAGCGCCACGCGGCCGTTCGCGCGATGGAACTGCCCACTCATGCCGAAGTGCACCACCAGGACGTCCCCACCGTCGAGGTGCATGAAGATGTACTTGCCCCGACGCTCGATCTTCGCGATCTTGCGTCCGGTCAGACGCGAGGTGAACTCCTTGCGGGTCTTGTGACGCCGGATGATGCGCATCGCGTTCTTGGACGACTTGACCTCGGCGTCCTTGATCTTCTTGCCGACGACGTCGCGCTCCAGATCGCGGCGCATCACCTCGACTTCGGGGAGCTCCACCAGACCTCCTACGGGCTCTCGCGGGAGGCCAGGCGCTCGGTGATGCGGGCGTGGGCCTCGCGCGCGGCCTGCTGCTCGGCTTCCTTCTTCGACCGCCCCGTGCCGGTCCCGAGCGGCTCCCCGCCGACGTGCACGGTGGCGGTGAACTCCTTCTCGTGGTCTGGCCCTCGCTCGACCACCCGGTAGTCGGGGATCGAGCGGAGTTCCTGCGATGCGATCTCCTGCAGGATCGTCTTGTAGTCGCGGTCGCCCTCGCCACGCACGTACGCCTCCATCCGCGGCCGGAAGAGCCGCTCGATCAGGTCGCGAGCACGATCGAGCCCGAGGTCGAGGTACGCGGCCCCGAACACGGCCTCCAACGCGTCGGCGAGGATGCTCGCCTTGTCGCGGCCCCCCGATTGCTCCTCGCCCTTGCCCAGGAGCACGACGTCCCCGATCCCGAGCGAGCGCGCCACGTCGGCCAGGGCCTGCATGTTCACGATCGCGGCCCGTAGCTTGGCGAGCTGCCCCTCCGGCATGTCGGGGTAGGACCGGTACGCCATGTCGGTGACGACGAGCCCGAGGACCGAATCCCCCAGGAACTCGAGACGCTCGTTCGTGACCGTGAGCCCCTGCTCGAACGCGTACGAGCGGTGCGTGAGCGCTGCCTGCCGCAGCTCGGCGTCGCGGAAGGACACACCGAGAGCCCGGTCCAGGGTCTCGAGGGTCACCTCCACGCGGGCAGAGCTCACGTCGTCACTCGACCTCGACGGCCTGGCGCCCGGCGTAGGAGCCGCACGTCGGACACACCCGGTGGGCGAGCTTCGGCTGCTTGCACTGCGGGCAGGCGCTGTACCCGGTCGGCGTCGCCTTCCAGTTCGCCTTGCGCTTCGCCGTGCGGGTCTTGCTCTGCTTCTTCTTGGGGACCGCCATCGTCGTGGTTCCTTCCTGTCCGTTCGAGGAGATGTGGGTCGTCAGTCCTCAGTCGTCGGTCTCGGTGGTGTCGTCCGGGAACAACCCGGAGAGTACGGCGAAGCGCGGGTCGACGTCCCGGTGGCCGGGGCACTCGTCCAGGTTGCGGTTCCCCCCGCACACCTCGCACAGCCCAAGGCAGTCCGCACGGCACAGGGGCGAGAACGGCATCTGGACCCCGATCGCATCGCGGGCCATCTGCTCGGTCGCGACCCCGGTCTCGGGGTCGAGCCGGTAGTCGTCGGCATCGGGATCGGGCTCGGGGACGAACAGCTCGCTGACCGCCACGTCGAAGGGCGCCTCGAACCCGGTCAGACACCGTGAGCAGGTGAGGCGGAACGTCCCGCGGAGCGATCCGGAGACCAGGATGCCCTCGAGCACGGATTCCAAGAGCAGGTCAGCCTCGATCGGAGCGTCGTCGGGGACGCTCGCGACCTCGGTGGCCAGCCCGTCCAGCGTTCCCGTGAGGCGCTGCTCGCGGGATGCACCCGGGTGGCCCACTAGGTCGCTGACGTCGATCGTGGCGAGGCTCATTCCTGCGCGTCGTCCCCTTCGTCGTACAGCTCGGGAGCCGGACGGACGGACTCACCGAAGTGCTGCTCGGCAGCGGTCGTCGGCGCCCGGAGGCGCTCGCGACCGACCTCGACCTGGTCGAGCGTCTTCGCGGCGGCGCGCGTCGCCGCCTGGGAATCCTCCAAGATCCGACGCAGCGCGATCTCGAACTGCGCGAGCTTCGCGTCGACGTAGTCCTCGGCTTCCCGGCGCATCTGATCGGCCTTCTCCTCGGCCCCGATCCGGATCGCCTCCGATTCCTGCTCAGCGCGGATCGCGATCTCCTCCTTCATCGCCATCCGTCGCTGATCCTCGCGCGCCTGCTCGATGATCCGCTCACCTTCGACCCGCGCCTTCGCCAGCAGCTCCTCGCGGTCCTTCACGATCCAGCGGGCCTGCTTGATCTCCTCGGGAAGGCTCTCCTGCATCTCCCGGATCATCTCTAGGACCTCGTCGCGGCTGACGAGCACCGACGACGACAGCGGCATCGACTTCGCCTCGCGGACGAGCTCCTCGAGCTGTTGGAGCCGGGTGGCGAGGTCCATCAGGACACCCCCTCCGCGAGTCGCTCGGCGAGCGCCGAACGGACGTGTGTCGGCACGAGGCCCTCGACCTCGCCCCCGAGCCTGGCGACCTCCTTGACCAGCGAGGACGACAGGAACGACCATCGGGGGTTCGTGGGCATGAGCAGGGTCTCGACCCCCCCGATCCTCTGATTCATCTGTGCCATCTGGATCTCGTATTCGTAGTCGCTCACGGCCCGAAGGCCCTTCACGATCGCGGCCGCGCCCTGCTCGTGGGCGAAGTCCACCAGCAGGCCACGGAACGACCGCACCGTCACGTCCGGGAGGTCGCGGATCGCCTCCTCCAGGAGGGCCACCCGCTCCTCGAGCGTGAACATCGGCGTCTTGGAGGGGTTCTCCACGACACCGACGATCACCGACCGGAAGGTCTGGGCAGCGCGGCCGATGATGTCCAGGTGCCCGTTCGTCACGGGGTCGAACGTGCCCGGGCACAGGGCTGTCAAGCCCATCCAACCTCCTGGTAACGGATCAGGAGGCTGTCCCCGTACCGCAGGTGCCTCCGGACGGCCCAGTGTACCGGAACCGCAGGCAGGGAACCCTTCTGACCTCGGGTCACCACCACGGACCAGCCCTCCGGATCCAACCACCCTCCGTCGAGGGCGGTCAGGCACTCGTCGAGGTACGGCGCGCCCACCTCGTACGGAGGGTCGCAGATGACCAGGTCGAAGACCGGCGCGCCGCCACCTCTGCGCCGCAACCACTTCCGGACATCAGAGGTCACGACCTGCGCCGCGTCCTCGAACCGCGTGGTCCGGAGGTTCGCCCGGATCGCCGCGGTTGCCTCGCGCGATGAGTCGACGAAGGTGCAGCGGGCCGCGCCCCGGGAAAGCGCTTCGATCCCGATCGCCCCGGTCCCTGCGAACAGGTCGAGGCACCGCGCCTCGGCGACCTCAGCGCCGAGGCTCGCGAAGAGCCCCTCGCGAGCCCGATCAGACAGGGGCCGGGTCCCTGCGGGGACCTTCCCCAGCCGCATCCCCTTGGCGGTGCCGGCGATCACTCGCATCGTCGGGGAGCCTACCGGCCACGCTCACGCCACCGGGGAGGCCGCGTCAGGAGCGGAAGAGCCAGTCGATCGAGCGCTCGAACCGCCGGCGGAGCTCGTCGAGGAGCTCGGGGTGGCTTGCGAGCCCGGGGTCGTCGTCCAACAGCGCGAAGGCTCGTGATCGGGCACGCGTGACCAGGTCGAGGTCCTCCGCCAGACGGGCGAGCTTGAGGTCGGGCATGCCCGACTGGCGCGTGTCGAACAGCGTGCCCTCCCCCCGCAACCGGAGGTCCTCGTCGGCCAGGACGAACCCGTCGGTGGTCCGGACCATCGCGTCGATCCGCGCGCGCGCATCGAGGTTGTCCTCGTCGGATTCGTCGAACAAGACGCACCACGAGCGGTGCGCCCCGCGGCCGATCCGGCCCCGGAGCTGATGGAGCTGGGCGAGCCCGAAGCGTTCCGCGTTCTCGACGAGCATCACGGTGGCGTTCGGGATGTCCACCCCGACCTCGATCACGGTGGTCGAGATCAGAAGGTCGACGTCGCCGGAGCGGAACGTCTCCATGACCCGCTCCTTGTCCTTCGGCTTCATCCGGCCGTGCAGCAGCTCGACACGCAGCTCCGGGAAGACCTCGGTCCGCAGCCGCTCCGCTTCGACCTCAGCCGCCTTCACCTGGGTCCGGTTCGCCTCGTCGATCGCGGCGCACACGACGAACGCCTGACGGCCCGCGGCCGCCTCGATGCGCACCAAGTCCTCGGCGCGGCGGCGATCGGCCTCGGTGCGGACCGCCCGGGTCTCGATCGGCTGGCGACCCGTGGGCATCTCGTCGAGGATCGCGACGTCGAGGTCGCCGTAGTACGTGAGCGCGAGGGTCCGCGGGATCGGGGTGGCCGTCATGATCAACACGTCGATGTCGCCCCCGCCCTTGCCCTTGAGCGCCATCCGTTGGTGAAGCCCGAACCGGTGTTGCTCGTCGACGACCGCGAGCGAAAGGTCCGAGAAGGTCACGCCTTCCTGGACGAGCGCGTGCGTCCCGACGACGAGATCGACCTCACCGCCTGCGATGCCGGCGAGGACCCGCTCGCGCTCCTTGCCCGTGACGCTCCCGGTGAGGAGCGCCCAGGTGAGACCAGGCGCGGGTTCGGGGTCCCCGCCGGGCTCGCCGTCCGAAGGTCCGCCGAACAGCAGCGACTGATCCGGGTCGCGCGGTCGTGCGAGGCCGAGCCATGCGACCCCCCCGATCGCCGCCAGGAGTCCCGCCACCGACCGCGCGTGTTGGCCGGCGAGCACCTCCGTCGGCGCCATGATCGCCGCCTGGTGCCCCGACTGGATCGCGACGAGACACGCATGCAGGGCCACGAGGGTCTTTCCCGAACCGACGTCGCCCTGGAGCAGCAGGTTCATCGGGTGCGCGGCCGCCATCGCGCGGCCGACCTCGTCCATCGCACGCACCTGGGCGTCCGTGGGTTCGAACGGAACGGTCTCACGGAGACTCGCCGTCAGCGCACCGTCGGCCCGGTGGGCGACCCCCTTGCGCTCCACGGTCATGCGCTGGCGCCGGAACGCCACCCCGAGCTCGAGCGTGAACAGCTCGTCGAACTTCAGTCGCTCCCTGGCGGACGCGAGCGTCCGGTCGTCGACGGGGAAATGGATCGCGTGCACGGCGTCGTGCCAGGGCATCAGGGTCTCAGCCTCGATCAGATCCCGCGGCATCGGATCGGGCTGGCGGGGGAGCTGCTCGAACGCCTTCCACAGCAGCTCCCGGATCGTCTTCGCCGAGATCCCTTCGGCGGCCGGATGGATCGGCGTGATCCGGCCCGTGTGGACGAGGTCGCCGTCGCCACGGAGGATCTCCACCTCGGGACTCGCGAGCTGGAACCGCCCGCGGTACATCTGGGCGATCCCCGAGAGCGCCACCTCCATCCCGGGCTGGTAGACGCGGGCGACCCACGGCTGGTTGAAGAACGGCAGCTGGATCACGCCGGTCGGATCCTTGAAGGTCACCGTCACCATCGTCTTGGGCCGCTGCCCCGGGCGGGGGCGGGTCGTGCGCGTGTCGACGTCCTTCACGATCGCGATCACGGTGGCCTGCTGCCCGATCTTCAGGTCGCGGATCGACTGGACCATCGACCGGTCGATGTAGCGGCGCGGGTAGTGGTGGAGCAACTGCCCCACGGTGTGAAGCTCCATCGACTCCGCGAGCACCACCCACGCCTCCGGACCCTTCGTCTTCGCACCCATCCGGCGTGTGGCCAGGCGGCCATCGATCGCACGGATCGGGTCGTCGAGGCTGAGGGAGGACGATGGCATCGGCGGTCCCCCGGTTCTACCACGGGCCCCCGACGTGGCCGGGGTGCCGGGTCACCGTGGCGTCGTCTTGGTACCCTCGACCCTCGATGGCAGCGGTCTGCGATATCTGTGGCAAGAAGCCGTGGTTCGGCAAGTCGGTGACGTTCTCGCACAAGCGGAACAACCGGCGCTGGGACCCGAACATCCAACGCGTCCGCGCGATGGTCGACGGCACCCCGAAGCGCGTCAACGCGTGCACCAGCTGCATCAAGGCCGGCAAGGTCGTCCGGCCGTCGCACGCCTGACCCTGGTTCAGGGCGCCGATCCGGCGAGCCGGTAGCCGGCTTTCCCCTCCCGCTTCATCCGGTACATCGCCGAGTCGGCGCGCTCCAGGAGCGACGCCGCTCCTTCGCCCGGGAGCCCCACCGCGACGCCGACGCTCACGGTGACCGAGGCGACCCCGCTCGCGACGGGGATCGCGAGGCGTACCGACTCCACCACCCGACCGGCGATCTTCTCCGCGTCGAGGACCGACCCCAGGTTCTCGCAGATCACGGCGAACTCGTCGCCGCCGAGCCGGGCCACCAGGTCTCCTGGCCGCACGGCGGTCTCGAGCCGTCGACCTGTCTCGGCCAGCACGCGATCCCCAGCCTGGTGCCCGAAGGCGTCGTTCACGTCCTTGAAGCCATCCAGGTCCACGAACAGCACGGCGACCGGCGTTCGGGAGCGTTCGCCTCGGAACACCGCGCGGACCAAGAGCTCTTCGAACAGCTTCCGGTTCGCGAGACCCGTCAGCGCGTCGTGGGTGGCCTGGTGCGTGAGCTGTTCCTCGTGGAGCCTGCGCACGGTAGCGTCACGCGCGATCACGATGTGCATCGGCCGGTCTCCTACCGCCGTCGGCGCGACGGTGACGTCCACCGGCAACGAGGAACCGTCCTTGCGGTGGGCATGCACCATCCTCTCCCTCGTGCTGTCGCCGGTCGCGTCACCGAGCTCGACGCCGGGGAGGACGTCGACGAGGCTGCGCCCCCGCAACTCGTCCACGGACCACCCGAACAACGCCTCGGTTGCGGGGTTCGCCGTCTCGATCGCGCCCTGCCCGTCGGCCGTCACGATCGCCTCCACCGCGCTATCCATCACGGCGCGACCTCTCGCTTCGGACGCATCCAGGTCACGGGCCAGGCGCTCCACCAGGACCAGCGCCCGCACCCGGGACCGACCGAGGAAGAACAGCAGCATCGCGGTGAACAGCGCGGGTGCGAGGGCGAGCATGAACACGCCCCAGGGGAAGCCGTGAGCCGCCGTCGCGAACCCGCTCGTCGCCACGAGCTCGATCGCCCACATGGCGCCGGAGGCCGACACCAAGGTGCGGTCGGTCATCGCCGACAGGGCGGCGCCCTCCGGGCCGACCACCGCGAGGCTGAACGGATCCAGGTCCCACGCGAGCGATCCCCGGACCCCGTCGGGGAGCCCCTCGAGCGACTCCCGAGCGAGTTCGGCAGGGTCGAGCGAGGCGCCCACCCACCCGGCGAACGACCCCGCCTGGCGGACCGGCGCGACGATCAGTATCCGCTGTCGTGCCCAGGGGTCGGGGGCCGGCGGGGTGATGGCCACGCCACCTCGCGTGCCCACCTCCTCGAGGGCGTACCGAGCGCTCGTGTCTCCCGCGAGATCGTTGCCCAGGAGGCCCGGCGCCGCGGTGCGCGGCGCCACGAACACCACCGGGTACGAGACCGCGTCCACCGCCCCTGGAGGAACCTCTCCTCCCGGACCTTCGCCGGTCGGCACGGAGCGGACGAACATCAGCGACTCGAGCGCGGGCGTACGGTCCTGCAGCCCGAGCGACCTGGAGAACGCGTCGAACTGCCCAGCGCCCACCCGGTCGGTCGCGGCGAAGTACCCCCGCGTGACCGACAGGACCGCCACGTACCGATCGAGCGTGGCTCGCAGTCGATCGGGCTGCGCGGAGACCACCGCCTGGAACCGAGCCTCAGCCGTCCGCGCGTTCGCGTCGCGCCAGTTCACGGCGAAGAACCCGGCGAGGCCGAGGCCGATCACCGTGACGGCGAGCGCTGCGGCCATCGCGATATGACCCTGCCGACGATGCCGCCGACGGGCGTCGATCCATGAGGTGTCGTGACCCACGCGCAGGCTCCTGAGGGGGGTGTTCGCCCCCCTTCGCCGGTAGCGTCGGCATGCCCTGAGGCAGCCTGTAGCCTCGGCCGTCGACCCGCGGATCGTGACCGTCAGCGCCAGGGGGTGATCGGCCAAAGCTGGTCGACGGGTCCGATCCCGGCGCCGAGGGCGAGCGCGTGACGGATCGCTTCGGTCACGAACGTCTTGCCGGCTCGAACGGCTCCCCGCAGGTCGTCCCCGCGCGCGAGCGACGCCGCGATCGCCGCCGACAGCGTGCAGCCCGTGCCATGCGTGTGCGGCGTGTCGATCCGGGGAGCCTCGAGCCACGTCTCCTCCCCCTCGAGGAGCAGGAGATCGGCCGACACGGCGCCCGATCGCGCGTGCCCGCCCTTCACGAGGACCGCCCCGGGGCCGAGTTCCGCGATCGCGGCGGCGGCGCGGCGCATATCGTCGGGGGTCTCGACGTCGAACCCCACGAGCCCGGCCGCCTCCGGCAGGTTCGGGGTGATCACGGTGGCGAGGGGCACGAGTCGCGCCCGGAGCACCTCCACGGCGTCCGGCGCGAGCAGCGCGTGGCCGTGCTTCGAGACGAACACCGGATCGATCACGAGGTTGGGGATACGGGACGCCTCCACCGCATCCGCCACCGCCTCGACGATCGTGGCGTTGGCAAGCATCCCGGTCTTCGCGGCGTCCACCCCGATGTCGCTGGCGACCGCCTCGATCTGATCGCGGACCAGCGCAGGGGGGAGCGCCTCGAACCCCGCGACGCCCAACGTGTTCTGGACGGTGACGGCGGTGATCGCGGTCATCCCGAACACCCCGAAGGCGCTGAAGGTCTTCAGATCCGCCTGGATCCCGGCACCGCCCCCCGAGTCGCTCCCCGCGATCGTCAGAGCGCGGGGACGCGGCGGACCCGATCCGACGTCGCTCATCCGAAGTGATCCCATCCGGTCACCGGGAGCGGCCGCTCGCGTCCGTCCGGGTCGACCGCGGTCAGGCCCTCCCCCTCGACGATGGCCCCGACGTCGGCGAGCGGCACCCCGAATGCCTCCTCGAGCTCCGCTCGGGCCGCCTCGACGGCATCGGTCGAGGGCAGCGTCGCGAGCAGTTCGTAGTCCTCACCGCCTCCCAGCACCTCCTCGGGGAGCGCCCGCGGGCCCCCGGGCAGCGCGTGGATCCGGACCTTCGCGCCGACCCCACTCGCTCCGCAGAGCCGGGACAGGTCGAGGCTCAGCCCGTCGGACACGTCGATCATCGCCGTGACGCCGTGGCGGGCTACGATCTGCGCCTCTCCCACGCGCGCCTGGGGCCGGTCGGCGCGGCGGATCGCGTCCAGGTCGGCCTGATCCCACCGTCGGCCCGCCCGTTTGATGCGGTGCCCCGCGGCGGCCGTGCCCAACTCGCCCGTCACCACGATGCGGTCGCCGACCCGTGCGCCCCCGCGGGTGACGGCGCGCCCCGGCGCGACCTCCCCGGTGACCGTCACCACGATCGTCACCTCCGGGCCACGGGCCAGGTTCCCGCCGACCAGCGTGCAGGCGTAGCCGTCGCAGGCCTCGCGCATCCCTCCGAACAGCTCCATCACCCACGCCGCATCGACCTCGCCGCTGAGGGTCAGCGCGCACAGCGCGTATCGAGGAGAACCTGCCATCGCCGCCACGTCGCTCACGTTGACCGCGATCGCCTTCGCGCCCAGGTCGCGCGCCGTCGTGTTCGCACGCACGAAGTGCGACCCTTCCACCAGCGCGTCGGTCGTCAGCACGAGATCCCCCGAGCCCGGCCGCACGACCGCAGCGTCATCGCCCACCGGGACGATCACGTCGGGACCCGCACCGGACAGCACCCGCCGGATCGCGTGGATCAGCTCGTCCTCGGTCACGTCCATCGCGCGTCCCGCTCGTCGTCCGTCCGTCCCGTCCCACGCGCCTCGCGCCCACGTCTTCGGGGGGCGCCACCAGCGCGTTCGATAGACTCTCAGCGTTCTCCACCCCGTACAAACGCCGGTTCCGGCGCACCGTAAGGAGGCCCACGTGGCGCAGTCGTTCCACAACCCCACGCCCGAAGAACTGAGGGCGTTCACCGAAGAGATGCCGGAATGTCGACCGTCCGCGTTCGGCAACGTCAACGTCCAGACCAAGGTCCTGTCGCGCAGCGCCGCGAGCACCTTCGTCGTCGACCGCGCGTCCAGCGGCAAGACGATGCCGCGCGAGGAGTACGAGCACATCGCCGCGATGCAGGATGCCTACCTCGCGGACAACGACGTGATCGTGATCGACGGGTACATCGGCAACGACCCCGAGATGCGAACCCGGGCCCGCCTGGTGATGGAGAAGCGCTACGCGAACATCGCCGGGATGCAGCAGAAGCTCTACTTCGAGCGCAACGACGGCGCCGACCCCGAGGTGACGGTCATCTACACGCCGGGACTCCCCGCGCCCGGCTATCCGGACGACCGGGTGATCGCCGTCGACCTCGACCACTACGTGACGCGCGTCCTCAACTCGGACTACTTCGGTGAGTCCAAGAAGGGCGGCCTGCGGATGTGGAACGACATCGTCTACCGCAAGGGCGGCCTCGCCCTGCACGCGGGGCTCAAGGTGATCCCGACCGCCGACGGCGACAAGGTCTTCATGATCATCGGGCTCTCGGGGACCGGCAAGACGACGACGACGTTCACCACCCAGAACGGCTCGAATCCGATCCAGGACGACTTCGTCGGGTTGATGCCCGGCGGTCACGCCTACGGCACCGAGAACGGGTGCTTCGCGAAGACGTTCGGCTTGGACCCCGACTTCGAGCCCTCGATCCATGGCGCCGTGGTGAAGCCGAACGCCTACCTCGAGAACGTCTTCCAGGACGACGAGGGCAACGTCGACTTCTTCAACGAGAACTACACGAAGAACGGCCGCGCCGTGTTCGAGATGCGCGATCTCCACTCGTACGAGGACGCACGCAACGTGGGGCCGGTCGACTACCTGCTGATCCTCAACCGCAACGAGAACATCATCCCGGCCGTGTCGAAGCTGAACCAGGAGCAGGCGGCCGCGTTCTTCATGCTCGGCGAGACGACCGGCACCGCCGCCGGCGGCGCCGCGGAAGAGGGCAAGTTCCTCCGCGTGCCGGGCACGAACCCCTTCTTCCCGCTCCCCCACGGCTTGCAGGGCAACCGCCTGCTCGAGCTGCTTGCCACCCACCCGATCGAGACCTACCTCCTGAACACGGGTCGCGTCGGTGGCAAGGACGGTGACGACCGCTCGAAGAAGCTCCGGATCCCCGACACGAGCGCGTGCGTGAAGGGCATCGCCGAGCAGACGATCGAGTGGGAGGAGGACCCCGACTTCGGATACCAGGTCGCGACCTCGGTGCCCGACCTCGATGACGGGGAGAAGATCCAGCCTCGGAAGCTGTACGAAGCCCAAGGTCGCAGCGACGAGTACCGCGGGATCATCGAGAGGTTGAAGACCGACCGGGTGGCGCACCTCCAGCAGTTCACCCAGCTGTCCGAGGAGATCATCAAAGCCGTCGGCTAGCACCGCACACCGTTCGATGGAGGAGCTGGGCGGGGTACCCCGCCCGGCTCCTTCGTTCTTCCCTTGTCGTGTGGCCGTCTCTTGATATATACCCAGGGGGGGTATATCGTGCGCGCATCTCTCCAGGGGGAAGGGGATGCAGATGCAGCAGCACGACGGCCACGGATCCTTCACCGGCCAACAGGAGCACGTCGCCCACGAGCACATGAGCCACGAGGAGCCCCCGGGCCACGACAAGCATGCTGGCCACAGCGTCGCGATGTTCCGCGACAAGACCCTGATCAGCATCCTCCTCACGCTCCCGGTCCTCGTGTGGTCCGAGATGATCCAGGAGTGGCTCGGGTTCACGGCGCCGTCCGTGCCCGGCGCCGATGTGATCCCCGCGGTCTTCGGAACGATCCTGTTCGTGTACGGAGGGTCGCCCTTCCTCCGTGGTGGCCGGCAGGAACTGCAGACCCGCCAACCGGGCATGATGCTGCTGATCGCGATGGCGATCAGCGTGGCGTTCGCTGCGAGCCTCGCCACCTCCCTCGGCGCCTTCGATCTCGACTTCTGGTGGGAGCTGGCGCTGCTGATCGACGTGATGCTGCTGGGCCACTGGCAGGAGATGAAGGCGATCGGGCAAGCCTCGAGCGCTCTCGACGCGCTCGCCGCGCTCCTGCCCGACGAGGCCGAGGTCGTCGGCGACGGCGACATCGTCACGGTCCCGGTCTCGAAGCTGGCCCTCGGCGACCTCGTCGTCGTCCGTCCAGGCGGCCGCGTGCCTGCCGACGGCGTCATCGCCCAGGGCGAAGCCGCCTTCGACGAGTCGATGATCACGGGCGAGTCACGGGCGGTGGGCCGCGCCCCAGGTGACCGGGTGGTCGCGGGAACCGTCGCCACCGACTCCTCGGTGCGCGTACGGGTGGACGCGGTCGGCGAGGACACCGCGCTGGCGGGGATCCGGCGCCTCGTGGCCGCCGCGCAGGCGTCGCGCTCGCGAGCCCAGGCGCTGGCCGATCGCGCGGCCGCGCTGCTCTTCTACGTCGCCGTCGCGACCGGGACCGTCACGTTCGCGGTGTGGACCGTGCTCGGCGCGCCCGATCAAGCTGTCGAGCGCGCGGTCACCGTCCTGGTGATCGCGTGCCCCCACGCGCTCGGTCTCGCGATCCCCCTCGTGATCGCGATCTCCACCGCGACGTCGGCCCGTGCCGGGATCCTGGTCAAGGATCGGATCGCCCTCGAGCGTATGCGGCAGGTCGATACGGTGCTGTACGACAAGACCGGCACCCTCACGATGGGCACGCCGCAGGTGACGGGCGTGATCGCCGTCGACGGCGACGATCAGGGCCTGCTGCGGCTCGCGGCGGGCGCGGAGTCCGACAGCGAGCACCCGCTCGCTCGGGCCATCGTCGCCGCTGCCGGCGACGCGCCCCTCCCCTCGGCGACCGTGTTCCGCGCGACACCAGGGCGCGGCATCGTGGCGCACGTGGAAGGACACGAGATCGCGATCGGCGGCCCCAGCATGCTGCGTGAGCGCGGGGCCGAAGTGCCCGTCGACCTCAAGGATGCCACGGAGCGATGGGGCGCCCGAGGCGCCTCAGTGGTGACGGTGCTGCGCGACGGCGAGGTGGCCGGCGCGGTCGCGGTCGCCGACGCGGTCCGTCCAGAGTCCCTGGAGGCGGTCCGCGCACTCACCGCCGAAGGTGTCCGCGTCGCGATGGTGACGGGCGACTCGAGGCAGGTCGCCTCCGCGATCGCCGAGGACCTGGGCATCGAGGAGATCCACGCCGAGGTCCTCCCCGAGCACAAGGCGTCGGTCGTCGAGTCGCTCCAGCACGAGGGCCGTCGCGTGGCGATGGTGGGCGACGGCGTGAACGACGCACCGGCGCTCGCGGGCGCCGACGTCGGGATCGCGATCGGCGCCGGCACCGACGTGGCGATCGAGTCCGCCGGCGTCGTGCTGGCGGGCGACGACCCCCGCGGCGTGGTGGGGGTCTTCCGGCTCTCCAGGGCCAGCTACCGCAAGATGATCCAGAACCTCATCTGGGCGACCGGATACAACGTGGTCGCGATCCCGCTCGCGGCCGGTGCGTTCGCGTGGGCGGGAGTGCTCCCGTCACCGGCGCTGGGTGCGATCTTCATGAGCGCCTCGACGATCGTCGTCGCGCTGAACGCGCAGCTCCTCAGACGCCTCGACCTGCGGCCGAGGTGAGCCCGTGAGCGGCCGCCGGCGTCAGTCCCCGCCGGGCGGGGCCGGGTTGCGGCGCCCAAGGAACCACCCTGAGACGAGCTGGAGCACCCCGAGGATCACGAACACCAGCACGTACCAGCGGTAGCTCCGGACGTCGTCCGCGAACGCTTGTCCCCGGGTCGGGATCGAGGCGAACAGCAAGAACGCACCCGCGGCCGCGAACCACAGCCCGACCCGCCCGGTCAGATACGAGGCGTACAGGACGTGGTCGACGGGGTCGGTCCCTTCGAACGGCCGCCGCGCCCAGTGGACGAGGGATCGGATCCCGAACGCGGTCAGCACCGCGGCAGCCACGAGCTCGGCGGTCTTCACGCGCGGACCCCGAGCGCGGCCCGCACCTCGTCGTCCTCGACCTGCGTGAAGTCCTCGTACCATTGCCCGACCGCGAAGAACGAAGCGGGCTGCTCCGGGACGACGCACGCATCACAGGCCTCGGCGAGCCGAGCAGCGGTGTCGGTCGGTCCCACGGGTGCCGCGAAGACCACGGCGACCGGCCCCTGCGCCCGCGCCCACGCGAGGGCGGCGAGCGCCGTGCCTCCGGTCGCGACCCCGTCGTCGACCACCACCGCGACCTTCCCAGCCAACGCGGGAGCGGGCCTGGCCCCCCGGTACCGGCGCGCGCGGCGGTCGATCTCCGCCTCCTCGCGGGCGATCTCGTCCTCGAGGTAG
Source organism: uncultured Actinomycetes bacterium (assembly GCA_963700855.1). Classification (GTDB taxonomy): domain Bacteria; phylum Actinomycetota; class UBA4738; order UBA4738; family HRBIN12; genus AC-51. The sequence goes on from CAVOYV010000008.1 coordinate 164,060, forward strand.
GAGGCGGGGACCCCCAGACGTGCGATCAGCCGATCATCGAGCACCCGGACGCCGGGAGCGACGGCGCCGAGGCCCAGCTCCGGGTTGCCGGGAGCTCGGATCTTCCTGGGGATCACGACGTCGAGGGGCGCGTCGAGGAACCGCGCGATCGGAACCGCCACCACGACGCCACCGCGTGGCACACCCAACACCACGGCGGGCCCCGCGACCTCGGCGGCGACGAGCGGCGCCAGCCGCTCCCCCGCGTCGGTGCGATCGAGGAAGCGCATACTTCGACTATCGCACCCCAGGACGCTCTGCGACCGGCATGGTTTGCGGGCGTTCGTTGACGACGGCTAGCATGGGGTCGTCGACGACAGGAGGGATCTCGTGGTGCACGCGTACATCCTCATCCAGACCGAGGTCGGGAAGGCGGCATCCGTGGCCGGTGAGGTCCGTGGTATCGCAGGCGTCACGGACGCCGAAGACGTCACCGGTCCCTACGACGTGATCGTGCGCGCCGAGGCCAAGACCGTCGACGAACTGGGCAAGCTCGTGGTCGCTCGGATCCAGGCGGTCGAAGGCATCACCCGCACCCTGACCTGCCCGGTCGTGCACCTGTAGGGAACGCTCAGACCCCCGGTTCGCCGTGGAGTTCGCGGACGTGCGTACCCTTGGCGTGTTCGGCCTCCGCTCGCTCCATCGCCAGGTCCAGCAGCCGATCCACCAGAGCCGGATAGGGCAGCCCTGAGGCCTCCCAGAGCTTGGGGTACATCGAGATCGACGTGAATCCGGGGATCGTGTTGATCTCGTTCAGCCACAGCTCGTCGTCGCCACGCAGGAAGAAGTCGACCCGGGCCATCCCCCAGCACTCCACGGCGCGGAAGGCAGCAACGGCCATCCGTTGGACGTGCCCGAGGACCTCGCGCGAGATCTCCGCAGGGATCGAGCAAGCGTGCACCCCGATCGTCCAGGTACTTCGCGGCGTAGTCGTAGAACTCGTGGCCCTGCGGCACGATCTCCCCGGCGACCGAGGCCACGGGATCGTCGTTCCCGAGCACGGCGCACTCGATCTCGCGGACCGGCGCGATCGCCCGTTCCACCACCGACTTGCGCGCGTACCGGAACGCCTCCGTCATCGCCGCATCGAGCTCCGAGCCATCGTGAGCCTTCGTGATGCCGACCGAGGACCCGAGTGTGGCCGGCTTCGCGAACACCGGGTACCCGAGCGCCGCCACCCGCGCCACGACCCCGTCACGGTCCTCGTGCCACTCGGGCTCGCGGACGACCTCGTAGGGAGCGACCGGCAAGCCGATGGCCTCGAACAGCACCTTCTGGATCGCCTTGTCCATCCCGACGGCGGACCCGAGGACGCCGGCGCCGACGTACGGCAGGCCCGCAAGCTCGAGGAGCCCCTGCATCGCACCGTCCTCTCCCAGGGGTCCGTGGAGCACCGGGAACACCACGTCGACCGGGGCGCGGGAGCCGTCGGCGAGCACGAGCTCCCGGGCGGCGTCGACACCCCCGAGCTCCGCCGCGGGACCGGACGACTCGGTGACCTCGGGCATCCGCCCCGTCTCCGAGGGCAGGGCGGGCGGACCGGGGAGGACGTGCCAGCGCCCCTCACGGGTGATCCCGACGGCCACCACCTCGTTCGTGTCCGGGTCGAGGGCGTCGATCACCGAGCGTGCGGACAGACACGAGATCTCGTGCTCGGCCGAACGGCCCCCGAACAGCACGAGCACGCGCCGGCGGGTCACGCGATCGCCTCGAGCGCCTGCCCGAGGTCGGCGACGATGTCCTGCGGGTCCTCCAGGCCGACGCTCACGCGCACCAGCCCGTCGGCGATCCCTGCCGCGCGGCGTGCCTCGGGCGGGTACTGCCGGTGGGTCGTCGACGCCGCGTGCCCGACCAGCGTGTGCGTCCCGCCCAGGCTCGTCGCGACCCATGCGAGCCGCAGGGCGTCGCAGAACGCCTTCCCCCCGCGACCCCGCCCGCAACCTCGACCGCGAGCATCCCCCCCGCTCCGCGAGGCAGGATCCGGCGCGCGACCTCGTGGTCCGGATGGGACGCGAGCGACGCCCGGTGCACCCGCTCGACCTTCGGATGGCCCTCGAGGAACGAAGCCACCGCCTCGGCGCTCGCGGTGTGTCGCTCCATCCGCAACCCGAGGGTCATGATCCCCCGCATCGCGAGCCACGCTTCGAACGGCGCCATCGTGCCGCCCGTCTCGATCACGGTGCCCCGAAGGAGCTCGCGCTCCCCCTCGCCGCACGCGATCACCCCGCCGGTGTGGTCATGGTGCCCGCCGAGGTACTTCGTCGAGGAGTGCAGGACGAAATCGAACCCGAGCGCCGCGGGCGTACACAACGCCGGCGACGCGAACGTGTTGTCGACGGCCGAGGCGACGTCGTGGTCGCGGCACAGCCGTGCGAACGCCTCCAGATCGCCGACGTCCATCGTCGGGTTCGCGATCGTCTCGGTGTAGAACAGCGCCGCCCCCGGTATGGCCGCGGCGACGGCCTCGGGATCCCGCCCGTCGACCAACTCCACCGTCACGCCGTAGCGTGGCATCACCTTCGTCGCGAGCGCGAAGGCCCCCCCGTAGAGCGCCCGGGTGGCTACGATGCGGTCACCGGCCGACGCGAGCGAGGTCCACAGGGTATGGATCGCCGCCATCCCCGATGCGAACGACATCGCCGCCGGTGTCTCCTCGAGATCGGCCACGACCGCCTCGAACGCGTCGAGCGTCGGGTTCCCGTACCCGCGCGTGTAGGTGAACCCCGGGCGCTCGAAGGAGATGGTCGCCGCGTACGCGTCCGCGTCGTCGAAGCGGAAGGTGGAGGTCTGGTAGATCGGGACGCTCGGCGTCTGCTGGTCCACCGGTGGTGCCGTCGCGGAATGGATCGCCCTGGTCTGGAAGCCGCGCCCCATGGCTCGACAGCCTACCGGCGCGCCGCCCACCGGGCCGGGTACCGATCCCGCAGATCGGTCGCGAGCTCGGTGAGCGCGCCCATCACCTGCGCGGTCAGGCTCTCGATCGTGTCCTTGTCGTCCTTGCGGTCGCGCGAGCCGGACAGGTCGATCGGCGCGCCGACCTTCACCCATACGGGGCGACGGGGCCGGAGGTTCCCCCTGCCGGACTTCTGCCACACCGGCGCCGATCCCCAGCTCCCCATCGGCACGATCGGGACACCGGTCGCGAGGGCGAGCCGCACCGCGCCCGTCTTCCCCCGCATCGGCAGACCGTCATCTCGGGTGGTCACCGTCCCCTCCGGGTAGATCACGACGACCTCACCGGCCGCGAGCGCCGCCTCCGCACGCTCGAGCGCCGCCCGTCCACCACCGGCGCGATCCACCGGTATCTGGTTCGCGCCGGCCAGCGCCCACCCGAGCACGGGGAGCCGGAACAGCTCGATCTTCGCGATGAACCGCGGACGCCGCCCGGCGCGCACGACCGCGTACGCGTTGGCGATCGGATCGAGGTAGGAGGCGTGGTTGCACGCCACGATCGCCGGACCGCGAGACGGGATCGTCGACAGCCCCTCGAAGCGCCACGAGAAGTACGCCCGAGCGAGTGGGAGCACGCTCCATCGGACGGCCTGATACCAGGGCTCGAACGCTGCCATCGCCGGTGGGCATGCCTCCTCGGGCGAGAACGGGCGTGAGCCTATCGCACGGTGTCGCACGGTCGGCGTCGGCTAGGCTGCCCACCGTGCGCGCGATCGTGCTGCCCGTGAAGTCGCTGGACGAGGCCAAGGGGCGCTTGTCTCCGGTCCTGTCGGCGATCGAGCGGGCCGCGCTCACCCTCGCGATGCTCGAGGACGTCCTCGACGTCACCCTCGACATGCCGGGATGGGCGACCTGGGTCGTCTCTCCCGACGAGACGGTGCTGGAGGTGGCGGCGGGCCGCGGCGCGGAGCCGATCACCGAGGAGCACCCCCCGCTCTCGAGCGCCCTGCACCAGGCGGAGCAGGAGGCCCTGGATCGGGGTCTCGGAGCGCTCGCGGTGCTGCTGCCCGACACGCCGTTGTTGACCCCGGTGACGCTCACCCGCGCGCTCCACACGCTCGGACCCGTCGTGCTCGGTCCGTCGCTCGACGGATCCGGGACGAACCTCCTGCTGCGCCGGCCCCCCGGGACGATCGCGTCGCGCTTCGGCCCGGACTCGTATCGGCGTCACCTGCAGACCGCTGCGGAGGCCGAGGTCCCCGTCTCCGTCGTGGAGCACCGAGACCTCGGATTCGACCTCGACCATCCGGACGATATCCTCACCGTCTTGAAGGCCCGCCGGCCCGGGAGGACGCGCGAGGTCCTGCGCGAGCTGGACCTCCGGCAACGTCCCACGGTCGGCGCCGACGGCATCTGAGGAAGCGAGGGACCGTGCAGGGAACGATCAAGGACTTCGACGAGGCGACCAAGACAGGATCGCTGCTGACCGACGACCGAGCCGAGGTCGGCATCGATGCACGCTCCGGGGACGAGGAGCAGTACCGGATGCTCCGGTTCGGCCAGCGTGTGCGGTTCGACGTCGAGGAGATCGATGGCCATCGGGTGGCCCGGTCGCTCCGCCTCGTGACGTTCTAGGGCCCGCCGACCGACCCCGGCCCCGCGTTGCCTTCGATCACGCGCGAACGGAAATCCTTGCCGGGGGAGAACGACGGCAGGTCCCTCGCGGGCACCACGATCGGGACGTCGGGCTTGCGAGGATTGCGAGCGATCCGCTCGTTGCGGTGCTTCCGTTCGAACGTGCCGAAATCCGCGAGCGTCACCCGATCGCCCCGGACCACAGCGTCACGGATCGCGTCGATCGCGGCGTCGACCACGCGGCCGACCTCGGCCTTGCCCATCCCCGTTCGCTTCGCGACCTCCGCGACCAAGCCACCTTTGTTCATGGTGCGTCCCTCCAGGTCGTCGGTTTCCGTTCCACCGTAGCCCGGATGCGCACGAACGGGCAAACCGCGGGGACGCCGATGCGGAGGTCCCGCCGCAGAGGGACCCTTGGTAGCATGGCCGGGCTTCGGTGGCCCGTGGTGTAACGGCAGCACGACTGACTCTGGATCAGTTAGTCTTGGTTCGAATCCAGGCGGGCCAGCTCTCGCGCCCCGGCGTCCTTCGCCGGGGCGTTCGTGCGTTTGGGACCTTCACCCGGAGGGACGGGGCTCGAGGATCAACGGCGGGATCGGCCGCTGCGAGAAGTCGAACTCCTTCGCGAGATCACCGAGGATCCCGACCTCCTCGCGGATCGTCGGACGTGGGTCCCACCACCCGTCGGTCTCGGGGTCGAGCCGTTGCCCGCCCAGGAACCGGTCCTCGATCAGCTTCAGGTACGCGTCGTAGGACAGCGTCTGGTGGTCGATGTCGAGGTCCCGGTCGGCCCAGGGGCTGATCAACATCGAGGGGACCCGGAGCCCGTATCCGCCGGCGTCGACCACCGGCGGCCGGACGTGGTCGTAGAAGCCGCCCCAGTCGTCCCAGATCAGGAAGATCGCCGTCCGCTCCCAATCGGGACCCTGCATCGCCGCGTTGACCAGGCGAGTCACGAACGCCTGACCGTCGTCCACCCCCTGGGGAGGGTGCTCGCTCGTGGTCTTCGTGGGCACGACCCACGTGACGGCGGGCAGGCGCCCGGACCTCGCCCGCTCGAAGTAGTCGCCGTAGGGCCGGATGCGCCCGAGCTGCCCGGTCTCCTGGACGGTCGTGAACCCGGCGAGCGGGTTCTTGTTGAACGAGGTGGCGCCGGTCTCGTCATCCGGGCACGGGGCCCGGACGCAGGTGTTCGGCCCCACGTAGTACGCCCACGTCACGCCGTGCCGGTACAGGAGCCACGTGATGTCGGCCCACAGGTAAGGGACGCGCCCTCCGTCCGCTGGCTCCCACCGTTGGTCGGGCGACCGCTGGTCCGAGACGCAGCTCGCGACGTCGTTGAGATCCGGGCACCTGGCCGACCACCCCGACACGAGGTACAGGTGCGCCGGCAAGGTGTAGGAGTCGCTCGCCGCGAACATCCGGTCGTGCAGGACGTACCGGCGCGCCCACGCCCAGTAGTTCGGGAGCTCCCGAGCGGTATGGAACCCCATCACGTCCGGTCGGCCGTCGGCGTCGCGCGCCGCCGCGATGCACTCGGGGTTCGTCGGGTGCTTGCGGCACGTGCTGTACATCGTCTGTTGCACCTCGATGAAGCCGTCCATCGCGCCACCGTTGATCGACAGGTCGGACGCCAGCTCGCTGTGCGGGCCTCCGGCGTCGTGCACCCCCGCGTCGTGGAACGGTCTGCGGCACCGCCCGGCCTGCGGATCGGGCACGCACACGGCGAACGACCCGTCGGGGCGGCGCGGCAGTCCGTTCGCGCCAGGGAACGTCCCGAAGTAGTGATCGAAGGAGCGGTTCTCCTGGACGATGAAGATCAGGTGACGCAGGTTGCGGATACCGAGCGAGGGGTCGATCGCGTCGGGAGACGCGGCCCTCGTCAGGAGGTGAACGTCGGCCACCACCCCCCCTGCCGGCGCGAGGGTGACGCCCACGGTCGCCGCCGCGACGAGGGCCACGACCGCTGCGACCCGCCTCGCGAACCCGGGGGATCTCATGGCGTCGGATCGAGGATCAGTGGCGGGATCGGGTCCTGTTCGAAGTCGAAGGCCCTCGAGAGGTCACCCAGCTCCGCCACGTCCTCGCGGACCGTCGGACGGGGATCGGGCCAGCCCATGTTCTCTCCGTCGAGGCGTTGCCCGCCCATGAAGCGATCCTCGATCAGCTTCAGGTAGGCGTCGAACGACAGCGTCTGGTGGTCGACGTCGAGGTCGCGGTCGACCCAGGGGCTGATCACGAACGCGGGGACCCGGATCCCGTACCCCGCCTCGTCGATCCGGATCGGCGGCACGTGGTCGTAGAAGCCGCCCCAGTCGTCCCACACGACGAAGATCGCCGTTCGCTCCCACCCGGGGCCCTCCATCGCCGCGTTCACCACCTTCGTGACCCAGGCCTGCCCCTTGCGGAGGTCATGAGGCGGGTGTTCGCTCCGAGGACCGGCGATCGGAACGACCCATGACACGGACGGGAGCGTTCCTTCCGCCGCCGCGCTGAAGTACCCGCCGTAGGGCTGGATCCTGTCCAGCTGACCGGTCTCCTCCACGGTACGGAACCCGGGGAGCGGGTTGAACAGGAACGGCGTTTCGGCCTGCGTGCCCTCCTCGCACGGCGGCTCGACGCAGGTGCCGGGCGCCACGTAGTACGACCACGACACGTCATGCTGATACAGCAACCAGGTGATGTCGGCCCACAGGTACGGCTTGGGGCCCCCGTCGGCGGGCTCCCACGGGTCGTCGTACTTCTCGAGCCACGTCTCGCACGACTCGACGTCGTCAGGCACCGTGCACCTGGCCGCCCAGGCAGAGACCAGGTAGAGGTGCGCCGGCTGCGTCCAGCTGTCGGTCGGCGCGAACATCCGATCCTGGAGCTGGTACCGGCGAGCGTACGCCCAGTAGTTAGGGATCTCCTTCGCGGTGTGGAAGCCCATCACGTCGGACTGTCCCTGGGGTCCGGGGCGCGACCGGACGCACGCCGGATCGTCGGCAGATGCCTTGCAGTAGTTGAACAACGTCTGCTGGACGCGGACGAACCCGTCCATCGCTCCGCCGTTGACGGCCATCCGCGACGCCCGGGTGCTGTGCGCGCCGCCGACGTCGTTCCAGTTCGTGTCGTGGTACGGGCGATGACAGAAGTCCGTCCGCTCGGCGTCGGGCAGGCACGGCTCGAACCTGCCGTCGGGCCGACGAGGGATGCCGTTCGCGCCCGGGAAGCGTACCGAAGTAGTGGTCGAACGAACGGTTCTCCTGGACGACGAAGATCAGGTGGTCGAGGTTCATGATGCCCGCAGCGGGTCGATCGCCGAGGGGCCGAAGAGGACGTCTCCACCGGCCCCCGGTCCCCCTCCGAGACGCACGCGGCCGCGATCGTGCCGAGGGCGAGGAGTACGATCCACGGCGCAAGCCGCCTCGCCCGGCGGGTCGGGCCGACGTCTCCCATCCGCGCGGGTCGGTTCGGGGAGGTCATCGCGATACCCTACCGAGCCCGGCCGGACCGGTGCAGGCGGCGGCGCATGGGGGGCGCGAGGGTCTCGACACCCCCGATAGCCTCGTAGGGCCCGCCTTCCGGCGCCGGACCCGTACCATGACTCAGACGCGCGTCCGCCCGAGACCGCGACGAGGAGGCGACCCGTGAGCGTAGGTGCCGACGGCCGGATCCCGATCACCCTCATCCCCGGCGACGGGATCGGCCCGGAGGTCGTGGCCGCCGCTCGGCGCGTGGTCGAGGCCGTCGGCGCCCCGATCGAGTGGGAGGAGCACGAGGCCGGCGCGACCGTCTTCGAGAAGGGGATCGCGTCGGGGGTTCCCCAGGACACGATGGACTCGATCTCCCGGACCCGGGTCGTGCTCAAGGGGCCGCTGGCCACCCCCGTCGGATCGGGCGAGAAGAGCGCGAACGTCACCCTGCGCAAGCTGTTCGAGACCTACGCGAACGTCCGTCCCGTGCGCGAGATGCCGGGGGTGCGCACCCCCTACAGCGGACGTGGCGTGGACCTCGTGGTGGTCCGCGAGAACGTCGAGGACCTGTACGCCGGCATCGAGTACATGCAGACCCCTGGGGTCGCCCAGACGCTCAAGCTGATCAGCGTGAAGGGCTCGGAGAAGATCGTCCGGTTCGCGTTCGAATACGCGCGGAGCGAGGGCCGGACGAAGGTCGCCTGCGCCACGAAGGCGAACATCATGAAGCTCTCCGAGGGCACGGTGAAGCGCGCGTTCGAGAAGGTCGCGCCCGACTACCCCGACATCGAGCCGTGGCACGTGATCGTCGACAACGCCGCCCACCAGCTCGTGAAGCGTCCCGAGCAGTTCGAGGTCCTCGTCACCACGAACATGAACGGCGACATCCTGAGCGACCTCACGAGCGCCCTGATCGGAGGGCTCGGGTTCGCCCCCAGCGCGAACATCGGCAGCGAGGTCGCGATCTTCGAGGCGGTGCATGGGTCGGCACCGAAGTACGCGGGCGAGGACGTGATCAACCCGACCGCGGTGATCCTGTCGAGCGTCCTGATGCTCCGATACCTGGGGCTCGCCGAGCAGGCCGCCGCGATCGAGCACGCGGTCTTCGTGACGCTCGAGTCAGGCGTGCTCACCGGTGACGTGGTCGGCTACGACCGCGGCGCCTCGACGAGCGCGTACACCGACGCGATCATCGCGAACCTCGGGCAGCGGACCGAGCGATGGACCGTTCGCGATGTGAAACCGTTGCAGCTGCCCGTCCTCGACGCCGCCCCCGACTACGTGCGCCCGTCGTCGCGGGCGGTCGTCGGGCTGGACGTGTTCGTCGAGTCCCCGCTCAGCGCCTCCGAGCTCGGGGCGTCGCTGATGGAACTGACACACGACACGAAGCTGTCGCTGAAGATGATCTCCTCGCGGGGCACGAAGGTCTTCCCACCGACCGGCGCGATGACCGAGACCGGTGACCACTTCCGGTGCCGGTTCATCATCAAGGAGAGCCCCGGGGACCTGCCCGACGACGACGTCCACGAGCTGCTGCTGCGGATCTCGACGCGGCACCGCTGGATGCACATCGAGAAGCTGCAGGAGTTCGACGGGGAGCTCGGCTTCACGCGGGACCAGGGCGAGAACTGACCCCCACCTGCTCAGCGAGGGGGCGGCAGGTACTCGAGCTCGCGGATCAGCCCGTCGCGGACGTCGAGGCGCCAGGTGCCCGCCTTCGCCCAGCCGGGCTCGGCATCGCCGGTCACGGGCACCCCTCGTGCGATCAGCGACTCGACCAGCTCACGGATCACGTCGCCGTGGGTACACACCGCCGCCGGCCCATCCGCGGCGGTGGCCAGGACCCAGGCCTCCGCTCCCGCCGACCCCTCCCCCTCGGACAGCTCGGGCGCGATCGTGATGTCGAGCCCGCGTGACTCCGCGATCGGCTCGATGCTCTGGATGCACCGAAGGAACGGGCTCGAGACGAGCCGGGTGAACGCGACGTCCGCGAGCAGCCGTCTGATCGCCTCCGCCTGCTTGCGGCCGTTCTTCGAGATGCCGCGCAGCTCGTCGGGCTCCTTGAACCCCTCCCGCTGCCCAGCCTTCGCGTGGCGGACCAGGTACACGGGCACCGTGGGCAGTCGGTCGTCGGCGCCGTTGAACCGGCGGAGCATGAGCCGGTCGTGCGGGTAGGTGAGGACCTGCCGCGCCTCGGCCAGCTGGACCCACCTGGCGCGGTCGATCTCGTGCCGAGGATCGAGCTCGGCATCGACGGGCGCGGCCATACGCCAGTACCGCACGACCTTCGGCCTGCCGCGCCCGTCGACGTACGTGATGGCGCCCAGGTCGTCGCCGGGCGCGCACGTCAGACCGGTTTCCTCCTCGACCTCACGGAGCGCGGCGGTGAGCTCGTCTTCACCCCGCTCGAGCTTGCCCTTCGGGAAGGACCAGTCGTCGTACGCGGGTCGGTGAACGACCACGAGCTCCGGACCGTCGCCGGCGTGCCTCGTCACCAGGCCGCCCGCGGCCCGAACGAGCGTCACATCCACCTCCGGCTCTTCGGGTCGTCGAGCCGCCGCCACACCCGCTTCCACCCCTTGCGCATCGCCTCGGCCTCTGCCCGCTCGAGCCCGGCGATCGTTCCAGCGGCGAAGGCAGCGTCGATCGAGGTGCCGGACGCCGCCCACGCGCGGAGCCATCCGGCGGCCACGACGGCGTCCTGGTGCTCGCCCAGCAAGCCCTGGAGCTCCGCGGCGACCTCCGCGAACCGAGAGGCGGGAAGCCCCACGGCGGGCGCCACGGCCTCGGCTGCGTACCGTGCGCGCTTCGCACAGATCCGGATCCGGTGCAGGGCTTCGTCCGAGGCGTCCTTGGCGGCACGCCGCACCGCTTTCTCGAGCGATCGGAACGGCCCTCGCACGAGGGGAGGGAGCGCCTCTCGGGCCGGCGCCGACGCGGACGGCGCGAGCGGAGGTACGCTCGCGGCGACGACGAGCCCTTCCAGGAGGGCGGCGTAGCGCTCGCTGCGCAGGGCATCCAGCACGGCTGCGTGGGCCTCCTTGTCCGCCACGGTGAGCGCGTCGAGGACCACCGCGCCGCCGGGCTGCTCGAAGATCCGGGAGACCCTCGACACGTCCGCGCAAGCGTTCCAGCAGGACGTCGGTGTCGCGCGCGCCCCCGAGCACCTCGCCGAGCCAGCGGAGGTCCTCGCGGGTGGTCTCGACCCACGTGGGGTCGAGCATCGGGGCGAACGTGCGCAGGTCCGATCGCAGGCGCCGTGATGCGACGCGCGCCTGGTGCACGCCCTCGGGGTCCGTGTCGAGCCGAACCACGGCGTCGTGGCGGATCAAGCGATCGACCGACGTCGCGATCGCCCGGCCGATCACATCGCCGGCGGTCGGCGCGGACGGGAGGGCCGCCACCTCGATCTCCCCCGACGGCGACGCGGCGTAGCCGAGCGCCCGCAGGTGCTTCGCGAGCGCCGCCGCCACCCCGGCGCCCGCCGACCGGAGCCTCGTCTCGATCGCCGCCGCGACCTGGTCGGGACACCTCTCGTACATCTCGACCTCGACCTCGCGGAACCGGCCGCTGACCACGCCGTCGCTGCGAACCGTGACGTCGTCGTCCACGACCTCCGCGACGAGGACGCCCTCGTCGGTCCATAGCTGGATCGGGGTCCTCAGGGTCCCCACGTGGGCGATCGGCATCAGCGGCGAGGTCCGCGAGAACGCACGGACCAGCTCGGACGCCGGTGGTGGCGGGAACGTGGGGTCGTCGCCCGGGAAGACGTGCTCCTGCCGGAGCAGCACGTCTCCCTCGCCACCCGCCGCGAGCTTCACCGTCCAGCCCTCGCCGGCACGGTGCCGCAGACTGGCGCCCCAGCGGGCCAGACGCAGGTCAGCGGTGTCGAAGTACACGGCTTCGAGGAAACGCGGCTCCAGGGCCACCGGGCTGATCCCGAGGAGGGCCAGGTCGAGCGATGGCATGCGGAACGTCGGCGGGACGACCAACTTCAGTTCGCGCTCGAGGCTCACGAGGAGGCCCGCTCCTTGGCCAACCGCTCGAAGGCCACGTGCGACTCGAACCTGCCGGGCGGCACCCGTGCCCATCCTTCGGGATGCAGCTCCCACGCCAACACGTCGTCTCGGGCGTTGATCTCGAGGATCTCGTCGAGTCTTCCCTTCAGGTTGGGGTCGATCACCTCGGCGATCGACTCCACCCGGTGGTCGAGGTTCCTCGGCATGATGTCGGCCGAACCGATGAAGTGCCTGGCCTCCTCACCCTCACCGAACCGGAAGATCCGAGAGTGCTCGAGGTACCGCCCGACGATCGAGCGGACCCGTATCCGCTCCGACAGCCCCCGGACTCCCGGCTTCAGGCAACAGATCCCCCGCACGTGGAGCTCGATCTCTGCCCCCGCCTGCGAGGCGGTGTACAGCCGGTCGATCATCTTCGGGTCGACGAGCGAGTTCATCTTGAGGGTGATCCGCCCGCCGGGCCGGGACTGCTCCTCGATCAGCTCGCGGATCCTCGGGCGCAAGGTGAGCGGCGCGACCAAGATGTGCCGGTACTCCTCCTGCTTCGAGTAGCCGGTGAGGTAGTTGAAGAGGTCGGCCACGTCGGCGGTGACCTCCGGGTGGGCGGTCAGCAGTCCGAGGTCCTCGTAGAGCCGCGCGGTCACGGGATGGTAGTTCCCCGTGCCGATGTGGCAATAGCGGCGGATCAGATCTCCCTCGTCGCGGATCACCATCGAGAGCTTCGCGTGGGTCTTCAGACCGACGACGCCGTAGACGACGTGGACGCCCGCTTCCTCGAGGATCCGCGCCCACAGGATGTTGGCTTCCTCGTCGAACCGTGCCGTGAGCTCGACGAGCGCCACGACCTGCTTGCCGGCCTCGGCGGCACGGACGAGCGATCGCACGATCGCCGAGTCCTTGCCCGAGGTCCGGTACAGGGTCTGCTTGATCGCGAGCACCTGTGGATCGCGCGAAGCCTGCTCGACGAACAGCTCGACCGAGGTATCGAAGGCGTCGTAGGGATGGTGCACGAGGACGTCGCCCTGCCGGATCACCGAGAAGATGTCGGTGCGACCGGCGGACGCTGGTTGCAGCCGGTGCGGGGTCTGCCCCGCGAACGGCTCGTACTTCAGGTCGGGGCGGTCGAGTCCCCCGAGCTGGAACAGATCGGACAGACCGAGGGGCGACTTCGTGACGTACACGTCGGTGTCGTCGAGGCCGAGCTCCTCCTTCAGGAGGTCACGTACCGTGCGAGGCATCGACCGTGGCACCTCGAGCCGAACGACCTCGGGCGAGCGCTCGCGCTGACGCAAGATCGACTCGATCTGCTCCAGCAGGTCCTCGGCCTCATCGATCTCGAGCTCGAGATCGGCGTCACGGGTGATCCGGAACGGGTGGGCAGCAACGACGTCCATCCCGGGGAACAACGTCGCGATGTGGGCCACGATGATCTGCTCGATCGGCACGAACCGCTCGCCGTCGGCCAGCGGGAAGAACCGCGGGAGCGATGGCGGAACCTTGACACGAGCGAACCGCCCGACCCGGGTCTTCGGGTCGCGGACCGCGACCGCGATGCTGAGCGACAGGTTCGAGATGTAGGGGAACGGATGGGAGGGATCGACCGACAGCGGCGTGAGGATCGGATAGATCCGCTCCTCGAACACCGACCCCAGGTGTGCCCGAGCCGCGTCGTCCAGCTGTGACCAGTCGGTCACGCGGACGCCTGCGTTCGCCAGGCGGAGACGCAGCGACCGCGCCCATACGTGGTGCTGGCGGGCGATCAACGTCCTGACCCGCTCACTGATCCGCTCGAGCTGTTCCGCCGGCGACATCCCATCCGGCGAGGTCGACGACAGACCCGCCTTGATCTGCTCCTTGAGTCCGGCCACGCGGATCTGGAAGAACTCGTCGAGGTTCGAGTGGAAGATCGCGACGAACTTCACCCGCTCCAGCAGCGGCAGGTCGGGGTTCTCCGCGAGCGCAAGCACCCGTGAGTTGAACTCGAGCCAGGACAGCTCACGGTTGTCGAAGCGTTCGCTCGCCGGGACGTCGGCGGGCACCTCGAGCGGCAGCGGTCGCGCGGTCATCGGGGAAGCTCGTTCCTCCAGGAGGGGACGCCATGGTAACGGAGCGGTACCGGAGGAAGAACCACCCGACGTGACCGCGTTCCGGGCCGCTTGCTACCATCGACGACGGCCTGCGCTCGGTCCCATCGTCTAGGGGCCCAGGACACCACCCTCTCAAGGTGGAGACACGGGTTCGAATCCCGTTGGGACTACCAGCCTGACCAGCAGAATCGCCCTCCCGTCGGGAGGGCGATCCTGGTTGAGTACCGCGTGGGCCTGCGAACTGCGCGACCACGCCAGCGAACGGGCGCGTCGCACCCATCCGCCGATCGCGTCCGCGACCTCCCCGCGTGCTCTTCGGAGGCTCGCCAGAGGAGGTCAGCGAAGGTCCGTACGCCCCTCGTGGCCGCGTACCCGACCGATCCACCGGTGCGGCGGTATGACGCGCTTCCCGAGTCACGGACGCACAGAGTCCCGCGCAGGTCCGCCATCTTCCTCCGCGTCGGCCGGGACGGCCGCCTCGATCGGCCGTTGACTGAGCCGGTCGGGGTCACTCAGAGTCGGGCCATGCGCGTCCAGGTGCTCGGTCCGGCGATCGTCGCGGGACACGTCGACGTCCAGCAGCGCGACAGGACCGTGCTGGCGGCATTGGTGGTGCGGTCACCGCTGACGACCGACGGGCTTGCGGAAGCGCTCTGGGGCGAGGAGCCGCCCTCGTCGTACCGCAAGGTGATCCAGGGAAGCATCGTGCGGCTCCGGCGGCTGCTCGGGCAGGAGGCGATCCTGACGATCCGCCAGGGGTACGGGCTCAACGTGCCGGACGAGGAGATCGATGCGCGGCGGTTCGATGCCGATGTCGCACGAGCTCGAGCGATGCTGGCAGACGGTGAGCCTGCGGACGCGACCGACGCGCTGCGTGCCGCGCTCGGCCTCTGGCGGGGTGAGCCGTTCGCGGAGGTGGCGGAGTGGGATGCGGCTGCCGCGGAGGCGGCCCGGCTGCGTGCCGTGCGGGATTCGGCCGAAGATCTCCTCATCGAGGCCGTGCTCGAGGCCGGCCGTCCGCAAGAGGCGGCCGCGCTGGCGCAGCCGCTCGCGACGGCGGCCCCCTATCGGGAGCCGCGATGGGCGCTCTGGGCGCGTGCGCTGTACGCGAGCGGTCGCCAGGCTGAGGCCCTCGACGTGATCACGCGCCTGCGCAAGAACCTCGACGACGATCTCGGTATCGATCTCGCCCCGGAGGTCGCCGAGCTGGCCACGGCGATCCTCCGACAGGACCCGTCGCTCGACGTGCGCCGCGTGCCCAGCGCGCGGCGCTCCAGGGCTCGCTCGCTCGCGGCGACCGGCGCGGCGGTGGTCCTGGCCGGCCTGGCGCTCGGCTTCGCACTCCTCCAGAGCGACCGGGCGGACGAGGCCGGAGCGACCGCCGACGCGATCCGGCTCGGCGAACTCGCCGAGGTACAGGAGGATCCGGCGGTGGCGCTCAACCTCGCCGCGGAGTCCTTGGCGAGGGCCGACTCCCCGGTGATCCGCGCCAGCGCGCTGCAGACGTTGGGCAACTTCGCCGACCTCCTCTCGACGGGTGTGCCGCCGGACGCGTCGTGGCCGAACGATTCGCGCGTCGCGACGTCGCCGGACGGCCGGACCACCGCCACCGCGCACGCGGCAGCGATCCAGCTGGCCGTCGACGACCATCCGACGCACCGCCTCGTCACCCCGACCGACCAGCCGACCGCGCTCGCCTTCTCTCCCGACGGGAGCTATCTGGCGGCGGGCTTGAGCGAGCCGGGCTTCACCCTCACGGGTTCGACCATCGTGTGGGACGTGGACACCGGTGAGGAGGTGGCGCGCTTCGACTCCGGTCAGGGCGCGGTCGACGCCCACGTCTGGGCGCGGGACGGCTCTTCGGTGTGGTCGCTCGGCGACGACGGCGTTCACCACTGGGACCTCACCCGGTCGCATGCCCTCGGTCGCACGGGCGACGGCGACCCCGTCCTGTTCCGCACGGGAGATGCGGTCTTCGCGGTCGGAGATCGCTCGACGGAGCCGTGGATCGACTATGCCTGTGCCCTGGCGGGGCGGCCGCTGACGCCCGTCGAGTGGCGGGAGCACGTCGGAGACCGCCGCTACGCGCCTACTTGTCGCTGATCGCCGACAGGTCGATCCCGGCCAGCTGGGAGGCATACAGGTCATGACCACCAGCGTTCATCTCCGACGGCGGGTCCATGTACGCCGGGATGAGGGCTGCCGTGCCATCCGGGCCGTTGAACGCGTGGTAGTTGTCGATCACCTGGAAGCCCGCGGCCGTTGCGCGCTCCGTCTGCATCGTCGCCCAGCGGTCGTAGGCAGCCACCGCCCACGCCTTGGCCTCCGCCTCCTGACCCGACTCCGTGTACAGGGAGAGCAGTCCGTCGGGGACGTCATCGGGAGACTCGATGTTGGCGTTGATGCTCGTCGTCTGGGCATACACCGTCGGCTGGTCGCCGCGCAGCGCCTTCACCTCGGCGTACACCTGGTCGTAGAGGTCGCCGTACGTCGCGACGCCCTCCTCCAGACAGGGGCCCTGTGCCTCCAGGAACCAGTCCCTGCAGCCGATCTCGGTGTCCGGGTCGGGGAGCGCCTGGTTGCCGCCCACGGTGACGAGCACGATGTCCGCGGCCGCGATCGCGTCCGCGTCAGGGCCCGGCTTCGACACCGCTGCCACCGCGTCCTGCACCGAACCGAGCGACAGGAGGTCGTACGTGGACTCCACGCCCAGATCCGCCGAGACCCCGTCAGCGAACTGCTCCCACCACTTCCCGGGGTCACTGAGCTCGGGTTCGGACGTGGGGAATTCGGTACCGAGCACGACGATGCGCACCGGGTCGGACTGACCCCCGGCCTCGGAACCTCCTCCACACCCGACGAGCACGAGCATCGCTGCAACCACCGCCGCCGAACCTCGCATGGCCTTCATCCTTCCTGCCGGCACCTGATGCGTCCAGCAGGCCAGGAACCGGTATCGCGACGGTAAGACGCGAGGTCACAGGCATCCCTTCGCCTGGCGATCTTCCTGGTTCGGCGCACCTCCCTCCGGTCCCGCGTCGCTCGATCCGCTCTGGGCACACCGCGCCGACCTGCACGGCCGACCGGGACGTGGGCCGTTGTGCCCTTGCTCGCGGGGCGACGGAGAGGATGATGGAGGAGGAAGGATGGGTCTCTTCGCCCGAGGCGGAACCCCAACGCGGATCGGAGGGCGTCGCCCCGACCGAAGGGTCCGGGAGGAGAGGTGAGTCTCATGGCGGTCGGTCCCGTTGCGGGTCGCGCTCCCATCTTCCGGGGTCCCGCACACAGCCGTGTGGGCCGGTGGGCGGTCGGACTTGCGGAAGCCGTCGTCGCCGTGATCGCGGTGTCGTACACGATCTTCTTCGTGACGGTCGCCGCCGGAGGCAGCGTCGGCGACAACTGGGTCGGATACCTCGGTGGGTTCGCCCTGATCGGCGGTCTGCTCGTGTCGTTCGTCGCGTTCGTGTTGGCGATCTTCGCGAAGGTGAAGCACGAGCGGTGGGGGCTGCTGTGGCTCCCGCTGTCCGTGTTCCCGGCGCTGCTCGCCATCGTGGTGATCGCTGAAGCGTTCTTCATGCACTAGTCGATCACGTGCGCCGATGCGTCCCGTGGCTCCACCGGACCAGGTAGATTCGCGTCCGGCACCTTCGTCGAGGAGGCTTCGCATGGCACAGGGTTCGGGAGCAGGGCGGGCGATCGTCGCCACCGTGGGGGGCGTCGTACTGATCCTGGCCGGCGCCGCGCTGATCGTGTCGTCGATCGACGCGGACTCGTCGCTCCTGCGACTCGTGGCCGGGATCGTCGTCGCGGTCGCGGGTGCCGTCCTGGTCGGCGGGAACCTCCGGCGCGGACTGCTGGGCGACCGATCGCAGACCTGCCCCGGGTGCGGGGACCCGATCGTCCCGGGCGCGGAGAAGTGCCCGAACTGCGGGCACGTGTTCACGTCCTGAACCGTCTCGCCGAGCCGCCCCGCTACTCGCGCCGTTCGCCGATCACCGCGGCGGTGTGGCATTCGCACAGGTCGTCCGAGCACGCGTGGGACCGCTTCCGGCCCGGTTCCCAGACCAGGTCGTGGTCGTCCTCGGCGATCAGGTACGGACATCCGCAGCCGTAGCAGACGTCCCTGATCACCTGGTGCCAGGCGCCGGCGGCATCTTGCCGCTCGACCAGCAGGGTCTTCCCCATCACGACCCCCTCGTTCCGCTCCGATGCTCCCCCTTCTCAGGCACGAGCGCAAGTCGCCAGGCGTCATCGACCCGTTCCAGGGCGAGGCCCGCGAGGCCCCAGAAGATCGCGTAATCGGCTCGGATCAGACCGTCGACGTTCCACCGAGCATGCGAGTAGTCCCATGGCGCCTCGCCGAGGAGACGCCGGTACAGGCGCCCGCTCACGTACTCGACCGCGAGGAACCCACCCGCATACACGCACGCGCGAACCGGGGCGGGAAGGCGGCTCCGCAGCGCGTCGTGCGCCGGCTCGAACAGCGGCTGGATCAGGCCGTACACCGGGAACATCCAGACGCTCGTATGCCCGTCGAGCCGGCGGCCACGTGTCGCGATCGCCGCGTGAGCCGCGGTGAACGCGAGTTCGGTCGTCAGCCCGAGCGCTCCGTAGCCCGCGAAGCGGGCGAGACGGCTACGCATGCGGTCAGCGTAGGCCTCAGCAGCCGCTGCCGACCCAGACGGGGGGGGCGCCTGCCGGGATCTCCCAGCGGGCGAGCACGAGGCGCAGCCGCGTCCGGTACTCCTTCATCGCCGCGCGAGGGAAGTCGGCGTGGACCAGACACCACCAGTCCGGGTCCAGCTCGAGCCGGTACGGGCTGTCGAGGGTCTCGCGGTGCCCGATCACGTTCCCGACGTTCACGTCGTACCTCGCCATGAGCCACGCCGTGAGGCGCAGCGATGCCCGCATCTGGGGGCGGTTGTCCAAGACCATCCGGTCTGAGGTGCCGACGTGCTCGATCCCGATCGATGTGTGATTCATCCCGACCGCATGCCGGCAGCGGACCCACAGCGGCACGAGTTGACGGATCGTCCCGTCGGTGTGGATCAGGAAATGCGTGCACGTGCCCGGGTACTCGCCGTTGTGCTCCGTGTTCGCCGCGAACGTGTTCCAGGCTCCCTGCCAGGTCGTACCGACGGTGTAGTGCTGGACGATCACCCGGGGGTCGTCGAGACGCCACGTCCGCTCACCGTAGTGACGCAGCGAGTACCCGGCCATCTGGCGCTTGCGCGTGTCTCCATACGGGATCGGCGCCCACACGATCGTCGGCCGGACCGGCTGCACGTCGAGGACATGTGGGGCGGGCTCGGCGGTGACCCCCAGCGCCGGAGGCGACCCACCGGCGAGCAGGGAGAGGGTCGCGACGGCCGCGGCGACGGCGCGCCTCACGCCACCGCCCGGATCCGCGCCACCGTGCGCTCGCGACCGAGGAGCTCGAGGGATCCCGGCAGCGGCGGCGACACGTTCGAACCCGTCACCGCCGCGCGGACCGGCTGCCAGCCCTTCGTCCGGCTGAGGCCCGCCCCCTCTGCCAGCACGTCCAGCACCGCCGCGATCGATGGCTCGTCCCATACCTCGATGACATCGAGCGCATCGGCGGCGGCCTTGAGGTAGCCGTCGGGGGCCCTCTCGAGCAGGCCGCGTGCCTTCTCGTTCGGCTCGACGTCGTCGCTGAACAGGAAGCGCAGGAGCTCGGGAGCCTCGGCGAGGGTCTTCATCCGCTCCTTCACCAGGGGCATCGCGCGGCGGAGCAGATCGGGCTCGACCCCCAGCCCGGACTCGGTCAGGAAGTGGACGCACCGGGCGGCGAGGTCGTCGTCATCGAGCTCCTGGATGCAGCGGTTGTTCATCCAGGTGAGCTTCTCCGTATCGAACGCCGCGGGGTTGCTCGACACGCGGGCGAGGTCGAACGCCTCGATCAGCTCCTGCCGGGTCATGAACTCGCGGTCATCGCCCGGCGACCAGCCGAGCAGGGCGAGGTAGTTCGCCATCGCCTCGGGGAGGTATCCGTGTTCGCGGAAGGCCTGGACGCTGGTCGAGCCGTGTCGCTTCGACAGCGGGCGCCGGTCGGGGCCGACGACCTGGGGGACGTGAGCGTACGTTGGCGGGGTCCCCCCGAGCGCCTCGATCACGGCGACGTTCCGCGGTGCCGCCGTCAGCAGGTCGTCGCCGCGGACCACGTGGGTCACCCCCATCGCCATGTCGTCCACCGCGACGGCCAGCAGGAACACGGGGGAGCCGTCTGAACGGGCGAGGACGAAGTCTCGGAGCTGCCCCGCCGCCCAGCGGACCTCGCCTTTCACGAGGTCCCGCAGGACCCACTCGCGCTCGGGCATCCTGAAACGGGTCGTGGCCGGACGCCCTGCGGCCTCGAACTCGGCACGGTCGTGGTCCGTCAGGTCGCGACATCGGCCGTCGTAGCCGGGCGTCTCACCGCGGCTCTTCGCGGCCTCGTTGCGGGCCTCGAGCTCCTCGGGGGTGCAGAAGCAGCGGTACGCGTGACCATCGGCGATCAAGCGTTCGACCGCTTCGGCGTAGACGGAGGATCGCTCGGACTGGCGATAGGGGCCGTGCGGACCGCCCACCTCGGGGCCCTCGTCCCAATCGACCCCGAGCCACCGGAGGTCCTCGAGCACCCCGCGGAACGCCTCCTCGGTCACGCGCGACGTGTCCGTGTCCTCGACCCGCAAGATGAACGTGCCGCCGTTGCGCCGCGCCCACAGCCACGAGAACAGCGCCGTCCGCGCGTTGCCCACGTGGAGCGAGCCCGAAGGCGCGGGGGCGAAACGGCACCGCACATCGGTCACGGCGCCATCACCTCGTTGCGGAGCGTGCCGACGCCGTCGACCTCGACCTCGACCACGTCGGCGGGTTGGAGCTGACCGACACCCTCCGGGGTGCCGGTCAGCAGCACGTCGCCGGGCAGGAGGGTCATGAACGTCGTGACGTACTCGATCAGGGTCGCGACCCCGAAGACCATGTCGGCGGTGCTCGCGTGCTGGACGACCTCGCCGTTCAACCGCGTCTCGACGACCACGTCGGTCGGATCGACGTCGGTCGAGATCCAGGGGCCGAGGGGGCACGACCCGTCGAAGCCCTTCGCCCGCGTCCACTGTCCGTCGGTCTTCTGGAGATCGCGCAAGGTCACGTCGTTCGCGCAGGTGAACCCCAGGATGGAGCGGCTCGCGTCCTCGGCGCGGACGCCACGCGCGAGCCGCCCGATCACGACCGCCAGCTCACCCTCGTAGTCGGTGCGGCGGTTGATCGGGAGCAGCCTGATCGGATCGCCCGGGCCGATCACCGCGGTGGAGGGCTTCAGGAACAGCAGCGGCTCCTCGGGGACCTCCATCCCGAACTCGGCGGCGTGCGCCGCGTAGTTCTTCCCGACGCAGACCACCTTCGAGGGCAGGATCGGCGCGAGCAGCTCGACCTCGTCGAGCGAGAGCTCCTCGCCGGTGGGAACGGGGTCTTCGAAGAACGTGCCCGCGAGGACGCGGATCAGATCTTCGCCCGTGGGGATGGCGCCCGTCGCGATCCGATCGCGGTGGCGGAACCGAAGGAGTCGCATGGCGCGCCCGAGGCTACCGCATCGGGCGCGCCCACCGACCCTGCGCTCACGACGTCGAGAGCGTCGGCAGCGTCTCGAGTTCCTCGCGGAACGCCGCCTCGCGACGTCCCTCCGCACGGCGGCGACCCAGCGCGAACACCACGAACCCTGCCGCCGCGACGGCCAGCGCGATCATCAGGAACCGTCTCATCGGTCGTCCCTTCCCTCGGTCGTGCCCACGCTATCCGCGGAGCGCGGCTCGGGCACCCGACACCCGCCCCTGCCCGTGCGGGACCCGGACAGGTCCGTGACCGAGGTGGCCGGCCGTGGTTGCATAGGCCCTCGTGAGCACCCTGTCACCCGGCGAGCGCCCGCTCGACGTCACCCGTTTCGACGTGGAGACGGCGACCGAGCGGATCGCTCCGCACGTCCGTCGCACCCCGGTCCTCGACCTCGAGCCCGGCGCGCTCGGCGTCCCCGGCCGGCTCACCCTCAAGCTCGAGCTGCACCAGCACACGGGGTCGTTCAAACCGCGCGGTGCGTTCAACCGGATCCTCACCGCCGACATCGACGCGAGCGGGGTGCTGGCGGCCTCGGGAGGCAACTTCGGGCTCGCCGTCGCCTACGCGGCGGGACGCCTCGGTCATCCGGCGGAGATCTTCGTCCCGGCGACGTCCCCGGCCGTGAAGATCGACCGGATCCGCGGCTACGGCGCCACGGTGCACGTGGTCGACGGTTACTACGCCGAGGCCTACGCCGCCTGCGAAGAGCGTGCCTGGCAGACAGGGGCGGCGTTCCTGCACCCCTACGACCAGCCGGCCGTCGTCGCCGGTCAGGGCACGCTCGCACGGGAGCTCGAGGAGCAGGCCCCCGCGCTCGACACCGTGGTGGTGGCGGTCGGAGGCGGTGGACTGATCGGCGGTGTCGCTGCCTGGTACGCCTCGACCACGAAGGTCGTGGGGGTCGAGCCCGCCTCGTGCCCCACCCTGCACGCGGCGCTCGCCGCGAGCGAGCCCGTCGACGTCGAGGTGGGTGGCCTGGCCGCCGATGCCCTCGGTGCCCGTCGGGCCGGCGCGATCGGCTTCTCGATCGCGCAGGTTCACGTGGACCGGGTCGTCCTCGTCTCCGACGACGCGATCGCCGACGCACGCCGGCGCCTGTGGGACGACGTGAAGGTGATGGCGGAGCCCGGCGCCGCGGCACCGCTCGCCGCGCTGATCGCCCGGGCCTACGTGCCGGCGCCCGACGAGCGCGTCGGGTTGGTCGTGTGCGGTGGCAACGCGGACCCCGCCGGGATGGAGCGGGTGGACCTGCGCACCCTCGACGACACCGACTGAAAGGGTCCTCAACCGGCGAAGCGGACGCGCAGCTCTGCTTCAGCCCGCGCCCGGAGGGCGGCGAACACCCGCTGGCGCTCGAGGAACTGCAGCAGCATCTGGTGGTTCTGCGGGATGTCGTGCTCGGCGAAGAACGACTGCACCTCGTCGACCTCGAGGGGGCGCGTCAGCATCCGGGCTCCCGCGGGCAACGCGATCGCGTTCGAAGCCGGGATCCGTTCGATGACCGTCTCCCATCTCGACGTCACGAACGCCCACGCCTGGGGCCCAAGATCGCGGCTCGCGAGCGAATGAGCGAGCACGAACGCCGCGTCCTGCGGCCGGATCGTCCCGAGGGTCGCCTCGAGCGTCCTCGCCATCAGACCAGGATCGCGGAACCTGGGGAGGGCCGACCGGTAGCGCTCCTGCTCCTGCGGGGTGTCCGCGTCGAGCGCCCGCGCCATGAACTCCTCGTACTCGTCGGGACCGCCGACGGTCGCGACCACGTCGACCGCGGCCGCCGCGACGGGTGGCTCGACCGGCTCGCCGGACCGCGACTGGCCCTCGGACTCACGCGCCTGAGCCTGGATCTCCGGGTCGTCCCCGAGGATCCCGAGCGCTCGGATCAGCTCGCCGCGAAGCTCCCGGTCGAACTCGGAGTCGCCTTCGCGCGCGTCCCACCCGAGCCGTTCGAACGCCGGGCGCACCAGATCGCGGATGTCGTCGCGGAACCGCTCGCGCGGATCTCCCTCGACGAACCGGTCGCACCAGGAGAGCCCCGTGACGATCGCCTGCCACACCGGCAGCTCGGTCTCCTGCGAGAACCCCTCGACGAGGTCGAGGAACACGTTCACCGAGGCATCTCCGGCCACCACCGAGGCCCAGGTGTCGTCGACCAGGCACTGCCGCTCGACCGCGGTGAGGTCGTCGAGCGCCCGGGCGAGCAGACGCTCCCGGAGGTCGTCGTCGTAGAAGACCCGCACGAAGCTGGCGCCGCCGGCGTTCGCGACCACGAGGGCGTCGGGGGCCGCGAGCGGCAGCTCCCCGCCATCGGCCTCGATCAGCAGCGTGTCGACCCGGTCGGCGTCGTCCGTGACCTGGCGGACGAGCAGCGGAACCGGCCACGTGGTCCGATCCCCGGGGTCCGAGGGCACGAACCGGCGCTGGGAGAAACGCAGCACATCCCCGTCGCGGCGCACCGTGATCGCCGGGTAGCCCTTCTGGAAGATCCACGCGTCCATCGCACGTCGGACCGGTTCGCCCGTCTCCTCCTCGAGGGCGTCCCAGAGATCGTGCGTCTCGGTGTTGGCGTACGCGTGCGCGGTGAGGTAGCGACGGATCCCATCGCGGAACCGATCGGGTCCCAGCCACTGCTCGAGCATGCGGAGCACCGCGCCGCCCTTCGTGTACGTGAGCGTGTCGAACATGCCGCTCGCGTCGTGCGGCGAGTACACCGGGTACTCGATCGTGCGCGTGCTCTCGAGCGCGTCGACCTCGAAGGCGTTCGCACGGTTCCGCAGGAACGACTCCCACACCCGCCACTCCGGACGCAACGCGTCGACGCACAGGTAGGACATGAAGGTCGCGAACGCCTCGTTCAGCCAGATCCCGTTCCACCACCGCATCGTCACCAGGTCGCCGAACCACATGTGCGCCAGCTCGTGGGCGACCGTCTCAGCGACGTCGATCCGCTCGAGGGGGGTCGAGGTCTCGGGGTCGAGTAGCAGGAGCGTCTCGCGATAGGTGACGCAGCCCAGGTTCTCCATCGCGCCCTGGGCGAAGTCCGGCAACGCGACGTTGTCGAGCTTCGCGTCCGGGTAGGCGATCGCGTAGTAGTCGCCGAACCAGTTCAGGGAGGATGCAGCGACCTCGAGCGCGAACGAAGCCAGATGCTCACGGCCCGGACGGCACGCGATCCGGACCGGCACCCCGCGGGCGTCGAGGGGCTCGGTGAGCGCCAGCGATCCGACGACGAAGCACACGAGGTAGGTCGACATCACCATCGTGTCGGCGAACGTCACGCGGACGCGGCCATCCCCGGCCGGCTCACGGGAGACCTCGGGACCGTTCGACAACGCGGTGAGGTCGTCGGGCACCACGAGCGTGACGCCGAACCGCGCCTTGAGATCGGGTTCGTCCCAGCACGGGAAGGCCATACGTGCGTCGGTGGCCTCGAAATGGGTCGTCGCGATCACCTGCTCGCGGCCCTCGTCGTCGATGAACACCGAGCGGTAGAAGCCCACCAGTCGGTCGTTCAAGGTGCCCCGGAACGTCAGGTGCAGGATCCAACTCCCGGGGGAAGCTCCTCGGCGAGCGCGACGGTGATCCGCTCGGCGTCCGCGTCCAGTACCAGCTTGTCGACCCCGGCCTCGCGACCGTCGTGGTCGGTGACCCGTCCGTCGGAGACGTCGAGCTCCTTCGCGTTCAGCACGATCTCGGTCACGGGTTCATGCACCGTCATCTCGATCGCCACCGACCCCGCGAACGTGGCCGCGGCGAGGTCGGGAGCGACCTCGATGTCGTAGCGGGATGGGGTGACCGTCCGTGGAAGGCGGAAGCGGGACTCGAGCTCGTC
This sequence comes from uncultured Actinomycetes bacterium, assembly GCA_963700855.1. Classification (GTDB taxonomy): domain Bacteria; phylum Actinomycetota; class UBA4738; order UBA4738; family HRBIN12; genus AC-51. The sequence goes on from CAVOYV010000008.1 coordinate 189,627, forward strand.
CACCGGTGCCTCAGTCCACCACGTGGGTGAGCCAGCTGGCGTACGTGGGGTTCTGGCCCTTCGTCGCGGCGAAGAAGGCGTCCTGGAGCTCCTTCGTCACCGGCCCCCGGTGCCCCGCCCCGACCTGACGATCGTCGACCTCGCGGATCGGGGTCAGCTCGGCCGCCGTCCCGGTGAAGAAGACTTCGTCGGCCAGGTAGAGATCCGTGCGGACCAGGTTGCGCTCGTGCACCTGGTAGCCGAGGTCTCGGGCGATCGTGATGACCGCGCCCCGGGTGACGCCGGAGAGGGCCCCGACCGTCGTCGGGGGCGTCACGAGGTTCCCACCGGAGACGATGAAGATGTTCTCGCCGGACCCCTCCGCGACGAAGCCCTCCTGGTTCAGCATGATGGCCTCGTCGTAACCGGCCTTCAGTGACTCGACCTTCGCGAGGATCGACCCGAGGTACCCACCGGTCGCCTTCGCCGCGCTCGGCAGCGAGTTCTGGTCGTGACGCTTCCAGGAGGAGACCTTCACCCGCACGCCCTGCTCGAGCGCGTCCTCACCGAGGTAGGCGCCCCATGGCCACACCGCGATCACCACGTCGACCGGTGCGTTGAGCGGGTTCACCCCCATCTCGCCGTAGCCGCGGAACGCGATCGGGCGGACGTAGCACGAGTCGAGCTCGTTCGCGCGGATCACGTCCTTCGTGGCCTGGACCAGCTCGGCCTTCGTGTACGGGATGTCCATGTGGTAGATCGCGCCCGAGGCGTACATCCGATCCAGGTGCGCCTCGAGGTGCCACACCGCGGGGCCACGATCGGTCGCGTACGCGCGGATCCCCTCGAAGACACCGGAGCCGTAGTGCAGGGCGTGGCTGAGCACGTGGACCTTGGCGTCGGCCCAGTTCACGAGCTCGCCGTTCATCCAGATCTTCTCGACCTCGGCGATCGGCACGGCGGTCCTCCTCAGGCTTCCTCGGGCATCGCGAATGGCCCCCTTGCAGGGTTCGCACAGGATACCGGGTCCGCCCGACGCGGTGCCTTCAGACCCGGCGATACACCCGCCACCGCGTCGCCACGGCCGGCTGCGGAGCGTCGAGGTCGAACCGCTCGGCCGCCCAGGCGCGGACCTCGCCGGTCGCCGCCGCCAAGGCGTCGCCGGGCACGTTCCAGGTCCACGAGAAGCGTCGGTCGGGGATCTCATCGAAGAACCTCGCGAGCGGGACCTGCGCCGCGTACTCGAGCGCCTCGACGTGATCGAGTCGCCAGCCGATCTCCCCCAACGCCTCATCGAGTTGCTCACCCCTGCGGATGGGGTGGAGCCCGGGGGGCAGCGCCACGTCCCCGAGGATCTCGTGGAACCGAAGGAACACGTCGCGGAACACCCCACTCTCGCCCCCGGGCTCGATCGCGATCGCCCCGTCCCCGGCCACCACGCGGTCGAGCTCCCGCAGGACGGTCTGCCACGCGGAGATCAGGTGCAGCACCCATCGGGCGTAGGCGCCGGCGAACACCCGGTCGCCGAACGGCATCGCGGTGGCGTCACCGAGCACGAGCGGGATCGGCGAGATCCCCCCGGACTTCTCGATCAGCTTCGCCATCATCGCGCTCGACAGATCGAGGCCCGTGACGCGGACCCCGGTCGCGGCGAGCGGCATCGCGAGCTGTCCGGTGCCGACACCGATCTCCAGGACGGGGCCCTCCCCGGCGACGTGCTCGCCCAGGAGCCTGACGATCGAACCCAGGGTCGCCGGGTCGGTAACCCTCGTGGCGTCGTAGTACTCCGCCGCCCGATCGAACGACAGGGACCCCGTCATCAGTTGGCGGACGGATCGATCGGCATCGTCCGCATCATCGCGTAGGCGGGCCCGAGCCGCGCGACGACCCGCTCCCACAGCTGCTCGGGCTCCTCATCGAAGACGTCCTGCGGCAGCGCCGGCGTGACCAACCAGGCGTCCTCACCGAGCTCTTCCTCCAGCTGCCCCGGACCCCACCCCGAGTAGCCCGCGAACACCCGTGCCCGGCGGATCGCGCCGAGGTCGTCGGGATCGGCCTCCTCGGGCAGGAACCCGATCGAGCCGAGGGCGACCACGCCGGCCCTCGTCGGGTCTTCGAAATCGGCCACGACGACCGCCGCCTCGGGCTGCACCGGGCCGCCCTGGTAGACGAGATCGCCGGGCTGGACGAGGGCCGCGAGCGGTGGGACGGCCTCGTCGACCGTGACGTCGAGCGGACGGTTCAGGACCACGCCGACGGCCCCCTCCTCGTCGTGATGCCCGATCAGGACGACGGTCCGACGGAAGTTCGGGTCGAACAGCGTGGCGTTGGACAGCAACAGATGGCCCGTGAGGTTCACCCCACCATGATGCCGCGTCAGAGGGGTCGTCGCGCGCGCCTGGTCGACGCCCGGACGTCCTTCACGATCTCGCGCACGCAGTTGTAGGCGGGGATGCCCGTCACGCCCCCGCCGCCGTGGGTCGCGCTCGAGCACTGGTAGAGCCCTTCGATCGGGGTGCGGTAGTCCGCGTACCCCGAGGCCGGCCGCAGATGGAACAGCTGCTCGGCCGACAGCTCCCCATGGAAGATGTTCCCCCCGACGAGGCCCCACTCCTGTTCCATCTCGTAGGGACCGATCACCTGACGGTGCATGACGCTGTCGGCGAACCCAGGCGCGAGCTCGTCGTACCCCGCGATCACACGGTCGGCGTAGGCGCCGAGCTCCTCGGGGTGTGGCTCGTCGGCCCACTCCGCGGGGCACCACTGCGTGAAGAGCGAGACCACGTGGACCCCGTCGGGAGCGAGCGACGGATCGGCGAACGTGGGCATGCACCCGTCGCTGAACGGAGCGGTCGCGGGACGTCCCGCCCGGGCTTCCTCGAACGCCCGCTCGAGGTAGGCCACCGAATGCGCGAGCTCGAACCCCCCGGTCAGATCGACGTGGTCCGGCTTCGCCGTGAATACCGGCGCTCGGTCCAACGCGAGGTTGATCTTGACGGTGCCGCTGCGTGACTTCCAGCTGCGGATGTCATCCGCGAAGTCCTCAGGCAGGTCGGTCGGATCGAGCTGGCGCAGGAACGTGATCTGCGGATGCGTCGCGGCGACGACGATCGGCGCGAGGAGTTCCTCGCCGCCCGCGAGCACCACCCCGCGGACCCGCCCGGCAGCCGTGAGGATGCGCTCGACCCGCGCGTCCGTGCGGACCTCGGCACCCAGGGCGCGGGCGCTCGACTCGATCGCCGCCGCCACGGCACCCATGCCGCCGATCGGGGTCGCCCAGGCACCGGTGTGCCCGTCGCCGACATCGCCGATCGAATGGTGCGCCATCACGTAGCCGGTCCCGGGCTCGTGGGGTCCTGCCCACGTCCCGATCAGCCCGTTCAGGGCCATGACCGTCTTCACCTGGTCCGTCTCGAAGAACCGGTCCAGGATGTCGACGATCGACATCGTGAGCAGCCGCGTGACGTCGGCCACCCCCCCCACGTCGAGCCCTCGGAACCGCCACGCCAGCCGCACCTGCTCGAGCACGTCGGACCACGAGCGCGACCCGAGCTTCGGTGGCGTGGTCATCATCAAGGGGCCTAGGACGTCGGCGAGCCCGCCGATCCAGGCGTCCCAGGTCTCGATGGCGTCGGCGTCCGCCCTCGAGAACTTGGCGAACTCGTCGTGGTTCGCCCGCGCGTCGTCGTCGTACTGAACGATGCAACGCCCGTCGGGGAACGGGACGAAGTACGGCCCGACCGGGACGCTGCGGTAGCCGTGACGCGCGAGGTCGAGGTCCCTCAAGATCGTGTCAGGCATCAGGCTCATGACGTAGCTGAGCGTCGTCACCTTGATGTCGGGGGCCTCGGGCCACGGCGCCATCGTGTCGGCGGCGCCCCCGGTCTTCTCCCGCGCCTCGAGCACGACCACGCGGGCGCCGCGCTTCGCCAGGTAGGCCGCGGCGATCACGCCGTTATGACCGCCCCCGACCACGATCGCGTCCCACTTCCGCGTCGCTCCCATGCTCGGACGCTACGCCTGAACGTTCGTTCAATGCAAACCAGGTCCTCAACCGCGCGATCCGCGAGCCACGGCCGGGCATTGGGTCTGAACGCGACTCAGTCTCGCCTGAACGGCGTTCGATCCCGAGGGGCGATCGGCCGCTCGCCTCGTGAGGGCTCGGGTTCCCCCGCCGGCGGCATCGCGTCGCGGCGCACGGTGCTGTGGCGGGCTGCGGGTGCTCCCTACGCCGGCCGACGCTCGACGGCCGGCACCGACATGCGATCGAGGTCTTCGGCCGACGTGTACCGCATCGCGGGCTCCATGACATGCTCGGCGACGGCCTCGGCCTCGGCCTCGATCGCATCACGCCGGAGCGCTCGCAGCGGCACCAGGGCGACGGCGGCCATCGCGGCCGTGAGACCGCCGACCAGGTATCCCCCCTGGGGCCCCACGGCCGTCAGGACCGGACCCGCGATCAGGTACGCGACCGCGAGTCCGATCGACAGCACCGCCTCGAAGGCAGCCATCGCCCGGCTGCGGATCGCGTCCGGCGTCCGACGCTGCATGATGCCGTTCTCGGCCACGATCGTGAGCCCGTCGGCTGTCCCCATCAGGAACAGGCACATCAGGACCAGCGGGAACAGGGGCGCGAGCCCGACGCCGAACGCGGCAGCCGAGATCCCGAACGCGCCGAACACGAGCCAACGTGGCTCCGTCTTCGGCGTCATCCAGCGGCCCGCCGCGGACCCGATCACCGAGCCGGTCCCCCACGCGGCGATCAGCAGGGCGTAGCCGATCTCACCCGCGCCGAAGGACTCGGCGAGCGCGGCGTCGGCGACCATCCCGATCCCCATCCCGAGCAGGAAGACCAGCCACGCCACCGACATCCGGCGCATGACCCGGTCGCGCCACAGGAACGAGATGCCGGCGGCGAGCCCGGCATGCGCCTCATGGTCCTCGGCAGCCTTCTGGAAGTCGCCCCTGATCGTGAGGGTCAGCCCCAGCGACACCAAGAACGACACGGCGTTCAGAGCGAAGACCCACGACGGACCGACGATCGCGAGCAGCGTCCCGCCGATCACCGGCCCGATCGCGATCCCAGCGTGCACGCCGATCGTGACGAGGCTGTTCGCCCACGCGAGCTGGTCCTCGGACTCGATCAGGTTCGGGATCGCCGCCCGGGACGCGGAGAAGAACGGCAGCTCCGCGATCGCCGCGATGAACGCGATGCCGATCAGCCACGCGGGAGAGTCGGCGAACGCCATCGCGAGGAACACCGTGGCGGCGGCCGCCTCCGAGACGATCATCACCCGACGTCGGTCGAACCGGTCCCCGAGCGCCCCCGCGAACGGGCCCAGGATCCCAGCCACTCCGAAGGTCAGCAGCAGTGAGAGCGCCTGGATCCCGGGCGAATGCGTCCGATCCCACACCGTGAAGTTCAGCGCAGTGAACGCCGCGGCGCCTCCGGTGACGGAGATCAGCCGACCCGTGGCGAGGCGTCGGATGTTCGAGCGTGCGGTTCGGTGTCGATGTTCCATGGAGGGCTCCTGCGAGGCTGGGACGGGCGACGAACGGGATGCGGGCGCGTCAAGACGCGCCGAGGGCTCCCGTGTCCATCACTGTCCGCTCCATGGTCCGACGAGGCTACCACGGGGTCCCGCCCGGAGCGACGCGATCCATCTGACGCGACGTGGAGAACGTGTGGCAAGCGCCCGCCGGGACCAGGGCGAACCCAGATCAGGTCATGAGGGGAGCGTCACCGAGCGGATCTTCGTCGCGTCGATGTCCTCGGCGATGTGGTCGAGCACGTGGACGGGAACCTCGGTGTCGACGGTCACGCACATCAGGGCGGGACCGCCCTGTCCGCCCTGGCGGCCGACGTCCATCGTCGCGATGTTGATGCCGTGCTCGCCGAGCACGGTCCCGATCCGTCCGATGATCCCCGGGCGGTCGGTGTAGGTGAAGAACACCATCCGGGGTGCCGGCGCGACCTCGATGTCGAAGTCGTTCACCTCCAGGATCCTCTCGGCGCCGCGGGCCACGATCGTGCCCTGGACGCTCACCGGACCCTCGTCGGTCTCGGCACGGATCGAGATAAGCGACACGTAGTCCTGCGACACGGTTGAGCGCATCTCGCTCACGGTGAGCCCCCGGTCCCGAGCGAGCATCGGCGCGTTGACGAACGAGACCGGCTCGTGCACCGACCGACCCAGCACTCCCTTGAGCACCGCGAGGGTGAGCACGCGCGTGTCGTGCTCGGCGATCCGCCCCAGGTACGACGCGACCAGGTTCCGGACCCCGGTCCCGGCCAGGCCGGCGGCGAGCGCACCCAGCCGTTCGGCGAGCGGCACGAACGGTCGCACGGCCTCCGTGACCTCCGCGCCCGCCGACACGTTCACTGCGTACGGGACGAACTCCCCCTTGAGCGCGAGCCGGACCATCTCCGCGACGGTGATCCCGGCCTTGTCCTGCGCTTCGCGGGTCGACGCGCCGAGGTGCGGCGTCACGATCACGTTCGGGAGACCGAACAAGGGCGACTCGGTGGCCGGCTCCGAGGCGAAGACGTCGAACGCCGCCCCGCCGAGATGACCCTCCTGGAGCACGGTCGCGAGGGCCGCCTCATCGACGATCCCGCCGCGAGCCGTGTTCACGAGCCGCGCGCCCGGCTTCATCATCCGCAGCTCCTTCTCGCCGAGCAGCCCTTCGGTCTCCGGCGTACGGGGAAGATGGATCGCGACGAAGTCCGCCTGGACGAGGAGCGCCTCGAGCGTCGGCATGATCTCGACACCCATCTCCTTCGCGCGGTCGGCGCTCACGAAGGGGTCGTACGCGATCACCCGCAGCCCGAACCCCGCCGCGCGTGCGGCCACGAGGGAGCCCACCCTACCGAGCCCAACGAGGCCGATCGTCTTGCCGGCGAGCTCGACGCCCTCCCACCTCGACCGCTCCCAGCGCCCCGCCTCGAGGTCGGCGTGGGCCTGCGGGATGTTGCGGGCTTGCGCCAGCAGGAGCGCGAGCGTGTGCTCGGCGGCGCTGATGATGTTCGACTGGGGCGCGTTCACGACCATCACGCCTCGCCGGGTGGCGGCCTCGACGTCGATGTTGTCGAGCCCGATCCCCGCCCTCGCCACGACCTTGAGGCTCGTCGCGGCCGCGAGCACGTCGGCGGTCACCTTCGTGGCGCTGCGGATCACGAGAGCGTCGTACGGCGCGATCTCGGCCGCGAGGTCTCCCCCCGCGAGGTCGGTGCGGACGTCGACCTCGAAGTCGTGCGTAAGCAGCTCGAGGCCCTGCTCGGACAGGGCCTCGGTCACCAACACCCTCACGCGCCGTCGGCTCCCTGGAAGATCTGCTCCGCGGCGGCGACGGCCGCGCCCAGCTTCACCGGATAGCCCAGCCGCCCCAGGGTCATCTCGAGCGCGGCGAGCCCCCGGAGGATGTCGAGCTCGTCGAAGTACCCGAAATGCCCGATCCGGAAGACCTTGCCCTTGAGCGGGCCCTGGCCGGGCGCCAGCACGCACCTGAAGTCGGCGCGGATCCGGTCGCTGATCGTGTCGGCGTCGATCCCGTCGGGGGCCTTGATCGCCGTGACGGTCCAGTTGTCCTCCAGCCCTTCGCCGAACAGATCGAGGCCGAGCGCCTTCACACCCTCCTTGACCCCCCGGCTGAGCATCTCGTGACGCCGCAGCGCGCCCTCGAGCCCGTCCTGGTAGTAGAGCTCGAGCGCCGCCTGGAGCCCCTGCATCACGCTGATCGCTGGCGTCCACGGGTTCTCCGGGTGCGGGAGACCCGCGAACTGTTGGTAGATCCGCCAGTCGAAGTAGAAGCGTGGGTTCGTCGCCGTCTCGCTCGCCCCCCACGCCCGCTCGCTGATCGCGACGAACGCGAGTCCGGGGCTCGCCGACAGGGCCTTCTGCGACCCCGCAACCGCCACGTCGATCCCCCAGGCATCGAACTCGAACGGGACGGCCCCGAGGCTCGACACCGCGTCGACGATCACCATCGCACCGGCGTCGTTCGCCACCCGGGCGAGCCCCTCGATCGGCTGGATCACGCCGGTCGAGGTCTCGGACTGCGTCAGGAGCACGGCCCTCGTGCCCGGATGCTCGGCGAGCGCGTCGGCGATCTTCGCCGGGTCGAGCTTCGTGCCCCACGGCTCCTCGATCGTGTGCACCGTCAGGCCGTACGCCTGCGCCAGCTTCTGCCACCGCTGGGCGAAGAACCCGGCGAGCGGCACGAACACCTCGTCGCCGGGCGAGAAGCAGTTCTGGATCGCTGACTCGAGGCCTCCGGTGCCGCTCGACGTCATCAGCAGGACGTCGGCGCGATCGGTGCGGTACAGAGCCTTCAGGCGCTCGGTGACCTCGGTCATCAGCTTCCCGAAGCCGGGGCCGCGGTGGTAGACGAGCGGGCTGCCCTGCGCCAGCAGCACCTCCGGCGGGATCGGGGTCGGGCCTGGGGCCAGGATGATCTCCGGCCTGTCCACGGGTATCACTCCTCTTCGGTGGGCTCGGCGGTGGAGGAAAGGCTACCAATGAGCCTGGCACGGGTGCCCGCACAGAGGCCTCACAGGAGCGATCGGAGATCCACCTCGGGGTCGGCGAGCGCGTCCGGATCCGGCCTGACCTGTCCGTGGACGAGCTTCGAGGCACGCCGGACGTCGCGCGACCGGTCGATCCCGATCGCGGCGCGAAGGACGCCGACGCCGTCCAGGTGGAAGGCGCAGAACGAGCCCTCCTCGTACGACCCGCGCACCACGATGGTCGGGTCCTCGGGGACACGTCCGACCATCTGGACCGACACCTCGTACTGGTCGGACCAGAACCACAGGGGATCGTCGTACACCTCGTCGGCGCCCAGGAGGTTCCTCCCGGCCGTCGCGCCCATCTGGATCGCGTTGTCGTAGTGCTCGACGCGCACGTGCCCCAGATACGGGTGGTCGTGGCTCGCGACGTCGCCGGCCGCGAACACCCCCGTGACCTCGGTCTCGAGGGTGGGCCCCACGGGGATACCCCCGTCGGGGGCGACCCCGAGGGGCCAGCATCCGGTGGCCGGGGCCACGCCGATCCCGACCACGGCGAACGCACAATCGATCACGTCTCCGCTCGAGGTCCGCACGCGCTCGACCCGCCCGTCCCCCTCGAACGCCTCGACCGAATCCTGGAACCGCATCCGGACCCCGCGCTCGCGATGGACGCGCTCCATCGCCCGCCCCGCGTCCGCGCCCAGGACCCGTCGCAGGGCGGTCTCGAAGATCTCCACGACGGTCACGTCCAGGCCGAGCTGACGCAGTGACGCGGCCACCTCCGCACCGATGAACCCCATCCCGACGACGACCGCCGGGCCCCCACCCTGTGCGGCCGCGCGGATCAGGTCCGCGTCCTCGATCGTTCGGAGGCCGAGCACCCCGGGCAGGTCCGCCCCCGGGACCTCCAGGTGTCGGTTGGTGGCGCCGGTCGTCACGAGCGCCCGTTCGAACGCGATCGTGCCGCCGTCGTCGAGCTCGAGCCTCCGCGCCGCCGGATCGAGCGCCGTCACCCGCACACCCGTCCGCAGGTCCACGTCGTTCGCCTCGAACCAGTCGGGCGGTCGCGCGAGGAGCTCCTCGACCGGCCGTTCGCCCCGCAGGTACGTCTTCGAGAGCTCGGGGCGCTCGTAGGGCGGGCGGGGCTCGTCGCCGATCAGCACGAGCCGGCCGTCGAACCCTTCGTCGCGGAGCGTCTGCGCGGCGCTCACCCCGGCGAGCGAGGCGCCGACGATCGCGACGGTCTCGTGCCGAGGGCTCACGCGCCCTCCTCGCCTCGCGGCGTTCGGCGCCGCCACCAGTACCCCGCCGCCAACGCCCCGTAGAACGCCGCGAGCAGCGCGATGCCCGTGCGGAACGGGATCGGGAACAGGGCGGGAAGGAACGCGCCCGCCACCCACGCCGCCTGGAACATCACCTCGTACCGGACGAACACCCGGCCGAGCGCGCCGGGCGGTGCGTAGCGTTGCATCAGGCTCTGGAACGCGAGCCGCGCGAACTCGGAGGCCGCGCCCGCGGTCAACGCGTAGACGGCCAGGAGCGGAAGCCCGTAGAGCTGCGAGGCGAGCAGCGCCCCGACGCACGCCGACGACACGCACGTCACCACGACCGCCTCCTCCCGCATGTCGGTGCGCAGCGCCGGCGCGACGACGTCGGCGAGGAATCCCCCGATCACCCCGGCGGCGGCGAGCACGCCGAACCACGCGATCGGAACCTCGGCGCTCCGCAGCGAGAACGCGAGCAGGAAGAGCAGGAACCCGCCGGCCGCCCGCATCCCCACCGCCCCGATCGCTGGCGCGGTCAGGCGCGGGACGCGCCCTCGCTCCCTGACCTGGGCCACCTGCTTCGTCGGCGCGGCGGTCAGTGGCTTCGGCAGGCGGAGCGTGAGCGCCGCCGACACCGCGTAGACGAGCGCCGCCAGTTGGATCGGGCTGGCCCCTCCGGTGATCTTGAGCGCGGCGTACCCGAACGGTGCCGCGGCGATCGCGCCTGCCACCGCGATCCGGCCGAGGCGCGCGTTCGCACGCATCAGCCCCTCCTCCTTCGAGGCGTAGGCCATCGTGAGCCCGTTCTTCACGACGCCGTGGACCTTCGACAGGACGAGCATCCCGAGCGCGACCGGGAACAGCAGGTCGGTCTCGAGCCGCGGGGCGAGGTAGACAGCCAGGAGCGCCCGGCCGGCCGCCGCGAAGAAGGTCACGGAACGGCGCGGCCCGGTCCTGTCGAGGATCGGGACGATCAACGGCCCCGCGAGGGCGAGCGGCAGCATCGTGAGCGCCAGGTACTGCGCGACGCTCACCCTCGACTCCTCCACCGGCAGCGAGAAGAACACCGAGTCGGCGAGCGAGATCGCGAGCAGGGTGTCGCCCGCCACGCTCGTGAGGTGGTTGAGCGCGTACGCGTCGATCGGGTCGGACGAGGCCCACATCCGCTTCAACGGGTGGGTGACCGCGCCCTGGAACGCGCGGACGATGCCCAGCAGCACGAGCTGCCACAGGGGGACGCGCTTGGGCTTGGGGCTCGGGGGTGGCTGCGCCCTCGAGGTCACCGGAGGCCTACACCCAACACCTACGCCTGGAGCCGCTCCCGCAGGAGTCCCTGCGCGACCTTGGGGTTGGCGGCGCCGCCGGCCTTCTTCATCAGCTGGCCGACGAGGAACCCGATGACCCCCTCCTTGCCGGTGCGGAACTTCTCGACCGCGTCGGGGTTCTCGGCGATCACCTCGTCGGCCCACGCACCCAGCTCGCCCGTGTCCGACACCTGCCGCAGACCCTTGCGGTCGACCACGTCCGCGATCCGGGATCCGGATGCGTGGGCCTCCTCGAGGGCCTGCTTCCCGCCCGCGTTGCTGAGCGTCCCGTCGGCGACGAGCGACGCCACGTCGGCGACGTGCTGGGCGGTGAGCTCTCCGTCACCGGCCGTGTTCCGGAGCGAAGCGACGTCCTGAGTGACCCAGTTCGCGATCGCCACCGGGTCCCCTCCGAGCGCCAGCGCTCCTTCGAACAGCGCCACCGACCCGCGGTCCGCCACCAGGACGCGCGCGGTGTCGGACTTGAGCCCGAGCTGCATGTAGCGCTCGCGACGGGCGCGCGGCAGCTCCGGGAGCGACGACCGGATGTCCTCGATCCACCCCTCGTCCGGCTCCAGGGCGGGGATGTCGGGCTCGGGGAAGTACCGGTAGTCGAACGCTTCTTCCTTCGAGCGCATGCTCCTCGTGGCGCCGGCGTCCTCGTCCCAATGGCGCGTCTCCTGGACGATGGGCTCGCCGGCCTCGAGGGCCGCCGTCTGCCGCTCGATCTCATAGGTGAGCGCCCGCTCGAGCGACCGGACCGAGTTCATGTTCTTGATCTCCACCTTCGTGCCGAAGACGTCGCTCCCGACCGGCCGCAGCGACACGTTCGCGTCGCAGCGGAGCGAGCCTTCCTCCATCCGGACGTCGCTGACGTCGAGCGCCTCGAGCGTCGACCGCAGCTCGCGCAGGTAGGCGCCGGCCTCTTCGGGGCTGCGGATGTCGGGCTCGCTCACGCACTCGACGAGCGGCACCCCAGCCCGGTTGAAGTCGATCAGCGCATGCCGAGCGTCGTGGATCCGCCCTGACTCGCTCCCGTGGGTCGTCTTGCCCGTGTCCTCTTCCATGTGGACCCGCGTGATCCCGACGCGCGAGGTGGAGCCGTCGGGCAGGTCTACGTCGAGGTGCCCCCCGACGCAGATCGGCAAGTCGTACTGGCTGATCTGATAGTCCTTCGGCATGTCCGGATAGAAGTAGTTCTTGCGGTGGAACATCGAGTGCGGGGCGATCTGGCTGCCGAGCGCCAGACCGATCTTCACGATCCTCGCGATCGCCTCGCGGTTCGGCACCGGGAGGGAGCCAGGGTGGCCGAGGCAGACCGGACAGGTGTGCGAGTTCGGCTCGGCGCCGAACTCCACCGCGCACGAGCAGAACATCTTCGTCCGCGTGTTCAGCTCGACGTGACACTCGAGCCCGATCACCGCTTCCCATCCGCCCATCGGGCGCTAGCCTAGCGGAGCGACCCCGGGTGCCGATCCAGACCCTCGTATCCTGGGCCGATGTCGACGGCACCGGTTGCCACGAGACCGAGCGCAACCAAGGTCTGGACGATCCTCGGCGCGCTCTACTTCGTGTGGGGCACCACCTACCTCGGCATCGAGAAGGTGAACGAGACGATGCCGACGCTCCTGGGCGCGGCGATCCGGTTCCTCTTCGCCGGCAGCGTGCTGTTCGCCTGGTCGAGCCTGCGGACGCGTGAACGTACGACCCCCAGGCAGTGGCGGGCCGCCGGCATCGTCGGCGTGTTCCTCCTGCTCGGGGGCAACGCGCTCGTCGCCGTGTCCGAGAACATGGGGACCCCGACCGGGATCGTGTCCCTGATCATCGCGCTGATCCCGCTATGGCTCGCGCTGTTCGACCGCGTGATCCTCCGCAGCGCTCCGCTGGGATGGCGTGTGGTGGTGGGTCTCGTAGGCGGCTTCATCGGCGCCACCGTGCTGATCCAGACCAACGCGTCGAGCGGGAACGCGCCCCTGGGGGGCATGCTCGTGGCGGTGGCGGCCACCCTGTGCTGGACCGCCGGGTCCCTGTACGCGCGAACCGCGCCGCTCCCGAGCGCCCCCTTGCTCGGCAGCGGCATGCAACAACTCGTCGGCGGCGCGGTGATCCTCGCGGTCGCGGTCGGCATCGGCGAGCTGGGCGAGTTCGATCTGGGTGCGATCTCGAGCGAGTCCTGGCTGGGGCTCGCCTGGTTGATCGTGGCGGGCTCGTTCGTCGGGTTCAGCTGCTACCTCTGGCTGCTGCGGAACGTCCGGACGACACTCGTGTCGACGTACGCGTACGTGAACCCGATCGTCGCAGTGACCCTCGGGTGGCTCGTGCTGAGCGAACCGCTCACGGGCCGGTTGTTCGTCTCGGGCGCGATCGTGCTCGCGTCGGTCGCGACGATCGTGTCGGCCGGCGGGACGATGCGCGAGGAAGCAGGCGACGTCGGCGCCGGCGAGCCGGCGATCCCCGATCTAGAGCTCGGCGAGCAACGGCGGCCTGAGGTCGAGCGCGAGGTCTGACTCGAGGGCGTGCGCCGTACGCAGGAGCGTGACCTCGTCGAGGATCGGGGCGGTGAGCTGCAGCCCCACGGGGAGCCCGCTCTCGTCAAGGCCGCACGGGACGCTGATCGCAGGGACCCCCGCGAGGTTCGCCGGGATCGTGAAGATATCGTTCAGGTACATGGCCATCGGGTCGTCCGCCTTCTCGCCGATCCGGAACGCGGTCGTCGGCGAGGTCGGCGACACCAGCACGTCGAACCGCTCGAACGCCGCCTCGTAGTCACGGATGATGAGCGTGCGCACCTTCTGCGCCTGCCCGTAGTACGCCTCGTAGTAGCCGGCGGACAGGGCATAGGTGCCCAGCATGATCCGGCGCTTCACCTCCGGTCCGAAGCCCTGTCCTCGGGTCGCGAACATCATCGCCACCGAGTCGGCATGGTCGCCCGCGGCACGGAACCCGTACCGGACGCCGTCGTAGCGGGCGAGGTTGGACGACGCCTCGCTCGGGGCGATCAGGTAGTAGGCGGACAACGCGTACTCCGCATGGGGCAGGTGCACCTCCCCCACCTCGGCGCCGAGCGCAGCGAGCCGGTCGATCGCGTGGCGGACCGAGGTCGCGACCCCTGGGACCACGCCCTCGCCGAACGCCTCGGAGATCACGCCGATCCGCAGCCCGTCGATCCCACGGTCCAGCTCCTCCCGGTAGTCGGGCACGTCCGCGTCGATCGAGGTCGCGTCGCGTGGGTCCCACCCGGCGAGCACGCCCAACATCGACGCGGCGTCGCGGACGCTCCGCGTGAAGGTCCCCACCGTGTCGAGCGAGGACGCGAAGGCGATCAACCCATAACGGCTGATCCTGCCGTACGTCGGTTTCAGCCCCACGACACCGCACAACGACGCAGGCTGGCGGACGCTCCCGCCCGTGTCGGTACCGAGCGCCCAGACGACCTCGCCGGCCGCGACGGCCGCCGCGCTGCCACCGCTCGAGCCGCCAGGGACGCGCTCGAGATCCCACGGGTTGTGAACCGGTCCGAACGCCGAGTTCTCGTTCGAGGAGCCCATCGCGAACTCGTCGCAGTTCGTCTTGCCCACGAGGACGGCCCCGGCGCCGGCGAGACGGGTCCATGCCGTGCTGTCGTACGGAGGCACGTAGCTCTCGAGGATCCGCGATCCGCAGGTGGTGCGGATCCCGTTCGTGGTGAGGACATCCTTGACGGCCACCGGGATGCCGGCCGCCGCGCTCTGGGGCGCGCCGGTCGACAGGTACACGTCGAGCTCCTCGGCGCGCTCGCGCGCGAGCTGCGGCGTGAGCGTGAGGAAGGCGCCCACCTGTGCGTCGACGGCATCGACCCGCGCCTGCGAGGACTCCACGATCTCGACCGCCGTGGTCTCACCGGCGGCGAGCCTCGATGAGAGCTCGGCGCCGGTGAGGTCACAGAGCTCGCTCACGCGCCTGTCTCCGCGATCCGCGGGACCTTGAAGCGATCGCCCTCGCGGTCCGGCGCGTTGCGCAGCGACTCGTCGACGGGCAACGACGGCTCGGGCGTGTCGTCGCGCAGGGCGTTGGAACGAGGGATCGGAGAGGCGGTCGGCGGCACGTCGGCGGCCGCGACCTCGCCGACCTTCGATGCATGCTCGAGGATGACACCGAGCTGGTCGCGGAGGCGATCCGCCTCCTCGTCCGTGAGGTCCAGCCGCGCGAGCCTCGCGACGTGCTCGATGTCGATGTCGACCGGCATGCCGCGCAGTCTACCCAGGGCACCCGCCCGGCTACCGGCCCAGACGGCGCAGGAACTCCTGCTCGTCGATCACCTCGACCCCGAGCGTCTCGGCCTTCGCGAACTTCGACCCGGGGTTCTCCCCGACCACCACGAACGAGGTCTTCTTCGACACGCTCGACGCCACGCGGGCCCCGGCGGCCTGCGCCAGCTCGACGGCCTCCTCGCGCGACATCGTCTCGAGGCCGCCGGTAAGCACGATCGTCGCGCCGTCGAGGGTCCCGGCGACGGCCTCTCGCTGCGCCAGGGCTTCATCGGCGATCCGGACGCCCGCGGCGCGTAGCTTCTCGATCAGCGCCAGGTTCTCGTCCTCGTCGAACCACTCGCGGACCGTCGCGGCGATCTCGGGGCCGATCTCGGGCACGTCGTCGATCTCGTCCTCGCTCGCGGCCGCCAGCGCGTCGATCGACCCGAACCCCCGGGCGAGCACCTGTGCGACATGCGTGCCCACGTGGCGGATGTTCAACCCGACCAGCAGCCGCCAGACCGGGCGGTCCTTCGACAGTTCGATCTGCTCGAGCACGTTCGAGATCGCCTTGTCCTTGAACCCGGGGAGCTGCGAGAGCTTCCCTGCGTCGAGCGCGTAGATGTCCGCGGGGTCTTCGATCAGGCCCTTCTCGAGCAGGCGCATGACCGTCATGTAGCCGAGGTGCTCGATGTCCATCGCGCCGCGCCCGGCGAAGTGGAACAGCCACTCGATCCCCTGCGAGGGACACCCGCGCTTGTTCGGGCAGCGATGGTCGACCTCGCCCTCGGGACGCACGAGCGGGGTGCCGCACGCGTTGCACTCGGTCGGCATCCGCCAGATCCGGGCGCCCCGCTTGCGCGTGGCGAGGACCGGCCCGACGATCTCCGGGATCACATCGCCGGCGCGGCGCACGATCACCGTGTCACCCTCGCGGACGTCCTTCCGCTGGACCTCCTGCTCGTTGTGGAGCGTCGCGTACGTGACGGTCACGCCGCCGACGAACACGGGCTCGAGCACCGCGAACGGCGTGACCTTGCCCGTGCGGCCCGTGTGGACGTCGATCTTCCGGAGCAGGGCCGTGCGCTCCTCCGGTGGGAACTTGTAGGCGATCGCCCAGCGAGGCGCGTGCGACGTGGCGCCGAGCTCCCGCTGAAGGTCGAGCCCGTTCACCTTGATCACCGCGCCGTCGATCTCCCAGTCGACCGAGTGACGGTGCTGCTCCCAGTGGCGCAGGAAGTCCTTCACGGCATCGAGCGAGTCACGCCGCTCGGTGGTCGGCGCCACGGGCAGCCCCGCATCCGCCGCCCAGGCGAGGAAGCCCTCGTGGGTCTCGAACGCCACCCCCTCGGCGGCGCCGAAGGAGTGGACCCACAGCCGCAGAGGCCGCGAGGCGGTCACCTTCGGATCCTTCTGCCGGAGCGAACCGGCGGCGGAGTTCCTGGGGTTCGCGAACGGCTTGGCGCCCGCCTCGAGCAGGGCGGCGTTGAGCTCCTCGAAGGCCTTCACCGGCAGGTACATCTCACCGCGGACCTCGATCACCTCGGGCGGGTCGGCGATCCGTAGGCGTCTGGGGATGCCACGCACGGTCCGGACGTTCGCGGTGATGTCCTCCCCGACGCGCCCGTCCCCCCGCGTCGCAGCCTTGACCAGGACGCCCCGCTCGTACGTGAGGGCGCATGCGACCCCGTCGATCTTCTGTTCGCACACCATGGGCGGCACCTCGCCGCCGAGGCCCTTCGAGACGCGCTCCGCCCAGGCGTCGAGCTCCTCGAGGGAGAAGGCGTTGTCGAGCGAGAGCATCGGCGCTCGGTGGGTCACCGGCGCGAAGAGGTCGGCAGGGGAGGCGCCGACGCGCTGGGTCGGCGAGTCCGGCGTGATCAGCTCGGGGAAGCGGTCCTCGAGCGCCTGCAGCTCGCGGACCAGCTCGTCGTACTCCGCGTCGCTGACCTCAGGGTCGTCGAGGACGTGGTACCGGTAGGAGTGACGATCGATCTCGGTCCGGAGCTCCTCGACCCGGAGCTTCGCGTCGGCGCGTGCGCGCTCATCGTTCGCAGGCGACCGGGTCACCCGGCGATCTCCACCTTACCGGCCACGCCGATCCGCTCCCCGATCACCACGACCCCCCCGAGGACCCCGGGCACGCGCTGCAGGTAGTGCAGCGCCATCCCGAACCCGTCAGGCTTGGGCAGACACGCCTGCACGCCGGCCGCGGCCGCGTCGGCGAGCATGCAGGTCTGGGCGATCACGGCCAGTCCGTCGGGGCCCTCACCGCCCTTGCCCCGGCCGAGCGTGGTCGACACGCCGACGCCACGGGGCGATGGCTCGAGGGCGACCGTGATCGGCTCGCCACCACGGCGCTTCACGCCGAGCTTCAGCCGCTTCTTGGCCTTGATGAAGTAGTCGCCGTCGCACGCGACCGTGACCTCGGCGATCTGGTCGCCGAGGAACCGGCCGACCTGGTCGACCACCGCCCCCCGGAAGGAGAACATCGGGCCCACCCCGGCGGCACTCGCCGCGGAGGCGACCTCCTTCACGATCTCGGGCGCGTCGGCAGCGATGCGCTCCAGCGGTCGCTTGCTCGAACGGAACTCCGGGTCGCGCAGCCCGTAGGACTGCAGCTGCTCCCAGAAGGACAACGCGGCGGCCCGGGACTCCTCGGCGAAATCCTCGGGGGCGCTGATGTGCAGGACGAGATCCTGCACCTGGATGTCGAAGCTCTTGGGACGGCGCCGGAGCAGCCGCACGGCTCTGCCTCCCTCGGGGGGCCTCCTGGGTCGGATGCCCAGGATAGCCGAGCCCTACGACGGGCCGATCAGTAGGTCGAGGACGGCCTGGTCCTGGTTCATGGCCCAGTACTCGTGACACCGGCCCTCCCGCATGTGCCAGACCTGGACCTGCTGCTGGTCGTAGCGCTGCCCGTCCGCGTTGCGCACGTGCAGGTGGACGAGCGCCACCGCATGATCGTCGTTCGCGACGACGTCGTGCACCTCGAGGGTGGTCTCGACGCCGGCCTCGCGCATCCTGCGCAGCCGGTCCATCGCGACGTCCCGGCCGGCGAACAGGCCGCTGAACCGGTTCGTGCCCGGCACGTGCCACACGGCGTCGTCGGTGAAGGCCCCAGCGAGCGCGTCGAGGTCGCCGGACGCGAACGACTCGAATGCCCTGCGGACGATCTCTGCGTTCGGATGCGGATCCATCGTGTCCTCCCTGTCCCGGTCAGCGGATCGAGGAGACGATCCGTCCTCCGCCGAGCAGCTCGTCGCCGCGGTACACGACCGCGCTCTGACCCGGCGCCACCCCCCGTTGGGGCGTCCGGAACTCCACCGCCATGCGCTCCGTGTCGGGCGTCACCACGGCGGGGGCGTCCTCGCCCCGGTACCGGATACGGACCTCGGCCTCGAAAGGACCGTCGGACGGCGGGGCACCGGCCACCCACCGGACGCGGTCGGCACGAAGGCCGCGGCGCGCGAGCAACTCGCCCGGGCCCACGACCACGCGGTTCGCGCCCGGATCGAGCTCGAGCACGTAGACGGGGGTACCGGCGGCAACCCCGAGACCACGGCGCTGACCGACGGTGAAGGCGAACGTGCCGTCGTGCTCGCCCACCACACGGCCGTCATGGTCCACGATCTCGCCGCCGGCGTGCACGAGGGACGGGGCCTGCGCGCGCACGAACCGCCCCGCGTCCCCACTCGGCGCGAAGCACAACTCCTGCGAGTCTGGCTTCGTGGCGACCGGGAGCCCGAACCGTCTGGCCAGCCGGCGCGTCTCCGTCTTCGGCAGGCTCCCGACCGGGAAGAGCGACCTGGACAGCTCGCGCTGACCCAGCATGTGGAGCATGTAGCTCTGGTCCTTGCCCGGATCGGCCCCTCGCGACAGATGCCAGGCACCGTCATCGCCTCGGCCGGTCCTGACGTAGTGGCCGGTGGCGACGTGGTCGATCCCCAACTCGTCGGCCCGCCGGAGGAACGCCCCGAACTTGATCTCGCCGTTGCATCGCGCGCAGGGGTTCGGCGTGCGCCCGGCGGTGTGCTCCGCCACGAAGTCGTCGATCACCGCGCCATCGAACTCGAGCGTCATGTCACAGACCTCGAACGGGAAGCCCGCGAGGCGGGCGACCTCCGCGGCGTCGGCGCGCGCGACGGGGCCACAGCACCCATGCTCGACCCCTTCGAGGTGCACGAGCGACATGTGGGAGCCCACGACCTCGTAGCCCTGCTCCACGAGCAGGCAGGCCGCGACCGACGAGTCGACCCCGCCGGACATCGCTACGAGCACGCTTCCTTCGCCCATCGGGCTCCAGGCTACCCTGGGCCGGTGATCGAGGCCCGATTCGACGACCTGACCGGCGCCGAAGCGAGCTTCCGCCTGGTCGAGCCGGTCGGCGTGGTCGAGGCCACCCACGCCCGAGACGTGCCCGGCGTCCTCGAGGCGGTCGAGGCGAGCGCGCGCCGGGGCCTGTGGGCGGCCGGGTTCGTGGCGTACGAGGCCGCTCCGGGGCTCGATCCGGCGCTCAGGGTGCGGACCCGCGCGACGGACGATCCGTTCGCAGGCCTCCCACTCGCGTGGTTCGCGCTGTTCGAGGGACGCCAGGAGACGGCGCTGCCCGAGCCACGCCTGACGAGCGCCGGGCTGGATGCCGACGCATGGCGTCCCTCGGTCGACCGTATCGCGTACGACGCGGCGATCCGGCAGATCCACGAGCACATCGCCCGCGGCGACACGTACCAGGTGAACCACACGCTGCGGCTGCGGGCCGGTATCGAGGGAGACCTGCGCGGTCTCTACCGGGATCTGTGCTTCGCGCAGCGCGGCGCCTACGGTGCGTACCTCGACCTCGGTCGGTACCGGATCGTGTCGGCGAGCCCCGAGCTGTTCTTCCGGATCGACGCCGACCGGATCTCCACGAAGCCGATGAAGGGCACGGCCCCACGCGGTCGCTGGCTCGAGGAGGACGAGTCCGTCCGTGACCGGCTGCGCGGCTCCGTGAAGGACCGGGCCGAGAACGCGATGATCGTGGACCTGCTGCGCAGCGACCTCGGGAGGGTGGCCATCCCAGGATCGGTCTCGTGGAGCGACGTCTTCGAGGCCGAGCGGTTCGAGACCGTGTGGCAGCTGACCTCCACGGTCTCCGCCTCGATCGACCCGGGCGCCGGCCTGACGGACATCTTCCGCGCGTTGTTCCCCTGCGGCTCGGTCACCGGCGCCCCCAAGGTCTCGACGATGGGGATCATCGCGGCGCTCGAGGACTCGCCGCGAGGCGTGTACTGCGGAACGATCGGGTACATCGCACCATCGCAGACGCCCGGTCCACGCGCGCGGTTCAACGTCGCCATCCGCACCGTCGTGCACGACACGCGGACATCGACGGCTGAGTACGGGGTCGGCGGCGGGATCACCTGGGACTCGCAGGCCACAAGCGAGTACGACGAGGTCGTGGCGAAGGCCCGGGTGCTGACGGCTCGGCGCCCCGCGTTCCGGCTCCTCGAGACGCTCCGCCACGACCCCGGCCGCGGGTACCGGAGGCTCGACGAGCATCTGGCGCGACTCCGGGCTTCGGCTACCTACCACGGGTACACCGTCGACGAGGACGCGGTCCACACGGCGCTCGCCCGCGAAGCGGGGCGGTATCCGGGCAAGACGACACGGGTCCGCCTGCTCGTCGACCGACGGGGCCGGGTGGAGACGGGCAGCGCCCCGATGTCCTCCGCGGATGGGCCGACCCGCCTCGGCCTCGACCTCGCTCATCCGGTCGACCCAGCCGACGTGTTCCTGTTCCACAAGACGACGCTTCGTGAGCGGTACGAACAGGCGTCGGCCCGCCATCCCGACGCCGATGACGTCGTGCTGGTCAACACGCGGGGCGAGGTGACCGAGACGACGATCGGGAACCTGGCCGTCCGCCTGGAAGGGCGGTGGTGGACACCGCCGCTCGATTCCGGACTGCTCGCCGGCTGCGAGCGTGCCGCGCTGCTCGCCGAAGGCACCCTCGCGGAGCGGACGATCCGGATCGAGGAGCTGCGTGCGGCGGAGGCCCTGGCGGTCGTGAACTCGGTCCGGGGCTGGCGGGATGCCGTCCTGGTGAGCCCTGCCTAGGTCCGATCGGGATCGGTCGCGTCGGCCGCCCGCTCGGTCGGGAAGACGAACGGCCGCATCGACGTCTCCTCCAACGGGCACGCGCAGATGGGACAGCGAGGCGGCTCCTCGTACACCAGCACCGAGCGCTCGCAGTACGGGCACCCGCCCATCCGCATCGGGGGAGGTTCGGTGAGGTCGTTCGGCATCGTGGTTTGGCGATCCGCCTCGGGGGGAGCGGTCTCCCCAGGCATCGGCAGCGCCCCGAGACCCCTTGACCCGCTCCTTCGTCCCGCGCCGTTCGACGATGTCTCCGCCGGAAGGCGTCCCCCGTACGCCGAAGGGCCCTCCCGTGTGGGAGGGCCCTTCGCTCGGTGTGGTGGTGGGTGGGAGTGCTGGTCGGGTCGTGCTCAGGCCGCGGTCCGGCTCTTGCGCTTGCCGCGGGGGATGTAGGTGTGGACGGGCTCGTGCTGCCAGCAGAACTTCCACTTGTTGTAGACGGAGAGCTTGGTCTCGCAGCCGGGCTCCGCGCAGACGCGCCCGTTCCCATAGGTCCGGTTCGCCTTCGGGAGCGTGCGGACGGTTGCCCCCCTGAACCTGTCTTCCGTCATCGCGCTGTCCTTTCCCCCAGGGCCCTGTGCGAGTAGGTCGTTCAGCCCTTTGCACCCTCTTCGAACGTGATGCCGCAGCGGTTCATTCCTTGACACCCCGCTGCATAGGTTCGTGGAGGTCCGCCTGCGGCTGACGCGGAACGATACGGGCGGCGAGTGACGTTCCGGTGACGCTCAGGCGTCGCCGAGGCGTCGGGAGACATCGTCGAGAGGGGCCACGAGCTGGACGACCCGTGGCGTGAAACCGAGGGCTTCCCAGAACTCCATCGCGCTCCGGTTCGGGCCGAAGGTCTGCAGGGTCACCCACCCGAGGTCCCGCTCCCGCGCGTACCGCAGGGCCTCGTGAACCAAGAGCCGGCCGATCCCTTCCCGACGCCGGTCCGCACGGACGATCACCCCGGACAGCTCCAGCGCCCGTTCGTCGGAGAACCTCGACGGGGTGGTGGCCTCCGCGAACGCCATCCCGACCGGCTCGCCCTCGTCCTCGGCCACCGCCACGAGGACGTCGCGACGGGTCAGCGCCTGGCCATACTTCGCCGTGACCTCGTCGGCCATCCCCGGACGCGGGGTGAACAACCGCCAGTCGCGCTGGAGGCGGTCGAGTTCCTCGAACAAGACCAGGAGCGACGGCAGGTCGGCCTGGCGCGCCCGGCGGACGCGGACGGTCACGCCCGGTCGCCTCCGAACCGCGGGGGGCGCTTCTCGGTGAAGGCGCGCATGCCTTCGCGCTGGTCGAGCGTGCCGAAGAGTGCGAGGAACCTCCGGCGCTCCTCGTCCACCCCCTTGCGGCCCGGCGTACGGACCGCGGCGTGGATCGCCTCCTTCGCCGCCGCGAGAGCCTCACGCGGCCCCTCCGCCAGCGAGCGGGCATCGGCGATCGCCGCACCGAGGACCTCTCCGGGTGGGAGCACGCGATCGACGAGGCCGATCCGCAGCGCCTCCTCGGCGCCGACCTGGCGCCCCGTGTAGACCAACTCCTTCGTGCGCCCGAGGCCGATCAGCGGGACGAGCCGTTGGGTCCCCCCCGCACCCGGGATCACCCCGATCCGGATCTCGGGCTGACCGAGCTTCGCGTCATCGGCCACGTAGCGCAGGTCGCACGCGATCGCCACCTCGCAGCCGCCGCCGAGCGCGTACCCGTTCACGGCCGCGATCGAGACCTTCGGGAGCTCCTCGAGGAGGTCGCACGCACCCCCCAACGCGTCGACCTGCGGACGCACCTCGTCGGGGCCCCACTCGACCATGTCCTTGATGTCGGCGCCCGCGGCGAAGATCCCCCTGCCGCCCCACACCACGATCGCTCCGACATCGTCGCGATCGCCTGCCTCACTGACGGCCGCCTGGAGCTCGCGGCCCATCTGCAGGTCGAAGGCGTTCGCCGGCGGCCGGTCGAGGCGGATCACCCCGACGCCCTCGGCGACCTCCAGTCGGACGTACTCCCCCTTGACGGCGCCCATGACGGCGGAAGCCTAGTCGACCTCGTGAGGGTCGAGTTCCGCCGCCAACTCGAGCGTGCGCCGGAGCCCGTCCAACAACGACGTGCGGGCGACGCCGAACCTGCCGGCGGCGTCGGGCGCGTCGATGCGGCTGGGCGAACCGAGCCAGGACGCGGCCACCGCATCGACCCGTACCCCGAGCATCCGCGACAGAGCTTCCGCGGCAGCTTGCCCGTCCGCGTGATCCGGCGAGGCTCCGTCCCCGCGCAGCAGATCGCAGAACCCGTCTGCGGTCAGGACCTGCGGTCCCTCGAGGCCCCATGTCCCTGCCAGTCCATCGGCGGCGTCGTCGATGGCGGCCACGACGGCTCCGAGATCCTCCGCGTACACGGGCGCCAGCTCCTGCGTCCCGGGTCCGACGACGAACGGTGGGTCCGCGAGCGCTCCCTCGACGGCCGCGGTGAACCACAGCCCGCCGAGACCGAACACGTGCGCGGACCGAACGATCGCGTGCTCCAGGCCCGAGGCCCGGACAGCCTCCTCCGCGAACCCCTTCGCCCGCAGGAACGGCTGGGTCGCCTCGGGATCGGCCCCGGGCACCGATACGAGCACGAACCGCCGCACACCGGACTCCTTCGCAGCCTCGAGCGCACGCAACGTCGACGCGTGGTTCGCACGGAACAACTCGTCGGCGTCGGGCTGGTTCGGGCCGCCGACCAGGTGGACCAGCGTGTGGCAGCGGCCGAGCAGCTCCTCGAGCCCGTCGACCGGGTCAGCCTCGCGGACGGCGACCTTCGCCCCGAGACCACGGATCGGTTCGGCGGCTCCGGGACGCCGGACGGTCGCGCGCACCTCGTCTCGGGCCAGCAAGGCGTTCACGACCGCGCGTCCGACGACCCCCGACGCCCCGGTCACCATCACGGCCATGCGTTGCAGGCTACCCGGCGCCGGTCCCTCCACCCATTGCACCTGCAACGTCCTGCTATGCTCGCCCACCATGGAACGCGGGGCGGTGGGGTTCTCCGATGTGATGGATCTGTTGAAGGAACGAGGCCTGCGGATGACGCCGCAGCGCCGGGCGATCGTCTCGGAGGTGATGCGCACCCAGGGTCACATCGCCCCCGCCGAGATCAGCCGCACGATCCAGGGCGAGATGCCCGGGGTGAACGCCTCCACGATCTACCGGACCCTCGCGCTCCTCGAGGAGGTCGGGGTGCTCCAGCACTCCCACCTGGAGACCGGCGCCGAGTACCACAAGGCCGACGAAGCACAGCACGTGCACCTCACGTGCCACCGGTGCGGTCGCGACGACGCCCTCTCACTCAAGGAAGCAGCGAAGCTCGGCGAACTGATCCACCGCCACCACGGCTTCGAGGCGGACCTGACGCACTTCGCCATCACAGGCCTGTGCGCCGAGTGCGCCGCGCAGACGTCCTAACCCCGTCCGGCAACATCAGCCACCGCGGAGGGGAAGAACCCGAAGGGCAGCTCGAGGCGGTTCGCCTTCATGAGCGCATCGTCGGCGAGGATGTCCCCGGTCTTCCCGTCCGCGACGATCTTCCCCCCCGTGAGCACCAATGCCCGCGGGCACAGCTCGAGCGCGTACGGCAGGTCGTGCGTGACCATCAGCATCGTGATCTCGAGCGATCGCAGGATATCTGCGAGTTCGCGTCGTCCCGCCGGGTCCAGGTTCGACGACGGCTCATCGAGCACGAGGATCTCGGGTTCCATCGCGAGCACGGTGGCCACCGCCACGCGCCGGCGCTGACCGAACGACAGGTGGTGCGGGGGCCGGTCGGCGAACGCCTCCATGCCGACGGCCTCCAACGCCCCCATCACCCGCGCCTCGAGCTCGTCGTCCCTCAGACCCATGTTCGCGGGACCGAAGCCGACGTCCTCGCGGACGCTCGGCATGAACAGCTGGTCGTCCGGGTCCTGAAACACGATGCCGACCCGCCGGCGGATCTCCTGGAGGTTGTCCTTCGTCGCCGGGAGCCCACCGACGCGGACCTCGCCGTGCTGCGCCGGGTGGATCGCGTTCAGATGGAGCACGAGCGTCGTCTTGCCGGCGCCGTTGGGTCCGAGCAGGGCGACGCGCTCGCCCCGTTCGATCGTGAGGTCAACGCCGAACAGCGCTTGCGTCCCGTCCGGGTACGCGAAGGCCAGCTCACGGACCTCGAGGGCGGCGTCGATCATCGGAGTCCCCACGCGGTCAGGCACACGATCATCGCGACCGCCGGTACCGCCAGCGCCACCGCCCACATCTGCCGGGTCGCCGCCACCATCCCGAACGACGGCATATCGCCCGAGAACCCACGCGACAGCATCGCGAGATACACGCGCTCGCCCCGCTCGTACGAGCGGATGAAGAGCGCGCCGGCCGACGCCCCCACGGCCTTGGCCTGCCAGATCCATCGAGGGTCGTAGCCGCGGGAGAGCCGGGCGACCTTCATCCGCTTCATGTCGTCCGCGATCACGTCCATGTAGCGGACCATGAACGACGCGATCGATGTGAATGCCTTCGGCAGGTGCAGACGGTCGAAGCCCTTCAGCATCTCGGGCATCGTGGTCGTCGACGCGATCACGATGCTCGCGGCGACGCCGAGCGTGCCCTTGACCAGGATGTTCCAGGCACCCCAGAGGCCCTCGCTCGACACGGACACCCCGAGCACGTCGATGCGCTCGCCCTGCGCGATGAACGGCAGCAGCAACGCGAACGCCACGAAGGGGATCTCGATCGCGAGACGCTTGAGCACGAACCCGAACGGCAGCTCCGCGAGCCGGATCACCACGGCGAGGATCGCGACGTAGAGGCCGAACGCCCAGATCGCCTCGCGGGGAGTGGCGACGACCACGAACACGAACAGGAGCTGCGCGGCGAGCTTGCATTCGGGCGCGAGACGGTGCACCCGGCTGTGGCCGTGGAAGTAGAGCGCATGCGCGTGCGGTCCGGTCATGGGGCGGCGGACGACCCCCCGGCACGCCGCGTGCGCTCGGCCTGCACGCGGATCAGCCCGAAGACGATCATCGCCGCCCCGAACGTGATCACGACGCCGATGATCCCGGAAAGGCCCGTCGACAGACCCTCGTCCTCCACGCCCTCGACCCCGTAGTCCGCGAGCGGGCCGTCGCCTACCGTGTGATCGTCCGCGGAGCCTGCGAACCCCTGGTCGATCGAGACCTTCTCGAGCCCGTCCGGCGAGCTCGAGGCGAGCGGGCTCACGAAGAACGCGAGCCCGAGCGTGACGAGCAGCCCGCCGATCAGGAACAGCGCGAGGTTCTTGCGATCCTTCGAGGGAGCGGTGGTACTCACGACGCCCCCCCGGGGGTGGTCACGCCCGACGGGGTCACGGTCAGCGCCGGCAGGAGGTCGCGTCCCCCGTACACGAGGTCCGGCCGCACGGCCATGACGGCGCCGACCGTGAGGAAGGTGATGATCCCCTCACCGATCCCGATCAAGGTATGGACCCCGACCATCGCCGCGAACACGGTCCGCAGGGAGACCTCCGTCGTGCCGCCGAGCCAGTACTCGACGAAGAATGCGATCGAGGCCATCACCACGGAGAGGCCAGCGGCGACACCTGAGGCCACGACGACCATCGGCTTCGTCTTCGGCAGGACGCCACGGATCGCCCTGAAGACCGCGTAGCCGCCGACGCCGCCGACGAACGCCATGTTCAAGACGTTGAGACCCAGCGCGGACAGCCCACCGTCGGCGAACACCAGCCCTTGGATCAGCAGCACGAGCGCGATGCAGATCGCCCCCGTCCAGGGTCCGACGAGCACCGCCGCGAGCACGCCGCCGAGCAGGTGACCGCTCGTACCCCCTGCGACGGGGAAGTTGAGCATCTGGACCGCGAACACGAAGGCGGCGACCAGGCCCGCGAGGGGAGCCCGCCGTTCGTCCAGTTCGTCCGAAGCCTTCCTGACCGCGACCGCGGTCAGCCCGATCGCGACGGCGCCCGCAGCGGCCGAGACCGGTGCGTTGATGAACCCGTCGGGGATGTGCATGGTGGCTCCGAACCCTCCCTGGTTCCGATCGTGCGGCGCGGGGCGTTGCTATTGCATCACGCTGCGATATGCCCTGTGACCTGTATACCGCCCGAGCACGCATGCGTCAACGGGACGCGGCGTCAGAGCCTCGAGCGGCCTACCCGTCCTCCGCGGCCTGGCGGACCAGCTCCTCGGCGACCCGGTAGGGATCGAGCCGTCGCTGGTCGAGGTCGGCGATCAACGCGTCGTCGCGTCCGAGACGGGCGGCTGCGGCGAGCTTGAAGCGCTCGGCGGCGAGCGCCTCGACCTCGTGCAGGAGCCGCCCCCGGCGCTTGCGGGCCAGCTCTCCCGCCTCGGTCGCCCAGGCTCGGTGACGTTCGATCTCCGTCCACAGGACCTCGACCCCGTCGTGGGTCGTGGAGGTGGTCGTCAGCACCGGCGGCTCCCAGTCACGGGCCGCGCCCAGGTGGAGCATCTGACGGAGCTCCCGGACGACCTCGGCAGCTCCCTCACGATCCCCCTTGTTGACCACGAAGACGTCGGCGACCTCGAGGATGCCTGCCTTCGCCATCTGGACCGCGTCGCCCAGCCCGGGAGCGAGAACCACGACCGCGGTATCCGTCGCCGCAGCGACGTCGACCTCGGCTTGCCCGACCCCCACGGTCTCGATCACCACGACGTCGTACCCAGCGGCGTCGAGGATCCGCACGGCCTCTGGCGCCGCGAGCGCCATCCCCCCGAGGTGCCCGCGTGTGGCCATCGAGCGGATGAACACGTCGGGATCGGTGGCGTGCTCCTGCATCCGGACCCGATCTCCCAGGAGCGCCCCGCCCGTGTACGGCGACGTCGGGTCGACGGCCAGCACAGCGACCCGGAGGGAGCGAGCCCGCGCCTGCGTGACGAGCGAGGCCGCGAGGGTCGACTTGCCCACCCCGGGGGCGCCGGTGAGCCCGACCGTGGCGGCGCGCCCGGTCTGGGGGAAGATCCCGGCCGATAGGGCAGACAGCTCGGGGCGGCCATCCTCCACGAACGAGATCGCGCGGGCGATCATGCGGCGATCTCCCGCGAGCACCCCCTCGACGAGCGCGTCGACGTCCATCGAGGTGAGAGCCTAGCCTCTCCTCAGCTGCGCCCGGCCGAGGACGTGGTCGCGCCGGGGATCGCCGCGAGCGCGTCACGTAGCGATCGGCAATGGTCACGCTGGGCCAAGAGCGCCGGATCGTGGCGTGTGGCCGCTCGGGTCGCGAGCATCGCGAGGTGGATCTGTTCGCGCTGAAGCCTCCGCAGCAGATCGGCGGCGCGCCGGCCAGCCCGCGCGTGCATCGCGCGCGCCTCGGCGCGCCGCCGTGCGGGGTCTCGCAGCGCGGCCAGCTCGTCCGACGAGATCCCTTCGAAGAGCAGCTCCCCGGTCAGCGCGCCGTCGAGCCAGCGACGCTCCCGGCGGTGAGCCAGGCGCACCGCCACCACGACGAGCAGCAACAGCGGCAGCCCCTTCGCGGCGAACGCGACGGGCACCATCAGCCACTCGGCTCCCGCGACCGGGGCCACGGGCATCAGGTCGAGCACGGGGGAGTTCCACAAGGCGTGGGCACCGACCGCGAGCGCGCTGAGACCGGCCGCGACCCATAGTCGCCGCGCGAGCGAGACCTCGGCACGACGGGTGACGACGTAGCCCACGCCCATGCCGACGAGCCCTGTGTAGAGGACGTGACCGTACAAGCCGCTCGAGATCACGCGGACGTAGAACCCTTCGAGCACGCCCGAGGGCGACCCGCCGAACGCGGCCATGAAGTACAGGACGTCCTCCACCACCGCGAACCCGAGCCCGCACAGCGCTCCGTAGACGAACCCATCCATCACGTCATCGACCTCGTCGCGCGCGATCAGATAGATCAGGACCACGCCGACCCCCTTGAGGGTCTCCTCGACGAGCGACGCGGTGAGCGCGGGCCCCCACCGCGCAGCGAACCCCGCTCCGAACGCATCCGCCACCACGCGGTCCCACCCCGCGGCACGCAGCGACAAGGCGGTCGCGGCGAACGCCCCCCACGCGAACGCGCCGAGGGCGAGCGAGAGTGGCTCGCGCTCGTACAGGTCCAGCCGGTAGATCAGGACGAACACCGGCAGGGCGTAGATCGTGAGCAAGAGCCACGACAGCGCCCAGCCCGAGCGCGACACCTCGGAGAGCTGGGTGAGGACCTGGGCGATCGTCACCACCCCGAACCCGACGAACCCGACGTAGATCCAGAACGCCGGTTCCCCGGGCTGGAACAACGACCGATGGTGCAGGTGGACGTGCCTGGTGTCCAACGTCACCGATCAGAGGACCTCCGCCGAGCCGACCATCTCCCGGAGATCGCCGATCGCCGCACCCAGGCTCCCCTTCGGCGCGAAGCCGTCGAAGACGGCTGCGTCGCCGGACGCCCCGGAGACGACGGCGACGACCCCCTCGATCGCGAGGCCGTCGTCCGAGATGCCCACGTACCCGAACCGCACCCGCTCGAAGCCGTCCACCGTGGAATCGCCGATCGACACCTGGGCGAAGCGCGCGTCCAGGACCGCCGCGTAGTCGCGGGCGACCTCCAACGCGGACACGGGTCCGCCGGAGAGCGCGATCACCAGGAGGTCGGTACGGCCGCTCCGCAGGAGCACCCGGGACACGTCGGGCTCCTCGAGCGCCGACTCGACCTCCCACCCGCGTGCGAGCGTGACGGTGACGGCCTCACCCACCTCGATCGGCTCAGGCCGCTCGCGGATCGCGCCGCCGACCAGGTCCGCCCCGCCGGTCACCAGGAGGATCACGGCGAGCACCCCGAGCGAGGGGGCCCAGCGTCGCTCGCTCCGCCGCCGGGCGGTAGCCTCGTCTGGTTGGGATGGCGCGGTGTGCACGATGCTCCTTCAGCTCGTCCTCAGTGCGGCGAGAGGAGCATCGTAAGGCGCCGGAGGGCCGGGAGCCGGCGGATCAGCGGCCGCACACGGATCTCTCCCCGCGCGGTGTCCCACAAGATCGCGCGCCCCTCCCGGGTGAGCGGATCCGCGAACCCGAACCGCTGTCGGACGGCGAGCAGGTCGAGCAGCGCCCGACCGTCGGCACGTACCGTGATGTCGGGGTGACCGTCTTCTCCCCAGGCGATCGCGATCCCGTCGTGCGACACCGAGAGCGTGGCGGCGACCTCCGCGTCGACCGCCTCGATCACGATCGTGGCGCGCTTGAGGAGTCGGCGGCGGGACGGGTCGCGGGCCAGGTTCTGCTCGATCAGCTGGCCGAGCATCTGCGGCAGACCGCTCGGGTCCTCGTCGAGGTAGGAGACCGTCACGGCGCCAGGAGCACCTTCGTCGCCTCGCGGCGATCGAACAGCTCATAGCCGCGGGCCGCGTCCGCGAGCGGGAGCCGGTGGCTGACCAGCGGCAGCGGGTCGAGCCGCCCCGCCACGAGCTCGTCTCGGGTCCGCTCCCACCACGAATGGACGGGGGTCACTCCAGCGAAACGCACCGTGAGCGCGCGTGCCCAGTAGACGCCGAGCGCGATCTGCGCGACCTCGCCGGCGTACATCCCGAGCACGATCACCCTCCCACCTCGGCGCACGACGTCGATCGCGCTGTCGAAGGCGGATCGGTGGCCGACCGCGTCGATCACCACGTCGGCCCCGCGATCCTCGGTGATCGCCGCGAGCGCCATCTGCGGGTTGCGCGCCGTCACGTCGATCGCGGTGGCGCCCGCGGCCTCCGCCAGCGCCAGGCGGTCGGGCTCACGTTCGAGCGACACGATCCGCTCGGCGCCGAGCGCCTTCGCCGCCTGGATCGCGCAGATCCCGACCGGCCCGGCGCCGATCACCGCGAGCGTCTCGCCCGGCTGCACAGCGGCGAGCGACGCCCCGTAGACGCCCGTCGTGAGGACGTCGCCCAGGAACAGCGCACGGTCGTCGTCGAGCTCCCCTGGGACCGCGAGCAGGTTCGCGTCGGCGTTCGGGATCCGGACCCGCTCGGCCTGGGTACCCGCGAGACCACCGCTGAAGGCACCCGCACCCAGGTTGCGGAAGTCCTCGCACAGCGACGTCTCCCCGTGCCGGCAGAACCAGCAGTCGCCGCACGAGATGTGGAAGGCGACGACGACGCGGTCCCCCGGCGCGAACCTCGACACCCCGTCTCCCAGCGCCTCGACGACCCCGACCGCCTCGTGACCGAGCACCTCGCCCCGATCGATCGGCGCCTTCAGGTGGACGAAATGCATGTCCGACCCACAGATGCCGGCGGTGGTCACCCGGACGATCACGTCGCCGGGCTCTTCGATCACCGGATCGGGGACGTCGGCGACCGCGACCCGCCCTTCGGACTCGAAGACGACCGCCCGCACCTAGACCTCGTCGGGAAAGACCGTCTCGACCTCGCCTGTCAGCCGGACCAACTCGTTCGCCGAACGGACCTGACGTACGAGCATCGGCAGGTCGCCGCGGACCTTCAGCTTCCCCTGCATCATGCCCTTGATCGGATCGAGGTCACCGAGCAGGACATCCTTCCACCGGGTATACGGGGCGGCGATCTGGTAGCGGGCCTCGCCGGCCTCCTGAGGAGTGATCACGCCGGCCCGACGGCACCCTCCGTGCCACAGATCGAGGTAGGCGTGCACGTCCTCGGGGACGTTCTTGTCCGGCTCAGCCTCGATCAGGAACGCGATGTCCCCCTCCCAGTCGGCGGCCGCCTCGTGGTACTCCTCGGAGTCGTTGATCTGCACGACGTAGTCCTGGAACCACTCATCGGTGGGGAACAGGGGCACCTGACGCCTCCTCGCTGCGGTGACGGATGCCTCAGGATACGCGGCGACCTCAGGCCACGCCGCTGAGGATCAGCGTCACGCCGATCATGTTGAACACCGTGTGCGCGGCGATCGACCCGACGATCGTCCCGCCCCGCTCGTAGATCCACGCGAAGGCGAACCCCGTGAAGACCATCACCGACTGCAACAGCAGCGCGTCTTGCCAGGGAGAGGCGACGTAGTGCAGGGCACCGAACACGACCGCTGAGATCAGGGCGCCGACCCAGAAGCCGTGACGATCGCGGATCGAGCGGAACAGCACGCCTCGATAGAAGAGCTCCTCCATCAGCGGGGCAGCGAACACCGCGAGGACGACCGCGAGCACCTGCCCGCCCACCGACAGCTCGGCGGGAAGCTGGTCCGGTGTGGTGGCCTGTTCGCCTGAGATCGCCTCGAGCAGCAGGCTGAACGGGATCCCGATCACGATCGCGATCGTCGGATAGAGCAGGACCCCCATCCCCGCGCCCCAGGCGATGGCGCGCAGACGCGCGCCCTTCGCAGGAACCCCCAGCGCGCGCACCCACCCCGGGTGCCGACGCGAGAGCCACGCGATCATCAGCCCGATGAACACCACGTCGACGACGATCGTCAGCACGAGCTCGAGCGAGCCCTCGAGGTCGCCCGCGTCGTCGATCCCTGCGATCGTGAACACGATGGCCCCGGCGAGCACGCTCGCGATCACGATGTAGCCGACGACGAAGATCCCGATCGCCTCGAGCCACCCCCACGTCACCGCCGGTCGCCCGGCAACGCCGGTATCCGGGAGGTCGGGGCGAGGGGGCGGGAGCTCGGCTCGGGCGCCGGGCGGGGGCGCCGGGATCACCTGGCCTCCGCGGGGTCCGGCAGGATGACGGCGCCCCCCTCGCGGCGGACCTCGGCGCCGAGCTCGGTGAGCTTGCGTTCGAGATCCTCGTACCCGCGATCGATGTGGTGGACCTCGGCGATCTCGGTGACGCCATCGGCGCACAAGGCGGCGATCACCATCGCGGCGCCGGCCCTGATGTCGAGCGCGCGGACCGGGGCAGCGGAGAGACGCTCCACCCCGCGGATCACCGCGTGGTGACCCTCGGTACGGATGTCCGCTCCCATACGGCGGAGTTCATCCACGTAGAGGAACCGGCTTTCGAAGACGTTCTCGGTGGCGATGCTGGTACCCGTCGCGACCGCGAGCGCCGCCATCAAGATCGGCTGGAAGTCGGTCGCGAGCCCCGGGTACGGGAGCGTGACGAAGTCCACCGCGCGAGGGCGCTCGGTCTGACGGACCTGGATCCCGTCCTCGGTGAGGGCCACCTCCGCCCCGGCATCGGCCAGCTTGGACAGCAGGAGGTCGAGGTGGTCCGCGCGCGCGGCCTCGACGAGCACGTCGCCGCGGGTCGCGACGG
Source organism: uncultured Actinomycetes bacterium (assembly GCA_963700855.1). Lineage (GTDB taxonomy): Bacteria > Actinomycetota > UBA4738 > UBA4738 > HRBIN12 > AC-51. The sequence goes on from CAVOYV010000008.1 coordinate 223,226, forward strand.
CCGCGGCCGCCCACGTCCCGGCCTCGATCCGGTCGGGGATCGTGTGGTGGTCGGCGGGGGTGAAGGCGTCGACGCCCTCGATCTGCAGCGTGCTCGTGCCGGCGCCGTGGACCTCGGCGCCCATCGCGTTCAACAGCATCGCCGTATCGGCGATCTCAGGCTCGCGGGCGGCGTTGTCGATCACCGTGGTGCCGCGCGCGGCCACGGCCGCCATCATCAGGTTCTCGGTCGCGCCGACGCTCGGGTAGTCGAGCGCGATCACCGCTCCGCGGAGGCCGTGCGGGGCCTCCGCGATCACGAATCCGTGCTCCAGACCGATCTCGGCGCCCATCTTGCCCAGCCCCGCGAGATGCAGGTCGATCGGGCGCGAGCCGATCTCGTCGCCCCCCGGGAGCGACACGCGGGCGGTGCCACGACGCGCGAGCAGCGGACCGAGCACGACGATCGAGGCCCTCATCTGCCGGACCAGCTCGTACGGGGCTTCGACGCCGGTGACCGCCGTGGCGTCGATCGACACGGAGTCGCCGTCCCACGTCGCCGGGACGCCCAGGTGCTCCAGCACACGGCCCATCAGCACGCAGTCGAGGATCCTAGGGACGTTGCGGAGCGTCGTGCGGCCGGGAGCCAGCAAGGCCGCGGCCATGTGCTTCAGTGCGGCGTTCTTGGCCCCGGAGACACGGACGCGGCCCTCCAGGCGCGCGCCACCGGTCACGAGGAGGCGATCCACCGCACGATGGTAACGCGCATCGGGTGGGCGCCACCGGCGATCACCGTGCGGACCTCTTCGAAGCCTGGTCGGAACGTGACGCACATCACGGAACCGAACGAGGCAACGCCCTACCGTCGTGGCGTGTTCGACGACGAGGCCACCGACATCGCGTTAGCGGACGACCCGGTGCGTGTCGCCGACGTCGCCCATGTCCGGATCGGGCAGGCGCAGCGACGCATGCTGCAGGCGATCGCGCAGGTCGATCGGACGGGCCGGTGGGAGGCCGACGGCGCCCGCGACTGCGTCCACTGGGTCCAGATGCGCTACGGCATCTCCGCGTGGAAGGCCGAGCGATGGGTCGAGGCGGCCCATTCGCTCGAGGGCCTTCCGGCGATCGGCGAGGCGCTCACGACCGGCGTGCTCGGTATCGACAAGGTCGTGGAGCTCACGCGTTTCGCCGAGTTCGACACGGAGGACGGACTGGTGCGCTGGGGCATGGCACGTGCCCGCCGGCCGCCACCCGGCACCGCGGCGAGCTCGAGCGGCGCCGCGAACGCGACGAGGCTGGAGACCACCGAGCGATCACGCTCCCTCAGGTGGTGGCACGAGCACGATCGGTTCCAGATGCACGCCGACCTCCCGCCAGCCGAGGGCCAGGTCGTCCGCGACGCACTCGAGCACATGACGCACCGGGTGCCGCTGATGCCGGACGAGGACGCCCCATGGGATGCCCCCGCCCGTAGGGCCGATGCGCTCGTGGCGCTGTGCTCCAGCGGGCCCGGGACCGCACGCTCCGGGACCGGCGCCACGGTGATCGTCCACGCACAGCTCCAAGGCCTCGCGGATGGGACCCGCGGATGCGAGATCGAGGACGGTCCCGTGATCGCGCCCACGACCGCCGAGCGCCTCGCGTGCAACGCCCATATCCAGGCCGTGATCGAGGATGCCCGGGGCGCAGTCGTCCGGCTCGGCCGGATGCGGCGCGAGCCGCCAGCATGGATGATCCGTCAGATCCGTTACCGGGACCGCGGCTGCGTCTTCCCAGGGTGCGGAACACGCGTCTTCACCGAGGCGCACCACGTCGTGTGGTGGTCGAAGGGCGGGCCGACCGACCTCGACAACCTGGTCCTGATCTGCTCGTTCCACCACCGGCTCGTTCATGAGTACGGGTGGCGGCTCTCCAGGATGCCCGCCGGCGAGGTCCGCTGGTTCCGACCGGACGGCAACCGCTACCGAGCAGGTCCCTCACCGCGGACGACCCTCACGCATGACCCTGAGAATCCCCGCAGCCGGCTGAAGGACCCCTCAACTCGTGAGCGAGATGCGGGCCATCGCCTTGGCAATCTCTGCCTTCGCCACCCCGTCGTTGTCCTCGGCGGAGCGGTTCTCCCATTCCTCGAGCCGACGTCGGGCAGCCGCGAGATCGATCTCGTGGGCGAGCTCAGCGTGGGCGGCCAGGACGTCTGCCCGGGTCACGCCGCCCTCGGTCGCGACGTGCAGGAACCCTCCGTCGACGACGGCGAGCATCCAGGAGCCATCGGCCTCGAGCATCCGCAGGGGTCCGATCACCAGCTGCACCAACAGCGGGGTGTGACCGCCGAGGATGCCGACCTCACCCTCGACGCCGCGCGCGATCAGCTCCTCGACCTGACCCGACCAGACCTCGCGCTCAGGGGTAACGACGTGGACCTCGACCGCCATGGCTCAGGCCGCCTCCATCTGCTTCGCCTGCTCGACGGCCTCGTCGATCCCACCGACGAGGAAGAACGCCTGCTCGGGCAGGTGGTCGTACTCGCCCTCACACAGGCCCTTGAACGAGGCGATCGTCTCGTCGACCGGCGTGTACTTGCCGGGCAGGCCGGTGAACTGCTCGGCCACGAAGAACGGCTGCGAAAGGAACCGCTGGATCTTGCGGGCCCGCGACACGATGACCTTGTCCTCCTCGGACAGCTCATCGATCCCGAGGATCGCGATGATGTCCTGGAGGTCCTTGTACCGCTGAAGGATCTCCTGGACGCGGCGCGCAACCGCGTAGTGCTCTTCGCCGACGTAGCGCGGGTCCAAGATCCGTGAGGTCGAGTCGAGCGGGTCGACCGCCGGGTAGATGCCCAGCGACGCGATGTCGCGGCTCAGAACCGTCGTCGCGTCGAGGTGGGCGAACGCTGCGTGAGGCGCGGGGTCGGTCAGGTCGTCCGCCGGCACGTAGATCGCCTGGAGCGACGTGATCGAACGCCCACCGGCGGACGTGATCCGCTCCTGGAGGTCGCCCATCTCGCTCGCGAGGTTGGGCTGGTAGCCCACCGAAGACGGCATCCGACCCAGCAGCGTCGAGACCTCGGACCCGGCCTGCGTGAACCGGAAGATGTTGTCCACGAACAACAGCACGTCCTTGTGCTCGACGTCGCGGAAGTACTCCGCCATCGTCAGCGCGGACAGCGCGACCCGAAGACGCACGCCCGGCGGCTCGTCCATCTGCCCGAACACCAAGGCCGTGTTCGCGATGACCCCGGATTCGGTCATCTCCACGAACAGGTCGTTCCCCTCGCGGGTGCGCTCCCCCACGCCGGCGAACACCGACACGCCGCCGTGCTGCTGTGCCTGGCGGCGGATCATCTCCTGGATGATGACGGTCTTGCCGACGCCGGCGCCGCCGAACATCCCGATCTTGCCGCCTTGGACGTACGGCTCGAGCAGGTCGATGACCTTGATGCCCGTCTCGAGCATGACCTTCTTCGGCTCGAGGTCGGCGAACGCCGGGGCCTCCCGGTGGATCGCCCACCGGTCGGCCGCATGGATCGTCGACGGGTCCGCATCGAGCGGCTCCCCCAGCACGTTGTAGACGTGACCCAGCACGCCCTCGCCGACCGGCACGGTGATCGGCTGGCCGGTGTTGCGGACCTTCGCCCCCCGGATCAGACCGTCGGTCGGCTTCAACGCGATCGCCCGGATCGACGAGTCGCCGATGTGCTGCGCGACCTCGCACGTGATCGTGATGGTCGCACCCCCCATCTCGACGTCGACCAGCAGGGCGTTGTTGATCTCGGGGAGCTGGTTCGGCGGGAACTCCACGTCCACCACCGGACCGATCACCCGGACCACACGCCCCTCGGCGTGTCCGTTCGTCTCAGCCATCCGTCATCCCTTCTCGCCCGCGGACGCCAGCGCCTCGGCGCCGCCGACGATCTCCATGATCTCGGTCGTGATCTCGATCCTGCCGCGCACGGTTCGCCTGCCGGGTAAGAACCTTCAGCAGTTCGTCCGCGTTGTCCGTCGCAGCCTTCATCGCACGACGGCGGGCCGCGTTCTCGGACGCGGCCGACTCCAGCAGGGCTGCCCACACCTTCGTGATGAGGTACTGGGGCAGCAGGTGGTCCAAGATCCGCTCCGGCGCCGGTTCGAACAGGTATTCCGGGCGCAGGTACCCGGGCTCGTGCCCGCGCACCTCCTCCGAGGCGATCGGCAGGAACTGCTGACGTGTGGCGCGCTGTGTGAAGGCGGAGCGGAAATCCGTGTAGCAGCACCACAGCTCATCGATCTCGCGCGCGGCGAAGTCGTCGATCAGCGTCCGGCCGATCTCCTCGGCCTTCTCATAGACAGGGACCTCGCTGAACCCTTGCCAGTCGCGGCGGATCGGGGCGCCGCGGAACCGGAAGTAGCTCGATCCCTTCTTGCCGTTCACGTAGATGACGGGCTCGAGGCCACGCGACCGGACGTCCGCAAGGATCGTCTCGGCCTCCTTCAGCGTGTTCGCGCTGTAGGCGCCCGCCAGCCCGCGGTCGGAGGTCAACACGAGGACCCCGACCTTCGAGGGTTCTCGCCGCTCCTCGAGCAGCGGATGCGAGAGCGATCCGGCGTTGCGGGCGATGTCCTCCATCGCCCTCGAGAGCTGGATCGCGTACGGACGCGCCTGTTCGACCCGTTGCTGGGCCTTCACGATCCGCGACGAGGCGATGAGCTCCATCGCTCGCGTGATCTTCTTCGTCGACTGGACCGAGCGGATCCGGCGACGGACGACGCGGAGCTGGGCACCCATGGCCTACATCGGGGACGGGGCGTCGGAGCTCCCGAGCGGTCCCGCCTTCTCTTCGAACTCGGCCCGGCGCTGCTCGGGTGTCTTCTCGACCTCGTCGGCCATGTCCTCGTGGACCGACGACATGCGATCCCATCCCACATCGGGCTTGACCTCGTCGGGCGGGGTGGTCTCGCCGAGCGCGGCCTCGGAGCCGGGACCGTGCTCGGTGGGCGCGAACGACTGCACGAACGCCTCGAGCGCGGTCTTCAGCGTGGCCTCGGTCTCGTCGGACAGATCCCCCGGTCTCTCGGATCGCAGAGAATACGTCGGGGTGCCGCGAATCCAGGTACTCGCAGAACTCCACGCCGAACCGCTTCGCGTCCTCGACCGGGAAGTCGTCCATGTACCCGCCGGTGACGGCAGTAGATCTGCACGACCTCCCGTTCGACCGGCTGCGGATCGTACTGCGGCTGCTTGAGCACCTCGACCACGCGGGCTCCCCGAGCCAGCTGCTGCTGGGACGCCTTGTCGAGCTCCGAGCCGAACTGCGCGAACGCCTCGAGGGCCCGGAACTGCGCGAGGTCCAAGCGCAGGCGACCGGCCACCTTCTTCATCGCTTTGATCTGGGCCGATGCCGCCGACGCGACTCACCGAGATGCCGACGTTCATCGCCGGGCGCACACCCGAGAAGAACAACTCCGACTCCAAGAAGATCTGCCCGTCGGTGATCGAGATCACGTTGGTCGGGATGTAGGCGGAGACGTCACCGCCCTTGGTCTCGATGATCGGTAGCGCCGTCATCGACCCTCCGCCGAGCTCGTCGGAGAGCTTCGCGGCACGCTCCAGGAGCCGGGAATGCAGGTAGAAGACGTCTCCCGGGTAGGCCTCGCGGCCGGGCGGGCGGCGGAGCAGCAGCGAGATCTCACGGTACGCCACCGCCTGCTTCGACAGGTCGTCGTACACGATCAGGACGTGCTTGCCGCCGTCCATCCAGTGCGCGCCGATCGCGGCGCCCGCGTACGGGGCCACGTACTGGAACGGCGCCGGGTTCGCCGCGCCCGCGCTCACGACCACCGTGTAGTCGAGAGCCCCGTTCTCGCGGAGCGTCTCGACGACCTCGGCGACGGTGGAGTCCTTCTGGCCGATCGCCACGTAGATGCAGCGAACCGCCTGGTCGGTCCCCCAGTACTCGCGCTGGTCGATGATCGTGTCGAGGGCGACGGCGGTCTTGCCGGTCTGGCGGTCGCCGATGATCAGCTGGCGCTGGCCGCGGCCGATCGCGGTCATCGCGTCGATCGCGGTGATGCCCGTGTAGAGCGGCTCCTTCACGCCCTGGCGCGACACGACGTTGGGCGCCTGGACCTCCAGGGCGCGCTCGCGCCTCCGCCGCGATCGCGCCCTTCGCGTCGATCGGACGCCCCAGACCGTCGACGACCCGGCCGAGGAACCCGTCCCCGACCGGCACCGACAGGATGCGGCCGGTCTGCTTGACCGGGTCGCCCTCCTCGATGTTGGCGGCCTCGCCGAAGATGATGCAGCCGATCTCGTGCTCGTCCAGGTTGAAGGCCACGCCGAGCAGCCCACCGGGGAACTCGAGGAGCTCGTTCGCCATCGTCCGCGGCAGGCCGGCGACGCGCGCGATCCCGTCACCGGTCTCGATCACGCGGCCGACCTCCTCGCGCTCGACGGAGGGCGTCCAGCTCTCGACGTTCTTCCGGAGGGCTTCGGCGATGGCGGCAGGATCGATGTTCAGTGCCATCAGCGTCAGCTCCCGAGTGCGTGTTTGGCGTCTTCGAGGCGGCTCGCGACCGAACCGTCGAAGACGAGGTCGTCGACGCGTGCGATCACGCCGCCGACGACGGTGGGGTCGACCACGACCTTCGCTTCGACCTGGCGACCGGTGGCCCGCGACAGCGCCCGCTCGAGACGCTCGCGCTGGGCGTCGGTCGAGCGCCACCGCGGAACGAACCTCGGCCACGACGTGCTCCCGGCGCTCGGCCGCGATCGCCACGGCGCCTCGACGATCTTCCCGAGATCGCGAGCGCGGCCCGACTCCACCAGGAACGAGACGAGGGTGATCGTGAGGGGGTGGGCCCGGTCACCCAGCACGTCGCGGACCAGGGCGGTGCGGTTCTCGAGCGGCAGGGTCTGGTCGGTGAGCGCCTCGCGCAGCCGAGGCTCCTGCTCCGCCGCCTTCGCGAAGGCGTACAGCTCGTCCTCGACCCTGCCCAGCGCGCCTTCGGCTTCGGCCACGGCGACCACGGCGGTCGCATAGCCGGCGACGTAGTCGTCTTTCCCGAAGAGTCGTTGGAGCAGCTCGCCCATGATCAGCCCTGCCCGTTCCCGCTGCCCGCGACCTGGTCGATGTAGTCGTCGATCAGGCGCTCATGGGTCTGCTTGTCGAGGGACTGGCCCACGACGCGTCCCGCGAGCTCGACCGCGATGTCGCCGACCTGGCCGCGCAGCTCCGGAGAAGACGCGGTCACGCTCGGCGCGGATCTCCTCCTGGGCGCGGGCGACGGTGGCCTGCGCCTCCTGCTCGGCCTTCGCCTGGATGTCCTTGCGGAGTTGATCGGCGGTCTTGCGGGCCTCCTCGATGATCCGGTTCGACTCGTCACGGGCCCCGGCGAGCTGCGCCTTGTAGTCGGAGAGCACCGTGTCGGCCTCGGTCCGGGTGGACTCGGCCTTCTCCATCTCGCCCTGGATCTTCGCGGCGCGCTCCGCGAGCATCTTGTTCAGCGCGGGGAAGGCGAACTTCGCCAGGAAACCGAACACGATCAGGAACGCGAGACCCCGACCAGCAGCTCGGCCGTGTCGGGGAGGATCGGGTTCGGAGCCTCCTCTTCCGCGGCCTCCGCTGCGATGAGCACCAACGTCTGCAGCATCCCCGCTCCTCTCAGACGATGAACCAGGACGAAGCCGAACAGCGCGAGCGCCTCGACGAACGCGATACCGAGGAACATCGTGGTCCTGACCATGCCGGCCGCCTCAGGTTGGCGGGCCATGGCCTCGACGGCCTTGCCCACCAGGAAGCCGATGCCGATGCCGGGGCCGATCGCGGCCAGGCCGTAGACGAGGCCCTTGCCGATCGGCGTCATGTCGGCGGCCGCACCGGCGGTCTCCTGGGCCAGCAGCGCGAGATCATCATTTCCCTTTCCTCCTTGGATCAGTGCTCGGGGTGGATGGCCCCGGAGATGTAGACGGCGGCCAAGATCGTGAAGATGTACGCCTGCAGCACACCCACCAGCAGCTCGAACGCGGTCATGAAGAGCAGGAGCGCGAACGACAGGACGCTGAACGTACCGACCCACAGCGTGGCGCCCTCGGTCACGAAGTGGCTGAACAGGTACCAGGTGCCGAGCGCAGAAGATCGCGAGGATCAGGTGCCCCGCGATCATGTTGGCCGAGAGTCGGACGGCCAGGGTGAGGGGCCGGACGATGAACACCGACACCAGTTCGATCGGCGTCACGAGGATATAGATCGGGGCCGGCACCCCGGGTGGGAAGAGCACGCCCTTCAGGTAGTGCCACCCACCCTGCTTGACGATCCCGACCACGTTGAACACGACCCACACGAGGACCGCGAGGAACGCGGGGATCGCCATGCGCGCCGTCGTGGGGAAGTTGATCCCGGGATGATCCCGAAGATGTTGTTCACCCAGATGAACACGAACAGCGCCGTGAGGAACGGGAGGAAGGGGAGGCCCGCGGGACCCATCACCTCCATCACGATCCCGTTACGGATGAACTCCACGGTCGACTCGACGGCGTTCTGGAGCCCCGCCGGCACCACGCTCGCCTTGCTGAAGGCGACCATGAACACGACGACGATGATCACGGCGGACATCAGCATCCAGAACGTGACACGGGTGAGGCACCAGAGGTGCGCTCCCGACGAGACACTTCTCCGTGTAGTCGAAGATCTCGGTGCCGGGCGCGCTGAACCCGTCCGGCGGGGTGGAGATGGATGCGAGGAAGCCAGGCAGCATCTAACGAGCCTCCCGAGTGGCCAGGGCCGATCCCGCACGGGTCGCCGCGGAGTCCGCGGGGATCTGCAGGTCGGTGCCGAGGCCCTTGATAGCGAGCCGCGCCTCGAACGCGAGGAGCAGCAGGGTTGCGGGTACCACCGCCAGCGCGAAGGCCGTCGGCGAGAACCAGGACACGGTGTCGAGCGCGAACATCGCCGCGACGATGACCCCGAGGCGCACGGCGAAGCCCCCGAGGGCGACCGCCATGACGACCCCGACCGAGATCGTCGACGCCCAGGCGAGCGAGAGCCCGTGAGCGGCGAAGTTGGCGACCACGATCGCGACGCCGAGACCGGCCGACCACGCCGGGCCAGCCCCCCGCGCACGACCCAACCTGCGGCGACCGCGACCCCGAACGCGAAGACCGCGGGCACCAGGGCCCGCCGCACCATCGTCAGCTCGGGTCGCTCAGTCAACTCTGCCATGCCGCAGGTAGATCAACCAGATCGCGATACCGACGCCGAGCACCATCCCGAGAGGGCGGAACAGGTCGTGGAAACCGAACCAACGGTCCAGGAGCCAACCGACCCCGCCCCACACGATGATGCCCGCGAGCAGGAGTCCGATGACGTCCCAGGCCTGGTTCGCTCCCCTCCATGCTTCCCCTCGGTCGCGTCCCGACATGGGCGAAGCGAGTATAGGGGCGTGCCCGGAGCACCGTCAAAGCGCGTTTCCGCAGGTCAGAGAGGGTGTCCGAGCGAGCTTGTGAACCGATTCACGAGGGATCGGACCCGGATCCGACGAACGACCCTCCGAACGTCGCGTTCCAGAGCGACGGCTCGTCGTCTGTGGTGAGCTCCAGGGGGCCAGTTCGCGACGTTGACCACGCTGGCCGCGGCGCGCAGGTACCGCCGCCGCGGGTCCGCTCGCGGTCACCTGCGGGCGGAGCGCCGGGACCCGAACAGGTTGAACGTCGCCACGAGGAGCCCGATCCCGAACAGCACCGTCCCCCAGACGTTGACCTGCGGGGGGACGCCGAGCCGCGCCGTCCCGTACACCCACGTCGGGAAGGTGTTGTCCTGTCCCTTCACGAAGTTGGCGATCACGAAGTCGTCCATCGACAGCACGAACGCGAGGAGGAACCCGGCCACCACGCCGGGCAGGATCAGCGGCAGGGTCACCTTGAAGAACGCGACGACCGGGGTCGCGAACAGATCCTGCGCCGCGTTCTCGAGCGATCGGTCGAGCCCCTGGACACGTGCTCGTACCGTGATCGCGACGAACGCGATCGAGAAGCCGATGTGCGAGAACAGGATCGTCTGTCTCCCGAACTTCCAGGTGAACCCGAACAGCTCCCAGCCGTTCCACTGCACGAACCAGCTCAGCAGCGCGGAGGCAAGCACGATCTCGGGCACCGCGATCGCGAGGAAGATAACGAAGTTCGTCGCCCCGCGGCCACGGAAGCCGTACCGGCCGAGCACCAACCCGATCATCGTGCCGAGCGCGGTCGCGATCAACGCCGAGATCGGCGCCACGAGGAGCGAGGTCTTCAACGCGTCGTTCAGCGCCGGGACCGCCGCGATGTCCTTCCACCACTCGAGGGTGCAGCACGTGAAGCGTGCGACCTGCCGCTCCCCCGTCCCGCTCAGCTTGTTGAAGCTGTACACGATCATCAGGAACACGGGTGCTGTCAGGTAGACGATCATCCCGATCGTGAAGACCGGCAAGATGTAGAAGGTCCACCGACGACGCGTCTTGCGCACGACGGGGTCCGGCATCTCGGAGGCCGGCCGGTCGAAGGTCACGGTGCTCATCCGCCCGACGCCCCTGCGGCCAGCGTCTCGTCTTCCGTCCCGAGCACCTTCGCGTAGATCAGCGCCAGGACGAGCATGCCGAGCATCAAGATCACCGACATCGCGGCGGCGTCCGGATAGTTCGACTGCTCGAGGAACTTGTCTTGGATCACGTTGCCGATCATCTGCGTATCGGGGCTCCCGAGGACCTCGGAGTTCACGTAGTCGCCGGTCGCCGGGACGAACGTGAGGATCACCGCGGCGAACACGCCGGGGAACGACAGCGGGAGCACGACCTTGCGGAAGGCTTCGAACTTCGAGGCGTAGAGGTCCTTGGCCGCCTCCACGAGACGCTTGTCGATCCGCTCGAGCGCCACGTACAGGGGGAGCACCGTGAACGGCAGGAAGTTGTACGTGATGCCCCAGATCACGGCCAGCGGCGTCGCCAGCACCCGGAAGTCGTCCGGGAGCCAGCCGAGATCCTTGAGCGGCCCGAAGATGAGGCCGTTGTCGCCGAGGATGAACTTCCACTGCACCGTCCGGATCACGAACGACACGAAGAAGGGGAGCAGGATCAGGAAGAACAGCGTGGACTTCCACCGACCGCCGTAGAAGGCGATCCAGTACGCCATCGGATAGCCGAGCAGGATCGCGGCGATCGTCGCGATCCCCGAGTACTGCACGGAACGCACGTAGAAGGAACCGTAGGTGGTCAGAGGAGTCGGTGTAGTTCGACCAGTTCCAGGTGAACTGGAACCCGTTCGGATCGAGGAGCCCGCCCGACTGCAGCGAGGTGTAGACGACGATCGCCAACGGGATCAAGAACCCGATCAACAGGTAGACGCCGCCCGGAGCGAGCAGGGCGTACGGCACGGACCGTTGACGCCGGCCCAGCGTCCGCCCCCCGCGCTGCGGGGGGTCCGGAGCGCTTCGGTTGCCTCGGCGAGGTCGGTCGCGACGCCGGGGTCGCTCATGAGCCCTCGAACACCGGCAGGAAGATCGAGTCCCACTCGTCACGCTCTTCCTGCGTGACGAGGTTCCGGCCGAGCGAAACGCGTCCGAGGAGCTCGTCGTCGGGCCACAGGAGCGGGCTCTCCGCGGTGAGCCTGAGGTCCTCGGCGTACGCCTCGTCCTTGACCTCATCCGGCGTGCGCGGCGATGAGCTCCTGAACGCCGGGAACCGGCGACATGTAGAGCACCCACTCGGTCACCAGTTGGGCGATCTCGGGCTTGTAGTAGAAGTCCATCATCTGGTAGGCGCCGGCCGGGTTCTCCGCGTTGACCGGGATCAGCATGTTGTCGATCCACAGCATCGCGCCGCCCTCGGGGACGACGAACTCGAACGGGTAGTCTTCCCAGATCGCGTAGTAGAGGACGTCGCCGGACCACGCGATCGACGCCGACAGGTTGCCTGCGACGAGATCGTCGACGTAGCCCTGGTCGTAGAACTGGCGCACGGTCCCCGAATCCTTGAGCATCTGGATCCAGTCGGCCGCCTCCTGCCAGTCCTCCGGGGTCGACGTGACGGGATCGATCCCGAGGTTGATCATCGTGACGTCGGGGATCTCCGACTTCAGCACGCCGACCAGGTTGTTCCCGACGATGTCGGGGTTCATCAGGTCGTCGAGCTTCGTGATCTCGCCGTTCACCATCTCGGTGTTGTAGCCGATCGCCGACAGACCGGACTGCCAGCACATCCCGTACTTGTTCCCGGGGTCGAATGCAGGGTCCTTCGCCCACGTCGCCGCGTTCGCGTCGAAGTTCGGACGCTTGGCCGGATCGAGTTCGTACACCCACTGGTTCTGCTTGAGGGTCTCGAACTCGCGCCCGTTCGTGACGACGATGATGTCCCAGCCGGTGCCCTGGTCGCTCGAGAGCAGCGGGGTCAGCGTCGCGACGAACGCCGCGTTGTCGTTGATCACGTCCTCGTAGTTGACCGTGATCCCCGTCTCGTTCGTGAACTCGACCAACGACGGGTACACCGTCTCGCCGTCCACGCGCGCCTTGTCGATGTAGAGGGGCCAGTTCGCGAAGTTCATGGAGGTGCCGGGCTCGGCGTCGTAGTCGGGCATGTTGCCGGCACCTGCGGGCTCGCCCGATCCCCGGGACCGGAGTCGTCTCCGCCGCAGGCGGCCAGGATGGAGGACATGGACAGGGCACCCACGGACATCCCCATGTACTTCATCACGTTGCGCCGCGACGTCCTGCGCGACGTCATCCCCCGCATCAGCGACGCAGCGAACTCCGGCGTCCGCGACAGCTGCTCGTGCGTCATTCCTGCTCCTCCTCCATCGACAGGCCCTCCTGGGGCGTGACCGCGAACGTGTGCTCCAACAACCAGGTCAGCGTGACCTGTTCTCCCTGTCGGGGGTCGTCCTCGGCCTTCAGGTTCTGGACGTACACGGTCATGGTCGTGCCAGGGGTCTCCACCTTGTACTGGTGGTTCACCCCGATGTACGTGCTCATGATGACGGTGCCTGTGATCGCGTTGTGGTCCGACGGAGCCTCGACCTGCCCGCGCTGGATCGAGATCTTCTCGGGTCGGACCCCAACCTTGATGTGACCGCTCGCGTCGGACGGGATCCGCGCCGACGGCATCCGGAGCGCCCCGCCCGCGTCGAGCTGGACCGTGCTCGTGCCGTCGCTCGTCTCCTTGACGTCACCCTCGAGCAGGTTCGACGCGCCGAGGAAGCCCGCCACGAACTCGGTCGCGGGGTTCTCGTAGACGTCCTCGGGAGGGCCGAGCTGCTCGATCTTCCCGTGGCGCATGACGGCGAGACGGTTCGACATCGTCATCGCCTCCTCCTGGTCGTGCGTCACGTAGATGAAGGTGATCCCGACCTCCTGCTGGATCCGCTTCAGCTCGAGTTGCATCTGTTTGCGGAGCTTGAGGTCGAGGGCCCCGAGGGGCTCATCGAGTAGAAGGACCTTCGGGCTGTTGACGAGCGCGCGGGCCAGGGCGACCCGCTGCTGCTGGCCGCCGGACATCTGCGGTGGTCGGCGACCCTCGAAGCCGATCAGGTCGACCAGGCGCCATCGCGTCCTTCACGCGCCGATCCACGTCGTCCTTCGAGACCTTCTTGCGACGCAGGCCGAAGGCGACGTTGTCGAAGACGTTGAGGTGCGGGAAGAGCGCGTACGACTGGAACACGGTGTTGACGTCGCGCTTGTACGGGGGAAGGTCGGTGACGTCGCGCCCCCCCAGGTAGACGGTGCCCAAGGTCGGCTCCTCGAACCCCCCGATCATGCGAAGGGTCGTGGTCTTTCCGCAGCCGGAAGGCCCCAGCATGCTGAAGAACTCGCCCTCGGCGATGTCGAGTGACAGGTCATCCACCGCCGCGACGTCCCCGAAGTGCTTGGAGACACGCTCGAGGCGTACGTCGATCTCGGTCACTTCCACCCCTTTCGGAAGCCCTGTGGATGCGGGCGCGCATCTTCCCACAGAGAGGCCCGGATTATCACCCGCGTCTCACCATCTTGAACAGCCTTCAACGGGAACAACCCGTCACCTCCTTGTACGGA